>NZ_WNKY01000044.1 GCF_009720825.1 Duganella radicis | reverse complement strand
GCCGCCCTGGCCGCCGCCGGCGAGCGGGTGCGGGCCGCCGTGCGGGCGCTGCCGCTGGCCACGCAACAGCAGGTGCAGGATCTGTTCGGGCTGCTGTCGCTGGGCCCGGCGCGG
Source organism: Duganella radicis (assembly GCF_009720825.1). Classification (GTDB taxonomy): domain Bacteria; phylum Pseudomonadota; class Gammaproteobacteria; order Burkholderiales; family Burkholderiaceae_D; genus Rugamonas; species Rugamonas radicis. The sequence continues at coordinate 52,454 of NZ_WNKY01000044.1, read as the reverse complement.
CGCCTGCTGACCGGTGTCGGCGGCGGCTGGGAGCAGGCCGATCCACGCCAGGTGGCGGCCTTCCTGCAAAGCTGGCGCACGCATAGCCTCCAGACCCTGCAAGTCGCCTACCACGGCTTGCACGGCCTGATCCTGGGCGCCTGGTACGCCGATCCATCCAGCTGGGAGGCAATCGGCTATCCGGGCCCGCTCGGGGAGCTGGCGGCATGAGCGCGGTTGCCGATCCGATCCGGGCCGGGCTGGCGGCCGGCTGGCAAGTCACCGACGGCGCGCTGCTGCCAGCCGACCGGACGCTGGAGGCGGACGTGGTGATTGTCGGCAGCGGCGCCGGCGGCGGCGTCACGGCCGAGATCCTGGCGCTGTCCGGCCTCAAGGTCATCATCGTGGAGGAAGGCCCGCTCAAGTCGTCCAGCGACTTCAGGATGCGCGAGGCCGAGGCCTACCCGTCGCTGTACCAGGAGTCGGCCGCGCGCAAGACCCGGGACCAGGGCGTGACCATCCTGCAAGGCCGCGCGGTGGGCGGCGGCACCACCGTCAACTGGACCAGCAGCTTCCGCACGCCGGACAGCACGCTGCATTACTGGAACCGGCATTTCGGCCTCGGGGAGTACACGCCGGAAGCGCTGGCGCCGTGGTTCGGCCTGATGGAGGAGCGTCTCAACATCATCGACTGGCCGGTGCCGCCCAACCAGAACAACGATGTGCTGCGCCTCGGCGCCAGCAAGCTCCATATCGAGACCGGGCTGATACGGCGCAATGTCAACGGCTGCTGGAATCTCGGCTACTGCGGCATGGGTTGCCCGACCAACGCCAAGCAGTCGATGCTGGTCACCACCATCCCCTCGGCCTTGCGGCACGGCGCCACCCTGCTGACGCGGGTGCGGGCGGAGCGGTTGGTGCTGCGCGGCGAGCGCGTCACCGGGCTGGACTGCGTGGCCCTGGCCGCGGACGGCCTCAGCCCGACCGGCCGCCGCCTGACGCTGCGCGCCAGCCACTTCGTGTTGTCGGGCGGCGCCATCAACACGCCCGGCTTGCTGCTGCGCTCGATGGCGCCCGATCCGCATGGCTTGCTGGGCAAGCGTACTTTCCTGCATCCGTCGCTGGTGTCGGCGGCGGTGTTCGCGCAGCGCGTCGAGGGCTACGCCGGCGCGCCGCAGACCGTGTACTCGGACCACTTCCTGCACACCGAGCGCATCGACGGCCCGATCGGCTACAAGCTGGAGGCGCCGCCGCTGCATCCGCTGCTGGCGGCGGTCACCCTGGCCGGCTTTGGCGCCGAGCACGCGGCGCTGATGCGGCAGTTCCCGCATGTGCAGGTGCTGCTGGCGTTGCTGCGCGACGGCTTCCACCCGGACGCGCCGGGCGGCAGCGTCGGCCTGGTGGATGGCGCGCCGGTGCTGGACTACCCGTTCAGCGATTTCCTCTGGGATGGCGCGCGGCGCGCGCTGCTGAGCATGGCCGAGATCCAGTTTGCCGCCGGCGCCCGGACCGTCACGCCCACGCATGAACGGGCGCGCGCCTACCGCAGCTGGGCCGAGGCCCGGGCCGCCATCCAGGCGCTGCCGTTCAAGCTGCTGCAAACGCGGGTGGTGTCGGCCCATGTGATGGGCGGCTGCGGCATGGCGGACGACGCGCGGCTGGGGGTGACCGGCGCCAACGGCCGCTATCACGGCCTGGCCAATCTCTCGGTGCACGACGGCTCGCTGTTCCCGACCGCGATCGGCGCCAATCCGCAACTGTCGATCTACGCCATGGTGGCGCGCCTGGCCAGCGCGCTGGCGCAGGAGTTGACGGGGCGGCCGGCGGCCCGGCCCACGCCGGCATAAACGCGGTATCATGCGGTCATGATCAAGCGACTGCTGATACTGCTGCTGGTGCTGCAGGCCGTGCTCGTCGGCCTGCTGGCGACCGGACTTTATTACTGGTGGCGGCCGGCGTGGGAAGCCACGCTCAGCCCGCCGGCCACGGCGGCGTTTTATGCCGCTTGCGGGCTGCTGGCGCTGTTGCTGGTGCGCCTGCTGATCTCGGCCAACAACTTCTACCTGAGCTGGCGCGCCGGCAGCATCACGCCGCCCGCTCACGCGCTCAATCCGCTCAGCGCGGCCGGCCTGTTCTGGCACGAGTTCCATTCCTCGATGCTGACCTCGTCCTACTACATGCTGCGCCCGGTCGGCATGCAACTGGTGCCCGGCGCGCAAGGCATGCCGGTGCTGCTGATCCACGGCTACGCCTGCAACAGCGGCTACTGGCTACCGATGAGCAAGCTGCTGAAACAGGCGCGCATCAGCCATTACGGCATCGATCTCGAACCGCCGGGCGCCCCGATCGACGACTTTGTGCCGCAGGTGCGGGCGGCGGTGGAGCGCCTGCGGCGCGAGACCGGCAGCGCCCAAGTCATCCTCCTGGCGCACAGCATGGGCGGGCTGGTGGCGCGTGCCTATCTGCGCCGGCACGGCGATGCCGACATCGCGCGCGTGATCACGCTCGGCACGCCGCATCACGGCACCGCGCTGGCGCACCTGGGGCCGGGCAGCAACGCCGCGCAGATGCGGCGCGACAGCGCGTGGCTGGCCTCGCTGGCGGCATCTGAGGCAAATACGCAACGCACCCTGATCAGCTCCATCTACTCTGTCCATGACAACATCATTGCGCCGCAAGATTCCAGCGACCTGCCCGGCGCCCGCAATCTGGTGTTCGGCGCCATAGGCCACGTGGCGCTGGGCAGGCATCCGGAGGTCATGCGTTGCACCCTGCGCGAGATCGCAGCGGCGGCGCAGTGTGATTTTGTGTGAGGATTCGCGTGCCGCCTTGCTGTATGGTTAGTCCTGTGCGCGTAGCAAAAAGGCGAGGCGATGACCAGCGATTTCGGCACCCTGATCCTGAATGAGAGCCCGGATGCCGTGGTGTTGACCACCACGGATGGTGTCGTCGTCTGCTGGACCAATGGCGCGCAGGCGGTGTTTGGCTACGCCAGCGAGGAGGCCGTGGGCCGCCGCCTGGATGAATTGATCGCGCCGCCGACCGCGGGCGGCGATGGCGCCGGCGTCCTGCGGCGCACCATGGACGAGGGCGTGGCCAGCTACGAATCGATGCGCCGCGCCAAGGATGGCACGCTGGTCTACATCGACAGTTCCAGCAAGCTGGTGCGCGGCCGGGACGGCCAGCCCGACTACATCCTGTGGAGCAAAAAAGACGTCACCGCGCTCAAGGTGCTGCGCGACGCCAAGCTGGTGGAGGCGCGTTACAACGGCATCCTGGAATCCATGCCGGACGCCATCATCCTGGCCAACGCCGCCGGCCGCATCGTGCTGGCCAATTGTCAGGCCGAGCGCTTGTTCGGCTATGCCCGCGGCAGCCTGCGCGGGGTGGCGCTGGAACTGCTGATGCCGCCGCGCTTGCGCGGCGCGCACCTGGCGCACCGCGCCGGTTATGCCGCGCAGCCGCAGGTGCGGCCCATGGGCGGCGGCCGCGATCTGTACGGCCTGCGCAGCGATGGCACGGAATTTCCGGTCGAGATCAGCCTGAGCCCGATCGCGACGGAGGAGGGCACGCTGGTGATGAGCGCCATCCGCGATATCAGCGAGCGCAAGCAGTTTGAACTGACGCTACAGGAGAAAAATGTCGAGCTGGCCAAGGCGGTCGCCGCCAAGGACCGCTTCCTGGCCGGCATGTCGCATGAATTACGCACGCCGTTGAACGCGATCATCGGTTTTACAGGTACTATGTTGATGAAGTTGCCTGGACCCATTAATGACGAGCAGAATAAACAGTTGCGCATGGTCCAGAGCAGCGCGCGCCATCTGCTGTCGCTGATCAACGATTTGCTGGATTTGACCAGCATCGAATCCGGCAAGCTGGAACTGGAGATGGCGCCGCTGACCTGCCGCGCGGTGATCGATGAAGTGCTGACCTCGTTCAAGCCGCAGGCGCGCAGCAAGGGCCTGGCGCTGGAGTTCGAACCGGTGGCGCCCGACCTGACGGTGTCGAGCGACCGCCGCGCGGTGCAGCAGATCCTGATGAACCTGGTCCATAACGCGATCAAGTTCACCAACCACGGCACCGTGCTGGTGCGGCTGGCGCGGGCGGTGGTGGGGGCGCGGCCGTGCGCCACCATCAGCGTCAGCGATACCGGCATCGGCATCGGCGCCGAGCAGCGCGACGGCCTGTTCCAGGCCTTTTCGCAGCTGGACGCGACGGCGCTGCGGCAATTCGAGGGCACCGGCCTGGGCCTGCACCTGAGCCGCAAGCTGGCGTCGCTGCTGCACGGCGAGATTTTATTTGATAGCGAGTACGGCGTGGGCAGCGTGTTCACGCTGGCTCTGCCTCTGGAAGAATAACGATAAAGAAAGGGAGGGCACGCGTGTCGGCACGGATCCTGATTATCGAAGACAACGCCACCAACATGGAATTGATGGTGTACCTGCTGCGCGCGTTCGGCTACTCGCCGCTGTCGGCCAGCGATGGCGAGGCCGGCGTGGCGGCCGCCCAACGCGAGCTGCCGGACCTGATCATCTGCGATGTGCACCTGCCCAAGCTGGACGGCTATGGTGTGGTGGCCGCGCTCAAGGCCGATCCCGCCGTGCGCCACATCCCGGCGCTGGCGGTGACGGCGCTGGCCATGGTGGGCGACCGCGAGAAACTGCTGGAGGCCGGGTTCGACGGCTATATCGGCAAGCCCATCGAGCCCGACACCTTTGTCACCCAAATCGAGTCTTTTTTACAGGGGGCAGTGTCGTCCCCGGGTAAGAACGACATGGCCACGATCCTGATCGTGGACGATCACGTGCTGAACCGTGAATTCCTGATGACGCTGCTGAGCTACGGCGGCCATCGCCTGCTGGAAGCGTCCAACGGCGCCGAGGGCTTGAAAATGGTGCTGGCGGAAAAACCCGATCTGGTGATTTCCGACATCCTGATGCCGAATATGGACGGCTACGAATTCGTCACCCGCATGCACGAGCATGAGGAGACGGCCGACGTGCCGGTGATCTTCTACACCGCCACCTACCGCGAGCGCGAGGCCATGGCGGTGGCGCAGTCGTGCGGCGTGCGCTGGGTGCTGCCCAAGCCGTCCGATCCGGAGGTGATCCTGGCCACGGTGCAGGAGGCGCTGGGCCTGGCCGAGAGTCCGCCGCTGGCCGAGGGCTTGCCGGCCTTCGCGCCGGAACCGCCGCAGGAGGGGCGCTTCCATGACATCGACCACCAGGTGGCCGAGTATCTCGACGAGCTGGAGTCGAGCAGCCAGCTGATCACCCAGCTGGCCGGCGACACCGAGGAGGCGCAGTCGGAAAACCTGTCGCGCATGACGCAGCGGCTGTCGCATTCGCTGTCGAGCTTGCAGGCGGTGAGCCTGCGCCTGACCGCGCTGATCGAGCTGGGCATCGAACTGGGCGCCGAGCGCGACCCGGCCGCGCTGGTGGAGATCGGCTGCCGCGTGGCGCAGAATATCTGCGTCTCCAAGTACGCCTGCATCGGCGTGCTGGAACCGGGCGCGACCGAGCTGAGCTACTTCGCCAGCTGCGGCGCCGGCATGCCGGTGCGGCAGATCGCGCAAACCCCGCGCGCCGGCGTGCTGCGCGGCCTGCTGGACCAGCGCCTGCCGTGCCGCATCAACGACCTGAATGGCGACCCGGCCGGCATCGGCCTGCCGCCGACCCATCCGCCGGTGCATTCCTTCCTTGGCGTGCCCATCATCTCGCGCGAGCGCACCCATGGCTGGCTGTATCTGGTCGACAAGCTGGGCGCGGACGGCTTCTCCGAGGTGGACGAGCGCGTGGCCGGCACGGTGGCGGCGCAAGTGGCGGTGGCGTTTGAAAACCTGCTGCTGTACGAGGAAATCAAGCGCCACCACGCCCAGCTGACGCTGGACATGAACGCCCGCATCCGCCTGGACGAAGACCTGCGCCGCTTCCGCCTGGCGATGGACGCCACCGCCGACGCCATCTTCCTGGTCGACCGCGCCGGCATGTGCTTTGTCGACGTCAACGTCACCGCCTGCCGCATGCTGGGCTTCGAGCGCGACGACTTCCTCAAGGTCGGCCCCAACCGCTCGCTGGAGGGCGACCTGCACAAGCTGGAGGAACTGTACGACAAGCTGCTGGCCGGCGACCAGAGCGGCGCCATGGCCGAGTTGCTGCTGCAATGCAAGGATGGCTCGGCGCTGGCGGTGGAGGTGCAGCGCCGCACCCTGCGCTCCGGCGCCAGCTGGATCCTGGTGGCGGTGGCGCGCGACATCACCGAGCGCAAGGAGGCCGAGCAGCGCCTGCTCAAGCTGGCCCACTTCGATACCCTGACCGGGCTGCCCAACCGCAGCCAGTTCTACGATTCGCTGGCGCACTCGCTGCGCCAGGCGGAGGAACACAAGTGGTCGCTGGCGGTGCTGTTCCTCGACGTCGACCGCTTCAAGAACGTCAACGACACGCTGGGCCACACCATCGGCGACGAGCTGCTGCGCCAGTTCTCCTCGCGCCTGGTCGATTGCCTGCGCGTGCGCGACACCATCGGGCGCTTTGGCGGCGACGAGTTTGCCGCCATCCTGATGCTGCCGGACGGCGCCCAGAACGCGATCGCGGTGGTCGATAAAATCCGCGACGCGCTGCGCCGGCCGTTCGACCTGAAGGGCCACGAGGTGACGGTGACGGCCAGCATCGGCATCGCCGTCTATCCGGACGACGGCGCCGAGCCCGACACCCTGATCCAGTACGCCGACACCGCCATGTACCGCGCCAAGGAGGCCGGGCGCGACGCCTTCCGCTTCTTCACCGCCGAGATGAACGCGCAATCGTTGGCGCGGCTGGACCTGGAAAACGCCCTGCGGCGCGCCATCGAGAACGAGGAATTCGTGCTGCACTTCCAGCCCAAGGTGCACATCGACAGCGGCCGCATCAGCGGCGCCGAGGCGCTGATCCGCTGGCAGCGGCCGGGGCACGGCATGGTGTCGCCGGCGTTGTTCATTCCACTGCTGGAGGAGACCGGGCTGATCGTGCGGGTCGGCACCTGGGTGATCCACGAAGCCTGCCGCAAGATCGCCCACTGGCACAAGACCAACGCCGGCGACGTGCATTTGTCGGTCAACGTCTCGGGCATCCAGTTCTTTGTGGGCGGGCTGGAGGAGGAGGTGCTCAAGGCGATCCGCGAGCACGGCATCGCGCCGGAATTGCTGGAGCTGGAACTGACCGAAAGCTCGCTGATGTCGAACGCGGAAGAAACCATCAGCGTGCTGCAAAACCTGAAGGCGCTGGGGATTCAGATCTCGATCGACGACTTCGGCACCGGCTATTCCTCGCTGGCGTATCTGAAGCGCTTCCCGATCGACAAGCTGAAAATCGACATCGCCTTTGTGCGCGAGGTGACCAGCAATCCGGACGATGCCGCGATCGTGCTGGCCATCATCAACATGGCGCACAGCCTCAAGCTGAACGTGATCGCCGAAGGCGTGGAAAAAGACGCGCAGCTGTCCTACCTGCGGCGCCATGGCTGCGACGAGATGCAGGGCTACTATTTCAGCCGTCCGCTGCCGGAGCAGGACTTCGAGGCCATGCTGCGCGAAGGGCGCCGCATGCAGGCGCCGGTGCACGAAGCGGTGGCCGATCAGCAGACCTTGCTGATCGTCGACGACGACGCCTTCATGCTGGATGTGCTGACCGACTTCCTGTCGCAGGACGGCTACCGCATCCTGACCGCGCAGACCGCGGCCGAAGGCTTCGACATCCTGGCGCGGCACCGGGTGCAGGTGATCCTGTGCGACCAGTGCATGCCGCTGATGAGCGGGACCGAGTTCATGGAGCGGGTGAAAAACCTGTGCCCGGACACCTTCCGCATCATGCTGTCGGCCTATGCCGACCTGACGCCGATCATGGCCGCCATCAACCACGGCGCCATCGACCGCTTCTACACCAAGCCGTGGAAGGGCGCGGTCCTGCGGGAAAACATCCGCGAAGGCTTCCGCCTCCAGGCCCAGCTGCACGGCGGCCCGGCCGCCGCGCGCGAAAGCGCCAAGGTCCCCGGCTGAGGCGCGGCATTTTGCATGGGTGACAAAAGAAGAGTGTAAAGTTTATAATTTCCCTGAGTAAACTATTCTTTTGTGGCTATGCGGTTTCTTCGTTGTGCCAGCGCGATGGCGTTGGCTGTCATTTCTCTTGTTGCGCCAGCTGCGCCCTTGACCATTGAGCAGGCGATTCAGCCGTCGGGCGCGAAAAGCGTCAGCTTATCGCCGGATGGCAAGCACGTCGCCATTGTGTTTTTCAATGGCTATGTTCACGAATTGCAGCTTTACGATACGGCCACGGAAGAAAGCAAGGTGCTGTCATCCAGCCAACATGTTACCGAAGGATTTTGGCGCTTTATCAAGGCTCCGCGCGAAGTCACTTGGGCAGGCAATGATTTGCTTGCGGTTGATTATGGCGTCGAAGCCGAATCAATTAACCTCAACGGCAAGAAGGTGGCAGACCTGGGGGAGGAGGTGATTGGCCGGGCGGAGCGGGACAAGCCTGATTCACCGTGGTTGTTGGTGTACACCGATTTGGAAGACGGTGAAATCGCCAAGGTCAATGCGCGTACCGGTGAACGGAAGACGATCAGCTACCCCAAGGGGAAAGTGATCAGTTGGGCGTTTGACCGCGGCGGCGAATTGCGTGCTGTCTCGCTGGTCAACTCGGCGTTCTGGCGGGACGTCTCCACGGTCAGCAATTGGTATCGTCCCTCAGGCGACGCTGAATGGCAGAAACTTACGCAGTTCGGCATTGGGGACGATTACTGGGTGCCGATGTTTGTGCCGGACGAGCCCCATACACTAGCGATCTCGTCGCGTATAGGCCGCGACACCTATGCTGTCTTCAGTTACGACACCGAGCGCCGTCAGATCGGCGAGATGATGGCCGGCCACCCCACACAGGATATCCTGAGTGTCTCCGGTCTCGACCAATCGGCGTTTGAGCGCGTCAGTACGCGCGGCATGCGTACCGAGCACGTCTGGTTGGATCCAGTGTGGGCAGGCGTGCAGGACTCGGTAAACCAGGTGCTGCCCGATCGCATCAACATCCTGAGCGGCGATCCGCGCGGCAAAGTGCTGGTGTACTCGTACAGTGACGTCGAGCCTGGTGCCTGGCATCTGCTGGATATGGCCAAGGGGCAGATACGTCGACTGGCGTCGCGTGTCAAGTCCGCCGCGGGGGCTGACATGCGGCCGATGGAAATCATGCAGTATGCTGCCGATGACGGTACCAAAGTGCCGGCCTTCCTGACGCGCCCAGCCAGCGGCGCGCTTGGCACGCCGTTGGTGGTACTGATTCATGGCGGCCCGAGGGTACGTGACTATTGGCAATGGAATCCGGAGGTGCAGATTCTTGCGGGGCATGGCTATGCAGTGTTTCAGCCACAGTTTCGCGGCTCCAGCGGGTTCGGCAAGCGCTTTGAGGAGGCTGGCTTTGGGCAGTGGGGATTGGCGATGCAGGACGATATCACGGCCGGCGTGCGGGAGTTGATCCGCCAAGGCATCGCAGACCCCAAGCGCATCTGCATTGTTGGCGCCAGCTATGGCGGCTATGCCGCCTTGTGGGGGCTGGTGAAGACACCGGAACTGTACCAGTGTGGCGTCAGCTTCGCCGGTGTGGTCGACATCGGATACATGCTCAACGATCGTTCGGATGCCGCCGGTGACAAGGTCACGCGCGAATTGCGGCTCACGCGGGTCGGTGACGCGCGGACCAATCCGGAAAAATTTGATCAAGTATCGCCACTCAAGCAAGCCAGCCGCATTATGGCGCCGGTGTTGCTGATGCACGGCGAGGACGGCCGGCGTGTGCCGATTGCGCATGGTGAGAAGATGAAAAAGGCGCTGGAGGCAGCGGGCAAACACGTGGAGTGGCTGGCTTTTGAAAATGAAGGTCACGGCCTGCGCTATATCGTCAATGAAAAAAAGTACTTCCAAACCATGCTGGCCTTCCTCGACAAACATCTCGGCAAAAAGGAAGTCGACGCTACGTCCAAGTAAATACTTGAGGTAATATCGGGCGCATGAACCTGATCCGTCTCGTGTGCGCCTTGAGCTTGCTGCTGGCCGGCGCGGTGCACGCTGCGCCGTTGAAAATCTACGGCATGGAGAGCAAGCCGGTCAGTTTCCAGAACGGCCCGCGGCCCGATGGCTTTGCCGTTGAGCTGGCCCGCGCCATTCAGGAGCGGCTGGGGCAGCACGATCCGATCGAGATCGTTCCCTGGGCGCGCGCCAACACGCTGGCGGTAGCCGGCCCCGGCGTGATGCTGCTGTCCATCGTGCGCACCACCGAGCGCGCCCGCAACATGGAGTTTGTCGGCCCTATTTTTAGCACCCGCGTGACGGCGTTCGCGCTCAAGGGCCAGGCGGCCGAATGGCAGCGGCAAAACGTCGATCCGCGCCAGCTGCGCGCCGGCGCCCGCCGCGGCAGCATTTTCGTCAGCCTGCCGCGCGCGCGGGGCTACAAGGTGCTGGACGAAACCAATACCTCCGAAACCGCGGCCAAGATGCTGATGAACCATCGCTTCGACCTTTGGTTCGATGGCGAGGAGCTGTATGTCGATGCGCTGCGCCGCGCCGGCTATCCGCCCACCGAGGTGGAGGTGGCGTTCCGGCTGGACCAGGTGGAGGTGAGTTTTGCTTTTTCCCGTGGCACGCCGGCCGCCATCATCCAGGCCTGGGACAGCGCGTTGCGCGACATGAAGCGCGACGGCAGTTTCGTCAGGCTGCACCGCAAGTGGATGCAGCCGCACCAGATGCCGGCCGATGTGCTCTTGCCGCATTAGTAACCATTCTCTAGAACGGCTCGGCTAGAATAAAATATCGGCAAACAGCACTCATGGGATGGAAATGGCTAAGAAGTTGAAGAAGAACGACGACCAGCAACTGGATGCGGTGCGCATGTCGTCGCAAGAGATCTGGCAGGCCGGCCTGGCCGCTTTCGCCAAGGCGCAGGAAGATGAGGGCAAGTTCTTTTCCATGCAGCTGTTCGAGGAGCGCGTGCTGCGCGCCCTCAGCTCCATCGGCGTGCCGACCCGGCAGGAGATCGATGCCCTGAACCAGCGCATCGACGTGCTGACCAAGCAGGTGGCCGCGTTGTCCGGCAAGGCGGTTGCCAAAAAGGCAGCGCCCAAGGAGGCCGCGAAGCAGCCCGCCGCCAAGAAGTCCCCCGCCAAAAAGCCGGCCGCGAAAAAGGCTAAATAACGGCATCTCCGCGCTAAGTGCGCGTAAAAGCATGCGTGGGTGTTCCTCTGTGATGAGCATCGGTGTTATGCTTGCACGAGAATAAACAGAGGTCTCCTTGCTATGCTACAAAAAGCCCCCCGCCGTACCCGCGAACGCATATTAGAGCTGTCTTTGCGCTTGTTTAATGAGTTCGGCGAGCCCAATATCACCACCACGGTGATCGCCGAAGAGATGAATATCTCGCCGGGGAATCTGTACTACCATTTCCGTAACAAGGACGATATCGTCAACTCGATCTTCGTCCAGTTCGAGGCCGAGATCGAGCGCATCCTGACCGTGCCGAACGGCCGCCGCTCCAACATCGAGGACGTGTGGCTGTACCTGCACCTGATGTTTGAACTGATCTGGCGCTATCGCTTCTTCTACCGCGATCTGAACGATCTGCTGTCGCGCAACCGCAAGCTGGAACTGCACTTCAAGCAGATCCTCGCGCACAAGATCAAGGTCGCCAAGCAGCTGTGCGAAGACCTGCGCAGCGAGAAGTCGCTGGAAGCCTCCGACACCGCCATCGACGCCATGGCCACCAACATGGTGGTGGTGGCGACCTATTGGCTGTCCTACGAATACGTGCGCAATCCGCGCAAGTACAGCGAGCAGCAGTCGATGGCCGATGCGCTGGCGCGCGGCTGTTATCAGGTGCTGTCGCAGATCGGTCCTTATCTGCGCAATGAAACCAGCCTGCTGTTCCAGAAACTGTCCGAAGAATACCTGAAGAAGTTGAAGTAGAACCGGAGGCCTCATGGCGTGGACCCCTTTCCCGTATCCCGATCCAGCTTATCGCTACACGCCGGAGAGCCTGCAAGCGGCATGGCCGCAACTGCATGCGGGCGACCGTGAGGCTTTCCCCACCCATCCTGCGCTGGTGCAGGCCTGGATCGCCTTCCATGCCGGCGAATTTGAGCGGGCCGCGCGACTGGGGCTGGACGTGGGCGTGAACGGTTACGCGGTGGCGCACAAGGCCATCTGCATGCACACCAATTATCTGGAGCCGAATGACAAGAAGCGCCTGGCCACGTTTGAATGCGTGGCCGAGCGCTGCGAGCGGCAGCAACTGGAGCAGCCGGATAATCCGGCCGGCTACTACTGGCATGCTTATGCGCTGGGCCAGTATTCGCAAGGGATTTCGGTGGTGAAGGCGCTGGCGCAAGGCTTGGGCGCCAAGGTGAAACGCAGTCTCGATATGGCGATCAAGCTGGCGCCGCAGCGCGCTGACGCGCATACGGCCATGGGGGTGTATCACGCCGAGATTCTGGACAAGGTGGGCGCGGTGCTGGCCGGCCTGACCTACGGCGTAAAGAAGGAAGAAGCCTACCGCCAGTTCGAGGAGGCGCTCAGGCTGAATCCCGATTCGGCCATCGTCCGCATCCAGTACGCGCGCGCCTTGCAGATGCTGGACAAGAAGGCCAAGGTGGCGCAAGCCATCGAGTTGTACCGGCAGGCCGCCTGCTGTAACGTGCGCGACGCCACCGAGCGGCTGGACCAGGCGGCGGCGCAAAAAGAACTGGAAGAGGAAAAATCAGGTGGTTAAGTCGATTTGTGTGTACTGCGGCGCCAATCCGGGCGCATCCCCACGCTTTGCGGAAGAAGCACGCGCGCTGGCGCGGGCGCTGGTGGATCGCAATCTGTCGCTGGTCTACGGCGGCGGCAAGGTTGGTTTGATGGGCGTGATCGCCGATGAAGTGCTGCGTCTCGGCGGCGAAGTCACCGGCGTGATTCCGACCGCGCTGGTCGAGCGCGAAGTAGGGCACACCGGCCTGACGCGCCAGTTCATCGTCAAGGATATGCACGAGCGCAAAGCCATGATGGCGCAACTGGCGGATGGTTTCATCGCCATGCCGGGCGGCCTCGGTACGCTGGAAGAATTGTTCGAGATGCTGACCTGGGCGCAACTGGGCATCCATTCCAAGCCGATAGGCCTGTTGAACGTCGACGGTTATTACGATGGCCTGGTGAGCTTTGTGCGCCACGCCACCGAGCAGGAACTGGTGCGTCCGCAGCACGCGGCGCTGATGATGGTGGAAAGCGACGGCGAGGCGCTGCTGCGCCGCATGGCTTAAAGCTGCGCCGGCGTCCAGTGGCCCGCCACGCGGGCCAGCGCCTCCAGATAGTAGTAGTCCCCCCACAGCATGGCTTCATCCACGCCCAGATTGGCGGCGCGGTGATACACGCCATGGCGCAGCAGGCCGCCGCTGGCCGGATATTCGCCGGCGCACTGCTGGCTTAAGGCTTCCAGCAGATCCAGCGCCTGCGCGTGATAGTGCTGGCGCTGCGCGCCTTGCGGCAACTGCGCCGCGATCTCCAGCAAGCCGCAGACGGCGATGGCGACGGCCGAACTGTCGCGCGGCTCGCCGCTATCGTGCGCCAGGCTCAGGTCCCACAAGGCGATGCGGTCCGGCGGCAGGTGGGCCAGGAAGTGGTCGGCCAGCCGCATGGCGTCCGTCAGCAGGTGCATGTCCGGCACATGGCGATGATTGAGCGCGAAGCCATACACGCCCCAGGCTTGCCCGCGCGCCCAGCATGAGTCGTCGGCCAGCCCTTGATGGGTGGAGGGCCGTAGCGGCGCGCCGGTCTCCGCGTCGAAATGATAGGTGTGATACGTGCTGCCGTTCGGCCGCACCAGATGCTCGCGCGTGCGTTGCAGGTGGCTGCGCGCCACTTCGGTGCAGGCCCGGTCGCCGCTGGCGCGCGCGGCCCAGTGCAGCAGCGGCAGATTCATGATGCCGTCGATGATGACGCGGCCGCGCTGCGCCGCATCGCCCATGGTTCCCCACGACTGAATCACGCCGGCGCCCGGCAGAAAGCGTGACAGCAGGCGCTGTGCCGCGCGCAAGGTGGCCGCGTGCGCGCCCGGCTGGCCGGTGAGATGATGGGCGGCGCCGCAACTCAGCATATAGAGAAATCCCAGATCATGGTGTTCAAGGTCCACGCCTTGCTCCACGCGCTCCATGAAACTGTCGGTTTGCCGTTCCGCCGCCGCGCGCCAGTGCTGCTGACCGGTGAGGGCGTGCGCCAGCCATAGCTGCCCGGTCCAGAACCCGGTGGTCCAGCCGACGTTGGCGCCCGGCGGAGCGCCATTCAGCTGGCGTGGCCGATAGTGCTGGCCGATGCTGGTGTCGCCGGGGAAGGCGGCGGGACCGAGCGTATTCAAGGTGTGTTCCAGCTGGTGCAGGGCCAAGTTCAGGGCGCGAGCAGTCATGGGTAGCGTATTTATGATCGATGGGAGTTAACGTTACCATGCAATCGGACCTGTGCGCAACACGCCTGCCGCCCATCCGTCCAAAAACGCTTCACAATCTGAAAAATTGTGTGGTATCGTTAACCTATCAACTCATGAAGGAGACGGTTTTGAAAACGACGATTTCGATCCTGGCCGCCATCTGCGCCGGTTTTTCCTTGCTGATGCCGGCCGTGGCGGCGCAAGCGCCGGCACCCGCACCGGCCGCCGTGCTGGCCGTGATGGAGAAAGCCGCCAACTGGCAGCTGGCGCATCCCACCGGCTATCCCGCCGATGACTGGACCGAGGCGGTGGGCGATGCCGGCTTCATGGCGCTGGCCGGCGTCTCCGGCAATCCGGTGTACCGCGACGCCATGCTGGCCATGGGGCGCGGCAACCGCTGGCGCCTTGGTCCCAGCCTGTATCACGCGGACGATCAGGCGGTGGGCCAGACTTACGCCGAGCTGTATCAGCAGCTGCGCGACCCGGCCATGATCGCGCCGATGCGCGTGCAGTTCGATGGCATCATCGCGGAGCCGCGCGATGGCACGCTGGATTTCCTGAAGCCTGGCGTGTTGATGCGCTGGTCGTGGTGCGATTCATTGTTCATGGGCCCACCGGCGTGGGCACGCCTCACATCCGTGACTGGCGATGCGCGCTATCTTGAATTCGCGATTGAGCGCTGGTGGAAGACCTCGGACTATTTGTACGACCAGCAGGAGCACTTGTATTACCGCGACAGCCGTTACTTCAAGCAGCGCGAAGCCAATGGCAGGAAGGTATTCTGGGGACGCGGCAACGGCTGGGTGCTGGGCGGCCTGGCGCGCATGATGCAGTATGTGCCGGCCAATCATCCCGCGTATCCGCGCTTTGTACAGCAGTACCGCGAGATGTCGGAGCGCCTGCTGGCCTTGCAGCAGCCGGATGGCTTATGGCGCGCCAGCCTGCTCGATCCGGCCAGCTATCCGTCCAAGGACACCAGCGGCACTGGCTTGTACACCTACGGCCTGGTGTGGGGCGTGAACCAGGGCCTGCTGCCGAAGGATAAATATGGGCCGGCCGTCAAGCGCGCGTGGCAGGCGCTGGCCGCCAGTGTCACGGCCGAGGGCAAGCTGACCCACGTGCAACCTATCGGCGCCGATCCCAAACACTTCGATCCTGAGTCGACCGATGTATTCGCGGTGGGCGCGTTCCTGATGGCGGGCAGCGAAATGTACCGCATGGGATTGGAGGAGGCTAGTGCGCCGCGCGTGGTCACGGCGGTCAACAGCGCCGCCTCCTATCATCTGGAGAAGGTGGTGGACGCGGAAGGCGGCGAGGTGGCGGTGATGGATGCGCTGACATCGCGCGTGCTACCATCGCAAGCCACTGCCCAAGGCGTGCGGTTCCACGCCGACTTCGCACCGAACGAGACGCGCCGCTTCCTGCTGTTCCCGCGCAAGGCGCTGCCGGCCACGCCGCCGGTTCACTAAGGAGAATCGAGCATGCGCCTGATACGCAAGTCCTTGCTGGCTGCCGCCGTGGCCAGCGTGCTGCTGGCCGCTCCCGCCGGCGCCGCCGACGCATTCGATGCGCTGCGCGCGCGCTGGCAGGAGCAACTGGTCGGCGCATCCACGCTGGACCGCGGCGACCCTGATGTAACGGCGCAGTTGCAAGCGCGCGCACAATCGGTACAAGGCTGGCTGGCGCGCATGCATGCCGCGCCGGACACGGACCGTTTGTGGGACGACGCTGCCGGCTTCAGCGATCCCAAAGGCTTGCTGGCTTCCGCCGCCGTCACAGCCAATGCCTTGCGCTTGCGGCAGATGGCGCTGGCGTATGCCACGCCGGGATCTTCGCTGTATCGCGATGCGGCGCTGGGCAAGGCCACGCTGGCCGGGCTGGACTGGCTGGTACAGCATCACTACCGCGCCGGCAAGCCGCCCATCGGCAATTGGTGGGACTGGCAAATCGGCACGCCGCTGTATGTGTTGGATGTGTTAAGCCTGATGCATGCGGAAACCTCGGACGCGCTGCGTGCGCGCACGCTGGCTGTGGTGAATTACTATGTGCCCGATCCGCGTTATCGCACGCGCGGCGATGGCAGCCTGGGTGAAGCGGAAACCGGCGCCAATCTGCTGGACAAGGCGCTGGCCGGCATCCTCAGCGGCATGCTGGCGCGCGATGAAAAGCGCGTGGCGGCGAGCCGCGACGCCATCAGTCCCGCGCTGGCGTTGACGGAGCAGGGCGACGGTTTCTATCGCGACGGTTCCTTTGTGCAGCACACTTATGTGCCTTACACCGGCAGCTACGGCGCTGTGGCGCTGGCCGATTTCTCGCGGCTGGTGCGGCTGTTGTCCGGCTCCGCGTGGCCGATCACCGATCCGCATCTGACCAATGTCTTCCTGTGGGCGCGCGACAGTTATGCGCCGTGGTTTATCGACGGCGCCATGCCGGACGCGGTACGCGGCCGCAAGATCGCTACGCCGACGCAAACCGAACACTCGGTGGGACGCAGCATGATCGCGTATCTGGCGGTGTTGGCGGAATCCGCGCCGCCGGCCGATGCGGCCGCGCTGCGCTCGACGATCAAGGGGCAGATGGCGCGTGACCGCAGTTTCGGTGCGCGCTATCTGGCTGCGCCGAGCGGCGTCGGTACGTCTGGCTTGTCGCTGTACGAACTTGGTTTGTTGAAGAAGATTGCCGGCGATCCGGCCATCATCGCGGCGCCCGAGCCGCAAGGCGCGCGTCTGTACGCGGCCATGGATCGTGCCATCCTGCGCGGGCAGGGCTATGCGGCTGTGCTGAACATGGCGTCGCCGCGCATGTCGTCCTTTGAGTCGGGCAATGGCGAGAATCTGCGCGCGTGGTGGACGGGCATGGGCATGCTGTCCTTGTACACCGCCGACCAGACACAGTTTGGCGGCGAGTTCTGGGCCACGGTCGACAGCCTGCGCCTGCCCGGCACCACCACGGACCGCAGCGATGGCGGCCGTCCGGTGGCGTGGAAAATGTATCCGAATACCGAGAGCTGGGTCGGCGGCGCCACGCAAGGCAGCTATGCGGCGCTGGGCATGGCGTTCAGCCTGCGCGAGGTGACCGGCTCGCCGCTGCAAGGCAAGAAGTCGTGGTTCCTGCTGGGCGACCGCATTCTGGCGCTGGGCGCGGAGATCAGCGACGGCCAGGGCGCGGTGGAGACGGTGGTGGAGAACCGCAAGCTTGGTGATGTGCGGGCGCGGTTGGTGGTGGACGGCGCGCCGCTGGAGAATGGCCGCAAGGCCACGGCGCGCTGGGCCCATCTGCGCGACGCGCTTGCTGGCAGCAGCGTCGGCTACGTTTTCCCGCAAGGTGCGGACATCGTCACGGAGCGCGCGGAACGCGGTGGCGCCTGGCGTGCGCTGAATGACCAGCAGAGCGACAAGGAGGTTCGCGCATCGTTCCAGACGCTGTCGATACCGAACGGGGCGTCGCGCAGCTATGCTTACATGCTGTTGCCCGCCGCCAGCGAAGCGGCGACCGCGCAAGCCGCGCGTGATCCAGGTCTGCGCATTGAGGCCAATGATGGCCGTGCCGCCGCCGTGACGGATACGCGCGCCAGGGTTTACGCGGCCAATCTGTGGCAGGCGGGCAGCGCGCCACGCGGCGGCCAGCCGTACGTCAGCGCGACCGGGCCGCTGGCGGTTGTCGTGGCCGAAGCAGGCGCCGATGCGTGGGCGGGCGGGCAGTTGCGCATCTCTGCCGCCGATCCGACGCAAAAGCAGCAGGCGGTGGAACTGACGGTCGCCCGTCCGGTTGGCGCGCTGCTGTCGGCATCGCCCGGTGTGACGGTGCTGGCGACCGCGCCGCGGCTACGTTTGCGCATCGATACCGCGCGCGCGGCGGGCAGCGGCCACAGCGCCACGTTCGCCCTGCCACTTGCTCCCGGAGGCAAGTGACGGTATCGTTATCACCGTAATCAAATACGGGATAACAGCATGAAGAAGCAGTCGGTGACGTTGGTGCAGGTGGCGAAGAAGGCTGGGGTGTCGGTGATGACGGCCTCGCGCGCCATGTCGGGCGAGGGCTATGTATCGGAGGACACCAAAGCCAGAGTCCAGGAAGCCGCCAAGGCGCTCGGCTACGCGCCCAACGCGCTGGCGCGCGTGATGAAGGGCGGCCGCACCAATGTCATCGGCGTGGTGGTCAACGACCTCAGTTCGGTGGTGGTGAACGCCTTCGTCTCCGCGCTGACGGAGGAAGTCCGCAAGTACGAGATGGACCTCTTCATCTACAACTCCATCGGCCAGTTGGACGAACAGACGCAGCGCCGCCACAGCCAGTTGCTGCATGGCCTGTGGGATGGCCTGATCTACGTCCTGCCGCGCATGACCGACGAATACCTGCACGAACTGGAAAAGAGCGCGAGCCCGATCGTGCTGGTCAACTTCTGCCGCCGCGATACCACGTTGCCGGTGGTCCAGGGCGATAACTTCAACGCGGCGCGCGATGCGGTGGCGGGCCTGATCGCGCAAGGCCACCAGCGCATCGCCTTCATCAAAGGCACCCACTGGACCGGCCAGAGCGCCGAGCGTGAACGCGGCTACCGCCAGGCCATGGCCGACGCCGGCCTGCATATCGATAAACAGTGGATCGAGCAGGGCACCTACAGCGAACAATCCGGTCAGGAAGCCGCGCAGCGCCTGCTGGCGTTGGCCGAACGTCCCACCGCCATCTTCTGCGCCAACGATGAAATGGCGATCGGCTGCATGAACGCCGCGCGCGCGCTCAATCTGCAAGTGCCGGACGATCTGTCGCTGATCGGCTTCGACGATGTCACCGCCGCCAGCATCGTGCGTCCGCAGCTGACCACCATGCGCCACCCGCTGCCGCTGATGGCGCAAGCGGCGGTGCAGGAACTGATGCGCCGCATTCTGGGCCAGCCCGGCACGCGCCAGCGCGTCGAGTTCCCGGCCGAGATGGTGGTGCGCGAATCGACCGCGCCCATCGCCGGCATCACCAAACGCCGCACGCGCAAGGCATAAGCTTAGTCGCAAACTGTCGCATTTCTGCCCCACTGATGTAAAAAGGCTTGTCAATGAAAAGGTGGGCTGATAACGTTAACTCATCTTCATTTCAGAGACGTTGCCGGCTGATTTTTTTTAATGCGGTGTGATAACGTTCACATGACAAGCCGGCGAGATTGGTAACACAGGCATACAAGGTGTACATTCCATTGAGGAGGAGTCGCAGTGAGCAAGCATAATCAACATCCGGCCAGCCTGGCCGTTCGCCCCCTGGCAGCATCGGTTGCCCTGGCGCTGGCCAGTCTGTCGCACGGCGCCATGGCGCAGGACAGCAAGCCGGAGGACATCAAGATCGAGCAAGTGGTGGTGACCGCCAACAAGCGCGCCCAGAATTTGCAGGACGTGCCGGCCGCCATCACGGTGCTCAGCGACGCGACTCTCCAGCGTAACAACGTCCGTGACATCAACGACCTGCCCAACCTGTCGCCGGCGCTGACCGTCACATATTCCACCCAGCCGGGCAACTTCAGCATCAACATGCGCGGCATCGGTACTTACTCGCTGGGCATCGGCGTGGAGTCGGATGTGGCGGTGGTGATCGACGATATCCCGTTCGCGATGCAGGCCAACGCCTTCAAGGATCTGGCCGACGTGTTCCGCGTCGAGGTGCTGAAAGGCCCGCAATCCACGCTGCTCGGCAAGAGCTCCATCGCCGGTGCGGTCAACATCACCACCAAGCCGATCGACAATGAGTGGAAAGAGAAGGTCACCACCTACATGAGCAGCGACGGTGAATGGCGCGCCATGGGCTCCCTCTCCGGCGCCTTGAGCGACACGCTGCGCATGCGTGTGGCGGTCAACAAGTCCTCGTTTGGCGGCGTGGTGAAGAACCTGTACAACGGCGACCGCCTGAATGGCTCGCGCAGCACCAACTTTGTCGGCAAACTGGAATGGCGCCCGGACGATCAGTGGAACATCACCTTCAGTCCGCGCGCCAGCGAATCCACCGTCAACTGCTGCGTCCAGCCTTTCTCCAGCATGACGCCGGGCGGCCGTTACCAGAATGTGGCGCAACTGCCGGCATCGACGCTGCTGGCCGGGATCAACCCAGGTCCGGGCAATGTCAGCGTGCGCAACGACTACGGCGCCGGCGGCAAGGCCAGGGACAAGGGGGCGGGCCTGAAGGTGAACTACGCCTTTGACGAAAACGGCCCGCTGTCCGGCTATAACCTGAGCGCCATCAGCTCGTGGTCCAACTACCGCATGAACGACTATCAGGACGGCGACGCCACCGATAGCGACATTCTGGCCTACCTGCCGGTGAGTGGCGCGGTGACCGGCCTGCATGGCGGCCTGTATCAATATGGCTTGTTCGACGTGACGGCGCGTACCTTTGAACTGCGCCTGACTTCTCCGGACAAAGGCCCGCTGAAATACGTGGCCGGCCTGTGGTACGGCGATAACAAGCTGGCGCGCGAACTGACCCGCGCGCCGGTGTCGACCTATGTGACCGATTACGCGGCCACCGCCTACAACACCAGCTACGCCGCCTTCGGCCAGGCCAGCTATGACCTCACGCCAACCACCAGCGTGATCGCCGGCCTGCGGTTGAACAAGGAAGACACAGGCTACACCTTCACCCGCTACACGCCGCCGCCGGCCACCTCGCGCACCGTGACCGAGTATCTGAAAGGTGACGACAGCAATAACGACAAGACCGGCCGTCTCGGTCTGGAACATCGCTTCAACCAGAACGCCATGGGTTATGCGACTTATTCCACCGGCCACAAAGGCGTGGCGTACGACCTGACGTCGAGCTTCACCGGCGCCATCGCCAAGAGCCAGCCGGTTCCGGGCGAATCGGCGCACAGCATCGAAGCCGGTTTGAAACTGGGCCTGCTCAACGGCCGCATGACGCTGGACCTGGCCGCCTTCCGCACCAACTTCACCGGCTTCCAGCAGTCGGCCGGCTTCTACGACAGCGACGGTGTATTCCGCACCACGCTGCATTCGATCGGTGGCCTGCGCACCAGCGGCTTCGAAGCGGACATGGGCTGGCGCGTCGACAGCCGCCTGCAACTGAACGGCGCCTTTGCCTACACCCGCGCCATCGTGACCGATTTTGAAAACGGCCCATGCTATAGCGTGCTGAATGCGGCGGGCACCGGCACCACGCCGGGCGGCAATTGCGCGGTGAGTGCGAAGTACAACAACACCAGCGTCGCCAACCTGAAAGGCGCCACGCTGCCGAACGCGCCGAAGTTCAAGTTCAACCTCGGTGGTCAGTACGATATCCCGACCGACAACTCGTACAACGGCTTTATCACTGGCGCGTATCGCTTCCAGAGCCGTACGCAGTTCAATCTGAATCAGGACCCGATGACGATTCAGGGCGCGTATGGCATCTTCAATCTGGGCCTGGGCATCAAGGAGAAGAAGGACAAATACAAGTTCACCTTCCTGATCAACAACCTGTTCGATAAATCCTATGCCACCGGCCTGGCCAACAACTGGGCCAACGGCACCTGGAGTTCGAAAGCGCCTAATCCGGTGGTGGTCGTGAACACCACGCAGTGGACGCCGGCGCGCGACTACCAGCGCTACTTCGCCGTACGTGCCGACTTCACCTTCTAAGATCGCTACATCCCGCACCGGGATTCCTTTATAGTAGAGGCAGAAAACATAAAGGAGACCGAGGGTGCGGGATGGAACGGCAAGCGTCCGGGCAGGGCGCACAGGACTGCTGGTCCTGTGCGCCCTGTTGTTGATTGGCGATCTGGGATGGTCGCTGCGCGAGCGCTCGGTGCAGGAGTTATTCAAAGTGCATCTGATGCGCTTTAGCCAGGATGCCACGCTGCTCAATATTCTGATCGGCGCCATGCCGGCCCTGATCGCGCTGACACTCGGGCCGCTGATCGGCGCGTGGAGCGACCGTACCCGTTCGCGCTACGGCCGGCGCATCCCCTTCATCTTCGGCACCGCCGTGGTGACCGCCACCGGCATGCTGGGCATGGCCTTCAGCAGCACCCTGGCCGCACTGGCGGTCTGCTGGACCATCTTCGAGATGGCGACCATCGTCGGCAATCCTCTTTTCATCGCGCTGATTAACGACACCGTGCCGCGCCACATACTGGGGCGTTTCTTTGGCCTGTTCCGCATCGTCAGCCTGGCGACGGGGGCGGGCTTCTTCGCGCTGTTCTTCCGTAACGAACTGGTGTCGGTGTTTCAGCCGCTGCTGGTGGCCATCACCGGCGTCTACCTGTGCTGCATGCTGCTGGTGTGCTGGCGCGTGCGCGAGCCGGTTTGCGAAACGCCGGCGCAACGCGGCGGCTGGCTGCCGGTGCAGCCGGGCGATGCGCAGTGGGGCCGTCTGTTCGCGGCGGTATCGGTGGGCGCGCTGGCGGTCCTGCCGATCAATATCAACGCGCTCAACGCCTGCGCGCAGTTCGGCGCCGATGCCGGCGATTTCGGCAGCGCGATTGCGCTGACTTATGCGATCTCGATCCTGCTGGCGTGGCCGGTGGGATGGCTGGCCGACCGCTATCATCCTTTGCGGGTGGGAGCGGTGGTGCTGTCGGCGTATGCGGTGTGCATGCTGGTGGCGTGGCGGCTGGTGGACGAGCGTACCGGCTTCCTGCTGGCGCTATTGGTGCATGGCGTGCTGGCGGGCTGCTACCTGACCGGCACCGTGTCCTTGCTGCCTGCCTTGCTGCCGCGCGAACGCTTCTCGCAACTGGCGGCACTGTCGGCCTCCCTGACGGCGCTGCTGGTGGTGGTGTCGACCGTGGGTCTGGGCGCGCTGCTGGATGCGACCGGACGCGATTACCGCTTGCTGTATCTGGCCGGCGCGCTGACCGCGGGCTGCGGCGTGTTGCTATGGCGCGGCCTGCTCAAGCGTTATCTGTAGCTTCTGCGATCAGCACCTCGACGCCGCGCTGCGACAGCGCCTCACGCATGTCGGATGGCAGGGCGGCGTCGCTTACCACGATATCGACGCGGTTCACGTCACAGATGCGGTGCAGGCAGATGCGGCCGAACTTCGAACTGTCGGCCAGCACGATCACCTGGCGCGCCTGCGCCGCCATGCGGGCGTTGAGACGCGCTTCCGCTTCGTCATGGGTGGACAGCCCGAATGCGGGATCGCAGCCATCCACGCCTAAGAATAATTTGTCGAACACGTAGTCCTCCAGTCCCGCCTCGGCCTGTGGGCCTTGCAGCGACTGGGATGCTTTGCGCAGCGTGCCGCCGGAGAGCAGCAGTTCGATGTCCTGCACCGAGCCCAGTTCATTGGCGATCGGCAGGCTATTGGTGAACACGCTGAGCGGCAATGGCGCATCCGGCAACGCCGCCGTGCGCGCAAGCAGGATCGCCAGTTGCAGGGTGGTGCTGCCGGCGTCCAGTATCAGCTTGTCGCCGGGACGCACCAGTTGCATGGCGCGGGCGGCGATGCTGTGTTTGCGCTCGCGGTACTGACTGCGCTTTTCGTCCAGTGGAAGCCCGGATGGCGCGCCGCGCGTGGTGGTGGCGCCGCCATGCTGGCGCTGTACCAGGCCGGCTTGCTCCAGCACGCGCAGATCGCCGCGGATGGTGACGGGAGAAACGCCGAAGCGCTGCGCCAGACGGCTGACGTGTACCCGTTGCTGCATCTCCAGTGCGCGCAGGATTTCTTCGCGACGGCCGTCGCGGTGATTAAGCTGGTTCATGGTATTTCCACCGAAAGTTTTGATCAGGTTAATGGTAACGTTAACCTATCCGCTTGGCCACTGTCTTTTTTGCTGCACTGAAACGTGTGGCGCTGGAGCGACGCAATTTCCGTGGGGTATGTCAAATTAAAAACTATTGTGTCAAAAATGCATTTATTATGATTTACTGACAACACACAACCACAACGGGAGATACTGCCTTGAAAACCTCAAAAATGTTGCAGGCATCCGTTGCCGCAGCTTTGCTGTCCGCTGCGGCCGCCAACGCCGCCGTGATCGACTTCGATACGGCCTCGGTCGGCAGCCTGGCCTACGGCAGCCTGCCATTCCCGCTGAGTCTGGTGAATGTTTACCACGGCACCAGCTACACGGAGGAAGGCTTCACGCTGACCAGCTCGCATGGCGCGCTGGTGCATTCGCTGTTCGTGCCCGACGCGAACAATATCTTGTATCGCCCGGCTGCCGACAGCCTGGCCATGTCGGCCACCGCCCGTGACACCATCACGTTGACCGCCAACGATCATAGCGCCTTCAGCGCCACCTCGATCGACCTGTCCAAGTTGCTGCTGCTGGGTGGCTCGGTGACTTTCTACGGCGCCAAGGCCGACCATTCGGCCACCGTGCAGCAGACTTTCAACTACACCGGCACCTGGACCACCTTCAACTTCAACGCCTCGTTCTCCGGCCTGTCGTCGCTGACCTGGCAGCAGGGCCCGGCGCTGGGCGGCAAGTTTGAGTTTGATAATATCAATGTGACGGCCGTGCCGGAACCGGAGACCTACGCCATGCTGCTGGCCGGTCTGGGCCTGGTTGGCGTGGCCGCGCGCCGCCGCAAGCAAGCGCGGTGATCTAGCTCCACAACTTGCGGCCTTCGGTCTCCAGCTGGGTCAGGTAGAGACGGAGGTCGAATTCGTACTGGTGGTAGTTGGGCTCCATGTAGGTGCACAGCTTGTAGAAGGCCTTGTCGTGCTGTTTTTCCTTGATGTGCGCCAGCTCGTGCACGGCGATCATGCGCAGGAATTCCAGCGGCACTTCCTTGAAGATGGTCGCCACCCGGATCTCATGCTTGGCCTTGAGCTTGCCGCCCTGTACCCGTGAGATCGACGTGTGCAAGCCCAGCGCGTGGTTGATCACATGGATCTTGCTGTCATATTCCACCTTGTTGATCGGCTCGGCATTGCGCAGGAACTCCGTCTTCAACTCCTGGACGTACTGGTACAGCGCGCGGTCGGTGCGCAGGTCGTGCGGCTTGCTGTAGCGCTTGAGCAGGATTTCGCCCAGCCGGTTCTGGGCGATCAGCTGCGACACTTGCTGCCGGGTTTGTTCGTTGTAGGCGCTGAGATACTTCAGGTGAGACATGGGAGAGCGGCAAAAAATAGCGAGCCGCAACTTTAACACGCCAACCGCTATATAATTGAGTTTATTGCGACTCGGGAGGACCCATGGTGAAAGCAGGTGCGGCGATGGCGCTGATGGCGCTGAGCGGCGTGGCGGGCGCGGCGGAGATCACGGTATCGGCGGCAGCCAGCCTGACCAATGCCTTCAAGGAGATCGGCGCGGCGTACGAAAAAGAGCACGCCGGCGACAAGGTGCAGTTCAACTTTGCCGCCTCCGATCCGCTGGTGCAGCAGATCGCCAAGGGCGCGCCGGTGGACGTCTTCGCCTCGGCCGACCAGGACGCCATGGACAAGGCCGACGGCCTCAAACTGCTGGCCGCCGGCACCCGCAAGAACTTCGCCAGCAACAGTCTGGTGCTGATCGCACCGCAGGGCGGCAAGGCGCCAGTGAAGAGCTTGGTCGACGTGGCGCTGGCCGGCGTGGCGCGCGTCACCATCGGCAATCCCGCCAGCGTGCCGGTGGGCCGCTACACCAAGGCCGCGCTGGAGCAGGCCAAACTGTGGGCGGCGGTCGAGCCCAAGCTGATCCTCGGCAGCTCGGTGCGCCAGTGCCTGGACTACGTGGCGCGCGGCGAGGTGGACGCCGGTTTCGTCTACGCCACCGACGCCGCCATCGTCAAGGACAAGGTGACCGTGGTGGCCACGGTGCCGACCGAAACCCCGGTGACGTACCCGATCGCCGTCATCGCCGCCGGTCCGCAGGCGGCAACCGGCCGCAAGTTTGCCGACTACGTGCGGTCGCCGGCCGGTCAGGCCGTCCTGGCCAGGTACGGTTTCGGCCGCCCGTAAGTGGACGCCTTCGATCCAGCCTGGGTAGCGCTGCGGCTGTCGCTGAAAGTGGCTTTGTGGGCCACGCTGATCGACCTGGTGCTGGGCGTGGCGCTGGGCTATCTGCTGGCGCGCCAGCGCTTCCCCGGCCGCGAGCTGCTGGACGCGCTGCTGACCCTGCCAATGGTGATGCCGCCCACCGTGCTGGGCTACTACCTGCTGGTGGTGATCGGCCGCAACGGCGTGGTGGGCGCGTGGCTGCAACAGCATTTCGGCATCAACCTGATTTTCACCTGGCAGGCGGCGGTGATCGCGGCCGCCGTGGTGGCGTTTCCGCTGGTGCTGAAAGGCGCGCGCGCCGCGTTTGAAAGTATCGATACGCAACTGGAGCAGGCGGCACAGGCGCTGGGCCTGTCGCCGCTTGGCGTGTTCCTGCGCGTGACCTTGCCGCTGGCGTGGCGCGGCGTCTTGGGCGGCACCTTGCTGGCCTTCGCGCGCTCCATGGGCGAGTTCGGCGCCACGCTGATGGTGGCCGGCAGCATCCCCGGCAAGACGCAGACGCTGTCGATTGCCGTCTACGAAGCGGTGCAGGCTGGGCAGGACGACCACGCCAACCTGCTGGTGATCATCACCTCGGTGGTGTGCATCGCCGTGCTGGTGGCGGCCAACAAGCTGACGCCCAACCGCAACCCGCTGGTGTGATCATGCAAATTTCCCTCGACATCAGCAAGACCCTGCGCTCCGGCGAGCGCACCTTCCAGCTGGAGGCGTGCTTCGCCTCGGCCGGTCAGCGCGTGGTGGTGTACGGCCCGTCCGGCGCCGGCAAGAGCCAGATGATGAAGGCGCTGGCCGGACTGGTCACACCCGACCGCGGCCGCATCGAGCTGGCCGGCCGCTGCCTGTACGACGGCCTGGGCGGCATCAATGTGCCGGCGCGCGAGCGCAATGTGGCCTATCTGTTCCAGGACTACGCGCTGTTTCCGCATCTGAACGTGCGGCAGAACATCGGCTTCGGCTTGCAGCGCGGCTGGCGCAATCCGCGCGCCGCCGTCGAGGGCGAGGCGATACGCTACTGGCTGCAAGCCTTTGAGCTGGAGCCTGTAGCGCACCAGTTCCCACATCAGCTGTCCGGCGGCCAGCGGCAACGGGTGGCGCTGGCGCGCGCGTTGGCACCGCAGCCCGCGGCGCTGCTGCTGGACGAGCCGTTTGCCGCGCTCGATCCCGGCTTGCGCGAGCGTATGCGCGCCGAACTGGACGCCTTGCAGCGCCGCCTCGCCATTCCCATGCTGCTCATCACGCACGACCCGGAGGATGTGCGCGTGTTCGGCGAGCATGTGCTGCGCATGGAAGGCGGCCGCATCGTGGAGGAGAAGTGGGCATGAGCATGGAATTGCAAGGCAATGTGTGGCTGACCATCGATGGCCAGAAGCTGGGCGGGCAAGACCGCGTGGCGCTGCTGGCGGCGGTGGCGGCAACCGGGTCGATCACGGCGGCCGCCAAGACGGTCGGCATGAGCTACAAGGGCGCGTGGGACGCCATCGAAGCGATGAATAATCTGGCTGGCGAACCGCTGGTGGAGCGCGCCGCCGGCGGCAAGGGCGGCGGCGGCACGCGCTTGACGGGGCGCGGCGCGCAGCTGGTGGAAAACTTCCGCAAGGTCGATGCGGCGCACCGCGAGTTTGTCGCGCACCTGAGCGCGCAGTCGCATGCGCTGGCCGACGATTTTTTACTGCTGCAAAGGATGAAAATGAAAACCAGTGCACGCAACCAGTTCAGCGGCAAGGTGGTGTCCTTGAAACGCGGCGCGGTCAATGATGAGGTGGTGCTGGAAATCGTTGGCGGTCAGCATATTGTCGCCACCATCACGCGCGACAGCAGCCACAGCCTCGGGCTGGATGTGGGCGTGGAGGCATTCGCCTTGATCAAGGCCTCGTCGATCGTCGTTGCCACCGAGCTGGGCGACGTCAAGCTGTCGGCGCGCAACCGTCTGTCGGGCAAGGTCAGCCGCGTGCTGCCGGGCGCGGTCAATACCGAGGTGAGTATCGAATTGCCGGGCGGCGGCACGATCGCCGCCATCGTTACGCGCGACAGCGGCGAGGCGCTGGCGCTCGCGGTGGGCGCCGAAACCAGCGCCATCTTCAAAGCCTCCAGCGTGATTATCGGCACACCGGCGTAAGCGCCTATTGCTTGTTGCCTCCCTTTGACGATTGCTCGGAGCCGGCGCTGCGGCTGCCGTTCTTTTCCGCGGCGGCGCGCGCGGCCGACTGGCGGCTTTCGCCCCCCTTGCGGCCGATGGCGGCCATGTGCTCGCGGTCGCGGCTGACGGCCTCGCCGCCTTTCTGGCCGGCGCGGCGCGCCTCTTCCGAATCGAATTCGTGCGCCGTGCCTTTCTGGTGCGCGGCCTGGCCGCCCTTGCTGGCGATGGCGCGCTGGGTGGCTTCGTCCATGGCGGCAAAGCCGCGCTTGGCCGTGCCCTTGGGTTTGTCGCTTGCTGAATTACTGGCCATATCAACCTCCGTCTGTAGTGGAAAGAAGGCAGCGGACTGGCCCGCTGCTCTGTGTGGTTAGAGCGGCAACGTTGACGGAAGTTCCAGTTAATGACGCAGCTGGCTGCCGGGCTGCGCGCGGCTGAACTGTGCGACGAGAGGGGCGTTGGATTGCTGCGCGTTTTTGCTGGCCATCAGCTGCTGCACGTTGACGCCGCTGTCGGCCAGCAGGTCGCGCCCGAGTTGCAGATTGAGTTCGCTCAGCCGCTGCATGGTTTGCAGCATGCGCAGGGAGACGTCGATGTAAAAGTCCAGCAGGACTTCGGCGTGGGGACGAAAGACGGGGGAAGGCAGTTGTGGGAACATGATGGTGGGTCCTCGGCGTGTTGGCGGTATCCGGATAGACGCCGAGGACGATGGATGGTTCCCGGGTTTTTACGGTGTGGCCACCTGCAATACCAGCTTGCCGAAGTTCTTCCCTTCAAACAGCATGTTCAGCGCCGATGGGAAGTTGTCCAGACCCTGCACGATGTCTTCCTTGCTCTTGACCTTGCCTTCCTTCATCCAGCCGGCCAGCGCGGCCACGCCCACGTGGTAGCGGTCGGCGTAGTCGAACACCACGATGCCTTCCATGCGCGCGCGGTTGACCAGCAGCGACAGGTAGTTCGACGGTCCCTGCACCGGCGTGGTGTTGTTGTACTGCGAGATGGCGCCGCAGATGACGATGCGCGCTTTCAGGTTGATGCGGGTGAGCACGGTGTCGAGGATCTCGCCGCCGACGTTGTCGAAGTAGACGTCCACACCCTGCGGGCAGTGCTGCTTGAGGCCGTCCTTGACCGAGTCGTTCTTGTAGTCGATGCAGGCGTCGAAGCCCAGCTGGCCGACCACGAAGTCGCATTTGTCCTTGCCGCCGGCGATGCCGACCACGCGGCAGCCCAGCTGTTTGGCGACCTGGCCCACGGTCTGGCCGACCGCGCCGGCCGCGCCCGACACCACCACGGTCTCGCCGGCCTTGGGCTGGCCCGATTCGAGCAGGCCGAAGTAGGCGGTCATGCCGGGCATGCCGAGGGTGTTCAGCCAGGTGGTCAGCGGCGCCAGGCTGGCATCGATTTTATAAAAGGCGCCGCTCTTGTCGTCGGCCGCGCCGGTCCAGTAGCGCTGCACGCCGGTGCCGCCGGAGACGTGGTCGCCGACGGCAAATTTGGGCGACTTCGACGCCACCACCACGCCGACGCCGCCAGCGCGCATCACCTCGCCGATGGCCACCGGGCGGATGTAGGATTTGCCTTCGTTCATCCAGCCGCGCATGGCCGGATCGAGCGACAGGTACAGCACTTTGACGCGGATTTCGCCATCGGCCAGCGGGCGCAGCGGCTCTTCGGCCCGTTGCCAGTCGCCGTCCTTGACCATGCCGACCGGACGCGCGGCCAGGCGGAATTGCAGATTTGTCTCCATTGTGTTCCTCCAAGTGTGGGGTGGGATGACTATATCTCAAATTGCACGATCGTGCTATTTTTGTCGTCGCGGGCAAGGCATGCGACAATAGATATCTTTTTGTCCAACCTACCACGGTTTTATGAGCAATCCCGAATACATTTTGACACTGTCTTGCCTGGACCAGCGCGGAATCGTGCATCGCGTTTCGGGCTTCCTGGCTGAGCACGGCTGCAACATCATCGATTCCGCCCAGTTTGGCGACAGCGAATCGAAGCTGTTCTTCATGCGCGTGCACTTCTCGCTCGAAGACCGCGATATCGACGACGAACTGTTGCGCGCCGACTTCGGCCTGCTGGCGGCCGACATGCAGCTGGACTGGGAACTGCGCGATGCGCACTACAAGCCGCGCGTGATGCTGATGGTGTCGAAGATCGGCCATTGCCTCAACGACCTGCTGTTCCGCTACAAGAGTGGCCTGCTGCCGGTGGAGATTCCGGCCATCGTGTCGAATCACATGGACTTCTACCAGCTGGCGGCCAGCTACAACATCCCGTTCCACCACCTGCCGCTGGCCACCGGCGCGCCGCTGGAAGACAAGCTGGCGCAGGAAGCCAGGATCATCGAGCTGATCAACAATCACAAGATCGACCTGGTGGTGCTGGCGCGCTACATGCAGATCCTGTCGCCGGGCCTGTGCGCGGCGCTGAAAGGCAAGGCGATCAATATTCACCATTCCTTCCTGCCGAGCTTCAAGGGCGCCAAGCCGTATGCGCAGGCGCATCACCGCGGCGTCAAGCTGATCGGCGCCACCGCCCACTTTGTCACCGGCGATCTGGACGAAGGCCCGATCATCGAGCAGGACGTCGAGCGCGTCGATCACTCGATGGATGCCGAGACCCTGTCGGCCATCGGCCGCGACGTCGAGTGCGTGGTGCTGGCGCGCGCGGTGAAGTGGTTCGTCGAACACCGCGTTTTGCAGAACGGCGCCAAAACCGTCGTATTCAAGTAAGAGATTTTTAGATGGCCCTCAAAGCAACAATTTACAAAGCAGAACTGTCGATTGCGGACATGGACCGCAATTACTACGAGACGCACCAGCTGACGCTGGCGCGCCATCCGTCCGAGACCGACGAGCGCATGATGGTGCGTTTGCTGGCCTTCGCCATCCACGCCAACGAGGCGCTGACCTTCACCAAGGGCCTGTTCGACGTCGAGGAGCCGGACCTGTGGCACAAAGACCTGACCGGCGCCATCGAGCTGTCGATCCAGGTCGGCCAGCCGGATGAGAAAATCATCCTCAAGGCTTGCGGCCGTTCGGAGCACGTCTACGTGTACAGCTATGCGGCCACCAGCCACATCTGGTGGAAAGGCCTGGCCAACAAGGTCGAGCGCTGCAAGAACCTGACCGTGGTCGACTTCAACGCCGACGCCACTGAGCAATTGGGTAAAATGGCGCAGCGTACCATGCAGCTGCAATGCACCATCCAGGACGGCCAGATCTGGCTGACCGACGGCGCCACCACGGTGGAAATCGCGCGCGAGGTGTTGAAGTCCGAGCGCTAAGCAAAGGAGTTCGTGATGAAGAAGTGCTTCACCTTGCTGGCGCTGATGGGCGCCACCGCCGCGCAGGCGCACGTCACGCTCGATCCATCGACCGCGACGGCCGGCGCCTATCAGAAGCTGGCCTTCCGCGTCGGCCACGGTTGCGACGGCAAGGCCACCACCGGCCTGACCGTCACGCTGCCGGACGGCGCCACGCACGCCAAGCCCATGCCCAAGCCCGGCTGGAAAATCGCCGTGACCGACAGCGGCGCGCTGCATGAAATCAGCTGGAGGGGCGGTTCGCTGCCGGATGCCTATTTCGATGAGTTCGTGGTGCAGGTCAAGCTGTCTGGCGAGCCGGGCAAGCTGTACTTCCGCGTGGTGCAGGAGTGCGGCAAGGTCAGCGTGGCGTGGGACGAGATTGCCGGTGAAAAGATGAAGGCGCCCGCGCCGGTGCTGGACGTCTTGCCGGCGCCGGCCGGCGCGCAGGCGCACGCGCACTAAGCACGCGCACCGATCACTTCACCACCGCGCCGCCTTTCATCACCCACTGGACTTGCTCCAGTGTCTTCACATCCTTCAGCGGCTCGCCATCCACGGCGATGAGGTCGGCGTACTTGCCGGCCTCGATGCTGCCCACCTTGTCGCTCCAGCCCAGCAGATCGGCCGCGTTGACCGTCGCCGTGCGGATCGCCTGCGCCGGCGTCATGCCCAGCTTGACCAGCACGCCGAATTCGCGCGCGTTCAGGCCGTGCGGGTAGACGGCGGCGTCGGTGCCGAAGGCGATCGGCACGCCGGCCTTGATGGCCCTGGCGATATTGCCGCGCGCGGCCGGCAGCACCACCCTGGCTTTTTCCAGCAGCGGCTTGGGCAGCTTGATGGCTTCGGCGTTTTCGATCAACCAGTCGCCGAGGTAGAGCGTCGGCACCAGGTACGTCTTGTGCTCCTTCATCAGCTTGATGCCTTCGTCGTCGATGTAGGAACCGTGTTCGACCGAGTCGATGCCGGCCAGCACCGACAGCTTGATGCCGTCGCCGCCGTGCGCGTGGGCGGCGGTTTTGCGGCCGAGGCGGTGGGCCTCGCTGATGATGGCTTTCAATTCCTCCAGCGTGTATTGCGAGGTGCGCGGGTCGTCGCCGAAGGACAGCACGCCGCCGGTGGCGCAGATCTTGATGACGTCGGCGCCGTACTTGATGTTGCGGCGCGTGACCTTCAGCGCCTCATCATGGCCGTCGGCCACGCCCAGCGCGGTGAGCTTGTATTCCGGCGCGTGCATGGTTTCATCGCAGTGGCCGCCGGTGATGCTCAGTGGCGGGCCGGAGGCGAGGATGCGCGGGCCGGGCACATCGCCGTCGTTGATGGCGTCGCGCAGGCCGATGTCGGTGTAAGCGTCGGCGCCGACGTCGCGGATGGTGGTGAAGCCGGCGCGCAGCGTGACCAGGGCATTGCGCGCGCCGCTGAGCGTGATGCGCGGCACCGACTTGGCGATCAGGCTATAGCCGGCGTCTTCCGGATTGCCGGTGATGTGGGTGTGGGCGTCGATCAGGCCGGGCAGCAGGGTCTTGTTGCCGAGGTCGATAACCTGGGCGCCGGCCGGGATGGCCAGCTCGCTGCCGGCGGCGGTGATGCGGTCGCCGCTGATCAGCACCACGGCGTGGTCGACCAGCGTGCCGTTGCGCACATCGACCATATGGGCGGCTTTGACGGCGACGGTGGCGGGCTCCGCTGCGCAAGCGGCCGCGCAGGCCAGCATCAGAATAGACGAGGTGATCGCTTTCAAGTCATTCTCCCAGAAGTTTTATTGAGGAGAGCCAAACCCAGCTCGCCGCCTAGCGTACTCGGCAATGAAGGCGAAGGCTAGAATATTCTTTCATGACCTCCGCCACCGACGCCCTCTACAAGCAACTATTCTCCCACCCGGAAATCGTGCGCGACCTGGTGGCGGGTTTCCTGCCGGCCGCTTGGGCGCGGCAACTGGAAGTGGGCGCGTTCGAGCGCGTCAACGCCAGCTATGCAAGCGAGCAGGGCAAGACGCGGCATGAGGATGTGGTGTGGCGCGCGCGGATAGGCGGCGAGTGGGTGTACGTCTACATCCTGTTGGAATTCCAGTCGCGGCCGGACAAATGGATGGCGCTGCGCATGCAGGTCTACATTGGTTTGCTGTACCAGGATCTGGTGGCGCAGCACAAACTGAGCAAGCACGGCAAGCTGCCGCCCGTGCTGCCGATCGTGCTGTACCACGGCCGCCGTCCCTGGCGCGCCGCCACCGAGCTGGCGCAACTGATGCTGCCTGCTCCCGATGGCCTGGAATGCTTCCAGGCGCGTCAGCGCTACTTGCTGATTGACCAATGCCACGATGGCGCGCATGGAGACATTGTTGGCTTGCTATTCCGTGTTATGAGTGCAGTCACGGAGAGCGAGGTGCGTAGTGCCGCCACCGCGTTTGCGCAGCGGGTACAACGATTTGATCTGGCCTCAGCGCGCGCCAGCTTGATGCGTTGGCTGCGGCTCACCTTGCAAGACGATTGCGGCGATTCTATGATGGATCGTGAGGAGGATACGCTGATGCCACCGAACAGAAAATACAGATTCGAAGACGTGTTTACTGACGAGTTCTTCGATCGCCTGCTGACCGGACCGGACGAGAGTCGGGAGCAAGGCAGGCAGCAAGGGATGCAGGAAGGGATGCGGGAAGGGAGGCAACAAGGGATGCAGGAAGGCATGCAATTAGGCGAGCGTCGAGCACTTCGCCAGGTGCTGAAAGACTTGATGCGCGGCGTGGATTTACCGATCGGGGCAGTCGATGAAATCACGAGCGCGGACTGCGTTCAGTTGCGTGCTTGGATCAACGCCTTGATCGGTGGCGCCAGCCCCCGGCAGTTGTTTGCCGGAGGCTGAACAGGGCTTACACGCCCAGCAGCGATACCGCTTTGGTGTTGAGGTAGGCTTCCAGCGCCTCCGGGCCACCTTCCGAACCGTAGCCCGAATCCTTGACGCCGCCAAACGGCATCTCGGCGCTCGGCGTGGCCGGCTGGTTCAGCCACAGCATGCCCACTTCCACGTTGTGCATCAGCTGATGCGCGTTCTTGATCGAACGGGTAAAGGCATAACCCGCCAGACCAAACGGCAGACGGTTGGCCTCGGCAATCGCCTCATCCAGCGAATCGAAACCGCGGATCGCCGCCACCGGGCCGAACGGCTCGTCATTGAACACGCTGGCATTCAGCGGCACGTCGGCCAGAATGGTCGGCGCGAAGAAGTTGCCCTCGCTGCCCACGCGCTCGCCGCCGGTCGCCACCTTGGCGCCCTTGGCGCGCGCATCGGCCACCACACTGCTCATGGCCGCCACGCGGCGTTCGTTGGCCAGCGGGCCCAGCGTCGTGCCCTCCACCAGACCGTTGCCCAGTTGCAGACGCTCGGCATGCGCCACCAGCGCCCGGGTGAACTCATCCTTGATGCTGTTGTGGACCAGGAAGCGGGTCGGCGAGATGCACACCTGGCCGGCGTTGCGGAACTTGGCGCCGCCGGTGGCTTCCACGGCCAGCGCCACGTCGGCGTCATCGGCCACGATCACCGGCGCATGGCCGCCCAGCTCCATGGTCACGCGCTTCATGTGCGCGCCGGCCAGCGCGGCCAGCTGCTTGCCCACCGGCGTGGAGCCGGTGAAGGTCACCTTGCGGATCACCGGATGCGGAATCAGGTAATTGGAAATCTCGGCCGGATCGCCGAACACCAGGCCAACCGCGCCCGCCGGCACGCCGGCGTCGACGAAGCACTGGAACAGCGCCGCCGGCGAGGCCGGGGTTTCTTCCGGCGCCTTGCACAGGAAGGAGCAACCGGTGGCCAGCGCGGCGGCCAGCTTGCGCACCACCTGGTTGATCGGGAAGTTCCACGGCGTGAACGCCGCCACCGGGCCGACCGGCTCCTTCAGCACCAGCTGCTGCGCCGCCGGATTACGCGACGGCACGATGCGGCCGTACACGCGCATGCCTTCGGCCGCGAACCAGTCGATGATATCGGCGCCGGCCAGCGCCTCGCCGCGCGCCTGCACCAGCGGCTTGCCTTGTTCCTGGGTCAGCAGGCGGCCGATTTCGTCGGCGCGCTCGCGCAGCAGGCTGGCGGCGCGGCGCATGATGGCGGCGCGCTCGAAGGCCGGCACCTTGCGCCAGGCGTCAAAGCCGCGCTGCGCCGCCGCCAGCGCGCGGTCGAGGTCGGCGATGCTGGCGTGCGCCACCGTGCCGATGGGCTTGCCGGTGGCCGGATTCAGCACCGGAATGGTCTTGCCGCCGGTGGCATCGGTCCATTCGTTGGCGATCAGCAGGCGGGTATCTGGGTAGGTGGGGGTAGTCATGGTGGGTCTCCGTTCATCAACACCCGCTACTTTGCCAGAAATTCGCCCGGCGCGTATGGCCGGGCTCAGTTTTGCGGCGCCGCGCCCAGCCGTTTGATGGTGCCGGAACCCATGATGCTTTTGCTAATTTGCGGATCGCCGTAGTAGTTGATGTCGCCCGAGCCGGCCACGCTCAGGTTGAGCGATTTTTTGGCCCATACCGTGGCCTGGCCGGAACCGCCGATGCTGACCACCGCGTCGCGCGCTTGCAGCTGGCCCAGTTGCACCCGGCCGGAGCCGCCGATCGACACTTGCAGGCGCTCGGTGTTGCCGGCCGCTTTCAGGCTGCCGCTGCCGCCCAGCGCGATGGCCGCCGATTCGCTTTCCAGCTGGCCGACATGGATCGAGCCGGAGCCGCCGACGTCGATGGTCAGGTTTTCGCCCTTCAGCCTGTCGGCGCTGACGTTGCCCGAGCCGCCGATCGACAGCCGCTCCAGCGTGCGCGCCTGCACAATGATTTTCATGGTGCGGGTATCGAGCTTGAGGCTGTTCTTGACCGGGCGCACCCGCAGGGTGCCGTTTTCCACCACGGTTTCGATCAGCGGCTGGAGATTGTCGTCGGTTTCCACGCTGATGCCTTCGGTGCTGCCGAGGCGGATCTCAACGTCGCCATTGACGCCGACCGACAGCGCGCTGAAATGCCCGATCTCGCGGGTTTGCCTGACGATCTTGCCGCTGCCTTGCACCCGCTCGCCGCCGCCCAGCCAGCTCAGGGGGCCGGCCTGGGCCAGCATGACGGGAGCGCTGGCGGCCGCCAGGCCGGCGCTCAGGAACAGGGCGGTAACGATGCGACGAGTGGTCATGGTGCTCTCCTTGGTTATCTTGAGGAGCATGGTACGGATTCCGGCCGCCGCCCGGAACCGCGCTGCGACGGATTGCAGCTTGCGCGGCGCAGAATGCGTTCCGCCGGGAATGGGCGGCGCATGAGGTATGATGCGTCCATGCTGACTATAACCATCAAACAGGGCAAGGAAAAACGCCTGCTGGCGGGCGATATCCTGATTTACGCCACCGCCATCGAGCGCGTCGACGGCCGCCCGCAAGAAAAGAACAAGCCCGGCGCCACCGCCATTGTGCAAACCTCCGCGCGCCAGTTCCTGGCGCGGGCGGCCTGGAACCCGCATTCCGAGGTGCGCGCCCGCGTCTGGAGCTACAAGGAAAACGAGCCGGTCGACCACGCCATGATAAAGCGGCGCGTGCGCGAGGCCATCGCCAGGCGCGCCGCCGCCGTGCGCGCCGCCGCGCCGACCGATCTGGTGCCGGTGATCCGCGGCGATGCCGACGGCTTGCCCGGCCTGCTGGTCGACAGCTATGGCGGCACCGCCGGCTACCTGATCTGCCAGTTCCAGTCGGCCGGCGTCGATGCCTGGAAAGTGCCGATTGTGCAAGCGCTGCTGGCCGATACCGGTTGCCCGAATGTGTATGAGCGCTGCGACGAATTGGTGCGCAAGTCCGAGGGCCTGCCGGTGTTTTATCGCGCGCTGGCCGGCGAGGAACCCCCGGAACATGTGCTGGTGACGGAAAACGGCACCCGCTACAGCATGGATTTGCGCACCGGCTTCAAATACCCCAAGCTGCGCAGCTAAAAAGTTTCGACTCTGCAAGTTTTTCTCTTATAATCGTTCGCGACCCACCGGAGACCTGAACAGAGATGGAACACTACCAGTCGTCGCAAATCCGCACCCTGAGCTACATCGAGAACGAAGACCATCCGGTCTTCGGCACCCTCGTCGAGCAGATCCTGCACCTGCTGAATTCCAGGCTGATTTTCAGCGATATCCTCATCCATCAAAACAGTCCCCTGATGCTGCGCCAGCCGAAAGGGCTGGTGGCGGTCACCGACTCGCCCATCACGCGCGAGGAATTGCAGGAGTTCTTCGAGGTGGTCGAGCCGAACTGGGCCGAGCGCATCCAGGACCGGGCGTTCGACCGCGCGGTCGATTTGCACACGGCGCGCATCCGCGCCAACTGCTTCAGTTTCCAAGGGCGCAAGCGCCTCGGTTGCGTGATCCGCCGCTTCCCGAAAGAG
This sequence comes from Duganella radicis, assembly GCF_009720825.1. GTDB lineage: Bacteria > Pseudomonadota > Gammaproteobacteria > Burkholderiales > Burkholderiaceae_D > Rugamonas > Rugamonas radicis. The sequence goes on along the minus strand of NZ_WNKY01000044.1, from coordinate 14,270 downwards.
CCGATGCCGCTGGCGAACCTGGGCCTGGGCAAGCACGAACAAAACTTCGCCCGGCTGACCAGCGGGCTGGTGCTGATCATCGGCGACACGTGCCAGGGCAAGTCGACCACCATCGCCTCCATGCTGGACGAGATCAACAAGCACCGTTCCGGCCACATCATCACGATCGAAGACCCGGTGGAGACGCTGATTCCGCAGCGCCAGTGCGTCATCACGCAGCGCGAGGTGGGCTTCGACGGCGACGTCGAGAGTTTCTACCTTGGCGCGCTGGATGCGCTGCGCGAGCGCCCGGACGTGATCTGCATCGGCGAGATCCGCGATGCGCAAACCGCGCAGGAGGCGCTGGCGCTGTCCGAGGCCGGCCCGCTGGTGTTGGCCTCGCTGCACGCGCGCTCGACCGAGCTGGGCCTGCAAAAGATGCTGCGCCTGCTGGGCAATACCGAGCCGCAGGCGCAGGCCTTGGCGCACGCCTTGCGCGGCGTGCTGTGCCAGGCGCTGCTGCCGGCCGTGAAGGGCGAGCGCTACTACCTCGCCACCGAGTGCCTGACCAATAATCCGGAAGTCACCGAGATGATCGCGGACGGCCAGATTTCCAACCTGCGCATCTGGATGGAGGACAAGCCGGGCGAGGGCTGCCACACCATGAACAGCTCGCTGCGCGCGCTGCTGGCCGAGGGCAAGATCTCGGTGCAGGATGCGCGCAACGCCACCACCGACCGCATCGGCTTCGTCGAGCCCTGATCACTCCAGCGGAATGGCGCGGTAGCGATTGACGTCGGTGCCGTTGAGCGGCGGCGCGTTATTGCCCCAGGCGCTGCGCAGGTAGGACACCACCTGCGCCACTTCCGTATCGTTCAAGGCGTGGCCGAACGGCGGCATGCTGTACGGACGCGGATTGCCCGCCGTGCCCGGCGCGAAGCCGCCGTTCAGCACGATGCGGATCGGATTCACCGCACTTTCCATGGTCAGCGCACGGTTGCCCGCCAGCGGCGGGTAGGCTGGCGGCTGGCCCGCGCCATTGGCGCCGTGACAGTCCACACAATGCTTTTCGTATAGCTTGGCGCCGGCCGCGAGGAAGGCGCTGGCTTCCGCTCCCTGGTCGCGTTCGAAGGCGGGCGGCGCCGCATCGGCCGGCAGCGCTTTCAGGTAGACCGCGATGGCCTTGATGTCGCTGTCGTTCAGGTATTGCAGGCTTTCGCGGACCACTTCGGCCATCGGCCCGAATACGGTGGCGCGCGGCGATACGCCGGTTTTTAACAGCGCTTCGATGTGTTCCTGCCGCCAGTCGCCGCGCGCGTTCAGCGATGGCGCGTACCAGCCTTGGGCCGGGATCATGCCGCCGGACAGGCTTTCGCCTTCCTGCGCGCCCAGCGGATTGCGCGCGCTGTGGCAGGCGCTGCAATGGCCCAGGCCTTGCACCAGATAGGCGCCGCGATTCCATTCCACTGATTGTTTGATGTCCGGGGCGTAGGCCTCGGGTTTGAAGTACAGCGCGCGCCATGCGGCCAGGGCGATTTGCAGCTTGTAGGGGAAGCGCAGCTGATGCTGCTGGCTGGGCTGGTTCACGGCCGGCACGGTCTGGAAGTAGGCGTACAGGGCGTCGGCATCGTCGCGCGTGACGCGGGTGTAGTTGGTGTAGGGGAAGGCCGGGTAGAGCAGGCGGCCGTCGCGGGATTTGCCGTGGTGCAGGGCGCGCCAGAAATCCTCGGCGGTCCAGGCGCCGATGCCGGTGTTGCGGTCGGAGGTGATGTTGGGTGAGATCACGTTGCCGAACGGCGTTTGCAGGGCGCGCCCGCCGGCGTAGGGTTGTCCGCCGCGCGTGGTGTGGCAGGCCATGCAGTCGCCGGCCCTGGCCAGGTAGGCGCCACGGGCGATGCGCTCGGATGGCGCCAGCGCGGCGGCGAGGGCGCCTGGCGGGCCGGCGTCGCTGGCCAGGAATTGTTGCGCCAGCAGCGCGCCGGCGACCAGAACGGCGGCCAGCAGGAGGGCGATAACGGTATAAACGATTTTCCTCATTGCGCGCTCCCCGTTGTGCTGGACGGGACGCTGCCGCAGGCGAGCGGCAGGGGCGCGGGCAGGCTGGTGGCCGGGCGGGCGGCGGCGTCGGGGGCTTGCTTGCTCAGCCAGGCGGAGACGGCGGCGACGTCGGCTTCGCTCAGGCGGGCGGCGATGTCGGCCATGCAGTCGGGCGCGGCGGCCCGGCGCGTCTGGTTTTTCCAGTTGCCGAACTGGGCGTTGATGTAGTCGCTCGGCAGGCCGAGCAGCCCGGGCGTGGCCGGCTCCACGCCGGTCAGCGCAGCGCCATGACAGGCCACGCAGGCCGGGATCTGCTTGCCGGCGTCGCCTTGCCGCACCAGCGTCTCGCCGCGCGCCAGTTGGGCGGCGCTGGCGCTGCCGCCGCTGCCCGCCGCCGCCGCCGCGTAGGGCGGATGCCGGGCCGCGAAGTAATCGGCAATCTCGCGCAGATAGGCATCCGGCAGCTGCGTCACCATGTAAGTCATCATCGGATAATGGCGGCGGCCATCGCGGAAATTGCGCAGCTGGTTGTACAGGTAGCCGAACGGCTTGCCGGCGATGCGGGGGAAGTAAGCGTCGCCGCGCTCTTTCACGCTATGACAGGCGAGGCAGGCGGCAACACGCTGTTCCAGCGTATCCGGCGCGGTCGCGGCGGCTGGCGCTGCGCTCAACGCGGCGGCAAGACTGAATGCGGCAAAAATCGGCATACGACTCCTCGTTCAGGCGGCGCATGTCGGCCGCCTGACTAGGATAACCCGGTTTTCGCCGGTTTCGGCAGTTTGAACGGCTTGATCGGCGGCAGCTTGTTCCCCAGCCCGATCCAGTGGCGGTAGACGCGCAGCGCCACCTGGGCATCATCGGCCGCATACAGAATCTGCTTTTCGTTCAGACGCGGCAAGGCCCAGTTGGTGGTGGAAATCTTCTTGGACTTTTGCAGCTTGAGGCCGAAGAACTTGGCCACCGCCGTCCTGGCGCCGAGATCGTTGCGCTGGCCCGGCGTGCGCAGCACCACCGACATGTCGACCACGCCGGCGCAGCGGATATCCAGCTTGGCATGCATGCGCTTGACGTCGTCCGACAGCCCAAAGCCAATCTTGAGCGGCAGCGGCGACTCCAGGACGGCCAGCAGCATGGCGCGGAGATGCGGCTCGGTGCTGTCGCCGATCTGGAGCAGGTAAGCCTTGTTATCGGTGGAGAATTGAATCAGGTGCGGACCGGTCGAGGTCTCGCCCTTGGTGAAGGTGGGCTTGGATTCGGTATCGAAACCAATGGCGTCGCAGATCCGCAGCGCATCGCGCGCCGCCAGCGCCTGTTCCGGCGTGACCACCATCTGCACATCGGCCAGGCTGATGCCGATGTAGGGCGGCAGATCGTCCTCCGCCGCCACGCCGGCCACGACTGGGCGGTCCAACTCAGCCCTTTTTGGAGAACTTGGCGGCCAGCTGGTTCAGCTTGTCGGCGCGCACGCGCGCGGCTTCCTCGGCGGCCTTGGCTTCGCGCTCGGCCTTCTTGCGCTCGGCTTCCTTCTTGTAACGCTCTTGCAGCACCTGGGTGGCGTGGGCGCGGTGGGTGTCGGTCACTTCGGCGCCCGGCTTGCCGTCGAGGTCATGGCGCACCTTGGCTTTTTCCATGACTTTCAGATAACGCAGCGATCCGGTGTGGATGCCCAGCGCGGTACGCATGGTTTTGCGGTCCAGGTCCGGCATGACGGCCAGCAGCTGTTTGTCGATGCCGATCGACAGCGGCAGGAAATCACGGAAGGCCGGGAATTGGGTTTGCAATTGTTTCAGCAGGCTGCGCGGGGATTGGGCGGCAGCAGGCGCCGGGGTGGAGGCAGCGGTGTCTGGCTCGGTGACCGGTGGCTGTGGGGTAAGACTAGTGTTCATCGACTTCATAGGTTAAGCAACAGCCGTCAGCATATCATGCGGGCCAGCGGAATGCAGTGCCTTTTAGGCCATTGTGTTCAATTGATCATGCTTAGGAAGGACTTAGGAGCGCGCAAAGACGTGCGTTGGCGGCCCAAAACGTGTATAATGCTCGACGCACTAACGCAACACCGTGCGATCTTCCCTGAAAAGAGAAACAAGCCCGTGGCTGGAAGCGGGCTTTTTTTATTCCGCAGATAATCGTCAGCTAAATTACAACATTTCCACCCAGGCGCACCTCCATGGTCGGCGCGGGGCTAGCTTTTTTGCAATTTTTGGCGTGTACGCATTGAGAGATTTTTAATGACAAAACCGAAAACTTTAACGTTGTCCGTCAAGAAGCCTACCCGTGCCAGCGCCGCTCCGCTGGTGGTGCCGAAGACGACTCTATCTTATGTGATCGATAATGAAGAGGCAGCGAGCAAAGTGACGGTTGTCAAAAAGAAAACCCGTCTGAGCGCGGCTGTCGAGATGGAAGAGCCGGTGCTGGCCGAGGCCGACGAGCCGGTCAAGGCCGTCAAAGTGCCGCGCAAGAGCGCCGCCGCCGAAGGCGAGGCGCCGGCCGTGGTGGTCAAGGCCACGCCGAAGTCCAAGCTGGTCAAGGCCAAGGTGGAGGCGGCGCCGGTGGCCGGTTCCAACGCCGCCCCGGCCGTCAACCAGGTGACCGACGCCGCCACCCTGGCCTCGATCGACACCTCCGGCTACCAGTTGCCGGGCGTGAAAGTGCCGGGCCGGCGCGGCCGCAAGCCATCCGAATTCACCCCGGAAAACGACGAGATCGCCGCGCTGAACGCGGTGGAGCGCGCCGAACTGAAGGCCGTGTCCAAGGCCCGCGAACGCAAGGCCAAGGGCGGCGCCGACCTGCTGGGCCTGGACCCGAAAGCCTCGGCCGAGGAGCTGGAAAAACGCCGCACCCAGATCAAGAACCTGATCAACAAGGGCCGCGAGCGCGGCTTCCTGACCTACGCGGAAATCAACGACCAGCTGCCGGAAAACATCATCGATCCGGAAGCGATCGAAGGCATCATCGCCACCTTCAACGACATGGGCATCGCCATCTACGAGCGCGCCCCGGACGCGGAAGCGCTGCTGCTGAGCGATAACGTCGCCACCGTGACCTCGGACGACGAAGTGGAGGCCGCCGCTGCCACCGCGCTGTCGACCGTGGATTCCGACTTCGGCCGCACCACCGACCCGGTCCGCATGTACATGCGTGAAATGGGCGCCGTGGCGCTGCTGACGCGCGAAGGCGAGATCGAGATCGCCAAGCGCATCGAAGAAGGCCTGAAGGACATGATCCAGGCGATTTCCGCCTGCCCGACCACCATCGCCGAAATCATCGCGCTGGCCGGCAAGATCGAGTCCGATGAAATGAAGGTGGACGACGTGGTCGACGGCTTTGTCGATCCGAACGAAAGCGCGCCGGCGCCAGCCGTGGTCAGCGCCGCCTCGGACGACGAGGACGAGGACGAGGAAGAAGTCGAGGAAGAAGACGGCGACGTCGGCGGCGGCGCGGCCGGCTACTCGACCGAACAACTGGCGCAGCTGAAGACCGCCGCGCTGGAAAAATTCGCCTTCATCTCGGCCCAGTACGACAAAATGCGCAAGGCCAGCGGCGGCTACGGCTCCAAGGCCTACGTGACGGCACAGGAAGCCATTTCGGCCGAGCTGCTGGGCATCCGCTTCACCGCCAAAGTGGTCGAGAAGCTGTGCGACACCCTGCGCGGCCAGATGGAGGAAGTACGTTCGATCGAGCGCGCCGTGCTGGACCTGTGCGTGAACCGCTGCGGCATGCCGCGCGCCCACTTCATCAAGGTGTTCCCGGGCAACGAGACGGATCTGGACTGGGTGGATGGCGAAGTCGATGCCGGCTACCCGTACAGCACCGTGCTGGGGCGTAACGTGCCGGCCGTGAAAGAGCTGCAACGCAAGATGATCGACCTGCAAGCGCGCGTGGCGCTGCCGCTGGCCGACCTGCGCAAGATTAACAAGCAGATGGCGGCCGGTGAAAAACGTGCCCGCCAGGCCAAGCGCGAAATGACCGTGGCCAACTTGCGTCTGGTGATCTCGATCGCCAAGAAGTACATCAACCGCGGCCTGCAATTCCTGGATCTGATCCAGGAAGGCAATATCGGCCTGCTGAAGGCGGTGGACAAGTTCGAATACCGTCGCGGCTACAAGTTCTCGACCTATGCGACGTGGTGGATTCGTCAGGCCATCACCCGTTCGATCGCCGACATGGCCCGTACCATCCGCGTGCCGGTGCACATGATCGAGACCATCAACAAGATGAACCGCATCTCGCGCCAGATCATGCAGGAAACCGGCAGCGAGCCGGACCTGGCCACGCTGGCGGTGAAGATGGAAATGCCGGAGAACAAAGTCCGCGAAATCATGAAGATCGCCAAGGAGCCGATTTCCATGGAAACGCCGATGGGCGAGGATGGCGATTCGCAGCTGGGCGACTTCATCGAAGACAACACCACGCTGGCGCCGCTGGATGCCGCGCTGCACGCCTCGATGCGCAACGTCATCAAGGAAGTGCTGGATTCGCTGACCCCGCGCGAAGCCAAGGTGCTGCGCATGCGCTACGGCGTGGAAATGTCGAACGACCACACGCTGGAAGAGGTGGGCAAGCAGTTCGACGTGACCCGCGAGCGCATCCGCCAGATCGAGGCCAAGGCGATGAGCAAGCTGCGCCAGCCATCGCGTTCGGACAAGCTGAAAACTTTCCTGACCCAGAACTGATCCCGGGCGGGAACGAGGCAAGGGAGGCTGCGCGCCTCCCTTTTTTTGCACTAGAATATTAGTTCATTGGTTTAACTAATCGTGTGCGGGGCATGAAACGCTATCGGGACCGGTGGTTGGTGTGTTGGTTGGTGTGGTTGTTGGGCGTGGCCGGCGGGGCGCAGGCGGCGAGCGCCGTCACCGGGCAATACCGCAACGTGTTCCGGGAGTGGCGGCCGGCCCTGACCGAGAGAATGATCGACGCCAAGATCGACGGCTATTGGCGGTCGCTGTTCGAGGGCGACGCCGACAGCCGCATTTATTATCCCGCCGCGCCCACGGCCGACGGCCCGTCGGCCTACATCAAGGATATCGGCAACGACGACGTGCGCAGCGAGGGCATGTCCTATGGCTTGATGATCGCCGTGCAGATGAACCGCCAGCGCGAGTTCGATGCGTTGTGGAACTGGATGCGCACCCATATGCGCTACCAGGACGGGCCGCGCCGCGGCTACTTCCGCTGGCAATGCCGCCCGCCGGGATGCGCGGGCGACGCGGCGCCGGCTTCCGACGGCGAGGAATACACCGCCACCGCCTTGCTGATGGCCTCGGCCCGCTGGGGCGACGGCGAGGGGATTTACGACTACGGCCGCCAGGCCGACGAGCTGCTGGCCGCCATGCTGCACAAGGAAGCGATGAACGGCGGCGTGGTCGGCGAGGTGCGGTCGATCTTCCCGGTCGGCGCCGACCAGGTGGTGTTTGTGCCGATCGGCGGCGCGGCGGAATTTACCGATCCTTCCTACCATCTGCCGGCGTTCTACGAACTGTGGGCGCGGCGCGGCGGCGCGGCGGACCGCGCGCGATGGCGCAAGATCGCGGAAACCAGCCGCCATTACTTCCAGCTGGCGGCCCATCCGCAGACCGGTCTCACGCCGGAATACGCCGAGTTCGACGGTCGGCCGCGCCGCCAGGAAGGCCATGGCGATTTCCGTTTCGATGCCTTCCGCACGGCGGTGAACTGGTCGGTGGACCAGGCGTGGTGGGGCCGCAATCCGTGGGCGGCCGAACTGAGCGCCCGCCTGCTGGGCTTTTTCCAGCGGCAGGGCGACGGCCCGTATCCGGCCCAGTACGCCATCGACGGCACCGTGCTGGACCGTGCAAGCTCCAGCGGCCTGATCGCCTGCAACGCCGTCGCCACGCTGGCGCTGGACGGCCCGCCGCCGGCGCGCTTCGTCGCGGATCTGTGGAACCTGGCGCCGCCCAGGGGCAAGTGGCGCTACTACGACGGGCTGCTGCAGTTCATGGCCATGCTGCACCTGTCCGGCCGTTTTGTCGCCTATCAGTAAGACAGCTTGGGATACCAGTCCGTGCCGCGCCCGCCGGGCGTCAGGTCGAGGATATTCCACAGCGGCGTGGGGTCGGGCGCGCCGCGCGGGTCCTGTCCCGGATCTTGCGTGCCGCCCAGTTCGCTTGCCCAGAAGTGATGGACCTTGCCGTCCGGCTTGATCCACACATCGAGCGCCGGCCACTCGCTGCCGTCCGGCGCCAGGCCGCGATAGTCGTGCGGGAAGGCGTCACCGACGCATTGATAGAACGTGAGGTTGCGCCAGCCGCGCTCGCGTGCAAAGGCCAGCTGGCGCGACACCGGCGAACGGCCGATGACGGCAAACGCGATGCGCTGCGTCAGGTCGCGCGAGGGCGTGTCGAGCGCGCCGAGAAAGGCCGTGCACATCGGGCAGGGCCGTTCGCGCTGCGGGCCGTACATCCAGAAATACGTGACCAGCGTGTCGTGCCGGCCGAACATATCGGCCAGCTTGACGGTCTTGCCGTTGGCGTCGACGAAATCGTAGTCTGGCGCCGCGCCGCCCGGCGGCAGCTTGCGGCGCTGCTCGGCCACGCGTTCAATATGGCGGCGCAGTTCGATTTCTTCGGTCAGCAAGGCGACGCGGGCCGCGCGGTATTCCGCGCTATCATTGGGATAAGGATGGCTGTTGCTTGCGGCCAGTTCGGCCGCCGGGATCAGCGTGCTCATGATGTCCTCGCACAGAAGTGAGTCTGCGATTAGAGTCTTGCCGTGCCAGCCCGTCTATGCGCTGGCGCACATAAAGGAGAACGAGATGGACTATCTGCACGGCGGTTGCCTGTGCGGCGGCGTGCGCTATCGCGCGGCGCTGCCGGTGTCGCACGCCAGCCATTGCTACTGCACCATGTGCCAGAAGCAGCACGGCGCGGCGGCAGGGACTTACGCCAACGTCGCCAGCGCCGGCCTCACGGTTGAGCAGGGCGGGGATCTGATTACCGAATACGCCTCGTCCGATCACGGCCGCCGCGGCTTCTGCCGCGTGTGCGGCTCGACGCTGTTCTGGCGCAGCACTGAAACGCCGGACCGGATCGCCATCACCCTCGGCACCATGGAGCCGGAATACGCCGGTGCAGTGGCGCGTGAACTGTTTGTTGAAAACAAGCCGGCCTGGCTGCCGGTCAGGTCGCCACGCTGATGTGCAGGCTGCGCGGCGTGATGTGCAGCACGCCGCCAAGGGCACCCAGGCGCTCCTGCATGGCTTGCAGCGTCAAGGCTTCTTCAGCGCTGGGCGTGCGCGGCGGACGGTCGCTCTGCACGACGATGGCCAGATGTTCGCTTTGCAAATTGAGTTCAACCTGCACGCAACTGGCGGCGGCGCAGACATAATTCAGGCCCGTGCGCACCACATGGAACAGCGCCGAGGCATATTCCGTGCTGAGCACCGCGCCGTCGCGCCGTACCAGCAGGCGGCAGTCCAGCCCGTGGCGTTTTTCCAACTGCTGCAACTGCCACTCGATCGCGGCCGACAAGCCCAGCTCCAGCGTGGCCGGATGCAGTTGGTTGATGATCTCGCGCACCGCGTCGATGCTGTCGTCGAGCGTGGCCAAGGCCTGTGCCGCCCGCTCGTGCAGCAGCGGCTGCCGGCTGGCGGTGCGCGCATGCAGCATGGTGATGTCCAGCTTGAGCGCGGCCAGGTTTTGCGCCAGATGGTCCTGTGCCTCCAGTGCCAGCCGGCGGCGATGGCCTTCCATGGCGCTGAGCTGGTGTCCGGCAATCTCGCGCGTCTGCCGCAAGGTGGTCTCCAGCGCCGCTTCCTTGCGCTTGCGTTCGGTGATGTCGATGCAGCTGCCGATCAGCAGATAGGGTTTGCCCTCGGCGTCGTAGAGTGCCCGCTTGTGAGTCAGCAGCCAGCGCGTCTCGTTCAGCCCGGTGGGCGACAAGGGTTCTTCCACCACCACCACTTCGCCGGTATCGAAGGCGCGGCGGTCGCGCGCCTGATAGGCGCTCAGTTCTTCGGGCCGTACCTGGCCGCCGCCGTCGGTGCCGGCCACGTCTTCAAAGCGCACCCCCCACAGCGCCTCGCAGGCCGCGTTCATCATGACGATGCGGGAATGCGCATCCTTGACGAACACCGCCTGCGGCATCGACGGCAGTATGCTGCTGAGATGGGCATAGGCATGGGTCATGGCCCATTTTAATACCAATCTTGATTGTTTTGCCATAAAAATAACAACGCCCCGGCGAGCGGGGCGTTGCGGGGCTGAGCGGAGGGGCGCTTAGCCGGTGTTGCGCAGGCCGGCCGCGACACCGTTGATCGACAGGTGGATGCCGCGGTGGACGCGCTCGTCCGCCTTGCTTTCGCTCGACAGCGCGCGGTGGCGCTTGATCAGCTCAACCTGCAAGTGGTTGAGCGGGTCGAGGTAGGCGAAGCGGTTCTGGATCGAACGCGCCAGCAGCGGGTTGCCAGCCAGGCGCTCGGTGGCGCCGGTGATGCTTTGCAGGATCGCCAGCGTGTTCGCGTGCTCTTCGGTGATGCGCTTGAAGATGCGCTCGCGCAGCTCCTTGTCCTGCACCAGCTCGGCGTAGCGCGAGGCGATCGCCAGGTCGGTCTTGGCCAGCACCATGTCCATGTTGGACAGCAGGGTGGCGAACAGCGGCCAGTGCTGGAACATGGCTTGCAGCTGCGCCAGGCGCTCGGCCTTGTCGCCGTCGGCGATCCAGCCGCCGATGGCGCTGGCGAAACCGTACCAGCCCGGCAGCAGCAGGCGGCACTGGCCCCACGAGAAGCCCCATGGAATCGCGCGCAAGTCCTCGATGCGCTTGGTCGACTTGCGCGAGGCCGGGCGCGAACCGAGGTTCAGCTCGGCGATCTCGGCGATCGGCGTGGCGGCAAAGAAGTAGTCGGTGAAGCCCGGGGTTTCATAGACCAGGTTGCGGTAGGCCTTGTAGGCGCGGTCGGAAATCTCGGCCATCACAGCCTCGAAGCCGCGCAGCTGCTTCTGGTGCGCCTGGTCTTCCGACTGCGGCATCAGGCTGGCTTCCAGCGTGGCGGCCACCAGCAGTTCCAGGTTGCGGCGGCCGATGTCCTTGTTGGAGAACTTCGACGCGATGATCTCGCCCTGCTCGGTCAGGCGGATCTGGCCGTTCACGGTGCCGTGCGGTTGCGCCAGAATCGCTTCGTACGACGGGCCGCCGCCGCGGCCGACCGTGCCGCCGCGGCCGTGGAACAGGCGCAGCTTGACGCCGGCTTTCTCGAACACTTTGACCAGATGGGTCTCGGCCTTGTACAGCTCCCAGTTGGAGGTCAGGAAGCCGCCGTCCTTGTTGGAGTCCGAGTAGCCCAGCATGACTTCCTGGATCTGGCCCTGCTTGGCGATCAGTTCCTTCACCAGCGGGATCGCCATCACGGCTTCCATGATGCCGGCCGCGCGTTGCAGGTCGGGGATGGTCTCGAACAGCGGGATCACCATCAGGTCCAGCTCTTTTTCAGCGATGCGCAGCAGGCCCAGCTCTTTTTGCAGCAGCAGCACCTCCAGCAGGTCGGACACGGTCTCGGTGTGCGAAATGATGTAGTTGCGGATGGCGCGGGCGCCGTAGCGGGCGCGGATCTCGCGCGCCGCGCGCAGCACGCCCAGTTCCGACACGGTCTCGGCCGAGTACTGGATGTACGGCGAATTCAGCAGGCGTGGCTGGGCCAGTTCGTTCAGCAGCAGCTTGACCTTGGCGTCCTCGTCCAGCGCGGCGTAATCGGCCAGCACGCCGGACTTGGCGAACAGTTCGGCCAGCACGCGCTCGTGGATGTCGGACGACTGGCGCATGTCCAGCGAGGCCAGGTGGAAGCCGAAGATGTCGGCCGCGCGTTTCAGCGTGGCCAGGCGCGGCTGCACCAGCACGCCGCCGTGGTGGGCGTTGAGCGAGTCGATCAGCACTTGCAGGTCGGCCGAGAAGGCGGCCGCGTCGGCGTACGGCTCGGCGTGGCCGACTTCCTTGCGCAGGATGTTGGTGGCGCCCAGGGCGCGCGCGGTCGAGGCCAGGCGGGCGTAGATGCCGATCAGGGCGCGGCGGTACGGCTCGTCGGCGCGGTGGTCGGAGGTGTCCGGCGACTGGTCGGCCAGCGCTTGCAGCGCGGGCGAGCAGGCGATCATCAGGGTCGAGATCGACAGTTCGGCGCCCAGCGTGTGCGCTTCCTCCAGGTAAAAGTCGAGGATGGTGGTGGCCTGGCGGGTCAGCGCGTGCGACATGGTGTTGCCGTTCACGTTCGGATTGCCGTCGCGGTCGCCGCCGATCCAGCTGCCCATCTGCACGTAGGGCGCATTGATCTGGGTGCTTTCGCCGTAGTGGTGGGCGATGTCCTGTTCGATGTCATCGTACAACCCCGGCAGTTCGCGCAGGAAGGTGATGCGGTAGTAGGACAGGGCGTTCTCGATCTCGTCGGCCACGGTCAGCTTGGAGTAGCGCAGCATGCGGGTCTGCCACAGGGTGGCGATGCGCGCGCGCAACAGGTGCAGGTTGGCGGCGCGTTCCTTCGGCGTCAGCGGCAGGTCGCGCTCGGCCAGCAGGCGCGCGATATCGTGCTCGGCATCGAGGATGGATTTGCGCTGCACCTCGGTCGGGTGGGCGGTCAGCACCGGCGAAATCAGGGCTTCCTGGAAGAAGGTCGAGACCGTGTCTTGCTTGACGCCGGCTTCCTTGAGCTTGCACAGCGCGAAGTTGACGCTGCCTTGCTGCGGATTCGAGCCGGCCAGCAGGTGGGCGCGGCGGCGGCGAATGTGGTGCTGGTCCTCGGCGATATTGGCCAGGTGCGAGAAGTAGGAAAATGCGCGCACCACGGAAATGGTCTGTTCCTTGGTGAGGATTTTCAGCATGCCGTCCAATTCCTTGGCGGCGCCGGCGTCGGCTTCGCGGCGGAAGCGCACGGCGGTTTGCCGGATGGTCTCGACCACGGCGTACACTTCCTCGCCTTCCTGGTCGCGCAGTACGTCGCCCAGCAGGCGACCTAATAAGCGAATGTCTTCTTTGAGTGGTGCGTCCTTGTCTACGCCCGGTTGTTCAGCAGTGAGATGCGTTGCACTAGATTGGTTTGCCATGTGTTAAGCCACAAAGAGATAAATGTCGGTGCATGGGCTTGTGACCCGGTTCTGCGAGAAGGTGAGCGTGCTAAAATTTGTGATCTTAAACACGCGCGTGGTACTGGCTTGCGCCGGTTAGCGTCAGCTACAGCGAAAGAACTGGTTTTGAAAACATCCGAAGTGGTACAGAATCCCCCGTCCAGATTGGTCATCGCCTCGCGCGAGTCGCGGCTGGCCATGTGGCAAGCCGAGCACGTGCGCGATCGCTTGGCAATATTATATCCTCAGTGCGATGTCAAAATTGTCGGAATGACGACCCGAGGCGATCAAATTCTGGATCGCACACTGTCCAAGGTGGGTGGAAAAGGCCTGTTTGTTAAAGAACTTGAAGTGGCCATGGCCGAGGGCCGCGCCGATCTGGCGGTGCATTCGCTCAAGGATGTGCCGATGGAATTGCCCGAGGGGTTTGCCCTGGCGGCTGTACTGGAGCGGGAAGATCCGCGCGACGCCTTTGTGTCCAATGATTATGCTTCGCTGGCCGAGTTGCCGGCGGGGGCGGTGGTGGGGACCAGCAGCCTGCGCCGTCAGGCCCTGATCGCGGCGCGCTACCCGCATCTGATTATCAAGCCGCTGCGTGGTAATCTGGATACACGTTTGGGCAAACTGGACCGTGGCGATTATGCCGCCATCATCCTGGCGGCCGCCGGCCTGAAACGATTGGGCCTGCCGCAGCGCATTCGCGCCTTGCTGGACCCGGCCGACAGCCTGCCGGCCGCGGGGCAGGGCGCGATGGCGATCGAGATCGCCGAGCGCAATGACGGCATCGACCTGATGGCCATCCTGGCGCCGCTGAACGACCTGCCGACCGCGCAGGCGGTGACGGCGGAGCGCAAAGTCTCCAAGGTGTTTGGCGGCAGCTGCCAGGTGCCGCTGGCGGCGTTTGCCACCGTGGACGGCGCCGACATGCACCTGCGCGCCATGGTCGCCACGCCGGACGGCCAGCGCATTGCCAGCGCCGAAGTACGCGGCGCGGCCGCCGACGCCGAAGCGCTGGGCGCGCAAGTGGCCGAACTGCTGCGCGCGCAGGACGCGGAAGACATCCTGTCCTCCTGCCTGAGCGAAGCCGCCCAGGCCGAAGCCGACGCCCGCTCCGCCACGCTGGCCGCCGACGCCAACGCCGCCGCCACCGCTGGCGCCGCCGCCGCCGCTTCGCCTGCCGCTGGCGTCGCC
>NZ_WNKY01000043.1 GCF_009720825.1 Duganella radicis | reverse complement strand
TCGCTGCCGGCCTCCTGGACCATGCGCACGGCGCGCTCCATCACTTCGGGGGAATATCGGACTGATTTTTTCATGGTGGCTCCATTTTCTCAAATGTTGGAGCCTCCTTCAAACCCGGGGCGATTCAAAGAGCTAGGATGTATGTTATACATCCGGGGACGGAAACTATGTCCGAAGATAAAACCAGTCGATTTGCCCACAAAGAGGAGAGCGGCGTGGAGAGCGGAGAAAAAGTAGGGCGCCAGAAGGGGTACAAGGCTTCGCATAGTAACTGTATTTTTTGCGGAAAGTATGGCGAGCTTACGCGAGAGCACAAGTACGCGGAATGGATGGAAGGCCCATTGCCCTTGGAGCCAGGCTATATCAACCACAAGCATAAGACGACATGGTTTCCGAACCATTTGACGGAGGGGCCGGGAGACTCTTACGTTAGGACCAAAACGGTTTCTGGTCATCCTGGTTCCAGCAAACTTAGAGTGGTCTGCGCGCAGTGCAATAATAATTGGATGTCTGTGCTTCAAAAACGAAGCAAGGGATTAATCACTGAGGCATTGCTCGGCGGTTGGCCTGACTTCGGCTCAAATATCAGATTGATAGCTGAATGGGCACTAATGACAACGATGGTGTTCGAATTTGACCATCCACTTACTGTGGACTTCACTGCGGAGGAGCGAAAAGCATTTAAGGAAAATAGAGCAATTCCTAGTACTGTTGCGATTTGGATAGGTCTAGCGCCTCAAGCAATTCCGTCAAGATCGAAGGCACATCGCAGCTATGTGACAGAAGTCGGGAAATTTCAGGCTACAACAATACACCTAGGAATGTTTTTGATCCAGGTAGTATCATTACCTGAGCTTGATCCCTATACCGTTGCGGCCAAGGGGTATAGGTGGGGCATGCGCACAGTCTGGCCGTATGCTCATCCTTTGCTTTTGAGCACAAAGCCACCCTTGCAACCTGCGTTGTTAATTGATAAACATCAACAACGGCTTACGGATTTCATGGTTGAGTACATGGGAGAAGGTATCCGAGAAATCATCCCTATCGGCGAAGGACTACCATATGTGCCAGCGGGGCAAGCTATGCCGGGTTTTTGAGAAAACCGAATCTGAGCGGCCGAAGGCGGCGAGTTGAAGTCAATTTCGGTATGTGGGTACGAAAGTAGGTATGGATCTGTCGCGAAGGCTTAAAACCCGCATGAATTCTAGCTATATGCATTACACCGTTTTCGTCAGGAAATAAATGAACAAACCGCCCATGAGGCGGTTTTTTATTTATTTCTTGGCGGAAACGAGCAAGGCCCCTGCGGGCCTTGCGTGTGAGATTCGAAGGGCATGGCCCTACCGGGCCATCCCGCTCCGAATCGCCCGACTGCTGCCGCTGTGCGGCAGCCTCGCGCGCCGAGGGCGCGCGTTCCTCACCTAATCATCCGTCAACGGCTCAGCCCGTGTCCTGAATTCCGGCTCGTAGCCCAAGCAAGGCATCCGCTTATCGCTTTGATCTTCCTCAAACGTTGCGTGTACGTGTCCAAATGACAGAGCTGACACTTCGCTCGGAGCTGACACTTCGCTCGGTGAGTTCGAATCTCACCGCTGCCGCCATAAAAAAACCGCCAATAGCGGGTTTTTATTGTGCCTACCGGAGCATTCCGTCACGGAGCTCCGCCCCCGTGCGAATTGCTGTGCGCCCGGCCATCTTGTCTGGCTTTCCATCGGTCTCCGAGATGCGATATTTTCTGCGCCGATCGCCGAGCAGGTCCTGTAGCGTTCTGATGCTGAGGCCGGTGGCCTCGTGCGCTCTCAGCAGCAGTCCGCTACCTACAGGCATGCGGCGATGGCGAATCTTGCTGAGTAGCGGTGGCTGCACTTCCAGCGCGCGCGCCAGCGCCGCATCATTTTTTGCATTTAGCCGGCACTGTAGCTCATCGAGCAGACGGTTTGGATCGTAGGAAAGTGTCATGTTTATCGAGAATGAGTAGTGACGAAAAGTCAATGCTACAATAACTTCTTGTTTTTTTGCAATCGTGCGCGAGGTTAAATCTGGCGCAGCCCGCCGTCCAATCCGGCCCATCGGAATCAGCGACGCCAGATGGGCGAGCAGGGTATCGGCCAGCCCAACGTCAGTCGCCACATCGCCTCGCTGGAAAGGCGCTGGACACGCGGCGGCTGCATCGTTCGACCCGGCAGTTGGTTGCCACGCCTGAGGGCCAGCGCTATTACGCGCCCGGTCTCGATGGCCGGTCCATCGTTACCGCTTTATAGATGCCCGGCCGGCTGCCGCCACGCCGCGATACTCAGCGATATTGCTGACACCAGGAAGTAAAATCCGCCGAAGCCAGCGTAGCCGGCGACGGTGGCGATGGATGGCACGGCAGGCGCCTGCGCCTGGAAAACGAAGACGGCGCCTGCCAGAGCCGATTGCGCTCCGCTCAGCATCATCGCCCATTGGGCGCCGTACTGTTTTCGGCGGCGCAGGCCCGCGCTCAGTTGCAGCAGGCCGGACAGGATGGCCCAGAAGCCGAACACGCCCAACACGTGGTGCATCGCGGGCAGGGCAATCAGTACAGCCACTGCAATTCCCAGACTGACGAGAACGTTGATCGCTTGCGGCCGATTGCTGGCCAGGCCACCGCTGCGCGTGGCGTCGACCAGATTGGCGAGCGCATCCCAGAGCGGATAGCAGACCAGCAGCGCCGCGGCGATGCCGCTGGAATGTGCCGCCACCGTCACCGCGGCGGCTAGCCAGGCGAAGGAAAAGGCCGCGCGGGCAAAGTAGTATTTCTTCAGCCAGCTTTCGTTGGCGGCGAGAGGATGGGTCATGATATCGTCCTTAAAATACCTACCTACTAATTGGTAGGTTTTGCGGTTAAAAAAATCTCAGCTTTTGGCCGAGAGACGTTTCAGTTGCGGCGCCATGATGACGCCAAAGATGCCGGCATTGCCGTAAGCCCGCGCCGACAGCATGGCGCCATGAACGGTGGCCATGAACGCTTCCGCTTCAACCCGCGCTGAGTCGCGCAGCGTGATGACACCGCGCTGCACGCCGCGTTCCAGCACCGAGGTCAGCCATCCCGACAGGAAGCTGAAATAGGCACGGATTTCCTGCGCCACTTCATCCGGCAGGATAGGCAGTTCGCTGGCCAGCAAAGCGCAAACACAGAACGGCGCGCTGGCGTCGGTGATGCAGGTTTCCCAGTACTGGACGTAGGCACGCAGTTGGTCCATCGGATGGGGAATGCCATGTTCCAGGTTTTTGATGCCGTTTTCCGCCGACTCGCGATAACGCCTGACCAGTACCGTCGCCAGATCGGCCTTGCTGGGGAAGTGGTGGTGAATGCTGGCCTTGCGAATGCCGACCACATCTGCGATGTCAGCGTAACTGAAGCCGTTGTAGCCGCCAGCAATAATGAGCTTGTGCGCGCAGGCCAGGATGTCTTCTGAGGTGGTGGATAATTTTCCCATGCGAGTAGCCTACCTTCTGGTAGGTAAAAGGTCAAGCGCTTTTCCGCTTCCTCCGATCAAGGTATCATGCTTACTCAACACTTTTGAGAGGGCATGATGGCAAACGATTGGGATTGGAATCCGGAAAAGCAAAAGAGCATCGTGGTGCAGCAGGTCGATGCGATTGCGATCTACACCAATGTGCGCGGCGAAATCGTGATCCGCCAGCAGGGCTTTGGCGGGGAAGAAGATGCCATCGTCGCGTTCCCGAAAGCGTATGCCGAAACCATCATTGCCGCGCTTCAGACCGAGATGACCAAGTAATCACTGTGCCCCCGGCGCTGCTGCGTGGCAGCGGCGCCAGTTTTGAAGTATGATGTAGTTAATTAGGACTCCTACTTATGGTGATTTATGAACTGCATCGCGCTTTATCATGTCGGGTTTGAGGATTTGGGGACGTTTGCCGCGCCGCTGGAGGCGCGCGGCTATCACATCCGGTATCAGCATGCCGGCACGCCGCTGACGGCGGCGCAGTGGTGCCAGGCCGATCTGGTGGTGGTGCTGGGCGGACCGGTCGGCGTGAATGACGCCAGCCTGTATCCATGGCTGGCCGACGAGATTGCCGGTATCAAGCTGCGCTTGCAGTTGAAAAAGCCGACGCTGGGCGTTTGCCTGGGCGCGCAGTTGATGGCGGTGGCGCTGGGCGGCGAGGTGCAGGGCCGTGCGGCCGGCAAGGAGATCGGCTGGTCGCCGGTGGAGGTGTGCGAGTATGCGGGGCCGCTCGCGCATCTGCGTGGCGTGCCGGTGCTGCACTGGCATGGCGATAACATCCGCCTGCCGGAAGGGATACCGTCGATCGCCTGGACGCAGGGCACGCCGTGCCAGGCTTTCCTGGTCGGCGACCATGCGCTGGGGATTCAGTTCCACGCCGAATTTGACCCGGCGGCGCTGGAGCAGTGGCTGACCGGCCACGCGGTGGAGTTGCAGCAGGCCGGTGTCGATCTGCACCGCTTGCGCGAAGACACGCAACGTCACGGCGCCGAACTGGGCCTGGCGGGCCGGGCCTTGATCGACGCATGGCTGACATGAGCGTGATGGCGGCACGGACGAAGGTGCTTCATGGCTGCGCTTTCGCGGGCGCTGCCGGTGGTGTTGGTTGCGCATAGATGACGATGGGAGCGTTATTCCTGGGCGCGGATTGGCTCAGCAGGAAGGACACGGTCGAGATCGTGAGGGCTGAGCTGGTGAACATGGCGCCCACTACCCATTTGATAATGCCGCTCTGGCTTTTCACTATCTCGCTCTGGCTTTTAGTCACCTCGTTTGCAATTTTCTGGAGCTGCGCCTCGTTCTGCGCAAGCTTGAGATTGACCTCGTCCCGCATTGATTGAAATCCGAACGCCAAGGCTTGCTCAAGCTTGTCGAAGCGGGCGTTGTTTGAGATTTGTTGTGCCCTGATTTCACCGTTCACCTTCTCGATGACGGTTTCCAGCCTGGCATCAACATAGGCTTTTTCGGTGGGCGTCTCCATCCGGCCATTTTGAACTGGTCACCGAGGCTGGCAATGACCTTGGTCAATGGTGTTTAACCTGAATCCGTATCGCATTTACACTTGGCTCTACCTAAAAGGCGGGAGGGTGTGGCGTATGGATGAGCTTAACGTTTCTCGGCGTAATTTGTTGATTGCCGGCGCGCTGTCGGCTACCTCGACGGCCATGCCTCTGGTGGCCGAGGCGCAGCCGCCCACGCCACCGCCCACCCCGGCCAAACTCTCCTTGCAAGTCAACGGCAAGCAGCATGCGCTGGAACTCGATACGCGGACCACGCTGCTCGATGCTTTGCGTGAACATCTGCATCTCACCGGCACCAAGAAGGGCTGCGATCACGGCCAGTGCGGCGCCTGCACGGTGATGGTGAACGGGCGCCGCATCAATTCCTGCCTGACGCTGGCCGTCATGCACGACGGCGACAAGGTCACCACCATCGAAGGCCTGGGCACGCCGGACAAGCTGCATCCCATGCAGGCGGCCTTCATCAAGCACGACGGCTACCAGTGCGGCTACTGTACGCCCGGGCAGATCTGTTCCGCCGTGGCAGTGCTGGATGAAATCAAGCAAGGCATCCCCAGCCACGTCACCGGCGACCTCAACGCCAGGCCGCTGCTCAACGCCGCCGAACTGCGCGAGCGCATGAGCGGCAATATCTGTCGATGTGGCGCGTACTCCAATATCCTCGATGCGATGATCGAGGTGGCGGGATGAGGGCCTTCACCTATCAGCGCGCGCAATCGCCCGCGGAAGCCGCTGCCGCCGCCGCGCGCACGCCCGGCGCGCGCTTCATCGCCGGCGGCACCAATCTGCTCGATCTCATGAAGCTGGAGATCGAAACGCCACAGCATCTGATCGACGTGAACGGCCTCGCGCTCGACAAGATCGAAGCCACGTCCGGCGGCGGCCTGCGCGTCGGCGCGCTGGTGCGCAACACCGATCTGGCTGCCGATGCGCGCGTGCGCAAGGATTACGCCGTGCTGTCGCGCGCCTTGCTGGCCGGCGCTTCGGCGCAGTTGCGCAACAAGGCCACCACCGGCGGCAACCTGCTGCAACGCACGCGCTGTCCATACTTCTACGACACTAACCAGCCTTGCAACAAGCGTCAGCCGGGAAGTGGCTGCTCTGCCATTGGCGGCTACAGCCGCAACCACGCCATCCTCGGCGCCAGCGAGGCCTGCATCGCCACCAATCCCAGCGACATGGCGGTGGCGATGGCGTTGCTGGATGCGACGGTGGAAACGGTCAAGCCCGACGGCGCCACGCGCACGATTCCCATCGCCGACTTTCACCGCCTGCCCGGCAACACGCCGCACATCGAGCACGCGCTGGCGCAAGGCGAGCTGATCACCGCCGTCACTCTGCCGAGGCCGGCCGGCGGCGTGCACATCTATCGCAAGGTGCGCGACCGCTCCTCGTATGCCTTCGCCTTGATTTCGGTGGCGGCGATTGTGCTGCCGGACGGCAGCGGCCGCGTGGCGCTGGGGGGCGTGGCGCACAAGCCGTGGCGTACGCCGGCGGCCGATGCCAGCATGGTGCACGGCCCGCAAGCGGTGGCCGAACGCCTGCTGGTGGGCGCCAAACCCAGCGCGGAAAGTGCGTTCAAGGTATCGCTGGTGCAGCGTGCCCTGGTCTCCGTTTTGAGCGAAGCAAAGAAAGGCTGACGAGATGAAATTCACCACGCCTGCCACCACCAATCCCATCGATCAGCTGAAAGTCATCGGCCACGCGACCGACCGCATCGACGGGCCATACAAAACCACCGGCACCGCGCCCTATGCGTATGAGCGTGAAGCGGCTTACGGCTATGTGGTCGGCGCAGGCATCGCCAAGGGCCGCATCGTCTCCATGGATATCAACGACGCCCGGCGCGCGCCCGGCGTGCTCACCGTGGTGACGGCTGACAGCGCGGGCAAGCTGGGCAAGGGCAAGTTCAATACCGCCAAGCTGCTGGGCGGGCCGGAGATTCAGCACTATCATCAGGCGATAGCGCTGGTGGTGGCGGAAACGTTCGAGCAGGCGCGCGCGGCGGCGCAGCTGGTGCGCGTCCAGTACAGCAAGGAACAGGGCGCCTACGATCTGGCCAAGGCGAGGGAATCCGCCAAACAGCCCAAGGAGAAGGAAAACCAGGACAAGCAGGTCGGCGATTTCAACACCGCGTTCAACGCCGCGCCGGTGCGGCTGGACGCCAGCTACACCACGCCCGACCAGACGCACGCCATGATGGAGCCACACGCCTCGCTGGCGGCATGGCAGGGCGACAAGCTGACGCTGTGGACCTCCAACCAAATGATCAACTGGAGCAAGGGCGACATGGCGAAGACGCTGGGCATCCCGCCGGAAAACGTGCGCCTGGTTTCGCCCTACATCGGCGGCGGTTTTGGCGGCAAGCTGTTCCTGCGTTCGGAGGCCTTGCTGGCGGCGCTGGGCGCGAAGGCCGCGGGCAGGCCGGTCAAGGTGGCCTTGCAGCGGCCACTGATGATGAACAACACCACGCACCGTCCGGCCACCATCCAGCGCATCCGCATCGGCGCCAGCCGCGAAGGCAAGATCAGCGCCATCGCGCATGAAAGCTGGTCCGGCGATCTGCCGGACGGCAAGCCGGAAACCGCCGTGCAGCAAACCCAGCTGTTGTATGCCGGCCCGCACCGCATGACCAAAATGCGGCTGGCCGTGCTCGATCTGCCCGAGGGTAACGCCATGCGCGCGCCGGGCGAGGCGCCGGGCCTGATGGCGCTGGAAATCGCCATCGACGAAATGGCGGAAAAGTTGAAGATGGACCCGATCACCTTCCGCATCATCAACGACACCACGGTCGATCCGGCCCAGCGCGACCGCAAGTTTTCCACGCGCCGCTTTGTCGATTGTTTGCGGCTGGGCGCGCAGCGCTTCGGCTGGGACAAGCGCAATCCGCAGCCGGGCAAAACGCGCGACGGCCGCTGGCTGATCGGCATCGGCATGGCCTCGGCTTTCCGCAACAATCTGGTGCAGAAGTCGGCCGCGCGGGTGCGGCTGGATGCGCAGGGCACGGTCACGGTGGAAACCGACATGACCGACATCGGCACCGGCAGCTACACCATCATCGCGCAGACGGCGGCCGAGATGATGGGCGTGCCGCTCAAGCAGGTGGTGGTCAGGCTGGGCGATTCGGATTTTCCGATTTCGGCCGGCTCGGGCGGGCAGTGGGGCGGCAATAGTTCGACGGCGGGGGTGTACGCGGCCTGCGTCAAGCTGCGCGAGCTGGCGGCGCAGAAGCTGGGCCTCGACCCCGTGCTGGCCGAGTTCGCGCATGGCGAGGTGCGGGCCGAGGGCCGCAGTTTCCCGCTGACGCAAGCCGCCGCCAATGGCGAGCTGGTGGGCGAGGATGCGATGGAGTACGGCGACCTCGACAAGAAATTCCAGCAATCGACCTTTGGCGCGCATTTCGTTGAGGTGGGCGTCGATGCCGCCACCGGCGAGACGCGCGTGCGCCGCATGCTGGCGGTGTGCGCGGCGGGGCGCATCCTCAATCCCAAGTCGGCGCGCAGCCAGGTGATCGGCGCCATGACCATGGGGGTGGGCGCGGCCTTGATGGAGGATCTGGTGGTGGACCGGCGTGCCGGCTTCTTCGTCAATCACGACCTGGCCGGCTACGAGGTGCCGGTGCATGCCGACATTCCGCATCAGGAGGTGATCTTTCTCGATGAAACCGACCCGGTCTCTTCACCGATGAAAGCCAAGGGCGTGGGCGAGCTGGGCATCTGTGGCGTGGCGGCGGCGGTGGCCAATGCCATCTACCACGCCACCGGGGTGCGGGTGCGCGACTATCCCATCACGCTGGACAAACTGATTGCGAAAATGCCTGAGATTTGAGTTAGTGCTATGCTAGGCGTACGCTCTGAATAAGGAGGATATATGCCTGCCTCTCACGACACTTACACGCGCAGCCAGGGGTTGAAAAAAACCTACGACGTTGAATACACGGCGCTGCGCTACAAGATCTCCCTCGGCAATAAAGTGCTCAAGGACATACAGCTGGGCCTGCAATCGGCGCCGGTCTACGATCCGGAAATCGCCTGGCGCCATGCCGTCGCCGATATTGAAAATCTGCGCGGCATGACCGAGCAATAGCTAGCGGCGCGGCTGTGCCGCAAACCACGGCTTCATGCGGCGGATCGCTTCGGCGATTTCCGCTGTCGACACCGCAAAGCTGAAACGGATGAAGTGCTTGCCGTCGACCGGATCGAAATCGATGCCGGGCGCACTGGCTATGCCCGTATCTTCCAGCAGGCGCTTGCAGAAGCCCAGGCTGTCGTCGGTCAGATGGGCGATGCTGGCGTAGATGTAGAACGCGCCATCCGGCGGCGCCACCGTGGTCAGGCCCAGTTCCGGCAGCGCGGCCAGCAGCAGGCGGCGGTTTTCGCGGTAGACGCTGAGGTGGCCGTCCAGCTCATCCAGCGCATCGAAGGCGGCCAGCCCGGCGTGCTGGCTCAGCGACGGCGCGGTCAGGAACAGGTTGCCGCAGTAGGCTTGCGCGCGTTCGATGTGGTCAGGCGGCGCCAGCAGCCAGCCCAGGCGCCAGCCCGCCATGCTGAAATACTTGGAGAAGCTGCTGACCACCTGGGCCTGCGGTTCGTAGGCGAGGATGGTTTGCGCCGGTTCCACGTAGCTCAGGCCGTGGTAGATCTCGTCCGAGATGATGCGGATGCCGCGCGTGCGGCACACGTCGACGATGGCTTGCAGTTCTTCGGCCTTGATCAGGGTGCCGGTCGGGTTGGCCGGGCTGGCGATGATGACGCCTTGCGGCGCCGGTTCGACGGCGGCCAGCGCGGCGGCCGTCAGCTGGAAGCCGACCTCCGCGCCGCAGGCGATTTCCACCGGCGTCATGTGCAGCGCTTTCAGCGTGTTGCGATAGGCCACGTAGCCGGGGCGCGCCATGGCGATGCGGTCGCCCGGCGCGAACATCGAGCTCAGCGCCAGCACCAGCGCCGGCGAGGCGCCGCAGGTCAGCACGAACTGGTCGGCCGACACCTGCACGCCATAGCGTTCCTGATAAAACCGCGCGAGGCGTTCCTTGAGCGGCGCGCTTTCCCAATAGCCCATGCTTTCGGCGTCGAGCACGGCGTGGGCCTTGGCGATGGCGGTTTTCGGCGCGCCGGTGGACGGCTGGCCAAATTCCATGTGGATGATCGATCGGCCCTGGGCTTTCAGGGCGTGCGCCAGCTTGCTGATGGCAATGGCGTGGAAGGGTTCAAGTTGCGCATTCATCATTCGATTATACTGTTGCCTGTAACATAAAAAAAGCAAAGGTTGGCAAGGTATGACGATACGATGGAAGCGATGGGCGATCGGCGCGGCAAGCGCGGTCGGGGTGTACGCGGTGGCAGGCTTCTGGCTGGTGCCCAGTGTGATCAAGAGCCAGCTTCCGAAGTATGCCCAGACTGAACTGGAGCGCAAGGCCAGCATCGGCGCGCTCTCGTTCAATCCGTTTACGCTGCGGCTGGAGGCGCAGGATGTGCGCCTGACCGAGGCCAACGATGCGCCGTTGTTCGCCGTGGGCGGACTGGCGGTGGAGATGCAGTGGCGCTCGCTGTTCCGCCGCGCGTTCAGCTTCGCCGAGATCCGCATCACCGAGCCTGCCGTGCAACTGGCGATTGCCAAGGATGGCAAGTTCAATATCGCCGAGTTTCTGGCGACCCTCGACAAGCACAAGAAGGATGAGCCCGATAGCGGCATGCCGCGCCTGGTGATCGAGCATTTTGTGCTCGATGGCGGCAAGGTGGCGATGCATGACCAGCATGCCGGCTACAACGATACCTTCGCGCCGATCACCTTTGCGCTGAATAACCTGAGCACGCTGCCGGATGAGAATGGCGACTACACCCTGAGCGCGGATGCCGGCCTGGGCGGCAAGCTGCGCTGGAAGGGCGTGGCGTCGGTGAATCCGATCGGCGGCAGCGGCTTGCTGACGCTGGAGAATGTGTCCTTGCCGGGCATGGCGGCGTATCTCAAGTCGTTCTCGCGGATTGTGGTGGCGGATGGCAAGTTGTCGGCGCAGTTGCCGTACAAGTTTGCCTACAAGGATGGCAAGCTGGATGCCAGCCTGGCTGGTGCTGGCTTGAGTTTGAATGCGCTGTCGCTGCGGCGCGGGATTGATGCGCCTTTTGTGCAGTTCAAGCAGTTGGCGGTCAGCGATGTGGGGGTGGATTTGCTGAAGCGGTCGGTTCAGGTGGGCGGCTTGCAGTTGAACGGCGGCGCGCTGGCCGTGCGGCGCGATGCGCGTGGCGAGCTGGATGTGGCGGGCCTGATGTTGCCGGCGCCAGCTGCCGCGCCCGCTCCCGGCAGGCCGGCGGCCACGTCCGGCGCTTCCGCCGGCTCGCAGGCTGCCGCGCCGGCGGCGAAGGAGGCCGGCTGGAAGGTACAGTTCAAGCAGATCGGGCTGGACTCGGTGGCGCTCAGCTATGTGGATGAAACGGTCAGCCCGGTGCTCAAGGTCAGCGCCGACAAGGCGCAGTTGAAGCTGGGCCTGCTGCTGGATGGCTCGAAGCTGATGCTGGATGGCGGTTCGTTCTCCATGGATAACGTGGCGATGAATAGCGGTTCGCTGGCGCCGCTCAAGTTGTCGCGCATTGGTTTTGATGAGGCATCGCTGGATCTGGCGGCGCGCAAGGCCAGCGTGGGACGCTTGTATGCGGATGGCGGTCAGCTCGATCTGTCGCGCGACGCCAAGGGGCAGTTCCTGTTCATGGCGGCGTTGCCAGGCAGCGGCGCGGGCGCGCCTGCCGCCAAGGCCGCTCCTGCCGCAGCGCCGGCCAAGTCGGCAGCGGGCGCGAAGCCGCCTGTGGCCGCCGGCGCAGCGCCGGCGCGGACGGATAGTGATGCGGCTTGGGTGGCCGAGG
The DNA here is from genome assembly GCF_009720825.1 of Duganella radicis. Classification (GTDB taxonomy): domain Bacteria; phylum Pseudomonadota; class Gammaproteobacteria; order Burkholderiales; family Burkholderiaceae_D; genus Rugamonas; species Rugamonas radicis. The sequence goes on along the minus strand of NZ_WNKY01000043.1, from coordinate 41,161 downwards.
TGAAATCCGTCGAGCTGAACAAATTCGGTGCGCGCTACGATGACGCCAGCACCGGCATCAAAGTCAATCTGCAAGACTTCAACCTGAAAGTGCGCGACGCCGGCACCGATCTGAAAAAGCCGCTGGCCTTTGATGGCAGCGTCGGTCTGCGCGAAGGTGGGCAACTGGTGGCCAAGGGCAAGGTGGTGCCATCCACCGGCGCGGTCGATACGGAACTGAAGCTGAGCAAGCTGGCGTTGGCGCCGGTGCAGCCGCTGCTGGCCAAATACGTCAAGCTGAAAATCGCCGATGGCGCGATCAATGCCCAAGGCCGCCTGCGCACCGGCGCCGGCGGCAGCAAGGCCGATCCCGCCCTGCGCTACGATGGCGCGTTCGAAGTGGCCGAACTGTCGCTCAACGAAGAAGACAACGACCGCTTCGCCCACTGGAAATCGGTGCGTGCCGACACGCTGGCACTCAGTCTCAAGCCCGACCTGCTGGACGTGGCCGAGCTGCGCATCGTCGAGCCTAATGCCATCCTGATCATCGAAAACGATCGCAGTTTCAACGCCCAGCGCTTGCTGGTGCAGCAGCAAGCGCCGGTCGCGACCCCAGCGGCGCCAGCCGCCGCGCCTGCGAGCGAACCATTCCCGATCCGCATGCGCCGCGTGCGCGTGCAGAACGCCAAGCTGGACTTCACCGACCTGAGCCTGCGTCCCCAATTCGCCGCCAAGATTTATGAGCTGAATGGCGTCGTCACCGGCCTGTCGTCCAAGCGCGATGCACGCAGCCAGATCGAGCTGGATGGCCGCGTCGATGATTACGGCCTGGCCCGCGTGCGCGGCCAGCTGAATCCCTTCGTGCCGGCCGATAACACCGACCTCAACGTGATCTTCAAGAACGTCGATATGGTGTCGGCCTCGCCGTACAGCATGAAGTTCGCCGGCTACAAAATCGCCGAAGGCAAGATCTCGCTGGACCTGCAATACAAGGTCCGCAACAACCAGCTGGAGGGCAATAACCAGGTGGTGCTGGACAACCTGACGCTGGGTGAGCGTATCGACAGTCCGGACGCGCTCAAGCTGCCGCTGGAGCTGGCGCTGGCCATCCTCAAGGACAGCAACGGCCGCATCGATCTGGGCATTCCAGTGTCGGGCAATATGAATGATCCGAGCTTCAGCTACGGCGCGGTGGTGTGGAAGGCGCTGGGCAACATCATGAGCAAGGTAGTGACGGCGCCGTTCCGTGCGCTGGGCAATCTGTTCGGCGTCAGCGGCGACAAGCTGGAAGCCGTGGAGTTCGACGCCGGCAGCGATGTGGTGCTGCCGCCCGAACGCGAGAAGCTGCAACAGATCGCCAAGATACTCGCCAGGAAGCCGGAGCTGAGGCTGGCCGTGCCCGCCGTCTACAGCGAGGCCGCCGATGGTGCGGCCCTGCGCGCGCAAGCCTTGCGCCGCGCGGTGCTGGCCCGTGCCGACATCAAACTGGCCGCCGGCGAAGCGCCGGGGCCGCTGGACATCGGCCAGCGCAAAATACGCGGTGCGTTGCGCGATCTGTACGCTGAACGCTTTGGCGCGGCCGAGCTGGACAAGCAGAAGAAGGCCGCTGAAACCGCTGGTGGCGGGAGTGGCGCCGAGGACGCTGCGACGAAAAAACTGCCGGTGCTGCAACGCCTCGGCAAGATGGTACAGGGCGAGCCGCAGGTGGCGGACGCCACAGCCTTCTACGACGGCCTGCAAGCACGGCTGGAGCAGAATCAGCCATTGGCCAAGGACGCCTTGCCGCAACTGGGCGCGCAGCGCGCGGCGGCGGTGCTGGCGGTGTTGAAGGATGCTGGCGTGTCGGCGGCGACGGCCAGCGCAACGGCCCCGGCTGGCGCGGACGGCGGCGCAGGCAAACCGGTGGCGTTGAAGCTGGAACTGTCGGCGAAATAAAATGGGCCAGGAAAAAGATCACGCTCCCGGCAACCCATGGCTGGCCGGGCTGGCCCTGTTGTGCAGCCAGCTTTCGCTGAACGTGGGCGCGGCGATCGCCAAACACCTGTTCCCCAAGGTGGGCGTGGAGGGCGTGACGGCGTATCGCGTCGGCATCTCGGCGCTGGTGATGCTGCTGATGTTTCGTCCGTGGCGTACGCCGCTGACGTGGAAGCAGACTGCCAACGTCGCCATTTACGGCTCGGTGATCGGCTTGATGAATTTGCTGATCTACCGCGCTTTCAGCCGCATCCCGATGGGCGTGGCGGTGGCGATTGAAGTGGCGGGGCCGCTGACGGTGGCGGTGCTGGCCTCGCATCGGCCGCGCGATGTTGTGGCGGTGTGCCTGGCGGTGGCAGGCTTGTACTTCCTGCTGCCGATCCATGGCCATGTCGACCAGCTCGATCCGCTGGGTGTGGCCTATGCGGCAGGGGCGGCGGTGTGCTGGGCCTTGTACATCGTGTACGGCAAGCGGGTGTCGGCCATGTCGGGTGGGCAGTCGGTGGCGTGGGGCATGCTGGCGGCGTCGGTGTTCATCTTGCCGATCGGCGTGTGGCACGCGGGCGAGGTGTTGCTGACGCCATCGTTCCTGCTGGTCGGCGCGGCGATTGCGGTGATGTCCAGCGCGCTGCCGTACACGCTGGAGATGCTGTCGATGCGCACGCTGTCGTCGCGCACCTTCAGCATGTTCAGCAGCGCGGCGCCGGCGCTGAGCGCGCTGGCCGGCATGGTGGTGCTGGGCGAGCATCTGACGCTGACGCAATGGCTGGCCATCGGCTCCATCGTGCTGGCCTCGGCGCTGACTTCCTTGCGCTAGATCAAACCGGCTCAGCTTGCCTGAGCCGCGAGCGCGGGGCCACGATGAAGCCATTATGGATATCGATGCCCGCCTTGATAAGATTGAAGTCCGCCTCGACAAGCATGACGAAATGTTTGTCAACGTCCTTGAACGCCTGTCGAAGATAGAAACGCGGCTCGATCATATTGAAACCACCATGGTCACCAAGGAGGATCTGGAACGCCTGACTGCCACCATGATCAAATGGATGGTGGGCATGTTTGTCGGCTCCGGCATCGCCGCCATCACCGTCATGACTTTTGTGCTGAACAACGCCGTGCCGAAAGCGCCGCCACAACCACCGCCTGCGCCCATCATCATCCAGGTTCCGCCATACAAGTAGCTTGTTGCTTTTGCAAGCAGATCGTGGCACCCGCCGCCGTTTAAAACACTGGACAGACATGAACGGGATCGTCTAGTATCGATCCCGATGCAACCTGCATCGACGTCGCTCGGACGGTTCCGGGCGCTTACGTGGACAATTCATGACTGACACTTCATCGCCGCGCAGCTTTGCGCGCATCGATCGCTTACCCCCATACGTTTTCAATGTCACCGCCGAGCTCAAGCTCGCGGCGCGCCGTCGCGGCGAGGATATCATCGACATGTCGATGGGGAATCCGGATGGCGCGACGCCGCCGCACATCGTGAGCAAACTGGTCGACACCGTGCAGCGGCCCGACACGCACGGCTACTCGGCCTCCAAAGGTATCCCGCGCCTGCGCCGCGCCATCTCCAAGTGGTACAAGACGCGCTACGAGGTCGAGTTCGATCCCGATTCGGAAGCCATCGTCACCATCGGCTCCAAGGAAGGCCTGGCGCACCTGATGCTGGCCACGCTGGACCAGGGCGACACCGTGCTGGTGCCGAATCCCAGCTACCCGATCCACATCTGGGGCGCGGTGATCGCCGGCGCCAACATCCGTTCGGTGCGCATGACGCCCGGCGTCGATTTCTTCGACGAACTGGAACGCGCGGTGCGCGAGAGCTATCCGAAACCGAAGATGATGATCCTCGGCTTCCCCTCGAATCCAACCGCGCAGTGCGTGGAGCTGGAATTCTTCGAGCGCGTGGTGGCGCTGGCCAGGCAGCACAACATCCTGGTGGTGCACGACCTGGCTTATGCCGACATCGTGTTCGACGGCTGGAAAGCGCCGTCCATCATGCAGGTGCCGGGCGCGCGCGAGGTGGCGGTGGAATTCTTCACCCTGTCCAAGAGCTACAATATGGCGGGCTGGCGCGTTGGCTTCATGGTCGGCAACAAGGAACTGGTGGCGGCGCTGGCGCGCATCAAGAGCTATCACGATTACGGCAGCTTCACGCCGGTGCAGGTGGCGGCGATCGCCGCGCTGGAAGGCGACCAGGGCTGCGTGAGCGAGATCTGCGCGCAGTATCAAAGCCGGCGCGACGTGCTGCACAAAGGCTTGTGCGAAGCGGGCTGGCCGGTCGACAAGCCGAAAGCCTCGATGTACATCTGGGCGCGCATCCCGGAAGCGTACCGCCACCTCGGTTCGCTGGAGTTTTCCAAGCTGCTGCTGGCCGAGGCCAAGGTTTGCGTCTCCCCCGGCATCGGCTTCGGAGAGTACGGGGATGAGTATGTGCGCTTCGCGCTGATCGAGAACGAAGCGCGCATCCGCCAGGGCCTGCGCGGCATCAAGGCCATGTTGCGCAAGACTTCAGCCTAAAATCCGCACGAAGTTTAAGCCGCATCAAACCGGGTGTTTGATGCGGCGGCTACCGTAGCTCTCTGGACCCCACTTCGGAGCTACTATCATGTCCTCATTTCCTACCGGTACCAGCACACGGCGGCTGGTCACCTCTGTCCAAAAACTCGAACGCACCCTGGCCACGGCGGGCTTGCCACGGTTTGTGGCGCGCATGCCGGTGTGGTGGTTGTGCTGGCATTACTGCCGCATGCTGGACCAGAAAATCGCCAGCATGCGCCGCATCGCCGGCAAGTTTGACCGCTGGGGGCCGGCCATCCGCGAAGCGTCGCCGGTGGCGCATGAAAAGCTGGAAATGCTGGATCTCGATCACAGCATGCGCACCGATATCGAGTTCACCAAGGGCACCATGCTGGAGCTGCGCGATTACTGTATCGATATCGGCCGCATGTTCGAGCAGCTGGGCCATGAGTCGGCCGGCTTGAAGCGCCGGCAGGCGACGCTGATCGAGGTGCTGGATGCCTCCTGCGCCTCGGCCACCCGCATGCAGGATGCCTTGACGCGGCATGACGACGCGGTGCTGGCGCGGCTGCGGGCCGAGGCGGATTCCGCAGCCGCGGCGGCGGCGAGGGCTGGTTAGAAACCTTCGAGCACGATCTTGCCCTTGGCGGTGTTGCTCTCGATGAGGGCGTGCGCGCGCTTGAGGTTGGCGGCGTTGATCTTGCCGTAGCGCTCGGCCAGCGTGGTCTTCACCGCGCCGGTTTCCACCAGCCGGGCGACATCGTTCAGCAACTGGTGCTGTTTCTGGATGTCGTCGGTCTGGAACATCGAGCGGGTGTACATGAATTCCCAGTGCAGCGAGACGCTCTTGCGTTTCAACGTGCGCACGTCGATCGCGGCCGGATCGTCGATCAGCGCCACCTTGCCTTGCGGCGCCACCAGGTCGCTGATGGCGTTCCAGTGGTGGTCGGTCTGGTTCAGGGCGGCGACGTACGTCACCGAGGGCAGGCCGAGGCGGGCGATTTCTTCGTTCAGCGGCTTGCTGTGGTCAATCACGTGGTGCGCCCCCAGCTGCTTGATCCACTCGCCGGTTTCTGGACGCGAGGCGGTGCCGATGATGGTCAGGCCGGTCAGCTGGCGCGCCAGCTGCACCAGGATGGAACCGACGCCGCCCGCCGCGCCGATCACCAGCAGCGACTTGCCCTGCGTGGCGCCGGCGTCGCGGCTCACTTCCAGACGGTCGAACAATAATTCCCAGGCGGTGATGGCGGTCAGCGGCAGCGCGGCCGCTTGCGCGAAGTCGATGTTCTGCGGCTTGTGGCCGACGATGCGCTCGTCCACCAGATGCAGCTCGCTGTTGGTGCCGGCGCGGGTCAGGTCGCCGGCGTACCAGACTTCATCGCCCGGCTTGAACAGGGTCACGTCCGGACCGACCGCTTTCACCACGCCGGCGGCGTCCCAGCCGATCACCTTGACCTGGCCTTCGGTCGGGGCGACGTTGCGGCGGATCTTGGTGTCGACCGGATTAACCGAAATGGCGCGCACTTCGACCAGCAGGTCGCGGCCGGTGGCCTGCGGCGTTGGCAGTTCGACGTCGATCAGGGAGTCGGCGTGTTCGATGGGGAGGGACTGGCCGTAGGCGATGGCTTTCATGAAATGCTCCGAAATAGTTGGGATGGGCGTATCATCATTTATTTCGTGGTGATGAAAAAGCCGCTTTATGCCGAAACACTTTCAAAAAAATGCTGAAACTGGATGATCTGACCGTCTTCGTCCGTACCGCCGACCGGGGCAGTCTGTCGGCCGCCGCCCGCGAGCTGGAGATTTCACCGGCGCTGGCCAGCGCCGCCGTCAAGCGGCTGGAAGGGGAGTTGAAGATACGCCTGTTCGCCCGCACCACGCGCTCGCTGCGGCTGACGGAGGAGGGCGAAACCTATCTGCGCCACGCGCGCGAGGCGCTGCGCCTGCTACAGGAGGGACATGATGCGCTGATGCAGGGCAAGGAGACGCTGGGCGGCACGCTGAAAATCTCCATGCCGTCCGACCTGGGCCGCAACATGGTGGTGGGCTGGCTGGATGCGTTCCAGGCGCTGTACCCCAAGGTCAGCTTCCAGCTGGGCATCAGCGACCGCGTGTCGGACATGTACCGGCAGCCGGTCGACATCGCCATCCGCTACGGCGCGCAAGAGGACTCCAGCCTGATCGCCTTCCCGTTGGCGCCGGAAAACCGCCGCGTGCTGGTGGCGTCGCCGGACTACATCAAGCAGCACGGCAAACTGAACGCGCTGGACGACCTGGCGCGCCACAACTGTCTGCGCTTCATGCTGGACGACGTGATCCACGACCGCTGGAGTTTTTACCATGATGCCGACGCGGAAGCTGAAGTTATTCACGTCAACGGCAACCGCAGCGTGGACGATGCCGACGTGGTACGGCGCTGGGCGGTGGCCGGTCACGGCATCGCCTACAAATCACGCCTCGACCTGAGCGCCGACATCCGCGCCGGCCGTTTGCAAGTGCTGCTGCCCGATGTGCTGGGCGAACGCACTGCGCTGCACATGATCTGCATGCACCGCTCGCAGGTGACGCCGACCGTGCTGCAATTGCGCGACTTCCTGCGCGCCCAGTGTGAGAAAGCTTAAGGCCGCCTGAAATCGGCCTTCGGTGTGGTGGCAGGGCGACAAAATGCGCTTACCATAGCGCCAACAAGAACATCCGGGAGAGAGCAATGACCGAAACCCAGCGCGACATCCTCAGCGCCGGTTTTTCGCTGACGCTGATAGCACTGGCCGCCTTCGTGACGCACCGCTTCTTCCTGCCGCTGATCTGGGCGGGGATTTTATGCGTCGCCACCTGGCCGCTGTACCTGCGCATGCGGGCGCGCTTCGGCCGCCATCACATCGTGGCGGCTGCCGTGCTGACCTTGTTGATGGCCGCCGTCTTCATCGTACCGGTGCTGCTGGGCGTGACGCAGGCCGCGCGACAGGCGCCTGAGCTGGCCAACTATGTGGTCACGGCAAATACCGACGGCATACCGGTGCCGGCCTTCATCCACCATTTGCCGGTGATCGGCGACGCCATCACCGACTGGTGGCAAGCCACCCTGAGCCAGCCGCATGGGCTGGCGCACCTGATGTCCGAGCGCCAGATCAATGGCTTCCATTCGGCCAGCGACATGCTCAAGGTTGCTGGCGTCGGCTTCATGCACCGGCTGGTGGATTTCGGCCTGGCCTTTTTGTGCCTGTTCTTTTTCTACAAGGACGGCGAAGTGCTGAACCGCCAGATCAGCGCCATCGGCAGTCACTGGCTGAGCGCGGAGCGCTGGCTGCACTACGCGCAAAAAATCCCGACCGCCATTCGTGCCACCGTCAACGGACTGGTGCTGGTTGGCCTGGCGGAAGGCTTGCTGATCGGCGTAGGCTACGCGCTGGCAGGCTTGTCGTCACCGGCACTGTGGGCGGCGGCGACGGGCATCCTGGCCATCATTCCCTTCGGCGCGCCGCTGGCTTTCCTGAGTGCGGCCGGTGTGCTGGCCTTTAACGGCGCGGTGCCGGCGGCCATTGCCGTGGCGGCCTGGGGCGGCGTGGTGCTGTTCGTGGCCGATCACTTTGTACGACCAGGCATCATTGGCAATGCCACGCGGCTGCCATTCCTGGCCGTACTGTTCGGCATACTCGGCGGCGTCGAAACGCTGGGCCTGGTCGGACTGTTTATCGGTCCGGTGGTGATGGTGTTGTTTGTGACGCTGTGGCACGAGGCGCATCCGGTGAATGAACCGGATGTCGGCTCGCCAGTTGCCAAACCCAGGTGAGGAGCGCTAGCGAGGCGGCGGCGTTGGCCGGCCTGTCATGCGACTGGGATGGGCAACTGGCACCGGCAACCATTAGTGAGCCTTCGATTTCGACAGGATCAGCAACCAGCGGCGGAACAGCAGTACTTCCAGATGACCTGCCTGTACGCCGGTGTCGCACTCCATGATCGGGTTCACTGCGTAGAAACGCTTGCGGAAGTCACGGCACACCATCATTTCGCGTTTGCCCATGCGAACCATGAAAGAGGTAGGCAGGTATTCCAGACCGAAGCGGGAACCATAGCTGCTGTTCAAAGTGCTCATGTGAATTCCTTTTTGTTGGTGATGTGTTGTTCGAGGAGTTCAGAATAGCATAACTACTGTATGAATAAACAGGTACTGTGCAAATAAACAGTAAATTCGTTGTTTCGTGGTTTTTACGCTAACTTCATCGGCGGACCACACTGGAGGACCAAATTTCTAACAAATTGCTTAGTTTCGTGGAGGCAAGACTGTCTCCGGGCGGCGAATTCGGCCTGCATCTGACTATCGGCATGGTGTTGTTGCTGGTGTCGGGCTACGTTTTCCATGAACTGGCCGAGGCGGTGATGGGGCAGGAAGCCATCACGGTGTTGGACGTGCAGGTGGCGCATTGGTTCAACGCGCATGCGTTCGAGCCGCTCACCAGCTTGATGTACGGGATCTCGGCGCTGCATTCGGTGGCCGGCATGGCGCTGCTGTTCGGCGCCTTTGCGCTGTATTTGTGGCGCGCGCAGGCGCGCTACTGGCTGCTGGCGCTGGCTTTCGCGGTGCCGGGTGGGATGTTGCTGAACGTGGCCCTCAAGCATGTGTTCCAGCGCACGCGCCCGGTGTTCGAGGAGCCGCTGGTCACGCTGGCGACCTACAGCTTCCCCAGCGGCCACACCACGGCGGCGACTTGCTTCTACGGCCTGCTGGTCAGCTATCTGGTGATCGCGCGGCCGGCGTGGAGTGTGCGCTTGGGAACAGTGGCGGTGTGCCTGACAATGGTATTGTTGGTGGCATTGAGCCGCGTCTATCTGGGGGCGCATTATGTCAGCGACGTGCTGGCCGCCATGGCCGGAAGCGTGGCGTGGCTGGCGGTTTGCATCACCGCGATTTCCACGCTGCGCCGCCGGCGCGAAGCGAAAACAATATAAACCGTATGAATCATATCGTCGTCATTGTGAATGCGAGCGCGGGCCTGGGCTACTGTGGCGGCTGGACTGCCGCGCTGTCCGAGAAGTTCCGCGCCCAGGGGGTGGAGGCCGACATCACGCTGGCGAAGAGCGGCGCCGAGATGATCGCGCGCGCCGAATGTGCCGTGACCGAAGGCGCTCCGGTGGTGGTGGCGGGCGGCGGCGATGGCACCATCAATGCCGTGGCCTCGGTGCTGGCCGGCACCGAAACGCGGCTGGGCGTGCTGCCGCTGGGCACGCTGAACCACTTTGCCAAGGACTTGAATATTCCGCTGGAGCTGGACGAGGCGGTCGCCAACACCGTGCACGGCGTTGCGGTGCGCGTCGATGTTGGCGAGGTCAACGGCCGCATCTTCCTGAATAACTCCAGCCTCGGCATCTACCCGGACATCGTGCGCGACCGCGAGGCCCAGCAGCGCCATCTCGGGCGCGGCAAATGGCCGGCGTTTGGCTGGGCGCTGTTTGCCGCGCTGCGGCGTTTTCCTTTCCTCAGCGTGCGGCTCAAGATCAATGGCGAGGAGCATCTGCGGCGCACGCCGTTTGTCTTCATCGGCAACAACGAATACCTGCAAGGCCTGACGCTGGGCGCGCGCGAGCGGCTGGACACCGGCAAGCTGTGTCTGTACGTGGCGCAGAAGCCGACCCGGCTGGGCCTGCTGCGCTACGCCGTGCACGCGCTGTTCGGTCGCCTGCGCGAGGCGCGCGATTTCGATGTGCTGTCGTCGCAGGAGTTGACCATTGAAACGCGCCATCAGCGATTGCGGGTGGCGACCGATGGTGAGGTCACGCTCATGAGCCCGCCGTTGTGCTATCGTTCAAGGGCATCGGCGCTGCATGTGATCGTGCCGGCTGCCTAGCGCCCGGGAGAAGAGTATGCGCACCATCGTCCATTTATCCGATCTGCATTTCGGCCGCGTCGATCAGGATTTGCTGCGGCCCTTGCAGGAGCTGGTGAACCGGCTGGCGCCGGACGTGGTGGTGGTGTCGGGCGACCTGACCCAGCGCGCCAGGACCGAGGAGTTCAAGGCCGCGCGCGCCTGGCTGGATACCTTGCCGGGGCCGCAGATCGTGGTGCCGGGCAACCACGACATCCCTTTGTACAACGTCGCCAGCCGCTTCCTGACGCCGCTGCGCAAATACACGCGTTACATCACGCTGGACCTGGCGCCGGAGTATGTGGACGAGGAGATCGCCGTCCTCGGCATCAACACCGCGCGTTCGCTGACCTTCAAGGATGGCCGCGTCAACAAGGAACAGCTGGCGCAGATGCGGCAGCGCATGCAGGCGGTGGGGCCGGACCACACGCGCATCATCGTCACCCACCATCCCTTCGATTTGCCGGATACCTTCGACAAGGACGATCTGGTCGACCGCGCGCCGATGGCGATGCAGGCGTTTGCCGAGTGCGGAGTGGATGTGCTGCTGGCCGGGCACCTGCATGCCAGCCATGCGGGCAATAGCGCGCACCGCTACAAGATCAGCGGCTATGCGGCGCTGGTGGTGCAGGCCGGCACGGCGACCTCGACGCGCGGGCGCGGCGAGTCCAACTCCTTCAACGTGCTGCGCATCGATCCGGACGACGTGCGGGTCGAGCGCTACAGCTGGATCGAAGGCACGGCCAGCTTCGAGCCGGTCCACACTGAATGCTTCCGCCGCAGCGGCGACGTCTGGTCGCTGGCGGCGGAGGGTTAGAGCCAGTAATTCATGAAGCGGGCCGCCCATTCTTTCATGCGGTTCACGAACGGCCGGTCGCGCCATTGCTCCAGTGTGATGAGATTGGAGTCCTTCATGTCTTCCTGGAAGGCCTTCTCCATCTCCACGCCAAACGCTTCGCCCATGACGATCACATTGAGCTCGCTGTTGTGCAGGAAGCTGCGGGTGTCGATGTTGGTCGAGCCCACCGTCGACCAGGCGCCGTCGATCACCGCCGTCTTGGCGTGCAGCACGGCCAGCTTGAGCTGGTAAATCTTCACGCCGGCCGACAGCAGATCGTCGTAGAAGGCATGGCCGGCGTAGAACACCAGCCCGCTGTCGGACACGCCCGGCAGCACGATTTTCACATCCACGCCGCGTTTGGCCGCCGCGATCAGCGCGTCCACGGTTTGCCGGTCTGGCACGAAGTAGGCCGAGGTGAGGTGGATGGATTTCTTCGCCTCCTGGATCGCCAGCGCATAGGCCTTGTAGATTTCAAACTGCCCGCCCGGCGCGCTGCCCAGCACGCGCACCACCTTGTCGCCGGCAATCACCGGCTTGGGGAAATAGTCGGCCTCGGGCAGATCGTCCTTGTCCTGCGAGGCCCACTGGCGCACGAACAGCCACTGGAAAGTCTGCACCGCCGGCCCCTCCACCTTGATGTGGGTGTCGCGCCAGCCCACCTGCGACTTGTCGGTCGGCTTGGAGGCCGAGCGGAACAGCGAGCTCTTGGCGTACGTGGCGCTGATGTTGATGCCGCCGGTGAAGGCCATCTTGCCGTCCACGATCAGCACCTTGCGGTGGTCGCGGTTGTTGATCTTCCAGCCTTCGCCGCTGACCTTGGCCGGGTTCACCGGATTGAATTCGATCAGGTGGATGCCGGCCTTGCGCATGCGGGCGAAGAACTCGGCCGGCACGCCGATGGTGCCGACGCTGTCGTACAGGATGTTGACGGTCACGCCTTGCTGCTGCTTCTCGATCAGCGCGTCGGCGAACTTGAGGCCCAGTTCGTCCTGGTCGAAGATATAGGTTTCGAGGTTGATGTGATTGCGCGCGCCGGCGATCGCCTTCAGCATTTCCGACATGGTCTGCGGACCGTCGAACAGCAGCGTGCATTTATTGCCGGCGATGAGGGGCACGCCGGTGGCGGCTTCTTCCAGCGCCGCCTGCTGCTGCAAGTCCAGCGTGCCCTTGGACCAGCGCTTGGCCAGCAGGGCCTTGGTGCGGGCGTCGCTCAGGTCGCCGTTCGGCCCCTTGACGGTGGGCGCGGCGGGCGCGTCGATTTTCTCGTTCAGCCCGGTCACATTGGGCAGCGATGCGCAGGCGCCCAGCAAACCCCAGCACATCAGCATCGAGGGAAGCCACACATGCATGCGCACCAGTCTCATCTTCAGGCCTTTTCAGTGAGTTCGTCATCTTCTCTGGCGCCGAACAGGAACGCCACCGGCCCTTGCCGGAACCTGCGGCCCAGCGCCTTGAGCAGTTGCCAGCCGTGCTTGAAATGCACCCCGCGCGAACGCAGCGCCACCCACAGGGCAAGGCCAAAGCTGACCAGCAGGTTGACTGTTCCGATGGCAAGGAATCCTGCCACAGAAGTCACAACCAGTTCCCAGCTGACATTGTGATCGAGTCCAACAATTGCTGTCGCAAAGTTGGCGGAGGAGAAGGTCACATGCCGGATGTCCAGCGGAATGCCCAGCACAAAGCCGATGAACGGCATCGCGCCCAGCATGATGCCGAAGAAGAAATTGCCCATCAGCCCGCCGAGATTGTTCTCCAGATAGACGCCAAGACGGTCCAGCCGTTCCTGCCCCAGCAGGCGGCGCAGGCCGCGCAGTTGCGAGATCCGTTGCGCCCAGCGCGTGTACAGCGCCTTGTTGTCGTAGTAGCCGGAGATCAGGCCGGCCAGGAACAGGCAGACGCCGGCGATGGCCGCGTAGATCAGGGTCGGCGCATGGATGGGATCGATGTCGTGCAGCAGGTGCATGGCCTTCTCCGGCGACACCAGATGGTGGCCGGTCAGCCACGGCCACGCCATGGCGATCAGCCACGCGGTCGGGATGCACACCGCCAGGTTGCCCAGCACCGCCATGTTCTGCGTGCGGATCACCCTGGCGCACAGCTCGGCCATGCTTTCAATGTCGATGTTGCGGCCATCCTTGGAATGCAGGCCGGAGGCGATGCGCGAGGCGGTCATGGCCGGCTGCTTGGTCGCCACCGTGAAGTGCAGCAGGTGGATGAACACAAAGCCCAGCGAGTAGTTCATGCTGAACAAAAAAGCTTCCACCAGCGGCGCCGCGCGCAGGTAGGACATCAGGATCTTGAACAACGCCATGAAGCCGATCACCAGCCCGGCGCCGGCCGAGGAGACGAACATGCCGCGCAGTTGCTTGCGGCTGTCGGCCACGTAGTGCTCGCCGGTGTGGCTGGCGTTTTCGGTGACGTTGCGCGCCAGCAGGTCGACGTTGTCGCGCAGCAGGTCGCGCACCATGTATTTGTTGTTGTGCGCCTCCACCAGTTCCAGTCCCAGCGCCACCGCGGCGCCGCGGCGGTCGGTGTCCTGCTGGCGGTCGACCAGCATCAGCAGCTTGCGCATGCGGTCCAGGCTTTGCGTCAGCGATACCAGCAAGTAGGTGAGGGCGATGCTGGTGCCCTGGCTCAGCGCTTTCTTGCGGATCTTGCCGATCACGGTGTCGCACTGGTCCAGCATCACCAGCAGGTGGCGGCTGTCTTCGAGGGCGAGGTCGTCGCCGGCCAGCTTGCGCTGGTAGGCGTCGAGCCAGGCGTTGACCTCGAAGTTCTGCACCATGAAGGGCGACTCGTAGGTTTCCATCTCGGTGTGGAAATTGGTCAGGCGCGGTTCCAGGCCAATGGCGCACACGCGGTAGGACAAGGTGCGGATGGCGTCCAGCAGTCCCGGCAGCATCAGGTTGTCCTGGCGCGGCGCGTCGGCGCGCTGCTCGGCATGGCAGACCACATCGCACAGCGCCAGCCAGTCCTCGGTGGGCACGGCGCTCATCCAGATGTAGTCGGTGCGCCTGTAGACGATCTGGTCCAGCGCTTCGCTCAGGTAGTCGTTGCCCAGCGCGGGCGGCAGGATGCGGTAGGCGATGCGGGTGCGCAGCTCGGAAAAGAAGCCGTCGTTCGACAGCACGCCGATCTCGGTGTACAGGCTGGCATGGCGGCGCGACGCCACCAGGTTGCGCGCATAACTGCGCAAGGCCACGGCGTGCGCAGGATTGCCTTTCAGTAGCTGGCACAAGGTGCGCACATTGGCGGTGGCCCGCGCGCCGTCGATGGCGCGCGGGGGGCGGAGCGTATCGAACAGGGCGATCATCTGGCCGATGTCGTTGCTGTCGGCGCTGATTTTTTCAAGGATTTCTAGCATGGGCGCAGTATAGACATCACCGCCGAGCTTGTATGTACGGTACCGAACATAGAATTTTTGCGGTGTTCGTGATTGCGCGCACAGAGCGGCGCGGGGCCGTGGCCTACACTGGTTCCATCATGAAAACCGTCCTCGCCTCCATTGCCCTGATGGCACCACTGGCTGCGATAGCGCAGAGCGGGGTGTATCGCGCGATCGATCCGAATCCGGTGGACAGCAAGCCGTTCGACAGCCGTGTGCTGGAAGGCCTCGACGGGCCGCTAGGGCTGGGCGCGCTGGGGCGCCAGTACAATCTGATGGACGACACGCAAGTGGGCGCGCTCAAGCGCTACGACAGCACCATCCAGTTCAAGTCGCCGCGCTCGCGCAGCGGGCTGGTGGGATCGATGAGCTACAGCGTGGGCGAGGCGCCGTTCAACAACTGGGTCAACCGCGCTTACGGCGCCACCATCGGTTATGAAAAGGGCCGGGCCAGCATCAGCATCACCCATCAGCGCAAGGAAAACATGCTGGACGCCACCGGCACCACGCCGGCCGTCGATCAGTCGGCGCGCAATACGCTGGTGGCGGCCAATGTCGATTTCGGCCGCTTCATCGGCTATGCCGCGTACGGCCTCAGCAAAGGCGACAGCAGTCTGCTGTGGGATCAGAACAATCTCTACGGCGCGGTGGCGCGGCGCGATCCGCTGAACAATAGCCGCGATGTGCTGGTCGGCGTGTCGGTGCCGATGGGTGCCACCACCTTCCTCGCTTCCTACATCCACCGCGATGACCGCGGCCTGGCCGATCACGACGCCAACCAGTTCGCGCTGGGCGCCAGCTACGCCTTCTCGCGCCGCACCAAGGTGTTCACTTCCTTCACCACCATCCAGAACCGCTCCGTGCGCACCGGCGGCGGCAACGACCGCGCCGTCAACTTCGGCCTCAAACACGCTTTCTGATTATTTCGGTTTGACAGGGCAGGTGGCGCTCAGCCAGCGGCCGGTCGATTCCACCGTCGCGTTCCGCGGGCCGGTGCCGCTGTTGTTGGTGACGTTCATGGTCATGGTGTAGGCGGTGTCGCCGTTGAAGCGGATCTGGCCGTTGCCGCTGGAGGCCGGATCGGTACAGGTGAAGGAGACGTTCAGGCCGCCCGTCACCGGTTCCTGCCGGGACGTGCACTTGCCTTGCTGGTTGAGCGGCAGCTCCTTGCGCGCGGCCATCTCCGGCGTGACGCAGGCGCTGATGGTGATGGCGCCATCGCTGCCGGCCTTGGGCATGGAGACGCCGTTCTGCGCCATCATGGCTTCGATGTTGGCGCGCTGCTCGGGCGGCATGGCGGACAGCTGGGCCAGCGCGGCGCTCATGGCCTGGTCGGTCTGGGCATTGCCGGTCTTGACCTTGCTGTTCATTTCCCACAGTCCGGGCTTGATGGTCTGGGCGGCGGCCTGGCCAAGCGCCAGGATCGCCAGGATGAGCATGAAGCGTTTCATAAGTCCTCCCGAAAACGACTAGCATAAACGAAAACGGCGCCTGCAAGTTCAGGCGCCGTTTCAGCCGGGGGCGGAGATGGCTACACGCCGCGTCCGCTAATCAGGCGCAGCAGCACCATGATGATGGCGACCACCAGCAGAATGTGGATGAAGCCGCCGATGGTGTACGACGTTACCAGACCCAGCAGCCACAGGATGAGCAGAACTACAGCGATGGTGTAAAGCATGATTATCTCCTCGGGTTGTGTTGCGTCTATTATCTGCAAGCGCCGCGCTGGATTCTGTACGCTGCCGTACTTTGCGCCTTAGTCCATCGAACGCAGTTGGCCGTTGACTACGCGCACCGAGTCGCCCGAGCGCCACGATGGCTGCTGCGCATTGTGGAAGGTGCGCCTGGTGCCGTTGTCCATGCGCACCACCACGTCCCAGGTGTGGGTGGTTTTCATATTGCCTTCGATCTGGTTGCCGGCCACGGCGCCGCCGACCGCGCCGGCCACGGTGGCCAATTGGCGGCCATGGCCGCTGCCGACCTGGTTGCCCAGCAGGCCGCCCAGCACCGCGCCGCCGACCGCGCCGACGCCGCTGCCTTTCGGACGATGTTCGATCGCGCGCACCGATTCCACCACGCCGCAGTTGGTGCATGGCGCCTGGCGGGCTTCCTGTTGCGGGGCCTGGCCGCGGTCTTGCTGGGCCAGCGATTGCGCCGGCGCCTCGGGATAGGCCGCTTTGGGCGCCTGTTCCGGCGCCGGCGGCAGGCCGGCGACTTTCTCCGGCACGGTGGCGTTGGAGGTCGGCAGCCAGCCCAAGATGGCGGCGCTGCCGACGCCGCAGAACAGCACCACCGCCACGGCGGCGATCACCATGATTGGGTGGGTAGCTGGTTTGTTTTGGGTATCCATGAGAAGTGTCCTTGGTTTTTTAGTAGAGGCCTATATTTTCCTCAAGGACATCCAGGTCTTCCGTGCGTCACCGTACATACAGGGCAAATAATTGCCTTTAATCTGTTTCCATGCACACTATATCCGCCCATTCTCCCGACGAAGACCGCGCGCAACCCCGGCTGGCGAACAACCGCCTGCTGGCCAGCCTGCCGGACGAGGATCAGCGCCAGCTCGCCGAGCAATGCGAGACGGTGCGCGTGGAAAACGGCCAGGTGCTCACCGAGCCGGGGCAGGAGATGCGCCATGTGTACTTCCCCATCGATTGCCTGATTTCGCTGCTGGGCGTGACCGGCGGCCGCATGACGCTGGAGGTCGGCTCGCTCGGACGCGAGGGCATGCTGGGGGCCTCGGTGGTGCTCGGCAATGGCAGGGCGCAGGTGCGCGCGGTGGTGCAGCGCTCGGGCCGCGTGTACCGTATGGCGGCCGAGGATTTCGTCACCGAGTTTTATCGCATGGAGTCCTTGCAGCGGCTGCTGCATCGTTATACCGATACCCTGCTGGCGCAGGCGATCCAGATCGCCGTGTGCAGCCGCTTCCATGTGCTGGAGGCGCGGCTGGCGCGCTCGCTGCTGATCACGCGCGACCGCTTGCAGTCGGATAAATTTCACCTGACCCACGAGTTCCTGGCCCATGCGCTGGGCGTGCGGCGCGTGGGCGTCACCAAGGCCGCCAGCGCGCTGCAACAGCAAAAGCTGATCACCTACAGCCGTGGCAATATCGAGATCCTCGATACGGCCGGGCTGGAGGCGGTCTCCTGCCACTGCTACGATCTGTTCAAGGAAAAATAAAAACGGACCCGAAGGTCCGTTTTGATGGCAGCGTCGCGGATTAACGCGGTGGCTTTTGCACTTGATTGCCGATCACGCCGCCCACGGCCGCGCCGCCGACGGTGCCGACCGCGCTGCCGCCGGTCAGTACCGAGCCGGCCACGGCGCCGACGCCAGCGCCGATCGCGGTGTTTTTATCCTGGCCCGACATATTGGCACAGGCGCTCAGGCCCAGGGTGGCCGCCAGCACGGCGGCGGTCGCTGCAATTCGCTTGATGTTGTTCATGATGATCTCCTTGTTTGGTAGACGGTTACAGCTTACGCAAGCCAGGAGCATGCTTCCGTTCGGCATCGCACAGTGGGCGGCAATCAAGGCGGCGGCGGGGCGCTGGTCTTGCCGCCGACTTGCGCGATCAGCGACTTGCACTCCGCCGTCTCGCCCGGCCCGGTGCTGACCAGCGGCACGATGGCGGCCACCGGCGCCACCACCGCCAGCGCCAGCGCGCCGCCGGCGCGCAGGGCCAGCGTGCCTTTGTCGACGCTGATGTCCGGCTGCTTGAAGGTGCCGCGCACATAGATCGGCGCGCGCAGCGAGATCACGCGCATGCTTTTCGCATCCGGCTTCAGGGTCAGGTCCAGTTGCTCGTTGCCGAGGTTGACGGTGCCGCCGATGTCGATGCGCGCATCGGAGGTGTCGGCCACGAACAGGCGCGACTTCATCAGGCCGTTGGTGACGGCGAAGTCGGTCACCATGCAGTTGAGCTTGACCTGCTTGTCGCCCACCAGCTTGGTCAGCACCACGCTGCCGAGGTTGAGGCCCATGGCTTCCAGCAGCAGTTTGCTGACGCTGCCCTGATTGACCACGCCTTTGAGTTCGCCGTTGGACGAGCCGAGCAGGCTGGCCACCGAGTTGCCGGTGGCCGACAGCGCCAGGTCGGCGTTCACCTCGCCCACCGTGGCCTGCATGCCTTCAATCGACGGGAACAGCTGCTTGAGTTGCAGATGGCGCGCGCCGGCCTTCAGTTCGGCGCGGATGGCGTGCGGATTGATCTTGCCGCTGCCGTCCAGCATGACGTTGGAGGTGAAGCGGCCGCCGGCGATGTCGAAGTCGAGCGGCGTCAGCGCCAGCACGCCGTCCTTCATGTGGATTTGCGTGTCCAGCCGGTGGATCGGCAGGTCCTTGTCGCGGGTGATTTGCGCGGCCTTGAAATTGACGTCGGCATCGATGGCGGTCCAGCGTTCGGTGCGGAACTGTTCCACCGGCAGCACCTTGTTGCCCGGCTGGACAGCCTCGGCGCCGCGCGCCTCCTTGCTGGCCCTGGAGTCGGCGCCGATCAGCGGGCCGAGGTCGGACACTTGCAGCAGCTGCGATTGCACATTGCCGCTCAACAGCGGGCGCGGCTCGCCGGTCTTGAATTCCAGCCTACCGCCGATGTCGCTTTGCCCGACCTTGCCGGTGAACCGGTCGTAGACCCAGTGGCTGGCGTCGGCGCCCAGCTGGCCGGTGAGATGGCCCTCGGTGGCGAACGGTGGCGTTTCCGGCAGCAGCACGCCGGTCAGGCCGTACAGGCGCGCCATGCTGGGACCGGACAGCTTGAGCCGCATGTCCAGCGCCGCCAGCGCGGCCGGCTTGGTCAGTGTGCCTTCAAGGCTGATGCGGGTGCCGCCGACGTTGAGGCTGGCCGCCAGCGGGAACGGCCGGGTCTGCGATTGCAGCGACAGCACGGCGCCGGCCTTGCCGCCGCCGCTGACGTCCTGGTTGTTCCACTTGCCGCGCAGCTGCCAGGCCACGCCGTATTGCCCATCGTTGATGGTGTCGATGTCGGCGCGGGCGTCGACATGGGTCATGGCGTCGATGTAACGCACCGTGCCTTTGGAGAACACCACGCGCTGCACATCCAGCACCCACGGCGAAGGCTTGTCGTCGCGTTTGAAGGTCCAGTTGTTGGCGCCGTCGGCATCGCGTTGCAGCAGCAGGGCCGGATTGTCGAAGCGCAGCTCCGGGATTTCGATGCGCTGGCGCAGCAGCGGCAACAGCGCGATGGCAAAGGTGAACTGGCGCACGCTGACCATCTCGGCCGGCGCCCGCATGCCGCGCGGATTGCCGACATGGACATCATGCGCCACCAGGTGCGGCATGGGCAGCCAGCGGTCTTGCTGGCGCCAGGCCAGCGCCACTTCGCCGCGGATGGCGAACGGACGGTCGATGGCGGCGCTGATCTTGTCGTTGAGCCAGGGGCGCGCCCGGTTCCAATCATGGTTGGCAAGCGCGATGAGGGCGGCCAGCGGCACGGCCAGCACGAGGCCGCCGGCGGCAAGGGCGATACGGGAGCGGGGAGACAGGGAAACAGGCATTGCATCATTGTACACATTCTGTTTTTGTGCGTCACCGTACTGATGCCGCTCTGCCATGCGCCTATAACTACGGCTATCCCAAACATCTTGAGGAGAAAAATAATGATGAACCTGAATACGCAATGGCAAATGCTGTTTGGCATGGCCGTGCTGGTGGGCTTGGGTGGCTGCGCCAGCAACAAGACGCCCGCCACGGCTGACGTGGCGGCCTCGCGCGCAGCGGTCACGGCCGCCACCAGCGCCGGCGCGGCCGACCTGGCGCCGGCCGAAATGCAATCGGCGCGCGACAAGCTGATGCGCGCCAACCAGGCGCTGGCCGCCAGGGATTACAAAACCGCGCAAGACCTCGCCACGCAGGCGCAGGCCGATGCCCAGCTGGCGCAGAGCAAGGCCAACTCGGCCAAGGCCACCAGCGCCGCCGATGAACTGCAACAAAACATCCGCCTGCTGCGCGAAGAACTGCAACGGGCCAACGCGACCAGCCAACAATAAAGCCGATGGAGCCGATCATGAAAAAACTCGTCCTGTTGCCGACCGCCTTCGCGGTCTCGATGATGTTTGCCGCGTGCAGCACCACGCCGACCACCACCACCCAGCTCGACCAGGCGCGCGCCGATTTCAGCGTGGCGCAGAGCAATCCCTCGGTGGCCGCCAACGCGCCGCTGGAATTCAAGGCCGCCGCCGATGCGCTGGACCGCGCCAACGCCGCCGCCGCGAAAAAAGAGAGCCTGAACGAGATCGACAAGCTGGCCTATGTCGCCAAGCAGAAGATCGCCACCGCGCAGGAGGCGGCCAAGGCCAAGCAGGCCGAGGCTGACGTGGCCAACGCCGCCCGCCAGCGCGACGAGATCCGCCTGCAGGCCCGCACCGCCGAGGCCAACCAGGCGCGCATGAGCGCCGAACGCGCCAAGTCGCAGGCCGACCAGGCCAAGGCCGACGCCGACGCCGCCCGCGCCCAGGCCGACGCCGCCGCCAACTCGGCGCGCGACGAAGCGGCCAGGAACGCCGCCCTGCAACAGCAACTGGCCGACCTGCAAGCCAAGCAGACCGAGCGCGGCATCGTCATCACCCTGAGCGATGTGCTGTTCAATGTCGACCGCGCCGAGCTCAGCGCCGAGGGCATGCGCACCGCGCAGAAAGTGGCCGACGTGCTGATGCAGGAACCACAAAGCGTGGTGCTGGTCGAAGGCTTTACCGACAGCACCGGCACCGCGTCGCACAATCTGGAGCTGTCGCAGCGGCGCGCGGAATCGGTGCGCAACGCGCTGATCGGCCTGGGCGTCCCGGCCGGCAAGATCGCCACGCGCGGCTATGGCGAAGCCTATCCGGTGGCCAGCAATGGCGACGCCGGCAGCCGCCAGCTGAACCGCCGGGTGGAAATCGTGCTGTCGCAGAACGGCGCGCCGATCGCCAACCGCCGCTAATTTTTCAAAGGAGAAGTCATGGCTGAATCTACCCCAACCGGCATTGATGTCGAAGCCATCCGCGCCGCCGCGCGCAACCTGGAGGACGGCCCGGTCACGGCCGGCTACCAGGGCGACCGCCGTGCCGTGGTGCAGATGCTGAACGAGGCGCTGGCCACCGAGCTGGTGTGCATCATGCGCTACAAGCGCCACTACTACACGGTGAGCGGGCGCGAAAACGCCGGCATCAAGGCCGAATTCCTGGAGCACGCGCAGGAAGAGCAGGAGCACGCCGACTGGCTGGCCGAGCGCATCGTCCAGCTGAATGGCGATCCTGATTTCAATCCGGCAACATTGCTCGCACGCAGCCATGCCGAGTATGATGCGTCAGAAGACGTACAATCGATGGTGCGGGCCAATCTGATCGCGGAGCGGGTCGCCATTGAATCGTACCGGCAAATGATCGCCAAAATCGGCGACAGCGACCCGACCACGCGCCAACTGTTGATCAAGATCATGGCGGTGGAAGAGGAACACGCGGACGATATGCGTGATCTGCTTGACGAACATGGAAAAGCAGCCTGAGGGCATTTGCTGTACAGTTTTCACATCAACAACCACAACAGGAGCTTCATCATGCTGGAACAAAACATCAGTACCGTGAATAACGACGTGAAAACTCTGGTGAAAGATGCCCAGGCCTTGTTCACCGCCGCCACCGCGCTGACCGGTGAAAAGGCGGAGGAGTTGCGCGGCCGCGGCATGCGCGCGCTGGACACCGCGCTGGCCAAGGCCCACGAAGCCCAGGTCAGCGCCGTGGCCGCCACCAAGGAGGCGGCCAAGCAAGCCGACGAGTACGTCAAGGAAAACCCTTGGCGCTCGATCGCGGCGGCGGCCGGCATCGGCCTGCTGATTGGCGTGATCATCGGCCGCAAGTAAGCTACCGTGGCGCATGACGAAGCCAACCGCCCGCCGCCGGGCCTGATCGCGTCGCTGGGTCTGGTGACCCGCAACGCGATCGCTTTGCTGCTCAACCGGCTGGAACTGGCCGCGCTGGAGCTGGCGGAAGTGCGCAACCATCTGCTCCAACTGGTGCTGGTGTTCGCGCTGGCCGTGCTGCTGGGCGGCTTCGCGCTGATCTATGCCACGGTCACCATCGTCTATCTGGCGTGGGCGGCGATCGGCTGGGTGATCCTGCCGATCATCACCGCGGTGTTCCTGCTGTTCGCCATCGGCCTGATCCTGTACGCGCGGGCCCTGATCCGCAGCGGCAAGCTGTCCCTGCCGGCGACCATGGCGGAACTCAAGTCGGACCGCGACATGCTGGTGTAAGGAGATGCCATGAGCAAGCAGGAAGACGAGGCCGCGCTGGCGGCCGAAAAACACCGGTTGATACGCGAGGGCGAACTGCTGCGCATCAAGGTGGTGCATTCGAAGGCGCTGGTGGGCCAGGCGCTGCAACCGGATGCGCTGTTCCACGGCGCGGTCGATCACGCCATCGGCATGGCGCAGGCGCGCCTGGGCGGCTTGCTGCAACCGGGCGGCCTCAGCGGCTTTAACTACAAGGCCCTGATGCCGTATGCGCTGACCATCGGTTCCTACATCGCGCGCAAGCGGCTGGTGAAGCCGGCGCTGGCGCTGGTGGTGCTGGCCGGGGCCGGCGTGGCGTGGCTGTGGCGGCGCCACGCGCCGCCGCGCGAATAAACCGGGGCATCAACCGGAACAGGCAGGAACCAGCAGGAACCAGCAGGGCCGCGTGATGCGGCCCTGTTGCTTTAGTCGTGGCTTTGCGCCAGCAGCTGCGGCAGGTTGGCCATGTCGTGCTGGTAGGTGGCCTGCGCTTCCTTCAGGCAGGGGCCGCGCTCGGCGGCCGGGCCCTGGCGGCAGGCCTGCCGCGCCTCGGCCAGCGCGGCGCCGATTTCCTTGCGCAGTGTGTGGACTTGCTGGGCCCGCGTGATATCGGGCTGGGACCAGCGCGTCGGTTCGCCGCGGGCGATTTCCTGACGTTGCAGCTGGGCGTTTTGCGGCGGCGTGGTGTCCTGCGCGTGCGCGGTGCCCCAGGCCGCGCACGCCATCATCACGCCGGTGACGATGTGACGTACCATGATGTTCTCCTTGTTGTCATAGCCTGCCGGTGAGCAGCATAATCAGCAGTATCACCACAATCAGGCCGGTGATGCCGCTGGGCGCATAGCCCCAGTTGCGGCTGTGCGGCCAGGTCGGCAGGGCGCCGATCAGAGCCAATACCAGAATAATCAGAATGATGGTGCCCATGATGTTCTCCTTGTTTTAGTAGCGATACAGACGGCCGTCGATCAGGCGCACGCGGTTGCCCACGCGCAGGTCGTAGATGCTGTCCTGCTGGACGATGCGGTAGTCGCCGTTGTCCATGCGCACGCTGATCTGGTATTCCTGCTTGCCGGCGTTGCGGTTGTTCTCGACGTTGTTGCCGACCACCGCGCCGCCGACCGCGCCGGCCACCGTGGCCGCCGTGCGGCCGCTGCCCGAGCCCACCTGATTGCCCAGCAAGCCGCCGATCAGGCCGCCGGTGACGGCGCCCACGCCGGAGCTGCCTTGCGCCTGCATCACCTGGATGGAATCGATGGTGCCGTAAGTGGAAGATTCGTTGCTGATATAGCCGATCTGTTGCGGCTGGCGGTTGTCGCTGGCGCAGCCGCTCAGCACGGCGACGCCGGCAAACAGCGCGGCGGCTAGCGTAGTTGAGCGTTTCATATTGTCCTCCCGGAAAAGTGTGATGCCAGCATAGACAGGAGCGCTGGCCGGGTCTGTGCGATTGCGCACCGTGCGGTGCGTGGCGATTTTTGTACGGTACCGAACAGAGAAGCGCGGCAAAGCGGCGTTTAATGGCGACATCGGCCGAGGGCTGACAAACTCATTGTTCCATCACTCCAAGGAGAATCGCCATGAAAATCGCACATAAAATCGCCACTGCCCTGTTCACCGTCTCGCTGCTGGGCGCCATGACCGGCTGCGCTTCGACCTCCACCAAGGAAGGCACCGGCGAGTATGTCGACGATTCCGTCATCACCACCAAAGTCAAGGCCAGCATCTTCAACGAGCCGACCCTGAAGTCGACCGAGATCAATGTCGAGACCTTCAAGGGCACGGTGCAGCTGAGCGGCTTTGTGTCCCAGCCTGAAGACATCGCCAAGGCCGCTGAAATCGCCCGCGGCGTGAAAGGCGTGACCGCCGTGAAGAACGACATCCACGTCAAGTAAGCAACCCTGGCCGGCGCGCGTGGACGCGCCGGCGTTCTTGTGAGTCATCATGAATCAGCCCGCGGAGGACCTGGATGCTCCTCGACTTCCCTTGCATGTCCACGCGCGCGGCCTGGCGCTGGGCGTGATCGCCACCGTTGTCTTCCTGTACGCGCTGCAATGGTCGCGCGACTTCCTGGTGCCGCTGGTGCTGGGCATCCTCATCACTTATACCCTGAGTCCGCTGGTGTGCTGGCTGGAGCGCCTGCGCATTCCGCGCCTAGTCGGCGCCACGCTGGTGACGGCCGCCATCCTGGGCGGCTCGGCGCTGGTGCTGGACAAGGTGCAGGGCGAATTCCAGTCGATCGTCGACGAATTGCCGACCGCCGGCCACAAGCTGTCGCGGCTGCTGTCGGAGCGCCTGCACAGCGGCGGTCCCAGCGCCATCCAGCGCCTCCAGGACGTGGCGGCGGAGCTCCAGCAAGCCACCGCCGGCGCGCAGGAAAAGCGCGCCGCGCGCCGCGCCGCGCCGACGCCGCCGTCGGAAGCCTTCCCGGTGATGAACTGGATCTGGGCCGGCTCGATGGGCGTGATGGGCTTCCTCGGCCAGGCCACCATGGTGATCTTCCTGGTGTTCTTCCTGCTGCTGTCGGGCGACACCTTCAAGCGCAAGCTGGTCAAGCTGACCGGGCCGTCGCTGACCAAGAAGCGCATCACGGTGCACATACTGGAGGACATCAACAGCTCGATCCAGAAATACATGCTGATGCTGCTGGTGACCAACGCCGCGCTGGCGCTGCTGATGTGGATCGCGCTGCGCTGGGTGGGGCTGGAGAACGCCGGCGCCTGGGCCATCGTGGCCGGCCTGCTGCACCTGATGCCTTACTTCGGTCCGCTGCTGATCATGCTGGCGACCGGCATGGTGGCGTTTCTCCAGTTTGAGTCTTTGCAGATGAGCTTGCTGGTGATGGGGGCCTCGCTGGCCATCGCCACCCTGATCGGCACGGTGGTGGCGACCTGGATGACCGGCCGCTTCGCCCGCATGAACGCGGCGGCGGTGTTTGTCAGCCTGCTGTTCTGGGGCTGGCTGTGGGGCGTGTGGGGTTTGCTGCTGGGTGTGCCGCTGATCGTGATCGTCAAGGTGGTGGCCGAGCGCGTCGAGGGCATGGAGGTGGTGGCCGAGCTACTGGGCGAGTGAGCGGTGGCGCAGGCTGCCCAGCTGTAGCGCGTACTGGCGCGCGAACTCGGCGCCCAGGAAGAAGATCTGCGCCGAGTAGTACACCCACAGCAGCAGCGCGATCATCGAGCCGGCCGCGCCAAAGCTGCTGGCCACGCCGCTGTTGCCGATGTAGGCGCCGATCGCATATTTCCCCAGCGTGAACAGGGCCGCCGTGCCAAGCGCGCCGATGGTGACGTCGTGCCAGGACAGCTGCACGCGCGGCAGCATCTTGAAGATCACGCCAAACAGGGCGGCGATCACCGCGAAGCTGATCACGGCGTTGATCACGGTCAGCGCCACGCCGGCCTCGCTCCACAGGCTGCCCCAGTATTTTTCCAGCACCGTCAGCGCGGCGCTGACCACCAGCGACACCATCAGCAGGAAGGCCAGCACCAGCACCATGCCGAACGAGAGCAGGCGGGTGCGCACCACGTCCCACACGGTGCCGTGGGTGAGGGGCGGGACTTGCCAGATGGCGTCGAGGCTGGCCTTGAGCTCGGCGAACACGGTGGTGGCGCCAAACAGCAGCAGGCCGCCGGCGACCAGGGTCGCGAGGCGGCCTTCTTCCTTGTTGCGGGCGCCGGCCAGCACCAGCTGGATGGCTTCCGCGCCCTGCGGGCCGACCAGGCCGCGCAACTGGGCGAACAGTTCACCCTGCGCGGCCTGCGGCCCGTAGAACCAGCCGGCGATCGCCAGCACCAGGACCAGGATCGGCGCCAGCGAGAACAGCGTGTAGAACGCCAGCGCCGCTCCCATGCTGCCGCCGCGGTGCTCGAACCACTCGGAGACCGTGCATTTCAGCACCGGGAACATGGCTGGCCCGCCGCTTTACTGCACCCGGCGCTCGATGGTGATCTGCTCCACCTCGACCCGGCGGTTCGGTTCCAGGCACTTGATCAGGTCGGCGCGCTTCTTGTCGTGGCACTCGACCACCGGATTGGCCTCGCCGCGGCCCTCGGCCTTCAGGCGGCTGGCGGCCACGCCCTTGCCGACCAAGTAGTCCTTGACCACGTTGGCGCGGCGCTCGGACAGTTTCTGGTTGTACTTCTCGCTGCCGAGGCGGTCGGCGTAGCCGCTGATCACCACGTCATTGATGCCGGTGTTGTTGTTGAGGACGTTGGCGATGTCGTCCAGCTTGGGCTGGTTCGGGTTGAGCTTGGCGCTGTCAAACGCGAACAGCTCGGTGGCCGACATGGTCACCTTCTCGAAGCGCGCCGGCGGCGGCGGCGGCGGGGCTGGCGGCGCCGGTGGCGGTGGCGGCGGTTCCTGCACCACCGGCGCTGGCGGCGGCGCCGGCGGGGCGGCGCGCGGCGGCGCGTTGAAGGCGATGTTCAGGCCGACGGTGGCGTAGTAGTTGTTGCTCTTGGAGTTGGGGAACTCGTCGCCGCGGATGAAGCCGTGCACATTGCGGAGGTCCGCTTGCAGCGCCACGCGCTCGCTCAGGTCGGCCTGGAAGCCGAGCCCGACGCTGGCGTAAGGCGAGGTTTTCTTGCGCTCGATATTGCCCAGCAGGTTGACCTTGTCGCGCTCGGCGCCGACGCCCACCAGGATGAAGGGACGGAAGCTTTTGCGCGAGAACAGGTAGAGGCCGTCGACGCCCAGCGTTTCCTGCTGATAGCGCTGGTTGTTTTCACGGGAGCGGGCATAGGTGTAGCCGGTCTGCACGTCCCAGTTTTCGCTCACGGCCTTGCCGAACTTCAGGCCGGCGCCGTAGCCGCGCTTGTCCACGCCGAAGTCGGAGTCGGGCTTGACGCCGTTCACGCTGGGCTGGATATACCACGATGGATTGATGACCGGATCTTGGGCCATGGCGGAACACGACGCACACAGGGCTGCGGCGGCGAGGGCAATCTTCTTGGATTTATTCACTGGTTAGCTCCCGTTTTTATTGAGAAATAATTGTTTCAAAAGCAGCAATGTTGTCGCATCGCTGTTGGACCGAAGATTAGGCGCGTTGGTGCGTTTTCACCGTTCGCTAGCGCACCAAACTTTGAGCTGTATCAAACCCGCCACATTTCCTGGAACTTAATTGAAACGCGCTTGTCCCAAGTTAAGGCAAAGAAGCCTCCACAATGTTCGTTGACGCACAGACCGGAACGCTGCGAGCGGGCATTCTTGACCCCAAGCCATTGAAATGTTTTTAAGGAGTGTTCCCATGCATGCAGCCAGCAAACAACAGACCATGGTCCAGAACGAGATGAAAGCCTCGCCGGACATGCAAGCCACCACGGCGCGTTTGACGATGATGGAGCGTTCCACACCGGCGCCGCTGGACCGCAAGCCCGGCCTGTCGATGGCGTCGATCGAACGCGTGCGTTCCACCTCGGCCACCCTGCGCCGCATCGAGAACATGCAAAAGCTGATCGCCGAGCTGACCCAGCACGAAATGCTGGCCGACGAAATCGCCTGGTTCCTGAAATTCTCGCCCTCGGGCGCCCGCAAATACATCCGCGACCTGCGCGAGGCCGGCGTGATCGAGCTGGCGCGCTACGTCGAAGGCACGGCCACCTATCTGGGCAAGGCGGTCTACCAGCTGACCCCCGACCCGGAGCGCATCGCCGCCTTCCTGGCCGCCATCGCCCAGCCGAAGCGCGAGGGCGCGCCGCCGCGCAAGGAACGTCCGGGCCTGCGCGAGCAAGCCATGGCCGGCAGCGGCCGCCACTTCCACATTCTGGCCGACGACACCCATTACGCCATCCGCGTCAACCGCGGCCCGGTGATGCGCGACCCGCTGGTGGCCGCCCTGTTCGGCACGCCGGCATCGCAACAAAAAGCGGAGTAAGCCCAGCCGCCGCAGGGGTAGGATGTTTGCGTATTGAAATGCAAACATGCAACCCCAACTATTCCGTCAAGACATGACACGGACGGCGGCATATGGAAGCTTTAATCTGGATAGGCCTGACGGCGCTGCTGATCGCGGCGCCTTTTCTGTATCCGCGCTGGCGCCTCCGGCGTGTGCTGGCCCGGCCCCTGCCCGCGGCGGCGGAGGCGGTGTTGCAGCGTAATATCCCCGTCTACCAACGCATGAGCCCGGACCTGCAACAGCAGCTGCGGCGCCTGGTGGTGCAATTCCTGCATCAGAAGAAATTCGTCGGCTGCGAGGGGCTGGCGGTGAGCGACGAGATGGCGGTCACCATCGCCGGCCAGGCCTGCCTGCTGTTGCTGAACCGCCCCAGCAAGGTGTATCCGGCCCTGCACACCATCCTGGTCTATCCCAGCGAGTTCGTGGCGCAGCGCGCCGAGGTGGGGCCGGGCGGGGTGGTCACGCCGGGCCGCCAAAGCATGCTGGGCGAATCGTGGGACGATGGCCGCGTGGTGCTGTCGTGGGACAATGTGCGGCGCGGCGCGGCCGACTGGACCGATGGCCACAATGTGGTGCTGCACGAATTCGCCCATCAGCTCGACAGCGAGTCGGGCCGCGCCAACGGCGCGCCGTATCTGGGCAATCCGGCCAGCTACAGCGAATGGTCGGAAGTGCTGTCGCGCGACTACCAGAACCTGCGCCTGCACGCCATGTACCGCCAGCAGACGGTGATGGACCCGTACGGCGCCACCAATCCGGCCGAATTCTTCGCGGTCGCCACCGAAACCTTTTTCGAGAAGCCGTACCAGATGGCCGGGCATCATCCCGCGCTGTATGCCGAGTTCCTCAAGTACTACCGGGTCGATCCGCGCGAATGGATGACGCCGCCGCCGGCGCCCGCGCCACCGGAGCCCGCCCCTTACGCCTATCTGCCCGGCTGGTGACGCCGCGCGAGATTGCGCGCGCGGCGAGGCAAACTAAGGCATAATCGGGAAAGCCGCCAGCGCCCACGGGGCGCGTGCCGGCCGTGCTGCGAGGCTATCGATATGCAATTTGAAGAGTTTGATTCTCTCATCGCCGACACCGCCAGCGCGCGCGCCACGCCGGCCGCCGCCGCGTCGCCGCTGGTGCGCTTGCAATACCTGGTCGACAACACGCCGGCCATCATCTATTGCACCGTGCCCAGCGGTGACTTCAAGATGACCTTTGTCAGTAACAACGCCTACAATGTGCTGGGCTACCGTCCCGAGCAGATGGTGGCCGACCCCAATTTCTGGTTCGACCACATCCATCCCGAGGATGCGCCGAATATCTTTTCCAGCCTGGCGCTGGTGTTCACCGAGGGCCAGCGCGCGTATGAATACCGCTTCCGCATCCACGACGGCAGCTATCTGTGGATGCACGACACGCTGCGCCTGATCCGCGACGAGCACGGCGCGCCGCTGGAGGTGATCGGCTCGCTGACCGACATCACCGAGCGCAAGCGCATGGAGGAGGATTTGCAGGCCAAGGGCGTGGAGCAGCAACAGCTGATCGCCGAGCTGCGCAACGCCCACGAGCAATTGCTGCAATCGGAAAAGATGGCCTCGATCGGCCAGCTGGCGGCCGGCATCGCCCACGAGATCAACAATCCGGTCGGCTTCGTCAATTCCAACATGGGCTCGCTCAAGAACTATGTCGGCACGCTGTTGCAGGTGATCGATCAATACGAGCAGGCCGCCGCGCCGCACCCCGCGCTGGCGGCGCAGCTGGCGGCGCTGCGGCGCCAGGCCGACCTGGAATTCCTGCGCGACGACGTGACCGACCTGGTGCGCGAATCGATGGACGGCCTCAAGCGGGTCAAGGACATCGTCCAGGCGCTCAAGGATTTTTCCCACGTGGGCGAGACCGAGTGGCAGGTGGCCGATCTGCACCACGGGCTGGACAGCACCCTCAACATCGTCAGCAACGAGATCAAGTACAAGGCCCGGGTCGAGAAGCGCTACGGCGTGCTGCCGCCGGTCACCTGCCTGGCCTCGCAGCTGAACCAGGTGTTCATGAACCTGCTGGTGAACGCGGCCCACGCGCTGCGCGAGCAGGGCGTGATCACCATCCGCACCGGGCTGGAGGCCGGCCCCGGCGGCCCCAAGGACCACTGGGTGTTCGTGGAGATCGGCGACAACGGCGTCGGCATCGCGCCGGAAAACCTGAACCGCATCTTCGAACCCTTCTTCACCACCAAGCCGGTCGGCAGCGGCACCGGGCTGGGGCTGTCGCTGTCGTATGGCATCGTCAACCGCCACGGCGGCCGCATCGAGGTGGCCTCGGTGCTGGGGCAGGGCACCCGCTTCACCGTGCACCTGCCGGTGCACCCGCCCGGCGCCGAGGCTAAAGGATGACCGAGCCGTCGGCGTCGCGCCGCACTTGCAGCAGGCCCGGTTCCTCGGCCTCCAGCCGCCGCGCCTCCAGCTCCTCGGCCGAGGGCGGCGGCACCAGGCTGGCGCGCAGCGCCAGCGCCTGGCGCACGTTCTGCTCCAGCTCGGCCGCGTCCCACGGCTTGCTCATGAAGCGGAACGCGGCCGCCTCGTTGATGGCGCTGACCACGGTGCCGTACTCGGTCGAGGCGCTCAGCATGATGCGCACGGTGCGCGGCGCCACGTCCTTGAGCACCTGCAACAGCTCGCCGCCGCTCATCTGCGGCATCAGGTAGTCGCAGATCACCAGATCGAACTCGCATTCGCAGATGCGCGCCAGGGCGTCGAAGGGATTGGCGTGGCGTTCGATCTCGGGCGGCTGCTCGCGCAGGATCTGGCGCAGCGCCCGCTCCAGCGCGGCCAGCACGTGGGGGTCGTCGTCGATCAGCAGGATCTTGCTCATGCGCCCTCCCGCGGGTTGCGCACCCAGATCGGCAGCCGGCCGCCGCTCTTGGTCTCGAAGTCCTGCACCTGCTGGATCATGCGCGCGTCCAGCACGTGGTCGACCGCCAGCAGCATCAGGCCGTCGCGGCTGACCAGGTCGCGCGCCAGCACCATGCCCGGCAGCAGCTCGCCGGACAGCACCTCCACCCCGGCGCCGCTGTCGGGCTGGGCGCCGTCGATGATCTGGCGGAACGCCGCTACCACGTGCGGGTCGTAGCGCTTGCCGCCGGCGTCGAGGATCAGCGACTTGGCCTCGTCGGCGCGCAGATGGCGCTGCACCATGGCGCCCTGTTGCAGATTGTAGTAGTCGGCCGCCAGCGCCAGGATGCGCGCGCCCAGCGGGATGGCCAGCCCGGCCAGGCCGTCCGGGAAGCCGTTGCCGTCGAAGCGTTCCAGCTGGCTGCGCAGGATGAGCGCGCTGCCGCGCAAGTCCTCCAGCGGCATCAGCAGTTCCTCGGCGCGCACCGGGTGCTTGCGGAACAGCGCCAAGGCGTCGCCGCGCAGCAGGGTCAGCGGCGTTTGCAGCATCTCGTCGGAAAAGCCGATCTTGCCGATGTCGTGCAGCAGGGCGGCGATGAACACGTCCTGGGCGTCGCGCCCCTCCAGCCCCAGCACGGCGGCCATCTTGCGCGCCAGGTCGGCCACCAGGCGCGCGTGGCCGGGCTGGTTGTGGGCGCGCAGCTCGATCATGCTGGAGAAGATCTTGATGGTGGTGACGAAGTTTTGCTTGAGCTTGGCGTTGGCGGCCACGGTGGCCTCGTGCTCGGTCTTGAGCTGGCGGGTGCGCTGCTCGACCTTGGCCTCCAGGCTCTGGTTGAGCGCCTTGAGTTCC
Source organism: Duganella radicis (assembly GCF_009720825.1). Classification (GTDB taxonomy): domain Bacteria; phylum Pseudomonadota; class Gammaproteobacteria; order Burkholderiales; family Burkholderiaceae_D; genus Rugamonas; species Rugamonas radicis. The sequence continues at coordinate 8,713 of NZ_WNKY01000043.1, read as the reverse complement.
TCGTTCTGGCGCAGCGTCAGCGCCTCCAGCCGCTGCTTGTCCTGCTCCAGCTGGCGCCGCTCCAGCGCGTGGCGCACCACCAGCAGCATGTCGCCGTCCTCCCACGGCTTGGTGATGTAGCGGTAGATCTCGCCGCAGTTGATGGCGTCCTGGATCGACTGGATGTCGGAGTAGCCGGTCAGCAGCAGGCGCAGGGTGTCCGGCCAGCGCTGCCGCACCTGGGCCAGGAACTGGGCGCCGTTCATTTCCGGCATGCGCATGTCGGAGATCACCAGGTCCACCGCCTGCTGTTCCAGCACGGCCAGTCCGGCGGCGCCGCTCTCGGCCAGCAGCACCCGGTAGCCGGCCGGGCGGAACAGGCGGCGCAGCGCCGCCAGGATGTTGGGTTCGTCGTCCACGCACAGCACGGTGGCTGGCGCGGCCTGGTCCGCCGGCGGCGGCTGCAGCATGCTGTTCATGGGGCCTCTGCGGCGCCGGGGCCGGGCTGGCGCACCGGCAGCCAGACGCGGAAGCGGCTGCCGGCGCCGGGCGCGGTGTCGACCTCGATGCGGCCGCCGTGCTTGCGCACGATGCCGTAGGCCAGCGACAGGCCCAGCCCGGTGCCCTGGCCGACCGCCTTGGTGGTGAAGAAGGGATCGAAGATGCGCGCCAGCACCTCGGGCGCGATGCCGCTGCCGTTGTCGGCCACCTCCAGCCACACCTGGTCGGGGTCGGCGCTGCCGGTGCGCACGGTGATGCGGCCGCGCTGCGCGCCGATGGCGTGGGCCGCGTTCACCACCAGGTTCATCACCACCTGGTTGATTTGCAGCGGCAGGCACTGGATGTCGGGGATGTCGCCGTAGTCCTTGACCACGTCGGCCTTGTACTTGACCTCGTTGCTGACGATGTTCAGGGTGGAGTCGATGCCGCGGTGCAGATTGGCCCACACCCATTCCTGGTTGCTGTCGACGCGCGAGAAGTCTTTGAGGTCCTGGACGATGTGGCGCACCCGCACGATGCCCTCGCGCGACTCGGCCATCAGCGCCGGCACGTCCTGGCGCAGGAAGTCGAGGTCGATGCGCTGGCGTTGCTCGCGCAGCGCGGCGGCGGCGGCCGGGGCGGCGTCGGCCAGCGCGGCCTCGGCGCCCTGGTAGGCGTCCAGCATGGCGAACAGCTGGTCGAGATAGCCTTGCAGGGTGCTGAAGTTGGAGAAGATGTAGCCGACCGGATTGTTGATCTCGTGCGCCACGCCGGCCGCCAGCTGGCCGATCGAGGCCAGCTTGTCGGCCTGCACCAGCTGCTGCTGGGCGCGCGAGAGCTGGTCGTTGAGCGCGGTCAGCTCCAGGTTGCTGCGGCGTAGCTCGGCCTCGGCCTGGTGGCGCTGGCGTATGTCTTCCTGCAACTGCTCGTTCATGTCGGCCAGCTGGGCGGTGCGCTTGTGCACCACGTGCTCCAGGTTGTCGTAGGCGCGGCGCAGGGCGTTTTCCGCCACCCGCCGCTCGGTGACGTCGCGCAGGGTCTCGATCGCGCCCACCACCTGGCCGCGGCTGTCGCGCAGCGGCGCGGCGGTGAAGTGCAGCCAGTGGCCGCCCGCGCCCAGGTTGGGGAAGAAGTCCTCGGCCTCGTAGGCGCCGGGGATCAGGGCGCAGGGACGGTATTTCTCGCCGTAGTGGCGCGGCAGCTGCTCGGGCTGGTTGTCGACGATCAGGTCGGCCAGCAGCGGCCGCGCGCGCGGGTAGAAGGCTTGCCAGTGGTGGTCGGTGCCGATCATGTCGGCCTTGCTCCAGCCCAGCAGGTGCTCGCAGGCGCGGTTCCAGTGGGTGACCACGTGGCGGGTGTCGATGGCGAAGGTGGCGACCGGATGGCCGTCGAAGAACTCCGACAGGGCGATGTCGCCGATGTCGCTGTGCGCGGACAGCAGGGCGGGGGCGGAGGTGGCGGCGGGCTTCATGGCGGCAGCATCTGGCACATGTCGTGGTACAGCTGTTCGGTTTCGTGGAACACCCGGGTGCAGGCCGCCGTGCTCAGGTCCAGCGCCTGCCACGCCGCCAGCGACAGCGGCGGCGCCTGGTCGTCCTCGCGCTCGCTCAGGTCGAGCGCGTGGGCCATGGCGTTGGCCAGGTGGATCAGGGTGGCCAGCGGCGGCTGCATGCCGGGCGGCGTGGGCGGCGGCGGCCGGTGGTGCTCGGCCACCGCCGCCAGGATGGCCGGCGGGAATTTCCAATGGGCCGCCAGCGCGCTGCCGACCGCCGCGTGGTCGACGCCAAACACCGCCAGCTGGGCGGTGGCGCTGTCGCAGTCGTGCTGGCGCTGGTAGGCGATGACTTGCTGGTACTGCTGCGGGAAGCGGGTGGCCAGCACCAGCGTGCCGAGGTCGTGCAGCAGGCCGGCGATGAAGGCGGTGTCGGCGTTGATGCGGCAATACGGCGCCAGCACGCGCGCGCACACCGCGCTGGCCATGGCGTGGCGCCAGAAGGCCGGGAAGTCGAGGCCGCTGGCGGGCGCCGGCGTGAAGCTGCCGGTCAGCGCGCACGCGGTCACCAGCGTGCGGATGCTGTGGAAGCCCAGCACCGACACCGCCTGGTGGATGGTGGTGACCTTGGACGGCAGGCCGTAGAACGAGGAATTGGCCAGCCGCAGCGTCTTGGCGGTGAGCGCCTGGTCGAGCGTGATCTTGGCGGCCAGCGCGTGGGTGTCGAGGTCTTCCTGCTCCATGCTGACCAGCAGTTCGCTGACCACGGCCGGCAGCGAGGGTAGGTCGCGCACCGCCTTGCTGATGGCGTCCGGGCTCATGGCTGCTCCTGGCGGTAGATGCGCAGCTGCGCCAGCAAGGCCTGGCTGCCGGCATGCTCGCCGCAGTGGCGGAACAGGTGCTCCAGCCGCCGCAGGCGCTGTTCGCGCCGCAGCGCCAGCGCGGCCGGATCTTCGGCCTCCTGCTGGTCGTCGCGCCACACCACGCAGCGCTCGACGCCGCGGCGGCGCAGCGCCGCCAGCATGGCGGTGGTCAGCGCGGCGTCCTGCGGCAGCAGCACGCTGCCGTTGGCGTCGAGCAGGGCGGCGGCCAGCGTCATGCCGGCGGCCGCCTGGTCCAGCGCGATCTCACTGGTCTTGCCGGCATGGCGCATGGTCGGACTCCATTTTGCTGAGGGTGAGCAGGCTGCCGCGCGAGGCCGACTCGGCCCCCATCGGATAGCACAGCACGGCGTAGCGCTGGCCGCCCACGCGCGCCACGTGCTGGCCGGCGGCGGTGGCGGCGCCGTCGCCGTCGCTGAACAGCTCGGGCAGCACGCTGCCGGCCTCGCTGCCAAGCAGGCTGCCGTGCGGCTCGAACAGGCGGGCGCCGGCGGCGTTGATGAAGGCGATCATGCCGGCGTCGTCGAGGCCGATCACCGGCAGGGGCAGGTGCTGGAGCACCTCGCGCGCGACGTTGAGGCTGACCTCGTCGCGGCTGATCTGGCGCTGCTTTTCGTGCAGCAGCTGCTCCATGCGGCGGTTGGCGGCGGCCAGTTCCTGGTTGGCGGTGCGCACCTCCAGGTGCAGGCGGCGGTTGTCGTCGGCGATTTCCTTGACGCGGAAGGCGTCGGCGATGTGGCTGCGCAGCTGCTCGTCATCCCAGGGCTTGGTCAGGAATTTGTAGATCGCGCCCTCGTTGACGGCGTCGGTCACCGATTGCAGCTCGGTGTAGCCGGACAGCATGATGCGGATCGAGTCGGGCGCCAGCTGGCGCGCCTTGCGCAGGAAGTCGGCGCCCAGCATGCCGGGCATGCGCTGGTCGGAGACGATCACGTCGACCGGCTGGCGCCCCAGCACCTCCAGCCCCTGCGGGCCGTCGTTGGCGGTGTGGATCTCGTAGTGGTCGGCGCGCAGCAAGCGGCGCAGCGCCGACACGATGTTGGGCTCGTCGTCCACCAGCAGCAGCCGGCGCGGCGGCTTGTGCATGCGCAGCAGGTGCGGCGGCAGCGCCGGGCCGCCGTCCAGCCAGCGTTGCAGCTCGGCTGGCGCCATCGGCGGGGCGAAGAAGAAGCCCTGGATCTGGTCGCACATATTGCGGCGCAGGAAGTCGCACTGGCCCTCGGTCTCCACCCCCTCGGCCACCACCTTCATGCCGAGGTGGTGGGCCATGTCGATGATGCTGCGCGACATGGCGGCGTCGCTGCTGCTGGTGACCACCCTGCGGATGAAGTCGGCGTCGATCTTGATGGCGTCGAAGGGATAGCGCTTGAGATCGGCCAGCGAGGCGTGGCCGGTGCCGAAGTCGTCCAGCGTCAGGCACAGGCCGCGCTGCTTGAAGCCGGCCAGCACCTGGTCGCAGGCGGCGCCGGCCTGGGTCAGCGCGGTCTCGGTGATCTCCAGGCTGAGGGCGTCGGCGGCCACCGCGTACTGGTCGAGCGTGGCGGCGACGTCGGCGCCAAAGTGCGGGTCGAGGAACTGGCTGGTGGCGACGTTGATCGCCACCTTGAGCTGGGGCCGCCCGCTGTGGCGCCAGCTGCGCAGGTCGCCGCAGGCGTGCCGCAACACCCAGTGGCCGATGGCGGCGGTCTGGCCGGCGGCGTCGGCCTGGGCCAGGAATTCCTGCGCCGACAGCAGGCCCAGCTCGGGATGCTGCCAGCGCACCAGCGCCTCCAGGCTGACCACGGCGCCGCTTTGCAGATCCACCAGCGGCTGGTAGAGCAGCAGCAACTGGTCTTCCGCCAGCGCGCGCGCCAGCGCCGCGTCCAGCCGGACGCCGCTCAGCGGGGATGGCAAACCGGGCTGTTGCATGAGCTGGTTCATCGGCGCTCCTATCAAGACGCAAGCAGGCGGACGGGGGGCAGTGCAGGTTGATTATAAAACCATTGATGTTATTTGCTCGCACGAATCAAGCGCGGCCCGCCGCGCCGATGCCGCGCGGTCGTGCGCGAGCGCACGGAAAGCCCGCCGTGAAAGGCGGCATACTGTGGTTATCATTTAAACGGGAGTAGACCATGAGCATCATTATCGCGGGCCATTTCCAGTTGCAAGATGAAATCGCCGATGCGCGGCTGGCGTTGCTGGATGCCGGTTTCGCCGCCGCGCGCATCAGTTCCTTCTACGTCAATCCGCCCGGCCAGCACGATGTGTACGAGCTCGGCGGCGACCATGACAAATCGCCCGGCGCCCGCGAAAGCGACGAGGGCGTGGTCAAGGGCGGCGCCACCGGGGCGGTGGCCGGCGCCGTGGTGGGCGCCGCCACCATTCCCGTGACCGGGCCGGTGGGGCCGGTGGTGGGGGCGCTGGTGGGCGCGCACGTGGGATCGCTGTACAGCCTGCACAAGATGAAGGAGGCGGGCGAGCCGGACAAGGATGGCAGCAACCAGCAGGCGCCGCGCAAGTCGGGCATGCTGATCGCCGTGGCGGTGGACGACGCGGCGCACGAGCAGCGCGCGCTGGAAGTGCTGCGCCGCCTCGGCGCGCGCGACATCGAACGGGCCGAGGGCAGCATCAGCGGCGGCGACTGGCGCGATTTCGATCCCAATTCGCTGCCGGTCCTGCTGTAGGGCGGGGCGCCGTGCCGGCCGCCGATCCCGCCGATTCCGCTGTCGCTTGCCGCTGTTGCTTATCCGAGACGATGCTATTGCGCTGAGCAATTTTCGGTATGATAGCCGCTACACACCAACCGAAGAGCGGGAGGCGGCAATGACACAGGCATGGCTAGTGCTCACTCGTCCGGACGGGCGCGATGTGACGGCGCCGTCCGAGGCCCAGATGGCGGCCGCCCTGGCCGACGTCTATGACGGCAAGGTGCTGGCCGCGGATGGCGGTCCCGGCAGTGCAGTGCTGCGCTTCGGTTACGACGATGGCCTGATGTACGAGATGGAAGTGTCGGGCGGCGGCGCGGTGCGCTTTGCCGAATGGTCGGACCGCGATTGCGAGATCGCGCTGGCCGCGCCGCGCACCATGACCGTGGCCAGGCCGGCCGACGCCTTGCAGCTGTGGCGCCTGATGGCGCAGCGGCAGGTGGCGAAAATCCGCAATCAACCGTGGCTGTCGGACGATTAAGGCCGGCGCCGCTCCAGCCGCGTCTGGCAATTGATGCAGAAGCGCGCTTCCGGGCGCGCGTTCAGGCGCGAGTAGCCGATGGCCTCGCCGCAGCTCTCGCACAAGCCATAACTTTGCTGGTCGAACCGGGCCAGCGCGTGGCGCACGATGTCGAGCTGGCGCGCCGTGTGGGTGGCCGCCTCGTGCACGGCCGCGTGCAGCGTGCGCTGGCTGGCGTTGTCGGCCGGCGAGGCCTCGGCCACGTGCGGCAGCGGCAGGCGCAGGTCGGTGCCGCGGTCCAGATCGTCCGCCAGCTGGCTGAGCAGGGCGGCGCGCGCGCGTTCCAGCCGCGCCTGCAAGCCACGCCATTGTTGGTCGTCCAGTCCGTTCATGCTGATGCTCCTTAGGGCATTGGACCGGTGCGACGGCGTTTCGTTCTACAGTGCGTCCAGATGGTGCTTGAGTTTTTCCAGCGGCTGCACGAGCTTGTCCGGCTTGCCGGTGGCCACGGCCGCGCCCAGCGACAGCAGCTCGGCGGCCAGATCGACCAGATCCTTGATGCGGTCTATCTTATCGATTTTTTGCCGGGCGCGCGCGGTCAGGTCCAACAGTGCCTGCTGTTGCGGCGCGAGGCCGCTGGCGGCCAGTCTGGCGGCGTCGAGGTAAAGGCCGTTGGCGCGCTGGCGCAGCGTCACCTCGTCGTCAAACAGTGCCTGCGCCACCTCCTGGGACACGGCCGGCGCACCGCCCGGCGCCGGCTGGCGCAGGGCGCGCATCAGACGCGCGTGCAGGGCGTCGGCGCAGGCCGACAGGTGATCGGCCAGGGCTTCATAGCGGGCTTGCTGGGCGGGATCGCTCATGGCTGCTCCTTGGTTTCAGGCGGGATTTGCGCCACCAGCGCGCGGTGTTGTTGCTCGATCGCGTCCAGATGCTTGCGCGCCAGCGTGTAACGCAGGCCGACCAGGCGGAACTCGGCCTGCTTGTCCTGCTGCTGCGCGCGCGCCAGGGCCAGCAGCAGCCGCTCGCGTTTGGGATCGAGGAAGGGGATTTCACTGTCCAGCATGCCGAGCACGATTTTCTGTTCATTGTCGCTGCTCTTGTCGTACAGGCGCAGCAGGGTGCGCATGGCGTCCAGCACATCCTGCACCGGCTGCCGGCCGTCGCGCAGCAGGTCGTTGACGGCGCCCTCCTGCAAGTTGCGGGTGAGGCCGCGCGTGACCAGCCGCGTCAGGCCGGCGAAGGCGCTGACGTGGCGGTCGTCCAGGCCGGAACCGGGCCAGGCCTTGACGCCGCCGCCGAGATTTTTCACCTGGTCCTCCAGGTCGTACTGGTTGTCGCCGGCCAGCTTGCCCAGCGTTTGCATATAAGCCTGCAAGCCGTATTGCAGCTTGACGAAATCGTCGCAGGCCTGCTGGCGGGCGGCGTTGAGCTGCTGTTCGCGGGCGTCGGCCTCGGGCGAGAGATAGGGCTGCTCGCGCTGATAGGTGTTGCGGTAGCGCTCGGTCAACTCGTGATAGGCGCCGAGCTTGGGCGACTCGGCGGCAAAGGCGCGCACCTCGGCCATGCGCGGCGTGCTGCTGGCGCAGCCGCTCAGGATGGCCAGCAGGCCGAGGATCAAAAACAGGCGGGATAGTTTCATGGGCACTCCGCGGTGGATGGGACGATTGTTGCCTCTGGTGAATATTCGCGTGTTGCGCGGGCGCAGACTATGTGGTCAGCGCCGCTCGCCAGCCGAGGCCGGCGTCGGTGCCGTTGGCCGGGTGGTATTCGCAGCCGAGCCAGCCGTCGTAGCCGATCTGGTCGAGGAAGGCGAACAGGTGGCGGTAATTGATCTCGCCGGTGCCGGGTTCGTGGCGGCCGGGCGTGTCGGCGATCTGCATATGCCGGATCAGCGGCAGGTGGGCCTGGATGGTGTTGGACAGCTCGCCCTCCATGCGCTGCATGTGATAGATGTCGTATTGCAGGAACAGGTTGGGGCAGGCCGCCGCGCGGATCAGGTCCAGCGCCTGGCTGCTGCGGTTCAGGAAGTAGCCGGGCATGTCGTAGTGATTGATCGGCTCGATCAGCAGGTTGATGCCGGCCGGTGCCAGCGTTTGGGCGGCGTGGCGCAGATTGGCCAGGTAAGTGGCGCGGGCTTGTTCCAGGGGGATGCCGGGCGGCACCTTGCCGGCCATGCAGTGGACTTGTTTGACGCCCAGGGCCTGGGCGTAGCGCAGGGCCAGCGCGACGCTGGCGTGGAATTCCCCGACGCGGTCCGGGTGGCAGGCCATGCCGCGCTCGCCGGCATCCCAATCGCCCGGCGGCAGATTGAACAGCACCAGCTGGAGCTGGTGCTGGCGCAGCTGCGCGGCGATCTGTTCGGGTTCGAAGGCGTAGGGGAAGAGGAATTCGACGGCGTCAAAGCCGGCCTGGCGGGCTCGGGCGAAGCGCTCCAGAAAAGGCGCTTCGGTGTACAGCATGGACAGATTGGCGGCGAACTTGGGCATGAAGGATGGCGGTCGATGGGCGATTCGCTATCCTAATCCAAAATCCGGGGTCAGGTCCTCCAATTGAACACGGCCCCGGCCGTAGCGTGATGCTATAGCCGGGGCCGTGTTGAAATGGAGGACCTGACCCCGGAGTTTGACCCCGGAGTTTTGACTCCGGAGTTTTAGCGGCCGCGGCCGCCGGAGCGGTGCTGGGCGGCGCTGCCGCCGCCGTTGCCGCGCGCCGGATTGCCGTTGCGTGGCGCGCCGCC
>NZ_WNKY01000042.1 GCF_009720825.1 Duganella radicis | reverse complement strand
GCCGGCAGACCCGCCGCCACGCGCGCGGCCGCCTGACGGGCCAGTCGATCCACCGCGCGAGCCGCCGTCGCGTGGGCGGCCCGACGATGGCCCGCCGGCATCTGGCGCGCGATCGCGGCCCGGCGATTTCGAATGTTTTTCTGGCGCAATGTAAGTGCCCAGCGATTCACTGCCGCCGGCCGGCCGGGCTTCGACCCTGGCTGGCGTTTTGCCGCCGGCCGGCGCAGCGGCAGGGCGTTTGGCGCCGGCGGCCGGCTTGCCCGCCGCCTTGCCACCGGCGCGTGGTGCGGTTAGCTTCTGCACGGCTGGCGCACTGCCTTTGGGCGCGGTCTCCGGCACGCGGTGATCGGCCTCGAAACCTGCTTCCTCAAAGCGCGGCACGATCTGCCTGGTGAGCGTCTCAATCGCCTTCAGCATGTCCACTTCATCCGCGCATACCAGTGACACCGCCTCGCCCTCCAGGCCTGCGCGGCCGGTACGGCCGATGCGGTGGATGTAATCCTCGGCCACTGTAGGCAAATCAAAGTTCACCACCAGCGGCAGCGCCTCGATATCCAGTCCGCGCGCCGCCACGTCGGTGGCAATCAACAGTTGCACCTCCTTGCGCTTGAAGCGCTCCAGCGCGCGCAGACGTGCAGGCTGCGTCTTGTCGCCATGGATCGCGTCGGCAGTGAGCCCATGCTCCTGCAACTCCTTCACCAGCGCCTCCGCACCCTTGCGCGTCTTGACGAACACCAGCGCCTGTCCCCAACCGAGCTTGCCGAGCAAATGCAGGAACAACTCCGGCTTGCGGCGCTTGTCGGTCGTAACAAGCCACTGCTTGACGGTTTTTACAGCCGTATTCGCCGCCGCCACCTGAATCTGCACCGGATCGCGCAGCAGGCCCTTGGCCAGCCTGCGTATCTCATCCGAGAACGTGGCAGAAAACAGCAAGGTCTGGCGCTGCTTCGGCAAGGCTTCCAGCAAGATATCCAGATCGCGCTCAAAACCCAGATCCAGCATGCGGTCCGCCTCATCCAGCACCAGCGTTTGCAGTAGCGCGAAACTGATCGCGCCCTGATCGTGCAGATCGATCAACCGGCCCGGCGTCGCCACCAGCACATCGAGACCCTTGCGCAGCTTGGCGATCTGCGGCGCGATATCGACGCCGCCGTACGCCACCGCACTGCGCAACGGCAAATTGCCGCCGTAGCTGCGGAAGCTTTCGAAAACCTGCTCGGCCAACTCGCGCGTCGGCACCAGCACCAGCGCGCGCACGCACTGCGGGCCGGTGACGCCATCCAGCGTCAAGCGCTGCAAGATCGGCAGCGCGAAGCCGGCCGTCTTGCCGGTCCCGGTCTGCGCGGCCGCCATCACGTCGCGGCCCGCCAGCACGGCGGGAATGGCTTGCTTCTGAACCGGAGTAGGCTGCTTGTAGCCCAACCCGCCCAGCGTGCGCAATAAAGGATCGATCAGATCCAGTGCTTGAAAAGTCATGTGCAACCTAAAAAAATTAATTGGCCAATGCGGCCGACCACAAAGCCAGAATCTCGCGTACGCGCTGGTCCGGCAGATGCATCAGATTGTCGCCGATGTAAAGCTCGGCCGAGCAGCGCCCGGGCAGGGCCGCATGATTGGCGCCGTTGAACAGCCACACGCTGTGCTCCTCGGCGAAGCGATTGCGTATCTCCAGCGCTCGCTCGCGGCTCACCGGCAAATGCAGATGCAGCATGTTGGCATGCGGTGCCGCCGGATTCGGCGTCAGCAAAGGGAAGTCGCGCAGCGCCTCGTAAAGCCACTGGGTGCGCTTGAAGTAATCCGGCATCGCCGCCAACCGCGCATCGAACTGCATGGCCGCAGCCACCACATACGGCGTGCGCTGATAGAGATTGCCGCCCTGGCGGCGGAACCACTCCTGCGCCTTGGCGACAAACGATGCGCTGCCGGCCAGCATGGCGCCACCCATGCCGCCAATGCCCTTGTACAGCGAAACGTAGACGCTATCGAAGCCGGCCGCGATCTCGCCGACCGGGCGGCCATAGGCGGCAGCGGTTTCCCACAGCCGCGCGCCATCCATGTGCAGGTGAATGCCTTGTTCGCGTGCATAAGCCTTGATGGCACACAGATCCTCCCATTCCGGACACTGGCCGCCGATCTCGCGCGCCGGCAGCTCCAGCGAAACGGCGCCCAGCTTGTCGGGGATCGCCTGCAACTCGCTCAGCGTCCAGGGACGATGCGGATCGCCGATTTGCAGCGCATGGAAATGATCGAACAGCTGATGATTGCCGCGTTCATGCTTGAGAATGTGCGAGGTCGGATGCAGCGCCACCAGCTTGCTGCCGCGCTCCGCGCAAGCGATGCGCAGCGCGGTCGCTTGTGTCATGGTACCGGTGATGCAGAACACAGCCGCGTCAAAGCCGAGCAGGCGCGCGATCTTCTGTTCGAATTCCTGAATCAGCGCTCCGCTGCCGTAGACGTCGTGCGCGATGTCGCGCGCCTGGCACCAGTCGCCCATGGCCGCAAACAATTCAGCGGGCGTGAGGGCGCGATGGCCCGGCAAGTGCTGGCGGCAGCTTTGCTTCAATTCTGCGTCGGTCATGGTGGATTCCTGAAAGGCAGAATGTTACCACTTTAGCCCTGGCTGACGCGGAATCCTGCTGTACGGTAGTGCCGCTCGTAGTCCGGCGACAGGGTGCCCATCATGCGGTCCCAGAACAGGAAGTACCAACTGAAGTTGTAGCGCGCCCGCGCGTGATGAACGTTGTGTGCCGTCGACGTATTGATCCAGCGGCCCAGCCAGTGCCGTGACATCCCCTTTGGGAACAATTCGTAGCCCAGATGGGTGTAGACCGCGTACACAGTATTGATGACACTGAAGGTAAGCACGCTCGCGCCGGTTGTGGGGAGGAGCATCATTATCAGCACGCCCGAGCCGCTGTCCACCAGTGCTTCCAGTGGATGGATCGAGTAGGTGGTCCATGGATTGGTGTGCGTGGAACGGTGATGCGTGAAGTGGAACCATCTGAACAGCCGGCGATGGTGCATCAACCGGTGCGTCCAGTAGAAGTAGGTGTCCTGGATAATCATCGCCAGCAGTATGCTAAGGAAGAAGTAGGGCCAGCCATGCGTCGCGATGCGCTCGTAGTGCTGCGTGTGGCGGCCAAAACCTAATGAGAACAGGATGGGCATGAAGCTGCCGAGGACGACGATGCTGCCCATCGAGGTAAGGAGTTCCCGGCGGATCTGCGCTGTCTCTATCTTTTTCGCCTGGAGCGGAGAGCGTTTGCCGGGCCGGATGCGCCACCAGAGCCATAGCGCGAAGAAGGCGCCGGCGATGATCGCATAATAAAAAGCTGCCCAGCGGAGATTGAACAGAATATTAGGCAACAGGTGCTGAGGCATGGCGTCTCCGTCGGGTCAGGAGACGCAATCATAATTACCGGTGCTTATAGAAAAATTAATGTTCGATGTGGACGTTGTGGAATTGCAGCGCTGCCAGATTGGCGTAGATGCCACCCATTGCCACCAGCGATGCGTGTGTGCCGGTTTCGACGATTTTACCGTCCTCCATCACAATGATGCGGTCCGCGCGCTGCACGGTTGCCAGACGATGCGCGATGATGACGGTGGTGCGGCCGACCATGGCCGCTTCCAGCGCTTTTTGCACCAGCCGTTCCGATTCCGCGTCCAGCGCGCTGGTGGCTTCGTCCAGCAGCAGCAGCGGCGGATTTTTCAGCAGCGCGCGCGCGATGGCGATGCGTTGACGCTGGCCGCCCGACAGGCGCACGCCGCGCTCGCCGAGGAAGGATTGGTAACCTTGCGGCAGGCGCTCGATGAACTCGTGCGCGGCAGCCAGCTTGGCGGCGGCGATCACTTCCTCGTCGGTGGCATCGGCGCGGCCGTAGCGGATGTTCTCCATGGCGTTGGCCGAGAAGATCACCGTGTCCTGGGGCACGATGCCAATCGCGCCGCGCAGCGTGTGCAGGTCCAGCTGCGTGATGTCGACGCCATCGAGCTTGATGCTGCCGCTTTGCGGATCGTAGAAACGCAGGAACAGTTGGAACAGCGTGGTCTTGCCGGCGCCCGACGGGCCGACCACGGCCACGGTTTCACCAGGCTTGATATCAAGCGCGAGGTGGCTCAAAGCGTGGGTTTCAGGACGCGACGGGTAGGAGAACACCACATCGTTCAAGGTCAGCGCCGCGCCGTTGGCCGCGCGCGGCGGCAGCGGCAACGGCGTGGCTGGCGATTGAATCCTCGATTTCACCGACATCAGTTCCAGCAGACGTTCGGTGGCGCCGGCGGCACGCTGCGCTTCGCCCATCACTTCGGACAGCGCGCCGATCGCGCCTGCCGTAATCGAGGCGTACAGGATGAACTGGCCCAGATCGCCGCCAGTCATTTCGCCTGACAGCACGGCGTGCGCGCCCAGCCACAGCACGAACACAATGGCGCCGAACACCAGCACGATGGCCAGCATGGTCAGGATGGAGCGCGCGCGGATGCGGTTCATCGCGGTCTGGAATGCGCTTTCGACCGAGCCGCCGAAGCGTTGTGCTTCCAGGTGTTCGTGTGTGAAGGCCTGCACGGTGGGCATGGCGTTGAGGATTTCGCCGGCCATGGCGGAGGCGTCGGCCACGCGGTCCTGCGAATCGCGCGACAGCTTGCGCACGCGGCGGCCGAACATCACGATCGGCAGTACGGTCAGGATCAGCAGGCCGATGATGATGGCGGACAGTTTAGGGCTGGTCACGAACAGCATCACCAGGCCGCCGATGAACAGCAGCATATTCCGCAGCGCCATCGAGATGCTGGTGCCGACCACCGATTGAATCAGCGTGGTGTCGGTGGTGATGCGCGACAGGACTTCGCCGGTCTGCGTGGTCTCGAAGAATTCCGGGCTTTGCGTGACCACGTGCTTGTAGACCGCGCTGCGGATATCGGCCGTCACGCGCTCGCCCAGCCACGAAACGCTGTAGAAACGGGCCGCCGTCGCCAGCGCGAGGATGGTGGCAAGACCGAACAGCGCCAGGAACACCAGATCAACATGCTGGATGCTGCGCGCGCCGGAACTGCCGAAACCGAGGTCGATCATCTGCTTGAAGGCGGCCGGTATCGCCAGCGTGGCGCCGGCGGCCACCAGCAGCGCGATGCCGGCGATGGCGAAGCGCTTCTTGTACGGTGCGAGGAAGGGCAGCAGGCCGCGCAAGGTGGCCAGGCTGCCTTTTTTCAGTTCTCGGGATGTTGTCGGTGTGGCGGCAGGCATCGTGCTGGCGGTGGTGCTGTTGGTCATTGTCTGGCTGCGGTTGCGTAAATATGCTTATTCTGACGTTTGGTGCTGCGTTATATTGTTCTTACAGTTTCATCGCCCGGACATAGCCGGTCAGTTCCAGATAGGCTCGTCCGGCCGGCTTGCCGTCGCGGCTCAGCGTCACCGCGCCCTCCCAGTACACGGCGCCGGTCGACCGGCGCGAGTCCAGTTCCTGATCGTCCTGCAAAGGCACGATGTCCCACACGGTATTGCCGGTGGTGAGCTGGGTCGCAACGGGATACTCGGCATTGGTGCGGGGCGAACGCCACCGCCTTTGCGGGGTAAATTTGACCTGGTCCGGGGCAAACTGCGTGATCTTACCGGAAGCATCGCGCCATGTCGCGTGCGCCCATAGTTTAGCACCTGTCTTGCCGCGGATCTGGAAAGCCATCATGGCGCCCCCGTCACTGAGGTTGGCGCCGATCCAATCCCACCCGTTGGCGTTGGGATCGACGTATTCGCTGAACCATTCGTGATCGAGCCAGGCCGACCCGGTGACGGCGGCCGGTTTGCCCCTGTGTGTGATATTTCCGCTAACTTGCAGGTGTGGTTCACTGTAATAGTAGCTGGCCTGCCCGGGGCGCGGGCCTTTGCGCGAGTAGCCCCGGTCGTCCTCGGGCAGCACGGCCTGGGTTGGCTTCAGATTCAGGTCGAACTTGAACTGGGCGCTGTCGACGTGGACGGTGTAGCTGCCGTCGGCGCTGCGCAGCATGTGCCAGTCTTCCAGTTTGACGTCGGTGTCGCCGGTCCTGGCGTAGGACAGGCCGAAGCCCTCGCGCGCGCTGCGCTGGTCATGCAGCAGTTTGCCGTTGGCCGGATCGGAGATGGCGGCGTGGCCGATGATCAGCTGCTTGGGCGCGAACTGACTGGGATTGGCGCGGTCATGGCCGGTGGCGCTGCGGAAGAAGGTGACCTGGAAGCCGAGCGGCTTGCCATCCGGCGTATTGATCCAGCCGGTGACGTACCACCATTCGGTTTTGTAGCCGGGATGCGCGCCGTAGTCTTTAGGGAAGGACAGTGCTGCGCCGGGCGGCAGCGGCGTCACCGGCGTGAATTGCGGCCCGGCGGCGTGCGCGAACGCCGACAGCACGATGGTGAAGGCCAATAGCAGGCGGCGCAACATTACCAGTCCTCCCTGACGGCGCGTATCGGTCCGCCGGACAGCGATTGCCGGCCGGCCAGCAGCGCGGTGAGCGCGGCGGCGGCCAGCAGCAGGCCGGCCACGCTGGCGAGCAGCGGCCAGGGCAAATGGAGTTGCATGGTCCAGTGGAATGATTGCGGATTCACGATGAATACCAATATCAGGCTGATGACCCATCCCAGCACGAAGCCGGTGGCGATGCCGAGCGCCGTCAGCGAGCCGCCTTCAATCGCCAATATCGACAGCACCTGCTTGCGCGTGACGCCGACGTGGCGCAGCATGCCGAATTCCTTGGCGCGCGCCAGCGTCTGCGCCGAGAACGTGGCCGCCACGCCAAACAGGCCGATGACGATGGCGATCGCCTCCAGCAGATAGGTGATGGCGAAGCTGCGGTCGAATATTTTCATGCTCATGGCGCGGATCTCGGAGGGTTCGCTGGCTTCCAGCGCGGCGGCGAAGGGCAGGCGTTTCAATGCGGTCAGTGTGTCCTCGGCTTTGGCATCGGGCTTGAGCGAGAGCGCGACGCCGCTGGCTTCCTGATCGCCGGTGATGGCGCGGTAGTCGCTGAGCAGCATCTGGATGGTGCCGGTCGGCCGCGCGTAATCGCGCCAGACGCCGGCCACCTGGAAGGCGTGCATTACGCCGTTGAGCGGCAGCTCGACGCGCTGGCCGACCTGCATGCCGTACAAATCCACCATCGCTTCGGACACCCACACCGGCCTTGCGCCCGGCGCTGGTGCGCGCGCCTCGCCGACGATGGACAGCGTGCGGCTTGGGTTGGCCGGATCGACGTTGCGCGCCATGAGCGTGACAGGCGGGCGATCGGACGCCAGCGAAACGGAGCGGGTGCGCAGGAAGTCGGCATGCGCCACGCCGGGCAGGGCGGCCAGCGTGGCCTGTTGTTCCGGATGCAGGCCGGCGGTGCCGCCGCCGGTGGCCGCGCCGACGTAGATATCGGCCGGCAGGATGTGTTGCAGCCAGTCGTCCAGCGACACACGGAAGCTGGCGACCATGATGGCCATTGCCACCATCAGGCTGAAACTGGACAGCACGCCGCCCAGCGCGATACCGGCCTGGCTGGAGGCATTGGCGAGCCGCGACAAGGTCAGTGTCATGACGGCGGAAGCGCCGGGCTTGCCGGCGGTGGCGGCGCTCCAGCGCTGGTGTGCGTAGCGGAACACGATGGCGGCCAGGCGCGGCATCAGGCCGATGGCGCCGATCAGCAGCAGGGCGATCGAGAGGTAGCCGAATAGCGGCAGCTCGAACACCGGCGGCGCTTGCGACAGCAGCGCGGCCAACGCCATCAGCACCAGCGATGGCCAGGCACGCGAGAGACGCGACATGGCCGCTTCCTCGGTGCCGGATTTCAGCGCGACGGCCGGCTTGGCGCGCGCCGCATCGAGCGCAGGCGCGGCGCAGCCCAGCAGCGCAACCACTACGCCCAGCGCGAAGTAGACAGCGGCGGCCACCGGCGTGAAATGCACTTGCGGGCGCACGCCGGAGAAGAAGCCGGCGCCAAGGTCGGCACCCATGAAGTGCAGCGCGGCGGCCGCCATGCCGTAGCCGGCGGCGATGCCGATGGCGGAACCGGCCACACCGAGGCACAGGCCTTCGATCAATATTTGCCGCAGCAAGCGGTGACGGCCCATGCCCAGCACGCGCAGCAGCGCGAACTGACTGCGGCGGCGGATCACGGACAGGGCCTGCGTGGAGAATACGAGGAAAGCGCCGGTGAACAGCGCCACCAGCGCCAGCACGGTAAGATTGACACGGTAGGCGCGGCTCATCCCTTCGTTGCGGTTGTTCTGTTCTTCGTCGTTGGGCTGGTTGACGCGGAAGCGGCCGGGGTACTGGCGTTGCAGGTCTTGCTGGAGCTGGGCCTTGAAGGCCTCGCGATTGACGCCATCGCGCAGTTTGAGGTCGATGCGCGAGAGCTGGCCGAGTTTTTCGAAGCGCCATTGGGCGGTGCCGATATCCATCGCGGCGATGCGCTGGCCGGCACGTGCGCCCGGCAGCGGGCCGGCTACGCGCAGCTTGAGCTGGTTGGTGCCGACTTGCAGCGTTACCGCGCCGTCAGCCGGTTGCAGCCATTGTTGCGCGGCGGCGGAGAGGAACAGGGCGTCGTCGGCCAGTGTGTCTTCAAGGCGGTCTTCGGCCGGTGTGCCCAGCAGGTCGGGCGAGACGAAGCTGGCGCGGAAGGCGTCGATGCCGAGGATTTTCAGGGCGGTGCGCTGACCGGGGACCGAGGCTTCCAGTTCCAGGACCGGCGACGCAACCACCACGCCTTCGCGCTCGGCCAGCGCCGGGAAGATGGCTTCGTCGAAGAATGGCTCGGCGCCGCGCACCTGGATGTCCGCCACGCCGGACAGGCTTTTCACCGCGGCGGAAAATTCGTTGAAAGCGGCGGCGTTGATCAGGTGGATGGCGAAACCGAGCGAGATGCCGACCGCGATGGCCGCAATCGCCACCAACGCCCGCATCGGGTGGGCGCGCCATTCGCCCAGCAGCAGCCAGCGCGACAAGCGGCGCATCGATGCAGCCGAGCCGTCCGCCGCCCCGCGCGGGGCCGGGCACTCGCCACTGGCGTTGATGGCCCCAAGCGCAGCCTCTCGCGGCGTGCCGGGCGCCTGAGCCGGCGGTGGGCTGGGCGGTGCGTGGTCGGACATCAGTGTGGACACTCCAGTGACATCGCCTCGCCGGCGCGGTGGGCGCGCAGGCGGGCGGCTTCGGTGGCCTGGCCGGTGGCGCGGCGGGCGTCTTCGTCGGCCCAGCGCTTCTTGAGCTTGAGCTGATCGCACTTCTTGCGCTGCGCAGCGGCAGCCTTGGCATCGCGAGCGGCGTCACGCTCTTCGCGTTCCTCGCGCTTGAGACGCGCCTTTTCCAGCGTGTCGGCCTGCTTTTGCTGGCGGCGCAGCGTGGCGCCGGCCGCCGGATCGGGCGAAGGCGCGGCCGGCGCCTCCAGCACCGCGCCGCCGGCGCAGGGTATATCGCTGTAAGTGATCCTGCCATCTACCGTGCATTTGTAGACAGCACCCGCCAACGCAGCAACGATCAGGATATGCATCTCAGCCTCGCTCAAAGGATTTTACCGGGATTCATAATACCCAGCGGGTCCAGCGCGGCTTTGATGGCTCGCATCATATTGAGTTCCACCGGCGATTTGTAGTGCGCCAGCTCGTCGCGCTTCAACGCACCGATCCCGTGTTCGGCCGAAATCGACCCGCCAAACGCCACCACGCTGTCGTGCACCACGCGATTGACCTTGTCCTGATTGACGAGGAAGTCTTCATTGGAAATCCCTGCCGGCGGCGCGACGTTGTAATGCAGGTTGCCATCGCCCAGATGGCCGAAGCACACCAGCTGGCAGCCGGGGAATGCCGCCTCCAGCCGTGGCCCGGTCGCCGCGATAAAGTCGGCGATGCGCGATACCGGCAGCGAAATATCGTGCTTGATGTTCTTGCCCGCCTTGGCCTGCGCCAGCGGGATATGCTCGCGCAGCTGCCACAGGCCGGCCGATTGCGCCACCGACGACGCCACCACCGCGTCCTGAATCACGCCGCGCTCCAGCGCCGCGCCAATCGCATGCTCCAGCAAACCGACCGCATGCGCCTCCGACTCGCTGCTCGACAACTCCAGCAGCACATACTGCGCATACGGTTCGGCGAAAGGCTTGGGCAGTTGCGGGAACTGCCGCGCCACCAGATCGAGACAGAAGCGCGACATCAGCTCAAAGCCCGTCAGGCTGGCGCCACAGTGATCCTGCATCAGCACCAGCAACTGCTGCGCATGGGCAGGCGAGGGCAGGGCGGCCAGCGCCGTGATGCTGGCCTTCGGTTGCGGATACAGCTTGAGCACCGCGCCGGTGATGATGCCCAGCGTGCCCTCGGCGCCGATGAACAGATCGCGCAGGTCGTAGCCGGTATTGTCCTTGCGCAGGCCGCGCAAGCCGCTCCAGATCTCGCCCTGCGGCGTTACCACCTCAAGGCCAAGACACAATTCACGCGTATTCCCATACCGCAGAACCGCCGTGCCGCCCGCGTTGGTGGACAGGTTGCCACCAATGGTGCAGCTGCCTTCCGCCGCCAGCGACAAGGGGAACAAACAACCCTCGGCGGCCGCCGCTTCCTGAATCTGCTGGAGTATGCAGCCCGCATCCACCGTCATGGTGCGGTTGACCGGATCGATCTGGCGCACGCGGTTCAGCCGCGCCAGCGACAGCACCACTTGCGCGCCGCTGGCATCCGGCACGCTGCCCAGCACCAATCCGGTGTTGCCGCCCTGTGGCACCAGGGCCACGCGATGTTCGGCGCAAGCGCGCACCAGCGCCGCCACTTGCTCGACCGAGCCGGGACGCAGCACCGCCAACGCCTTGCCGGTGAAACGTCCACGCCAGTCGGTGAGGAAGGGCGCCATATCGGCTTCCGCGTCCAGCACGCCGGCGTCGCCGACGATGGCGCGGCATTGCGAGAGAAAATCCATCATTTAACCGTGTTGACCTTTACCTTGTCGAGCAGTTCCCTGGCCATCTTTTTGGCGGCACGCTTGTAAGGACGCAGATACAGCACGGCGCACACAAAATACACGCACACAATCGCCGCCTCGCCCCAGCCCAGCCAGGCGGACAGGCTGCCGGTATCGCTCCAGCCGCGCACCACGCCTTCGGCGAAGTACAGCAGGATCATCATCGACGTCCATTGCAGCGTGTAGATATCGCGCTTGTACACGCCATACAGCGGCAGCAGCAGCGGTGCGGCTTTCAGCACCAGCCACGAGCCGCCCGGCTTCAACGGCGCCAGCACCGTCTCCCACAACACACACCAGACAATCAGCGTCACCAGGCTGCCGATCGCGCCCCAGTGAAAATATTTTTGTGCTGTGGTTTCCATGGCGCTTATCCGTTAAGTTTGACTGCTGTTTCAGCCAGGCGCTTGCCCAATGCGATGGCCAGGCGTTTCTCGTCTTCGGTCATGACCTTTTGGCCGTCGAGCCCGGACCAATGGCTGGCGCCGTACGGCGTGCCGCCGCTGGCGGTGGTCATCAGTTCGGGATGGGTGTACGGCAGGCCGAGCACCATCAGACCGTGATGGAACAGCGGGATCATCATCGACAGCAGGGTCGATTCCTGCCCGCCGTGCAGGCTGCCGGTGGAGGTGAACACGCAGGCTGGCTTGCCCGCCAGCGCGCCCGACAGCCACTGGCTGGCGGTGCCGTCCCAGAAATACTTCATGGCCGCCGCCATATTGCCGAAGCGCGTAGGCGAGCCGACGGCGATGCCGGCACATTCGATCAGATCGTCCAGTTCCACGTAAGGCGCGCCATCGGCCGGGACCTCCGGTTCAGTGGCCTCGGCCACGGTGGACACGGCCGGCACGGTGCGCAGGCGCGCGTCGCAACCCGGCACGCTTTCGATCCCCTGCGCGATCAGCTCGGCCAGTTTGCGCGTGGCGCCATGGCGCGAGTAAAACAGTACAAGAATAGTCAGAGAGTTCATCGGCGTTATTATAGGGCGGTTTAGCGGCTGGCATCATTGCCACTGTTGTAATACGATACGCCCCATGATTGAAAAATATACCAAGTGGTTCTTCCAGTACGTCTACCGCAGCTGTAAAAGCGGCTGGGAGACAGCGCGTTCCCTGTCCTGGCCTGAAGTGCGGGACTTGTTCCTGTTTGCCCATCGCCGCCTGCGCGAAGAGAGCTTGCCGCAGGTGGCCGGCAGCCTGACGTTCACCACCGTGTTTGCGCTGGTGCCGCTGCTGACCATCGCGCTGGCGATCTTCACCACCTTCCCGCTGTTTAACACCTTCCGTACTTCGCTGGAGGCGTACTTCGTGCAGAGCGTGATGCCGAAGTCCATCTCCAGCAACATCCTCAACTACCTGACCATGTTCGCCTCCAAGGCCACGCGCCTGTCGGCGGTGGGCGCGGTGACGCTGATCGTGACATCGATCGCGATGATGAACCTGATCGAGCGCGTGTTCAACCGCATCTGGCGCGTGCGCGGTGAACGTGCCTGGACCCGGCGCATTCTGGTTTACTGGGCCCTGATCACGCTGGGGCCTTTGCTGATCGGCGTGTCGCTGACCTTGTCCTCGCAGGTGTTCATGGCCACCAGCGACCTGGTTGGCCACGTGCCGATACTGGGCACGCTGATCTACACCACGCTGTCGCTGGCGCTGACCACGGCCACCTTCACGCTGCTGTACGTGGCGGTGCCGAACCGCGACGTCGACTGGCACGATGCCGCATGGGGCGGTCTGGTGGCCGGCCTGGCGTTTGAAGTGGCCAAGCGCGGCTTCGCCATCTTCATCACCCAGTTCCCGACTTATTCCAAGATTTACGGCGCGCTGGCGGCGGTGCCGCTGTTCCTGCTGTGGGTTTATCTATCGTGGCTGATCACCCTGTTCGGCGCCTTGCTGGTGGCCGCGCTGCCGGTGGTGAAGTACGAGCGCTGGTGGCACGAGGCGCAACCGGGCGGCGAGTTTGTCGACGCGATGGCGATCCTGAAGGTGCTGCACGTGGCCTGCAAATGCGGCGACACGGCGCTGGTCAGCGCGGTGCGGATCCGCGAGCGCACGCGCCTGGGCTTCGATGAAATGGACAATCTGCTGGAACGCATGATGGCGGAAGGCTGGGTGGGGCGGGTGCCGGTGGCCACGCAGCCGCGCGTCCAGTGGGGCAAGCGTGTGAGCGAGGGCGCGGACAACTGGGTCATCCTCGCCAATGTCGACAAGCTGACGCTGGCCGACGTGTATCGCCTGTTCGTCTTCGCCGGCATGCCGCTCAACGCCGGCGTGGTGGCGGACGGCGACGATGAGCGCGACCTGCAAGCCGCGCGCGAGGCCGCGGCGCTGGCGCGCGAAGTGGAAACGGCGGTGGAGGCGGGCCTGGGCAAGACCCTGGCCGCGCATTTCGGGCCTATCGACTGCCGATAAAGTCGAGCAGCGCGTGGTTGACGGCGTCCGCCTGCTCGGACATCAGCGCATGGCCGGCCGGCAGCGTGAGGCTTTGCGCGTGGGCGATGGCGCCGCCCAGGCGGGCGGCGGATTTGGGCGGCGTCATGACGTCGTTGGCGCCGAAAATGAACAGGGTGGGGCAGCGCACCGCTGCTGCTGCGGCGTCGCCGTTGTCGTAGGCATTGCAGGCCGCGAGGTCGGTGTGCAGCAGCTGCTTTCCCGCGAGGCGCAGCATCATCTGCCGCAGCGGTTCGGTATCCGCGTAACCCGGGCTGTGCGACCATTTGGTCACCATGCCGATGGCGCGCTGCTCGTCGTCGCGTGCGGTGTCCAGCAGCGCGTCGGCCACCTTCATCGGATAGGTGGAGCCTAGCAGCGCCAGATGCGTGATGCGCCGCGGCGCGCGTGCCGCCGCTTCCAGCGCGATCAGGGACCCCATGCTGTGACCGACCAGCGCCGCTTGCGATACGCCAGCCGCGTCGAGCTTCGCCAGCAGCCAGGCGGCCATCGCGTCGACGCTGGCCAGCGCGGGGCCGTCGACGCCGTGGCCCGGCAAATCCAGCGCCAATACCGGGTAGCCATGGGCCTCGAAATGGCGGCTTTGCGCGCGCCATACGGCATGGTCGTTTAACGCGCCATGGACGAATACCACGGTGGACTTTTGCATGTCAGGCTCCTTTCGACAACAATGTTGTGTTTTGCTTATCCGTAGCGCTGGCTTTTTCGCCGGGCATAGGCTACATTCGCTACAAGGCTAGAACAACTAGAAATCCCATTCACAGAGCATATATCAGCGGACAGGACGGCCCAAAATGAAAGTCTCCGAAATTCTCCAAGTTAAAGGTTCCATCCTCTACACCATCTCCCCAGACCAACCGCTGGCGGATGCCGCCAACACCATGGCCGAAAAGGACATCGGTTCGCTGGTGGTGATGGAATTTGGCGACCTGGTAGGCATGCTGACCTTCCGCGAAGTGCTGCGCGCGCTGC
Source organism: Duganella radicis (assembly GCF_009720825.1). Classification (GTDB taxonomy): domain Bacteria; phylum Pseudomonadota; class Gammaproteobacteria; order Burkholderiales; family Burkholderiaceae_D; genus Rugamonas; species Rugamonas radicis. Next base: position 40,628 of record NZ_WNKY01000042.1, on the reverse strand, counting down.
ACGAAAACCACGGCAACGTGGGCGCCGGCACGGTGCGCAAGCACATGGAAGACCACCCGATCACCGTGACGCCGGACACCGACGTCAACGAAGTGCGCCGCATCATGCTGGAAAAACACGCGCGCTACCTGCCGGTAATGAACGCCAAGACCATCCTTGGCGTGATCTCGTTCTACGACGTGGCGCGCGCGGTGCTGGAAGCGCAAAGCTTCGAGAACCGCATGCTGAAAGCCTACATCCGCGACTGGCCGGCCGAGGCCGAGCAGGCGGCGGATTAAGCGGCTGAATGAGAAACGCCACCCGAGGGTGGCGTTTTCGTTTGGGCGTGCCGCGTTTCAGGCCGCGCCCTCCAGCGCATCGTTGCTCAGCCAGCTGTTCAGGGCGGTGGCGGTCATCGGGCGGGCGAACAGGAAGCCCTGCGCCAGCGGGCAGCCCAGCGATTGCAGGATTTGCGCCTGACGCTCGTCTTCCACGCCTTCGGCGATCACCGCCAGGCCGAGGTTGCGGCCCAGCTGTATCACCATCTCGGCGATGCTGCTGCCGCGCGCCGAGCCGGTGATTTCGGTGACGAAGGCGCGGTCGATCTTCAGGCGGTCGATCTGCAAGCGCTGCAAGTAGGACAGCGAGGAGAAACCGGTGCCAAAGTCGTCGATGGCGATGCTGACGCCGGTCTGCTTGATCTGGGCCAGCATCTTGATCAGCATGTCCGGCTCTTCCATGGCCATCGATTCGGTGATTTCCAGCTCGATGTTCTGCGGCGGCGCGCCGGTGTCCTCGAGCGCCTTGCGCAGCATGTCGAGGAAGTGCGGATGGCGGAACTGCACCTGCGAGACGTTGATCGACATCATGAAGTCATGGTGGCCGGCTGCGCGCAGATCGACCAGCTCGCGGCAGGCGGTGCGCATCACCCATTCGCCCAGTTCGATGATCAGGCCGGAATACTCGGCGATCGGGATGAAGCGGTCCGGCGAGATGAATTTGCCGTCCGGCGTCTGCCAGCGCAGCAGCGCCTCGGCGCCCATCGGCCGGCGCGTGGCCAGGTCGATCTGCGGCTGGTACACCACGAACAGCTGGTTCTGGCCGAACGCCGTGCGCAGCGCATGCATCATGCGCACCCGTTCGCGGATCTCCACGCCCATCGAGCGCGAGAAGTAGAAGTGGCCGGCGCGCTGCTGCGATTTGGCGCGCTTCAGGGCGATGTCGGCGTCCTTGAGCGCATCGGCGCCGCTGCCCTCGTGCTCGCACAGGCGCACCAGGCCGAGCGTGGCCGACAGCTGCACGTCCTGGCCGTCGATGCTGAAGGCGCGCTGGAACAGCGCCAGGATGCTGCCCGGATTGACCTGCGCCGAATCGCCCAGCACGCAGAAGATGTCGCCGCCGATGCGGGCCACGGTCAGCTGGCCGCCCAACTCGGTTTGCAGGCGGCCGGCCACCGCCACCAGCAGCATGTCGCCGAACTGGTGGCCGAGGGCGTCGTTGGTTTCGGCAAAGTGGTCGAGGTCGACCAGCGACAGGGTGGCCTCGTCGCGCGCCGGCCCGGCCAGGGCGGCGTCGAGGATTTCCACCAGCCGGGTGCGGTTCGGCAGCTTGGACAGCTGGTCGTAGAAGGCGGCGTTGTGCAGATGCGAGACCAGTTCCACGTTGTCCAGTCCCACCGCGACGTTGCTGCAAAACACTTCCAGCAGGCGCTCGTCGATCTCGCTGGTGGCGCGCTTGAGTTCCAGGAAGGCGACAAAGTCGCGGCTGGCCTTGCCGGCGAAGTACAGCACCACGTAATCCGGGCCGTAGACGTTGCGCCGCTGCGCCAGCGCCTGCTCCAGGGCGTCGTGGATGCGCTGGTCCTCGCGCACGGTCAGGGTGATGTTGTCGAGGTGGCGGTAGGTGCCGGCGGTGGCCATCACCATCAGTTCGTGGCAGCCGCTGTCCGGGCATTCCTGCACGCACAGCACGCCGTTGGCCTCCTGGCCCAGCAGGTCGCCGATCTGCGCCAGCACGCCGGCGGCAAAGTTCTGCACGCCGTGCAGGGCCATCAGCTGGGTGCTGGCGTGGACGATCTGGTTCAGGCCGCGGCGGCTGTCGTTGATCTTGCGGATTTGCTCGTAGGAACGAATCGCCGCCGTCACGGTGGTGAACAGCTTGATGCGGGTCAGTTCGGACTTGGTCTTGTAATCGTTGATGTCGAAATCGCGGATGGCGTCGATTTCAGGGGCGTAGCCCGGCTGGCCGGTGCGCAGGATGATGCGCACGTCGTGCAGTTGCAGGGTTTCACGGATGTAGCGCACCAGGTGCAGGCCGGCGTCGTCCTGCTCCATCACCACGTCCAGCAGGATGACAGCGATTTCACGCTCGTGCTTGAGCAACTCGCGCGCTTGCCCAGCCGAATACGCGTGCACGAATTCGAGCGGGCGATGTTGCATGTCGAGGTTGCCGAGCGCAAAGGTGGTGGTCGAGTGGACGTCTTCGTCGTCGTCGATAATCATGACCCGCCAAACATTGCGCGCGCCCGTCGACGCAGGCGCAGCCGGATGCTCTTCTAAGAATACCAAATCGTCTTGATCATCCTTGGACTGCTCAAGGGGTGAAACCGGTGGGGGCATGTGTAGCTTCTCCAGAGTACTCGGTGTTCTTGCGTTCAAGTATATAGCGGATTGTCAAAAAGAATGCGGTTTTCCATGGCTTTCGGCAGAAGCTTGTGCGCCGATGTGCAAGTTACACCATACTTGTATCAAAAGAATGATATTTTACCAAGCGGAACTTGCTTTGTGGAAATTATTGTGCGGATGGGACGCCACGGGGCGCTGGCTGGTAGAATGAGGGACTTTCCACTTTTTTCCGAAGATTCTTTTCCTATGTCCGGTAATACTTTTGGCAAATTGTTTTCTGTAACTACCTTTGGTGAGTCGCACGGTCCCGCGATTGGTTGTGTGATCGATGGCTGCCCGCCGGGTTTGCCGTTGTCGGAAGCGGACATTCAGCCGGAACTGGATCGCCGCAAGCCGGGCACGTCGCGCCACGTCACCCAGCGCCAGGAGTCGGACACGGTGGAGATTCTGTCGGGCGTGTACCAGGGCGTGACCACCGGCACGCCGATCACGCTGCTGATCCGCAACGAAGACCAGCGCAGCAAGGACTACGGCAACATCGCTGAAACCTTCCGTCCGGGCCATGCGGACTATACCTACTGGCATAAATACGGCGTGCGCGATCCGCGCGGCGGCGGCCGTTCCTCGGCGCGCCTGACCGCGCCGGTGGTGGGCGCGGCGGCGATCGCCAAGAAGTGGCTGCACCAGCAGTACGGCACGGTGTTCAAGGGCTGCATGAGCCAGCTGGGCGACATCGTGGTGCCGTTCCAGGACTGGACGCATGTGCCGGACAATCCGTTCTTCGCCGCCACCGGCGATGCCGCGGTGATCGCCAGCATGGAAACTTATATGGACGAGCTGCGCAAGGCCGGCGACTCGATCGGCGCCCGCATCGACGTGGTGGCGCAGAACATCCCGGTCGGCCTCGGCCAGCCGATCTACGACAAGCTGGACGCCGACATCGCCTACGCCATGATGGGCATTAACGCGGTCAAGGGCGTTGAGATCGGCGCCGGTTTCAAATCGATCGCGCAGAAGGGCACCGAGCATGGCGATCCGCTGACGCCGCAAGGCTTCGTCGGCAACAACGCCGGCGGCGTGCTGGGCGGGCTGTCGACCGGCCAGGACATCACGGTGTCGATCGCCATCAAGCCGACGTCGTCGATCCGCACCCCGCGTCCATCGATCGACAAGGACGGCAATCCGGTGATGGTGGAAACCTTCGGCCGCCACGATCCCTGCGTGGGCATCCGCGCCACGCCGATCGCGGAAGCGATGCTGGCCCTGGTGCTGATCGACCACGCGCTGATGCACCGCGCGCAGTGCGGCGACGTCAAGGTATCCACGCCCAACATCGCGCCTTCGGCTGCGCCTTAAGCGGTGCCCGCGCAAGCGCTCAGCTTCGCCTTATTCCTCTTCTGCTACTACGCACACGCCGGCACCTGGTCGACCTACGCCACGCTGTTCTTTGCCGACAAAGGCATGACGGTGGCGCAGATCGGCGTGCTGATGTCGATGATCCAGGTGCTGCGCATCGTCGGCCCCAACGTCTGGGGCTACGTCGCCGATCATTACGACCGCCGCGTGCTGGTGTTGCGCCTGGCCGGTTTTGCCGCGCTGGCGGGATTCTCGGGCTTCTTCTTCGGCGGCACCTTCGGCCACTTCATGCTGGCCATGGTGATCCTCAACCTGTTCACCAGCGGGCAGGCGCCGATCTGCGAAGCGCTGATGCTGTCAGAGATGAAGGGCGATCTTACTTACTATGGCCGCATCCGCATGTGGGGCTCGATCGGCTTCATCGTCTCGGTGACGCTGGCCTCCGTCGCGCTGGAGCGCTATGGCATCGTCACGCTGCCGTGGGTGGCGGCCGGCCTGCTGGTGGCGACCATCGCCGCCGCCTTCCGCCTGCGCGATGTGCCGCGCCGCACGCATGCCGTGCCGCCGCCGCCCTTGTTGTCGCTGCTGCGCCGGCGCGAGGTGATCGCCTTCTTCGCTTCCACCGCGCTGATGGTGTCGGCCCACACCTCGCTGTACACCTTCTACTCGCTGTATTTGGAGCGCAATGGCTACAGCAAGACCGTGATCGGCGCCATGTGGTCCTTGGGCGTGCTGGCCGAGGTGGCGCTGTTCTATTTTCAGGCGCCGTTGTTCAGGCGCTGGGGCGCGATGCGCATGATGTACCTCGCGCTTGGGGTCGCGCTGGTGCGCTTCCTGATGATCGGCTTTGGTTCGCACATTCTGTGGCTGCTGGTGGCGGCGCAGCTGATGCACGCGGCCACTTTCGCGCTGCATCACTCGTCGTCCGTGATGTCCTTGCAGCGCTGGTTCTCCGGGCCGTTGCAGGCGCGCGGGCAAGCGCTGTACATGAGCATCTCCTACGGCATCGGCGGCTCGCTCGGTGGTTTGTTCCTGGCGCAGTGGTGGGAGAGGGCGGGTGCCGAGTCAGTGTATTACGTGGCGTCGGCGCTGGTGGCCTTGTCCGCGCTGGCCGCCATGCTGTCCTTCCGCTGGCAGCAGCGCGACCAGTATTAACGGGCGACCGCTTCCGGCATGATGCCGTGGCGGCGCTCGACCGCGCGCACCACCATGGCGCGCATGTCGTTCAGCAGCGAGAACTCGGTGGCGCTGAGCGAAATCGGCGGGAAGGAATCGTCCCAGTCGCCATACAGGAAACCAGCCGGCTGGCCGTTGGCCGACAGCGGCAGGATCACGAAGCTGCGCGCTTCGGATAGCGACGATTTCCACCACAGCGGCAGCTTGGCCGCGAACTTGGCGTCGCGCGCGTTTTCGATGAAGATCACTCGGTCGCTGTTGAGCGCCGCGTGGAACACATTCGGTTCGTAGGCATCGTCGAAGGTCATCCCGGGCAGCAGCTCGCGCGTGCCTTCGCCGAAGCTGATCTTGGCCGAGTAGGTGTTTTCCTTGCGGTTGCGGACGAAGGCCACGGCGCGCGAGAAGTCCAGGCCTTTGTAGACTGTCTCCAGCGCGATCTGCACCATCTGCCCGGGGCTGGCGGTGTCCAGCACGTCGCGCATGTCGGCCAGGCCGCTGAGCAGGATCTTGTTGCCGGCGGCGCGCTGGCGCGTTTTCGCCAGCGCCTTGGCGCGGCGCTCGGCGGGACGCGACAAGGGGGCGATGGTCAGGTCGTTGGCCGCCACCTCCTTGGCCTGTTCGATGGCGTGCATCAGGTTATCCGCTTCCACGCCCAGCATGCCGGCGTAACTTGCGGCCAGCTGCTTTACTTTCTCGGCGCCGGCGGCATCGTCGTGCCACAGCGATTCGGCGCAGCTGGCGGCCATGGTCGACAGGCCGGCGATCCAGTCGGACGGCGATACATCCGCACCCGCTTCGACCGGCTCCAGCGTGCGCATACCGTTCAGCAGCGACGATGGCAACCCCCAGTGCAGCGCGGCGGCGTGGCCGATTTCTTCCAGGCTGAGGCCCAGCAATTCCGGCGCGGCCTGTTCCACCGTGCACGCACTCTGGTCGGCCAGGCGTTGCAGCTCATGCCAGCGCTCCGGCATGTAGAAGGTCAGCATCATCCGGCCCAGCGTGTGCAGCATGGAGCACACCACGGCTTCCTCGCCGTGACGGCTTTCGGCGGTGTAGGCGATTTGCTGCGCCACGATCCCGGCCAGCACCGCCTTTTCCATTTCGATATGGGCGATGGTGGTGTCGCTGGAGGTGGCCGCCAGCTCCTCGATCAGTTTGAGGCCGAGGGCCAGGTGGCCGATGGCCTCCGTGCCCAGCACCAGCACCGCTTTCGACACCGTGTTCACATGCTGGCCGAAGGCCGAGTACATGCCGCTGTTGGCCAGCCGCAGGACTTTCTGCGTCAGTACCGGGTCGGACAGCACGGTGCGGGTCATATTGAATTCCTGCTCATCCTCGCCGCGCATGGCGCCGAGGATGGCGGTGATGGCTTTGGCGAAGCCCGGCATGTCGCCGCGGCGGCGCGTGCAGTCACCCAGTTCGCTCAGGGTCTTGTTGCCGAGCGGAGTGGATGCCTTGTAGCTGGCGATCATTGGGCCACCTGCCGCAATTCCGCCGGAACCATCTTGACGTGGATGCTTTCCTTGAGCGCCGCCAGCGCCACGTTGGCCGCCATCGGCTTGCCGGTCAGGTAGCCCTGGATATACTGGCAGCCGCGTTGTTCAAGATACTGAAGCTGTTCCTCGGTCTCCACGCCTTCCGCCACCACCGACAGGTTGAGGTGCTTGGCCAGGTCCAGCACGGCGTTGCAGATGGCGCCATCCTTCTGCGATCCGGGCAGGTCGCGGATGAAGGTGCGGTCGATTTTCAGCACCGAGATCGGGAAACGTTTGAGATAAGCCAGCGAGGAATAGCCGGTGCCGAAATCGTCAATCGCGATACGCGCCTTGCGTTCGGCCATTTTGGACAGGATGGACTCGGCATGCACCGGGTCGATCATCAGTGTGCCTTCTGTGATTTCTAAAACCAATTGCTCACCAAGCAGGCCGGAAAATGCGATGGCATCGTCCAGCACATCCAAGAATTTATCATTGCGGAATTGTCGCGGGCTGATATTAACAGAGATGTACAAGCTGCGCTTGGCCACTTCTTCAAACTGTTTCAGTTGCACGCAGGCCGCTTTCAGCGCCCACGCGCCCAGCAGGTTAATCAGGCCGTTGGTCTCGGCGATCGGGATGAAGCGCGCCGGCGGCACCATGCCCAGCGTCGGATGCTTCCAGCGCATCAGTGTTTCAAAGCCCTGGATCTCGCGCGTTTGCGCATCGACGATGGGCTGGTAGTACAGTTGGAACTCGCCCTCGCGCACCGCCTGGAACATGGCCGCTTCCAGCGAAATGTCGTGCTGCGGCGGGCCGGCCAGGGAAGGGCTGTAGACCACGGCGCGTGCCTTGCCGGTTTCCTTGGCGCGCGACATGGCGGCATCGGCCAGCGCCAGCAGGCGGATCTCGTCTTCCGCATGCTGCGGATAGACCGACACGCCAACCGAGGCGCCGACGTAAATCGTGTGGTTCTCGATTTCAAACGGCGATTGCAGGGTGGCGATCAGGCGGCCGGTCACCAGCTTGATCTGCGCCTCGGTGGCGGTGCCGGGCAGGATGGCGACAAACTCGTCGCCGCCCACGCGGGCCAGGGTGTCGCTGTCGCGCAGGGTCTTGCGCAGACGCTGCGCGGCCATGCGCAGCATGGCGTCGCCGATCGGGTGGCCGAGGCCATCGTTCACTTTCTTGAAACCGTCCAGGCCGATGGTGGCCACCGAAAAGCCCTGGCCGGAACGGCGCGCGTTGGCGATCACCATGCGCATGCGGTCCGACAGCAGCAGGCGATTCGGCAGTTCGGTCAGCGCGTCGTGGGTGGCCATGTGGCGCAGGCGTTCTTCGGTGGCGTGCTGCACGGTCATGTCGCGCCCGACCACCAGCAGTTCCAGCGCGCCGTCCGCGTTGGCGTAGGCCGAGATGCGCAGCTCGTGCCAGATTTCCATGTCGGCGGTTTTGAGGCGCGCTTCCAGCAGCTTGGGCGTGCGCGATTCGGCCACCTCGGCCAGCGCGGCGGCCAGCGCGGCCTGATCGCCTTCGGCCACCAGTTTGGCCATGGCGCCGCCTGTCAGCGGCGCGGCGGCGCCGATGCGCGCGATGGCGCGCTGGCTGGCAAACAGCAACTGGCCGGATTGGTTCAGGCGGAATACGACATCGCCAGCCTCTTCCATGAGGTTATCCAATTCATGACGCGGCTGGGATGAAACACTGGTAGGCATCGCGAAGATCTATTCTTTCAAATTATGCATGTAACAATTGGTCTGGCCGAATCTTGCAAAACCATAACGGAATGTATCACTGATGAGAGGCAAATTGCATGAAAAAAGACAACATTACAGCGACTTTTTGAGAAATCTCTTGAGATCGTTAAAAAAACTGCTTTTCAGAGTGAAAAACTGCCTTTCCGCAGGGGCTGTCTGATGGCGGTTTGACAAAAATACCGGCTCTCGATTTTGAGCGCGTTATCGAAGTCAACTTGCAGTCCTTCGACCATCGCGCACAGCACGGCTTCCGCCGCTGACGGTTTGGCGCTGGCGCGCAACCTGGCGGGCGCGGCTTGCAGCAGGGCGCGTATTGGCGGGGTGTCCAGCGCGCCACCGGGCAGTTGGTAGCCCTTGGCTTGCCAGGGTTGCATCATTGGCGTTTTGTCCAGGACCGCGGCGGCCAATTCCGCATCGCTGGCGGCCACGGCGTGCAGCAGGCCGGCCCGGCGCGCTTGCGATGCGTTGAGTGTGGCGCCATCCATCAGCAGCGGCATGGCGGCCTGCACACCCGCGAGGCGCGCGGTGCGGGCGATTTCGCCGGCCACCGGCGCCAGGCCAGACTGCACTTGCGGCATGCTGAGCCGCACATCGTGCATGGCGATGCGGCGATGGCAGGCCAGCGCCAGGCCCAGCGCGTGGCCGCTGATGTCGCCGCCCAGCGTGGCAGTGACCGGCACGCCCAGCGTTTCCAGACGGTGCAGCAGGGCGTTGTAGTCGTCCAGCATGCGCAGGCAGTCGACTGCTTGCGCCGGTGTGATGGGGTGTTCCAGTTCGTGGCCGCGGCCGGCGGTTTCAGCATCGAAGCCGATGATGACAGCTGCCAGCCGGGCGCGCTGCGATTCCAGCTGGTCCAGCAGGGCCGCCAGTTCGCGCTGGAACAGGCGGCTCAGCGGGTTGATGCTGCGCGCGGCCAGCAGCACGCTGACGGTGTGGCCGTTGCGGTGGGCGGTGATCATGGCCAGATCCGCTTCAGATCCGCTCAATGATGGTGGCGATGCCCATGCCGCCGCCCACGCACATGGCCACCATGCCGCGCCGCAGGCGGCGTTCTTCCAGCGCGTCCAGCAGGGTGCCGAGCAGCATGCAGCCGGTGGCCCCCAGCGGATGGCCGAGCGCGATGCTGCCGCCGTTGACGTTGACCTTGTCTTCAGGGACGTCCAGTTCGTGCATGAAGCGCAGCACCACCGAGGCGAAGGCCTCGTTCACTTCAAACAAGTCGATATCGTTGACCGACAGGCCGGCCTTGTGCAAGGCCTTGCGCGCGGCCGGCGCCGGTCCGGTCAGCATGATGGCCGGTTCGCTGCCGGTGACCGCCGCCGCCACGATGCGCGCGCGCGGCGCCAGTCCGATGCGGGCGCCGGCGGCCTTGCTGCCCACCAGCGCCAGCGCCGCGCCATCGACGATGCCGGAGGAATTGCCGGCCGTGTGCAGGTGGACGATCTGTTTCAGTTGTGGATATTGACGCAGGGCCAGGCTGTCAAAGCCGCTCTGGCCGAGCGCGGCAAAAGCCGGCTGCAAGTTTTCCAGGGCTTCCATGGTGGTGGCGGGCTTGATGAACTCGTCCTCGGCCAGGATGGTCACGCCGTTTTGGTCGCGTACCGGCACAATGGAGCGGAAGCGGCCGGCGGCGCGCGCGGCGGTTGCTTTCTGCTGCGAGCGCAGGGCGAAGGCATCCAGTTGCTCGCGCTGATAGCCGTCCAGCGTGGCGATCAGATCGGCGCCTATGCCTTGCGGGACGTAGTTGGTCTTGAAACTGGTTTCGGGGTCCTGTGTCCAGGCGCCGCCGTCCGAGCCCATCGGCACGCGCGACATCGACTCGACGCCGCCGGCCACCACCAGGTCTTCCCAGCCGGAGCGCACTTTTTGCGCGGCCAGATTGACGGCTTCCAGTCCCGAGGCGCAAAAACGGTTGAGCTGCACGCCGGCCACTTTCCAGTCCCAGCCGGCGGCCAGCGCGGCGATCTTGGCGATGTCCGCGCCTTGCTCGCCGATGGGCGTGACGCAGCCGAGCACCACGTCGTCCACCAGCGCGGTGTCGAGCTGGTGGCGTTGCTGGAGTTCGCCCAGCAAGCCGGTGAGCAGGGAGATCGGCTTGACGCTGTGCAGGCTGCCGTCCTTTTTGCCTTTGCCGCGTGGGGTGCGGATGGCCTCGTAAATATAAGCGTCGCTCATACTGTCTCCTTGTTGTTATGCGATTATCATAGGGTATTGTTCAAGAAAACAGATAACAGCGGTTTGAACGGAGACAAAATGCAAGCTTTCGATACCCACGAAGTGCGCAATACTGTTGCGCCGTTTGCGAATATCAATCTGTTTGCTGCCGATCCTGCCTTGCAGGAAGCCTTGCGGCGCGAAGGCGCGGGCGATGCGGCCGCCTCGCTGCACGCGCTGGGCGCCGAGCTGGGGCGGGCGGAAACGCTGGACCTGGCGCGGCTGGCCAATCTCTACCCACCCCGGCTGCACAACTACGACCGCGAAGGCCACCGCATCGACGAGGTGGAATTCCATCCAGCCTGGCACAGCCTGATGGCGCTGCTGATCGGCCATGGCACGCATTCCTCGCCATGGCAGGGCGGCCCCGGCGCGCAGGTGGCGCGGGCGGCGCGCTATCTGTTGTTCGGTCAGGTGGAGAATGGTTCGCAGTGCCCGGTCACCATGACTTACGCCTCGGTGCCGGCCTTGAAGCAGGCGCCGGGCATCGCCGCCAAGTGGCTGCCCAGGATTTTGTCCAACGATTACGATCCGCGCTCGCTGCCTGTCGAGCAGAAGCGCGGCGCCATCATCGGCATGGGCATGACCGAGAAGCAGGGCGGTTCGGACGTGCGCGCCAATACCACCCGCGCCGAGCCGGTGCCGCCGTCCGAGGCACGCGCCTTGTTTGGCGAGGAGGGCGAGGAGGTGTTCCGCATCGTCGGCCACAAGTGGTTCTTCTCGGCGCCGCAAAGCGACGCGCACCTGATCCTGGCGCAGACCGGCGAGGCTGGCCTGTCCTGCTTCTTCCTGCCGCGTTATCTGCCGAACGGCGAGCGCAACGCCATCCGCGTGCAGCGACTCAAGGATAAGGTCGGCAACCGCTCGAATGCCTCGTCGGAAGTGGAATTCACCGGCGCTTACGGCTGGCTGATCGGCAAGCCGGGGCGGGGCATTCCAACCATTCTGGAAATGGGTGGCTACACCAGGCTCGACTGTGTGCTGGGCAGCGCCGGCGCCATGCGCGCCGCGCTCACGCATGCGCTGCATCATGCGCGCCGCCGCGTGGCGTTCGGCCGTCCGCTGGCCGGGCAGCCGTTGATGCAGAACGTGCTGGCCGATCTGGCGCTGGAGTCCGAAGCCGCCACCGTGCTGGCCATGCGCCTGGCGCGCTGCTTCGACGAGGTACACGACCCGGCCCAGGCCGTGCTGGCGCGGGTGCTGACGCCGGCCGCCAAATACTGGGTCTGCAAGCGCGGCCCGGGTTTTGGCGCCGAGGCGATGGAAGTCATCGGCGGCAGCGGCTATGTGGAAGAGAGCCCGCTGGCGCGGCTGTACCGCGAACTGCCGGTCAATTCAATCTGGGAAGGTTCGGGCAATGTGATGTGCCTGGATCTGCTGCGCGCGCTGTCCAAGTCGCCGGAAGCGCTGGAGGCGCTGGCGGCCGAACTGGCGCTGGCCGGCAATGGCGATACGTTCTTCGTCGCCTACCGCAGCACCTTGCTGGCCGATCTGGCGCAGCAGCAGCAGCCGGACGAATTCGGCGCCCGCGTGCGCGCCGAGCGCGTGGTGCTGGCGGTGCAGGCCGCGCTACTGCTGCGCCATGCGCCGGAATATGTGTCGTCGGCGTTCGTGGCCTCGCGCCTCAAGCGCGAGCCGGGCGGCGCCTACGGCCGCCTGCCATCGGGCGTGGACTGCGGCGCCATCCTGGCACGGGCGCTGGTCGAGTCAGTATAATGCCGCCTACAACCGCCTAAAAAGAGCACAATCCAATGAAACAAGATCCGCGTTTTCCCAAGCTGTTCATCACCGACCACCCGCTGATCCAGCACAAGCTGAGCCACATGCGCGCCAAGGATACGTCGACCCGTACCTTCCGCGACCTGCTCAAGGAAATCACGCTGCTGATGGGTTACGAGATCACGCGCGACCTGCCGCTGACCACCCGCACCGTTGAAACCCCGCTGATGACCATCGACGCGCCGGTGATCGCCGGGCGCAAGCTGGCCATCGTGCCCATCCTGCGCGCCGGCATCGGCATGAGCGATGGCCTGCTGGACCTGGTGCCGTCGGCGCGCGTCGGCCACATCGGCGTGTTCCGCGATCCTGAAACCCACCAGCCGGTGGAATATCTGGTGCGCCTGCCGGATACCGCCGAGCGCACCTTCATCCTGTGCGACCCGATGGTCGCCACCGGCAACTCGGCGGTACACGCGGTGGATGTGCTGAAAAAACGCGGCGTCAGCGACGATCAGATCATTTTCCTGGCGCTGGTGGCCGCGCCCGAAGGCGTCGAAGTGTTCCAGAGGGCGCACCCGGACGTGAAGCTCTACTGCGCCTCGCTCGATTCGCACCTGAACGACCACGCCTACATCATCCCCGGCCTGGGCGACGCCGGCGACCGTATCTTCGGCACCAAATAAAATGGCTACCCCGGTCGATCCCGATTTCCGCGCGCGTCTGGCTGCGCTGAACGACAAGTTCGCCGCCACCGTGCCCGCCACGCTCGACAAGATCCGCGCCGCGCTGGCGCTGTGCGTGGCCGGCGGCGGACAGCCGCCGCAAGACGCGCTGCACCAGCTGCATGAAGTGCTGCACGGCGTGGCCGGCTCGGCCGGCACCTTCGGTTTTACCGTGTTTGGCCAGGAAGCGCGCCGCATCGAGCAGATGGTGCGCGCCGTGCTGAACGGCCAGGGCGCATGGGCGCCGGTGGTGCCGGAAGTGGAAAAATTGCTGGCCTGGGCGGCACGCGACGCCAAGGCAAGTCACTACGACTAATCGTGCGTTTGATCTAGCGCAAAACGTGTACGATTTCGTTGTCTATCATGACACATACACCCTGCTGCGGAGGGTTTCTACCAAAAAATGCGGCGGTTTGCATTTATTTTCGTGAAAACGTGCTTTTCTCTTGTAAATGGGTATAATGCGGGATCGTTTAGATTCAAGAGTAGTACAGTTTGTCTTTCTTGCCTCAAAAACGATATCACGGGCGCAAGCCCAAATTAACTGAAATAGGAATTGTAATGGCAACTGGTATCGTAAAATGGTTCAATGATTCGAAGGGTTTCGGCTTTATCACCCCTGACGAAGGCGGCGAAGATCTGTTCGCTCACTTCTCGGCGATTCAGACCGCAGGCTTCAAATCGCTGCAAGAGAACCAACGCGTTTCTTTCGAAGTAACCGCCGGCCCTAAAGGCAAGCAAGCTTCGAACATTCAGCCTCTGTAATACGCTGGATCTAACGATCAAGAAATCCTCGGTAACCGAGGATTTTTTTTTGCCGGTTCACGTCATCACTTGGCCTTGCGCCAGTAATCCGGCTGGGCGTACGTGTGGCGCAGGAAGTCCACGAAGACCCGGATGCGCAGCGGCAGGTGGCGGCGCTGCGCGAACACCGCGTAAATGTCATTGCCCGGCGCGGCGTAGCCGTCCAGCACCGTTTGCAGCTTGCCGGCGTCGATCGCGCTGCCCACTTCCCACATCGAGCGCCATGCCAGCCCTTTGCCGGCCAGCGCCCACTCGTGCAGCACCTGGCCGTCGTTGCAGGCCATGTTGCCGTTGACCTTCAACACCACGTTCTTGCCATTCTCGCGGAAGGTCCAGCCACGCTGGCTGCCTTCGCTGCTGATGGCCAGACAGTTGTGCCTGGTCAGATCGGCCAGCGTTTCCGGCTTGCCGTGGCGCTTGAGGTAGGCCGGCGAACCGACCACCACACGCTCGTTATCGGCCAGCTTGACGCTGACCAGATTCGAGTCCGACAGGCTGGCGATGCGGATCGCCACATCGATGCCTTCGCCGACGATGTCGACCACGCGGTCGCTCATGTTGAGCGTGGCCGTGACGTCGCGATGCTCGGCCAGGAAGGAGGGCAACAGCGGCGCCACGTGCTGGCGGCCGAAGCCGGCCGGCGCCGATATCATCAGGTGACCTGTGGCGTGCGCGCTACGTTCCGACACCGCCGATTCCGCTTCCTCCAGTTCGGCCAGGATGCGCTGGCAGTCTTCCAGAAAGGCCGCGCCCTCGTCGGTCAAGGCCAGCTTGCGCGTGGTGCGTTGCAACAGCTTGACCCCCAGACGGGCCTCCAGCGCATCCAGCCGGCGGCCGATCATCGCCGGCGCAATGCCCTCCGCACGGGCGGCGGCCGACAAACTGCCCCGCGCAACGACCTCAACAAAAGTGGAAATCTGCCTGAACTGCCCCATGAAAACCTTTCTCCGTTATTTTTTTACAAAAACGCATAGATGAAGTGATATTTAATCTCGTTTGCATAACTAACGAGTGAATATACTGTAAAACAAATCAGCTTGTAACTGAATCCACACACTAAAAACGCCGCACTGCAACAAGCATATAATTAGCCGATTCGTTGACATTTTTTTACGGAGACCTCCATGACGCAATCCACCCTGAGCCTGCCAGCGGGCATGCAAATCACCGGCGAGATCAAGCCTGGCTACGAAACCATCCTGACGCCTGAGGCGCTGGCCCTGGTCGCCAAGCTGAGCCGCGAATTCGAAGCGCGCCGTCAACAACTGCTGGCCGTGCGCGTGGAGCGCGCCAGGCGCCTGGATGCCGGCGAACGCCCGGATTTCCTGGCCGAGACCGCTCACATCCGTAACGGCGACTGGAAAATCGCGCCGATCCCGAAAGCGCTGGAATGCCGCCGCGTGGAAATCACCGGCCCGGTGGAGCGCAAGATGGTGATCAACGCCCTGAACTCGGGGGCCGACAGCTACATGACCGACTTCGAGGACTCCAACTCGCCCAACTGGGACAACCAGATCAGCGGCCAGATCAATATGAAGGACGCGGTGCGCCGCACCATTTCGCTGGAGCAGAACGGCAAGTCCTACAAGCTGAACGACAAGGTCGCCACGCTGGTGGTGCGTCCGCGCGGCTGGCACCTGGATGAAAAGCACGTGCTGGTGGATGGCAAGCGCATCTCGGGCGGCATCTTCGACTTCGCGCTGTTCATGTTCCACAACGCCAAGGAGCAACTGGCGCGCGGCGCCGGCCCCTACTTCTACCTGCCGAAAATGGAATCGCACCTGGAAGCGCGCCTGTGGAACGACATCTTCGTCATGACCCAGAACGAGCTGGGCCTGCCGCAGGGCACCATCAAGGCCACCGTGCTGATCGAAACCATCCTGGCCGCCTTCGAGATGGATGAAATCCTGTACGAACTGCGCGAGCACAGCGCGGGCCTGAACGCCGGCCGCTGGGATTACATCTTCTCGTGCATCAAAAAGTTCAAGCTGGACAAGGATTTCTGCCTGGCTGACCGCGCCAAGGTCACCATGACCTCGCCCTTCATGCG
Source organism: Duganella radicis (assembly GCF_009720825.1). GTDB lineage: Bacteria > Pseudomonadota > Gammaproteobacteria > Burkholderiales > Burkholderiaceae_D > Rugamonas > Rugamonas radicis. The sequence continues at coordinate 24,752 of NZ_WNKY01000042.1, read as the reverse complement.
CGCTTACGCTTTGCTGCTGCTGAAAACCTGCCACAAGCGCAACGCGCCGGCCATCGGCGGCATGGCGGCGCTGATTCCGATCAAGAACGACCCGGAGAAAAACGAGATCGCCATGGGCGGCGTGCGCAACGACAAGGCGCGCGACGCGACCGACGGCTACGACGGCGGCTGGGTGGCGCACCCGGGCCTGGTGGATCTGGCCATGGCCGAATTCAAGAAAGTGCTGGGCGATAAGCCGAACCAGATCGACAAGCAACGCCTGGACGTGGAAGTGAACGCCGAGCAGCTGCTGGACTTCAAGCCGGAAACCCCGATCACCGAAGCCGGCCTGCGCTACAACATCAACGTTGGCATCCACTATCTGGGCAGCTGGCTGAACGGCAATGGCTGTGTGCCGATTCACAACCTGATGGAAGACGCGGCCACCGCCGAGATCAGCCGTTCGCAAGTGTGGCAGTGGATTCGTTCGACCAAGGGCGTGCTGGACGACGGCCGCAAGGTCAGCGCCGAGATGGTGCGCGCCATGATTCCGGAGGAACTGGCGAAAGTGCAGGGCACCGCACCGGATGGTGACACCCCGGCCTATCCACGCGCGGCGCAAATCTTCGAACAGATGTCGACCTCGGAAGCGTTTGAGGAATTCCTGACGCTGCCGCTGTACGAGGAAATCTGATTGTTCTAACGATTAGAAGTCATTCTTCCACAAACGCAGCGCGGTGAAGGTGGCAAGCGGCGTATCGATCCGATCGAGACGCCCGGCCTTCACCAGCTGCTCCGCGATCGCCGGCTCGCGATAGCGCAGGAACGGGTTGGTGGCCTTCTCCAGCCGGATGGTCGACGGCACCGTCGGCACATCATGCTCGCGCTTGTCGGTCTCCACCTTCACCCGCTCTTGCAGCGCAACATTGTCCGGATCGACCACGCGCGCGAAGCGCAGGTTGGACAGCGTGTACTCGTGCGCACAAAACACCTTGCTGTCATCCGGCAGCGCCGCCAGCTTGCCGAGCGAGCTGATCATCTGCGCCGGCGTGCCTTCAAACAAACGTCCGCAACCGCCGGCAAACAGCGTGTCGCCGCAGAACAGCCAGGTCGGTTCATCGCCCTCGGCCTCGCGCACGTAAGCGATGTGGCCCATGGTGTGGCCGGGCACGTCCAGCACCGACAGCCTCAGCGCAAGGCCCGGCACCTCGATAATCTTGCCTTCGCCGACCGGCAAAGTGACCGCGGCGATAGTCTCGTTGCGCGGGCCGAAAACGGGAACCTGATAATGCTGTAATAATTCAGGAACACCGCCTATATGGTCAGCGTGATGATGGGTGAGTAGAATGGCGGTGAGCTTGAGTCCATGGGCTTTCAGGGCCGCCAGGATGGGTTTGGCGTCGCCGGGGTCGACCACCGCGGCATGTGTGCCATCATGTATCAACCACAGGTAATTGTCGCGGAACGCCGGTACCGTTAAAACACTGAGAGCTTGAGTAGAAGATATGGTCATTGGATCGCAAAAGGCTAAGCATGGATAAGGCGGGGTCGGAGAAATCCATTATAGCGCTGGAAGGCTGGCTGCAAACGCCCGCAGGTGTGTACATGCGTGCGTGGGAACAAAGCTGTCTCGATAATTTAACAGCCGATATCTTTGGATTCAACGCCGTGCAGATCGGCATGCCTGAAATCGATGCACTGGCCGCCAGCCGCATGCCCTACAAGCTGCTGGCCGACCGCAAGCCGCGCAGCGGCCGCGCCGTCGATGTCACGCTCGACTACACCGAACTGCCGTTCGCCTCGCAGAGCGTGGACCTGATCGTGCTGCCGCACGTGCTGGAATTTTCCACCGATCCGCACCAGGTGCTGCGCGAGGTCGAGCGCGTGCTGATCCCGGAAGGGCAGGTCATCATCTGCGGCTTCAACCCGGCCAGCCTGTGGGGCGCGCGCCACGTGCTGCGGCGCGTCGGCGGCACCTCCTTCCTGCCGCGCACCGAGGAGCTGATTTCTATGCCGCGCATGAAGGATTGGTTAAAATTATTGAATATGAGCGCCAGCCAGAGCCACTTCGGCTGCTATGCGCCGGCCTGCCGCACGGAAAAATGGTTGCAGCGCTACGGCTTCATGGATAATGCCGGCTCGCGCTGGTGGCCCTACTTTGGCGGCGTCTACGTGATACAAGCGGTCAAGCGCGTGAAAGGCATGCGTCTGATCGGTCCGGCATGGACCAGGAAAGCGGCAGCGGCCCCGGTGGGCGTGCCGGTAACGAATAAAAGAAGAGAGCAGCAGGATGGATAAGGTTGAAATTTTTACCGATGGCGCATGCAAGGGCAATCCCGGCCTGGGCGGCTGGGGCGCCTTGCTGGTGGCGGGCGAGGCCGAGAAGGAAATCTGCGGCGGCGCGCGCGACACCACCAATAACCGCATGGAGCTGCAAGCGGTGATCGAGGCGTTGAGTGTGCTGAAGCGCCCGTGCAACGTGGTGCTGCACACCGACAGCCAGTATGTCCAGAAAGGCATCAGCGAGTGGATCCACGGCTGGAAGGCGCGCGGCTGGAAAACCTCGACCAGGGAACCGGTCAAGAACGAAGACTTGTGGAAGGCGCTCGACGCGGCGCAGCAAATGCATACCGTGGAATGGCGCTGGGTGCGGGGCCACAATGGTCATCCTGGCAACGAACGGGCCGACATGCTGGCCAACCGCGGCGTGGAAGTGGCGCGCGGCCGCTGATATACTGCACTCTGCAATTAATTTCGGAATACTATGCGCCAAATCGTACTCGATACCGAAACCACCGGTATCAACCCCAAGCTGGGCAACCGCATCCTGGAAATCGGCTGCGTCGAGCTGAACAACCGCATGCTGACGGGGAATAATCTCCACTTCTACATCAATCCGGAACGCGATTCGGAAGAGGGCGCGCTGAACGTCCACGGCCTGACCACCGAATTCCTGAGCGACAAGCCGAAGTTCCACGAGATCGTCGACCAGCTGCGCGAGTACATCCAGGGCGCCGAAGTCATCATTCACAACGCGCCGTTCGACCTGGGCTTTTTGAACCACGAATTCAAGCTGCTCAAGCTGCCGGACTTCACCGAGCACATCGGCGGCGTGATCGACACCCTGGTGCAGGCCAAGGAACTTCATCCGGGCAAGCGCAATTCGCTGGACGCGCTGTGCGACCGCTACGGCATCTCCAACTCCCACCGCAAGCTGCACGGCGCGCTGCTGGATGCGGAACTGCTGGCGGATGTTTATCTGGCCATGACCCGCGGGCAAAACAGCCTGGGCATGGATGTGGAAGAGGAAGTGGTCAGCGTCGGCGACATGCTGGAGCCGGTCGCCATGGCCGAGATCATTTTCATGCCAGCCTCGCAAGACGAGCTGGCGGCACACGCGGAAACGCTGGCAGGGCTGGACAAGGCGGTCAAGGGCCAGTGCATCTGGACCGCCTCGCTGAATCCGCCGGCCCCGCCGGCGGCGGCTTAAACTCAGTCCTTGCCCGGCATGGCCGACGAGTGGTGGCTGGTGATCAGCCACTGCTTGCCATCCCATTTATAGGTGTAGGTAAAGCGTGCCTTCACCTCCTTGCCGTCCGCGAACTTGAAGGTGTACAGGCCGGCGTCGACCGCGCTGTTGCAGTCCAGCTCGATGCTGCGGCTATTGATGGTGCCGACCGGCTTGCCCGCCAGGAAGTGCTCGAAATAATCGCGCTTTTCTTCCGGGGTCAGGCGCGGCTTGTTCGACACCGTGGCCAGCAGCACCGACTTCGTGGCGTAGTTGGCCACCACCTTGTCCGGATTCCCGGTTTGCAGCGACGCGTTCCAGCGGTCGAACAGGCCGGCGATTTCCTTTTCCGACGATGGATGGCAGACCTCGGTATTGGCGGCGTAGGTATTGGCCGCGAACATGACGCAGGCGAAAGGCAACAGGCTCAGGTAACGCATAATTTTTCCTTGGTATGTGGTTGATGAATGCGGTGCCGCTTAGCCGCCGTGATACAGCGGGTTAGGCGAGACGTACACGCGGACGCGATGGGTATCGATCTCGGCCGGCGCGATTTTCGACAGCGGGAAACTGTCGCTGGCGCGCAGCGTGTCGAAGTGCCAGGTGAACGATTTGTCGCCCACCACGAACTTCACGGTCTCGCCCTGTTGGACGTTGACGTGCTTGGTCTTCGGCAGGACGTTGATCACGCGGGTGGAAGCGCTGGCGGTGGCGGCGCTGCCGTTGACGTGGGTCTTGTTGGCCGCCGAGGCGCTCAATGGCAGGACAATGGCGATGGCCGCGATGGTCAGGAATTTCTTCATTAAATTACGATCTCCAAAAAAAGGATTTGAGTTTCAGGTCGCACACGGATCGGTGATCGGTGGCGATGAGTGAAGTATGGTGATATCGCGATTTGCAGGAATCGGCTGAACGGCGGATTTTTTCTATGCTGATTGGCATATAATCCGCTCTACAGGAAAATCCCATGACCGACACCAGCACGCTTACCGACCACAACAGCAGCGCCCGCAGCACCCGCGTGCGCTATCGCCACAACGAAGGCAGCGCCGCCCGCCTGCGCCTGCTGACCGCCGCCGCCGCCGCGCTGGCCGATGGCGGCCATAGCGACGCCACCATGCAAACCATCCTGGGCAAGGCGCTGTCCTTCCTGTCGCTGGAGGAGGGCTTGCTGCTCCATCTGCATGCCGACGGTCTGCACGTGGCCGCGTCGCAGGGACCGGTGGCGCCGGTGGGCGCCTGCCTGCCGGCCACCGGCGCGCTGCACGAGGCCTTGCAGGACAACGCGCTGGCGCAGATCCGGCAGGACATCCAGAGCCGTCTGCGGATCGGGCGCGACAAGACGATCGGGCTGGAAGTGCTGGTGCCGCTGCGCTTCCATGGCCGGAACGTGGGCTTGCTGGCCTTGATGAGCGCGCGGCCGGTATCGCCGCCGAACGCCGACGACCTGAGTGTGTTGCAGGTGCTGGGCACGGTCCTGGCGACGGCGCATGAGGCCGCCAGTAAGCCGACCGTGCGCGCGGCTGCCACCGCCTCGGCCGCCAAGTTGAAGCAGCTGACCTCGCGCGAACTGCAAGTGTTTGCCATGATGCCGCGCGGCCTGACCAACGCGGCGATGGCGCAGGAACTGGGCATCGCCGCCGGCACCGTCAAGGTGCATATCGAGCGCATCCTGCACAAGCTCGACCTGCGTGATCGCACCCAGGCCGCGGTGTACGCGGTCGACTACGGATTCGGTGGATGAAGCGGGCCGCTTTGTACTGGCGCAACTGGTCGCTGACGGTCAAGGGCGTGGCCATCATCGCGGCGGCGCTGGCCACGCTGGTGGGATCGGCCGCCACCAGCTACAAGCTGGAGCGGCAAACCGCGGAGGCCATGGCGGAAATGCAGCGCACGCTGAAAGTGCAGCGCGACATCCAGCTGCTGCACGCGCTGATCGCCGAAGCGGCCACCGGCGTGCGCGGCTATCTGCTGACCGGTGTGGACGACTTCCTCAATCCCTACCGCGCGGCGCAGGAGAAATTGCCGGCGGCGATGGCCGACCTGCAACAGAACTCGCGCGATCCGGAACAGCGGGCGCGCCTGGACGTGCTGCTGCCGCTGGTGCGGAAAAAGCTGGTCGGGCTGGAAGCGCTGCGCCAGCAATATGACGCCAGGCCGGAACAGTTGCGCGCCAGCCTGCTGGCCGGGCGGCAGATCCTCAACCAGCTGCGCGAAGGCATCGGCGCCCTGAACGCGCGCGAGTCGCTGCTGGTCGAGCAACGCACGGCGGCGGTGCGGGAGGCGCTGCGCCGCAACGTGTTGATGAATCTGATCACCATCGTGATCGGACTGGCCGGCGCGCTGGCCATGTTGCTGTTCACCTTGCGGGTGGTGCGGCGGGTCCGGGTGTCGGCGGAGAACGCGGAACGACTGGTGAACGACCAGCCGCTGCTGCCGACCGGCGTCGCCAGCGACGAACTGGGACAACTGGCCGACCGCCTGCATCACGCCAGCGTGCTGCTGGCCAGGCGCGCCGCCGAGGCGCAGGCGGCCAGCGTGGCCAAATCCGAATTCCTGTCGCGCACCAGCCATGAGCTGCGCACGCCGCTGAACGCGATTCTCGGTTTCGCGCAATTGCTGGAGGACGATCTGAGCGCCAGCCAGGACCGGCAACATGCGCAGCACATCGCGCGCGCGGGCAAACACTTGCTGGCGCTGATTGATGACGTGCTGGACGTCGCCCGTGTCGAGGCGGGGCAGTTGGCCATCACCACCGCGCCGGTATTGGTGGCGCCAGTGCTGCGGGAAGCGCTGGCCTTGTTGCAACCGCTGGCGGCCAAGCATCAGGTCAGGCTGCCGCGGCAGGACGATGACGGCGGACTGGCCGTGCTGGCCGACCGCCAGCGCCTGATGCAAATCGTACTCAACCTGCTGTCCAACGCCATCAAGTACAACCGTGCCGGCGGCGAGGTGCGGATCACCACCGGTGCGCAGGACGGACAGGTCGCCATCGCGATCGGCGACGAAGGCGCCGGCATCGCGGCTGGCATGCAGGAGCGCCTGTTCACGCCGTTCGACCGCCTCGGCGCCGAGCGCGGCAAGACCGAAGGCGTGGGCCTGGGACTGGCGGTATCACGTTCGCTGGCCGAAGCGATGGGGGGCAGCCTGAGCGCCGATAGCCTGGCGGGCAAGGGCAGCGTGTTCACCGTGCGTCTGCCGCTTGCGACGCAGGAGGTGCATGAGCCGTTGGCTGCGCCGGATGCGCAAACGGCGCCAGCTGCGGCGGAACCCGCCGGCATGCCGACCATACTGTGCATCGACAGCGACGCATCCAGCCTGGCTCTGATGGAAACCCTGATGTCGCGCCGTCCCGGCTGGCGATTCGTGGCGGCGCGCAGCGTGGCCGAAGGCTGGGCGCTGGCTGCGCCGCGCGCGCCGGACGTGCTGCTGCTGGACGCGCAACTGGCGGATCAGGCCACGCTGGCGCGCTGGCGCGGCGACGCCACCCTGGCACAGGTGCCGCTGGTGCTGCTGGGTGGCGATGGCGCGGCGCTGGCGGCGGACGCGGGACATCTGAAAAAGCCGCTCGACCTGCCCGAATTTTTTGCCTTGTTAGACAGGATGATCAAATGAACGAAGACGATTTGCTGACCTCGCGCGTGCTGATCATCGACGACCAGCCAGCCAATCTGCGCCTGCTGGAAGACTTGCTGACGCGCGAAGGGCTGACTCACGTGGTCGGCACCACCGATGCGCAAAAAGCGCTCGACCTGTATGCGGCGTTCGACCCTGACCTGATCATCCTCGACCTGATGATGCCGGAGCTCGACGGCTACGCCGTGCTGGAGCACCTCAAGCGGCGCGGCGACCCCTTCGATTACCGTCCGGTGCTGGTGGTGACCGCCGACGCCACCAGCGAATCCAAGCGGCGCGCGCTGTCGCTGGGCGCGCGCGACTTCCTCACCAAGCCCTTCGATACGATAGAAGCCATGCTGCGCGTGTGGAATCTGCTGGAAACGCGGGCCCTGTACAAGCGCCTGCAAGCCTTGTCGCCAAGCGCGCCGCTGATCGTGCTGCCCTACAGCACCGGCAAAAACCGGCCCGAAGATGGGCAATAACAGATCGGTACTTGCGTTTGCCTGAGAGACAGACTATAATGCTCGCACTCGACGGGAGGTTAGCTCAGGGGTAGAGCACTGCATTCACACTGCAGGGGTCGCAAGTTCGAAACTTGCACTTCCCACCAATTCTAAGATATTGATTCCTCGGCGTTTATTCAAAACCCTTCAATATCTGTCCTAACGTGAATCGGATCGATTGCCACAAAATTGCCACATGTTCAGTGGCATGGAGTGAAAGTGGCAACGATTCGTCAACGTGGTAACCGAGTAGAAGTCCAGATCCGACGCAAGGGCTGGCCTACCGTTTCAGAAACATTCCCAGATAAAACCTCGGCTCGTGAGTGGGCTACCGTGATCGAAGCGGAAATGGTTCGTGGCGTCTTCATGGACCGCTCCGAGGCGGAGCGCAATACGCTCGGCGACCTGTTTGATCGTTATCTCCGCGACGTGTCGCCGTCGAAAAAAGGCGCTTCCTCCGAAAGCTATCGCTTGCGTTCCTTGCGCCGTGATGCGATCTCGGAATACAAGGTCGCGGCCCTCACAGGCAAGGTTCTTGCGGAATGGCGGGATCGCCGACTAAAGAAGGTCTCGGGATCCACCACCAACCGAGACCTTGGTCTGATTAGTCACGTGATCAACGTCGCCCGCAAGGAATGGGGCGTCAATGTCGAAAATCCTGTATCCATGATTCGCCGGCCACCTGAAAGCAAGGGGCGCAACCGGAGATTATCGGGAGATGAGGAGCAACGGCTACTCAAGGAGCTGGAACCCAGCACCAGGGGCGACAGCGGGGCCTATCAACCTGGTGGGGTACGCAATCTCCTGGTTCGCAGCATTGTCGAGTTGGCGATTGAAACGGCAATGCGCCGTAGCGAAATGCTGTCAATGCGCTGGCAGGACGTGCACCTAAACGATCGCTATGTGAGGCTGCGTGACACCAAGAACGGTGAGGCGCGGGACGTTCCGCTGACGAGACGCGCAGTTCAAGTGCTTGAAGCCCTTCCCCGTGATGAGGATGGCCCAGTCTTTCCAACGACGGCCGACGCCGTGAAAAAAGCGTTTGAGCGCGCGGTTAAACGCGCTGGCCTCGGAGATCTTCATTTTCATGACCTCCGCCATGAAGGCACCAGCCGCTTGGCGGAGAAACTCGACAACGTGCTGGAGCTTTCGGCGGTCACCGGCCACAAGACGCTGTCCATGCTGAAGCGCTACTACCATCCGCGGGCCAAAGACCTGGCGCGAAAGCTGGGGTGAGGCGATGAGCAAAAGTTCGCTTTTCCGCGCGTATTGCGATTGGCCATACGAGACCGCCGTATTTGTCGAGGCCAGTAATCGTCACAGTGCTGCGCACAAGATTTCCTGCCTGATTGAGGCGTTATATGGCTGCTCGCCGGATGACGTCTCGTTTTACAACCTGGACTCATATGACGAACTGATCGACGAGAAGGGTGTTGGTGACGATCTTGATTTCAGACTATTCGAGTCGGGCTGGGATGGCGACGGAGTCGTCTCTTGGGTGGAGAGTCCGCTGTTCCTTGCGCCTCTGAACCAGCCGTTCTTGCTTGCCACATGGGGCCGTTTGCAGCGGCACATCGAGGAGTTGCGGCTCGATGATCAGATCCAGGTTCGCAACCGCATGTGGCTGGCGTACCTCGCCGCAGGCCGGGGCGGCTGGCCTAAAATGCCCCCTGTAGGTGCTTACGCGGCGTGGCGGGAGGGGTAACCAAAAGGTTGGCCATATGCAATAATCTACTTTCCTCAACTTGGATATTGCTATGTCAAAAATTCTACTTCTGGCCGTTTTTCTTGCCCCTGTAGCTTTTGCTCAGGACGCGGTTCCGCAACCTCACCCGCACCGCACCATTGTTGAGAACGTTCAGAAGCCCGTCTCGGATGGGCGTTACTGTGTTTATGAGGATAAGAAGTACTCAGAAGGCGCTATCAAGACCGCTGATAGTCGCACGATGATTTGTATGCAGAAAGAGGTCTTCACACAAAAGGACAAGGACGAGGGCAGCGAGTTGATCTGGGAGTACGGCGGCAACGGGCGGGGAGAGATCCATCTGCGCTCCAATCCTATCAAGCGTTAAACTACTAAATGCCTGTGTGGCGGCGTGTGGAAGGGCATCCATCCAGTAATTTCTCTGCACGCTGATCGTCCGGCCGGATGGTAGAACCCCAGATTGCTGCAGTTGTGAGTGGTTCGCATCGTCGCTGGCCGGGACGACCGGCCAAAAGCGCTCCTACATGCGCCCACGAGGCGTGGGGGTGGCCCTGAACGGGCCATCCTCGCTCCCTCGCCTGCGGCATCGGTCCTCGGACTCAAATCGCCCCCACCGACTATTTGGGCGCTCCATGGTGTCCCAGAGGCGTATTGTTAATTGCGGCAGAAGTTTGAAACCTGGAGATTGTGGTGGGGAAGGCTATAAGTCGTCCTCTTCCTCAGCTTTCCTAAGCGTGAAGATTTCCTCCAAAAGCTTATTTCCATATTTGGTGTTCAGGCGAGCCACGAAATCGGGTTCGATATCACGTGCAAAGCCCAATAGGCCCTGAGTCCTATATGTGTCGCCTTTGCTTAAGAGGCCAATTGAGTATTTGTGGATGAGCGAACTTATTTCTCTCTTTCTATCTCGCCCGAGAGATAAATTGTTTTCACTATTAATTATCACACCTGTTACTACTCTTTTGTGTCGCTTTGATAAATGTATGGATTTTTTCTTGTTGAGCTTGAGTTGTGGGTACTCAATTTCCTTTAACGTCAACGAAACCATCTTTTCAACCTCGGATGATATATCGGGTCGATTAGTTGAAAAGGTAAGGTCGTCGGCGTATCGCGTATAAGCGACTTTGTTTTCTTTGCACCAAGATTTAATTTTCTTATCCAATTCATAAACTATTGAATTGGAAAGGCATGGCGATGCTGGAGAACCGATGCTCAGTGCAAAATCCCTTCCTCCAATATGTAGGCAACTAATCAGTGCCATCCGTTTAATGTCATCATCCTCATAGGCGTCGGAAAGATGGACACAAAAGTGGTTGACAAGATCCTGATATTTAATTGATGGGAAGAATTCTTTGAAATCCAACTTTACCATATATTTCGAATTGGCATGCCTTTCAGCGTTTTTCTTAATGCTTGCGCCTGGCCGATATGCTGCGGCTGCATCATGAATTGGTAAAGTGCAGAAGATATGCTCAATTAGCCATTTTTGTATGAGCTTTGTTTCCCTAGCAGGTTGAGCGATAGTGCGGTCGCCGCCTGATCGCTTGGGGATGGTGTAGACTTTATACGTATAAGGCGCACGCTCTATCAATCGTTCGATCTGCGCGACGGGAAGCCCAAGCTCGGCCCTGATCTGGGTTAGTAATTTGCTATTCATATCGCGATTGGACCTGAGGACTGCTGTATGGCTCGGATTCGATTTCTTTGTTTTGAGTTGGTGCGATAAAACGCAATGCAATCTGCTTGCGTTCGAATTGCATCATGTCGTAATCCGTCGGTAAGAGCCAAGCGGAGTCTATGATATTGATACTTCCCGCTTAGATAAAATGTGGCGTCGCTATAGGTTTTTTTTGTAATTAACTTGAATCGATCTAATAAAAAAAGCTTTCTGCGCAGCTCATCTTTTTCGATAGATACACCAAGCGAGTTTAGAAAATCGAATATTTCGGTTTCTTTTAGCGCGGTGAAAAGCGATATCAATTCACATATCAAAGAAAGTTTATGTGAATTAATTTCTTTCTTAAAGACGAGGGATTTTGGTGTTTTGTCTAACTCCTCCTGAAGATCAGCAATGACGTCAGAAACTACTTCCTCCGTGATTGAGCTTGGATTATCAATCCGCCAAGGGTAATTCCTAACTGCAGAGTTCGACTGTTCTCGAATGTATCGCAATATGCCAAGATTGATGAAGGACGTGGCGGCCTTGGGATTTTCGAAATCTAGGGATTTAATTGCTACGATTTTTTTGTGCAATTCTGGAAGCTGTGAAAAAGCTCCCAACTCGGCGATAGCGCCTGGACTTTCCAAAATGACAGCGACAAGCGAACAAATACCTGCAAGTTCCTGTTCAAAATCCATAAGATTTCTGAACATTCCATCTGCATGCCAGTCGGTGATATCCTCAGGCCGGTAAGTTTCGTATTGTGGACCCGCGTGTGTAATTGCGTGTCGTAGAGACGCGACTGCAGGGGTAGGGTCGTCCGAACGGTCTTTATAGTTTACTTTGCCGCCACATAGCAAAACAATGTGGTTATCGGTGTACTCGACCCTGCTTGCATCGAGGTTAACTTTCTCGAGTAATATCAGACGCGGATCTTCTGAAATTGTTGTCACTAAAATTCTTCACCTAGAAAAGCCGCAGCGGAAATTTGCGGACCGGAATGAGGCGGAGCCGATTGTAGGGCCGCAAATTTTCGCTGCGGCTCAAGTCCAATCAATCCCATAGAGTCTGGCTAATCGCCCGACTAAGGCTACATCTCGAAAGATGAGTCTTTATTCGCGTAAAGAATGGTTTATTTTTAATAATTTGTTGCGTCTTGTCAAGAATTTTGTAAGTGAAATGGGCAGATTGACGCTAATTTGGCGAATTCCAGGTGAGTCCGGGTATTGCTGCCTGCTACCTCAAATATCCTTCGCGCAGAGCTTTCGCATCGGCCAGTGGGTGGGGCGGAGGCCAGACCGCCGAGTATGTCAGCACCTCTCCCAGCTTGTAAGCCGAGTTGCGCAAGTTCCTGTGATCAACAGCTGGTGCGCGCCGAGTTTGCACGGCAAGCCGCCGGCGAAAGGAGCCTGCAGCAGCTGCCAGTCGACGGGGAAGTCGTACATAATGGTCGCCGGCTCAGGCAGCGCATCAAACCAGCGTCGCAAACGGCTACAGGCACCCACGAGAAGTGCGGGTGCCCTTCGGGCATCCGGGCCTTCGCCCGGACTCAAATCGCCCGAACGGGGTTTGCGAGCGGCGCAAGGCTGGCTGGTAGAGGATAAGGCCCTCATCTGGTAAGCTGTCAACATTAGAAGCCTGACATCTGCTGTTATCCTCACATTTAAGAATTTTTTTTGATCTATCTATGACAAATATCCACTCGAAAAAAGACCAAGAAGTAGTTGATGAGCTTATTGAAGATCTCGATGAAGAGATTGAGTCTGATATAAAAATACGGGAAAGCTTGGCACCGTTGGTCGTTGCGTCGCGTGATTGGACGGTCGAGACAATGATCCGGCAGATTTCGCAAAAGAATATCGATCTGAACCCAAAATTTCAACGCCGAAATGCTTGGGATGACGGTAAGCGCAGCGCGTTGATTGAGTCACTTATCTGGGGGGTTCCAGTGCCTCAGATTGTCTTGGCTGAAGACCCACAACGCCCGCGCTCCTATATTGTAATTGATGGGAAGCAGCGACTCTTGACTATTGCGGGCTTTATGGATCCAAGTATCAACTATTGGGATAAGGCCGAGCTTAAGGGATTAACCGTCTTAAATGATTTAAATGGCCATTCGGCTCAGGAATTGGAGAGCGATGCTTCATTCTCGGATTACTATCGCCGTCTGATGAATGCCGATATCCGATGCACAATATTATCGAATTTTTCTGATTCGGATGTTCTGTACGATATTTTCTATCGTATCAATACCGGATCAGTTCGACTGGGGTCTCAGGAGCTAAGGCAAGTATTCCACCGCGGGTGGTTTGCGGACTACTTGGTCGAGATAACAAATTCAATGCAACCAATCCATCAAGTGCTAGGCCTTAGTGAGCCAGATGTCCGCCTCGCTGACGTTGAGATCGTTTTAAGAAGTCTCTCCATGGAGCTGTTTGGTGCTACCTATAAAGGGAATTTGAAGCAGTTCTTAGCCAATTCGATGACTTCGATTACCGAGGGTATGAGTCGCGCTGAAATCGAGAAAGAATATCAGTTGTTTAACACCGGTATTTCGAATTGCGCATTGGTCTTTGATTACAAGGAAATTGGGAGAAAGACTACTGATGGGAAGTTCGAGCGTAGATTTAATCGCGTGCTTTTCGAGGTCGAAATCTTCTTCTTTAAATATTTAACTGAAGCCGCTATCAAGAAGAATAAGGCTAAATTCTTGAAGGCTTTTATCGCTCTTATGGATGATCAGGAGTTCAGGTCCAGCATTGAAAGTACGACTAAGAGCATTGAAAATACGCGTGTTCGATTCCAAAAATTCCAGGCGTTAATCAAGTCTGTGTTCGCCAAGAAGATCGAAATTCCATTTTAATCGCTGGGGCTTGAGCGATGAAAGAGAATTTGGCTGAACTTAAGCAGTACGTTGAAGAATTGCGGATAAAATATCTTGATTGCCATATAAAGGCACAAGAAAGTGCCGATAGAGGAGAACAGGACGCGCCTTCAGCTGAGTCTTATGATCTAGATGTTAGGGCGTATTGCGTTTTTGTTCACGCTGCGATTGAACAATTTTTTGAGGAGCTTGCGGATTACGCGCTGGAATCGATACTCAATCAATGGACTAGCGGGCTCCCAATGTCTCGGGCAAGTGTAGTATCTTTGATCTCAATCATATCTCACGATGGGATTGCGAAACTGCCGATCGAAGATGATGAGAAATCATCACAGATCAAACCGTTGCATTATATTAGTGACCTAATTGCGACTTCAAAGGCCAAGCTAAAGCGTAAGGTTCAAGATAATCACGGAGCGTCTCTGAAATATCTTAGGGCATTATTTTCACCTTTAGGTATATCGATTGATCCTGATCCGAGCGCAGAAAGTGCGCTTAGTCGCTTGGCGTCAAGTCGCGGGGCTTTTGCACATCGACGCACAATGTCTCGTGCGGGACATTATGTTTATAAGCCGATTTCACCTGGCGATGCGCTGATTGCTGCTACAGACTGTTTGTTGTTTTGCGGGGAATTGTCGGGTCAGCTGCCACAGTCCCCGAGCGAGGACGCATATAAGGCCGAAGGGCTCTATCTTTCCGCTTACAGGGCTAATTTGGCAAGGGTTATTAAAGCAATTTCTGATAAGAAAAGTAAAACTGAACGTGTAAAGCGCTTGCCTGGTTGATCTTGTCAAGTGTTTGGTAGCGGGGCGGCGTGACCACCTCGCCAAACGGCGGCGGCGTGGTCTGGCGCGCGGGCAGCTCGTTCAAGTTCTGATCCCAAAATGCAAAAAAGGGAAGGGCACAGCGCACCCTTTTTGCATTTCTTTGCCCAACGCCCCATAAGTGTTCACTTATCGGGCGTTGGCACAATCGGAGTGTTCCATGCGCGGCCAGACATTGCTGCTTGCCACCTCAAGTAGCCCTCCCTCAGCGCCTGCGCGTCCGCCAGCGCATGGTGCGGCGGCCAGGCCGCCGAGTACGTCAGCACCTCACCAAGCTTGTAGGCCGAGTGGCGAAACATTTTGTGATCGACCAGCTGGTGCGCGTCGACGTTGGGCGGCAAGTCGCCGGCGAAAGCGGCCTGCAGCAGCTGCCAGTCGATGAGGAAGTCATACATGATGATCGCGGGCTCGGGCAGCGCATCAAACCAGCCACGCAAGCGGCTGGCCAGCTCAACGGACGTACAGGCCGCGCCAGGGATTTTCCCCAACAGTGGGATGACATCAGTTCGCACGAATTCGCTTGTGTCATCGTGCCTGTAGTCGATACGCTCGGCGTAGAAGTCACTTGCCCCCACGGCGGCCATCCCAATGCTGATAAGGTCGGGATCGGCACGCGCCAGGCTAGTGAACTCAGTATCGAGGAAGACCAGCATGTCAGCCCTCCGCTGCCGGATCCGGGCGAGGGCAGAATGGCAGCAGTCGGGCGATATTGAGCCCGTCGTCAAGGGCGCGGTGGTGATGGCCTTCGGGTGTCAGGTTACAGATTTTCATAGCTGCGATCATGCCGCATTGCTTGATCTTCGGCCTGCGGGCCCTTGCGAAATTCCGCTTTAGGTTTTCGTGGGGCAGGTCCGCCAGCGGATCCGCAATGCGGTGGCGGGCTGATTCGCGCTCGATTTGGTTATGGTCGAAGGCTCCCCACGATCCCCACCAGCTGCCGGGCTGCTGGTGGCGTTGGGCGAACTCGGCCAACCTGGCGGCGACCGCCGGCCAGGTCGGCGCAGCGTCGATCGCTGCCTGGTCGATGTGGGGCAGCAAGCGCTTGCAAAAGGCCGTCAGCCGTGGCCTCTCGATCGGGCGCACGAAGGATTGGAAGCGATCGAGGATTTGACCATCTGGCGCAATCCACACGGACCCGATTTCCAGCGTTTCCATCAGCTCCGGCGGGATGCTGCCGTCGTCGGCGCACGTCGCCTCAAGGTCGATTACCAAGATGTTGGCCAGCATATCAGCTGAGCCCCAATGCGCGCCAATCGATCGAAGCGGCCATGAAGGCGGCCGCGCGATGGCGGGCCAGCCAGTCCGCGCGCAGCTCGTAGCGCTTGGCACAGCGCACGGTGCGCAGCACGGCCAGCTGGTCGAGGTGGTCGACGTGATCGGCTGCGGCGCGGATCAGGGCAAGGGCCATTTGCTGCTTGCTGGCGAAGCCGCCAGTTTGTCGATCGGCCTTGAAAGCAGCATCGAGCGTGACCCGCAGCGCGCCGGCGGCGTCGGCCAGCTGCTGGAATGTGCCCGGCACATGCGGCGCGTCGTGGTCGGTGATGATGTCGTAAGCGGTGCCAGGTAGATCGAGCATCGCATACGACAGCTGGCGGCCGTGGACCGTCGCGTTTTGCACCAGGGCGTAACGCGGGCCAATGCCGTGCAGCGAAAACAGCAAGTCGTCGAGCCGCACCCAGCTAGCTTCCGGCAGCTGGGCGGCCCGTTCCAGGCTCTCGGGAGAGTGCCCAATGCCACTGAAGTGCTCAGTCTCCATTGTCCAGATTGGCAAGGAACAGTTCAAACGCACTCAGGCAGACTTTTCCTGCGGCTGCAACCCGTGTCCGCTCTGCTGCAATGACGACCGGTAAGCTCGCCACGTCACGGTATGCTGCGGCTACGCAATCCACGGACGCTTGCAGGACGGCGTAGATGTGCTTGAACGACTTGGATTTGGCGAATTCCATGCGAGGTGCGACCTCGATGATAAGGTCCTCTACCAGGGATTGGGAAACCAGCGAATGAGTTGATACAATTGCGACAGCCATTGGCAGTACCTCCATTACTTGTCAAAGGTAAGGTCATGCGCAGTGGTTGCCGCCGCTGTGCATGGCCGACTATTTGAAGCTTCGAGCACGCGAGGCAATTCTCAGTAACACATAGAGGATTGCCCTCCAAAAAAAATACCTGGTTTTCTCATCTCAACATCGTCGCGACGAAAAATCCAACTTTGCGTGCTTCGTGCTAAAGATAATACTGAGATTCGAGCCCGTTTACAACGATTTGAGTCACCTTGACTCGTCTTTTTGCCAGCAAGGTCAATGTGACCCAGTTTAGCTGGGTCACATTGACTGCATTTGGATAACGCGTCCACTCGAAAGAGCGCGTTTGCGTCAATGTGACCCTGTTTAGGAAGTCGACCTGCGTCAGTGTGACCCAACTATCTTCGGTCGTGTCGCGACGGCTTTACATTAGGGTGGGCAGTCGTGTTCTGCCGAACAGGTGCTGCAGCTCGAACTGCTGTGGGGTTCAGCATTCCGCTGCCACGTGTGGATATCTGAGCTTGGCCATACAGGGATTGTGTCCGAGTGACGCTGTGCCCGAGGGCCATCGCGATCGCTTCGATCGAAAGGCCTGCTGCTTTAAGGTCCGATGCGAACATGTGCCTTAAGCAGTACCCGGTGGTCTCTGACTTCATGCGAGGCCAAAGTACTCGGCCTACTCGACGAAGGGCGGCCGTATAAGCGTCTTTGCTGGAGACTGATACAAGAATCTCATTTTGCCCGTGGCTTCGGAGTTCGGCGAGCGCTGCTGCGATCAGTGGATTGTCGTCTGTAACCGAATATTCAATTTCCCGCCATGCTTGGCCTTGAACGCCGCCTTGGACTACCTTTGCTCCGATTATGTGCAGCGTCAGCGCCCCATCACGTTCGGTCATCTTGACCCCGTATTCGAGCTCTTGAGGGCGTGCCCCGGATAAGCTTGCGACGAGGACTGCCAGGCGGTACTTCGAGTTGGACATGGCGGAATACATCTGTTCTCGAAAGTCGTCTGGGAGCTTGTGCAGCATCTGTCGCTTGCTCCGCTTTTTTGCCGTGGACGTGATGGGGCATTTGTTGTCATGGCGTTCGAGCGTGGCGTGTAGCCCGATTAGGAAGTCGATCTTCTTAACGCTCATTTCCCATGAGGTCATGTCGCCGGCTGCCTGGTGGCGATCTTGTTCCCGTAACGTGTGCAAAAGCCCTTCCTGGATGACATGGCGAGCAGCTGCGCGTCTCAGATACCACGTTCTCTTCGATTTTGTGGAGCGCATGACTTCGAACATGCCTGCTGGTGTCTTGGGGCTACATTTCGCCACCAGTCGCTTAAATTCTTGCGCGTATTGGGCTTTGGATGCCGAAGAGGCCATACTCGGCTTCAGCGCCTTATTGAGTGCACGGGCTCTCCGTATGGTGTCGTAAATTTTTTCTTTTTCGGATTGATTCATCGATGTACTCAAAGTGGATAGTTTTGTGCTCGGATGCCCGTCGATCACTACGTGATCCCATCGCCGGGCACATTAACTGACGGTGCTGACGCACCGTCAGTTAATGTCTTGATTCGAGCACGTGGGTCACATTGACTCGCGCCCGTGATGGGTGTTTTGGGTCACAATGACGCATTTGGAAATGCGGCGTTGCTGGCGTTTACTGAGTGTGATAATGTCGGGCGACGTAACCAAATCGGAGGTCTTATGGGAAGCGATTTTTCGTCCGGTCTTAGCGCTGGGTTTGCCGCAGCAAGGCGTGCGAGGACTGATGCAGATCAGGCTGTTGGGGACTGGAGGATATTTGCAACCAACCTCCAATCCAAGCTTCTCAGCGAGCAAACCGAAAGGGCCGTGGCCGTAGAATATGTTCGGGCCCTCCGCGCCCAGCTTAAACTCGCCGACCCGAACAACAGACTGCTGAATGAAAGTGTGGCGAATAAGCTCCTCGACGATACGCGAGTGCGGAAATACGCAGAACAAGGGTATCAACTGGATTCCTCCACTGGATCATTTGTCAAAGTTCGATAGCCTTAGTCGCCGAGTAGTTCTTTATTACTCGGGGACTTTCCTGCGTTTGAGGGGCTAGTTGATGTATCGGACGGAGTGTCCCTCTTGCCCTTGCCTCCGAGCCCGCCTGCCGCTCCGTGTCCACCGTGCCTGACTTCTCGTACTCCGCCAACCAATACATCATGCCCCTGGTCGCCTTTGCCTTCGGCTCCGCCTAAGCCTGCCGCATGGGATCCGAGCCAGCGTAAGATGTTGTCGGGTATCCAGTGGATTAGCGAGAAAACGATGTGAACCACAGTCGTCATGGTGATGACATAAATTGCCACGTATGCGACGAAGGATACGATCCCTGTCAACGCATCGGCCTGTACGCCGGAGACCACTGTCATGAACATCACATTCACGATGCCTGTGATCGGCTGTGTAAGCAGCATCGCGCCGATCAGACCGAACAGCATGAGCGCTGGCCGCATGCACAGCGATAGGATCATCATGTAGCCTTGGCCGGCCTTGCCGACCGCGTCGTCGCCGTCAGGGTGCACGTGGGCGATGCCGAACAGTGGGCCTGCAATGACTGCTTCGAATACCAGCACGAACCAGTTCACTACTGATGTAGTCCACGTGATCGAGGGGATCATGGGGACATAAGTCGAAAGCGTCACGCCGAAGGCCAGAAGAAGCATCAGTAGCGTCGTAGCGAAACCGGAAAGGAACGCGAAAACTGCGCCGACGTCAAACCCGATGCCGACCGTACCTTTCGCGATCACCGAATTTGCTGCGCCAGTTGCGCTCGCCAGCGTGACCAGCATCGCTTCTCCGGTACCGACGATGGTGTCGCCGAACGACTTCATCTGGCTCATGTGGTTGAGATTCGAACCGGCGATCTCCTGCGTCATCTGGTTGATTGCGCCCATGAATGGAGCGGAGATCAGCTTGCGGACGTATTCCCAGGCACCTTCGCCTTCGCGCGGGGCGCGCACGTTGGTCTCGGCGTAGTACACGCTGCGCACGCTGTCGGCCCGATGCTTGACGTATTCATCAGCTGTCGCGATAGCGTCCTGGTAGGTCACGAGGGCTTCTTTGGTCTCCTTATCCGAAATGTCGATCGGCTCCGAAGTGGGCAAGCCATTGAGCGTGGACTGCATCACATCGTTCATTTTGACGATGTGGTTGTACCAGGTGCCGGCGAAGATCCAGCCGCCGTCCTGGGCTCCTTTCATGAAATCGCTGCGCGCGCGGTCATTCGTGCTTTGCACGGCCGTCTTCGCCGCGGCGCGCAGGGCGTTCTCGTAGTCGGCTGCTGCCTGTTCCAGTGCGCCTGGCGCAGGCTTCTGGCCGGCCACGATCTGGTCGGCGATCGGCTGCAGGGCAATAATCATTTTTTGCACTGCTTGGGCGTGCGCCGCCATGATCGGGGCCTTGATCACCTTCGTGTTGCTGTTGCCCTCAGAGGCTTCCCAGGATTGCTTCCAGCTGATGCCGCCGCAGACGTCGGGATTCAGGTAGGTGTTGTCGTTGGCACGCCATTTGTAGTCGACCACACTGTAGCGCGCGTTAGAGAAGTTCTTGATGGTGGTGTACAGGGCCACCGGCGAAACAGCGTCGAAGACGTCGTAGTTCAGCAGCTCGCCGGTGTTCGACATCGTTTGCGATATCGATACCGCAGTGATCCTGGTGCTCCGATTCGACTCCAGGAACTGCTTATTCATGGCCGCGGCGCAGACCTCGAATTTCAAGATGTTGGCGGCAAGCGGGCGCGAGTCCGGGATCATCGGCCGCGCGATCATGTTGTCCTGGTTCATCTGCTCGATCGCGGCCTTCCAGATCGCGTCGCCGATGCCGACGCCCTGCAGCGCGAGCCAGAGAATGAAGATCTGGATCAGGGAGTAGCCTGACCCCAAAGGAAGCAGGAGTGCCGTGCCGCCGACGGTGCGCAGCGGCACCCAAATGGACGACATTTTTTTCCCCAGCACCTCGCCATCATGGGCCGAATCAATCGTCCCTTTGACAGTTGTATAGCCGACAAAAATCATCCCCAAGAACAGGACCGCGCTGTTGAAAATCTTCATCATCGCACCGAGCACGTCGGTGGTTTGACCGCCCTGGACGTTTGCACCGCTATGGATGAATCCGATGATGCTGCCGAACACCTCGCGCAGATACTCCACCGACAAGTCGCTCGCCGGCGGCGTGAACTGTTGAATTGCCTGTGGAGCTGTTGAATCGGCATGTGCTCCTGACATGTACACGACAAGTGCCACGGCCGTCATGAGCCGAATCATTTGGACTCTCCTTTCCGAGTGGGCGAGAGCGGCACTGTGGCAATCAGCCAAAGCTCATGAGCGATGCCGAAGGTATAGGGTACAGTGAGCAGCGCCCAGCCCTTGTCGCCAGAGTGGATGTACAGAATCGTTCCGCAGCAGAGGATGGCGGAGAGGCCTGGCAGCAAATACCAATCCCTCCAGCCGAGGCCAAGAAAAGGCCTGTGCAAGCCCAGAGGGATGCCCACGAGACAAGGCAATAGCAGAAGCACCGCTCCTACTCGACGGGTTGCGTCATCGAACGCTTTGGAATGGAGGAGAAGGTCCTTCAGCTTGATGATGGCGACCTTCATCACTTAATACCTCCAGCGTCAACCTGCTTCGGCAGCGTGGAACTAGCCGCCAGTTCGGCCATCTTGGCCTTGTGGCAGGCGAGTGCGCGGTCCAGTTCGGCCTTTGCCCGTGCGGCGCAAGCAGCATCCATGCAGGGGGCAGGGTTACGTTCTGGAGCGGTAGCGCAGTCACTTCCCGCAGCTGGAGCCTCGCCGGCAGTGCAAATTTGATGTTGGAGGGAGCCCAATGAAATGAGCGCTGCTAATAAGATCTGGATTTTCTTCACGCTTGTTTCCTTCGCCAGGTGTTCACTATGTCTTTGACTTCTTGGCGCGCCAAACTTGCCAAGTGTTTCTGTTCTTCAGTGGCCTCCGGCTGATTTCCGCTTTGGTCGACTACTTGCGCCGCCTTGTTTCTTCGGCTAGCGATGCGGTCGCAATAGTTGCGGTCGAATTCGCCCGCAAGAGCTTTTTTGACCAACTGCCGAAACCACCCGATCGGCGCGCCGATTGGTGTTCGTTCGCCTCTCTTGCCGGCTTCGAGCACGCCCGCTAATTCGTCTAACAGCTGTTGCGCAAGTTGTGGATCGAGTGAGGGCGACGAAGTGATTCGCAGCAGTTGCTCTTTCATGTGGTCGATAGATGCCTCGAATATAAGGTCACTACCACTACTGCTGTTTGGCCGCGCATCAACAGGCGTTGGTGATGTGGTACGCGCCGGAGGTGCGATGGTGGTGGTTGTAGTTATATTCTTGATAGTCTCTGAAATACTCTCTGAATTAGCTGGTGGAATTTCGTCCATCTTGCCGGCAGGTTCTCGCCGCCCAGATGGTGGAATCCCGCCATCCAGATGGTGGGATTCCACCATCTGGGTGGCACCGAGTAGGAAGCGCTCTAACGCGAGCAGATTGACTCGGTAGTAGAGACGGGCCGGCACTCCCGCACGCCGTTCTTCAAGCAACCCTGCTTCCTTCAACAACTGGCGAGCATGCTCCTGATCAGAGCGCTTCATGCCGAGTTCCCATTCCCAGCTTTGCCTAGTGCGGTTGGTCGGCGGGATCATGGCCCCAGAGCTGTCACGGTCGGCGTCCCGCAATTTAAACCACCATTCTTCAATGCCCACTTTGCTTTGCCAGTAGGTTGCTTGGCCGAGGTAGAGGGCAGCTATTGGTGATCCGAGTGCGCGGGCCAGGGCAGGGCGATAGGCAATGACCTCGCGGTCCCCCAACAGTGACGCCAGGACAAGTTGGATGTCCTGACTCATACGAAGCCGACATCCCGTTTCAGTACCTTGATAACGCTCATTGATCTGCCCCATAGATATTCACCTTTGTGCCCGATGCACTGCGCAGGTCTGTCTGTAACGAGGCTTCGTTAGCTGGGAGCGATGGCGCGTTTGAACCAATTTCGAGCGATGGGACGGCGTTGCTCATAAACCTTCACCTTTGCCCCAAGCGCGGATCTGGCCGATGCGCCAGCGCAGATGGCGAAGGCCGGGGATTGGTGCGGGAAAGTTCTTCACGCGTCGTTGGCGGATGCTCACCGGGGCGAAGGCGGTGAGCGCGGCGGCTTCTTCGACGCCGATTAAGACGTCATCGCTGAGCTTCGAAAGATGCTCTAGCAGTTGCCAATCTCGTTTCATACGTTTTCCTCTAAAAGCTCTTTCGGTCGAATGTGAATTACTGCGTTGCTAAATTTAAGCGAGACATGCAGAATCACGTTAGGACAGAAATCGAGGGGTATATGTCGGAAGAAGCGGTAAAACTGGTCTTGCAGGATTGGCGCGTTCGAGGAATCGAGAAGCCGCGCGCGATACTGCCGCTGGAGGAAACTCAGCGCATTCTTAGAACCCTTCGTCGCAATGCATGTCGGGCAGCTGGCGTTCGGTTTTGCGACTGCTGGCAAGTGAAGCCTGCTGTCGCTGCGGAGACGGGTATGACAGCGCTAATCGGCGTGGATGAGCCGGAGAGGGTGGAGTATGTCGGGCCGGCGTTTTCTGCAGACCCTGCGACTGTAGACCCATGCTTTGGCTGCAGGACGCCAGCGGTCTCGCGCATGGAGTTCTCCGTCGCAGTTTTCGGCAAAGAAGTGCGTGAGAAAGAACTTGGTGCCGCGCGGGTTAACCCGAAGGTTTTTTCCCGTCCCATGAGTGCCGGAAACCTCTATCGTGTTTTGGCTGCTGCATTTTTTCAGGGCTGGGTGACGTTGGCACAGGCCCGATCAATGTTTGACAGGGCGGTGCAGTTGGATGCAACGTCCGAAGTAGTCCGTCGTTTTGTCAAGCGCCTTCGAGCGCGCAAATCCTTTGTTGAAACGGGAGCCATTAAGGAGCAACCGGCATCCTTGTTCGACGAAATCGAGGCCGTTCGCGTTTCGATCCTGGTAGATATGGAGAAGGCTGGGCGGCGAAAAGTGGCCGCTTCCAAGGAGCTCGACGATGAGGTGCGGGACTGGCTGCTTGCCACAGATTTGCCACAGAAATTGAGCTAATAACTTCTAACCCGGTCTCTTCTCGTCTAATGTATACTATTGATCTGTAAGCATATTTTCGAAAATTCGTTATTTAACCGAGGCAATCTTTCCGATTCACACTGCAGGGGTCGCAAGTTCGAAACTTGCACTTCCCACCAGAATTCTTAAAAAGCCTGCACATTGTGCGGGCTTTTTTATTTTAAAAAAACGGTCACTGATGCATTGAGGCGGCCGTCTGGCCGGCGCGGAGGATGGCGATGAAGTCATCGGCTTTCAGCGAGGCGCCGCCGATCAGGCCGCCATCGATATCCGGCATGGAGAGCAGTTCCAGCGCATTCTCCGGCTTCATGCTGCCGCCGTAGAGAATCGGCGTGCGCTGCACCACACTCTCTCGGATCACCGCATGCGCCTGCTGTGCCATCTCAGGCGTGGCGGTCAAACCGGTGCCGATAGCCCACACCGGTTCATAGGCGATCACCAGTCTGGACAGGTCTTCCGGGCTCAGGCTTTGCAGCGCGCTGCGGAGTTGGCGCGTCAATACTTCTTCGGTGCTGCCGCTGGCGCGCTGTTCGGCCGTTTCGCCCACACAGAGGATGGGCGTCAGGCCCGACTGGATGGCTTGCCTGGTCTTGCGCGCTATCGTCTGATCGTCTTCATGGTGGCAGGTCCGCCGCTCGGAATGTCCCACCAGCGCGTAAGCGCAGCCAAATTCCTTCAGCATCGCAGCCGAGACCTCGCCGGTATGCGCGCCGGCGCTGTGCTCCGACATGTCCTGGGCGCCCAGCTTGATTGCCGTTCCCGTCAAGCGTGCTTCGCACAGCATCAGGAAAGGATGGGGCGCGCAGATCGCCACGGCGCAACCGGGGATTGTGTCCCCAGGCGTGGTGTATGAGATGTGATTCTCAAGGGGCTGGGTCCCCGGTCAGTTAATCACGGCGGAGAGCCGTGCGGCCTGATTGTCGCTCAAGCTTTGCAATCCTTCAAGCTGCAT
>NZ_WNKY01000041.1 GCF_009720825.1 Duganella radicis | reverse complement strand
CCGCCGCGCCCGGCGTGGCGGTGCCGGCCAGCGCGGCCTGTTCCTTGGCGGCCGCTTCCTTGGCTTCCTTGGCGGCGGCCACGGCGGCCTGCTCGGCGGCGCGGCGCTCGGCGGCGATGCGCTGGGCTTCCTTCGGGTCCGGCGTGAAGCGCATGGTGATCAGGCGCATGATCGGACGCAGCAGCAACAGGTAGCCGAGCAGGGCGGCCACGGCGTAGATGGCGTACTTGCTGATGTCGACAATGTTGTCGCGCTCTTCCCACCATTGCACCGGCGCGGCCTTGCGCGGGAAGTTCATGGCCGACACCACCAGCTGGTCGCCGCGCTCGGCGTTGATGCCCAGGCCGTTGCGCAGGACTTTGTCGATGTTGGCGATTTCGGCGGCGCTCCAGCCGGTTTTCGGGGTGGGCGCGGCGGCCTGGGCCAGCACCACGGCCACGCTCAGCTTCTCCAGGCGGCCACGGCTGCGCTTGGTCTGGGTGATGCTGCGGTCGTAGGCGTACTGGCGGGTGGTGGCGTTCTTGCGCGCGGTGCCGTCGGCCGGCGCGGTGTTCGGGTCGGTGGCGCCGCCGGCGGTCTGCTGGTTGGCGGCGGCCGGATTGGCGGCCGCCGGCGGCGGACGGTTGGACAGGGTGCCCGGCACGCCCATCACCATGCGGTTGCGGTCCTGCTCCTCGCGCATGGCTTCGCTGGTGACTTTCGGATCGGCGCCGTATTTCTCGACGGTCTCCTCGACCCGGTCGTTGTCGACCGCGGCCGCCACCGACATGCGGTAGTTGTCGTCGCCGATGACCGGACCCAGCAGGCCCTTGATGTTGGCTTTCACCTCGTCCGAATAGCGCTTGCTGGCGTCGTTGCTGGTGGCGCCGCCGTCAAAGCCGTCGGCCAGGTCGATGTGCGAGGACAGCAGGTTGCCGGCCTGGTCCACCAGGCTGACGCGCGCCGGCGCCAGGCTGGCCACCGAGCCGGCCACCATGTTGACCACGGCGGCGATCGCCTCCGGCTCCAGCGTGCGGCCCGGTTTCAGCTGCACCACCACCGAGGCCGACGACTTGTCGCCGTCCGCGGACACGAAAGAGGTCGACTTGGCGATCGACAGGTGCACGCGCGCGTGCGAGATGGCGTCCAGCGTCATGATCGATTGCGCCAGCTCGCCTTCCAGGCCGCGGCGGAAGCGCACGTCCTGCACGAATTGCGACACGCCCAGCGGGTCGTTCTTGTCCATCAGCTCCAGCCCGGCCGGCAGTTGCGCGGTCACGCCCTTGGCGGCCAGCAGCATGCGCACCTTGCCCAGCATGGAGTCGGGCACCAGCACCTGGCCGCTTTCCGGGTGGATGCGGTAGGGGATGTGGTCGCCGTCGAGCACGGTCATCATGTCCGGCGCCGAGACTTTCTCGCGCGCGCCAAATACCGGCTTGTAGCTGGACTGGTTGCTCCACATGTACATCAGCACCAGCGCGGTCAGGCCGATGGCCAGCAGCAGCAGCGGATACAGGGTCTTGAGCAGATTGGGCGAAATGGTCGGGGCAGCCGGGTTCGCACGCCAGCGCTCGAAGGCGGACTTGATGGTGTTGATCACGTTGAGTGCTTTCGCAGAGGCTTACAGCGGTAATTTGATAAGTTCGTCGAGGCCGCCCATCACCTTGTTGCGCACTTGCATCAACATCGAGAAGGACAGGCTGGCTTCCTGGCTGGACAGCATGGCGCCGACCAGGTCGTCGCTCTTGCCGGAGTCGACGTCGGCCATCTTCTGGCCGGCTTCCACGTCCTGGGTGTTGACCTTGTCGATGGCGCTCTGCATGGACTGGGCAAAGGAGAAGGCGGGCTGGGCGTCGTGCGCCCCGTACTGGTTGGCGGCGGCGATGGTCTGCGCGCTGCTGTTCGCCATGTTTTGCGCGGCGCCGGTCAGCGCCGCCAGATCGGCCTGTATCAGGCTGGAGAATCCGTTGCTCATGCTACCCCCTGTTTTTCCCCGTTTTTTTTACTGCTTGGACTCAGATGACTACCATAGCGAGATTGCCCGAAAGCAGCAAGCCCATGTGGCAGATTTGTGGTGCGCTATACCAATCGTGCTACACATCCGTTGCGCCATGTCACAGTCTTGTAAGAAAGATAGTGTAAGGGAGCGCTAACGTGGGATGGCAATAGGCTGGAGCGGCGCGAATCATTTGTGCCGGATAAAACGTGGCGCCGGCTCCGGGCGGGCGGAAGACACAATTTTATCCAGGCAAATGTCGTTATAAATCATTTACTAAGCGCCGTTTGTTGATGTGGCCGAAACTACTGTTCAAGTGCCTTAAGCTTACTGGCTAGCAATATTCTTGTAAAGGGATATTTGCCCTGGGTCAATTTAAGCGGCCAAATATTGTATATTAGCAATAATGTGAATTTTGATGTATGCTGTGGGCGAGAGCGTCCCGCTTCAAGTGACGATAAAAAAATTGCGCTGGAAGTAACCAGTTTTTAGCTGGATAGTGCGATGATGCTGGAGTGGGAAAGAATTAACCGCCATGGCCAATACATGACAACGACAAAACAGACGCAACATCAAGTGCTGGACCCCAGCCTGCTGGGCCGTCCGGTGCATCTGCTGCCTATTTTCGCGGCCCAGTTGCGCGACGATCTGGCGCAGTCCATGCGCCTGAACATGAACCGCCGTTACTGGGGCGGCTTCACGGTGCAGGACGTGGCGTTCAGCCGTCTGGAAGGCAACGAGATCCGCAGCCGCTGGCTCAGTTTTGCCGCGCCGGCCGGCCAGATCGCCTTTTCGCTGGAGCGCAAGGTGCTGCTCAGCGTGCTCAACTACCGCTATGGCAGCGGCGCCAAGACCGAGACCAAGGCCGACGCCGCCCCGCTGGACGAGAACGCGGTGCGCGTGACCGCCACCGAGGAGCGGCTGGCTGTGGTGCTGGGGCAACAGCTGGCCGGCACCCTGGCCGGCCGTATCGAACTCAACCTGCCCGCCATCGAGAAGCCGGCCCCGGCCGAAGGCGAGGCGCCCGAGGCGGCCGACGCCGAATTCAAGCCGGCGCCTGGCTCGCACCCGCCCAAGGGCACCTGGGTGATCACGGTCAGCGTGGCCGAGACCGCCGGCGGCGCCACCGGCCAGTTCTGGTTCGCGCTGGACAAGCATTTGATGGCCAGCGTGCTGCGCGGCCTGCTGCGCGACCGCGACGCCGGCAAGAAGCCGAAGGCCGTGTCGCCGCTGGCGCAGCGTTTGCAGGTCGGCCTGGTGGGCCGCCTGGCCAGCAAGGAAGTCACGCTGGGCAGCTTGTACGATTTGCAGGTGGGCGATGTCATCCCGATCAGCCTGGCCAGAGCGGACGTCCTGCTCGAAGATTCGCGCCTGTTTACGGCCGCGGTCACCGAGCACAAAGGCAAACTCTGTTTAACCTCTTTTGAAGACGCAGAATAATGATGAACATGAACGTAGCCAATCCTAGCGACGCCCTGCTGGAAGATCTGTCGGAAGAGATGATCATCGACCAGCCCGGCAACGAGCTGACCGACCTCCCGGCCGCGACCCCGCGCCGCGACCTGCCAGCCATGATGCGCAAGATCCCGGTGACCTTGACGCTGGAAGTGGGGTCGGCCCGTATCTCGCTGCAAGACCTGATGAACATCGGTCCGGACAGCGTGGTGGAACTGGACGTGCTGGCCGGCGAGCCGCTGATCATCAAGGTCAACGGCACCGCCATCGGCCGCGCCGAAGTGGTGGTGGCGGGCGAGAATTACGGCCTCAAAGTGATCGACCTCGACGGTCTGAATCTGGACATGATGACTCCATGATCCGGTGTCTGAATGCGCGTCGCCTGCGGGCGATGGCGCCGGTCGCCGCCTTGCTGGGCCTGGGCTTGTGCGCCATGCCGGCCCAGGCGGTCGACCTGCTGGCCAATGTGGTGCCGGGAGCCAAGACCGAGCTGACGGTCAAGATGCAAATCCTGATCATCATGACCCTGCTGGGCTTGCTCCCGGTGATGGTCATGATGATGACCAGCTTTACCCGCTTCGTGATCGTGCTGTCGCTGCTGCGCCAGGCGCTGGGCTTGCAGCAGGGCTTGCCGAACCGGGTGATCACCGGGGTGGCGCTGATCCTGACCCTGCTGGTGATGCGGCCGATCGGCAACGAGATCTGGAGCAACGCCTTCGTACCCTACGACCAAGACAAGATCGGCCTGGAGACCGCGCTGCAAATCGCCGAGAAGCCGGTGTCGCGCTTCATGCTGGCGCAGACCAGCAAGGCCGCCCTGCAGCAGATCGCCCACCTGGCCGGCGAGGACAAGATCACCGAGCCGTCGCAGCACGCCTTCACCGTCAAGCTGGCGGCGTTCGTGCTGTCGGAGCTCAAGACCGCGTTCCAGATCGGCTGCATGCTGTTCATTCCCTTCCTGGTGATCGACCTGGTGGTGTCGTCGGTGCTGATGGCCATGGGCATGATGATGCTGTCGCCGCTGGTGATTTCGCTGCCGTTCAAGCTGCTGCTGTTCGTGCTGGTGGACGGCTGGACCCTGACCGTGAACACGCTGGTGACCAGCGTGCAGGCCTACTGAGAAGGGGCGCCTATGCTGACTCCTGAAATCGCCGTCGACCTGGTGGTCGAGTCGCTGCACATCGTCATGCTGCTGGTGGTGATCCTGGTCGTGCCCGGCCTGGTCACCGGCCTGCTGGTGGCGCTGTTCCAGGCCGCCACCCAGATCAACGAACAGACCCTGAGCTTCCTGCCGAGGCTGCTCATCACGCTGCTGGCCATCATCCTGACCGGGCGCTGGATGTCGACCCTGCTGATGGACTTCTGCGTGTCCATCTTCACCCGCGCCGCCACCCTGGTCGGCTAGCCCGCCGCGCACGCGCCCCATGGAATCCGTCCTCGCCCAACTGCTGCCGTTCCTGACCGCCTTGTGGTGGCCGTTCTGCCGCATCCTGGCGATGTTCATCGGCGCGCCGGTGCTGGGCGAGGCGGTGACGCCGACCACGGTGCGCATCCTGATCGCGCTGGTGCTGGCCGTCATCATGATGCCGCTGGCCGGCGGCCATCCGCCGATCAATCCGTTTTCGCTGCACGGCGTGGTGGCCACCATCGAGCAGGCCTTGATCGGCTTCGTGCTGGGGCTGGCCTTCCACTTCGCCATGTCGGTGATCGGCGTGCTGGGCTTCATGGTGTCGTCGCAGATGGGCTTGTCGATGGCGGTGATGAACGACCCGCTGAACGGGCAGTCTTCCGATGTCACCTCGGCGCTGCTGTCGACCCTGGCCATCATCGTGTTCTTCGCCATCGACGGCCACCTGGTGATCGCCAACGTGATCGGCCAGAGCTTCAAGGCCTGGCCGCTGGGCAGCGGCTTCGGCAACCACTTGCTGGAGGCGGTGGCCTACAATGTCGCCTGGATCTTCTCGGCCGCCATGCTGCTGGCCATCCCGGTGGTGTTCTCCACCATGGTGGTGCAACTGGGCTTTGGCTTCCTCAACCGCGTGGCGCCCAGCCTCAACCTGTTTGCGCTGGGCTTTGCCGTGATCACCATCTTCGGCCTGCTGATGCTGGCGCAGGTGGTGCGCTTCATCCCCGAGCACTATGTGCGCATGACCAATATGGTGCTGGAGCTGATACGCCAGCAGATGCAGGTGGCGGCCCATGGCTGACGAGAGCACCGGCGATAAAACAGAAAAGGCTTCACAGCAGAAGCTGAAGAAATCGCGCCAGGAAGGGCAGGTGGTGCGCTCGCGCGACCTGTCGACCGCGATCGGCATCCTGGTCAGCCTGAAGTTGTTCGTCTACCTGCTGCCCGGCTACCTGATGGAATTCAACGAGCTGTTCCACCAGAGCTTCGCCCCGCTGGACGGCGACGGCGCCATCGACAACGCCATGTCCACCGTGTTCGGCAGCGCGATGTGGCTGCTGATCAAGATGGTGCTGCCGCTGTTCGTGGTGCCGTTGTTCATCATGCTGGGCGCCATGGTGCCGGGCGGCTGGGTGGTCTCGACCACGCACTGGGAACCCAAGCTGTCGCGCATGAGTCCGATGGCCAACCTGGGCCGCCTGTTCAGCGGCAAGCACGCGTTCGAGCTGGCGGTCTCGATCGGCAAGGCCGGCGTGCTGATCGCGGTGCTGATCCACGTGGCCCGCGCCAGCGTGCCGGACTACACCAAATTGCAGATGATGCCGATCGGCCAGGCCATGCTGAGCGGCTCCAACCTGATGCTGGACGGCCTGATGGCGATGGTGGCGGTGTTCGTCATCTTCGCCCTGATCGACGTGCCGGCGCAGGCCTGGTTCTTCGCCCGCAACCAGCGCATGTCCAAGCAGGATCTGAAGGAAGAGCACAAGTCGACCGAGGGCCGGCCCGAGGTGAAAAGCCGCATCCGCCAGTTGCAGCGGGCGCTGGCGCGGCGCAGCGCGCGCAAGACCGTGCCCAGCGCCGACGTGGTGATCGTCAACCCGGAGCACTACGCGGTCGCGCTCAAGTACGACCTCAGCAAGGCGGAGGCGCCGTACGTGGTGGCCAAGGGCGTGGACGAGATGGCGCTGTACATCCGCCAGCTGGCCAGGGAATTCAAGATCGAGATAATGGAGCTGCCGCCGTTGGCGCGCGCCATCTACAACACCAGCCAGGTCAACCAGCAGATCCCGGTGCAGCTGTACCAGGCGGTGTCGCAGGTGCTGAACTACGTGTTGCAGCTGCAAGCATTCCGTACCGGACGGCGCGGCGCCGAGCCGGAGCGTCCAAAAGAAGTTGTTGTGCCCACATCCATGAGCGAGGTTAAGTAGTGAATTTCATACAGACGATGCTGGCGGAGATACGTCGCCACAAGTTTGCCACGCCGGCATTCTTGCTGATCATCCTGGCCATGATCATGCTGCCGCTGCCGCCGATACTGCTGGACGTGATGTTCACGTTCAATATCGTGCTGGCGCTGATCGTGATCCTGGGCTCGGTGTCGGTGCGCCGGCCGCTGGACTTCTCGGTGTTCCCGACCGTCCTGCTGGCCACCACCATGCTGCGCCTGACGCTGAACGTGGCCTCGACCCGCGTGGTGCTGCTGCACGGCCATGAGGGCACGGCCGCCGCCGGTCACGTGATCGAGGCCTTCGGCAACGTGGTGGTGGGCGGTAACTACGTGGTCGGCATCGTGGTGTTCGTGATCCTGATGATCATCAACTTCATGGTGGTGACCAAGGGCGCGGAGCGGATCTCCGAGGTCTCGGCGCGCTTCACGCTGGATGCGCTGCCCGGCAAGCAGATGGCGATCGACGCCGACCTCAACGCCGGCCTGATCAATCAGGAGAAGGCCCAGCAGCGCCGCCTGGAAGTGGCCTCGGAAGCCGACTTCTACGGCGCCATGGACGGCGCCTCCAAATTCGTGCGCGGCGACGCCGTGGCCTCGATCCTGATCCTGATCATCAACATGGTCGGCGGCGTGGCGATCGGCGCGCTGATGCAGGACATGTCGTTTGGCGCCGCCTTCAAGCAGTACGCGCTGCTGACCATCGGTGACGGCCTGGTGGCGCAGATCCCGGCGCTGCTGCTGTCGGCCGCGGCCGCCATCCTGGTGACCCGTATCTCGGATTCGGGCGACTTCGAACAGCAGGTGGGCAGCCAGGTGCTGACCTCGCCGCAGGTGATGTTCAGCGCGGCCGGCATGATGATCGTGCTGGCGCTGGTGCCGGGCATGCCGTGGCAAATGTTCGGTCCGTTCGCGCTGGTGCTGGCCTACGTGGGCTGGAAACTGCTGAACCGGGTGCAAAAGCCCGAGACCAACAACCTCGACGCCATCGAGGCGGCCTTGCGCGACGAGCGCGCGCCCGACCTCGACTGGTACAGCCTGCCGGCCGTGCAGCCGCTGCAAATCGCCGTCGGCTACAAGCTGGTGACGCTGATCGACAAGGCCCATGGCGAGCCGCTCAGCAAGCGGGTCAAGGGCGTGCGCCAGAGCCTGTCGGAATCGATGGGCCTGCTGCTGCCGCCGATCATGGTGCGCGACGACCTCGGTCTCAAGCCGACCCAGTATTCGGTGATTTTGTCGGGCAGCGTGGTGGCGCAGGCGGAAGTGTTTGCCGACCGCCTGATGGCCATTCCGTCGCCCAATGTGTACGGCCAGATCGACGGCATCCCCGGCATCGAGCCGGCCTATGGCATGCCGGTGACCTGGATCGAGACCAGCGAGAAAGCCAACGCGCTGGGGCTGGGCTACCAGGTGGTGGAAACGCCAAGCGCCATCGCCACCCACCTGTCCAAGCTGATCCGCGAATACCTGCCGGAACTGTTCCGCCACGAGGACGTGCCGGCCATGATGGAGCGCCTGACCGCGATCGCGCCGAAACTGGCGTCGGCGCTGGACAAGGCGCTGACCCACACGCAAATGCTGCGCGTGTTCCGCGTGCTGCTGGCGGAAAACGTCTCGCTGAAGGACATCGTGCCGATCGCCACCACGCTGGTGGACAGCTCGGAAACCACCAAGGACCCGATCCTGCTGGCGGCCGAGGTGCGCTGCGCCTTGCGGCGCCAGATCGTCACCAGCCTGTTCGGCCAGAAGACCGAGATGCAGGCCTTCAACCTGGGCGGCGACCTGGAGAACATGCTGCTGGGGTCGTTGAACCAGGCGCGCCAGAGCGGCAAGGTGGTGCTGGACAACTACCCGATCGATCCGCACCTGCTGGCGCAGCTGCAAGTGAACATGCCGGTGGCGCGCGAGCAGATGAAGCAGCAGGCCACGCCGCCGCTGCTGCTGGTGCTGCCGCAGATCCGGCCGCTGCTGGCGCGCTACGCGCGCCTGTTCGCGCCGGGCCTGCACGTGCTGTCCTACAACGAAATTCCGGAAAACCGCGAAGTCAGCATCATCGGCACCGTCGGCTAACAACTCCGGGGTCAGGTCCTCCATTTCTACACGGGCTGATCCGTTACACGGTCGAGGCCGTGTAGAAATGGAGGACCTGACCCCGGATTTTATGACGGAGGTTATGCCGAAGCGGAGAACAGGTCGTCGCCGATGGCGGGCTGCGACAGCAGCACCGCCACTTCCGCCATGGCGCGGAACAGCGCCTGGGTCAGCGCCGCCGTGTGCAGGCGGCTCGGGTAGGAATGTTCGCCGGTCGAGGCCGGCAGTTCGCGGCGCAGGCGGCAGCGCAGGATGGTCAGGCCGGAACGGCTGACCACCGCCGCCAGCTGCGGCAGTTGGTCGCGCATGTGCTGCATGGCCGCGGTCTGCGCCGCGCCCACCTCCAGCACCACGCCATTGCCGCTGGCCGGCTCCATCTGGATCACCACCCGGCCCACGCCCGGCAGCATCAGCTCCAGCCGCAAGGCCACGCGGGTGCGGCGGCGGCGGTTGCGGTCGTATTCGTCGTCGTCCTTGACCACCACCTTCAGCACCAGCCGCTCCGCGCCCCAGGCGTAGACGGCAAAGCGCCACGGCTCCATCTCCGTCACCAGCGGCGTGCCGGGCGGGCGGCCGTCGCGCATCGACGCGGCGCCGTGGTCGGTCATGAACAGGCTGGACGGCAGGTGCTGGCCGGTGGCTTGCTCCAGCCAGGCCGCGCGCTGCTCGCCGTAAGTGCGCACCATCACCTGCCACGAGGCGGCCATGGCGTTGGTGTCGGGTGGCTGCCAGATCATCTGGCGCGATAAAAACACCTGGTTCGGCCGCATGGCGGCGGGATCGCCGGCGTCCGGCATCTCGCCCAGGGCGGCGGCCAGCGCTTCGGCGTGCGAGGGCGGCGGCGCTGTCTGCTGGTCCGGGCCATCGAGGATGGCGCCCACCGAGTTGGGACCGCTGGTGCTGTTCGGGCCGCTGGGGCCGAGCGGGCCGACCGGGAAGTCGAGATCGAGCGGGCCTTCGCTGCCGGGCACGCGCGTGACCTGGCCGGGCTGCGCTTGCGGCCGGTCCGGGACGCCGAGCGGGCGTATTGAGGGTCCGATACGATCTACAGCCATCAGGCTCGCTTTCTAGAATTACTGGTATAAAAAAAGCCAACCGAAAAGCTCCGGTTGGCCCTTTTAGTAATCCGGATATGTTGACATATCCGGATAGTACTACGATTACTGCAACAGGGACATAACCAGCGACGAGGTGCTGTTCGACTGTTTCAGCATCGCGGTGCCGGCTTGCAGCAGCATCTGAGCCGAGGTCATGTTCGACGATTCAGCGGCGAAGTCGGTGTCCATGATGCGGCCGGTAGCGGCCTTGGTGTTGGTCGAGATGTTCGACAGGTTGTTGTACACGTGGTCCAGACGGTTGGCGGCTGCACCCAGCGACGAACGCACGGCGCCGACCAGGTCGATGGCGGTGGCGATGGTGTCGATCGAGGTGTTGGCGGCGGTCTGGCCGGCGGCGTTGCTGGCCGACGCGGTACCGTCGGTACCGTCCGAAATTTCGGTGCCGATGGTGGCGCCTGGAGCGGCGTACTTGGCGGTGACCGAACCCAGGCCGGTGGTCAGCGCGGTCATCGCGGTGCTCAGGTCGACGGTCATTTTTTCGCTCGCGGTGGCGCCGATCTGGAAGGTCATCGACGAACCGATGGTGCCGCCGTCCAGCAGCTTGGCGCCGCCGAAGGTCGAGTTTTTCATGATGTTGTTCAGCTCGTTACCCAGCGCGTCGTATTCCGATTGCAGGGCGGCCTGGTCTTTAGCGGTCGACGAGGCGTCGGCTGCCTGGGTGGCCAGATCTTTCATGCGGGTCAGCATGGTGGTCACTTCGTCAAACGCGCCTTCGGCGGTTTGCAGCATCGAGATCGAGTTCTGGGTGTTGCGCATGGCCATGGCCATGCCGCTGGTTTGCGCTTTCAGGCGGGAAGCGATTTGCAGGCCCGCAGCGTCGTCCATGGCCGAATTGACACGGAAGCCGGTGCTCAGGCGGGTCTGCGAAGTCGACAGTGCCGACTGGGTGCGACCGATCGAGTTCTGTGCGGAAAGGGCCGCAGAATTGGTGTGAAGGCTCAGCATGAAATAACTCCTGGTAGGTGGATTCAGTTCGGAGCAACGGATCCTTTGTGCTCTCCCAAGTACAAGACGACCGTATCTGGAAGGACATTAAATGCTTGGTGGAAATTTATAAAAAAATTTGTAACCGGGTCCAGAACGCACGGCCTGGCGCCGTTTTCCATCCGCCGATTATGGTCCGATTAGCGGGCTGGAGCAAGATTTCCTGCCGGGCGCCAAAAGAAAAACAGCGCGGTCATGCGCCGCGCTGTTCTGGAAGTGTTGCTTTTTTACATATTCGGATAATTCGGGCCGCCGCCGCCTTCCGGCGTGATCCAGACGATATTCTGGGTCGGGTCCTTGATATCGCAGGTTTTGCAATGCACGCAGTTCTGGGCGTTGATTTGCAGGCGGTCGGCGCCTTCGTCGGTCTTGACGAATTCATACACGCCGGCCGGGCAGTAGCGCGCCTCCGGCCCCGCGTACTGGGCCAGGTTGACGTCCACCGGCACGCTCGGGTTCTTCAAGGTCAGGTGGATAGGCTGGTCTTCCGCGTGGTTGGTGTTCGAGATGAACACCGACGACAGGCGGTCGAAGGTCAGCTTGCCATCCGGCTTGGGGTAGGTGATCGGGCTGAACTGCGAAGCCGGCTTCAGGCATTCGTGGTCGGCGTGCGCGTGGTGCAGGGTCCATGGCGCCTTGCCGCGGAACACGAGCTGGTCGATGCCGGCCATGACCGAGCCCAGGTACAGGCCCTTGTTCAGCCACGGCTTGACGTTGCGCGCCACGTGCAGCTCTTCGTGCAGCCACGATTGTTCAAACGCCACCGGGTAGGTGGCCAGCTCGTCGCCCTGGCGGCCGGCGCCCAGCGCCGCGAACACCGATTCGGCGGCCAGCATGCCGGACTTGATGGCGGCGTGCGAACCCTTGATGCGGCTCATGTTCAGGAAGCCGGCGTCGCAGCCGATCAGCGCGCCGCCCGGGAAGACCAGCTTCGGCAGGCATTGCAGGCCGCCGGCGGCAATCGCGCGCGCGCCGTAGGAAATGCGCTTGGCGCCTTCGAAGAAGGTGCGGATTTCCGGGTGGGTCTTGTAGCGCTGGAATTCCTCGTACGGCGACAGGTAAGGATTCTCGTAGTTCAGGCCGACCACGTAGCCGACCACCACCTGGTTGTTTTCCAGGTGATATAGGAAGGAGCCGCCGTAGGTCTTGCTGTCCAGCGGCCAGCCGGTGGTGTGGATCACCAGGCCGGGCTGGTGCTTGGCCGGATCGATTTCCCACAATTCTTTGATACCGATGCCGTACGACTGCGGATCCTTGCCCTTGGCCAGGTCGTATTTGGCGATCAGCTGCTTGCCCAGGTGGCCGCGCGCGCCCTCGGCGAACAGGGTGTACTTGCCGTGCAGTTCCATGCCGAGCTGGAAGTCCGGACCGGCTTCGCCGTCGCGCTTGACGCCCATATTGCCGGTGGCCACGCCCTTGACCGAGCCGTCGTCGTTGTACAGCACTTCGGCGGCGGCGAAGCCGGGGAAGATTTCCACGCCCAGCGCCTCGGCCTGCTGGCCCAGCCAGCGCACCACATTACCCAGCGAAATCACATAGTTGCCGTGGTTTTCAAAGCACTTCGGCAGCAGCAGGTTAGGGGTCTTGTAAGCCTTGGTTTCGGTCAGGAACAGCACGCGGTCTTCGCTGACGGCGGTGTTCAGCGGCGCGCCTTTTTCTTTCCAGTCAGGGATCAGTTCGGTCAGGGCGCGCGGGTCCATCACGGCGCCGGACAGGGTGTGGGCGCCCAGCTCGCCGCCTTTTTCCAGCACGACGACGGACACTTCCTGGCCTTTTTCGGCCGCCAGTTGCTTGATCTTGATCGCTGCCGACAAGCCTGCGGGGCCGCCGCCGACGATCACGACGTCATACTCCATCGCGTCGCGCGGGCCATACTGTTCTACGAGGTTTTGTGGCTGAGTCATAGTCTGTTGTTATAGTGATGGTGAGGAATGAGAAAATTTTAGCACGAACGTGCTTCTTTTTTGTTTGGATTGACGCCATTTTCCGCGACATTATTAGACACCGCAATCTAATACTGGGAATTTGTGTAATCATTACATTTAATCACCAACACTAGGGAGTCGTCCGTGGGCATTGAAGTCAACTTTGAGGGAAAAATTGCGCTGATCACCGGCGCCTCCAGCGGTCTGGGAGCCCGGTTTGCCAAAGTGCTGGCCCAGGCGGGGGCGCAAGTGGTGCTGGCCTCGCGTCGCACCGAGCGCCTGAAGGAGCTGCGCGCCGAAATCGAGGCCGACGGCGGCGCCGCCCATGTGGTCAGCCTGGACGTGACCGACTACGCCAGCATCAAGTCCGCCATCGCCCACGCCGAGACCGAGGCCGGGCCGATCGACATCCTGGTGAATAATTCGGGGGTGTCGACCACCCAGCGCCTGGCCGACGTCACGCCGGAGGACTACGCCTTCGTGATGGACACCAATCTGCGCGGCGCGTTTTTCGTCGCCCAGCAAACCGCCAAGCGCATGATCGCGCGCGCCAAGGGCGATCCCAGCAAGAAGCACCGCATCATCAACATCGCCTCGGTGGCCGGCCTGCGGGTGCTGCCGCAGATCGGCGTGTACTGCATGAGCAAGGCCGGCGTGGTGCAGATGACCAAGGCCATGGCGGTGGAGTGGGGCAAGTACGGCATCAACACCAACGCCATCTGCCCCGGCTATATTTCGACCGAGATCAACGAGGACTACTTCGCCAGCGAACAGGGCCAGCGCCTGATCGAGATGCTGCCGCGCAAGCGCCCGGGCAAGCCGGAAGATCTGGATGGCCTGCTGTTGCTGCTGGCCGGCGAGGATTCCAACTTCATCAACGGCGCCATCATCAGCGCCGACGATGGCATGACCGCGATGTAAGGTCGTGCCGGCGCAGGCGGGACGGCGGTCAGAGCTGCACGCCGACCAGCTTGTGCACCAGCTCGGACGAGGTGGCGGCCGAGAATTTGCGCATCAGCTTGGCGCGGTGCATTTCCACCGTGCGCGGGCTGAGGTCGACCTGGCGGGCGATGGTCTTGCTGGTCTTGCCTTCCACCAGCAGGGCGGCGATTTCGCGTTCGCGCGGCGTCAGCTCGGCCGTCACCGGCCGCTTTTCGCTGACGTCCTCGAAGGTCCAGATGCCGGGACCGAGCGGCGCGCTGGACAGCATGGCGTGGCCGGTCACATGGCACCAGAACAGCTCGCCATTGGCGCGGCGCATGATGCGCTCGTCCGAGTAGCGGCCACGGGCGTTCATGATGGGGATGATGCGGTCGCCGGTGCGCAGGAACTCGTCCATGGTCGGATACAGCGCGCGGAACGACAGGCCGTCCAGCTCGGCGCGGGTGTAGCCGAACATGCTGGCCAGCGCTTCGTTGGACGACTGGATGATGCGGTTTTCGGAGATGCACATGCCCACCGGCGCATGCAGGAAAATGGATTCGTAATCAATGGCAGGCTGAACGCTCATAGGTTCTGGCAGGTATTTCTACGGTATTGAACTTTTAATGTGCGTATTCTATGCTGGATCGCCGCTTAGCTAACGCATTTAACAACGTTGGCTATGCACATGCAACATACATCATAAAGGGACACTTATGAATAAAATCTATCCGGACGCCGCCACTGCCCTGGCCGGCGTCGTCCAGAACGGTCAAACCATTGCCGTTGGGGGCTTCGGCCTGTGCGGCATCCCGGAGGCGCTGATCGGCGCGCTGCGCGATTCCGGCGTCACCGGCCTGACCGCCATCTCCAACAACGCCGGCGTTGACGGCTTCGGCCTCGGCCAGTTGCTGGAAACCCGCCAGATCAAGAAGATGATCGCTTCCTACGTGGGCGAGAACAAGGAATTCGCGCGCCAGTACCTGGCCGGCGAGCTGGAGCTGGAATTCACCCCGCAAGGCACGCTGGCCGAGAAGCTGCGCGCCGGCGGCGCCGGCATCCCGGCCTTCTTCACCAAGACCGGCGTCGGCACCATCGTCGCCGACGGCAAGGAAATCCGCGAATTCGACGGCGAACAGTACGTGATGGAGCGCAGCCTGGTGGCCGACGTGGCGCTGGTCAAGGCCTGGAAGGCCGACAAGGCTGGCAACCTGGTGTTCCGCAAGACCGCGCGCAACTTCAACCCGAACGCCGCCATGGCCGGCAAGGTCTGCATCGTCGAAGTCGAGCAGCTGGTGGAGACCGGCGAGATCGACCCGGACCAAGTGCACCTGCCGAGCATCTTCGTGCATCGCATCGTGGTCAACGCCACGCCGGAAAAACGCATCGAGCAGCGCACCATCCGCGCCGCCAACCAAGAATAACGGAGAACAGAATCATGGCATGGACTCGTGATGAAATGGCCGCGCGCGCGGCCAAGGAACTGCAAGACGGTTTCTACGTCAACCTCGGCATCGGCTTGCCGACCCTGGTGGCCAACTACGTCCCTTCGGGCATTGAAGTGTTCCTGCAATCGGAAAACGGTTTGCTGGGCATCGGCCCGTTCCCGACCGAAGCGGAAATCGACGCCGACCTGATCAACGCCGGCAAGCAGACCGTCACCGCGCTGCCGGGCGCGGCGTACTTCAGCTCGGCCGATTCTTTCGGCATGATCCGCGGCGGCAAAATCAACCTGGCCATCCTGGGCGCCATGCAGGTGTCGGAAAAGGGCGATCTGGCCAACTGGATGATCCCGGGCAAAATGGTCAAGGGCATGGGCGGCGCCATGGACCTGGTGGCCGGCGTGAAGAAAGTGGTGGTGCTGATGGAGCATGTGGCCACCGCCAAGGATGGCTCGACCTCGCACAAGCTGCTGCCGAAATGCGATCTGCCGCTGACTGGCGTCGGCGTGGTCGATCTGGTGATCACCGACCTCGGCGTGATGGAAGTGACCGAGGCCGGCCTGAAAGTGACCGAACTGGCGCCGGGCGTGAGCAAGGACCAGATCCAGGCCGCCACCGGCGTCAAGCTGGACTTCTCGGCGCTCTGAGCCATATATTGGAATAAAAACGGCACGCTGCGGCGTGCCGTTTTTATTTTGTGCGACCGGTAAGCACTCCCGCCTCTGTCAGTAAAGTCCTACATTAAATTAAGCAGAATACTACAGGGAAATATTGACAATAAAATTATCATGTTATTGCAATTGATTTTTATATATAAAGTGCATTTTTCATTTTATGATCACTGTCAATTGCGGTTATTACGTATTATTTCAATATTAATAAGGGAGTTGTATGAAAATATGGATGGAAAATAGAACGAAATCCATGACTGTCGCCGTTTCCATGGCGGTGGCATGCTCGTTAGTTGCACCCGCCGCCGACGCGGTGACGCCGGATCGCCAGTTCGCCCTTAGCGGCATCTGGACCCAGGCGAAACTGCTGAAGGAGTATATCGACTGGCGCGCTTCGACCGGCTGGGGCGCGGTCGGGGCGACCAACATCCTGATTACCAAACTGATGGGCGAATCGGAAGGCGCGATGACCAAGGCGGCTTTCCAGGAAATGTGCGGCACCACGGCAGCCGGCTTGCTGGCCAACTGGAAGCCAGCGTCGGAACCGACCGCCGCCTCGCACATCAAGGCCATCGTGAAGTCTGCCGGCACGGCTGCGGCATCGACCGCTTGCGGTTGGGTTTCCAAGATAGCTTTCGATAAAATCAACAGCGAAATTCCGAAGGCCCAGAATTTCATGAACCATACCGCCACCCAGCAAGAAAAGTCCAATGTGGCCAACACCGCGGCCGAGACGAATAACCAGCTGCTGGCGATGGAGGCGGCGATGAAATCGATCGCTAATGCCTATAACGACCACAAGGCGAACCAGGACGATTACAACACCAATTGCGGCGGCTCGAATGCCAATCTGCCATATTGCAGTGATATCAGAAATAATTTGCGTAATTCGCAGAAAAATTTCGACCTGGCCCTGGCTTCCTTTAATCGTCATGGCACCTCTTTGAGAAACGACATGGTTACTTTGAATAACCAGATCCGTTCCTGATTCCGTCGGAATTATATAAATGGAGTTTCAGCCCCTCTGGCTGAAACTCCTGTTTGTCTGCATTCAAGGATATTCATGTCAACGTTATTACAATCACGAAAAATTCTGGGTTTCTGCGTCATTGCGCTCGCCGTGGCGGGGGGATACGCGCTGCTCAAGCATGAGCCGGAACCGGTGACCCCAAACAGTCCCGGCGCCGAGCCGCGCAACCTGTCCGGCAGCGCCACGACGGCAGGCAACGGCATCTTTGCCTGGGGCGCGGTTGCTCCCCGCGCAGGTTCGTACGCTGCCTTGGATCCCAAGGACTTCGCCCTGAAGGAGGGCGATTACGGCGGCCATCCGGCGTACAGCAAGGCCATGCAGTATCTGGTGTGCGCCGACTATGTGGAATCGAAGAAGGACATAGAGCGGGACTACGCGGAACAGGCGCAGTCCGATCCCTCGGGCAACACGCTCCGATTCGCACAATGGCAAATCGCCATGAAGGAGGAACAATGCAAAAATGTCAGCAAAGCCAGTCCGCAGCAGATCGCTGAATTAATGCGCGAGGCCGCAAAAGCAGGGGATGTTCGCGCGCAAAGCTATTTGCTGAATCAGGACGCCAGCCGCCTGATCGATGCCGCACGCGCGGACGCGGATGCTCATCCGAACCAGGAGCACGTGATTACCGCAGAAGAAAAAGGACTATTAAGCAGCGCCACCACACTGGCGGAAACGGGCGACCGGGAGGCGATTTTCCTGGCCGCGAAACTGACCGCCACCAACCGCTTTGGACAGCAGGACCTGACCGCATCCGCGGCGTGGGCATTGACCGGCATGCAGCAGAACGGCCGGCCATTCTCGTTCAGCGCGAACGACCACGTATTTGAAACCGAGCCTTATTCGACCCTCTCGGTGGAGCAGCGACAGGCTGCGGTGCAGAAAGCGCAGGAGAACTTTGCCCGCTGCTGTAGCCGCCGCTGATGCGGCACGTCCACGGCGCACCCGGACGAGACCGCGATAACAGCGTCCGCGCCGTTTTTGCTTGCTTGTCGGAAATTTAGCGCCTACACTGTTGAGATATTTGCCACAAAATTTCTCAGCGGATTGCACATGCGTGTTGTATTGGTTGTACTTGCCTGGATAGGCTTATGTGTCGGGGCCGCCCAAGCGCGGTCTGAGGCGTACAAGATCGGCGCGCCGCCGGCCTGGGTGTTGCCGGTGCCGCTGGAACCGCCGCCCGGCGCCGAGCCGTTCACGCCGCGCGGCAATGTCGCCTTCCTGCTACGCGACATGCAGACCCGGGTCGACGCGCGCGGCAAGGTGTCCTACTTCCACACCGCCAGCGAGGCGCTCGATGGCGGCGGGGTGGAGAAGGCGGCCAATCTCAGCATCAATTTCGATCCGTCCTACCAGACGCTGACCCTGCACGCCATCAACGTCATCCGCGCCGGCAAGGTGATCCCCAAGCTGCCCGGCGTGCGGGTGCAGCTGCTGCAACGCGAGACCGAGCTGGATTACCTGATCTACGACGGCAGCATGACCGCCAGCGTGCTGCTGGACGATATCCGCATCGGCGACATCGTCGAATATGCTTTCAGCCTGGATGGCAGCAACCCGGTATTCCAGGGCAAGGTTTCCAGCCGCGTCGACATGGAATGGAGCGTGCCGGTGCGGCATTCCTTTGTGCGCCTGCTGATGCCGTCCAACCGGCCGCTGCGCATTGCCGCCCACAACGACAAGCTGGAGCCGACCATCACCGAGGCCGACGGCTACCGCGATTACCGCTGGCAGCGCTACAACACGCCGGCCACCCGCATCGACAAGGGCGCGCCTGAATGGTTCAATCCCTACGCCGCCGTGCAGTGGACCGAGTTTGCCGATTGGGCCGCCGTGGTGCAGTGGGCCTTGCCGCTGTACCGTCCGCCCGGCGAACCGGGGCCGGCGCTGCGCGAGGAAATCGCCCGCATCGGCCGCGAGGTCACCGATCCGGCGGCGCGCGCGGCGGCCGTGCTGCGCGTGGTCCAGCGCGACATCCGCTACCTCGGCATTGAAGTGGGGCCGGGCTCGCACGCGCCCACCGGTCCGGACAAGGTCTACCAGCGCCGCTTCGGCGATTGCAAGGACAAGACCCTGCTGACCATCACCATGCTGCGCGCGTTGGGCATCGATGCCGTGCCGGCGCTGGTCAACACCGAAATCACGCGCGACGTCGAGCACTGGGCGCCGACCCCGCTGGCCTTCAACCACGTGCTGGTGCGCGCGCGCGTGAATGGCGCGGTCTACTGGCTGGACCCGACCCGTAGCATGCAGCAGGGTGAGCTGGCCAATCTGTACCAGCCCGACTACGGCTACGCGCTGGTGCTGGAGCCGGGCGCCACCGGGCTCAGCCTGATGGGGCCGAAAACCGGCGGCGTCAAGCGCGTCCACGCGGTGTTCGATTCCACCGATGGCGTCGACCAGCCGGTCAACTACACCATCAGCACCACGGTGCAGGGCGAGCGCGCCGACAATCTGCGCACGCAGCTGGCGCACCAGCGCAGCGAGCTGGAGACCCAGTACCAGAATTTTTACGCCCACAATTACGAGAGCCTGCGCAGCAACGGCGCCATGGACGTGCAGGACGACGAGCGCCGCAACGAGCTGACCACGGTCGAGCATTACCGCATTCCCGGCTTTTGGTCGCTCAACAAGAAAGGCACACGCAGCCAGGCGTTCATCGACTCCTCGGAAATCGACAGCTCGCTGAAAGCGCCGGACAGCGTTGGCCGCAACGCGCCGCTGCGGCTGGACTATCCGTATGAAATCGTCGAAACCACCGAAGT
Organism: Duganella radicis; assembly: GCF_009720825.1. Classification (GTDB taxonomy): domain Bacteria; phylum Pseudomonadota; class Gammaproteobacteria; order Burkholderiales; family Burkholderiaceae_D; genus Rugamonas; species Rugamonas radicis. The sequence goes on along the minus strand of NZ_WNKY01000041.1, from coordinate 37,162 downwards.
GCGCCTGCCGACGCGCTGGAACATCAAGACCAGCAATATCACGGTGAGCGATCCGGCCTTCGAGTTTTCGTACCAGGTGAGCAAAGGGCCGGACAGCCGCAGCGTGCTGATCACGGCCACCTACAAATCCCTGCGCGACCATGTCGAACCGGGCGACATGGGCAACTACGCGGCCCACCTCAAGCAGGCGCGCGACGCGCTGGGCTACAACCTGTACAGCAACCCCGCCGGTGCCGCCGCCGAGCCGGAAGAGAGCAGCGGCTGGCGCCTGCCGCTGGCGATGGCGCTGCTGGCCGGCGGCTGGGTGTGGCTGGCGATGCGCATGCAGAAGTCAGCGCCGTCCCATGCGGAAGTCAACCGCCGCCTGCTGCTGGCGGTGGTCATCATCAGCGCCACCGTGGTGCTGAGCCTGGTGTCGGCGGTAAGGCTGGCGCAGGTGGTGGCGCCGGCGCTGCTGATCCTGGTGATCATGCTCCAGTACCTGCTGCGCACCGTGCCGCAGGTACCGTACACCCACGTGGCCTATCCGTGGGCGCTGCGACTGTACCGGGCGCGCAAGCATACCGGTCCGGTGGTGCTGCGTTCGGTGCTGCGCAAACTGCTGCCACTGATCGGCTGGTTCGCCATCGGCACCGCGCTGGCCAAGTGGATCAGCTAGCGCGGCTCAGACCGCGCGGCGGCGGCGGGCGATGGCGCCCACCAGGCCCAGACCGCCCAGCAGCATGGCGTAGCTTGCCGGTTCCGGCACGGCCGTCACCGACCAGCGGGTGATGGAGAAGTTGGCGTTGTCGGCCAGGGACCAGCCGCTGCCGCCCTGCACGTAGGCCTTGGCCGGGTCGTAATAAACGCTGGCTGGATACATGCCGAAGGTCTGGCCCGAGTAGAAGCCGCCACCCATTTGCCAGGGGCTGGTGCTGAACAAGAAGTTGTTTTCGAGGCCGTCAAGCGACGCCACGGCGGCGCCGCTCACCATGGTGTAGCTATCGTTCCAGCCGAAGTTGTACAAGTTGCCGCTGCCGAACTCGACGCCATCACGGAACACGCTGATGTTGGACAGGCCGGTAATCAGGTTGCCCGAGGCAGTGCCGTCGAAACTGCCGGTCAGCACGCTGCCGGCGCCGAACGTGTAGCTGAAGTTGTAGGTGGTGGCGTTGGCGGCGGTGGCGGCCAGCAGGGCGGCGGCGCAGGCGATGTGGCGCAAGATGGTCATCAGGGGCTCCCGTTTGTGAAAGTTGTGAGGACGGCACTATCTCACGGACGGGAACGCCTGTCTGTCGCACAAAAGGGCTACACGGGGCTGGCCGGCAGGGCGATGCCGCGATAGCGGCGCTTGTACAGCATGACGCCGACCGCGACCGTCACCACCAGCGCGGCGGCGCTCAGCAAATCCTGGCCGCCATGGGTTTCGACCGCCGGCTGGCTGGATTTCATGGTCGCGGCGGTGAACTTCTTGCCGGCGTATTTCGCGCCGATCACCAGTTCCTGATTGTTGATGGCGTTGACCAGATACAGGCCGTAGCCGCCCGGATGCACGGTCATCTTGCCGTCGCGGTAGACAAACGAGCGGCGCTCGTCGCCGACGCGGATGCTGCCCACCACGTGGCCGGCGTTGTTGATGGCGGTGGCAAAGCTGTCGCCATAGCCGATCAGCGCGCCAAGGTCGGTCATCTTGCCCTGATCCCAGACGAAGGCGTGCCAGCGCCGTCCCGGCGTTTCCGAGGCGCCGACCACCATGCCGTTGTCGTTGATGGCACTGGCCGCGCTGGAGCGTCCGCCCAGCGTGCCGATGTCCCGCATGCCGCCGTTCTTGTACAGGAACGCATGCCGATAGCCGTCGGGCAGGGCGGCGGTGCCGACCACGTCGCCATGATTGTTGACGCCGGCAGCGTAACTGATCTTGCCGCCCAGCGTGCCGAGGTCTTGCGGCGCGCGCGCGCCGTCGGCCAGGAAGGCGCGGTAATAACCGTCGCTGGTGTCGGCAAAGCCGACCACCAGGCCATGGTCGTTGACGGCGGCGCCATAACTGCTGTTGCCGCCGAGCGTGCCAACGTCGCGCATCGCGCCGCCGTACGGGACCACGAAAGCGCGCCAGTAACCGGCGGCGTTTTGCGCGGTGCCGGCCACGTCGCCGCGCGAGTTGATATCTTTGGTGAAGCCTTCGCTGCCGCCCAGCGTGCCCAGTTCGATGGGGCGCCGGTCGAACAGGATGGCGCGCTGGTGGCCGTCATCGTCCTCGATGATGCCGGCCATCTGCCCGCGCGCGTTGATGTCGACCGCGATACTTTGTTCCTTGCCGCTTGCGCCCAGTGTGAGTTCCGCCATGTTCCAACCTCCGCAGTGTGAATGCAGTGCTCAGTGCAACTCCCGTGCCACGCCGTTTTCAGCCACTAACTGTACGAAAATGAACGCTAACGCTGTCCGCTTCCGGACGATCATATGTCAGCCTTGTGTTCAAGCTCTACATAATACCAATCGCGAGGTCGCGCAGCGACACTGTCATCGCCAAATATACCGCTATCTATCAATTGCCCGCGATCTTTCTCGGGCCAGGCAAACTGCGGCGCGGCGTTGGGATCGTCCTGCCGGATATACACGCCGGCACGCGGCGGAGACTCGCCGCTGCGGGCGCTGACGTCGGTCCGTACCCGGAGTTGCGGCAAGTCTGGTTGGTCCAATAGATGTTGCGCGAGATGGCGTGTGAACCAGCGATCCTCCGGCGGCTGTTGTCGCAGGTGTTCCACCAGGATGCTCTCGATTGGATCGCTGTATTTGCTGACAAAATGTTCGCAGACGTGAAACTCGTCGCTCATGCGATACCCTTCGTAGATATCGGCATGCGCGACCTGCTTGAAGAAGTGACCGAGGCTGCCGGCCCGATAGTGGCCTCGGCAACGCGCAGCAATATCGTCGCGGAGCAGTTGGCGCATCTCGGCCAAGATATCGCGCATGTTACGTTCCCATAGCTGAGGATCGTTATGCGTGCGCTGTTGCGAGGACATCACCTCCGTGTAGGACGATGCCAATGATTGTTCAATCGCCGGAATGAGCCGGCCCTCAATGACACGCGAGAGCATGTCGTCCAGCGCCTTCATATAATCGAGCGAGGTGTAGCGGTACAGCATGGCGATCTGGCGTTGACGCCATGATGACAGATCAGTGCTTGAGCTCATCGTTACATCGATCCATTAAAGTCCATGCAGCCTCAATTAGTCACAGGCTTCGCCAATCTGTGCAATTTGCCATTTTCCCTTGTTGAGTTGTAACTTGCGGCTGCGTACACAGGCCTCGTCCGACATGAACCGGAGCGTGATTTCGTTTTTCGCGAAACGCAGGTCGGCGTTCCAGGCTTCGCCCTCGCTCAGCAGCGAGTCGATCAATTCCGCATCCACCTTGGTACGGGTCAGCGCATCGGGCCCACCGCTTGACGTGCTGGCTTCGCTCACGGTTTTGTTGAGGCGGCCGGCAATAAAAGCGCGGCTGTCAGGCGCCTTGGCCTGGCACAGCAGGGTGTCGATCAGCGGCCAGGCATCGGCGACGGACGCTGCCTTCCGTGCCTCCGCCCGGATCAGACCTTCCAGCACGGTCTTGTTTTTCGGCGTGCAGGCGCTGGCGTACTCGTCGCCTTGGATTGTCAAGGTGCGCAGCGTCGGCCCGGGCTTTTGCGCACAGGCGATGCCGCTGGTGGCCAGCATTGCCAGTGCAAGGTAGGGGACGTAGATTCGTTTCATAATATCTTGGGGTCGTAAACGGTAATGTGAAGATGGTGTGCGTGCAGCGTCTCATTATCCGACAACTGCATATTGGGTGTGTGCGGGATGTCGTCTTTGTTATTCGTGTCCATGAACCAGGGATCGAATAGCTGCGAAACACAGGCGCATTTCATCAGCGATCCACGGAACAGCCGCACGCCCTCGGGTTCGTTCTTGTCACGCTCAGCGTTCCATGCCGCCTCGGCCTTTTTGCGCGCGGCATCGGCAGCTGTGGAAGCTTCCTGCGCGGCTTTTTCGGCCTGGATGGCCGCAGGTGCCTTGGCCGGATCGCCCTTGGTTTTTTTGACCAGCGCGCTTGCCTCGGCCAGCTTCTTCTTGGCCGCAGCCTGCTCGGTCTTGGATTTCTCGAAGGCACCGAGCAGCGTCTTTTCCTCCTCGCTGACGTTGCTCGTGTCGACGGCAGTTGCGACCCGCAATTCCTCCCGGTTCATGCGGGTGCTGCCCACATAGTTGACATCGAGCCCCAGCCCCGCCCGGTGGGCAATCGATCCCAGCAGAGGACGCCACGCTGAGCTCATAGTGATCTTGCTCACTCCGGCGTCCAGCGCGGCGTTGAAGAGTGCCGCGTAGCCGGCCGGATGCACCCTCGGCAGGCCGGCGCCCAGCAAGGTGTAGCCGGAATTGATGTTGTCCTTTGGGTTCTTGGAATCGTCGAAGCTGACGGTCACGGTTTTTCCGCCAACGGTAAAGGACAGAGTGGCGCTTTTAAGCTCGTCGTAGATGCTTTCAACCGCCTTCTGCACCTCGGCGCTGGTGCCTGTCGGCATCAGCGCCGCCACATCTCCAGAGGTGTATTTGTATGACACCTTCATCCAGATGTCTCCGGTGAGCGAGGCCGTATAGTTCTCGGTTTTCTTGGCTTTTTCCTTTTCCGGGTCTTTGTCGGTGAGTTTGACCGGCGTGTCGGTGTCACTCAGCTTGCCTTTTTTCTCGGTAATCAGGACCGTCACGTCTTTGTCGTTAGGTGTGACTTTGTAGACCGGATTCTTGCGATGGTCAGGGTGGGCGTCGCTGTTGAGATATAAGGTCACGCTGGAGCCGGGTTTGACGTTGCTCACCACGATCTTGCCTTTGTCACCACTGACCCGCTTCGGCTTAGTCTTGAAGCCATCCTGTACTACGCCATCGATCGCCACCGCATACGGCAAGCTGAACCGCTTGGCAGTGACGATGTGGACAGTATAGGTCACCGTTCGTGTGGTCTCGACCTTGACGTCCCTGACAGCTTCGTTATCAAGCTTGGTTTGGGTGATGAGGGAAGGTTGTTGCCCCGCCATGTCAGCAGCCCTCGCTGAGATTAACGTCCTCATCCGCAAGGGAGTCGGCCAGAGGATTCCAGAACACTTTGACGGTTGCCGTGTCTGTTGTCTTGATTTGTTCAGTGCGGCCCAACTCGTCGGTGACGCCGTTGAGCACCGTACCGTCGGCTAGTTCCATGGTGTATGGCAAGCCGGCGATTGGCTGGCCGCTGACCCCATCGATTGCGCGCAGCCTTTCCTTGAAAATTTTCAGGCGACTGTCGGGGAGCTTGGATAATTCGGCTGATTGCGAGGCGCCGCCATCAAAGATATGCTGTCCGCCCTTGACCGTGAATTTGCCGGGGCAGGCGAAGGTGATGTCGCCGCCGTCCAGCGTGATGGAGGACTGGCCGGCTTGCAGCACGATTTTCTGGCTGGCTTTGATTTCGATGCTGTCGTTGACCGAGATGATCTTGACCTCTTTGTCGGCCAAAATCTCCAACTGGTCGGTGTGCGCTTGCAGCGATACCGGGCCGTTGGCGGCGATGGCCTGGATGCCGCCGTTCTGGCTGAAGTAGCCGGCCGCGTTGGCCGCCACTGAGGACAGGGTGTGCGCCGCCGTCATGTGCACGTCGCCCTGCGAGGTCCAGTGCAATTGTTCACCCGCGAACAGCACGGTCGACGCCGGCGTGGCCCAGTTGATGCTGGACGGCGCGTCCATCAGCACCAGCGGCTCGGCAAATTTCTCCACCGGCTGCGCCGCGTCCAGCGCGCGGGCGCCGCTTTGCGCCTTGCTGGCTTCCTGGCCGTTGACGGCGCCATCATGCTTGCCTTTGTCCTTGGGATCGATGCGCGACAGCAGTTCCTGCTGCGCCTTGGCCGCGTCCGCGCTGAGCAGGGCGTTCTGTTTGGTGGCGACATCGCCCAGCGCCTTGCCCAGTTCCTGCGCCGCTTGCAGCGCGCGCGCCGCTTCGGCCGCATCCATCTGGGTCGAGGCGACGCCAGCGCCTTGCGCGCCGCGCGCGCTGGTGGTCAGCAGCACGCCTTCGGCGCCGCGCACCACGGCCCAGGCGTCGGTGCGCAGTTCAAAGCCGGAACCGCGATACGCGCCACGTTGAGCGGAGCCGGGCGCTTGCGCCACCAGGTAGCCGAGGTTGAGTTGGCTGGCGGCGCTGCTGGTGGCCAGCCGCGTGCGCACCTGGCCCGGCGTGTCGTCCAGCTGCCACTGGTTGTAGCCGCCGCCGTCGAAGTTGTGGCTGTGGATGCCGGACAGCGTGCCCGCGTGGTTGGCGCCGGACTCCACGCCGGCCGCATACGGGGGCTGGTCCGATCCCGTGTACAGCTGTGCCACCACCAGCGGCCGGTCCATGTCGTTGTCGATGAAATCGACCAGCACTTCGGTGCCGATGCGCGGCGTGAATTGCGAGCCCCAGTTGGGACCGGCCAGCGCCTCGGCCACGCGCACCCAAGTGCCGCTGCTGTCGTCGCCGGGCGCGCTGCCCTTGGCGTCGGTGTCGTGGGCGATGCCGCCGGCGTTGGCGCCGGCGCCACGCTGCCAGGCGAACTGGATGCGTACTTGATGGTCGCGGGTGGTGGTCGCCACCGCGCCGTTCACGCCGACCACGATGGCGGTCTGCGGCCCCAGCGCGGTGGCGGCCTGCGGCGCGGCAATCGCGCGCGGCACGATGGCCACGGCCTCGCGCACGCAGCCGAAGCTGTTGCGGTAGGTGCCGGCCTCGATCAGGTCCTCCACTTTCTTCACTTGCGACGGCACGTTGTTGCGCGCCTCGTGCCGCACCCATAGCACGGTGAAGCGGTTGTCGTCGGCGTAGCGTTCGTGCTGGGTGAGGGCGAAAGCGTGGCCGGGGGCCAGTTGGCGCGCCGCGCCTTCGCCTTCGAACATTTTGTTGTCCAGCTCCAGCGCTTGTAGCATCAGCTGGCTGATTTGCTCGGGCTGGCCGCTGTCGCTGGCGATGCGTTCGCCGCCGCCGTCGTACACGGCCAGCGCCGGCAGTTCGCCGGCGTCCAGCGACGACAGCTGTTCGGCGCCGGGCGCCAGCAGTTGCGCCGGGTCCCAACTGCTGATGCTGACCGCGTTGGCCCGCACTTGACGGCGCGCGGCAAACTGGTCGATGGCGTCGGCGCTGTCGGTGGCGCGCACGCCGTGGAAGCGGATCTCGGCGCCGCCCGGCATGTCGGGCGCCTTGGCCTTGCTGTCGAAGATGACCATCCGATGCTTGGCCTGGCCATCGCTGGCCTGCTCGTCCGGCTGGTCGTGCTCGAAACGCCAGCTCAGGCCTTCCGAGGCCAGCAGGCGTTGCAGGAATTCCAGGTCGCTTTCGCGGTACTGGGTGCAGATGGCGCGCGGCGCCAGCGTCTGCGTGACATCGAATTCAAAGCGCAGTTGCGGATAATCGGCCAGCAGCTCGGTGACGATGTCCTGTGCGTTCTTGTCCTGGAAGATGTAGCTGTCGCGCCGCAGCCGCAGCAGCGCCAGCGCCGGTTCCAGCAGCAGGCGGTAACGCGCCGTGCCGCCGTCCGCACCCAGCCAAGCGGCCTCGGTGCAGACGCCGTGCCAGGCGCGGCGGCTGCCGTCCGCTTGCAGCAGGGTGACGGTCAGCTCTTCGCCGATGAACTGGCTCAGGTCCAGATTGGCGGACGTGCTGAGCGCATCGACTTCAAACGCATACAGTTCGTTGACGCCTTCGCGCCCCGAAAAACGCTCGGGCACCAGCGCTTCCGGCAGCGAGGAGTCCTGCGCGCTGGCCAGCGTCAGCAGGCGCGCATGCTGGCTCAAGCCGGTGCCGAATGCACCGAGTATGGACGCGATATCCATTACGGCAGGGTGATGGTCAGGTTGGCTTGGCGCGGCGCCAGCTTGACGACGTCGTTATACGCCGCCACCTGCTGCCCGGTGTTGCGGTCCAGCGAAGTGCGCAGGCCGATGTAGCCCAGCACGCATACCAACCCGAACACGGAGCACAGCACCCACAGCGGCAGATCGCTGCGCAGCTTGTGGACTACCTGGTCCGGCCGCTCGGCGTGCGGCGCAAAGCCGCCGCGCTTGCCTTTCATGTGGGCGATTTCATCGCCCAGGCGCGCGGTCAGGTAGTTCAGTTTCTCCGAGCCTTCCAGGATGTAGCGGCCCTGGAAGCCCAGCAGCAGGCACATATGGAACACTTCCAGCGCCTGCAAGTGGGCGCTGCCGCGCGCGCGCAGCGCTTCCAGCCGGTGGAAGAAGTTCTCGCCGGCCAGCTGCTCGCCGAACAGCGCCAGTTGCAGCGGGCGGCGTTCCCACGTATCGCGGATGGCGAACGGCGAGCGCAGGATGATTTCGTCCACCGCCGCGCAGAAGGCGTACTTGGCGGCGTCGATATCGTCCGGCGAGGCGCCGTGCTTGCGGGCGGCGCGGCCGAAGTCGTCGAGGAATTGCGTCATCTTGTGCGCGAACTCGGCGTTTTCCTGCGGGCCGTTGCCGTTCTTGAGCATGAACAGGGCATAGAAGCCATCGTACATCAGATCCAGCAGGGTTTGCGGCGCGTGGCTGGCCGCTGGCGCCGGTGCGGCGCCGATCAGGGAAGGGGCGGTAACGGTATTCATGGTGCGACACCTCAGGATGTGACGGCGACCAGCTCCAGTTGCAGGTCGTGTATGCCGCCGGGAACGTAGATGGAGATCGATTGCGCTTGCAGCATGCGCTCATACATCTGGCCCTTGGCCTCGATCGAAAAATACAGCGCGTCCGGCCGCACCGGCACCGCGGCCGGCACTTGCGGCGCGTGTTGCAGGCGCACGCCCGGCATGGCCGACAGCACGAACTTGTCGACGTCGTCCGGCGCGCCGACCTTGAAGCGCAGCGGCACCACCTCCACCAGCTCGCTGGCCGGCATGGCCGCCGACACCGCGATGTAGAAGGTGGTTTTGTCGTCGATCTTGCCCGAGTCCAGCATGCCGTGGTGGTAGGACGGCTTGACCTCGCGCAGCGCAATCGCGAAGTAGCGCGACGAGATCACGGTGTCCAGCAGCTCGCGGATGATCTGGTGCAGGGTGGCGAAGGCTGGGCCCGGATCGGTGTGCGAGTAGGGCGGCAGGTCGGCCAGGGTCCAGCTTTTCGAGAACGTCATCAGCGCGCCGGCCAGGCCCAGCAACTGCTCGTACAGGCGTTCCGGGTGCAGCGCCGGATGCTGGAAGTAGTGCGTCAGCGAAGCGAAGGCCGAGCTGGCCGTGTGCAGCAGCCAGAACGAGGACATGTCGCCCGAACGGAATTCGATCACATGCTTGCTCGGCTCGCGGTGATGGCCATACAGCGCGCTGACCTTGGCTTGCAGCGCGTCCAGCAGGCGGCGCAGTTGCAGGAACAGCAGCGGCGCGCTGCGCACGGACAGGCTGGGCGGCACGAAAGACGCGTCCAGCTCGAAGCCGCCGGTGGCCGCGCGGCGCAGGCGCAGCAGCGGGAAGTGGGTGTAGGAATCGCGCGGTTCGAATTCCGCCACCAGCCGCAAGGTCTTTTTCAGGTAACTCAGCTGGGCTGGCGCCGCGTGGGTGTACAGGTCGGGCGTGTCGGCGTTGTGTTGTAAATAACGCACGGCGCCGCTGTCGCCGAAATTGCCGCCGAACGGCTTGAAGGCCGGCAGCGCCGCGTAGTAGGTCACGGTCTGCTGCGACTGCGGCAACTGGCTCAGGTCCACCGCATCCGGCAGGTCGTCCACCCCGGGCGCGTCATAAAACTCGCCATCCTGGAACCGCAGCGACAGCTCCAGCACGCGCAAGCTGTTGTTGGCCAGCGCGTCGCGGTCGACCTGCAACTGGTTCACACCCCAGGCATAAGGGTGGAGTGCCAGCACGCTCTGGTGCAGGCGCTGTTCATGGTAGCGGTCCTGCTGTTGAAAGTGTTGCGGACGAAGAAACAAGCCTTCGCCCCAGAGAATTTTGCTGCTCATTTGCTATGCCTTTTTTGAAAGTATCAGAACAATAACATTTCTTTTTTTAAAGGTCGCGCACGGTTGAGTTCAATTGAACGCGGTCAATAATAAATTTCTGATAACGTGGCGCCCAGTTGCAGAAATTGTTTTTTAAGTATTCTTTTTTGATATCGAAATTGAGGTAAGCATGACAACCGTACTGTCCTTCGCTCGGGCCGCGCAACTGGCTGGAGCCATCGTATCGGTGGTGGCGCTGAGCGCCTGTACCACCACCCCCGTGGCGCCACCGGTGGCGGCCAAGCCGAGTCTCCAATCCATGCTGGCCCAGGCCGGCACCGCCTCCAGCACCGGTCAGAAAGAGCAGGCCGTCAAGCTGTGGCAGCAGGCGGCGGAAGCCTATCCGTCCGACAAATCGCCATGGCTGAGCATCGCCCAGACCCGCTACGAAGCCGGCCAGTACGGCGACGCCATCATCAACGCCCAGGAAGTGCTGGTGCGCGATCCGAACGACACGCTGGCCAACAGCATCATCGCCATCAGCGGCCTGCGCCTGTCGACCCGTTCGCTGGCGGACCTGAGCCGCCAGAACAACCTGTCGGGCTCGATCCGCACCGAGTCGCAGGATCTGGCCAAGCTGCTGCGCGAAAGCCTGGGCGAGACCGTGCTGGTGCCGCCGGCCCCGGCGCCGGTGCAGCAGGCCGCCACGCCAACGCGCAAGGCCGGCGCCAAGAAAAGCGCCAAGGCCAAGCAGGAAGAATCCAGCGCCGATCCGTTCGGCGCCTTGAAATAACCGGAGAGGGGAAAGCCATGTCCAAGAGCACTAGCGTGCAGAAAAAACTGCAAAAGATCCGCCCGCCACGGGTACAAATGACCTACGACGTTGAAATCGGCGACGCCATCGAGAACAAGGAACTGCCGTTCGTGATGGGCGTGGTGGGCGATTTCGGCGGCAATTCGGAAGTCGAGCAGAAGCGCCTCAAGGAGCGCAAGTTCGTCAATCTGGACCGCGATAATTTCGACGAGGTGTTGAAAGGCGTGGAGCCGCGCGCCAATTTCCGCGTCAAGAATGAGCTGGGCGAGGGCGGCGGCGAGTTCGCGGTCGACCTCAAGTTCAAGTCCATGGCCGACTTCCGTCCGGAAGCGGTGGTGCAGCAGGTCGAGCCGCTGCGCAAGCTGCTGGAGGCGCGCACCAAGCTGGCCGACCTGCGCAACAAACTGGCCGGCAACGACAAGCTGGAAGACATCCTCAACGACGTGCTGCACAGCACCGAGAAGCTGGCCGTGCTGGGTCAGCAAACCGCCGACAAGAAGGAGGACTGACCATGTCCGCACAACTGACTCCCGGCGGCTTAGTTGCCAACAACTCGGCCGCCACCGAAGTGGCGCTGCTGGACCAGATCGTCGAGCAAAGCAAGGTGGCCAAGTCCAGCGTGGAGCATGCGCGCGCCAAGGATTTGATCGCCGAACTGGTGAACCAGGTGATGGAAGGCACGGTGGTGGTCTCCGACAACCTGGCCGCCACCATCGACGCCCGCGTGGCGGAGCTGGACCGCCTGATTTCGGCCCAGCTGTCGGCCGTGCTGCACGCGCCGGAATTCCAGAAGCTGGAAAGCAGCTGGACCGGCTTGCACTATCTGGTCAAGCACAGCGCCACCGGCCAGAATCTGAAGATCAAGATGCTCAACGCCACCAAGAAGGAGCTGGTGAAGGACTTCCAGTCGGCGCTGGAATTCGACCAGAGCACCATGTTCCGCAAGGTCTACGAGGAGGAATTCGGCACCTTCGGCGGCGCGCCGTTCGGCGCCTTGATCGGCGATTTCGAAATCACCCGCCAGCCGGAAGACATGTACTTCATCGAGCAGATGTCGCACGTGGCGGCCGCCGCGCACGCGCCGTTCATCTCGGCCGCCTCGCCGGAACTGTTTGGCCTGGAAAGCTACAGTGAACTGGGCAAGCCGCGCGACCTGTCGAAAGTATTCGACACGGTGGAATACGCCAAGTGGAAATCGTTCCGCGAATCCGAAGACGCGCGCTACGTCGGCCTGACCCTGCCGCGCTTCCTCGGCCGCCTGCCATTCAATCCGGCCGACGGCGCCACCGTCGAAGGCTTCAACTTCGTGGAGGACGTGGACGGCACCGATCACCAGAAATACCTGTGGTGTAACGCCGCCTACGCCTTCGGCACCAAGCTGACCGCGGCCTTCGAGGACTACGGCTGGTGCGCGGCCATCCGCGGCGTGGAAGGCGGCGGCCTGGTGGAAGACCTGCCGACCCACACCTTCAAGACCGATGAGGGCGAAGTGGCGCTCAAGTGCCCGACCGAAATCGCCATCACCGACCGCCGCGAGAAAGAACTGAGCGACCTCGGTTTCATCTCGCTGGTCCATTGCAAGAACACCGACTACGCCGCCTTCTTCGGCGCGCAGTCGACGCAGAAGGCCAAGAAATACAACTCCGACGCCGCCAACGCCAACGCCGTGCTGTCGGCGCAGCTGCAATACATCTTCGCGGTCTCGCGCATCGCCCACTACATGAAGGCCATGATGCGCGACAAGATCGGCAGCTTTGCCGCCGCCTCCAACGTCGAGGACTTCCTGAACCGCTGGCTGACCCAGTACGTGCTGCTGGACGATAACGCCAGCCAGGAGCAGAAGGCGCAGTTCCCGCTGCGCGAAGCGTCGGTGCAGGTGTCGGAAGTGCCGGGCCGTCCGGGCGTGTACCGCGCGGTGTCCTTCCTGCGTCCGCATTTCCAGCTCGACGAGCTGTCCGTCTCCCTCCGTTTGGTCGCGGAGCTTCCAGCATCGACCAAAACCTAAGCAACTCGCTTTAATTTTTATTTTTCATTGAAAGGAATACCATGGCAATCGACGTCTACCTGCAAATCGACGGCATTAAAGGCGAGTCGGCAGATACTACCCACAAAGACTGGATCGAAGTGAAATCGGTCAACTGGGAAGTGCTGCAACCGAAATCGGCCACCGCGTCGACCGGCGGCGGTCACACCGCCGAACGCACCGAACACAAAGATATCGTGGTGAGCAAGCTGGCCGACCTGGCCACGCCGCTGCTGCTGCAAAACTGCTCGTCGGGCAAAACCCTGCCCAAGGCCAAGCTGGAATTCCTGCGCGCCGACGGCCAGGGCGACCGCGTGAAGTACTTCGAAATCGAACTGGAAAACGTGCTGATCTCCAGCGTGGCGCCAGCCGTTGAACCAGGCAACATCCTGACCGAAGACGTGGCCCTGAAATATTCGAAGGTCAAGTGGAAGTACACCCAGCAGAAAGTGGGCGGTGGTTCGGGTGGTAACACCTCGGGCGGCTGGGATCTGGCCTCCAACAAGACGGCTTAATTTGCAATGAAGGGATTTACTCCGGGTTTGTTCGACCGTCTGATGGACGGGCCAGCCAACGGCAGCAGCGGAACGGTATCGCGTTTGTCCATCGAGGACTTGAAGGATTCGGTTGCGCGCGATCTCGAAGCGCTGCTGAACACGCGGGCCGTGATCCCGGAGGATCTCCTGAAACGTTTTCCGGAATGCGGCCGGTCGATCGCGACCTATGGCCTGAATGACTTTGCAGGCCTGTCGCTGTCGAGCGCAGACGATCGCGCTTTCATCTGCCGCAGCCTGGAAAAGGCGATCGCCCGCCACGAACCGCGCCTGCGCAATGTGCAGGCGTCGCTGGAACTGCGGGCGGACGCCGTCAACCGCTTGAATTTCGCTATCACCGCATTGCTGGTGGTTCATAGCGCGCACGAGCCGGTGAATTTCGACGCCGTCCTGCAACCCTCAAGCCTGCACTACACCATCAGCAAGGCGCGCCGCGTTGTCCCGCAGCCGCTGGGAGTTTGAGAAATTGGAACAACTACTGCCGTACTACGAGCGTGAACTGGGATTCCTGCGCCGCTATTCGCGCGAATTCTCGGAACGCTACCCCAAAATCGCCGGCCGTTTGCTGATCGGCGGCGAGGTGTGCGAAGACCCGCACATCGAACGCATGATCGAGTCCTTCGCGCTGCTGAATTCTCGCATCGCCAAGCGCCTCGACGACGATTATCCCGAATTTACCGAGGCCCTGTTTGAAGTGCTGTATCCGCACTATCTGCGGCCTTTTCCATCGTGCTCGATCGCGCGCATGGACTTTAGCGGCGGCGCCGCGCAGCTGACCACCGCCAGCGAGATCGCGCGCGGCACGCAGCTGACCACGCGCCCGGTACGTGGTGCCACTTGCACCTTTCGCACCGCCTATCCGGTGACGGTGGCGCCGCTGGCGCTGGACGGCGCCAGCTTCGCGCCCATCATCGCCGCGCCGGAAGCGGTGCGTCCGCCGCCGCAAGCCACTTCCAGCATCAGTCTGACCCTGTCCTGCACGGCGGAGCAGGTGACGCTGGCGCAGCTGGGCCTCGGCAAGCTACGCGTGTTCATCGACGGCGAACCGTCGTTTTGCGCCGCGCTGCGCGATGCGCTGTTCACACGCGCGCTGGCGGCTTATGTGGAGGCGGACGGCAACGGCCGCTGGAGCCAGTTGCACAAGATCCCCGTGTCGCCGGTGGGCTTTGGCGAGGACGAGGCGCTGATCGATTTCTCGGCGCGCTCGCACACCGCTTACCGTCTGCTGACCGAGTATTTCTGCTTCCCTGAGAAATTCAACTTCTTCGACATCGACCTGCACGCCATGAACGGCGCGCTGCCTGTGGGGTGCAAGTCGGTGACGCTGCATCTGGCGCTATCCGGCATGCGCACGGACTCCGACCTGGCGCGCATGCTGGCCACGCTCAGCACCAACAACGTGCTGCTGGGCTGCACCCCGGTGGTCAACCTGTTCCGCCAGCGCGGTGAACCGATCCGGCTGACGCACGCCACCGCCAGCTACCCGGTGCTGGCCGATGCGCGCCGCGCCTTTGCCTACGCGGTGCAGTCGATTGAATCGGTCAAGCTGGTGCGGCAAACGCCGCAGGGCGAGTCGGTGCAGGAATTCCGCCCGTTCTATTCGCTGCGCCACGGCCAGACGCCGGAAAAGAATGGCCACTACTGGGTGGCGCGGCGCGACGAGGACATCGCCGAGAAAAGCCCCGGCTATGAAACGCAGATTTCCATCGTCGATATCGACTTCGACCCGGCCGAGGTGGAGACCGATACCCTGAGCCTGGAGCTCAGCTGCACCAACCGCGACCTGCCGGCCTCCCTGAGCTACGGCATGCGCGGCGGCGATCTGTTTCTGGAGGGCGGATCGAGCGTGCGCGCCATCAGCTTCCTGCGCAAGCCGACGCCGTCGTACCGCTTTGCGCGCGGACGCGGAGCGCACTGGCGCCTGATCTCGCACTTGTCGCTGAACCATTTGTCGCTGACCGGCGGCGGCATCGACGCTTTCCGCGAGATGCTCACGCTGTACGACTTGCCGCGTTCACCTGCCTCGCAGCGGCAGATCGGCGGCATTGTCGCCGTCTCCCACAAGGCGGCCAACACCTGGCTGCCGGGGAATCCGTTCGCCTGTCTGGTGCGGGGCGTTGAAGTGACGCTGACGGTGGATGAAGAAGCCTTCGTCGGCAGCGGCATCCACGCTTTTGCGCAGATCGTCGAACGCTTCCTTGGTCTGTACGTGCACGCCAACAGCTTCACGCAGCTGGTCATCAAATCGAATAAAAACGGAGAGGAACTGCTGCGATGCTTGCCACGAAGCGGCGATTTGAGCCTGCTGTAATCGAGCGCCTGTTCGCCCAGCCGCATCGCTTCGAGTATTTCCAGGCGGTGCGCATGCTGGAGCTGTGGCTCAAGCGGCATGGCGCGCCGGACGAGGGCGCGGTGGCCAACTTCCTGCGCTTCCAGAATTCCACCTCGCTCAGCTTCCCGGCCAGCCAGTTGGAAACACTGCAACCGGAACCGCGCGACATGGCCACCGATGCGCACAGCCTTGGTGAAGCCTTGAAGTCGGCGCAACTGCGCTACATCCGCATCACCCCAGCCTTCATGGGCTTTTTGGGCAGCAGCGGCACACTGCCGGCGCACTACACCGAGCGCATCGCCGCGCACACCCTTTACCAGAAGGATGAGGGACCGCGCGCTTTCCTCGACACCTTCTCCAACCGCGCGCTGGCGCTGTTCTATGAAGCGTGGCGCAAGTATCGGCTGGAGCTGAAGTACCAACTGCGCGGCCGCGATGAATTCCTGCCGTTGTTGCTGTCGCTGGCCGGCATGCACAACCCGTCGCTGCGGCGCCGCCTGTCGGACGGCGGCGATGGCGTGCTGGATGAATCGGTGGCGTACTTCGCCACCGCCATGAGCCAGCGGCCCGCATCGGCGGTGCAGATCGCGCGCGTGCTGTCGGAGTATTTCTGCCAGCCGGTGCGCGCCGAACAATTCATCGGCGCGTGGTACGACGTGCCGGGCGGCCAGCAGACCATGCTGGGCATGGCCAACGCGGTGCTGGGCGGCGGCGCCATGGCCGGCGCCCGCGTGTGGCAGCGCGATTTGCGTTTGCGGCTGGTGATAGGGCCGCTGGACCTGGAAGGCTACGAATCCTTCCTGCCCGGCGGGAAGGCGGCGCGCGCGCTGGAGAGCATGCTGACCATGTTCACCGGCGTGTCGCTGGAATATGAAGTGCAGCTGGTGCTGCGCGCCGAGGACGTGCAGGGCGCGCGGCTGGATGAAGACTGCTGTGGCGGACGCCTTGGCTGGGATAGTTTCCTGGTCACCGAGGCGCAGCGGCAGGATCGCAGCGATGTCCGCTACGAGATACACACATCATAAAAAGGATAAGAACATGAGCATCAATCTGAAAACGCTGATCGGCAAATTGAACGACACCAGCCGCGCCGCCGCCACGCGCGCCGCCAGCCTGTGCGTGTCGCTGGGCCAGTACGAAGTCGATATCGAACATCTGTTTCTGGCGTTGCTGGAGCAGCCCAAGAGTGACGTGGTGGTGATCGCACGCCATTGCGACATCATCATCAGCCAACTGGAAGCGGACCTGCGCGCGGAAGTGGGACGCTTCAAGAACGGCAATACGCGCACGCCGGTGTTCTCGGCGCGCTTGCCCAAGCTATTTGAAAACGCCTGGTTGATCGCCTCGCTGGATTTGCAGGACGATACGCAGGCGCAGATCCGCAGCGGTCATCTGCTGCAAGCGCTGCTGACCGACACCGAGTTGTCGCAGCTGGCGGCGCGCAGCTCCAAGCTGTTTGCGCGTTTCGATCTGGAGCAGATCAAGCACAATCTGGACAAGATCACCGCCGGTTCGGAAGAGGTGCCGGTGGCGAAGCCTGTGGCGCCAGCGGGCGAGGGCGGCGATCCGGTCGGCGAACTGCAAGCGCGCGCCGCCAGCAAGACGCCGGCGCTGGACCAGTTCACCACCAACCTGACGCAGCGTGCGCGCGATGGCAAGGTCGATCCGGTGATCGGCCGCGATCTGGAAATCCGCCAGGCCATCGATATCCTGATGCGCCGCCGGCAGAACAATCCTATCCTGACCGGCGAGGCCGGCGTCGGCAAAACCGCCGTGGTGGAAGGGCTGGCGCTGCGTATCGCGCAAAGCGATGTGCCGGACGTATTGAAAGGCGTGGAGATCCACACGCTGGACATGGGCCTGCTGCAAGCCGGCGCCAGCGTCAAGGGCGAGTTCGAGAACCGCCTGAAGAACGTGATCGACGAAGTGAAGAAAAGCCCGCACGCCATCATTCTGTTCATCGACGAGGCGCACACCATGATCGGCGCCGGCGGGCAGGCCGGTCAGAACGATGCGGCCAACCTGCTGAAACCTGCACTGGCGCGCGGTGAATTGCGCACCATCGCCGCCACCACCTGGGGCGAATATAAAAAGTATTTTGAGAAGGATGCCGCACTGGCGCGGCGCTTCCAGGTGGTGAAGGTCGAGGAGCCAAGCGAGGAACTGGCGTGCGCCATGTTGCGTGGCATGGCGCCGCTGATGGAGAAGCACTTCGGCGTGCGCGTGTACGACGAGGCCATCACCGAGGCGGTGCGGCTGTCGCATCGCTACATCATGGGCCGCCAGCTACCGGACAAGGCGATCAGCGTGCTGGATACGGCGTGCGCCAAGGTGGCGCTGGGGCAGAACGCGACGCCAGCCCGCATCGAGTCGCTGGCGCGTCAGATCGAGCGTATCGATGCCGAAGCGGCGGCGCTGGAGCGCGAGCAGGCCGAAGGCGGCACCGCGCCGGCCGCGCGCTTGCAGGAATTGCGCGAATCGCGCACGGCGGCGGATGTCGAGCGCCAGGCGCTGTCCGAGCGCTGGGAGAAAGAGAAAGCGCTGACGGCGCAGATCATTGCCGCCCGCGCCGCCGCATCGCAGCCGGCCGGCGTGCCGCCACAACCGGACGCCGGCGCGGATGGACAGGCGGCTGGCCGGGGCGGCGAGGCGCGCGACATTCAGGCCATGGTGGCCGAACTGCGCGCGCTGCAAGGCGAAACGCCGATGGTGCCGGTGCAGGTGGATGGCCACGTGGTGGCGGAAATCGTCGCCGGCTGGACCGGCATCCCGCTCGGAAAAATGGTCAAGGACGAAATCAAGACCGTGTTGCGCCTGAAAGAAAACCTCGAACAGCGTGTGCTGGGGCAACCGCATGCGATTGAAGCGGTGGCGCAGCGCGTGCGCACCTCGCGCGCCAATCTGGACGATCCTAACAAGCCGAAAGGCGTATTCCTGTTCGTCGGCCCATCCGGCATCGGCAAGACCGAGACTGCGCTGGCGCTGGCCGATACCCTGTATGGCGGCGAGCGCAAACTTATCACCATCAACATGAGCGAGTATCAGGAAGCGCACAGCGTCTCCGGCCTGAAAGGCTCGCCGCCGGGCTACGTCGGTTACGGCGAAGGCGGCGTGCTGACCGAGGCCGTGCGCCGCAATCCGTACAGCGTGGTGCTGCTGGACGAAGTGGAAAAAGCCCACCCGGACGTGATGGAATTGTTCTTCCAGGTGTTTGACAAAGGCGTGATGGACGATGCGGAAGGCCGCGAGATCGACTTCAAGAACACCATCATCATCCTGACCTCCAACGTCGCCTCGGGCACGATGATGCAGGCCTGCCTGAATAAAGAGCCGCCGCCGGTGGAGGAGTTGGAGGAATTAATCCGTCCCGCGCTGATGAAGCAATTCAAGCCCGCATTCCTGGGCCGCCTGAAAGTGATTCCGTTCTACCCGATTCCGGACGACGTGCTGGTCGAGATCATCAAGCTCAAACTGGGGAAAATCGAGCGCCGCATCGCCGTCAACCACAAGGCGGAATTCAGCTACGACGAAGCGCTGGTGGAAGCGGTGCTGGCGCGCTGCACGGAAGTGGACTCCGGCGCCCGCAACGTGGACAACATCCTGAACGGCACGCTGCTGCCGGAGATCGCCGAATCGGTACTGACCCGCATGGCGGAAGGCGCGGCGATCAGCAAGATCAAGGTCAGCGCCAACAAGCAGGGACAGTTCAAGTACAGCGTTAAATAGAGCCGGGCGACTGGCTACAGGACTCCGATGTCCTTGAGCCAGTTTTCAACCAGCGATGGCCATGATGAAACGGGATGCTGTTTATCCCGCAGGCCGAAAGCATGCCCGCCTTTGGCAAAGAGATGAACCTCCGCCGGCACGCCTGCCCGATCAAGTTCTCGCGCGTAGCGCATGCTGTTGCAGATTGGATCGACGGGATCATCCCACGCTTGCAACAGGAATGTCGGCGGTGTTTGTGCGGTGACGTGAATACTGCTATCGAACCGGTCGCCAGCGCGGCACAGGTGGCCGGGATAGAGCGCAATGGCGAAGTCCGGACGGCTGCTTAACTTGTCGGCCGCGTCGACAGCTTTGTAAGTCGGCGTGAAGATATTACTGGTCTGGGCGACCAGATACCCGCCTGCGGAGAAGCCGATCACGCCGATCTTGCCAGGGTTCAGGTGCAGTTCCTGCGCCTTGGATCGTACCAGTCTGATGGTTCTTTGCGCATCCTGCAAGGCGCGCGGGATCTTCGGCGTGATATGGCATTGGCATTTCTCGTCCCAATGGTGGTTGCCCTTGGGGACGCGGTACTTGAGCAGCACGCAGGTGATACCGCGTGAGGTCAGCCAATCGCAGATCTCGGAACCTTCCAGGTCCATGGCCAGGACCTGGAAACCTCCGCCTGGGAATACCACGACCGCCGCGCCGGTGTTCTCGCTTTTCGGAGAGTACACCGTCATGGTCGGCACGCTGACGTCATTGACCCGGCTCCAGCCTCCATGTCCTTCCGCGCGGTCAACCGACTCCGCTTTCGGCGTAGCTATTGCATCAGGCACCGCGCCAGGCCAGATTGGTTGCTGCACCTGTCCTGGCGATGGCTGCCAGACTTCAGTCTGCGCCTGAGCACTGCCTATCAGTAGAAAGAGTAAGAACGGAAGGAGAGGGAAATTCATGCCCCATTGTCTCACTCGGCGGGCGGGACGCCTAGCAGTTCTTCGATGTGGGCCAATGAAGCCTGGTCTTTCACCACGGAGCGCAGCCAGGTGTGCAGGTCTTGTTCCGCCGCCGCCGCTGCCTTGTCGGCAAAGTAGGATGCAGGGCTGTGTGGCTCGCTGCGGCGGAAGAATTCCGCCACGGCGCGCAACTGCGCCACTGCCTGCGTGCGATTGCTGATCACGCCCGGCTGCCCCGACACCGCACCACCCGGCGCGCCATACCCGCCCGTTGCGCCGTCCGCCGCTCCGCCGAGCGTGCCATAGCCTGCGACCGCGCCACTGGACGCGTCGCCATACGTGCCTTGGCCTGCGCCGCCACTGCCCGTTACAGCGCCGGCCGCACCTGATCCAGTTGGCGGCGCGGGCATCGCGTGCAGCATCGATTTCACCGCATCGCGGGCGGCGGCGAAGCCGGGGCTGTCGTTGCCGAGGCGGGTGTCGGCGATGCGTTCCAGCTGTTCCAGCGCTTCGATGCAGAACTGCGCATCGGCGCGGAAGGTGGACGCAAACTGCGCCGAATTATTGCGCTTGGCCGTTTCCATGTCCGCCAGTCGTGGCGCGCGATTCTGCAAGGCTTCGTCTCCGCTGGCCGCGCGCTTGCGGGCTTCTTCAAAGTCGATGGTGGAGTAGTCGCCATTCTCGGTCAGTCCGATTTCGCGTATCAGCGCCGGTGTGCGCGCCAGTATCCAGCTTAAATTGCCGGTGCGCTGATCGTTGTCGCCGTCGTCGGCCTGCGGATACAGGCCGCGTTCCCAGTACTGGTCGCACAGGCCGGCCAATAGCAGATAGCCTTCACCCAGCCCGCGCAACTGATGTACGCGGGCGCCGGCCTCGGTCAGCCACACGGCCAGCCGTAAATCCTTGCTGGCGGTTTTCAGCAAATGCGCGCAGCGGTCGACCACAAACGGCCAGTCGGCCTCCTTCAATTCGGTTACCCATTCACCCTGATCCAGCGATGGATCGTCAAACTTGCGCGCCTGCGCGATGGCATCCAGTTCTGGGGAAAACGACAGGTCTCCGCCAGCTGGCTGGTTGTCGGAAATCGGTTCTAAAAGCTCTTGTGCGGAATACATAGTGTCCTCTTACTGCGCCATGCGGAATTCGATGCGGCGGTTGCGCGCGCGGCCTTCGGCGGTGTCGTTGCTGGCGATCGGTCGGTCCGGCCCTTGGCCGCTGGCCGTCAGCAGGTCGCCATTGATGCCATGGCTGGCCAGATAAGCCTTGACCGCCTCCGCGCGCGCCTGACTCAGGCCCTGATTGGTGGCGCGCAGGCCGGCGCTGTCGGTATGGCCGATGATGTCGACCTTGCGGTTATTCAGCTTGCGCAGCGCCGTCACCATCTCATCGAGAATGGCCTTGCCGGTTGGCGTCAGTTCCGCCTTGCCGCTTTCGAATTCGACGATGCGGTTGGCCAGCGCGCTATCCAGCACGCCCTGATCGGCGGCCGATACGCGCAGGCCGTTGTTCACCGTGTAGGTCGGATTCAGGCTGGTGGCGATATTGCTGGCGATGCGCTGGCGCACCGCCTCGTTGCCCACTTCGCCGCGCAGGCTGACGGTGCTGCCGTCGATCTTGAGCTGCCCACGGCTGATCTGCTTCAGGTCCGGCGTGATCAGCTTTTGCACGTAGCCGTTCCAGTTGGCCGGCGTGGCGACCTTGTCGATGGAGATCTGATCCACCACCTTGTCGGCGCCGTAGACTTCGCGCAGCTTGGCCAGCACGGCGGCCTTGCTGGCTTCATCGGGCAGGGTGCCGGCGGCCAGCACCTGACCCGGTTGCGGTGCGTTGGCCTGCGCGCTTGCAGCGCCGGCGGCCAGCAGCAAGCTTGTAAATAAAAGAGTGCGCATGATTCAGGTTCCAATAAACGCCGCGCTGACCGAGTCCAGCGCGGACTTGAGTGACAGGGAAGGTTGCGACAAATAAGTCGACAGCTTTTTGACGGCGTAGTCACTGTCCGCCTGTTCTTCCACCCAGTCCAGTTGTTCGAAGGTGATTTGCTGCGCCAGCGCCGCCTGCGGGTCCATGATGCCGTGCAGCGTCGCCGGTGATGCGCCGCTAAAGCCGACCAGCAGCACCGGCTGTTCCTGCTGGCGCGTGAGGAACAGCGCCAGTTCGAAGTCGGCACGCGCCAGGAAAGGCGTGATCAGTTGCAGCCAGAACGAGGCCACCAGATTGCGGTACATCGGGTCCTGCGGCAGCGGCAGCAGCAGGGTTTTATCGAGGCGGCTGGAGCTGCTGGCCAGTACTGGTTGCAGCAGCATGCCCAGTGCCAGCAGCACTTGACGCGACGAGCCTTTGAAGCCTGCCTGCGCCAGCATGGCATCCAGGCCGCCGACGGTTTGCAGTTCGAGAAAGTCGTCGAAGCTGGCCTGGTAGGCGGCGCTGCGCAGGTCGAGTTCGACCGCTTCGCCGGCTGCCAGTTGCAGCGGCACGGTGGGATCGCCGGCGTTGACCACGCTGGTGCTCAGCGTCGCCAGCCTGTTCCACAGGCGGTTGAAGACCAGCGGTGCGCTGGCGACGAAGGTGGACGGCTCGGGGACTTCCACGCTGCTGGTCATCAGGAACGGGAAGCGGCGCGACGACTGGTCGCTGCTGGCCACGATGTGACCCGCGATCGCGTGACGGCGGCGCGGGCCGACGAAGGCGAAGTGCAGCGGCGCGACGGCGTCGTAGTTCAGCTTCCAGCGGGCGTCGGTGCTCATCAGGTCCATGGCCTGGGCCAGCCAGTCATCCAGCACTTTGATGAGGGCAGGGCTGTCGCCGCCTTTCACAAAGTCGCCGCGGCCCGGCACTTTGCCGAAGTAGCCGATGTTGGCGGTGGTGGCGCCGCGGCTCATGGCTGCGCTCCCGCGGTGCGGATCACACCGGTGGCGGGTGGCACCGGCATGGTGGCTGGCGCCGGCCCGGAAGGCGGGACCGGGGCGCGGACCGGCGCCGGCGCTGGCCTCGGCGCTGCCGCTCCTGATGCGCCACCTGGCACGGTGGTGGCAGGAGCAGCTGGCATGGCCGCTGGTGCGCCAGACGCCGACGGCGTTGCAGGCAAGCCTCCGGTAGCCGAGGGGATGGCCCCCGGCCCACCTTGCGTGGTGGCCAGGCCGCTTGGCGCAGCCGCTGGCGCGGCCGGATTCGCCGGTGCTGCGGCCGTCACCACATCCGGCAGGCGCAGTCGCTTGAAGCCAGACGCCGCTGGAGCGGCTTGTGCCTGCACTGGCGCCGGCGTGGTGCCGACGATCTTCAGGTTGGCGGTGACCGCCACGCCAGCGTTATCCCAGGTCAGCTCAAACGCGCCATTGTCCTTGCGTTTGCGCTTGGCCGCGTCGATCATTTTCTTCAGGCCGAAGTGGCCCGGTTCATTGAAGATCACCACACTGCGGCCCTCCGGCGTAATCGCGGTGATGCGCGCACCCGGCACGCCGGCCGGATTCGGCCACGCCATGTGCACCCATGGCTGCGGCTGGCCGCGCCAGCGCAGGGCCTGGCCATCGATCTCGATGGTGAACTCGGTCGCGCTGACCGCACCCAGCGCCTGCAAATCAAAGTTGGTCTGGCCCTCGCCGCCGCTGGAAGCCGCCGCGTTGGCGACACCGTTGGCGGCCAGCGGCGCAATCCAGCCCGGGAAGCTGGCCACCACCGGCGGCGCCAGATTGATGCCCATATTGGCCCAGGTACGCGCGCTCACCGTGTCGCCGCGGCGCACCACCAGCGGGCCAAGCGTGGTGTTAAAGAACTTGGCGATGGCGCCATCCGGACCAAACACCACGCCGATTTCCGCATTGCTGGCTTCCGCCTTCGATTCGGTGGCAAACGGATACTTCATCGCCAGCGTCTGGCGGAACGGTTGCAGCACCTGCGCCGCCCACACCTTGTTGATCTCGATCTCCGCTGGCTGCACGATCACGGCGAAGCTCTGGATCAGCGGGCGCACCAGCAGTGGGCGCACGGCGGCTTTCTGCGCATCGGTCATCCCGACCAGCATTTGCTCGTCGACGTATTTCAGCGCCTCGGCCAGTTCCGAGCCGCTGCCGTCCAGCGTTTGCTGCATCAGCTGCTTGGCGCCGGGGCCTGGATCGCCCTGGTTCTTGATCTGGTTGAAGCGCGCGCGCAGCTTGGACAACTGCTCCATGTAGCCGCGCATCAGCGATGCATCCTTGTCCTTGGCGACCACCAGCCGCGCCACGCCGGAGAACTCGCGGCCCACCGGGCCAAGCGGCAGGGCGGCATTCTGTACGTTGCCGCTGCCGACATTGATATTCACCTGCGATGGTTTCTGGCGCAGGATAGTCTCCTTGAACCAGCCGGTCACGCCGCGTTGCGCGCGTTGCAGGCCCGCGTCCAGCAGCGATGGATTGTCCCACGAGGTTTGCTCGTAGACGCTGTTCATCAGCTTATTCAGCGGCGAGGTTTGCGGATCGCCCAGGCGGTTCATGGCGCTTGCGGCCTGGTCGAAGCTGGCCAGATCACGCACCGTCACGCCTTGCACGAACTTCTGCCATTCGCGCGCGTAATCGTTCTTGTACAGGTCCACCAGCGATTTCTGGATTTGTTCCGGACTGCCTTCCAGCGTCAGATCGTCCTTGGACGAGGTTTTCAGCACCCAGTCCGCGCTTTGCAGTTCGCGGTTGGCCGCTTCGCGGAAGGCGTCCTGCACAAAGCCCTGCCAGGCGGCGCGGGTGAAGCTGCCCGGCACCGCGTAGCTGCCCAGCACCAGTTCCTTGTCCTGGTCGCCGACGATGGAGGCTACAGTCACCGCCGGGAAGCGGGTGGCGGCGCGCGCCTTGACGTCGGCGTACACGCGCTCGCGCGCCGGCATGCCGCGCACCACCCGGCGCAGATTGTCGCGGGTCTGGTCCACCAGCGTCAGGCGGTTATCGATCTGCGGCCACGACGTGTCGTTGACCTGCGCAAGGTAGAAGGAAATCATGCGCTCGGCGCTGCGGATCAACTGTTCGCGCGGCATGCTGCCACGGTTGGTGTCCAGCCACACGCGCCAGTAGCGGGTGATCTGGTCGTTCAGGTGCCCGGCTTCGGCGCGCGATTTATCGCCCAGCATCAGGTAAGTCTTCAGCGCGTTGTAGGCATCTTCGGCATCGGTAGGCGAGGCGTCCTTGAACTGCTGCGCGCTGTTGTTGATGGCCGCCGCGGCTTCGGCCTGCGTGGCGTTGGGCGGTACCGTGGCGCTGCCAGGAGCGGCGCTCACCGGGCGCGCCATCGGTTGCAGTTGCGCGGCGTTGTTGTTGACCTCCGCGAGGAAGGCTTCCAGCGTCTGGCCGACCGGCTTGAGCATCACTTCGCGCACGCCGTTGAAGTATTCCTCGCGCAGCTTGCGGTCCAGCAGCGTGCCCTGATACAGGCCGAGGCTCAGCGACAGCGGACGGTTCTCTTCATACTTGTCCAGTTGTTCGATGCGGTCTTGCAGGATCTCCAGCGCGGCAAAGCGCGATTGCAGGTCCATGGATTTTTCCTGCACCTTGATGGCCTGGTCGAGGTCCGCCTGCACATTGGCCACCAGCTGGCGGTTGTTGATATAGGACCAGCTCCAGCCGGCCAGCGCCAGGCCGGCAAAGGCGGTGGCGGCGAAGAAGGCCACGTAGCGCATGCGTATCTTGGCCGGGCTGGCGTATTGCGCCACCAGATCCTTGTCGGCGAAGATCACCTTGCGGAACAGGTTAAGCAGGAAGTAGCCTTGCTGCTGGTGGGCTTCCTCGTGATCGGCGGGTTTCAGTTGCAGATCGAAGCGCTGCGCCACGCGCTGCGACGAGGCGGACACGGTTTCGCCCTCCTGCAAGGCGCTGGTGAAGTAGAAGCCACGGAATACAGGCTTGAACTGGAAGGGGTTTTCCTCGAACAGCGTGGCGATGAAGGTGCGCAGCGACGGCTTGATGGAGCTGAATTCGAGCGGGAAGGTGAACACGCCGGGCGGCATGCGTTCGCGCCATTGCAGCGCCATGTTGGCGGCGCTCAGGTCTTTCAGGCCTTCGTACAATTCGTCGAAGCGGGCGTCGAACTGGTTCAGCACTTCCTCGCCGCTGGTGTTGCGGCTATAGGGCAGGGTGGCGCCCCAGACCTTGTCGCGCTCATTGCGCTCGCTGTCCTGGAAAAATTCGTTGAAGCCGGTGATCAGGTCGGCCTTGGTGAACAGCACATACACCGGCGCGTGCACTTCCAGGCGCTCGGTCAGTTCCTGTACGCGCTGGCGCAGGTTCTTGGCCAGGTTGATGGCGAATTCAGGACGGTTGCGGGTCAGCTCCGCCACGCTGACGGCAATGATGATGCCGTTGATCGGCGCCTTCTTGCGGTATTTTTTCAGCAGGTCGAGGAAGCCGAACCACTCGGCGCGGTCGTCGTCCACCACCGAGTAGCGGCCGGCGGTATCGAGCAGGATGCCGTCGGTGGTGAAGAACCAGTCGCAGTTGCGGGTGCCGCCCACACCCTGCACGATTTTGCTGTCGGCGAAGGGGAATTGCAGACCGGAGCTGGCGATGGCCGTGCTCTTGCCGGCCGCGGGATTCCCGATGATCATGTACCACGGCAGTTCATACAGCGCGGCGTTGCCGGAGGTCTGTCCCAGCTTGGAGTTCTTGATGGTGCCGATGGCTTCCAGCATGCGGGTGCGCAGGGCCTCGGTTTCCTGGCGCGTGGCCGGATCGGCCTTCACCGGTTTGCTGGCCTGCTGCTCCAGCATGTCACCCAGCTGGCCGGCGGCGCGCTGGGTCTTGCGGTAGCGCCAGTACCAGACGGCGGCGCCGAACAGCAGGGCTGCTGCCAGTATGGTCCACGGGACGGAGGAGGGCCATTGCAGCAGAGCGCTGGCGATGAACAGCAGCGCGGCAAAGGCCAGCCAGCCGATGACAATCAGCGTGCGGCGTTGGGTCAGGAACAGCCAGAATGTTTGCATCATGATAGGACTCGGTTACTAAAGTGTGTCAGGCCGCGGACGCCGGGCGCAGGAGCGCGACGTAGCGGCGGTAGGGATCTTCGTTGCTGATGCAGAGCACCGGTGCTGCACGTTCCTGCGCTTCGGCGCCGGCCAAGGCCAGCGCGGTCAGCCAGGTGACGGCGCCGCAGCTGCCGCAGCTGGCGCCCACGCTGATGACGTCCGCGCCAGGATCGAGTTGCGGCGCGGCGGCTGTTACCACGTGCATTAACTCGGTGACGCGGCTGGTGCGGTGGCCGGTGTCGGCCGCCACCAGCGCGATGTTGGCGCCGTCCACTTGCGCGGCTTGCAGCGCGTGTTGAACGGCGTCGGTCAGACAGGAATCGGTATCGCGGCGGACCTCGTCGGCGGAGGTGGCGCGGCGGCCCTGGTGCAAGGCTTGCAGCACCGTGCCGCCACTGGCATCTGGGCCGATCGCGCCGGCGGTGGCGGCATCGGCCAGCAGCATGCCAGCCGCGCCTTCGCCGGGAATGCGCCCTTGCGGACGGTTTGCGGTGTACAGCGCGTTTTGATTGGACAGGCGGCTGACGGCGGCGTCGCTCAGATGCGAGCCGGCGGCGACCAGCAGCGCAAGGCAGGGCTGGCGCGCGTCGGCGCGGCGTTGAAGCAGCGCGGCCAATATGGCGCCGGCATCACCCTCGCGCGCAGCCAGCACCGCCCCGTCACCGATCAGCGGCGCGTTGGCGCCTGCCTCGTGCGCGGTCGGCGAGAGCAAGGCTTGCGGCCAGCCGGCTTCGATGGCGACACGGCGCAGCCATTGCGCGGCGAGTTCGCGTTGTTGCGGCTTCCAGTCGTCCGCCCACAGCGGCAGCAGATGCAGGAGCGGCGGCATCGGCGCCACGGCGGCATTCGGTGCGAGGCGGCCCGACTTGCGCTCTTGCTGCTGCTGTTCCCACGCGCCCAGATCAGCGTGCAGGCTGGCTTGTGCCGCCAGTTCGGCCGTGACAGCGCTGGCGGCGGCGAGGGCGCGCCATTGGGTCTGGTCGAGGCGCGGGTCTTCCAGTTGGTGCGTGCGGCGCCACAGGTCAAGCTCTTCGCGCAACGCGGTGTCGCCGGCATCCGGCAGACGGGCGCTGAGGATGGGATAGCCGTCGTCGTCGTACAGCTCATCGTCCAGGCTTGGACGCGCCTGATTGCCCGCCAGCGCGGCGCGCAAATCGGCTACCGAGCCGCCATGCGGCGCGCGTACGGCGCTGGCGGCGATGATCAGGCCCGGCGGCAAAGGCGCGGTGGCGGCGGCAGCGGCTTGCGCAGCGTCACCCGCGCCGGCGGCCGCACCGGCGACCGGCGCGGTGGCCGCCGTTGCGCGGGTCCACGCCTTGCGCGCCAGCCACCAGGTCGACAGCAGCAACACCGGCAGCACCAGCAGGTACAACACCAATTCGCTGGTGGCCGGCATGCGATTGGTCTCGCGCCAGAACCAGATCGCGCCACCCCAGCTGCCGCCAAAGGCGGCGGCGGTCAGGGCAACATTACGCAACCAATACATCGCAGCTCCTATTGTTTCATCACACCGGGCCGGCGCAATTCCGTGTGCCCGAAATCCATCATCTTCCAGCGTCCGCCCCAGGTCAGGCCCAGCGACTCGGCCACTTCGCCGTACAGCTGATAGCCGCGCATGGCCCATGGGTCGCGCTCGGAAATCACCAGCTTGCCGTCGCGCAGAAAAGCGCAATCGGCGGCCAGTCCGTATTGGTGCCAGCTCTGAAAAGCGGCGGCGTTGGTCACGCCCGAACCCAGCGCGGCCAGCTTGTTCTGGCGCTCGGGGCTGCGATAACCTTCCAGCAGCGCCATCTCATAGCCATATTTTTCCTTCATGATGCGGAACGCCATCAGTAGCCGCTGCGCGTAAACGCTGTCCAGCAGTGCCCAGTCGCGGCTGGCCGAGACCAGCATCGGCCGTTCCAGCTGCACTTCCGCGGTGGTGAACACCAGCGGCGGCAGGGCCGGCGGCGGCACCAGTTGCTCGCCAGCCAGCAAGCCGGCCACCTGCGTATTGACCTCGCGCGTGGAGGCTTCATAACCGTTGAGGGACGGCTTACCGGCCAGCAGCACCGCCGCCAATGGCGGCAGGCACAGCAGCGCCAGGCCGCCTAGGCACAGCAAGTAATGCTGACCGAAGAAGTCGCGCAGATTACCGGCGGTGGTGTTGCCCGAGCGGCGCAGCGCATCGATGCCACTGCGCTGACGCTCGGCCGCGCGCCCCAGCTTCTGCTGCAAGCGCGCGCCGGCGCCGGCCAGCGCGGCCAGCACAAACTCACGTCCGGACGGAAACAGCACCATCCAACTGATGAGGCAAGCCAGCAAGAAATATAGAGTTACCGCCAGTAAGAACACGTTGCCCTCGAAGCCATTAAATGTCTAAAAAGCATTGCTTTGGAGTATATATTAGAGTTATGACAAGCCCGCGCACGATTGAAACTAGCCGTGCGGCATGATTTCTTTGGATGTCGTAAAGTGATGCGAAATTAATAAGGGAGCTAATTTTGCAAGGTGAAGAAAAACGCCCGGCGGCCAGCGGACGCCCCAGTTTGCTGTCGACGGAACCGCCGGCCGAAGCCGGCCGTGCCAGCATTCTGGACGGGCTGGAGCGCGCCCCGGCCGCCACATCGGCGGCGGCGCGGTCTGCCGTTGGGCGCAAGAAGGCGCTGCTGGCCACTGGCGCGCTAACCGTCGCCGTGCTGGCCGTGGGCGTGGCCGCCTGGCTCAATTTCACGCCGGATCTGCCGCTGACCTTGCCGCCGCCGACCGAGGCCCCGATAGCCGCCGCTGCGCCGACGCAAGCGCCGGCCCCGGCTGCTCCGCCGGCCGCGACCATTGTTGAAGAGACTGCCGCTGTCAGCCCGCCGGCCGACAATACCCGCTCATTGAAAGACATGTTGAACGACACGCCGGCCAAGCCGCAGAAGGATGAGCTGACCGCCGCGCTGGAAAAACCGCATACCGCCCCGACGAAGTCCCAATTGGCCGAGCACAAGAAGGCCGACAAGCCAGCCAGGAAACCGGTGCAAGTCGCGAAGAAGGCCGAGACCAAGCCCAAGACGCCGCAGGACAGCGACGTCGCGCTGCTGGCCGCGTTGATGACGCATGTGCAGTCCGGCAAACCATCCAAGGAACCCTCGACCCCGTCCTATCAGCTCAAGCAATGCGGGCGGATGAATGAAGCCGGCGCCGCCCAGTGCCGCGAGCACCTGTGCGCGACCACCGCTCGCAAAGAGCCTGAGTGCAAGCAGCAGCCGGTGGCGGTGAAAACTGCTGCCGAATCATGAGCATCGCACTGCTAGAACAAATCACCGCCGCCCTGGCACAGTTTTCCAGCGTCACCCGTTTGTACGAACTGACGCTGGACGCTGGCGACAGCGACGACCTCGGCGCCGGCGGCCTGCTGGTGGAGGCGTTCGCGGCGGAGGACAGCGTTCAGGGCGTGAGCGCGCGCGACGTCATCGTGCTGTCGACCAACGCCTCGGTACCGCTGGCGCCGTTGCTGGGACGGACGGCCGCGCTCGAAGTCAGCCTGGCCGACGGCAGCCGCACACAATTTCGTGGCGAGATCACGCAGGCCGCCATGCTGGGCAGCGAAGGCGGCCTGGCGCGCTTCCGCCTGCGCCTGACGCCGTGGCTGTGGCGTCTGAGCCAGGTGCGCAACAGCCGGGTCTGGCAGGACAAGACCGTCATTGAAATAATCGACGAGGTATTCGAAGGCTACGCGCCATTGGCGCAATGGCGTTGGAGCGAAGAAGCCGAGCCCTTCATGGCGGACGCGGTGGCGCGCAGCTACTGCTGCCAGTATCGCGAATCCGATTTCGATTTCGTGCAGCGCCTGCTGACCGAGGAGGGCCTAGCCTGGCGCTACGAACAATTGGACGACGGCGTCGGCGTGGTGCTGTTCGCCGACAGCAGCCAGCTCGGCGCCACGCCGGAAGACGCCAGCAGCGAAGCGGACGGCGGCATCCGCTACCACGGCGTGCGCGCCGGCGAGGCCAGCGATACGATACAGGCCCTGCAAGCGCGGCGCGCCGTTACCGCCTCGCTGACCACGCTGCTGAGCTACGACTACAAGGCCAAGCAGGCGGTCAACGCCAGTGCGCCATCGCGTCTCCCGTCCGGCAAGCTGCCACCGCTGGAAAGCTACGATGTGCCGGGGCAGTACAGCTACTCCAATGCCGCGCAGGCGCAGCGCTACGCCGACCTCCAGATGCAAGGCCGGGAAGCGGCCGCCCAGCTATGGCGCGGCCGTTCCACCGTGCGTACCATGGCCGCCGGCACGCGTTTCACGCTGACGCAAGGGCCACTGTCGTTGGTTGGCGCGCCGGCCGGTTCGGCGTCCGGCGCCGCAGGCGATGCCGCGCCTGCGTACGTGCTGCTGCGCGTGCGCAGCGTTGGCGTCAACAACCTGCCGTCGCCGGCACAGCAGGCGCTGGCGGAACTGTTTGGCCCGCTGCCGGAACTACTCGAGGAGCTGGCGGCCGACGCCAGTGACGACTTCGCCCTGACCGTCGCACAGGCGCGTGAGACCGGCTACGGCAACAGCTTTGACGCCATCTCCGCCGACGTCATCTGGCGCCCGCAACTGCCGGGCAGCGACGGCCGCAGCCATCCCAAGCCCACCGCGCGCGGCGCGCAAAGCGCCATCGTCATCGGCGCCGACGGCCTGGCGCAACCATCGGGTGCCGACGAACTGTATTGCGACAAGCTGGGCCGCGTGCGCATCCGCTACCACTGGCAGGACAACGGCGACGCCACCTGCTGGGTGCGCGTGGCGCAGCGCTCGGCCGGCGGCGGCATGGGCAGCCAGTTCCTGCCGCGCATCGGACAGGAAGTGCTGGTGCAATTCATCGAAAACGACATCGACCGGCCGATCATCATCGGCGCGCTGTACAACGGTCAGGGCGAGGGCGGCGTGACGCCAACGCCGGGCGCGCAAAGCGGCGGCGAGGATCAGGCCGCGCGCTTCCAGCCGGCCAGCGACCATGCGGTGTCGGCGCAGGGCAATCTGGCCGGCGGCAACAGCCCGCTATGGCATGGCGCCTCGGCGGAAAGTGCGGGGCACCGCAACGCCGCCGCCCAGTGGGGCGTGCGCAGCAAGGAATTCGGCGGCAAGGGCTACAACCAGCTGCTGTTCGACGACACCGACGCCCAAGGCCGCGTGCAATTGCACTCGACCCACGCCGCCAGCGAACTGACGCTGGGTCACCTGATCCACAGCGCCGACAACTATCGCGGCAGCCTGCGCGGACAGGGCGCGGAATTGCGCACCGATGCCTACGGCGCGGTGCGCGCCGGCGCCGGCCTACTGGTGAGCAGCTACAAGATCAACCACAACGCCGACGCGCGCGAACCGGCGGGCGACAACGCGGCCGGCATCGCGCTGCTCAAGCAAGCCCTCAAGCTAGGCGAAACCTTCAACGACGCGGCCAAGACGCACGAGACGGTCGCGCTGGCCGCCCATCTGGGCGCGGCCAAGGCCAACGCCAGCACGCTGGACGACAAGGCCGCGCCGCTGCAAGCGATGTTGACGGCGGTATCCGGCATGGTCGGCAACACCAGCCTGGACGCGGCGCGCGCCGACGCCGCCGACAGGAAAACCGCGCCCGGCGATGATCAACTACCGCACGCCGGCGCGCCCATCATCGCCATCAGCGGCAAGAGCGGCATCGGCGTCACGTCCAGCGCGGCGGTGCAGTTGGCCAACGGCGAAACCATCGCCCTCATGAGCGGCAACGACAGCCAGTTCATCACCGGTGGCCAGTTGCGCGCGCACAGCGGCCAGGCGATCGGGGTGCTGGGCGGCGCGGTCAAGCCGGGCGAGGGCGGCGTCGGGGTGCAGCTGATCGCCGCCAAGGACGCCGTCGACATCCAGGCCCAGGCCGACGAACTGAAAGTGCAGGCGCGCGACGAAGTCAACGTCATCAGCGCCAACGCCGGCGTGGACTGGGCGGCGGCCAAGCGCATCAGCCTGTCCACGGCGGGCGGCGCCAACATCACCATCGAGGGCGGCAACATCACGGTGCAGTGCCCGGGCAAGCTGACCATACATGCGGGCAAGAAGAACTTTAGTGGTCCCGCCCGGATTGATCCGGTATTGCCCGTATTGCCAAAGGCAGAGAACAGCTGGGTGGAGATCAAGGCTGATTACGATGACGCCTGGAATACGCCGTGGCCATTGACCGGACTCAGGTTCAAGGTCGACAACAAGACGCTGGCGCAAGGCGTCCCTATCAATCAGGCCGCAGGAAAGGGGCAGTAGCGTGAGCGGATCGCCATCAGAAATCCGGCGCATGGAGGCGCCCAAGGACGGTGCGGTTATCGTCACAACTGAGACCAAGGTCACCGAAAAGGAAATTAGCGAGGAGCGCGAAAGCATCGTGCTGCGCTTGCACGCGGCCTACCTGAATCTTACTGACCAGATGGCGGAATTCCAGAGTCAATGGGATGAAAACCCGACGCTGGCCTTCGTCACCAGTGCGCGTGAAGGATGGAACGCCGGCGGCGCGGAGTGGCTTGGCGACCAGGCCGAGCTGTTTAAAGCCGAGTTGTGGACTGACCTGGGCGGGAAAATACGCGATGCCGCCGGCACGGCATATGATCGCCTGGCTGGTTACAGCAGGCAGCGTTACGATGAGTTGCACAAGCAGCTTAGCAAGCATATCGAGAACCCTGAAGACACTTTATACAACTGGGCGTGGTGGCAGAAGGCGATTACGGACGAGGCGACGGAACTGGGGCGCCAGCAGTTGCAAAAGCTCGAAGATGCGCGGCATGCGGTGCAGGATGCCGCCAACACTGTCATTGAAAGTGCCAACAAGGCGAGAAAAATCTACCAGCATCGCGACGCGATCTTGAACCTGCCCAGCCTGATCGCGGACGGTAAACCGCAGCCGGTACAGAATTTTGTCGACACGGTGCTGATGGACATCGATCCTGTGCTGGCGAAGTCGATCCGTAACGACCCGAATTTTGCGGTGGTGTTGGAAATCATTGCGGACCATGACAGCGCCTTGAGCTATCTCGCCTATGTGGGACTAATGATTGAAGCGATTCCACCCAATTTCTATGCCTATGTCGCTGGCAAGGGCAGCGCCTATTTGATGATCGAGGTGGTGATGCTGGTGGTGAGCGCATTGTTGAGCGCTGGCGCGGCGGTGGCGGCGCGCATCACCATGCTGATCGGCCGGTTCGCCGCCGCGAGCGTGAAGGTGGTGACGGCCAACCGCCGGATCAAGCGCGCCAAGGCCGCGATTGATGCGTTTCTGCGAATCTTGCGCGATTTGTCGGACGCCGTGGATGACCTGCACAATCTGGGGGCGAAGCTATTGCAGGCCCGGAGCAAGGGGCTCGTGGTACGCGGCAACACCAAGACCACGCTGGCGGCGAAGAGGACGTCGATCAAACGGGATAAAAAGTGCCGCATCTGTGGCAGCACCACGCACACCACGCCGCGGCGCAGACCCGGGAACGTGGAATATGCATAGTTAGAGTGAATCGCAATGACAATTAAACTTGGCAACTCCGCTAAAGACAGCAAGTACCTCAAGCGCATCAAGGATGCGATCGAGGGAGATAAATCCCATCCGCGCAACAACGGGGTCAAGATGCAGGCCCATCACGCGATCTCGGCTGAGGGTATGAAGCGTTCCGGGCTAGGTAAAGAAATAGAAAAATTTGGCTACGATATTAATTTGCTGCCTAACTTGGTGTTCATCCCGTGTACGTTACAGGGAGCATGTTACCTCGGCGTCCAGCCGCATCGAGGCAATCACACAGCGGTGATTAGTCAGGATGATTATGATGACGATCTTGAGCCGATGAGTTATCACGATCTGATCGGCATGCGCATCAGACGCCTCCATTTGCCACTCACAAAAGCCTGTCAAGGTGCGGATGACAGCAGGGTGCATGAAATTCGGCAAGAGCTCGATAGACTCAGCAAGGACATCGTTTCGATGATACAGAACAAGCCATCTGCGGCACCATTAACTAATATTGCGCATCATTTTTCTCCTCGGAATCCGATTGGATGCGGTAGTGTGGATTCTGTAAGCGCACATCATGGGGTGGAGAAGTGCGCCGTCGGACGAATGCATGCAAAAGGTAGTCAGGGTGTCAAACAGAAAAATGAAAATATCACCTATCAATCAGAAACACCCTATAAATTAAAGCCGGGTAACTAAAATGCATAATTACGACCACGAATATTTCTTCGTTCAAAAAATGGACGATGATCGTCTCCCATCCTTGACTCCTGACAAAAACACGGTAGCTCGTCATTACTCCTTTGAACCACAACCGAACGGATCTGCGCCGTTCGTGTTTTTTGATGGCGGCAGTGATTACGCTCGAAAGCTGGGCATCGTGCCGCGCAAAGACATACCGGACATACTGTTTGACGGCGCAGATCTGGTGGTACGCAACCACATCCGTGATGCTTTGGTCGCGCTGAACTTACCAGGCCTGCATATTCACCCAGCGGTGTTCATCGATGCTTACAAAAACTGGCATGAAGATTACTGGTTCTTAGCGTTTCCTGAGTGTCTGGATTGCTGGGACCGCGAATTGTCGTATTTTGAACAAGAGCCAATTAGGCTTGGCGGGTTCGCGCTGCACAGCGTTTATACCTATGTCTTGGATGCTAATGTACTTGACAAGACCCCCTTGAGTCAGCGAATGCTATTCAAAATGGGCGGTACGCAGGACCCTTACATTGTATGTCACGAAAAAATTGCCGCTATCTTCCGTGGAAATGGCCCAAGTGGGGCCAAGTTGGTCAATATTCCAGATCATTGAAGCAAGCAAATTATTAGCAATGTGCGACCTTGAATATTATTTTATCCAAAAGCAGGGGGACGATCGTCTGCCCTCTTTGACCCCGGACGAAAATACGGTGAATCGCAACTATTCGTTCGAACCGCAGCCAAACGGGTCTGCGCCGTTTATGTTCTCCGATGGCGGTAGCGATTACGCTCGGAAGTTAGGGATTGTGCCGTTCAAGGAGTTGCCTGACATCCTGTTCGATGGCTCCAACCTGCTGGTCCGAAACCATATCCGCGGTGCTTTGCTCGCGCTGGACCTGCCGGGCGTGCACATTCACCCAGCTGTATTTGTCGATGCCTATAAGAACTGGCATGAAGACTACTGGTTCCTGGCGTTTCCTGAACGTCTCGATTGTTGGGACAGAAAATTGTCTGACTTTGAGGACGAGCCGCTGGAGCTTGGTGGTTTCAAACTACATGGCGTCTATACCTATGTGCTTGATGCCGCCGTGCTCGATAGCATTCCCTTGCATCAGCGACTGTTGTTCAAGATGGAGGGACGTTGGAGGCTTACATCGTATGCCATCAAGATATTGCCGCTATCTTCCGTGGCAATGGCGACAGCGGCGCCATGCTGGTGAGCATTCCAGATCAATGAAGATGCCGCTGTTTTGGCAAAACGGGTGAGTTGAAAAAATAATCCCACCCGCACATTTGTCGTTACTTATAGAGGAAGAAATCACAGTGTTTATGTCGACCTCACTGCTCAGCGTCCGCGTTAAGACTCGGCTGCGGTTATCCGTACTTGCGATGTTGGGCGGTCTTGCGCAAGTTGCATTCTGTGCGCAAGCCGAGCCGCGCATGGCCTCGATTGATGAAGTGCGTGAACTCAACTCCCGTATCGCATCGGTGTTTGTGAATCGCGATGATTTTCCAGAGGCGCCCATTTCAACGTCCAGACTGGAAAAGAAACTTTACTGGTCCAGCCGTGCATCGAATGAATCGCCCCGGAAATTTAGGAGGCCGTTTGGTGTGAGTCAGGCGACTTAGCCTGCTCGGAAAGTTGTCGGTAATAGTTTGCCTCAGCTTCGGCCGGCGGTATATAGCCAAGCGGTTCGAGCAGTC
>NZ_WNKY01000040.1 GCF_009720825.1 Duganella radicis | reverse complement strand
GGCCCCCCGGCGTGCCCGGCAGGCCGGGCGCGGCGCCGCCGGGCGGTTTGCCGGGCAGGTACACGGCGGCGCCTTGCGACGGCAGGGTGGCCGCTTCGCCACCTTCGGCCACGCCGGCGTCGGTGTAGAGCAGGGTGGGAGCGCTGCCGGGCGCGCCATTGCCGAGCTGGAAAGTGGGGCGCGGCTGGGCGCTCAGCACGGTCAGCGGCACGCTGCTGCCGACCTGGGTGTCGCCCGGCAGCATCAGGCGCACGGAATTCTCAGCCACCTTGACCAGGTAGCTGCCATCCTTGAGCTTGGAGAGGACTTCGGCCGGCACGGTCTGGCCGACCAGGCTTTGCACGGCGCGCTGGAACGCCGCCTGGCGGCCATCGCCGATGGCGACGCCGGCACCAGCGCCATCGGCCGGCTTGACCGGCGTGATGGCGGCGTCCAGGCGCGGCAACATGGCGCGCGCCTGCTTTAGACGCTACCGTAGGCGGTGACGACGCGCCGTTCAGTGCCGGTGGAGTTGATCAGTTTGGACAGTTGCGCCATCCACGGCATGGTCAGGTCGCGGATCTGGCGGTCGGCGTTGAGCATCTGGCGGATCAGTTCGATTTTCCGTTCGCGCTCGGCACCGGTCATGGGCTGCTGCGGCTCCTGCGCGCGCAGCACCTGCACGTGGGCGGCGCAGCGCTGTTCCAGTTGCACCAGCGCGTCCCAGTCGCTGCGGCTGGCGGCCTGCACCATCTGTTCGGTCAGCTCGGCCATCGCGGCGTACACGGATAAAACTTCTTGAATCGTCATCATAAATCAGGCGCTCGCGAGGTTGTTGGGTTGAGGAATGCCGGTGGCGGCGGGGGTGTCGGCGATCGCGTTCCAGGCGTCGCGCAGCTCGGTCAGCAGGCGCTGCACCTCTTCGACAATGCTGGGATCGTTGTTGAGGTTGGCCGTCAGCAGGCGCGCGCTCATGTATTCGTACAGGGCGTCCAGCCCTTCGGCGATTTCGCCGCCGGCCTTCTTGTCGAGCGCGGCGCGCAGGCCGCTGTCGATGATCATGATGGCCTTGGAGATGGATTTGCCTTTCTCGCCGATATTGCCACTGCGGATACCGTTCAACGCCGTGCTCAGCGCCACCAGGGCGCCGTCGAACAGCATCACGATCAGCTTGTGGGGACTGGCGGCAACCACGCCCGTTTCCATGCCAACCTTGGCATAGGCGTTGACACCAGTTTGTCGAGATCCGAACATACTTTATCTCCTGTGAATGCGTCCGCGGTCAGGCCTTGGCCATGGCCGCGAACTGCTGCGTCAAGAACGACGCGGTGGTATTCATGCTGGCGATCGAGGTGTCGAGCGCCGTGTATTGGTCGCGGTAGCGTTTTTCAATGTCGGTCAGGCGCTCGCTGAAGGCGTCGCGCTGCTTGGTGATGTCCTTGACCGTGTTGTTCAAGCCGGTGGTGCGGCTGGCGATCGCGCCGCCGCTGCCGAGGTAGCCGCCGGCCAGGGTGTTGAGCTGGTAGGCATAGCCCTGCGAGAAGCCGAAGTTGCCGCGCGAACCGGTGGTGTCGCCGGTGATGGTCAGCTTCAGGCCGTCGACCGGGGCGCCGGCCGCGCCGGTCAGGGTCTGGCCGTCGCCGGTGGCGGTATAGCCGCCGATGGTGCCGGCCACGTCCTTGCCATCGACCGGGGCGCCGCTGCCAAAGATGGTCGCGAGGTCGGTGCCGCCGGTCGGGATGATGTGGATGTTGGACTTGGAACCATAGCGCGTCGAGGCCAGCTTGAGGGTGCCGTCGTCGCCCACGGTGGCGGTCACCGAGGCGCCGTTGTTGGAAAACGCGCTGACGCCGTTGATCGACGATTGCAGCAGGGTGGCCAGCTGCGACGGGTTGTAGGTGCCGGCCGGCAGGCTGATGGTGGCCGTGTTGTTCAGGTTGGACGGCACGGTGTCGTTCAGCGTCACGGTCCAGGTGGTGTCGGCGTCGATGGTGGTTTCGGCCGGCAGCACGGCGGTGCCCTGCAACACGCCCTGGGTGGCCAGCTGGGTGATGTTGACGCCGTAGTCGCCGGCCTGGGTCTTGCTGGTCGAGCTGACGAACTTGATGTCCGGATCGGAGCCGCGCCCGACCGCCGCGAACAGGCCGGCGATGTCGTTGAACTTGGTGTTGATGGCGCTTTGCAGCTTGGCGTTGTCCAGCGTCAGGGTGCCGTCCTTCTGGAACGACACGCCGATCTGCGACAGGTTGGTCAGGGTGGTGCCCTGCAGGCCGGTGATCGAGCCGCTCATCTGGCGGCGCACCGAGGCTTGCAGATTGCGCACGGTGGAGTCGCCCAACAGCGGGCCGCCGGTCTTGGTGTCGGGGTCGTAGGCGGTCAGCTGGGTGATCTGCGCGTTGAGGTCGTTGTAGGCCTTGACGAAGGTGTTGACCGAGGTGGTCAGCGAGCTGCTGTCCTTGGCCACGCTCAGGGTCGAGGTGCCGGTCTTGAGCGCGCTGATGGTCACGCCGGCGATGGCGCCGCTGATGGTGCTGCTGCTGCTGGTGACGGCGATGCCGTTGACCGTGGCCTGGGTGTCCAGCGCCGAGGCCTTCTGGCTCAGGTTCTGGGTGCCGGCCGGATCGTAGGCCAGCAGCGACACCAGGTCGGGGTCGGGCGGGTTGCCGCCGGAGCCGGCCAGGGTGATCTTCATGGTCGAGCTCTGGCCGGTGGCGCTGGAGGTCAGGATCAGGTGGTTGGGGGTGGCGCCGGTGCCGGTGGCGCCGTCCGAGACGATGCTGGCGGTGACGCCGAAGTTGCCCTTGTTGATGGCATCCATGATGCCTTGCAGCGTGTTGTTGGAGCTGTCGATCACGATGTTGCCGCTGGTGCGGGTGCCGTCGGCGGCGAAGCTGGCGCCCAGGTAGGCGCCGCCCACGCCGGCGGTGAAGCCGGCGCCGGCCGGGTTGGTGCCGCCCACGCTGATCGGGCTGCCGTCGGCCGAGATCAGCGAGATCGAGCCGACCGCCGTGGTGCTGGAGCCGAGGTTGGCGGCGCCGCTGTTGCCGATGCCGCCGGTGACGGTGCCGCTGACGTTTTCCGTGACGGCGATGTTGCTGCCGTCCGGATTGGTGAATTGCAGGGTGCCGTCGGCGGCGCTGCCGCTGACGGTGATGTTGGCGTCGGCCAGCGCGCGCGCCACCGCCGTGTTGCCGGTCAGCGCCGCGTCCAGCGCGGCCGCGGTGACGCCGGCGCCGGCGGCCACGTTGGCGCCCTGGGCGGCGATCTCGACGCCGCCGACCGACAGCGAATAGGTGCCGCCGCCGCTGGTGTCGATGTCGCCAAAGGTGGAGGCGCCACCGCTGCCGAACAGGGTGGCGCTGGTGGCGGTGGGGGCGGCCTTGGCCGAGACCCCGGTGGTCGAGCTCTTGGCGTTGATGGCGTCCGCCAGCAGGCGGGCGCTGCGGGTGGTGCCGTCGGTGGCGATCGCGGTGTTATTGATGGTCAGCGCGCCGGTGGTCAGGCCGCCGGTGCTCAGGCTGGCGCCCAGCTGGCTGCCGGTGAGGCCGAAGGTGCCGCCGCTGACGGTGCCGAGCGAGAAGTTGATCGTGGTCTTGGCGCCCAGGCCGATGGTGGCGGTGGTGCTCTTGTAGCCGCCCGAGGCCAGGGTTTGCGCCTGCGCCAGCTGGGTGATGTTGACCCGGTAGCTGCCCGGCTGGGCGGTGCTGCTGGCGGTGGCGGTCATCACGCTGGCGTCGCTCGGGGTGCTGAGCAGGGATTGGAAACTGTTGACCGAGGTCAGGCTGGAGAGCGAGGACTGGAAGGTGCCCAGCGCGCTCGACAGATTGCCAAACGCGGACACCTGCGCCAGGTAGCTGGCCGACTTTTTGTCGAAATCCGCCAGCGGCGCCGATTCCACCGCCATCAGCTTGCTGACGATGGTGTTGACGTCGATGCCAGAACCGATGCCGGGAGAAGAGAGGCCCACGTTGTGCTCCTAAGTAAAACAATAATATAAGACAATATCGGCAGAATCAAACCGGACTTGAGAGGGGAGAAAACCCGCCAGTTCGCGCAAAGCTGAAAAAACAGGCAGTGTGTTGAAAACCGGTACTGCCTCGTGATGGACAGCAATGGCGGAGACGGCGCTCCCGGAATCAGGATGCCACAGAAGGGGAAAAAGCGGCGCGCCCCAGGCGCGGCCGCTTCAGGCGGTTTGCTGGATCAGCAGACCGGTGCTGGATTTGGCCTCCAGCGATTTGGCGATTTCCAGCGCTTCGGGCGTGGGAATCTGGCGCAGCACTTCCTTGGTGGTCTGGTCCACCACCTTGACCACGGTGCGCTTGCTGTCGCTGTCGATGGAAAACTCCAGGCCCTGCGACTTGGCCTGCACCGACTTGTTCAGCTGGGACACCGCCTCGCTCACCTGCTCCAGCGAGGGCGCGGCCGAAGGCGCCTTCACCGCGGCGGCGGTCTCGACGGCGGTGGCCGGGGCGCGCGCGGCGCCCTGGGCGACGGCGGCGTCGGAACTGACCGGGGCGCGCTCGGCCGGGCGGCCGCTCGCGGCCGTGGTGGCCGAGCCTATGGTATCGATAGTCATGATGCTTCCTTTACGAAAAATCCCCGACTGACAAAATCAGCCGGGGAACCTGGTTACGGCGGCGCTTGCGGCGCCGTCTCATCCCCGGATTTTAGCCACGCAGCAGCGACAGCACGCCGTTCGGCAGCGAGTTGGCTTGCGCCAGGATCGCGGTGCCGGCCTGTTGCAGGATCTGGCCGCGGGTCAGGCTGGCCGTTTCCGCCGCGAAGTCGGTGTCCTGAATACGGCTACGGGAGGCCGACAGGTTCTCGGTCGCGGTGTTCAGGTTGGCGATGGTCGAGGCGAAACGGTTCTGGATCGCACCCAGCGCGGCGCGGTTGCTGTTGACCTGGTTCAGCGCGGCGTCGATGGTTTTCAGCGCGGCGTTGGAGCCATCCACGCTGGAGACGTCGATCTTGGACACCGATTGCAGGTCCGAGCCGGCCGACACGTTGACGATGTCGGTGCCGGTGTCGGACTTCAGGGCGAAGCCGCTGTCCGACGAGAACTCCAGACCGCCGCCCACCACGGCGGCCACGCCGCCGGTGGCCACGCCGGCCGCGAAGGTGACCAGGTTGCCGGCCACGGCCGCGGTGGCGCCGCTGGCGGCCTTGTCGGCGCCGCGCAGGTTGGAGGTGGCCAGCGCGTCGTTGGTGGCGGTGTTGGTGTTGACGATGTTGATGTCCGCGCCCGACGAGTTGGTCAGCTTGATTTCCTTGAAGCCGCTGGTGGTGTTGGTCACCACCGCCGCGCTGATGCCGGTGGTGCCGACCTGGGCGTTGATCGCCTGGGCCAGGCCCGACAGGTCGCCGCCCTTGACCTGGGCCGAGATGGTCACGGCGGTCGAGTTGGCGTCGGCTTCCACCGAGTTGTCGCCGCGCAGCTGGAACTGGAACGAGCCGTCCGCGATGGCGGTGTTGCCGCCGCCGCCGGTGATGGTGGCGGTGGTGGTGGCGGTGGCCTTGACGCCGCTCGAATTCGACAGCGCGTTGACGCTGGCGGCGATTTTCTTGGCGCTCTCGCCGAGGTCGACCTTGACGTTGGTGGTGGTGCCGGTGCCCGAGGTGAAGGTCAGGTTTTGCGCGGTGATGGCGTTGCTACCGGTGGTGGTGGCCGACGACGAGTTGGTGGCGCCGCCGTCCAGCACCGACTTCAGGGTGTTGTTGCCGATGTCGGTGGCCTTGGCCGACTGGATGCCGACGTTGATGGTC
This sequence comes from Duganella radicis, assembly GCF_009720825.1. Lineage (GTDB taxonomy): Bacteria > Pseudomonadota > Gammaproteobacteria > Burkholderiales > Burkholderiaceae_D > Rugamonas > Rugamonas radicis. The sequence goes on along the minus strand of NZ_WNKY01000040.1, from coordinate 51,335 downwards.
TGGCCCGAGTTGGCGCCGACCTGGAACTGCGACGAGGTCAGCGAGCCGTCCAGCACGTTCTGGCCGTTGAACTGGGTGGTGTTGGCCACGCGGTCCAGCTCCTGCGACAGGGCCGATACCTCGTTCTGGATCGACTTGCGGTCGGAATCCGAGTTGGTGCCGTTGGCGGACTGGACTGCCAGTTCGCGGATACGTTGCAGCAGATCGCCGGCGGTGCTCAAGCCACCCTCGGCCGTCTGCGCCAGCGAGATACCGTCGTTGGCGTTACGGGCGGCCGTGGTGTTGCCGCGAATTTGCGACGTGAAACGCTCGGAAATAGCCAGGCCAGCAGCGTCGTCTTTGGCGCTGTTGATGCGCAGACCGGACGACAGGCGTTGCAGCGACGTCGACAGGTTGGCTTGCGAGGAGGTCAGATTACGTTGCGAATTCAGCGATGCAACATTGGTGTTGATGACTTGTGCCATGATGTTTCTCCAAACTGGTGCTACTTATTGTGGGCCGGGTGCCTCATTTCCCCTTGGTTTGCCTCTCTGTTTCCGAAGCAATCAAACCGCAGTTATTCTCGGTAACGGGTTCCCATGTGGAAAGTTTAGGGAGAAAACGCCGGAAAATTTTTCCCTTCGGGGCTAAAGTTCGCTGCGCATGAGCGTCTAAACGACGTCAAAAAAAGAAACTTTAGGGCGAAAAAAAATTTATTTGCGGCCGCGAAAGGCGAAAAAAAGCCCGGCGCGGGGGCCGGGCGCGACGCCGAGGGGGCGGCGGCGGCCTATTCGGCCACCACCACCCGGTTCTTGCCGGTCTGCTTGGCGGTGTACATGGCCTTGTCGGCGCGCTTGACCAGCTCGGTCTGCTCCTCGTTGGGGCGGCGCAGGGCGACGCCGGCCGAGAAGGTGATCAGCACCTTCTCGTTATCGTGCAGGAAGAAGTGCTTGGTCAGCTCGCGTTGCAGCCGGGTCATGGTGGAGGCGGCCGCCTCCACCGTGGTTTCCGGCATCAGGATCAGGAATTCCTCGCCGCCGAAGCGGGCGATCACGTCCATCGAGCGCAGCGTGTCCTTGACGATCTTCACCAGGTGCTTGAGGGCGGCGTCGCCGGCGATGTGGCCGTAGGTGTCGTTGAGCTTCTTGAAGTCGTCCAGGTCCAGCACGGCGATGCACAGCGGCGTGCCGCGGCGGTCGGCGCGGGCGGTCTCGCGCTCGAACACATCGTCCAGGCCCCGGCGGTTGAGGCTGCCGGTCAGCTGGTCTTCGCGCACCAGCTCGCTCAAGTGCTGCAACTTGGCCTCCAGCGTGTGGATGCGCGCCTCGGCGTCCTGCACCTCCTGCTTGGCCAGCATCATCTTGTCGCGCGCCTTGAGCGCCTCGTTCTGCACCAGCCGGGTTTCCTTGAGCACCTCGTCGAGGATGCTGTTGAGCTCGGCGATATTGTCGGCCTTGCTGATCTTTTCCGAATAGCCGCCGATCTTCTCGTGGAAGTCGCCGGTCGAGGCCGCCACTTGGCCGAGGCGGTCGATAAAGGTCATCATCATGTTCTTGACGGTGAGCTTGACGTCCGCCAGGCTGTGCTTGAGCTGGCCTTGTTTATAAATCACTTCCTTCAGGCTGCGGGTGGCCTCCTCCAGCGCGCGCACGTCCAGCGGGCCGGCGATCAGGTTTTGCACCGCCTCGATCTGGCCGCGCAGCCAGCTGTCGTCGTCCAGCAGCTCGCTGACGTTTTCCAGCAGCAGCTTGAACAGGCGCAGCAGCAATTCCTGCTGCTCGCCGCTGTCGCCGCCGCGCAACTCGATCTGGTAGCACAGCTGTTTCAGGCGCACGGCGATCTCGGCCAGCGCCTCCTCGCTGTGCGCCAGCTTGGTGGCCGCGCCCAGCGATTCGGCCTCGGCCACCAGCACCGGCGCCCCGCTCAGCAGCGAGGCCACGGCAAAGGTCAGGGTGCGGCTCAGCAGGTCGCGCAGGGTGCGGGTCTGCTCGCTTTCCTCGCCGGGCAGGCCGGCCACCTCGATGCCTTTTTTGGGCGCCACGAAATGCTTCTCGACCAGCTGCGACAGCGCGCGCGCATAGGCTTCCCAGTCGCGCGACTTGACCGCGCGGTTGAAGCGGCGGCCGAATTCGGCCAGGTCGCCGGTGTTTTCCGTCAGCCGCGCGGCAAACTGGCTGAGCACCGATTCCGGGCCCGGATCGGCGCTGCCCAGCGGGGCCGGGGCGGTGGCGGCCGGCGCCGGGGCGATGCCGGCGATTTCGTTGTAAATGTCGCGGTAGGCTTCCGGCGTCGGCGCGATGCGGCGCACGGCCAGGCGGCGGAACGCCTCGCGTGCGATGTCGGCCGGGTTCTGCTCGGGAGTGGATGGTTTGCTGGACATGGTGACGCGCGGGCCTCTTAATGAATTACCAATTACGTCTATGATAAGCGAGCTGTCCGGCCGGCAATACTCGAATAAGGGGCGGGAAGGTGGCTTTCATCCGTGTATAACTATCTTAACTCCGCTTATTCGATCAGTTGGTTTTTTATGGCGTAATGGGTCAGTTCGGCGCTGTTTTTCAGCTTCATTTTCACCAGCAGGCGCGCGCGGTACTCGCTCACGGTCTTGACCGACAGCGACAATTCCCTGGCGATGGCGCCCACCGTCTTGCCGGAGGCGATCATGGTCAGGGTCTGGTATTCGCGGTCGGACAGGGTTTCGTGCAGCGGCGCCGCGTGCTCGTCGCCCACGTGGTTGGCCAGTTCCTGCGCCAGCGCCGCGCTGATGTACTTGAGGCCGCCCGCCACCTGGCGGATGGCGTTGACCAGTTCCTTCGGCGCGCTTTGCTTGGTCAGATAGCCGGCCGCGCCGGCCTTGAGCGCGCGCAGCGCGTACTGGTCCTCGCGGTGCATGGACAGCATCAGCACCGCCAGCTCCGGCTTTTCCTTCTTGATCTGCTTGAGCACCTCGATGCCGTTGCGGTCCGGCAGCGAGATATCGAGCAGCATCACCTGGCAGCCGGCCTTGCGGAACAGCTTGATGGCGTCCAGCCCGTTTTCCGCCTCGCCGGCCACCACGATGTCGCGCGTCTCGGCCAGGATTTGTTTCAAGCCCTCGCGCACGATGGCGTGGTCGTCGGCGATGAAGACCTTGATGATGGATTTCTCAGTCATGAATTCCCGTGCATTATTTCTCTTCCGCTATTGTAGCGTCCGCGGCGGCCGCGATGAGGCTGTCGCGCACGGTATCGCGCTTAATTTTAATCGCCACCACCGTGCCGCCGCCGCTGGCGTGGCTCAGCGTCAGGGTGCCGCCCAGCGCGCGCGCCCGTTCGGCCATGCCGCGCAGGCCGAAGGAATCGGCCTTGGCGCGGTCGGCGGCGCGGATGCCGCCGCCGTTGTCGCTGATCTTGAGGCTGACGTGGTGGCGCAGCCGCGCCAGCTTCACGCTGGCCTTGCTGGCGTGGGCGTGCTTGGCGATATTGGTCAGCGCCTCCTGGGCGATGCGGAACAGGGCGGTGGCCTGGTCGTCGTCGAGGCCGACGTCGCGGTGGTTGGCGCTGAAGCTGCTGGCGATGCCGGTCTGCTTGCCGAATTCCCTGACCTGCCATTCCAGCGCCGCCACCAGCCCGAGGTCGAGCAGGGCCGGGCGCAGGTCGAGCGCGATGCGGTGCACCGCGTCGATGGTGCGGTCGACCAGGGCGTCGACGTAGTCGGTTTTTTCGCGCAGGGCCGGCTCGGCCTGTTCCAGGCGCGCGGCCAGCATGGCCACCGCCATCTTGATGGCGGTCAGGTTGCCGCCCAGCTCGTCGTGGATCTCGCGCGCGATGCGGGTGCGCTCCTGTTCCTTGACGCGGTCGGTGTGGGCGCTCAGCTCGGCCAGGCGGGCGCGCGAATGGCGCACTTCCAGCTGCTCCAGCTTGCTGTCGGTGATATTGGTCATGATGCCGTCCCAGCGCACCGCGCCGCCGTCCAGCGCGTGCGGCGTGCAGCGCAGGTTGATCCACTTGACGTCCTTCCAGGCGTCGACCCAGATGCGGCCCTCCCAGTTCCAGCTCCACAGCGCGTTGGCCGAGGCGCGCATGGCGTCCAGGTAGGACTGGCGGTCGTCCTCCAGGATCAGGGCCAGGAAGCGCTGCGGCTGGGCGTGCAGCTCGGCGGCGGTCAGGCCCAGCAGGGCCAGGCACCCCTCGCTCAGGTAGGGGAAGCTGACCGTGCCGTCGGCGTGCAGCACGAACTGGTACACCAGTCCCGGCGTGTTGGAGACGATCGCGGCAAAGCGCGCGCGCACTTGCTCCAGTTCGGCTAACAGGGTGGGATGATCGACGCTCATCCTGTCATTCTACCGTGTCGGCCCGCGGCGGCGGAAGCGCTTGAGCAGGCGGCGGAAGCGCGCGGTCCAGCTGCCGGGCCGCGGCGCGGCGTGCAGGCGCCAGTGGCGCACGGCCTTGCGCAGCGCCTCGCAGCGGCGCCAGGCGCGGGTGGCGCGCAGCCGTTCGATCCAGCGTTCCTTCAGGGCCAGGAACCAGGCCAGCAGGGCGGCGAACCAGACCATGGTCAGCAGCACCGGCCGGGTCAGCAGATACAGCCGCGCCACCGCCGCCGCGCCGCCCAGCTTGGCCAGCACGATCACGCCCAGGCCCAGCAGCGGATGACCGTGCGCCATGCCCCACAGCGCCAACAGCTTGACCGGAAACAGCAGGATGGCCGGCAGCACGAACAGCACCAGCGCGGCGCGCGGGCCGAGCCGGCAAATCCCTGCTTCCAGCCGGTGCAGCGGCGGCCAGCGCGCCAGCCGGTTCATCAGGCGCGTGCCCAGGTCCCACAGCCAGTCTTCCAGCAACAGCAGCAACGCGGCCAGGTAGACCAGCGGCGCCAGCAGTCCGCGTTGAAAACGGTGGAATAATTTCATGCTTGTTCCTTTGCCAGCATGATACGTGAAAGCCGTTACAATAGGCCGCATGAATAAAGCTTTTGTAAAAGAACCGGACGGCGACGAGGACGACGAAGCGGCGGCGCTGGCGTTGGCGATCCCGGCTGGCGCCAAGAATTACATCCGGCCGGAAGGCTACCAGCGCATCAAGGATGAGCTGTTGCAGCTGATCGACGTCGAGCGGCCGGAAGTGGTGAAGATCGTGCACTGGGCCGCCTCCAACGGCGACCGCTCGGAAAACGGCGACTATATCTATGGCAAGCGCCGCCTGCGCGAAATCGACCGCCGCATCCGCTTCCTGACCAAGCGCCTGGACTCGGCCTTCATCGTCGACCCCAGCGCGCACCACGGCAGCGATCAGGTGTTCTTTGGCGCCACCGTCACCTACAGCAACCAGGACGGCGAGGAGCGCACCATCACCATCGTCGGCATCGACGAGCTCGATCCGCTGAACGGCAAGATCAGCTGGGTGGCGCCGGTGGCGCGCGCCCTGACCAAGGCGCGCGAGGGCGACACCATCACCTTCCAGGCGCCGCACGGGGTGGAACAGCTGGACATCCTGGAGGTGAGCTATCCTGCGCCGGTGGCTGATTAAAAGCGCCTGGTGGGTGCTGGCGCTGGCGGGCTGGCACGGGCTGGCGCGCGCGGCCGATGTCTACATCCTCGACATGAACTCCAGCAAATCGAGCTTTAGCGACAGCCACACCCTGCGGCTGGTGGCGGCGGCGCTGGAGGCGTCCAGCGCGAAATATGGCCCGTATGAATTCCGCGTGGCGCCGCTGCGCATGGAGCGCGACCGGTTGTTGCAGGAAATGCTCAAGGGCGAGCTGGTCAACCTGAGCGGACAGGTGACCTCGCTGGAGTGGGAGCAAAAGCTGATCCCGATCCGCATCCCGATCGACAAGGGCATCTCGTGCTACCGCCTGTCGCTGATCGACGGCCGCAACCAGGATCTGTTCAGCGCGGTGCGCACGCTGGAGCAGCTCAAGGCGCTGTCGCTGGGCAGCGGGCGCCAGTGGAGCCTGACCGCCACCTACCGGCAGGCCGGTTTCCATGTGGTGGAGGGCAGCGGCTCGGCGGGCCTGCACGGCATGCTGGCGGCGGGACGCTTCCAGCACTTTCCGCGTTCGATCGACGAGGCCATCTACGAGCAGGCCGCCTATGTGGGCAACTTCCCGACCCTGAGCCTGGAGCGCAGCCTGGCCTTGTACGTGCCGTCGCCGCGCTACTTCTTCCTGGGCGGCGGGCAAAAGCGGCTGGCGCAGCGGCTGGAATACGGCATGCAGCTATTGATCGCCGACGGCCGCTTCGACCAGATCTTCCATGAATTCTACGACGGCCTGATCGAAAAAGCCGGCCTGCGCAAGCGCCGCATCTTCCACATCGACAATCCGCAGCTATCGCCGCGGACGCCGCTGTCCAACAAGGCATACTGGTATCTGCCGTATTAAAATAGAACATCATGATGCGTTCGTCCCTGATCAAGCGCCGCCGTGTGGCCGGCGCGCTGCTTTGCCTGCTGGCCTTGCCGGGCCGGCCGCAGGGGGCGGCCCGCGATGTCTATGTGATCGATCACAATTTCAGCCGGCCGGACAGCCGCGATCGCTACACCTTGCTGCTGCTGAACGCGGCGCTGGAGGCCTCCAGCGCCCGGTACGGCGCCTACGAGCTGCGCCGCTCGCCGCTGGGCATGGAGCGCGACCGCCTGCTGTCGGAAATGAAGAAAGGCGAACTGGTCAATCTTAGCGCGCAGATCACCTCGCAGGAATGGGAGCGCGGCCTGATTCCGATCCGGATTCCGGTCGACAAGGGCATCTCCGGCTACCGCATTTCGCTGATTACGGGCAGCAAGCAGGCGCAGTTCAGCGCCATCACCACGCTGGAGCAGCTCAAGCGGCTGCCGCTGGGGGCGGGGCGGCAATGGAGTTCGACGGCGGTGTTCCTGCATGCCGGTTTCGACGTGGCCCAGGGGAATTCCACCGCCGGCCTGCACAGCATGCTGGCGGCGCACCGCTTCGAGCATTTTCCGCGCGGGATAGAGGAGGCGCTGTTCGAGCAGGCCGCGTACGCGCCGACCTTCCCCGGCCTGGAGGTGGAGCGCAGCCTGGCGATTTATTTCCCGCTGCCGCGCTACTTCTTCGTGACGCCCGGCCAGCCGCGGCTGGCGGAGCGGCTGGAATACGGCCTGCGGCAGCTGATCGCCGACGGCCGCTTCGACCAGATCTTCCATGATTTTTATGACGAGCTGATCGACAAGATCAACCTGCGCAAGCGCCGCGTCTTCAGGCTGGACAATCCCTTGCTGTCGCCGCAGACACCGCTGGCCAACAAGGCCTACTGGTACGACCCGTTCGACCACAAGTGAGCGCGCCACTGTGGTTTTCCCTATCCTACTATCAGGATATCCCGACATGCTTTTTCTGATAACAATGCTAGGCTGGCAACCATGTTATTTTTATCAGGACAATGTTGATGACCGAATCGAAATCCTTGCAGCTGGCCGCCGTGGTGGCGGCGCTGATCGCCATCCCGGCCGCCCACGCCAACCAGGCCGCCTCGCTGACGCCGCTCACGGCCAACACCTCCGCGCCGTCGGACTGGCGCTTCGTGCCGGGTCAGGTGTTCAATGGCGTCGCCGGCGCGCTGGACGGCGTGGCACGGCTGAGCTACACCAACGCCAGCGGCAGCTGGGCCTGCTCCGGGTCCTTGCTGGCGGGCGGCCAGTATGTGCTGACCGCCGCCCATTGCGCCGATGATTTCTCGTCCATGAAGGTGGACTTCGGCTGGGCCGGCGGCAGCGTCAAGGTCAGCCGCAGCGTGGCGCTGACCGGCGCCTATGTGAATCCGCGCTGGAACGGCGACCTCGACACCGGCGCCGACATCGCCATCCTCAAGCTGGACCAGGCCGTCACCACCATCCAGGGCTACCACCTGAGCACCACCAATGACGTCGGCAAGGATTACCTGATGGCCGGCTACGGCACCTCCGGGCCGGGCGGCGGCGACAGTGAACAGAACTGGGGCGAGCGCGCCTGGGGGCATTACGGCTATAACACCTTCGACGTCGACAGCGACAACTTCAACCGGATCAGCGGCCAGGCGGTCGACAACTGGGGCTACGACCCGGCCTACTACGCGCCGGGCGCCACCTACATGAGCGACTTTGACGACGGCAGCGCCGCCCACAACACCCTGGGCCGCATCGCCGATGCCACCGGCAATGGCTGGCGCAGCGGCAGCGGCCTGGGCGCGAACGAGGCGCTGGCGGCGGCCGGCGATTCGGGCGGCGGCGACTTCGTCTGGAATGGCAGCGAGTGGCTGCTGTCGGGCGTGCATTCCTGGGGTTTCCAGGGCAGCGACATGTGCCCCAATTTCAATCTGAGCGGTTGCGACGCCAGCGTCAGCAACCTGTCCGGCTACGGCGATCTGTCCGGCTCCACCGCGACCTATTCGCATCTGGCCTGGATCAACTCGGTGACGGCGGTGCCGGAACCGGCGGGCTGGGCGATGCTGCTGTCGGGCCTGGTGGCGGCGGGCGCGCTGGCGCGGCGCCGCCGGTCCGGCCCGCGCCAGGGCTAGCTGCTCAGCTGCGCTCGCGCAGGATGCGGTTGACGCCGGCCACGCGGCGCACGTTGCGCAGCAGGCCGGCCAGGTGCACCCGGTCCTTGACCTGCACCGTGAAGCGCAGCTGGTGCAGCACGTGTTCCTTGTCCTCGTCCATGCCGACGTACGTGATGTTGGCGTCCGCTTCGCCGATCTCGGCCGCCACGCGCGCCAGGATGCCTTTTTCGTTGTTGATCAACAGCTTGATGCGGCTGTCGAAGCGGCGGTTCAGTTCCGTGCCCCATTTGACCGCGATCCAGCGGTCCGGCTCCTTGGCCTTCTGGCGCTTGGCCTGCGTGCAGTCGGCCGTGTGCACCAGCAGCCCCTGGTCGCGGCGCAGCTGGCCGATGATGGAGTCGCCCGGGATCGGCAGGCAGCACGGCGCCAGCTGCACCGACACGCCCTCGCTGCCGCAGATGGTGACCGGGTCCAGCTCGGCCGCGCTGTTGTGGTCGACCGGCGCGCTGGCCGATTCGCCGCCGCGCAGGCCGAAGATGTGGCGCGCCACCAGCGCCGCCATGCGCTTGCCGACGCCGATGTCGGCATACAGCTCGTCCAGCGACTTGGCGCTCGATTCCTTCAGCAGGCGCTCGGTCAGGTGTTCCTCCAGGTCCGGGCTGATGCCCAGCGAGGACAGCGCGTGCGACAGCAACTGCTGGCCCAGCGCGATCGATTCCGGCAGATTGATGGTGCGCAGGTGATGGCGGATCGCCGAACGCGCCTTGCCGGTGCGGACGAACGACAGCCAGCTCGGGCTCGGCCGCGAGGCCGAGTCGGTCACGATCTCGACGATGTCGCCGTTGCGCAGCTCGGTGCGCAGCGAGGCCGGTTCATTGTTGATGGTGACCGACACCGTGTGGTCGCCAATCCCGGTGTGGATGGCGTACGCGAAGTCGATCGGCGTGGCGCCGCGCGGCAGCGCGATGATCTTGGACTTGGGCGTGAACACGTAGACCGAATCCGGGAACAGGTCGACCTTGACGTGTTCGAGGAATTCGGCCGAGTCGCCGGTCTGCTGCTGGATGTCCAGCAGCGATTGCAGCCAGGCGTGGGTACGCTGCTGCAAGTCCGACATATTCGCCTCGCCATTCTTGTACAGCCAGTGCGCCGCCACGCCCGATTCGGCGGTGCGGTGCATCTCTTGCGTGCGGATCTGGAACTCGACCGGCGTGCCGTACGGGCCGATCAGCGTGGTGTGCAGCGACTGGTAGCCGTTCAGCTTGCGGATCGCGATGTAATCCTTGAACTTGCCCGGCATCGGTTTGTACAGCGAATGCAGGGTGCCGAGCGCGACATAGCAATTCGGGAAGCTGTCCACCACCACGCGGAAGCCGTACACGTCCAGCACCTGCGAGAACGACAGGTGCTTGCTGCGCATCTTCTTGTAGATGCCGTACAGGGTTTTTTCGCGGCCGTACACCTCGGCCTCGATATTGGCCATGGCCAGCGTGTTCTTGACCGATTCGAGGATTTTCTTGACCACCTCGCGGCGGTTGCCGCGCGCCGCCTTCACCGCCTTGGCCAGGGTGCGGTAGCGCAGCGGGAACAGGTGGGCGAACGACAGGTCCTGCAATTCGCGGTAAATATTATTGAGGCCGAGCCGGTGCGCGATCGGCACGTACACTTCCATGGTCTCTTTGGAGATGCGCGCCTTGGCGGCCGGCTTCATCACCTCCATGGTGCGCATATTGTGCAGGCGGTCGGCCAGCTTGATCAGGATCACGCGCACGTCCGAGGCCATGGCCAGCAGCATCTTGCGGAAGTTTTCCGCCTGCGCCTCGATCTGGCTCTGGAACTCGATTTTCTCCAGCTTGGAGAGGCCGTCCACCAGGTTGGCCACCGGCGCGCCGAAGCGCTCGATCAGCTCTTCCTTCTTGACGTCCTGGTCTTCCATCACATCGTGCAGCAGCGCGGCCATGATGGCTTGCGCGTCCAGCTTCCAGTCGGCGCAGATTTCGGCCACCGCGATCGGATGCGAGATGTAAGGCTCGCCCGATTTGCGCAGCTGGCCGAGGTGCATTTCGTCCGAAAAGCGATACGCTTCCTTGACCTTTTTCAGGTCGGCAGCGTTCATGTATTCGGCCAGTTTTTCAGACAAATGGGATACCGACGCGACACCGGCCGTCATGGCGGGAGGCGTGGCCAAAGGCGACGAGGAAATCACGGGAGGTGCGGAGGGTGGAGCAGGTGGTGCGGAGGCGTTATCGCCCGCGGCCGATCCGGACATGACTGCGGCCGGCTGCCGGGCCGGCCTTTTCGCCCGCGCGGGCTTGTCACTCACTGTAGGATCTGCGGGGATCAGATTCATACGTTTGCGTTCCGTCTCGATGAGAATGTCCAATACTACTGCTAAACCGCATCATTCACATTGTTCGGGAACGCGGTCCCAACTTACATTGGGACCTTTTTCAACATTTCCAGACCGACTTTGCCGGCTGCGATTTCACGCAGGGCGACGACGGTAGGCTTGTCCTTGGCTTCCACCTTGGGGGTGTGGCCTTGCAGCAGTTGGCGTGCGCGGTAGGTCGCGGCCAGGGTCAGCTGGAAACGGTTAGGTACGTTTTTCAGACAATCTTCAATCGTAATGCGGGCCATCTAGTAACTCCTAAAAATCTTGTGTATTTATTTATTCAGCGTGGATGCCCAACTGGGCAAAGAGCGAGGCGTTGCGTGCCGCTTGTTGCGCAAACCGGCAACGGGCCGCTCGGACGATCGCCGTCAGTTCCGACAGCGCTACGTCGAATTCTTCGTTGATAATAGCATACTCGAACTCGGGGGCGTGGGCGATTTCGCCGCCTGCCGCCAGCAGGCGTTTGGTGATCACGTGCGGCTCGTCGGTGGCGCGTTTGTTCAGGCGTTGTTCCAGCGCGGCGATGGATGGCGGCAGGATGAAAATGCCGGCCGCCTGCGGGAACAATTTCTTGACCTGGCGCGCGCCCTGCCAGTCGATTTCCAGCAGCACGTCGGTGCCGGTCTTCATCTGTTCTTCCACCATCAGGCGCGAGGTGCCGTAGTAATTGCCGTGCACTTCGGCCCACTCCAGGAACTCGCCTTGCTTGGTGCGGGCGATGAAATCGTCCGCCGTGGTGAAGTAGTATTCCTTGCCGTGGGTTTCGCCCGGACGCGGCGCGCGGGTGGTGGTGGAGATCGACAGCTTGATGGTCGGTTCCTTGGCCAGCAGCGCGTTGACCAGCGTCGACTTGCCGGCGCCGGACGGCGCGGCCACAACAAACAGGCTGCCCGCAAATGCGTTGGTTGAGCTCATGGTGATCTTTCTAAAACGTCAGCGGGCGGCGAAACACGACGCCCAAAGATGTATTTTACCAAGAGCAATGGCCGGAGTTCAATTTACAGCAGGGAGAGGAAATGCTGCGCCGCGGCGGGCGCGCGTTCCTTGGCGCCGTTGATGAAGTAGACGTACACCTGTCCCGACTTGGCCTGCTGTTGCCAGTCCTTGGCCTGCTTGCTCCACTGCTTCAAGGCCGGCTTGCTGTAGCCGGTTTCGATGTCGCTTTGCGCATCCATCAAACGGGCGTAGACGAACTCGCCGGTGATGTCTTCAAAGTGCGGGAATTTCGGCGAGTCGGTGATGACGGTAGCCACTTTGTGCTTGCGCGCCAGCTTGAGGTAGTCGTCGTTGAGAAAGCTGTCGTGGCGGGCGTCCAGCACATGCTGGAGCTTGCGCTTGCCGAGCTTGGGCGGCAGCAGCTTGAAGAACGCTTCGATGTCATCGGCATCGAACTTTTTGGTGGCGGCCAGCTGCCACAGGATGGGGCCGAGCTTGTCGCCCAGTTCGGTGAGGCCGCTCTGCATGAAACGTTCGATGGATTCGCCGGCCTCGGCCAGCACCTTGCGGTTGGTGGCGTAGCGCGTGGCCTTGACCGAGAAGATGAAATCGTCGGGCGTTTTTTCGGCCCAGCTGGCGAAGTGCTCGGGCTTGGCGGAGCGGTAAAAGGTGCCGTTGATTTCGATGCTGGTCACTTGCGCGCTGGCGTATTCCAGCTGCTTCTTGATCGGCACGTCCTTGGGATAAAAGGTATCGCGCCACGGCGCAAAGTCCCAACCGCCGATGCCAGCCCTGATCTGCGCCATTCTGCGTCTCCTGATAGTATCGAAGTTTTAGTCTGCCAAGGATATAGCATGAAAGACCTGATCGTCGTTGCCACCATCACCGCCAAAGAGGGCCACGAAGTGCTGGTGCGCGAGGCGTTGGAAAAAGTGGTACCGCCGAGCCGCGCGGAAGCCGGCTGCCTGCGCTACGACCTGCACATCGATCTGGGCAACCACGCCAGCTTCGTCATGCTGGAAGCGTGGCGCGACGAAGCGGCGCTGGCCGAACACGAAACCACGCCGCATTTCCTGGAACTGGTGAAAACCGTCGGCGGCAAAGCTGACATCCAGGTCCTCAAACTCAACCAGGTCAGTCTGGGCTGAAGGCCTTGGCGGCGGCGAGGGTGTCGAGGGCTTCGCGCAGGTGTTTGATTTTGCCGTTCTCGGCCGCCAGCATGCCGGCGTAGGTTTGTTTGTAGACCTTGCCGGTCGAGAGCACCTTGGCTTCCACGCTGTATTCGCCGAACACCTTGTCTTCGGTGTCGATGAACAGCTGCACGTCCTTGAAGCGGAAGTCCGGCACGTTTTTCAGCAGGCCGCCGATGAAGGCTTCGATCGCGGCCGGGCCGACCGCGCGGGCGTTGATGCCCAGCGAGGACAGCGTCGGCAGTTCCAGCACGCCGTCGTCCGCGAACAGGGCCGCGGCGGCGGCGGGGTTCTGGATGTTGTCGAGGTAGGCATGCAGTAATTGGCTGGCGTTTTTCATGATGTTTCGCTTTCAGTGGAAGTTGGAATGGCTTCACTGTAGCGCGCCCCGAGTCATGGATAAACAGGCTAAAGACGAATACTTTATGCATATGGATGGATAATCGGGATAATAAAAAAGGAGCCGAAGCTCCTTTGTTTATTCCAGGTTCTGAACCTGTTCCCGCATCTGCTCGATCAGCAGCTTGAGTTCCATCGAAGCGTCGGCCAGCTCCTTGACCGAGGCCTTGGCGCCCAGCGTGTTGGCCTCTCGGTTCAGCTCCTGCATCATGAAGTCCAGGCGCTTGCCGACCTGGCCGCCTTTTTTCAGGATGTGACGGGTTTCGGACAGGTGCGCCGACAGGCGGCCCAGCTCTTCCGCCACGTCGATGCGGATGCCGTACAAGATCACTTCCTGGCGAATCCGCTCCAGCGCATCCTGGCGCGACAGCGCCGAATTCGAGCCTTGGCAAGCCAGCCCCAGCGCATCCTGCATGCGTTCCACGGCTTTCTGCTGGAACGCCGCCACCACCTGCGGAATCAGCGGCGTGATGCGCTTGACGATGCCTTCCATGGCCTCGATCCGCGACAGCAGCATGGTTTCCAGCGCCGCGCCCTCGCGCTGGCGGCTCAGCACGAATGCTTCCACGGTGCGGGCGGTGAGGGCGGCCACGTCGGCTTGCAGCGACTCCTGGCCAATCTGCGCCTCTTCGATCACGCCCGGCCAGCGCAGCAGCTCGGCAACCGACATCGTTTGCACGCCGGGGAACAGGCCGCTCACTTCGCCCTGCAAGCGTTGCAATTCGGTCAATAGGGGCAGATTCAGCGCCTGCGAGCCGGCGGTCGCGGCCTTGCGGCCAAAGCTCAGGCGCAGCTCGACTTTGCCACGCGTGATGGCAGCCATGATCGCCGAGCGTAAATCGGGTTCAAGGGCGCGCAAATCGTCGTTTATTCGGAACTGCAAGTCCAGGAAGCGCGAATTCACGCTCTTGATCTCGATGGTCAGTGTTCCCGCCGCACTTTCACTGGTGGCGACCGCGTAGCCCGTCATGCTCGAAATGCTCAATGGATATCCCCGATTTAATCTTTACAAAACAGTGATTTATCCACACAATCCGGTTGTCGAGGCGAGGAACCTTATGGCCGCACAAAACAACGCCCCCCTACCAGATGGTCTGGAAATTGCTGGATATCGCATTGTAAAGAAAATTGCGTCCGGTGGGTTCAGTATTGTTTACCTTGCGTACGATAGTGAGGGCGTGGCGGTGGCCATCAAGGAATATCTGCCTAGTTCTTTGGCACTGCGGCAGGAAGGCGAGCTGGTGCCGGCCGTCTCCAAGGCCAATCTGCCGGTGTTCCGCATCGGCCTCAAGTGCTTTTTCGAAGAGGGCCGGGCGCTGGCCCGCATCTCCCACCCCAATGTGGTCAGCGTGCTGAATTTCTTCCGCGCGCATGAAACGGTTTATATGGTGATGGCCTACGAGTCCGGCCATTCGCTGCAAGAGCATATCCAGCGGCAGCGCGGCAAGGGCGTGAAAGTAGGTGAACTTTTCATCCGCACGATTTTCACGCAGGTGGTGAAGGGGCTGCGCGAAGTCCACGCCAACAAGCTGCTGCACCTTGACCTGAAACCGGCCAATATCTACCTGCGCACCGACGGCACGCCGATGCTGCTGGACTTCGGCGCGGCGCGCCAGACCGTCAACACCGACATGCCGACCCTGACGCCGATGTACACCCCCGGCTTCGCCCCGCCGGAGCTGTACGCCAAGACCGGCATGGGGCCGTGGACGGATATCTACAGCATCGGCGCCTCCATGTTCGCCTGCATGGTCGGCTCGCCGCCGCAGCCGGCCGACCAGCGCAAGACCGGGGACAAGATGGCAGGGCATTTTGACAAGCTGGAAGGCCAGTATTCGCCCGAGCTGGTGGCGTTGGTGCGCTGGTGTTTGCAGATCGATCCACTGGCGCGGCCGCAAAGCCTGTTCGCCTTGCAGAAGGTGCTGCAAGCGAAGGCGCCGGCCGCCGTGCCGCCGGCGCCGCAGCCGCCCAGCGTGATGGACAAGCTGCGCGGGCTGGTGGGACGGCTGGGCGGCGGCGCGCGCGCCAAGGCCGGCCCGGACACCCTGGTCTGACTCGACAAGGACTGAACCATGCAATTCTCCGTGTATCAGGAAAGCCATATCGGCGGCCGCAAGGTCAATCAGGACCGCATGGGCTACAGTTTCACGCGCGACGCGTTGCTGCTGGTGCTGGCCGACGGCATGGGCGGCCATTTGCGCGGCGAGATCGCCGCCAGCGTGGCGCTGCAAACCATTTCCACCATGTTCCAGCAACAGGCGCAGCCCTACGTGAAAAAGCCGCAGCGCTTCCTGGAAGAGGCCTTGCAGGCCGCGCACCGCGACATCCACCAGTACCGTCACGCGCACCAGCTGCCGGAAACCCCGCGCACCACCATCGTCGCCTGCCTGATCCAGCACAACACGGCTACCTGGGCGCACTGCGGCGACTCGCGCCTGTACTGGATGCGCGGCGGGCAAATCCTCGGCCGTACGCGCGACCATTCGCATGTGGAGAACCTGATCGCCAAGGGCCTGGCGCTGCCGTCCGAGCGCGCCACCCATCCGGACCGCAACAAGCTGTGGAACTGCCTCGGCGCCGACACGCCGCCACGGGTGGAGCTGGGCGCCGGCGCCGGCCTGCTGCCGGGCGATCTGGTGCTGTTGTGTTCCGACGGTTTGTGGTCTATGCTGCCGGACGATGAAATTCTGCGCCGGCTGCAAGCGCAAACCGTCGTGCGCGCCGTGCCGGACATGCTGCAAGCCGCGCTGCGCGCTGCGGGCGACACCAGCGACAACGTCACCGCGCTGGCCATCATGTGGCAGGGCAGTTCGGTGGTGGACAGCATGGATGCGCTGGCGTCCACCATCATCTCGACCGAGACGCTGCCGGAAGACCTGCACAGCACCACCATCCGCGACACGCCGCTGCCCGAAATGGCATCGTCGGAGGTGGATGCCTTCGACGACGACGAAATTGAGAAGGCCATCGCGGAAATCCGCGGTGCCATCGAAAAATCCTCCCAAATACTCAAATAAGGAACTGTATGACTTCTGTTACCCGCCCAAGCGGCCGCCCGGTCGACGCCCTGCGCGCCCTGCGCCTGACCCGCGACTACACCAAGCACGCCGAGGGCTCGGTGCTGATCGAATGCGGCGACACCAAGGTGATTTGCACCGCCAGCATCGAAGAGAAAGTGCCTGGCTTCCTGAAGGGCAAAGGCCAGGGCTGGCTGACCGCCGAATACGGCATGCTGCCGCGTTCCACCCACAGCCGCATGGACCGCGAGGCGGCCAAGGGCAAGCAGTCCGGCCGCACGCAGGAAATCCAGCGCCTGATCGGCCGCTCGCTGCGCGCCGCCTTCGATCTGGAAGCCTTCGGCGAACGCACCCTGCACCTCGACTGCGACGTGATCCAGGCCGATGGCGGCACCCGCACCGCGTCGATCACCGGGGCCATGGTGGCGGCCTATGACGCCTTTTCCAAGCTGGTGGCGCGCGGTGCGATCCCGGCGATTCCGCTCAAGCATTTCGTGGCGGCGATTTCGGTTGGCGTGTATCAGGGCACGCCGGTGCTGGATCTGGACTACATCGAAGACTCGGGCTGCGATACCGACATGAACGTGGTGATGACCGACGCCGGCCACTTCATCGAAGTGCAGGGCACGGCCGAAGGCGCGGCCTTTGACCGCGCCGGCATGAACCGCCTGCTGGACCTGGCGCAGGCCGGCATCGCGGACCTGATCAAGCTGCAAAAACAATCACTGGGCATTTGATTCGCGTTGGAGGTTCAACATGATTAACCACCTGTTCCGCCTCAAGCATCGCCCATCCGGCGCGGTGAAGCGTAGCGATTTCTCGTTTGGCAGCGAGGAAGTGCGCGAACTCGTCGACGGTGAAGTGCTGGTGCAAATACAGTACATCTCGCTCGACCCGGCGATGCGCGGCTGGATGAACGCCAGCGAGAATTCCTACATGCCGCCGGTGGCCATCGGCGATGTGATGCGCGCCATTGCGGCGGGCAAGGTGGTGCGTTCGCGCAGCGGCTATTTCGCGGTGGGCGATCATGTGACCGGCCTGCTGGGCGTGCAGGAATACGCCATCTCCAGCGGGCAGGGACTGTTCAAGGTCGACGCCTCGCTGGCGCCGTTGCCGCTGTTCCTTGGCACACTGGGCATGACCGGCATGACGGCCTATTTTGGCCTGCTCGACGTCGGCCAGCCCAGGCCGGGCGACACGGTGGTGGTGTCCGGCGCGGCCGGCGCGGTGGGCGCGACGGTGGGGCAGATCGCAAAGATCAAGGGAGCCCGCGTGGTCGGCATCGCCGGCGGCGCCGACAAGTGCCGCTACCTGATCGATGAACTGGGCTTCGACGCCGCCATCGACTACAAGAGCGAGAGCGTGGCGGCGGCGCTGGCGCAGCATTGCCCGAACGGCGTGGACGTCTTCTTTGATAACGTCGGCGGCGAAATACTCGATGCGGTGCTGGGCCGCCTGGCCATGCATGCGCGCGTGGTGATCTGCGGCGCCATCTCGCAGTACAACAATCTGGAAGCGGCCAAGGGGCCGGCCAACTACCTGCAAATCATGGTCAAGCGGGCCACGCTGCGGGGCGTGATGGTGTCCGACTACTACCCGCGCGCCAAGGAAGCCATCACCGACATGGCCGGCTGGATCGCGGCCGGCAAGCTGAAAACCCGCGAGGATGTGGTGCCGGGACTGGACACCTTCCCCGAGACCTTTCAGAAGCTGTTCGACGGTTCCAACAACGGCAAGCTTGTGCTCAAGGTGGCGTAGGCGCAAACGGTTTACAATGTCGGCTTCAATTTACGCAGCCGAACATCATGACCCAACGCCTGATCCTCGCCTCCAACAACAAAGGCAAACTGAAGGAATTCAACGAATTGCTGTCCACCGTGGGCTTTTCCGTCCACGCGCAGGGGGAATTCGAGGTGCCCGAAGCGGATGAACCTTTTCACACGTTTGTCGAAAATGCATTGCAAAAGGCCCGACACGCGTCGCGCCTGACCGGCCTTCCGGCGCTGGCGGACGATTCCGGCGTGTGCGTGAACGCGCTGGGCGGCGCGCCGGGCGTGTACTCGGCGCGTTTTGCCGGCGAGCCGAAATCGGACGTGCGCAACAACGAGAAGATGATCGCCGAGCTGGCGAAGCATGAGGACAAGTCGGCGTACTACTACTGCGTGCTGGTGTTCGTGCGCCACGCCGACGATCCGCAACCCATCATCGCCGACGGCCGCTGGAATGGCGTGATGGTCGACACGCCGCGCGGCGAGGGCGGCTTCGGCTACGACCCTTACTTCTTCATTCCATCGCTGGGCAAGTGCGCGGCCGAGCTGGCGCCGGAACAGAAAAACGCCTTGTCGCATCGCGGCCAGGCACTGCGCGCATTGGTAGAGAAGCTGAAATGATTCCGATTAAAATCGTCGGCGCTAATACGCAAGGCAGCAAGCCAACGGCCGACATCAGCGAAGCGGCGGGTGTCGCTGCGAAGTACCTGCAAGGCGGCGCGCTGAATCTGACGGCGTTGCCGCCGCTGTCGCTGTACATCCACTTTCCTTGGTGCGTGCGCAAGTGCCCGTACTGCGATTTCAACTCGCACGAAGCCAAGGATGGCGGCGCCTTCCCGGAACAGGAATACCTGGACGCCGTGCGCACCGACCTGGAAATGGCGCTGCCGCTGATCTGGGGCCGCAAGATCTACACCATCTTCATCGGCGGCGGCACCCCCAGCCTGATGTCGGCGGCGGGGTTGGACCGTCTGCTGTCCGACGTGCGCACCTTGCTGCCGCTGGACAGCGACTGCGAAATCACGATGGAAGCCAATCCCGGCACCTTCGAGGCGGAGAAGTTCAAGTCCTACCGCGCCAGCGGCGTGAATCGCCTGTCGATCGGCATCCAGAGTTTCAACGAGCGTCACCTGAAAGCACTGGGCCGCATCCACGACGACAACGAGGCGAAACGCGCCGTGGAAATCGCACTGGCCAACTTCGACAACTTCAATCTGGACCTGATGTACGCGCTGCCGTCGCAAACGCTGGAAGAAGCGCGCAAGGATGTGGAAACGGCGATGGCCTTCAATCCGCCGCATCTGTCGCTCTACCATCTGACGATGGAGCCGAACACGCTGTTCGCCAAATATCCACCCGCGCTGCCGGACGACGACACCAGCGCCGACATGCAGGACATGATCGCCGGGCTGACCGCCGCCAACGGCTACAACCAGTACGAGATTTCGGCCTACGCGAAAGAAGGCCATCGTGCGCGGCATAACCTGAACTACTGGGAGTTTGGCGATTACCTCGGCATTGGCGCGGGCGCGCACTCCAAGCTGTCGTTCCCGCACCGTATCCTGCGGCAGGCGCGCTACAAGCAGCCCAAGGCTTATATGGAGCAGGTCAGGCAAGGCGCGCCGGTGCAGGAGGAGTATGAGATCCAGCGCGAGGACATGGGCTTTGAATTCATGCTCAACACCCTGCGCCTGCATGGCGGTTTCGATCCGAACCTGTTCAGCGAGCGCACCGGCCTGAGCATCAACGCGATTGAGAAACAGCTCAACGCGGCAGAGGCCAAAGGGCTGCTCTACCGCGACTACAAGATCATCAAGCCGACCGAATTAGGCCAGCGCTTCCTCAATGACTTGCAAGAGATGTTTTTGAAGGGTTAAAACGCAGGGCGGCACGCGGTGCCGGCGGCGCTGACAGCGCGCCGTGCAAGCCATCGTGTCCCAGCTTGAACGACGACGCCACATCGGCCAGCCGCGCCGCCTGCTCCTGCATGCTGGCCGCGGCGGCGGCGGCTTGCTCCACCAGCGCCGCATTCTGCTGCGTCACCGAATCCATCTGACCGATGGCGGTGTTCACCTGATCGATACCGATACTCTGCTCGCTGCTGGCCGAGGTAATCTCGCCCATGATATCGGTGACGCGCCGCACGCTGGACACCACATCGTCCATGGTGCTGCCGGCCTGCTGCACCAGCTTCGAGCCGGCATCCACCTGCTCGACCGAATTGCTGATCAACTCCTTGATCTCCTTGGCCGCGGCGGCCGAGCGCTGGGCGAGATTGCGCACCTCCGACGCCACCACCGCGAAACCGCGTCCCTGCTCACCGGCACGCGCCGCCTCCACCGCCGCATTCAGCGCCAGAATATTAGTCTGGAACGCGATGCCATCGATCACACTGATAATGTCGAAAATCTTGCGCGAGGAATCGTTGATGGAGCCCATGGTATCGACCACCTGGCCGACAATGGCGCCGCCTTTTTCGGCCACATCGGATGCCGCCTGCGCCAGCTGGTTGGCCTGCCGCGCGTTCTCGGCATTCTGACGCACGGTGGAGGTCAGCTCCTCCATCGACGACGCGGTTTCCTCCAGCGAGCTGGCTTGCTCCTCGGTGCGCTGCGACAGATCCATATTCCCCGAAGCGATTTCGTTGGACGCGGTGGCGATGGTGTTGGTGCCGATCTGCACCTGGCTGACCACAGTGCGCAGCGAATCGTTCATGCCGCGCAGGGCCTTCATCAAATCGCCGATTTCATCCTTGTTGGTCTGCGGCGTGAACTGCGTGGTGAGGTCGCCGTTGGCGACCGTGGTGGCGATTTCCACGGCGGATTTAAGCGGCGCGGTGATCGAACGGGTGATGATCCACGCCGCCACGGAACCCATGCTCACCATCAACACCGCCAGCACCAGCAGCAGCGTATTGCTGCGGTCATTGGCGGCATCGATGGCGTGGGCGGTATCGTCGATGGCCTTGCGCTGCATGCCGAGGAAATCCTTGACGCGGTTCTGGTAGGCGTCGGCGGAAGGCGAGAACGCATCCTTGAACAGCTGCTCGGCTTTGGCCGCATCGCCGCCTTTGCGGGCGTTCATCACATCGGTCTTGGCTTTTTGGTATTTGTTGCGCAGTTCTGTGATCTCTTCGTAAATCTTGCGCTCTTCATCAGTGACCAGCAGCTCCTTGATCTTGCCCAGCAATTCGCCGCCACGCTTGGTGCTGCTGGCGATAGCTTCGGCGAAGGTGTCGGAGAGTTTTTCATCGCTGCTGCGGGCGATCAGCGCGGTGCGGGCGATGGCGGAATAGATCAGCACATACCAGTCGGAGACGAGGCGCTCCTTGGCCAGCGGCTGCTCCATCATGGCGCGCGTGGCCTGGGCGTTGGTGCTGGCATTGACCAGTGCCACCGAGGTGGCGAGGATGGCCAGCAACAGGACCACGGCGAAACCGATGGCGAGACGGGTACCGATGCGCATCTGCGACAGAGCATTCATGATCTTCACTCCCAGGAAGAAAGCGGGAGTCAAGTATGCGCCTGTCTGGCGCCGAAGTGTATGGTGTGTTGCTGTTTGGGAACAGGTTAAAAACTGGCGGCCTGCTTGAGGTCGGGCCGCTCGCACCAGCGGGCGAAGGCCTCGGCCATGCGTTCGCTCTCGCCGATGGCGTGCAGCCAGTCGCGCGTGCGGTGTTCGTGGTTTTGGCCGTAGACCCTGAAGTCCTTGCGGTCGGGGAGCTTGGCGTTGGGCAGTCTGGCGACAAATTCCGCCGATGGCGAGACCAGAATCATGTTTTCCAGCGCCTGGTCGCGTGCGCGCCGCCACGGCATCGACTTATCGAGCCAGCCGGGCACGATGTAATCGCTGAAGTGCGGGTACAGCACCAGGCCGGGATCGCGCTGATAGGGCAGGTGCAGGTGATAGTCGATCAAGCCGCCGTCCCAGTAGGCGCCGTCGGGCGCGCCGGCGATATTGGTCACCGCTTCCAGCACCAGCGGGATGGAGCCGGAAGCCAGCAGCGCGTCACGCAGGTTTTCTTGCGACAGGCCGACGAAGTGGCCGGCGAAAGCGTCGAAATCGTCGCGCAGCCAGCGGGCGTCGTCGCGCTGATTGTGAAAGATCACGCGCTCCATGGAGGACGCGAGGCGCTTGCGCGACACGGCGTTGCCGGCGGCGGCCAGCAGGAAGCCAGCCATCTCGCGCCAGCGCGCGCCGTTGGTGGACGCCAGCGCGCCGATGCCGCGCATGGTGATAATCGAAACGTGATGCTCGGGATGACTGACCGCCTCATGACCGCGGCCATCGAGCAGCTCGTCGAGCAGGGCGCGGCAGGTTCGCGTGACATAGGCGGGCGTCACCTTGTCCGGATAGCGCTGGCTGGCATACAGGCGCGCCAGCCGCTTATGCGCCGCGACCGGGTCCTGGAACGCCGAAGCGGCCATGCGCCAGGCGCCGATGGATGCGCCGACCAGGCGGCGCTGGCGCGGCGCGTTCCTGAAAAACTCGCCGAACATCCAGCAATCCATCCCGTGCAGGATCAGGCCTTTCGGACCGCCGGCGGCGGCAGGAACAATAGCGATATCGGCGGCCTGGACGCCCTCGGCGGCAATCCGCTGGCGGGCGCGCTGGCCCAGACGAATAGAGATAGGAGAACTCATGACATGTCCAATAACCCGGGGTCAGTTCTTGCAATCCAACACGAGCACAGCATTGGAATAGCTGAGTTCGTGTTGGATTGCAAGAACTGACCCCGGATTTTACTTGAGGCCGCCGCCGAGGGTGCGGTACAGGTCGATGGCGGTGGTGGTACGCAGCAGGCGCGCTTGCACCAGGGTTTGCTGGGCGCTGAATAGTTCGCGTTGCGCGTCCAGCACGTCCAGCGAGCTGGCCACGCCGTTGTCGAAGCGCAGTTGCAGCAGTTTCAGGCGATCGGCTTGCGCTTCCTGCACGGCGCGCTGGGCGTTGACTTGTTCGCCCAGGTAGTCGCGCGCGGCCAAGGCGTCCGCAACTTCGCGGAAGGCGGTCTGGATGGTTTTTTCGTAGTCGGCTACGGCGAGGTTTTTGCGGACTTCGGCCAACGTCAGGTTGGCGCTGTTGCGGCCGGCGTCGAAGATGGGCAGCGTCAGTTGCGGTGCGAATGACCAGCTGCCGGAGCCGCTGTCGAACAGGCCATGCAGCGACGGGCTGCTGCTGCCCACCGCCGCCGTCAGGCTGATACGCGGGAAGAAGGCGGCACGCGCGGCGCCGATGTTGGCGTTGGCCGCTTTCAGGCGCTGCTCGGCGGCGCGAATGTCGGGACGGCGCGACAGCAGATCCGACGGCAGGCCTGCCGGCAGCGCGTTCAGGACGTCGATTTGCGCGTCGCTCGGCATGGCGCCCGAGGCGGCCGACGCCGGTGGCTGGCCGACCAGCAGCGTCAGTGCGTTTTCCGCCTGCGCGCGCTGGCGCGCCAGCGTGAGGGCGGCGGCGCGCGCGGTTTCCATCAGCGTTTCGTTGGAGCGCAGGTCGAGGCGCGACGATGCGCCCACTTCGGCGCGCTGCTGGGTGAGTTTGTAGGTGCGGGCGCGCGCTTCGTAGGTTTGCTGCGCCAGCGCGTACTGCTCGGCGTAGGCGCGTTCGGTGTAGTAGGCCTGCGCCACTTGCGCCACCAGCGCGATTTGCGCGGCTAGCCGTGCTTCTTCGGTGGCGAGGTAGCTCGCCAGCGCGGCGTCGTTCAGGCTTTTTACCCGGCCGAAGAAGTCCAGTTCAAACGAGGATACCGATACGCCCACGTCGTAACGCTCGCCGATGGTCGAGCGGCCAGTGGAGGACAGGAAGGCCGGCGTCTTGGCGCGGGTGTCGGCCAGGTTGGCGTTCAGGTTCGGCAGACGGTCGGCTGACTGGATGTTGTACTGCGCGCGCGCTTCTTCGATGCGCAGCACTGCCGTGCGCAGGTCACGGTTGTTGTCGAGCGCGGAGGCGATCAGCCGCTGCAAGCGTGGATCGGTGAAGTAGTCGCGCCAGCCGGTATCGACGGCGCTGCGGGCATCGGCGCGCAGCGGCAGGGGCACGCTGGTGCGCGACGCGGCGCCGGCGCTGTCGGACGGGAAGGCCGCCGCCACCGGCGCGGCAGGGCGCTGGTAGGTCGGCGCCATCGAGCAGGCCGACAGCAGCACGGCACTCAGCAGGGCAGCAGGCTTAGTCATAGGTTTCATGGTTTTTATCATTCAGTTCATGCGCGGCCAGCTTGCGCTGACGTTCGCTGCCTTTGAAGATGCGCCGCACCACCACAAAGAAGACCGGCACCAGGAACACCGCCAGCACGGTCGCGGTAATCATCCCACCCATCACACCGGTGCCGATGGCACGCTGGCTGGCCGATCCCGCGCCGGTGGCGATCACCAGCGGCAGCACGCCGAGAATGAACGCCAGCGAGGTCATGATGATGGGACGGAAGCGCAGGTGCACCGCCTCCAGCGTCGCCTCGATCAAGCCTTTGCCTTGCGCTTGCAGATCTTTCGCAAATTCGATGATCAGGATCGCGTTCTTGGCCGACAGGCCGATAATCGCAATCAGGCCGACCTTGAAGTAGACGTCATTCGGCAGCGCGCGCAGGTGGGCGCCCAGCAGCGCGCCCAATACGCCCAGTGGCACCACCAGCAGCACCGCTATCGGAATCGATTCGCTTTCATACAGCGCCGCCAGCACCAGGAAGGCCGCCAGCAGCGACAGGGCGAACAGCATCGGCGCCTGCGAGCCGGAGGTTTTTTCTTCCAGCGACTGGCCGGTCCATTCGATGCCGAAGCCCGGCGGCAGTTGCTCCGCCAGGCGTTCCAGCTCCGCCATCGCTTCGCCGGTGGAGCGGCCTGGCGCCGCGTCGCCGGTCAGTTTGATGGCCGGGTAGCCGTTGTAGCGCACCAGCTGCACCGGGCCTTGTATCCAGCGCGAGGTGGCGAACGAGGAGAATGGCACCATGGTCCCGCTGGCGCTGCGCACGTTGAGCTGCATGATGTCCTGCGGCTGCAAGCGGCGCGGCGCGTCGGCCTGCACGATCACGCGCTGTTGCCGACCGCTGCTGGTGAAGTCGTTCACATAGGAGGAGCCCAGCGCGGTCGACATCATGGAGTTGATGTCGGCGAAGGCCACGCCCAGCGCGTTGGCTTTCTCGCGGTCGATTTCCACCCGCAGTTGCGGCGCGTCTTCCAGACCCTCGGGACGTACGCCTTTCAGCACAGGGCTTTTGCCCG
Organism: Duganella radicis; assembly: GCF_009720825.1. Lineage (GTDB taxonomy): Bacteria > Pseudomonadota > Gammaproteobacteria > Burkholderiales > Burkholderiaceae_D > Rugamonas > Rugamonas radicis. Next base: position 25,969 of record NZ_WNKY01000040.1, on the reverse strand, counting down.
CCAGTTCCAGCAATTGGTTGCGCGCCGCGACCAGCGCGTCGTGGCCCTGCGCGCTGCGGTCCTGCAAGCGCGCGGTGATGCCGGTGGCGTTGCCCAGTTCACGGATCGGCGGAGGGCTGAGCGGGAAGATGATGGCATCCGGTATGCCCGACAGCGCGCCAAACGCGCGCTGCGCGATCGCCTGCGCCGAGTCTTCCGGTCCGCGTTCTTTCCAGTCCTTCAGCGGGATGAAGATCAGGCCAGCGTTCTGGCCATTGCCGGAGAACGAGAAGCCCGCCACCGAGATGGTGCGCGCCACGGCCGGCTGTTTGCGGAAGTAGGCGTCGGCCTGCGCCAGCACGGCCTGTGTGCGCGATTGCGACGCGCCCGGCGGCAGCTGGACGTTGGCGATCAGGTAGCCCTGGTCTTCGTTTGGCAGGAAGGACGATGGCAGCTTGGCGTACAGCCAGCCCACCACGCCGCACAGCAGCGCGAAGATCACGAGATAACGGCCGGTGCGCTTGAGGATGCGCGCGATCATGCCCTGGTAACCGGTGGCCGTCACCGCGAACTTGCGGTTGAACCAGCCGAAGAAGCCTTTCTTCTCGTGGTGATGGCCGGCCTCCACTGGCTTGAGCATGGTGGCGCACAAGGCCGGGGTCAGGGTCAGCGCCATCAGTGCGGAGAACAGCATGGCCGATACCATCGCCAGCGAGAACTGGCGGTAGATCGCGCCCACCGCGCCGCCGAAGAAGGCCATCGGGATGAACACCGCCACCAGCACCAGCGTGATGCCGATGATGGCGCCGGTGATCTGACTCATGGCCTTGCGGGTGGCGTCGCGCGGCGACAGGCCTTCCTCGCTCATGATGCGTTCGACGTTTTCCACCACCACGATGGCGTCGTCGACCAGGATGCCGATCGCCAGCACCATGCCGAACATGGTCAGCACGTTGATGGAGAAGCCGAACAGCTGCATCGCCGCGAAGGTGCCCATCAAGGCCACCGGCACCACGATGGTCGGGATCAGGGTGTAGCGGATGTTTTGCAGGAACAGGTACATCACCAGGAACACCAGCAGCACCGCTTCCAGCAGGGTCTTGACCACTTCCTCGATCGAGATTTTGACGAACAGCGAGGTGTCGTACGGGATGGTGTACTTCACGCCGGGCGGGAAGTACTTCGCCAGCTGATCCATTTTTTCGTGCACGGCGGTGGCGGTTTGCAGCGCGTTGCCGGTCAGGGACAGCTGGACGGCGATCGCCGCGAACGGCTGGCCGTTCAGGCGCGCGCTGGTGGTGAAGCTGGCGCCGCCCATTTCGATGCGGGCCACGTCTTTCAGCCGCACCAGCGACCCGTTCGGATTCGCGCGCAGCACGATCTGGCTGAACTCCGTGGTGGAGGTCAGCTGGCCGCTCACCACGATGGGCGCGGAGTAGGTTTGCTGCGCAGGGCTGGGCAGGTCGCCCAGCGTGCCGGAGGTGACTTGCGCATTCTGCGCGCGGATCGCCGCCGTCACGTCGGCCATGTTCAGTTTCAGGCCGACCAGCTTTTGCGGATCGACCCAGATGCGCATGGCGCGCTCGGTGCCGAACAACTGCGCTTGCCCCACGCCGGGAATGCGCTTGATTTCGTTGACCACGTTGCGCGCCATGTAGTCGCCCAGACCGGTGGGATCGAGCCGGCCGTCGGTGGAGGTCAGGCCGACGAACATCAGGATGTTTGAGCGGGCTTTGTTGACTTGCACGCCTTGCTGCGTGACGGCGGCCGGCAGGCGAGATTCCACCCGCTTGATGCGGTTCTGTACATCCACCGCCGCCAGGTCAGGATTGGTGCCGGGGACGAAGGTGACGGTGATGTTGACGGCGCCACTGGCCTCGCTTTGCGATTCCACGTATTGCAGGCCGTCGGCGCCGTTCATTTCCTGTTCGATGACGCTGGTGACGGCGTCGTCCAGCACTTGCGCGGTGGCGCCGGGGTAGTTGGCCGTCACCACGATGGATGGCGGCGCAATGGTCGGGTATTGCGATACCGGCAGCACGGTGATCGCCAGCATCCCGCCCAGCAGGATGAACAGGGCGATCACCCATGCGAACACCGGGCGATCAATGAAGAACTTGGCCATGTGGGTCCCCGCTTACTTGGCCGCGGCCGCGGCTGGCGTGGCGGGAGCCGGCGTGGCGCCCACCGGGCCTTTCCACGGCTGCGGGTTCACGGTGGCGCCGGGCTTGGCCTTCTGGAAGCCTTCGACCACAATGCGCTCGCCGCCTTTCAGGCCGGCGCTCACCACCCAGTTGTTGCCGTCGTTGGCATTGGCCGTCACCGGCTGCGAAACCACTTTGTTATCGGCGCCGACGATCAGCACCGTCGATCCCTCGTTGGTGCGGACGATGGCTTGCTGCGGCACGGTGATGGCCGCCTCGCTGACGCCCTGCTCAAGGCGGGCGCGCACGTACATGCCGGGCAGGAGGACGCGGTTCGGATTCGGGAATTCGGCGCGCATGGAGACGGTGCCGGTGCTTTCGTCCACCGACACATCGGAGAACAGCAGCTTGCCGGCCTGCGGGTAGGGCTGGCCGTCTTCCGTCACCAGCGTCACGCGTACCTGGTCTTTGCCGGCGCGTTGCAGCTTGCCCTCGGCCAGCGCGCGTTGCAGCTTCAGCACGTCGGTGGACGATTGCGTGATGGTGACGTAGATCGGATCGAGCTGCTGCACGGTGGCCATCGGCGTCGCTTCGCCCTGGCCGACCAGCGCGCCCTCGGTGACCAGCGCGCGGCTCACGCGGCCGGAGATGGGCGAGGTGACGGTGGCGTAGCCCAGCGTCAGGCCGGCGTTGGTGCGGGCCGCCTTGCTGGTGGCCAGATCGGCCGCCGCCTGTTTCTGCGCGGTGACGGCGTCGTCGTATTCCTGCTGACTGACCGCCTGCGCCGCCAATAATGGTTTATACCGTTTCACCTTGAGATCGGCCTGCGCCAGATTGGCCTCGGCCTTGGCCACCGCCGCCTGCGCGCTGTCGTACGAGGCCTGGAACTGCGCCGGGTCGATGCGGAACAGGACTTCGCCCGCCTTCACATCGCCGCCTTCCTTGTACACCCGTTGCAGCACGATGCCGGCGGTGCGCGCGCGCACCTGTGCGATGCGCGAGGCCTCGGTGCGGCCGGGCAGTTCGCTGTTCAGGGTGACGGCGGCGGGAGCGACGGTGATGACGGAAACGGCGGCGGGCGGCGGCGCGCTCTTGGGCGCTTCCTTGTCGCCGCAGGCGCTCAACAGGGTAAGGAGGGCAAGGGCGGTGCAACGAGGGACGAATCTCATGGATGTCTCGCGGTGTTTATAGTTAAGGCAAGATTGTAATGCAAAAAAGGCAGGAGGGCGGCCTGTGCCGCGCTCCTGCCTTTTGCAGAGCAATCCCGGCGATTAACGCATGCCGGAGATGATTTGTTTCAGCTTGGCGGTATCGGCCACGAAGGAGCGGATGCCTTCGGCGGTCTTCTCGGTGGCCATGGCGTCTTCGTTGAACATGAAGCGGAAGGTCGGCTCGTCGATGGCGATCTTGCCGATCGGCGCGCTGCTGCTGGCGTCCGGGCTCAGTTTGCGCTCGAGCGGGGCGTTGGTGTCGGCCAGTTTTTGCAGCAGGTCCGGGCTGATGGTCAGCAGGTCGCAGCCGGCCAGTTCCAGGATCTGGCCGGTGTTGCGGAAGCTGGCGCCCATCACTTCGGTGTTGTAGCCGAACTTGCGGTAGTAGTTGTAGATGCGCTTGACCGACTGCACGCCCGGATCTTCGGCGCCCTGGTAGTCGATGCCGGTGGACTTTTTGTACCAGTCGTAGATGCGGCCGACGAACGGCGAAATCAGCTTGGCGCCCGCTTCGGCGCAGGCGATGGCCTGCGGCAGCGAGAACAGCAGCGTCATGTTGGTGTGGATGCCTTCCTTCTCCAGGATTTCGGCGGCGCGGATGCCTTCCCAGGTCGAGGCCATCTTGATCAGCACACGTTCGCGGTCGATGCCGTTCTTTTCGTACAGCTTGATCAGGTCGCGGCCCTTGGCCACCGAGGCGGCGGTGTTGAAGGACAAGGCGGCGTCGATTTCGGTCGACACGCGGCCCGGGATCACGCGCAGGATTTGCTTGCCGAAGGCGACCAGCAGGTGATCGATCACTTCGCCGGTGCTGGCGTCCATGTTATCGCGCACGGCTTTTTCCAGCAGCGGCTTGTACTCTTCTTTTTGCACCGCCTTCAGGATCAGCGACGGATTGGTGGTGGCGTCGCGCGGGGTGTATTGCTGGATGGCCTGGAAGTCGCCGGTGTCGGCGACCACGATGGTGTGTTGCTTGAGCTGTTCGAGTTGGTTCATAAGTGCTGCCAATCTGATAAGAAAAGTGGTGGTCGCGCTTATTTTACTCCGTCTCAGCCGAGGCGCATCACAATTGCGCCGCAAGCGATCAGGGTGATGGCGAGGATGCGGCCGGGCGCCAGTTTTTCGCGCAGGAACAGGGCGGCGATGACGGCGGCGAACAGGATGGCGGTTTCGCGCAGGGCGGCCACGGCGGCCACCGGGGCGTGCGTCATGGCCCACAGGGCCAGGCCGTAGGAGGCCAGCGTGCCGAAACCGCCCAGCAGCATCACACGCAGGTGGGCGCGGGCGTAGGCCGGGATTTCGCGCCAGCGGTTGGTGGAGCAGAGCAGCAGCAGGGCGGCGGTCAGCACGAACAGCCACATGGTATAAGCGGCCGGCGCGGCGGATTTGCGCACGCCGACGCCGTCGATCATGGTGTAGGCGGCGATGACGGCGGCGTTGAGCAAGGCGTAGGCGGTGGCGCGGCGCCGCGCTGCACGGTTGGCGGCGGTGTCGGCGCCGGCGCTGGCGCCGCGCAGGATGGTCAGGGTCAGCACGCCGCCGCAGATCAGCGTGATGGCGACGTCCTGCCGCCAGTGCAGGCGTTCGCCCAGCAGCGGCACGCTGGCCAGCGCCACCAGCAGCGGCGCGGCGCCGCGCATCAGCGGGTAGGCCTGGCTCATGTCGCCATGTTTGTAGGCGGCGGCCAGCAGGCGGTAATAGATCACCTGGCAGCAGGCGGAGGCGATCAGCCACGGCCAGCTGTCGGCGCGCGGCATGGCGGCGAAGGGCAGCAGCGGCAGCGAGACGGCGCCGGCGCCGCAGGCCACCAGCAGGGTGGTCAGGTATTTATCGGGACCGGCCTTGACCAGCGCGTTCCAGCTGGCGTGCAGCAGCGCGGCAAACAGCACGACGGTGACCACCGAACCTTCCATCGGCTAGCGCAGCTCCTTGCGAATTACCGGCTCCGGCACATTGCGGGTTGTCGCCATCATCGTTATCAATTGACGGAAATAGAGTCTTCTATCATATACGAGTTGCGGATTTCGTCCCGCCCCGGGTGTGCGGTGTCAGCCGAAGCGCGCCTGGTACTCGCTGGGCACCACGCCCAGCTGCGCGGCGAACGCGCGCCGCAGATTGTATTCGCTGCCAAAGCCACTCTGGGCGGCGGCGCGCTTGACCGACATGCCGGGCTGCTCGAGCAGCGCGCAGGCGCGCTCCATGCGCAGCCGCAGCAGCAACTGCGCCGGCGACACGCCCGCTTCCCGCTGTAACTTGCGGTGCAGCGAGCGCACCGACAGGGCAAACGCGGCCGCCATCTGGTTGACATCGATCGGCTGCTTAAGGCGCGGACGCAACCACGCCGTCAACTGGCCGTGCAAGCCTTGCGGGTCGGCCTGCGCCAGCAATTCAGAGCTGAACTGGCGCTGGCCGCCGGGGCGCTTGAAAAACACCACCAGCCGCTTGGCCACGCGCAACGCGAAGGAGCGGCCCAGGTCCTCGCCGACCAGGCTAAGCGCCAGATCGATGCCGGCGGCGATGCCGGCCGACGTATAGATAGGGCCGTCCTTGATATAGATGGCGTCTTCCTGGACGGTGATGGCCGGGAACTGTGCCTGCAGCTGCGCCGCGTCCTGCCAGTGGGTGACGGCGCGGCGCCCGTCCAGCAATCCGCTGCGCGCCATCACGAATGCGCCGGTGCATACCGAGCAGCAGCGCTTGACGGCGTTCGCGCCGCCGCCGGCCTCGGCCACCCAGCGCACGATGTCCGGCGTCAGCGCCGGGCTGCTGCCATCCTCCAGGCCTCGACCGCCCACCATGATCAGCGTCGCTCCGGCCAGGCCGCCGGTGGGCAGCGGCGCGGTGAGTACGCTCAGCCCGGCGGCGGAGGTGACCAGGCCGCCGCCGGGCGAGACCATGTGTATTGCGTATGGCGCGGGCCGGCCGGCGTCGCGCGCCTCGTCGTTCGCGGTGGAGAACACCTGGGCCGGGCCGGTGGCGTCGAGCAGCGCGAAGCGCGGCAGCACCAGCAGCCACACGTCGATGGCGGGCGCGGTGACGGACGTCGGGGCGGAATCGGGGCTGGAATGTTGAGCGGCACGCATATTGGCAGATATTCCATCATCGATGTCACTTGTGTCAAGCGCGGAACTGGGAAGATGCTGCCTTTCGTTTCGGGAGGCGCGCATGACCCGCTCCATCGGCATCTATGTTTACGACGACGTCGGGATTCTTGACGTCGCCGGCCCCTATGAAGTATTTACCTGTGCCACGCGCGTCAGCGCCATGGCGACGCCGGAGGCGCCGCCGTTCCGGATCCGCACCGTCGGCCGCACCCCGGCGCTGCTGCGCGCGCGCGCCGGATTGACCGTTTTCCCCGAGGCCGACTTCGGCGGCGCCGGCATCGACGTGCTGATCGTGCCCGGTGGCGTCGTCGACGCCGAATTGGCCAGGCCCGATGTCATGGCCTGGATCGCCGGCGTCGCGCGTGACTGCGAACTGGTGGCCGCCATCGGCACCGGCGCTTTCCTGCTCACACAGGCCGGGCTGCTTGACGGCCGGCCGGTGGCGGCGCGACAGCCGCCGGCCGGGCCGGCCGCCGCGTTTCCCGAGTTGCGGATAGCGGGCAAGCGGCGCCTGCCCAGCCATGGCGCCATCGTCGCCGCCGGCGGCGTCACGGCCGGCATCGACGTGTCGCTGCACCTGGTCGCGCGGCTGGCGGGGCGTGAGTTGGCGCGCGCCACCGCGCGCCACATGGACTACGATTGGACTGACTAGGAAAAGCGCGAGAAGGTAGAGCGGGAGCCGAGTGGTATCACTCGAGCTCGCCCTCAGAATGGATCAGCCGATGAAGGAATCGAATTGCAGGTCGAATTCCTGCAAGGCTTTCTGGGCGTTCTGCATTTTCTTGCGGAACTCGGGGCCGCGCTGCAGGGCCAGGCCGACCGCCAGCACGTCGATCACCACCAGGTAGGCCAGGCGCGCCGAGATCGGCGTGTAGGGGTCGATGTTGAAGATCAGGTCGATCGGGATCAGCACCGTCGCCAGGTCCGCCAGCGGGGTGCCGGACGGCGCCAGCACGATCACGTCGGCGCCGCCGCGGCGCGCCAGTTTCACCGAGCGCACCAGCGACGGGCTGTTGCCGCGCTGGGAGATCGCCACCAGCGCGTCGCCCGTGCGCAGCAGGGCCGCCGCGATGCTGTGGATGTGCGGGTCGGCATAGGCCACCGTCGGCACGCCGGAGCGGAAGAATTTGTGCTGCGCGTCGGCCGCCACGATGCCGGAGGTGCCTTGTCCGTAAAACTCGATCTTGTTGGCCTTGGACAGGATGTCCAGCGCCTTCTGGATCGCTTCCGGATCGAGGTTGTTGCGCAGGTCGAGCAGGGTGTTGATCGAGCGGCTGCAAATCTTGTTGACCAGGTCCGCCGCCAGGTCGTCCTGGGTCGGCTGTTCGTTCAGGCCGGGCAGGGCCAGCGCCAGGCCCTGGGCCAGCTTGAGCTTGAACTCGTGCCAGCCGTCATAGCCCAGCGTGCGGCAGAAACGTACCACGGTCGGTTCCGACACTTGCGCGCTTTTGGCCAGCGCAGTGATGTTCTGGTTGACCGTCTGCGTCGGATGTTCGAGCACGGCCAACGCCACCTTGCGCTCCGATTTGGAGAGCGAGTCGAGTTGGGTACGGATGGAATCGAGCAGCATTAGTCTTCCGGCAGAACTTCTTCACGCCATTGCAGGCCGTCGCGGCCGATCAGGGCCGAGGCGGCCGCCGGGCCCCAGGTGCCGGACGCGTATGGCAGCGGGTAGCTGTCTTCCGATTCCCAGCTGTTGAGGATAGGCTCGACCCATTCCCACGCCGCTTCCAGTTCGTCGCCGCGCATGAACAGGGTCAGTTGCCCGCGCAGCACGTCCAGCAGCAGGCGCTCGTAGGCTTCCATGCGCGGCGATTTGAATTGCTCGCGGAAATCCAGCTCCAGCTCGGCCTGTTTCAGGCGCATGCCGTCGCCCGGCGTTTTCGCCATCAGGTTCATGCGCAGGCCTTCGTCCGGTTGCAGACGGATCACCAGCGAATTCGGCTGGAAGCTGTTGGTTGGCTGGTTGAAGATGGAGTGCGGGATCTGCTTGAAGCGCACCACGATTTCCGCCAGGCCGTCGGCCATGCGCTTGCCGGTGCGCAGGTAGAACGGCACGCCGGCCCAGCGCCAGGTGTCGATTTCCGCTTTCATGGCAACAAAGGTTTCGGTGCGCGAGTGGGCCGGCGCATCCGGTTCGTCGCGGTAGCTCGGCACGGCCTTGCCGTCCACGTGGCCGGCGCGGTACTGGCCGCGCACGATGTTTTGCGCCAGCGTGGTCGGGGTGAAGCGTTTCAGCGAGCGCAGGACCTGCAATTTCGAGTCGCGCACGGCGTCCGGCGAGATCGAGGTCGGCGGTTCCATGGCGACAATGCACAGCAGCTGTAACAGGTGGTTCTGCAGCATGTCGCGCAGCGCGCCCGAGGTGTCGTAGTAGCCGAGGCGGTTGCCCACGCCCAGTTTCTCGGCGATGGTGATCTGCACGTCGGAGATCCACTCGCGGCGCCACAGCGGTTCGAACAGGATGTTGCCGAAGCGCAGGGCCAGCAGATTCTGCACGGTCTCTTTGCCGAGGTAGTGGTCGATACGGTAGATCTGCGATTCCTCGAACACCTTGCCCACTTCGGCGTTGATCTGCTTGGCCGAGGCCAGGTCGCGGCCCAGCGGTTTTTCCAGCACCACGCGCGAATTCGGCGTCACCAGGCCGTTTTCCTTCAGGCTCTCGCAAATCTGGGCGAAGATGGCCGGCGGCGTCGCCAGGTAGTAGACCTTGGTGATCGCCTCGTCCTTGCGCAGCGCCTCCACCAGCGGCTTGTAGCTGGTGGCGTCGGTGGCGTTCAGCGACACGTAGACGATGCGGGCGGTAAAGCGCTGCCACGCGGACTGGGTCACGGCCGGCGATTTGATCAGCGGTTTGGACGTGGTTTCCACCGTTTGCAGGAATTCTTCCTGGCTGGCGTCCGCGCGGCCCACGCAAATGATGCGGGCGGTCGGAGGCAGGTCATTGGCGACATCGCGGGCATACATCGCAGGCAGCAATTTGCGCATCGCCAGATCGCCGCTGCCGCCAAACAGAACCAGATCAAAATCGGAAAGAGCCATAGTATGAAAATCGTCGCAAAAAAAGTGCCGAAGGAATTGCCGTACAGAGCACGGCCGCTACTGTAAATTTACTACTTATTGGGGTGGTTTGCAAGAAAATTTACTACATTCCCCTATGGCGGGGCCGCTGTTGTTGCGGCCCTGCGCACGATTGCACCACGCCTGCGCCGCCTCTCCGTGGCAGGCTCGGACAACCAATCCTTTCCCCGCCCGACAAATTATAAGCTGGCCCGTCATCTCATGCATGGCTGGCGACCCACAACGGACCCGCGGCCGGGCTTATTCGATCTCGATGGACTTGACGCCGATCGCCAGCTGGCGCGGATCGGCGTTGATCCCCAACTCGCGCGGCGACACCGCGTCGGGCAGTTCCAGATGGATCTCGCCCTGCGTGCTGGCTGGCGCCGGCACGGTCAGCGCGATGGTGGCGCGGGCGGTGGTCTTGAACACAAATTCGTGCTTCTCGCCACCGTCGACCGACACCACCACGCGCTGGCTGTGGCGGTCGTTGACCATCGCGGTAATCAGGTTGATCTTCAGCGATAGCGTGGCGCGCTCCGCCTTGGCCGGTAGCACGTACTGGAAGCTGGCTTCGCGGCCCTCGGTCCAGCGTCCGAAAGGTTCCGCCGGGCCGAAGCCGCGCAGGCGCTCGGCTGGAAGCTGCTTGCTGGCCAAATCCCAGTAGCCGAGACGCGCCCTGGTGGTGACGTACACGGGCCGGGTGTGCCAGCGCTTGCTTGTCAGGTCCAGCTGGCACAGGCCCTGTAACTGGTGGGTCTTGGCATAGGCCTGCACCCGCAGCAGATAGTCCGGAGCGGCTGGAGCGGCGAAATTCCAGTCGGGGGGATTGAAGCTGGCGAAACCGTTAATGGTCGGCAAGTGAACCAATTCGGCGATCAGCATGGCGTCCACATTGTGCGGATACAGTGAGCCGACCGGGAACGAGCTGTCGCCATCCACCGTGTCGGGCGAGGCGGTGGTGAAGAAGGCGCGGCATTCGGCCGGCGCGGGCGGCACGCCGCTGGTGCGATCGAGCAGCAATTGCCGGTCCAGCGTGGTGATGGGGCTGTGGTTGATTTCTTCCGCCAGCAGCAGCGCGCTTACCGCCAGCAGCACCAGCGGCGACCATGATGAACGTGATAGATACCATGCCGCCAATGCGGTTGCCGGCAGCGTCAGCAGCAGGAAGATGCGTGACACGACACGCAGCCCGCCGCCGCCCGGCCAGTAATGGTAGAGCCACGCCCACCCCGTATCCTGGTCGAAACGGATCGAGAGCAGCCACAGGATCAGGCTGGCGGCGGCGATGCCGACCATAATCGTCTTCACGTCCGCCGGCAGCGGCAGCCGGCGCCGGAAGATATCGAGGATGCACATGCCGGCCAACAGCAGCAGGACCGGGGCGATGCCGGCCTCGCGTTCGCCGCTACCCAGGTCGCACATCTGGCAGCCGGCGTGCAGGGCCGTGATCATGTCGCCGAATACCGCGTTGCCGGTGCCAACGTTGAAACTGTCGAACAGGCTGGGGATGTAGAACAGGATTTCGCTCCACGGCCGCTGCCTGCCCGCGCCCAGGTAAACGCTGATGAAGGGCAGCAGTGACAGCGCGGCGACCAGCGCAATGCCCAGCAGCGCTCCTTTGTTGACGATGACGGCGTGCCCCAGTTGCTTGAGCCCGGGCAGACCGCGCAGCAGCAGCTGGAAGGCCACCGCGACCACCGCCAGCACGGCGAAAAACCAGGCGGTGTAGAGACAGCTCATCATCCATGCCGCAAACAGCAGCGCGGCGAGACTGCCGAACACCAGCAGCCGGCGTCCCTGCGACAATAGCAGGGCCTGCGCCGCGTTGTAGATCAGTAGCGCTTCGACCGGCGCCAGCGATACGGACAGCAGTTGGGCATGTGACAGTTGCATGAAGCTGTTGTTGCTGAGTGTGAAAATGGCGGCGCCCAGCAATGCCCACTCGACTGGCAATTTGAGCATGCGGCGCGCAGCCGCCATGAAGCCGAAGAAGCCCACACCTTTGATGACGATGTTTGTCAGCTCATTGGCGAGGAACACGTCCAGGGACGCGGCGCGAAACAGCGAATACAGCACACCGTTCAGGAACAGGCCTTCGTTGTAGCCGAGCGTGTTGGGGTAGGGGTAGAAATAATTCGGGGTGGCCCAGTGCGACCAGCCGCGAAATACGTTGAACCAGTGCTCCAGCAGGGCCACCTGGATGACGCCGTCGTAGCGGTCGCCTGAGAGGTGGCCGAAGCGGTTGAGGATTTGCTGGCGGAAGAAGACCGCCAGCACGAGCAACGCCACCGCCAGCGTCAGTCCGGTAATGGTGCGTTGCCCGATCAAGGGGCGAGCATGGTTGAAGCGCATTGTTTTCCATCGTGTTGAGATATTGAAAACAATGCTAATATGAAAATACTAATTGAGCAATATCCTTGCTTAACTATTGCTCAAAGTTTCACTGCAATGGATGGTCAGGCGGAGCGGTAGACCGGCTCCTCGCGGCCGGCGACGTCCATCTCGATCGCCAGCAGCTTGCCGCTCAGCGGGTACTGCTCCAGTTCCGGCGCCGGCCGCGCGCCGGCGCTGGTGACGTACAGGGTTTTCAGATCCGCGCCGCCAAACGCCGGCATGGTCGGGCAGCGCACCGGCAGCTTGATCTCGCCCAGCAGCTCGCCCTGCGGCGACAGCTTGGCGATGCGGGCACCTTCAAACATCGCCACCCAGTAATTGCCGTCGCTGTCCACGGCCGCGCCGTCGGGACGGCCGCCGTAGTTGTGCTCCTTGTCCATCGAGAACTGGTGCAGCAGGCGCTGGTTGCCGACCGTGCCGGTGGCGACGTCGTAATCCAGCCTGGTGACGCGGTGCGCGGCGGTGTCGGCGTGGTACATGGTCTGCTGGTCCGGGCTGAAGCCCGAGCCGTTCGAATTGGTCATGCCGCCCGACCAGGCCTTGCGCAGCTTGCCCTGTTCCAGCACGTACATCTCGGCCGCCGGCTTGTCGCGCGGTTCGTAGATGGTGCCGACCCAGAAGCGGCCCGCCGGGTCGACGTGGCCGTCGTTGAAGCGGGTGATGGCCTGGTCGTAGGGCGCGGCCGCGATGCCGGTCAGCCTGACTTCGTCGCTGCTGGTGTCCAGGTGCGCGAAGCCGCTGCGCATGGCGACGATCAGGCCGCCCTGGTCGCTGAGGCCCAGCGTGGCCGGTTCGCTGGCCAGCTTCCAAGAACGGTGCGCGCGGCTGGCGGGATCGAGGCGGTGCACGGTGAAGGCCGGGATGTCGACCCAGTACAGTGCCTGTTCCTGCGGATGCCATAGCGGGCACTCGCCGGTTTGCATCACTGCGTCGTAAGCTACTTGGATGTTCATATGTGTTGTGCCGCTTTCGCCATGAAGATCAGGCCATTGGTCGAGCTGTCGTGGCGTTCCGGTTTCACTTCGCCGCTCAGTTCCGACTGGATGTTCTTGGCCAGCACTTTGCCCAGTTCCACGCCCCACTGGTCGAAGCTGTTCACGTCCCAGATCACGCCTTGCACAAAGGTCTTGTGCTCGTACAGCGCGATCAGCGCGCCCAGCGCGCCCGGGGTCAGCTGGTCCATCAGGATGGTGTTGGATGGACGGTTGCCGGGGAAGGTCTTGTGCGGCACCAGCGCGTCGATTTCCTCGGCGCTCAGGTTCGAGCCTGCCAGGTCGGCGCGCACTTCATCGGCGGTTTTGCCCTTCATGAAGGCTTCCGACTGCGCGAAGCAGTTGGCCAGCAGCGCATCGTGATGGCCGGCCAGATCGTGGGTGGCGCGCAGCGCGGCGATGAAATCGATCGGCGTCACGTCGGTACCCTGGTGCAGCAACTGGAAGTAGGCGTGTTGCGCATTGGTGCCGCACTCGCCCCACACCACCGGGCATGTGACGGTGTCGACTTCGCCGCCGCCACGGGTGACGCGCTTGCCGTTCGATTCCATGTCCAGCTGTTGCAGGTAGGCCGGGAAGCGGTTCAGGTCCTGATGGTACGGTGCGATCGACAGCGAACCGGCGTTCAGGAACTGACGGTTCCAGAAGCCGACCATGGCCAGCAGCACCGGCATGTTCTGCTCCAGCGGCGCCTCACGGAAGTGTTCATCCATGGCGTGCGCGCCGGCCAGGAAGTCGTTGAAGTAGCCGAAGCCCACCGCCAGCGCCACCGACAAGCCGATCGCCGACCATACCGAGTAGCGGCCGCCGACCCAGTCCCAGAACGGGAACATGTTGGTGGTGTCGATGCCGAATTCCGCCACCGCCTTGGTGTTGGTCGATACGGCCACGAAGTGCCTGGCCAGGTCTTCGTGCTTGCCGCCGCTTTGCAGGAACCAGTTGCGCGCGGTGCCCGCGTTCAGCATGGTCTCGGCGGTGGTGAAGGTTTTGGAGGCGATGATGAACAGCGTGGTTTCAGGATGCACCTGTGCCAGCGCCGCGTCCATGTCATGGCCGTCGACGTTGGAGACGAAGTGCATCTTCAGGCGCGGATGGGCGTACGAGCGCAGCGCCAGCACCGCCATTTTCGGGCCCAGGTCCGAGCCGCCGATGCCGATGTTGACGATGTCCGTGATCTGTTTGCCGCTGTAGCCCAGCCACTGGCCGTTGCGTACGCGGTCGGTGAATTCCTTCACATGGTCCAGCACCGCGTGCACGTCGGCGTTGATGTCCTGGCCGTCCACCACCAATGCTTTGCCGCGCGGCATACGCAGGGCGGTGTGCAGCACGGCGCGTTGTTCGGTAAGATTAATCTTCTCGCCGCTGAGCATGGCGTCGCGCTGGCGTTCGACGCCGCGCTCACGCGCCAGATCCAGCAGCAGGCCGACGGTGGTGGCGTCCAGGCGGTTCTTGGAATAGTCGAGGAACAGGCCGGCCGCGTCGACCGTCAATTTCGGAAAACGCTGCGCGTCGGCGGCAAACAGCTGGCGCAGTTGCCAGTGTTTGGCGTCGGCGGCGTGGGATGCCAGGGCTTGGAAGCTGGCGGTGGTGGTCAGTGCAGGCTGGCGCATAATGTTGTAGGTAGGAGGGGGATGGCCGAATGATACAGGAAAATCAGGTAAATTCACTACGGTTTGGTGGCGTGCCCCTGAATATTTCTGCCCCGAGAGGGTGTTGCACGGGATGGGTCGGCCTAAGAAAAGCCGGTGGGCTTTGCGATTTTGTAGTAAAATTTCACGGAATCCATTCATAAGGAACGATCATGGCGTTGCATCCAGTCCTGGAAAAAGTCACCAATCGCATCATTCAGCGCAGCAAACCATCGCGCGGGGCTTACCTGGCCCATCTCGAAGCGGCCCGCGTCAAAGGCCCGCAGCGCGGCACCCTGGCCTGTACCAACCTGGCGCACGGCTTTGCCGCCTTCCCGGCCAACGACAAGCTGGTGCTGAAGGAAGTGAAAAAGCCATCGGTGGCGATTGTCTCGGCCTACAACGACATGCTGTCGGCGCACCAGCCGTTCGAGCGCTTCCCTGAAATCATCAAGCAGGCCGTGCGCGAAGTCGGCGCGGTGGCGCAATTCGCCGGCGGCACGCCCGCCATGTGCGACGGCGTGACCCAGGGCCAGCCGGGCATGGAGCTGTCGCTGTTCTCGCGCGACGCCATCGCCATGGCCGCCGCCGTGGCGCTGTCGCACAATATGTTCGACTCGGCGCTGTACCTGGGCGTGTGCGACAAGATCGTGCCGGGCCTGCTGATCGGCGCGCTGCACTTCGGCCACCTGCCGGCGGTGTTCGTGCCGGCCGGCCCGATGACCACCGGCCTGTCGAATTCCGAGAAAGCCAAGATCCGCCAGCTGTACGCGCAGGGCAAGGCCGGCCGCGCCGAGCTGCTGGAAGGCGAGTCGAAGTCCTACCACGGCGCCGGCACCTGCACCTTCTACGGCACCGCCAACTCCAACCAGATGCTGATGGAGGTCATGGGCCTGCACCTGCCGGGCGCCGCCTTCATCACCCCGAACACGCCGCTGCGCGATGAACTGACCAAGGCCGCCGCCCGGCGCGCCGCCGTCATCACCGACCAGGGCAGCGAATACATCCCGGTCGGCCATGTGGTCGACGAGAAGGCCATCGTCAACGCCATCGTGGCGTTGCTGGCCACCGGCGGTTCCACCAACCACACGCTGCACCTGCCGGCCATCGCCAAAGCGGCCGGCATCGTGATCGACTGGGACGACTTCGACGAGCTGTCGAAGGTGGTGCCGCTGCTGTGCCGCATCTACCCGAACGGCGAGGCAGACGTCAACCACTTCCACGCCGCCGGCAGCACCGGCTTCGTGATCCGCGAACTGCTGGACGCCGGCCTGCTGCACGACGACGTCACCACCATCCTCGGCAAGGGTCTGCGCAAGCACTGCGCCGAGCCGTTCCTGGGTGAGAAAGACCAGGGCGTGGTGTTCCGCGACTCGCCGGCCGAATCGGGCGACGAGAACGTGTTGCGCAAGCACGGCAACCCATTCTCGCCGGATGGCGGCATGGTGCTGGTGCAGGGCAACCTGGGCCGCGCTGTGATGAAGGTGTCGGCCGTGAAGCCGCAGCACCGCACGGTGCAAGCGCCGGCGCTGGTGTTCAATTCGCAGGAGGATTTCATGGACGCCTACAAGGCCGGTCAGCTGGACCGCGACTTCGTGGCCGTGATCCGCTTCCAGGGCCCGCGCGCCAACGGCATGCCGGAACTGCACGCGCTGACCCCGGCGCTGGCCAACCTGCAGGACGCCGGCCGCAAGGTGGCGCTGGTGACCGACGGCCGCATGTCGGGCGCCTCGGGCAAGGTGCCGGCCGCGATCCACGTCTCGCCGGAGATTCTGGCCGGTGGTCCTTTGGGCCTGGTGCGCGACGGCGACATCATCAAGGTGTGCGCCGAAACCGGCACGCTGGAGGCGCTGGTGGATTCGGCCGCGTGGCACGCGCGCGCGATGGCGCACGCCGACATGTCGGTCAACCACGTCGGCATGGGCCGCGAACTGTTCTCCATGTTCCGCAACAGCGTGTGCGAAGCGGAGAAGGGCGCCACCACCTTCCCGCTGCCGTCGCCGATCGCCACCACGGTGAACCTGCATGACAAAGAACCGGTCGGTAACACCGTGCCGGGTTCCGACGAAGATTTCTCGACCAAGAAAGAAGCCTGATATGACTCTGTCCCTGCTCGATATTATGCGTACCTCGGCCGTGATCCCGGTGATCGCGATCGATGATCCTGAACATGCAGTGCCGCTGGCGAAAGCGCTGGTGGCGGGCGGCATCCGCGTGCTGGAAGTGACCCTGCGCACCAGGCACGGCCTGGGCGCGATCAAGGCGATGTCGGAAGTGGAAGGCGCCATCGTCGGCGTCGGCACGCTGACCCAGCCGGAAGAATTCGCCGCCTCGCGCGACGCCGGCGCGGTGTTTGGCGTGTCGCCGGGCCTGACCCCGGCGCTGATCGCCGCCGCCAAGAGCAGCGGCCTGCCGCTGCTGCCGGGCGTGATGACGCCATCGGAAGTGATGGTGGCGCGCGAGCAGGGCTTCAAGCAGCTCAAGCTGTTCCCAGCGGTGCCGGCGGGCGGCGTCGGCATGTTGAACGGCATCGGCGGCCCGCTGCCGGACATCACCTTCTGCCCGACCGGCGGCATCTCGATCGAGACCGCGCCGCAGTTCCTGAAACTGAAGAACGTGGCCTGCGTCGGCGGCTCCTGGCTGACCCCGAAAGACCTGATGGCCAACGGTGAGTGGGACAAGATCACCGAACTGGCCAGGGCGGCCAGCGCCCTGCGCGGCTAAACCACAACGGCGCTACGGCGCCGTTTTTCATATGCAGGCGGCGATGTGCTCGCGCAGCCATTGGTGGGCGGGGTCGCGGTGCAGGCGTTCGTGCCAGAGCATGGTCATTTGGTAGCCGGGGATGGCCACTGGCGGCGCCACCACGCGCAGGGCCGGGTTGTCGCGCACCAGGCGCTCGGGCAGCATGGCCACCAGGTCGCTGCGGCATAACGCCGAGATCACAAACAGGAAGTGCGGCACCGACAGCACCACGCGCCGCGTCAGCCCGGCTTCCGCCAGCGTTTTATCCGTGGCGCCGCTGAAGCCGCCGCCGTCCGGCGACACGATCACGTGTTCCAGCGCGCAGAACTGCCGGAGGGTCGGCTTGCGTTTCAGGCGTGGATGGCCGGCGCGGCCTGCCAGCACGTAGCTTTCCTTGAACAGAGGCCGGTGGCGCATGCCCGGCGGCGCGCCGTCGCTGGTGTGGAAGGCGAGGTCGATGATGCCTTGCTCCGCCTGCCGCGCGATGTGCGGAGGCGCCAGTTCCAGCACGGCGATGCGCGTGCCCGGCGCGGCGGCGCGCAGGCTGGCCATGGCCGGCAGCAGGATGGTCGATTCGCCGTAGTCGGTGGCGGCCACGCGCCAGGTGTGCTCGGCCTGCGCCGGATCGAAGGGCGCGGCCGGGGAGACGGCGCGGCCCAGTGCTTCCAGCGCCTGCCGCAGTGGCTCGCGCAGCGCCTCGGCGCGCGCGGTGGGGCGCATGCCGCGTGGGCCCGGCAGCAGCAGGGGATCGCCGAAGATGTCGCGCAGCCTGGCCAGGTGCACGCTGATCGATGGCTGCGAGAAGTTCAGCCGCTGCGCCGCGCGCGTGACGTTGTGCTCCGCCAGCAGCACATCCAGCGTCACCAGCAGGTTGAGGTCCAGTCGCCTGAGATTAGTCATGTCTATAGCTGGAATATTGGGAATTCATTTCTACTATACCTGAAGGACGCTTATTCTGAGGTTTTCAAGGAGCCTCTCATGAATGTCCTGATTGTTTATGCCCATCCCGAGCCACGTTCGCTGAACGGCGCGCTGAAAGACTTTGCCGTGCAACACCTGCGAGCCGCAGGCCACGCGGTGCAGGTGTCCGATCTGTATGCGATGGAGTGGAACGCCACGCTGGCTGCCAGCGAAATCCCGGAACGCGTGCATCATCGCGCCGACATTTTGCGCGAGCAGGAAAAGCTGCGCTGGGCCGACACGGTGATCTTCCAGTTCCCGCTGTGGTGGTTTTCCATGCCGGCCATCATGAAGGGCTGGGTGGAGCGCGTGTACACGCTGGGCTTCGGCTACGGCGTCGGCGAGCATTCCGACCGGCGCTGGGGCGACCGCTACGGCGAGGGCACGCTGTCCGGCAAGCGCGCCATGCTGGTGGTGACGGCGGGTGGCTGGGAATCGCACTACAGCCCGCGCGGCATCAACGGCGCGGTGGATGAGCTGCTGTTCCCCATCCATCACGGCATCCTGTACTACCCGGGCATGGAGGTGCTGCCGCCATTCCTGGTGTATAAGGCGCGCAGCATGGGCGAGCAGCGCTTCGCCGCCATCACCGAACAACTGGGCCAGCGCCTCGACACGCTGGCGACCACGCCGCCGATTCCGTACCGCCGCCAGAATCACGGCGACTACGATATCCCGGCCATGATCTTAAAGGCCGATATCGCGCCCGCAGCCAGCGGCTTTGCGGCGCACCTGGCTTAGCCCAGCCGCATGCGCAGGCCGATCGGCGACATGGTGAAGCCCATCAGTTCCTCCGGCGGCTTGCCGTCCACGGTGGCGATCGACTGGATCTCAAAGCTGGACAGCAGCATGGCGCTGGCCAGTTTGATTTCCAGCAGCGCCAGGTAGCGTCCCGGACAGGTGCGCACGCCGGCGCCGAAGGGCATCGATACCTGCTTGTTGATGGTCGGCTCCAGCCAGCGCTCCGGCTTGAAGTCGGCCGCATCCGGCATGTGCGCGTCCGACACGCTGTCGTTGCGCATCACGCACCACAGCAGGCCGCCTTTGGGCACGATCACATCGCCGACCACCGTGTCGCGCAGGGCTTCCAGCGGGATGAAGGGCGCCACCGGCTTGAGGCGCATGGCTTCCTGCGCGCAGGCGTCGAGATAGTCCAGGCCATCCATCTGCTCGATGCTGAACGCCGAGGGATCGGGCGCCACGCGCATGACCTCCTCACGCGCCTTGCGCATGGCGGCGGGGTTCTGTTGGAGCAGGTACAGCATCCACGCCAGCGAGTTGCTGGTGGTGTCTTCGCCGGCCAGCAGCATGGTGGTGACGTTGCCGGCCACCGCCTGGTCATCGACGCCGCTGCCGCCCTGGTCGGCCGCGCAGATCATCGCTTCCAGCAGATTGGCGGGCTGCTGGCGGCGCTGTGGCTCGGCGGCAAGGCGCGCGCGGGCGGCGGCGATCAGTTGGTCGACCGCCTTGCGCAGTTCAAGCAGGCTGCTGTCCAGCTGCCGGTCCTGCGGCAGCCGGATGTAGCGCCAGTAGGGGAACAGCGCGATCGACCGGCGCGCCACCGCCGGCAGCACCACGTCCATGTGGCGCTGGATCACGTCCTCGCCGCCGTCGATGGTGTTGACTTCGGTGCCGAACGCCAGCCCGGCGATGATATCCACGCTGTAGCGTTTCAGGTCTTCGGCCAGATCGATGTCGCTGCCGCTGCGCGCGGCCAGCTGCCAGCGCCGCTGCAAGCGCCGCACCACCGAGACCAGCGACGGAAAATACGCTTTCACCGCGTGCGGCGCCAGCGCCGCCATCACCATGCGGCGCTGATCGCGCCACGCCGCGCCCTCGGCCAGGAACACGCCCGGCAGGCCGCCCATTTCGTCCGAGACGCGCGCGGTGATGGACGGGCGGCGGAAACCGTCCGGGCGGTCGCGCAGCATCGCGCTCACCAGCTCGTGGCTGGCCACCACCAGCGTTTGCACGTTGCCAAAGCTGATCTTGAACAGCGGTCCGTATTGCCTGGTCCAGGCCTCGACGTCCTGGTGGATGCGCAGCGGCCGCATCTGCGGCAGGTTGCCCGCCAATGGCCACGGACGTGGGCCGGGCAGGTCGTGCATATGACGAAGTTCGGCGGCAATCGCGTTTTGCATGTCAGCTCCCTCTTTGGACGAGGCCTCAGTGTGCGCCGGCCAGCGCGGCAAGTATTGAATGATTCCGACATGGTATAAACTATTTGCCATGAATGCCGCCGAGCCGACCACCCGCCTGATCTTCCCGCGCCAGCCGCTGGCGTCCTGCGTGCGCGCCTACGTGGTGCGCAGCACGGTGGAGGCGCCGCTGACCGACCGGCAGGACCGCTACAACCATTTCCCCGCCACGCCGCACTGTTCCATCACCTTTTATATCGAAGGCGAGGCCGAGGTGGTCGAGCCGCCCGATGCGCCGCAGGAGCGGATACGCGTGGTGTTCTGCGGTCCGCAAACACGGCCCATCGTCACCTACAATCCGGGGCCGGTGCGGGTGCTGATGGTGATGTTTTACCCGCAGGCGCTGCACGCCATGTCCGGCGTCGATGTCTCGCAATGGGTGGATCGCTGGGCGCCGGTGGAGCTGGCGCTGGGCGCCGAGTGGCAGGCCCTAGCCGAGGCGGTGCTGGCCGCGCCGGAGCGCGGCGTGCGGCTGCTGGAGGAGTTTCTGCAACCGCGCTGGCAGGCGGCGCGGGCCGGCGGCGCCGGCGCCATGGCCGGCGACTGGGTGCGCCACCTGGCCACGCAGGTGGCCGACAGCGCGCTGGGCAGGGGCGTGCGCAGCATCGAGCGCCGCATCAAGGCCAGCGCCGGCCAGCCGCTGCGCAAGCTGCTGCGCTTGCAGCGCGCCGAGCGGTCCTTCTTTGAGGCGCGCGACGAATTCATGAGCGGCAAGGCCGTATGGTCCGACATTGCCGCGCGCGGCGGTTATTCCGACCAGGCCCATTTGTGCCGCGAGGCGCGCGAGATCACCGGCCACACGCCGGGCGAACTGGCGCGCGTGCTGGCCTCCAGCGACGAACGCTACTGGATTTACCGGATCTGGAATTAGGCGGCGGCGATGCGGTTGCGGCCGCCGCGCTTGGCCTGGTACAGCGCGCGGTCGGCGGCGCCGATCAGGGCCTCGATCGCCACCGGCGCGGCGGCCGGTTGGGTGGCGATGCCGATGCTGACCGTCACCAGCCGCGACGGATCGCTGTTGCGCTGGTGCGGGATGGCCAGCGCCTCGGCCCGCGCGCGGATGCTTTCCGCCATCCGCCAGGCCTGCTCCGGATCGGTCTCCGGCAGGATCATGGCGAACTCCTCGCCGCCGTAGCGCGCCATCAGGTCGCACGGGCGCTTGAGCATGCCGGCCAGCGCGGTGGCCACCTGGATCAGGCACTGGTCGCCCTTCTGGTGGCCGTAGTGGTCGTTGTAGGGCTTGAAGTGGTCGATGTCGATCATCAGCAGCGACAGCGGCGTGCCGCCGCGCTTGGCGCGCCGGTGTTCCTTCTCCATCGCCACGTCGAAGTGGCGGCGGTTGGCGATGCCGGTCAGGCCGTCGGCGAAGCTCTGCGAGCGCAGCACCATGGCCTGCTCGCGCAGCAGCTTTTCCCGTCCGACCGCGATGCTGACGTCGGTGACCTGGATCAGGCAGTGGCGCGGCGCGCCGGCCACCGCGATCGGCGTCACCTCCACCGCCTGCTGGATGCGCTGGCCGCGCAGGTACAGGTCGAACGGCGCCTTGTTCAGGGTCTGCGACAGCAGGGAGGGGAAGTTGTTGTACAGCGCGTGCTGGATGGCGGCGTCGACCCGGCCGCCGCGCAGCCCGGGGCAGACGGCGAAGAAGTCCTGCCCCAGCACCTGCTCGGACGGCAGCCCGGCATGCCGGGCCATCCAGCTGTTCCACAGTACCACGTGGCGCTCGCCGTCGAGCACGATGGCGCCCAGGTTGAGCGCGCGGAACACGCTTTCCAGCAGGGGCGGGCGCAGTGGGTTCATGCCGCCCTCAACCCTGCCCCTGGCCCATCGCGCGCGCGATGTAGAGGTTGATCTGCTGCTTTAGGTCGTGCAGCGCCGAGAGGTCCAGCACGAAGGCCACGTAGCCGTGGATCTGGTGCTTCTCCAGCAGGAAGTCGATGTGCAGCATCAGCACCACGCCGTCGGCCTGGCTGCCGGTGGCGATCAGGATCTGGTCGCTGGTGCCGAGGTGGTAGCGCGGCAGCGAGCCCTCCAGCTCGCGCTGGAAGATGTTGGCCAGCGTGCCGACGCAGGAATTGAGCATGATGTTGCCGATCTCGCACATGGCTTCCTGCTCCATCTCGGTCAGCTCCTTGAGCGGCATCGCCTCGCCCACCATCAGGCGCACGATCTCCAGGCTTTTGTCCTCCGGGAACATGAGGATGGCCTCGGTCTCGAAGGCGCCGCCGAAGTGCTGGCTGACGCCGCAGATGCGCTCGGGCAGGCCGTCGCCCTTGCCCAGCAGGCGCGCCGCCTCGGCGCGCGGGAGGAAGCTGATCGACGGCACCGACATGCGCACCGCCTCGTTGACGATGGCGCTCATCGAGGCGGCGGCCTGGCCGACGCCGATGTTGAAGATCTCGATCAGGGCGTCGTTTTCCAGGGCGGACAGGTTGAACATGGTTACGCTTCCAGCGTGGCCACCAGCTGGGCGATGCGCGCCGCGGTGATGGGCTTCTCGACAAAGCCGATGCCCATGGCGCTGGCGCGCTCGCGGGTGGCGCTTTGCACGTTGGCGGTCAGCAGCGAGATCGGCACCGAGGGGAATTCCTGGCGCAGTTGCTCGGCGGCGGCGAGGCCGCCCATGCCGGGCATGTTGACGTCCATCAGGATCAGGTCGGGCGTGACGTCGCGCGCCTTGAGCAGCGATTCCTCGCCGGTGCCGGCCTCCTCGACGATCCAGTCGGCGCGCAGGCCGGCGATGTACTGGCGCGCCATCATGCGCGAGACGCGGCTGTCGTCGACGATCAGGACGGTTTTGGTGGTGGTCATGTCTCTATCCCCGGCGGTTCTTGTTGTGGATGCATTCTCGCATATCCTGCGCGCCCGGCGGCGGCCGGTGTTGCTTGCTTTGTACGCTTTTCATGCATGTTGTCCTGGGGTAATTTTTGAGCGCAAAGCGGGATGGTAAAATAGCGCCTTTCCGATTCCCCCTTCCTGATAGATTGATCATGACCCAAGACGAACTGAAACAAGCCGTAGCCCGTGCCGCCATCGCCTACGTGGTGGAGAACGAGATCATCGGCGTGGGCACCGGCTCGACCGCCAATTTCTTCATCGACGAGCTGGCCAGGATCAAGCACCGGATCAAGGGCACCGTGGCCTCGTCCGAAGCCACCGCCGCCCGCCTGCGCGGCCATGGCATCGCCGTGTTCGATCTGAACGACGTGGCGGAGATGGCGGTGTACATCGACGGCGCTGACGAGATCGACCATTCCGGCGCCATGATCAAGGGCGGCGGCGCGGCGCTGACGCGCGAGAAGATCGTCGCCTCGGTGGCGAAGCAGTTCGTCTGCATCGCCGACGGGTCCAAGCTGGTGGACGTGATGGGCAGGTTCCCGCTGCCGGTGGAAGTGATCCCGATGGCGCGCGCGGCGGTGGCGCGCGCGCTGGTCAAGCTGGGCGGCACGCCGCAGCTGCGCCTGAAGCCGGGCACGCAGGAAGCGTTTGTGACCGACAACGGCGGCTACCTGCTGGATGTGGCGGGCCTGTCGATTACCGAGCCGAAAGCGCTGGAAGAGAAGATCAACCAGATCGTCGGGGTGATCGCGGTGGGCCTGTTCGCCGCCCGCGGCGCCGATGTCTGTCTGCTGGGCACCGCCGAGGGCGTGAAGACCCTGAAGTTTTAAGCGCTGTCGTCCCGGCGCGGGCCGGGACCCAATTGGGTTCCGGCCGGCGCCGGAACGACCTTACTCGGCGGGCGGCACGTAGCCCTGCGCCATGTCGGCGCCGTCGCCGAAGAAGTGCTTTTCCATCTGCGCCGCCAGGTATTTGCGGGCGCGCTGGTCGGCCAGGTTCAGGCGGTTTTCGTTGACCAGCATGGTCTGGTGCTTGAGCCAGGCGGCCCAGGCTTCCTTCGACACCTGCTCGTAGATCCGCTTGCCCAGTTCGCCCGGATACGGCGGGAAGTCCAAGCCCTCGGCTTCCTTGTTGAGTTTAATGCATTGAACGGTGCGGGCCATGTGGGTTGCTCCTAAACTGAAAAACGGGATTATAAGGTCTTAATCAAAACCTGGGATTTGCGCTGCCAGTTGTACATGCGCTGGCGGTCCCTGGGCAGGGCGTCGACCGTGGCCGGGGCGAAGCCGCGCTTGATGAACCAGTGCGCGGTGCGGGTGGTCAGCACGAACAGCTTGTGCACGCCCATGGCGCGCGCGCGGTTTTCCATGTGCTTGAGGATGCGGTCGCCGTCGCCCTGGCCCTGCACCTCGGGGTTGACGGTCAGGCAGGCCATTTCCGCCATTTTCTGCTCGGGGAACGGGTACAGGGCGGCGCAGCCGAAGATCACGCCGTCGTGCTCGATCACCGAGAACATCTCGATCTCGCGCTCGATCAGCTCGCGGCCGCGCTTGACCAGGGTGCCGTCGGCCTCGAGCGGTTCGATCAGCTTGATGATGCCGCCCACGTCCTCGATGGTGGCCGGGCGCAGCGATTCCAGGTTCTCGTGCGAGATCATGGTGCCGACGCCGTCGTGGGTGAACAGTTCCAGCAGGGCCGAGCCGTCCATGTCGAACGAGACGATGTGCGAGCGCTCGACGCCGTTGTCGCAGGCCTTGATGCAGTGCTTGAGGTAGAAGGCGGTGGCGTCCGGCAGGAAGCCGGCCTGCAGCACGGCCTCGGCCTGGTGCGAGGACAGTTCGCGGATCTCGGCGCCGGCGGCGTCGGTCATCAAGGGGGTCTCGGTGATGAAGATCAGCTTGTCGGCGTGCAGGGCGATGGCGGTGGCGCAGGCCACGTCCTCCATGGTCAGGTTGAAGGCCTCGCCGGTGGGCGAGAAGCCCAGCGGCGACAGCAGCACCAGGCCGTCCGAGCCGAGGATGGAGTGGATGGTCTCGGCGTCCACCTTGCGGGTGACGCCGGTCAGCTCGAGGTCGACGCCGTCGATCACGCCGAGCGGCTTGGCGGTGATGAAGTTGCCGGAAATGATACGGATCGCCGCGTTGGACATCGGCGTGTTGGGCAAGCCCTGGCTGAAGGCGGCCTCGATGTCGAGCCGCAGCTCGCCGGCCGCCTCCTTGGCGCATTCCATGGCGGCGGGGTCGGTGATGCGCAGGCCGTGGTGGAAGCGGCCTTCGACGTTGCGCAGGGCCAGCTGTTCGGCCACCTGCGGGCGCGAGCCGTAGATCACGGTGACGTTGATGTCCAGCGCGTGCAGCAGCGACAAGTCGTGGGCCAGCACCGGCAGGGCGCCGGCGGCCACCAGTTCACCGGGGAAGGCGACCACGAAGGTCTTGCCGCGGAAGGCGTGGATGTAGGGCGCGACGGAGCGCAGCCATTGGACGAATTGGGTAGGGTTTTCCATTAGCCGCATTATAATTCGGGGCGCGACGTCCGCGCCAAATACCTTTGTAAAAAACAATGTCAGAAGCCAGCAACAAGCCACAAAAACCGTCTTCCAGCCCTCAAACCGCTGTCAAACGTCCCGCGCCAGCCGCTCAAGCCCGTCCGGTGGGGCAGGGGCAGCCGCGCCCGCAGGGGGAGCGCGGCGCGCGCGCGCCGCGTGGCGACGGCC
>NZ_WNKY01000003.1 GCF_009720825.1 Duganella radicis | reverse complement strand
GCTCGCACCGCCCGCACCGCCGGCGCCACCGTTACCGCCCATGCTGCCGCCCACATACGGTGAACCGTTCGATGCGCTGCCGTTGCGCGCACGCCCGCCCGTGCCGCCGGCCGCGCCATCGCCGCCATAGGCTTCGCCGCCATATCCGCCCCAGCCGCGTGCGTTGCCGCCGTAGGCTTCGCCGCCCGCGCCGCCACCGGCGCCACCGCCGGTGCTGTTGCCGTTGTTGGTGGCGTAGTTGCCGACGCCGTAGATCATATTGCCGCCCACCGTGCCGTTCAGGGTGCTGGTGGCGTTGGCGGTCGAGGTGTTGAACGAGTTGCTGAATGCCGAAGTGGCGGTGCCGCCGTTGTTGGCGGCCACGCCCGCCAGCGCGCTGGCGTTGGCGCCGCCAGTGCTATTGTTATTGTTGTTCTGGTTGCGAGTGCTGTTGTCCTGGGTGGTGTTGGAATTGTCGTTGGCGGCCGGGCCCGCGCCGGATTGCGTGGTCGCCGTTTGGGCGTAAGCCTGTGCGCCAAAGGCCATTACGATCAGTGCGCCGATCAAGTTTTTTTTCATAGCTGCTCCTACCTTACAGTTTGAGAAATGGGACCGGGGATCTGTCCCCCGGTCCCACCTCCTTCGCAAGCCCGATGCCATCGGCGGCAAGGCCTTGATCCGCAAGGAGTATCCGCATCCGCGCGGCGATATGGCGGCGCTGTGCGGCTGCATCACGTCACACCGGTGTGACAACGCGGCGTTCATTCACTCTGAGCGCCGGTGTAACCTGCACGCGACGGTGCGGTTATGCCATGCTTGGCCAGCAGGCGATACAGCGTCATGCGCGATACGCCGAGGTCGCGCGCGGCCAGCGTGATGTTGCTGCCGGCGCGCAGCAGGCTGGCGTCGATGGCGTCGCGCTCGGCGCGGATGCGGGCGTCGTCCAGCTGCATCGGCGCGCCGGCCGCCGCGTCCGCCGCCAGGCCCAGGTCCTGCGGCGCGATCAGACGTCCCTCGGCCATCACCATGGCGCGGCGCACGCGGTTGATCAACTCGCGTACATTGCCGGGCCAGTCGTATTCGCGTATCGCTTGCGCCGCGCGGCTGCTGAATCCTTTGACGCGCGGCGCGCGCTCGCTGTAAAACGTATGAAAGAAATGTTCGGCCAGCGGCAGCAGATCGTCGCGCCGTTCGCGCAGCGGCGGCACATCCAGCGCCAGCACATTCAGGCGGTAATAGAGATCCTCGCGAAACGCGCCGCGCCGCACCGCCTGCTCCAGATTGACGTGCGAGGCGGCGATCACGCGTGCATCAACCGCGATGCTGCGCGTGCCGCCAACGCGGTAAATCGTCTTCTCTTGCAGGAAGCGCAGCAGGTTGGCTTGCAGCTCCATCGGCAGGTCGCCGATTTCATCGAGGAAGATCGAGCCGCCCTGCGCGCTTTCGATCAGGCCGCGCTTGTCGCGCGCCGCGCCGGTAAAGGCGCCGCGCTCGTGACCGAACAGTTCCGATTGAATCAATGCGGCGGGGATCGCGCCGCAGTTGATCGGCACGAACGGCCCCTTGCGGCGCGGCGAATGCGCGTGCACCGCCTGCGCCGCCAACTCCTTGCCGCTGCCGCTCTCGCCCCAGATCAGCACCGGCGCGCTGGCCGCCGCCACCTTGCCGATCTGCCGCCGCAGGCGCGTAATGGCGGCGCTCCGGCCGGTGAGCGTGGCATCGCTGGCGGCACGCGGCGCAACATCGTCCGCGCGCAAAGCCGCCATGCCGAGCGCGTGGCCAAGCGCATGGCGCAGCCGCTGGCTGTCGGCCGGCGCGGTATGGTAGTCGTCGCAATGATCGCGCACCAGCTGACGCCATGCGGCCAGCTCCAGCATGGCCGGCGGCAGCACGGCGATCCAGTGGACGCACCAGTGCTCCAGCAAAAAGGCGTGAAGCTCTTCGCAATTGTCCGTCTCCCGCGCCAATAGCAGGCCAACGGTGCAAGGCCGTGTCTTGAAATGACGGCGCGCTTCCGCCGGTGTGGCCGCCGGGATCACTTCCCAGTCCGCCGGCAGACTCGGTACGCCGACGCCCACACAGAGTATCGAATTCGTCGTCATGCTGGTTGGACGGGCAATGATGCGAAAAGTTCAAGCTTGTGCCACCGTCGAGCCCAATATAGAATGCGCGCTGCTTTTTTGAACAGGTGAATAACAACCTGTCAATAGTTCATATAGATTAAAAAACGGGATGTGGTGAGATGAACGAATATGAATTGAAGCCGGCCACGCTGCCCGGTTGGGGCCAGCGCGCGGCATTGCGCACGCTGAACCTGTTCGGCTGGCGCATGCTGTACCGTCCCCTGCCCGGCCCGCGCGGTATCGTGGTGGTGTATCCGCACACCTCGAATTGGGACTTCATGGTCGGCCTGTTCGGCAAATGGACACTGAACCTGCCGTTCCGCTGGCTGGCCAAGGATTCGCTGTTCAAGACACCGCTGGGCGGCTGGTTCCGCTCGCTGGGCGGCGAGCCGGTCGACCGCAGCGCGCCGCAAGGCATGATACGCGCGCAGGCCGAACGCATGAATGCGGCCGACTGGTACTGGCTGGCCATCACGCCGGAAGCCACGCGCAGCTATCGTCCGCACTGGAAGAGCGGCTTCTATCATCTGGCGCTGGAGGCCAAGGTGCCGCTGTGCCTTGTGTACATCGACTATCCGAACAAGACGCTGGGCGTGGTCGATCACCTGCACCTGACCGGCGACCAGCAAGCCGACATGGCGGCGATCGCCGCCGTCTACGCCGGCCATCGCGGCCTGTATCCGAAAAACGAAGCGCCCGTCGTGCTGCAAGAACGCCGCAGCGACGAACGCAAGTAAATCTTACGCCGTCGCCGCCAGCACGATGCCGGTAGCGGCGATGGCCGCCCCCGATGCCTTGACGGCCAGCGCCGGGCTGACGCGACCCAGCAGATTTCCACCGTAGACCAGCAGCAGGCTGGCGGCCAGCAGACCGACCGCGCTGATCGCCTGTGGCAGTTCGTGGCCGTGCGCATTGCCATGCAAGATGGCGAAGGCGCTGATCATCACCGCGCTCACCGCCGCCGGCAGGCGCGCGGCGGCGGCCAGCAAGACCCCCATCAACGCCACCGTCAGGGCGATACCGGTTTCCAGTCCCGGCACCGTCAGGCCGGCGGCGCCGGTCGCCATGCCAATCAACAACATGCCGATGAAGGTGGCCGGCAGCCACTTGGCGTTCGGCTGGCGCACGCTCCATGCGCCGACCGCCAGCATGGCCAGTAAGTGATCGAGGCCAGTAAACGGGTGCGCGAAGCCGGCCAGGAAGCCGTGCGAATGCGCGCCGGCGCCGGTGTGGGCAAAGGCGGCGCCGCTGGCGGCAGCGAGGGCGATGGCGGTGATGGTTTTTTTCATTGTTCTCTCCTTAGTGGCTTAACAGGCCTTGTTCGCGAATGAAGTCGATCACCTTGGTCACGCCTTCGCCGCTGCGCAGATTGGTGAAGATAAAGGGACGGCTGCCGCGCTGTTGTTTGGCGTCGCGCGCCATGATGTCGAGGTCTGCGCCGACGTGCGGCGCCAGGTCGGTCTTGTTGATGATCAGCAGATCGGAACGCGTGATACCGGGACCGCCCTTGCGCGGAATCTTCTCGCCACCGGCTACGTCGATCACGTAGATGGTAAGGTCGGACAATTCAGGACTAAACGTGGCGGCCAGATTGTCGCCGCCCGATTCCACCAGGATCAGATCCAGATTGGGGAAATCGGCCTGCATGCGGGCGATGGCTTCCAGGTTGATCGACGCGTCTTCACGGATCGCCGTGTGCGGGCAGCCGCCGGTTTCCACGCCCATCAGGCGTTCGGCCGGCAGCGCGTCCGCGCGCAGCAGGATCTCCATGTCTTCCTTGGTGTAGATGTCGTTGGTGATGACGGCCATGTCGTAGTGGTCGCGCATGCCCTTGCACAGCATTTCGCACAGCGCGGTCTTGCCGGAGCCCACAGGGCCGCCGATGCCGACGCGGAGAGGATTGGAAGTGTTCATAATGTTTGCTCTTTCAGGATCTGTATAAACGGCTGTATTGCACTTCATGCTGCATCGACAGCAGCGACAGGCCCGGCGCCCAGTTGCACATGTCGTCGTCGCTGACGGTTTGCGCGTAGCGGGCGGCGGCTTCGATTTCTTCGCGCAGCGACAGCAGCATGCGCTGGCCCGCCACCTGCCCCAGCGGCACCGACTTCACGCACACCAGCACCTGGTTCTCGGCCCATGCGAACAGCATGGCCAGCAGCGCTTCGGCGTGCGGGATCTCCAGTGCGGCGACGGCGCAGGCGAAGGCGGTGGGCAATGCGACCTCCGGTTCGCGCTGGAGTTGCGCCAGCATGTCGGCATCGGCGATGCCCAATTCCGCCACCAGCCTGGTGAGCGAGTAGCCCATCTGGATGGTCTCGGCGCGGAATTCGGCGCTGTCGCGCGAGGCGATGAATTTTTCGCTCCAGTCACCGACGGCTTGCCAGTCGCGCGCCGACCATGCTTGCATCAGGCGCCATGCGATGGGGGCTTCCCATTGCGCCACCACCTCATGCAAATGGCGCACGATCCACGCGCGCGCGGTATCGGCGTTGCGCACCGCCCCGCTTTCCAGCGCCGCCTCCAGCCCTTGCGAATAGCTGTACGCGCCGATCGGCAAAGCCGGACTGGCGAATTGCAGCAGATGCAGGAGCGCCGCCGCCTGCATCACCACGTCGCCCCGGCGAAGGCCGGGGCCCATGCTGAGCATCCGGGCAAACGTACATTGGGTCCCGGCCTGCGCCGGGACGACGCGCGAAGGTTCATTTCGGATCGCCCGGACGGTGGATTTTCTGACGCAGCGGGATCGGCGCCAATGGGCCGTGGCCATGGTCATGATGGTGCCCGTGGCCGCCGCCATACGCGCCGGACTCCGGCTCGAACGCCGCCGACTCCTCCACCACCGTCGCGCCCAGCCCTGCCAGCATCTCCTTCAACACCGCATCGGCACGGATGCGCAGGAAGCCGTCGCCCACCTGCGCCTGCGTGTGACGATTACCGAGATGGAAAGCACAGCGCAGCAGCGTGTGCGCATCGGCGCATGTAACTTTGTAGGTCGGCTCCGGCGCGGCCACCACCCGCACCACGCGCTGGTCTTCGCCGGTCAGCAGATCGCCGTCGCGCAGCACCGTGCCGCGCACGGTGAACACCGCCACGTCCTCGCCGGTGTCCAGCGTGGCGCGCAGGCGGCACTTCTCGCGCAGTTCATAAGGCAGCACCAGTTGCGCGGCAATCGCCTCGGCGTGAGGAATCTTGGTATGTAAGGTCAGCATAATCAGAACAGGAAATAGCGCTGCGCCATCGGCAGAATCGAGGCCGGCTCGCACACCAGCAGCTCGCCGTTGGCGCGCACTTCATAGGTTTCGGGATTGACGTCCATCTTCGGCGCCAGCGCGTTGTGAATCATGTCCGACTTGCGCAGCGCACGCATGCCCCTGGCCACGATCAGCGTTTTATTCAGTTTGAGCTGGTCGCCGATGCCGGCGTCATACGCGGCCTGCGACACAAACGTGAACGATTTCTTCAAACCGCCACCGTAGGAACCGAACATCGGCCGGTAATGCACCGGCTGCGGCGTCGGAATCGACGCATTCGGATCGCCCATCTGCGCGGCCGCGATCATGCCGCCTTTGAGGATGGTGGACGGTTTGACGCCAAAGAAGGCCGGCTTCCACAACACCAGATCGGCGATCTTGCCCACTTCCACCGAACCCACCGCATGGGCGATGCCGTGCGTGATGGCCGGGTTGATGGTGTACTTGGCGATGTAGCGCTTGACGCGGAAGTTATCCGCGCGCGAAGTATCCGGCGCCAGCGGCCCGCGCTGCACCTTCATCTTGTGCGCGGTCTGCCAGGTGCGCATCACGACTTCGCCGACGCGCCCCATGGCCTGCGAGTCGGACGACATCATCGAAATGGCGCCGATATCGTGCAAAATATCCTCGGCCGCGATGGTCTCGCGGCGGATGCGCGATTCGGCGAACGCCACGTCCTCGGTGATGGCGGCATCCAGATGATGGCACACCATCAGCATGTCAAGGTGCTCGTCCAGCGTGTTGACCGTGTACGGCCGCGTGGGATTGGTCGACGACGGCAGCACATTCGATTCGCCCACCGCCGCGATGATGTCCGGCGCGTGGCCGCCGCCCGCGCCCTCGGTGTGGAAAGTGTGGATGGTGCGGTCCTTGAACGCCGCCAGCGTGTCGGCCAGATAGCCGCCCTCGTTCAGCGTATCGCTGTGAATGGCGACCTGGATGTCCATGTTGTCGGCCACCGTCAGGCAGTTGTCGATGGCGGCCGGCGTGCTGCCCCAGTCCTCGTGCAGTTTCAGGCCGATGGCGCCGGCGCGTACCTGCTCTTCCAGCGGCGCCGGCAGGCTGACGTTGCCCTTGCCGAGGAAACCAAGGTTCATCGGGAAGGCATCGGCCGCCTGCAACATCGAATGCAAATGCCACGGCCCCGGCGTGCAGGTGGTGGCCGAGGTGCCGGCCGAGGGACCGGTGCCGCCGCCGATCATGGTGGTCACGCCGCTCATCAGCGCCTCCTCGATCTGCTGCGGGCAGATGAAGTGGATGTGCGTGTCGACGCCGCCGGCGGTGACGATCATGCCCTCCCCCGCGATAATCTCGGTCGCGCCGCCGATCGCCATCGTCACATGCGACTGGATGTCCGGATTGCCGGCCTTGCCGATGGCGGCGATCATGCCGTTCTTCAGGCCGATGTCCGCCTTGACGATGCCCCAATGGTCGACGATCACCGCATTGGTGATCACCGTATCCATCACGTCGGCGGCCACGCGCTGCGACTGGCCCATGCCGTCGCGGATCACTTTGCCGCCGCCGAACTTCACTTCCTCGCCATAGATGGCGTAGTCCTTCTCGATTTCGATAAACAGTTCCGTATCGGCCAGGCGGATGCGGTCCCCGGTGGTGGGACCGAACATCTCCGCGTAGGCGCGGCGCGAGATTGTAGCCATGAGAGCCTTTATTCTTTGGGTGGTGTGGAGGCCAGCTTGCCCATTACTTTGCCGTTGAATCCATAGACTTCCTGATCGCCGTCCAGCTTCACCAGTTCCACGGTGCGCTGCTGGCCCGGTTCGAAGCGCACGGCGGTGCCGGCCGCGATATTCAGGCGCATGCCGTAGGCCTTCCAGCGCTCCAACTTGAGCACCGAGTTGACTTCAAAAAAATGGAAGTGCGAGCCGATTTGCACCGGACGGTCGCCCTGGTTGGTGACGACGACGGTGACGGTTTCGCGGCCTTCGTTAAGGCCGATCTCGCCCTCTTCAAGCTTGTATTCGCCTGGGATCATGATGAACTCCTTTTAGGGGATGGGATTGTGGACAGTCACAAGCTTGCTCCCATCAGGGAACGTCGCTTCGACCTGGATGTCAGGGATCATTTCGGGGATGCCTTCCATGACGTCGGCGCGCGTGAGTATGCGCGTGCCGTCGGACATCAGTTCTGCGACAGTTTTGCCGTCGCGGGCACCTTCCATGATGGCGCAGGTGATGAGCGCCACCGCTTCCGGGTAGTTCAACTTCAAGCCGCGTGCAAGGCGGCGTTCCGCCACCAGGCCTGCGGTAAAAATCAACAGCTTGTCTTTTTCGCGTGGAGTCAGGTCCATGTCTATGTTCTCTCTCAGGTTTGCCAGATGCGCGGTGTGACGGCCGCGCGTCCCAGCAGATGCGGGCGCAGGCGGCGCCAGACGGTGAGCATCAGGCGGCGCGCGGTTTCGCTGTCGTCGCCGAGATGACGCGCCACCAGCACGCCCTTGGTTGGGGTGACGCCGAAAACATGCTCGCCATCGGCGGCGATGTCGGCGCGGATTTCATTCAGCACAGCGGCCGGCAGCGGCTTGCCGGCCGCGATCAGCGTGGCGCACACGGTGTGGCGGTCGAGCGCGAGCGGACTATCGAGAAGGCCGCCGATCATGTCGCCCTGCTCCCACCAGATCAAGCGCCCTTCGCGGCGGATGCTGCTGCGCTGGCGAATGCGGCCGGTGTTGAATACTTCGCCCGAGCCGCGCCGGCCCATGCACAGGATTTCGCAACCGAGGAAAGTGGCGCCGGCGGCCAGTTCGATATGCTGGTCCAGCACCACGTCGGCGGTGTCGAAGAAAATAGTCTCCTGCGGCAGCCATTCGAGTGCGGCGTTTTGGTTCACATGCAGGTGCACCGCCTGGTGTGAAACCTTGCCGTTGGCCTTGTACCATTTGGCCGCGCCGGGCGTGGTGATGAAAGCGTGGGCGTTGTCGCCGACGCCGATATCGATCTCCAGCTTGTCGCCGCCGACCACGCCACCCGGCGGATGGACAATGATGGCCTGGCAGACTTTCGCGTCTTCCGGGTACAGCGCCTTCTGCACACGCAGCGGGCCATAGTGGATCTTGTCGAATAGCCGCGTGGTGCCGGCATCGTCCGCAAACCCGAGGGTGAGACTGGCCTGCCAGGCACTATGGCCAGTGCTGGCGGCGAAGTCACGCGATACGGTGCAATCAGGCATGGGGGGAATACAGAATAAATAATGTTCCGTCCTATGCAATCCTTGTGCCAGCAGAAACTCCCCTCTTCCGCGCCCCGGCGCACCGTCACGCAGCGTTGCGCACCAAGTTGGTGCGGATCACAGTTAGAATTGACGGCGCGCCGGCGCAAGACAGATTTCGCGCCGCCGCCTTCGTGTTTTGATTGTTGAACTTCGCTCAATTGATCTTTGCGCGTTGCCGCCTTTTTGCGTCCCTGTTTCATCCCCATACTGCTGTCTTCCCGATTTGAATGGAGCACAGCATGAAAGTATTCGTCACCGGCGCGGCTGGTTTTATTGGCAGCTCGATCGCCGCTGGCCTGGTCAAGGCCGGGCATGAAGTCGTGGGTCTGGTACGCAAGCCGGAGCAACTGGAAGAAGTGAACAAGATCGGCGTCACCGGCGTGCTTGGCTCGCTGACGGACCGCGAATTGCTGATCATGCAGGCGCAGGCGGCGGATGCCGTCATCAACGCCGCCAGCAGCGATAACCGCGCGGCGGTGGAGGCATTTGTCGAAGCCCTCGCCGGTTCGGGCAAGGTGTTCCTGCACACCAGCGGTTCCAGCATCGTCGGCGATGCGTCCGGCGGCGAAGGCACGGATCAGATCTACCACGAAGATAATCTGCCTGAACCTACGCCAGATAAAGCCGCGCGCGTCGCCATCGACCAACTGGTGCTCGACGCGGCCAACCAAGGTGTGCGTTCCGCAGTACTGTGCAATACGCTGATCTACGGCCACGGCGCGCTGCCGCGCGACTCGGTGCAGTTGCCACGCCTGCTGAAACAGGCGCGCAAGAGCGGCATCGTGCGCCACGTGGGCCCGGGCCGCAACATCTGGTCGAACGTGCACATTGACGACGTGGTCGACCTGTACCTGCTGGCACTGGAAAAAACCGAAGCCGGCGCCTTCTACTTTGTGGAAAGTGGCGAAGCAGCCTTCCGCGACATGAGCGCCGCCATCGCCAAGGCCTTGCAGATGGGCGAGCCGCAGGACTGGCCGCTCGATCAGGCCAAGCAAGAATGGGGTTACGAGATGGCTTCCTACGGCCTCGGCTCCAACAGCCGCGTGCGCGGCGAGCGCGCCCGCAAACTGGGTTGGCAGCCGCATCGCCCGCCAGTGCTGGACTGGATCGCCAACGACATGCTGCGCTAATCCACCTCACGCACGGTCAGCACGCGGTCGATCAGGCCATACTCGGCACCCTCCCGGGCCGACATGTAGTTGTCGCGGTCCGAATCCTTTTCGATCTGCGCCAGCGTTTTGCCGGTGCGCTCGGCCAGGATGGAGTTGAGGCGGTGGCGCTGGTACAGCACCTCGCGCGCCTGGATTTCGATATCGGCCGCCACGCCCTGCGAGCCGCCGTGCGGCTGGTGGATCATGATGCGGGCGTTCGGCAAGGCATAGCGCTTGCCGATCGCGCCCGCCGCCAGCAGGAAGGAACCCATGCTGGCGGCAAAACCGGTGCACAGGGTCGATACATCCGGTTTGATGAACTGCATGGTGTCGTACACCGCCATGCCTGCATACACCGAGCCACCCGGCGAATTAATGTAGAGCGAAATATCCTTCTCCGGATTCTCCGATTCCAGAAACAGCAATTGCGCCACCAGCAGGTTGGCCGATTGCTCGGTCACCTCCCCCACCAGGAAAATCACGCGCTCTTTCAGCAGGCGGGAATAAATGTCGAAAGCACGTTCGCCGCGTGCGGTTTGTTCGATGACGGTTGGGATCACGGCAGCTCCTTTTGCGGTAAAGTGGGAATATCTGTCCGCATGACGCTTGCGGACGGGCGCCGTGTGACAGCGCGAAAAAATATCGCCGGCTTGTCACGTTCGCGCCGCGCCGAGCGTCATAGGGAACCAGCCCTTTACCGGAGATTCGCCATGGATGCCATCCTGTTCGAACAATTACGCCCACGCCTGAAAGCGATCAGCAGCCGCATTGTGGGCAGCGAGGCGGAGGCCGAGGATATCGTGCAGGATTGTTTTCTCAAATGGCAGAGCGCCGATCGCGCGGCGTTGGCCACGCCGGCCGCATGGCTGACCACCGTGGTGCGGCATCAGTCGATAGACCGCCTGCGCAAGCGCGCGCGGGATCTGGCGACAGCCCATGTCGCCGCCGAGTTGACGCCGGAGCCAGCGCCCGCGCTGCCGGAGGAAGATCTGCTACGCCGCGCGGAACTGGAAGAAGCGCTGCTGCGCATGCTGTCATGCCTGTCGCCCGCGGAGCGTCTGGCGCTGGTGCTGCATGAGGTGCTGGAATGCGGGCATGCCGATATCGCGGCGGTGCTTGGCACCAAACCGGCCAATGCACGCCAATATCTGGCACGCGCGCGCCGCCGGCTGCGCGAGGCGGAAGCAAGCAGCGAGAAACTCAATCGCGATCTGGTCCGACGCTTCCAGGCAGCCATCAATGGCATGGACGTGCCAGCCGTGATCACCCTGCTCGGTGGTGAGCAGCCAATATCGGTGCTGGGCGCCAGCGCGAATGACGCCGTCTACTGTCTCGCTGCCTAGAGCGCGACCACCGTCACGCGCGGCCAGCGCAGCGCGTATTTCTTCTGCGCGACCCGCATGCGGTAAGTATCGATGCTGACCCGCGCCGGGTTGCGCCGTATGACGCAGTTGAACAGGTCTTCCAGTCCATGCGGCGCTATCACTTCGATCGAATCGTCCGCGTGAAGACACAGCCCCACCGCAGTGGCGTACTCCGGCCACGAGGCAACAGCTTCGTGCAGCGATTGCAGCGGCTCTACCGCATGGCCGAAATGCGCCTCAAACCAGTGATGCACCGCCGCTTGGTTGGTGACCTCCCACGGGGTGCGTGGCATCGCTTCGCACAGGCGGCGTTGCAGTTCGGCGTCCCGTTCAGGCCTCAGGTCCGACGCATCGAAATACGCCAGATCCAGATCGGCCAGCTGCGTCGGCGTGGTATAGCCGTGCAGCGCATCCCACACCAGATTGCGCACCGCGCCGGCGCCCAGGCACCAGGAAGACAGCCCGAGGCCGCGCGCCGCCTTCAGCGCAGGCGCGAACCACGAGGAAGCGCGCGCGAGTTCACACAGCCGCTGCTCCAGCTCATTGGGCAGGCTTGGGTTCATTCTTGAAATTCAGCTTGGACAGGTCGATGACTTTGCCGTTGATGGTCAACTGGCCATCCTTGAAGTCGATATTGGAACGCAGTTCGTTTTTCTCGACCACGGCAAAACCTTCGGTCACCGCTTTGCCGACGACAACGCTCACCAGGCCGTCCGCGCCGGCCTCGATCTGTTTCGCGGCATCCGGCGTATCCGGCGGCACCGATTTGCTGACGATGGCGCGGCCGATATCCTTGATCAGGGCCACCGGCACCCGCACCTCAAAATGCGCCACCAGTTTCTTCACTAGCGCGGCCATGCTGTCGAAGTCCGTTTCCACCGCTTTCTGGAAGGTGATGCGGCCCTTGATCGCCGCCACATTGCCGCGATACGCCGCGCTGATATCCTCGATATTCAGCACCGCGCCAGCCTGGATCAGGCGCTTGCCGAAGTCCTTCAGCTGGCGCATCATCAGTGCCTGCTGCGCCTCGGGCGCCAATTGGCTCTCTTCCTGCGCACGCAGCGATTGGTCCAGTTCCGCCATCGCCTTGGCCGGGATATTGGTCAGGCGGAAGCCAAGGTTGACGCGCTCAACGCGCTCCGCGCCAAACACAATCGCCTTGGTGGACGAGCGATAGCCGATTTCCGCCATGCTGCCGCGGCGCACCGACTCGGAACGCGCCTGCATGTCTTCAAAGCGCACCAACTCCCTGGCGTCCTTGCCACCGACCGCCGCGTCGCGCACGACGATGGAGCCGATGCCAAAGGTAGCCGTGCCATACGAAACACCGTCCGCGCCGCGCTGCTGCTTGCTGGTCATGCTCATATTCTGCAAGTGCGCCGAACCTTCCTGGCGCGCGATCACCAGCGACGGCCAGACCGCCGTCGCGTTCATGCCGCGGCCAGTCTTGTCGGTCGAGATCTTCGCCGTCAGTTCAGCCCAGCTGAAGTCCGTGCCATTCCCCTGCACCCACAGATAGGGCGCCAGCCTGGTGACGTAGTTGATCTGGCCTTTGGCGCCGCCAGGCACACGCTGCGTGACGAAAGGACGCTCGGTGCCGAAGATTTCTTTCAGCTTCGGGCGCAATTCGGGCGAAAACTCGAATTTGGCCTGCGCGTCCAGCAGTTTGACCATGTTGCGCTCATTACCGTGCGCGGCGCGCAGCTCTTTCATCGCTTGCGACAGCGTGGCGGTGTTTTCCTTGGTAAGGAGCTCGGGGAGTTGCTGCGCCTCCTGGGCGTGGGCGGAAACGGCCAGCATGGCGCCAGCCGTGGTGAGTGCGAGTAGAGTCTTTTTCAAAGCGATACCGGAAGAAGTCAGAGATCCACTATTGTAGCCAACCGACCCGCTCCGGAAATACACACTTTCTCACTGCAAGTCTGTATAAGGACTCTTGCCGCCTTCGGCGATGAACTGGTCGATACGCGCCTCCAGCACCGGCAACGGCACCGAACCCAGTTGCAGCACAGTGTCGTGGAAGGCACGGATGTCGAACTTCTGGCCCAGCGCTTTCTCCGCCTTCTTGCGCGCGTTGATGATGCTCATCTCGCCCAGATAGTAGGACAGCGCCTGGCCCGGCCATGAAATATAGCGGTCCACTTCCGTCTCGATCTCGTGATTGGACAGCGCGGTATTCTCGCGCAGGTAATCCTGCGCCTGTTTGCGCGTCCAGCCCTTGCTATGCACGCCGGTGTCCACCACCAGGCGCGACGCGCGCCAGGCCTGATAACTCAGCATGCCGAAGATTTCGTACGGCGTTTCATACATGCCCATCTCCACGCCGAGACGTTCGCTGTACAGCGCCCAGCCTTCGCCGAAGGCCGAAATGTAAGCGTTGCGGAACGGTGGACGGCCCTTCTGCTCCATCGCCACCGGCATCTGGAAGGCATGGCCCGGCGCCGATTCGTGCAGCGTCAGCGCCGGCATGCTGTACAGCGCGCGCGATGGCAGGTTGTAGGTGTTGACCAGATAAACACCCGGACCGCCACGGCCCGAGGTGTAGAACGGCGCCTGGTCGTCCGGCACCGGAATCACCGCAAAGCGGCGCCGCGGCAGATAGCCAAAGTACTGCGACACCTTGCCGTCGAACTTCTTGGCCACCCACGCGGAGCGCATCAGCAGCTCCTCCGGCGTCTTGGCGTAGAACTGCGGATCGGTGCGCAGGAATTGCAGGAAGGCTGGCAGATCGCCTTTAAA
Source organism: Duganella radicis (assembly GCF_009720825.1). GTDB lineage: Bacteria > Pseudomonadota > Gammaproteobacteria > Burkholderiales > Burkholderiaceae_D > Rugamonas > Rugamonas radicis. The sequence continues at coordinate 316,840 of NZ_WNKY01000003.1, read as the reverse complement.
ATCAACCTTCTTCATCACGTCCAGCATCTCGGCGCGGATCTTGGCCATTTCCTCCAGGCCGATGTGATGAATCTGGTCCGCCGTCAGCGATGTGGTGGTGAATTCAACGATCTTCGACTGGTAGTAGGCTTTACCGTCCGGCAGACTCTCGGCCGCCAGTTCCTCGCGCGCCTTCGGCACATATTCCTCGCGCATGAACTTCAACAGCGACTGGTGCGCCGGGATCACAGTATCGCGAATCACCTGGACCGCCTGCGCGCGCAGTTCCTCCTGCTGCGCCGCCGGCATGGCGGCCGGCATGGTCTTGAACGGCAGGTAGAACACCGTGTCCTGCGGCGTCTTCGCCTCGGTCACTGAAGTAATGGAACCATCGCGGCCCACCAGCGTGACTTTCGGCGGCGTGAAACCGCGCGCCATGCCGGCGCGCATGTTGACGATTTCGTCGTTGAAGTAGCGCGGCACGTCGGCCAGCTGTTTCAGATAATCGCGGAATTCTTTTTCCTTGGTCATCGGGCGGCGCGCGGTGCCCGCCATGTTGGACCAGAAGGCGGTATCGGCGTTCAGCGGCTTTTCATATTCGCGGAACTGCTGGGCGGCGATGAAGGCCGCGATCTGCGCCTTGTACACCTGATAGTTGATGCGCTCCGGCGCCGACAACTGGCCTTCCTTGATGCCGTCCAGCTTCTTCATCACGCCCTGCCAATAGGCCAGGCGCTTGCTCTGGGTGGCGGCGTCGATGCGCGGCAGCGATGGCGAAACGCCGCTGTCATCGTCATCCTCGCCATCTTCCTGCTTCTGGCTCAGGCGCCATTTCCATTCCTGCGTGTAGATCGCCTTGAATTGGGCGTCCGAGGGGCCTGTCTTGGCCACTGGTGCGGCGGTAGCCGCGCCAAGGCACAACAGCATGCATGCGCCCGCGATAGCGGTGCTGAGCTTCTTATCCATATGACTCCAGGTTGATTTACATGTCCAACAAATTGCGGCGTTCGCGCAGCAGCGCGGTAAAGCCTTCGGCGTTGACCGGGCGGCTGAAATAATACCCTTGCATCTCGTCGCAACCACGTTCGGTCAGGAATTGCACCTGCTCGCGCGTTTCCACGCCTTCCGCGATCACGCGCATGTTCAGGTTGTGCGCCAGCGAGATGACCGACAGCGCGATTGCCGCATCGGCGCTGTCGGTGGTGACATCGTCGACAAAGGATTTGTCGATCTTCAGCACATCGATCGGGAAGCGTTTCAGATAACTCAGGCTGGAATAACCGGTGCCAAAGTCGTCCAGCGAAATGCTGACGCCAATGTCTTTCAGGCGGCGCAGCGCCGCCACGGCTTTGTTTGGATCGCCCATCACCGTGCCTTCGGTGATTTCAAGGCCCAGGCATTCCGCCGCCACGCCGAAGTTGCGCAGCGTGCTTTCCACGTAAGGCACGGTGGCGTCGTTGGCGAACTGCCCGGCCGCCAGATTGACCGCGACCTTGATCGTGCCCAGTCCCTCGTCGTGCCACAGCTTCATCTGCGCGCACACGCTCTCCAGCACCCATTCACCGATGGAATTGACCAGGCCATATTCCTCGGCCAGCGGAATGAAGCGGTTGGGCGGCACCTTGCCCAGCACCGCATTATCCCAGCGCAGCAGCGCTTCCGCGCCGACCATGGCGCCGGTCCGCAGGCAGACCTGCGGCTGGTAGTGGACTTCAAACTCGTCGCGTGCGATGGCGCCGCGCAACTGGCCCTGGATCGCCAGCTTGTCGCGGATTTCGGCATCCATGCGCTCGGTGAAGAAGGCGTAGTTGTCACGGCCGATTTCCTTGGCGCGGAACAGCGCCGTGTCGGCGTTGCGCACCAGTTCATCGAAGCTCTCGCCATCGGTCAGGCTGACGGCGATGCCGATGCTGGAGGTGACGGTAATCTGCTGGCCGTCGATCATCAGCTCCTTGCGCAGGCCGGCCAGGATCTTTTGCGCCAGCGCGATGGTGGCGCTCAACTGCGTATCGTCGTCGACGATGATCTGGAATTCATCGCCGCCCTGGCGGGTGACGGTATCGCCTTCGCGCACCGTCTCGCTCAGGTATCTGGACACCACTTGCAGCGCCTTGTCGCCCATGTCGTGGCCATAGGAATCGTTGATGCTTTTGAAGCGGTCCAGGTCCAGGCACATGACGGCCACGCAACGGCCCTCGCGCCGCGCCGCGGCCAGCGTCTGCACAAAGCGCTGCCGCGCCAGCAGGCGGTTCGGCAGTCCGGTCAGGGCGTCGTGGTTGGACAGAAAATCGATCAGGTGCTGCTCGGCCTTACGCTCGGTGATGTCCATGAACACGGCCACATGGTTGATGACGTGGCCCTGCTCGTCGCGCACCACCGAAGCGCTCAGCAGGCCGGGATAGGTTTCGCCATTTTTGCGGCGCGCCAGGATTTCGCCCGACCAGTGGCCGGTGGTGACCACCGACTGCACCATGGCGCTGAAGGTCGAGGTGTCCTGATCGCCGGCGTACAGCAGGCCGGCGTTCTGGCCGCGCACCTCCTCCGCCGTGTAGCCGGAAATCTGCGTGAAGGCCGGATTGGTGGCGACGATGCGGCCATCGCGGTCGGTCACCACAATGGCGTCCTGCGTGGCTTCGAACACCTGGCTGGCCAGGCGCAGGAACTCCTCGTTGGCGCGGCGTTGCTCGACTTCCTTCGCCAGTTCGGCGGTGCGCTCGGCCACGCGCTCTTCCAGCAGCGCGCGTTCAGCCGCCAGCGCTTTCTGCGCGCGGCCCAGCTTGACGTGGGCGTCGGTGCGGGCCAGGATTTCCTCAGCCTGGAACGGCTTGGCGATGAAGTCCACCGCGCCCAATTCAAAGCCGCGTACCTTGTCGTCGGTGTCGTGCTGGGCGGAGAGGAAGATCACCGGCACCTGGCTCAACTCCGGCGCGGCTTTCAAGCGGCGGCACACTTCAAAACCATCGATGCCGGGCATGCGGACGTCGAGCAGGATCAGCTCCGGCGGACGCGATTGGGCGCTCCACAGCGCCAGCTCGCCGTTGGGCGCCTGGCGCACGTAGTAACCGGCCTCCGTCAGCAGGTCGCTCAGCAGCTTGAGCGAGGCCGGCGTGTCCTCCACGATCAGCACTTCGCCCTTGGTGTGTTGGTCCGACAAATCCCGGTGCATGTAAAACTCTCTCGCCTAGTCAACTGCTCAGCTACTATGATATACCCGTCAGGCTTGGGACTCCAATTCGTTACCCGCTTCATCCAGCAGCGCGCACAGCTGCGGATACTGGTGCAGCTGGATCATATGCTCGATGCGCGTCACGACTTCCGCCAGTTCCGGCGGCAAAGGCGCCAGCAGCGCCGCCACACGCGCCAGATTCAGTTCCTGCAAGGCGGTCTTCAATTCGTTGCGCAGGCCGGCCTCCAGCAGTTGCAAGTCCTCGCGCACCAAGGGCTGGGGCGCGGCCTGGCGCACGCCATGATGGCGGCGCACGAACTGCACGTCGAGCTGCTGCTCCAGCACCGCGTACAGCAGCTCCTGATCGACCGGCTTGCGCATGAACTCATCGGCGCCGGCGGCCAGCGCCTCCTCGCGCTGCTCGGTGAAGGCGGATGCCGTCAGCATCACGATGCGCGGCTGCGGGCCCTCGGTGTTGGCGCGGATCTGGCGCGTGGCGCTCAGACCGTCCAGCGCCGGCATGTGCCAATCCATGAACACCAGGTGCGGCTGCCAGACATCGACCATGGCCAGCGCCTGTGCGCCATCGCCCACCACCGCCACCTCAAAGCCCAATGGTTTCAGCAGGCTTTCCAGCAGCGTGCAGCCATCGGCGTTATCGTCCGCCACCAGGATGCGGCGGCGCTGCGGCGACGCCAGCGCGGTGACTTCGTCCGTGTCCACTGCCGGCGCCTCGTCGGTCACCTGCACTTCCACGCTGAACTGGAAGGTGGCGCCGGCGCCGGGCGCCGATTGCAGCGTCAGCGTGCCACCCATCAGTTGCACGAATTCGCGCGAGATGGTCAGCCCCAGTCCCGTGCCCTCTTTCGCGCCAGGTCCTTCGGCCTGGATGAACGGTTCGAAAATGCGGGCCTGGTCTTCCGGCGCGATACCGGGACCATTGTCGATCACCGCGAACGCCAGCTCGCAGGCGCCGTTGCGGGCGGCGCCGCGCACGCGCAGCGTCACCCTTCCCTGCACCGTGAACTTGACCGCGTTCGACATCAGGTTCAATAGCACCTGGCGCAGTTTGGTGCCGTCCACGCGCGCGCTGGCCGGCAGGCCGACGCTGTCCAGCGCCAGCTCCACGCCGGTCTGGCCGGCGCGCATGCTGACCATGTCCATCACCTCTTGCAGCATGTCGTTCAGGTTCACCACTTCCGTTTGCAGCACGGCGCGGCCGGCCTCGATGCGCGACAGTTCGAGGATGTCGTTGATCAGCGTGAGCAGGTGCTGGCCGGAGCGGTGGATGATGGCCAGGTTGCGCTTCTCTTCCGGCAGCATGTTCTTGGAGTCCGCCATCAGGCGCGAGAAGCCGATCACGGAATTGAGCGGGGTGCGCAGCTCGTGGCTCATATTGGCGAGGAAGGTGCTCTTGGCGCGGTTGGCCGCCTGCGCCTGGCGCACCGCCACCGACAGCGCGTTGGTGCGCTCGGCCACCAGCTCTTCCAGATGGATGCGGTGGCGGCGCAGTTCCGCCTCCGCCGTGCGGCTGGCGGTCACCTCGTAGTTCACGCCCACCATGCGCATCGGATGGCCGTCCGCATCGCGGAACACCATGGCGTCGGCCTTCAGGTAGTGCAGCGAGCCGTCCGGCCAGATCAGGCGGAACTCGACGTCGAATTCGGCGGTGCCGTCCAACGCCTGCTGTAGCAGCATTTCGGTGGGAATGGCGTCGTCCGGATGCACCATCTTGCGCCAGGTGTCGAACGGCTTTTGCAGCGTGCGGCCTTCCAGCCCATGCAGGCGGTACATCTGCTCGTCCCACACCATTTCGTCGGTGACGATATTCCAGTCCCAGATGCCGATGGCGGCCGCGCTGGAGGCGATCTGCAAGCGCTCCTCGCTGGCGTGCATGGCGACGTAGCGGCTTTCCATCAGGCGCACCATCTCGCGGATCGAGGCGTTCAGCGTTTTCAGCTCGCCGGTGTACCAGTCGCGCGGCGGCGAGGCGCCCGGATTCTGGCCGGCCTTCACGCTGGCCGCATAGCGTTCGATGTTGGTCAGCGGCTTGAGGATCAGCTGCCATAGCAGCAGGTAGAGGCTCAGCACCAGCGTCACGTCCAGCACGAAAATCAGGCCGGCGATGGTGTACAGGCGCTGGCGCAGCTGCTCGATCAGCACCGCCGGCGAGGCATACACGGTGATGGTGCCGATATTCTGGCCGCCCGCCACAATCGGCCGCTGCTCCGACAGCAGCTCGGGATTGGACGGCAGCAGGTCGGTCGGCACCAGTTGCTGCCGCTCGTTGCGGGTGAGGATGAAAGGATGGTTGCTGGCCACCGGCGCCACCGCGCTGGCGTACAGATCGCGGTTGCTCAAACCGCTCTTCATGATGGTGATGATCTGGGTTTCGTCGAAGTTCCAGGCCGGCAGCGCGACGGCGGCGGCCAGTTCGTCGGCGCTGTTGGCCAGCGTCTTGTGCAGCTGTTCCCAGCGCTGCCCGCGTTCGACCTGATAGAAATACAGCGCAAAAGTGGTCAGAACCAGCGTCACCACGGCGGTCAGCGTCACGCTGACGAAGACGGCGATAGATACCTTACCTAGGCGGCGGGCTAGTCGAACCAACATCGGAAAACCATTCTTTGGGGTTAATCTGCGTTGCGCTACGACTTAGATCATAGGTTCAAACTGGTATGAAGTCCATGGGAATTTGCGCTCAAGCAACATCCTTGGCAGAATGTAATTGATCCACGGCGTTAGCCGTGCTCAGGAACAGCTTGCCGTTCAGCTCTTGCAGCAGCGTACTGTGGTGCAGCCGGTCCATCACCGGCCCCTTCACCTCGGCCAGATGCAGGCCGATGCCGCGCCGTTTGGCGCTCTGGTTCAATTCCGCCAGCGCCATCAGGGCCGTGGTATCGATCGAGCTGACGGCCGTCATCACCAGCACCAGATGGCGCGCGCTCTGATGCGTGGCCAGTTCGCATTCGATGCGCTCGCTGACCGCCTCCACGTTGCCGAAGAACAGATTGGCGTCGATGCGCAACACCAGCAGCTCCGGCTGGGTCTCGGCCGGATAGCGTTCAATATTGCGGAAATGCTCAGTATTGGCGATGCGGCCCAGCACCGCGATGTGCGGCCGGCTGGCGCGCCAGATCAGGGTGCCCATGGACAGCGCCACGCCGATCATCACGCCCGCCTCCACGCCCAGCACCAGCACGCCGAGGCAGGTGGCGGCCCAGGCCAGGGCGTCGCCGCGGTCATATTCCCAGGCGGTGCGCAGGATGCCCAGTTCCAGCATGCCCAGCACGGCGACGATGATGGTGGCGGCCAGCACCGGCAGCGGCAGCAAGGCCAGCCAGCCGGTCGGCGCCAGCAGCGCGCAGGCCAGCAGCACGGCGGTGATCAGGCTGGCCAGCGGCGTGTTGGCGCCGGCCGCGAAATTGACGGCGGAGCGCGACAGGCTGCCCGTCACCGGGAAGCCGCCGGACAGCGCGCTGGCGACATTGGCCGCGCCCAGGCCGATCAGCTCATGATTGCTGACCAGCTTTTCGTTGCGCTTGAGCGCCAGCGCCTGCGCGCCGGACATCGACATCAGGAACACGATGAAACCAATCAGCAGACCCGGTTGCAGCAGCGCGCGCCAGTGCGGGCTGGAGGTGGCCAGATGCAGTTGCGGCAGGCCGGCGGGAACGGGGCCGATGGTGCGCACGCCCAACCCGGCCAGATCAGTGACGGACATCAGCAGGACGCTGCCGAGGACCACCGCCATGGGCGCCAGCTTGGCGCCGATATCGGCGGCGGCCGGCGGCAAGCCGCACAGCCGGAGCAAGCCGGCGAGATAGAAGCGCGCCAGCACCAGCAGCACCAGCGCGCCGACGCCCAGCGCGGCGCTGGGCGGATGGTAGTGCGGCAGCGCGGCGCCAAGCAAAGTATGCACCTGGTCGAAGGCGATGACGATGGCCGATCCCACTGTAAACCCGCTCATCACCGGGCGCGAGAAGAAATTGGCGAGAAAGCCCATGCGCAGCCCCCCGCACAGCAGCAGCACCGCCCCCGACACCAGCGCCAGTTGCGCCGCCAGTACCCCGGCCAAGGCGGAACCGGCCGGCGCCAGCGGGGCAATCACAGCGGCAGTCATCAGCGAAACGATGACCATCGGGCCAACCGACTGCGTCATGCTGCTGCCGAACAGCGCGTAGACGATGGGTGGCATGATGCTGGCATAAATGCCCGCCACCGGCGGCAGCCCCGCCACAATGGCATACGCCATACCCTGCGGGATCATCATCATCGCCACCACCAGCCCGGCGCTGATATCGCCGGGGAGCTGGTCACGCCGGTAAAGCTTCAGCCATTGCAGCATTTACAAGTCCAGATACAGAAATGCCGCCAGTTTACCGCAAATTACTTTTTCTCATTAGCTAACGCGGAAAACTCATAAGGAAGCGCGTCCTTTGGCGTCCAGGGTGATGTCGCTCAGGCGCTCGCCATTGCGGATTGTGAGCTTCTGGCCAGGCTTGCCGCGAATTTGCAGTTGCCGCAACTGGCCTTGCGACCAGTCGAGGTCCAGTTCGACGCCGCCCCGGGCGCGGATGCCGCGCACGGAACCTTCGGGCCAGGCTTTCGGCAGCGCCGCCAGCAGGCGGATTTCACCGCCCCAGGATTGCACCAGCATTTCCAGGATCGCCGCCGTGCCGCCGAAATTGCCGTCGATCTGGAATGGCGGGTGGGCATCGAACATGTTGGGGTAGGTGCGCTCGGGACCAAGCAGGCCTTGCAGGATCGAGTAGGCGCGTTCGCCCTCGCCCATGCGCGTCCACAGCGCCAGCCGCCAGGCGGTGGCCCAGCCGGTCGATTTGTCGCCGCGCGTGTTGAGTGTGTTCTTGGCCGCCGCGATCAGCGCCGGCGTGTCGCGCACATTGATTTGTTCGCTCGGGTAGACGCCGTACAGATGCGAAACGTGACGGTGCTGCTGCTCCGGCGCGCCGGCATCCCAGTCTTCCAGCCACTCCTGCAACTGCCCTTGCGCGCCGACGCGATCCGCCGGCAGGCGCGCGCGTTTGGCTTCCAGTTCAGCCGCAAACGCGGCATCGCTTTCTTTCAGCAGCGCGTGCGCCCGCAAGGTCCAGCTGAACAGATCGCGGATGATCTGCCGGTCCATGGCCGGACCGGCGCACGTCGCCACGCCTTTGTGATGCTCGTTCTCCGGCGAGATGGATGGCGATGTCACCAGTCCCCTGCCCTGCGGGTCTTCCACCAGCGTGTCGATGAAGAACAGCGACGCGCCTTTCAGCAGCGGATAAATGCGCCGCAGCCAGGCTTCATCGAGGTTGTAGTCGTAGTGATCCCATAAGGCCTGGCACAACCACGCGCCGCCGCATGGCCACATGCCCCACAGCGGACCATCGATCGGTGCGGCGGCACGCCACAAGTCGGTATTGTGATGCGCCACCCAGCCGCGCGCGCCATAGCCCTTGCGGGCGGCGACGGCGCCAGTCACGCTCAGGTCTTCCACCATACGCAGCAAGGGCTCCACGCATTCGCGCAGGTTGGCCGATTGGGCAGGCCAGTAGTTCATCTGGGTGTTGATGTTGATGGTGTACTTGCCGCCCCACGGCGGGTTGGTGCCCTCGTTCCACAGCCCCTGCAAGTTGGCCGGCTGGCTGCCCGGCCGCGACGACGACAGCAGCAGGTAGCGGCCATATTGCACATACAGCGCCGCCAGCCCGGCATCCGGCTGCTGCTCGGCCACCGCGATGCGCTGGTTGGTCGGACGCGGATCGGCCATGCCGGCGCCCAGCCGCAAGGACAGGCGGCGGAACAGCATCTGGTGCGCATGCACATGGCCGCTGCGCAGGCGCGCGAATGGCTTGGCGGCGGCGGCGGCGGTCTGCGCGCGCACGGTCTTCACCGGATCGCCGCCGACATCGGCGTAGTTGACGTAGCTGGTGGCGGCAGCCACCAGCAGCGTGACGGTGGTGGCGCCGCGCACTTCGATGCGGTCCTCACGCGGAGTGATCGCGCCGTCACCCAGCGCCTGCACCCGTACCGCGTAGCGCAAGGCCGACGGAATGCCGGCCGCCGCCACGTTACGGCCTTCGATCAGCAGCGCGTCGGCGCCATCGGCACGCACCGACAGCGACGAGGGCCGCTCGGCGGCGCGCAGCGACTCGCGATAATCCCACGACATGGGCGCGGCCACGGTGGCGGTCTTGGCGCCGGTGTAGTCGGTGACGCCATAGTTGGTTTCGAGAGGATGGCGGTAGCCGAGGTCAAAATTCATCACGCCGCCGGTGGCGGTCAGGCGCACCACGACCACCTGGTCCGGCGTGCTGGCGAACACTTCGCGCTTGTACTGAACGGCGCCGTTGTTGAAGCGCGTCGAGCAGATGGCGGTATCCAGATCGAGCCAGCGGCGATAAGCCGTGCCGGCCTCCAGCCCCTGGAAATCCAGCAGCAGATCGCCGGCAGCACCGTAAGGCATCTGCGTCTTCGGCACGCCCATCATGGAGGAGGATATCAGGTCCGCCGCTTCCTTGAACTGGCCCGCATCGATCAGCGCCCGCACTTGCGGCAGCGCCGCCGCCGACCGCGGATTATTCGGATCGTAAGGACCGCCGGCAAACAACGTGTCCTCGTTCAGCTGGATGCGCTCCTGCGCGACGCGGCCGAAGCACATGGCACCAAGGCGGCCATTCCCGACCGGCAGCGCCTCCACCCACGGCCCGGCGGCCTGTTCGTACCACAGCGACAGGCTCTCCTGCTGGCCACGCGTGGTGGCGTGAACGGCGGCGCGCGCCAAACCGGGAAAGGCCATGGCCAGTCCCGCCGATATCATGAAACTGCGTCTTGTCGTCTCCATGCCTTGCATTTTGCTTGCGATGCGTGCACGCCACAATTATGAAATTCACCAAAACCCGCACCGTTATTTTGCAGGATACGCGGCCAAACTTCGCTTACCATTTGATGTCATATAAATAATGACTCAAGCTGGGGAGAGCGAGATGAGCGAGCGCATTGCGGTGATTGCCGTACACGGCGTAGGCGACCATCAGCCCATGGCCGCCTCCGCCGCGCTGGCACAGCAACTGATGCACTTTTATCCGTCGCGGTTCACCAGCTTTGAATGCACGCCGCTGCACATTCCGGTCGACACCGAGGCGTTGCGCGTCCAGGCGGCGGAACCGCCCGGCATCAAACCAGCGGACAAAAAGATGCCCCAGGCCGGCGGCTCGCGCGTCACCGCGCATGCCACCGCCTTCCCGTCCAGCGAACCGGCCGACATCCAGTTCACCGAAATGGCACTGTCGGGTGGCGCCGGCTACAAGAGCTTCTACAGCACCACGCGCCTGCGCGGCAGCCACCGGCACGCGGAGGGCGACAAGTCAGAAACCGGCGTCGACCTGTATGAAATGTTCTGGTCCGACCTGTCGCATGGCGGCATCCACAGCGGCTTCAGCGTGCTGTCGCAAATGCTGCAAATCTTCCTGCACATCGCCAGCCTCGGCCGCTCCGCCCTGGCGACGGTGGTGGAGGCGCTGCCGAAAAACGCGCCGCAGCCGGCCGGCCTGAGTTGGCTGAACCGCACCGCCGCCTGGGGCTACTGGCTGCTCGCGCTGCCGATCGCGCTTGGCAACCTGCTGTTGCTGGACCTGGGCCTGGCGCTGCTGCCGCACCTGATTCCCGCCACCACGGCGGGACGCATCGGCGCTTCGTTGCTGATCGGCATGGCTTTGGCCGGCGGACTGGGGCTCGTGCTGGCGGCGCGCCTGCGTCGCACCGATGCGCCCGGTTGGCTGGCGCGCCACGGCATGCTGCTGATCCTGCTGCTGACTGGCGCCGTGATCGGGGCGGGCGTTTCGTTCGATTGGGAGTGCCATGTGCCGCCGGGCGCCGTGGCCTTCGCTGTCACGCTGCCGCTGCTGCTGGCGCTGACCACGCTGCTGGTCCGGCAGTACCAGCAAAGCCGCCCCGGTGCGCTGCGCTGGTGGACCATGCTGCTGGTGCTGGCCGCTTGCTGGGGCGTGATCCTGCTGTGGGAGCCGCTGCCGCAACCGCCCTCGCTGGCGGCGCTGATCTGGTATGCGCATCTGGTCGAAGGCGTGTTTGCGTTCATGGCGCTGGTCTGGCTCGGGCTTTACCTCAACAACCTGCTGCTGTTTGGCGCCGCTTGCCTGAGCCGCTGGCGCGCCGGTCCCGGCAAGATACGGCAGGCAGCCGACACCGGCCTGCTGGCCGCCACCATTCCGGCACCGCTGCTGTTGACGGTGATACTGGCGCTGTGGGCGGCGTTCTGGCAAGTGCTCAAGAGCGGCGCCTTCCCCATCATGAACACGCCGCTGCAAAGGCCCTTCGCGCAGGCTGGCGATCCGGCCACGCCTCTGATCGACCGCATGGGCGACCTGATCGAGCTGAGCGCCAGCGAATCGTTCACCCCTTATCTGCTGGTGCTGGCGGTGGCGATGGCGTGCGCACTGATCGCCCTGCTGCCATCGGTGCTGGCCGAGATCCGCCCGCGCACCGGCAAAGACCGTGTCGACATCGACGCCACGCGCGGCCTGTGGCACTGGCTCAATCAGGGCTTCCGCCTGCTGCATGTGGCCAAGTGGCTGTGCGCCGCCGGCTTTGTGTTTGTGATTCCCTACGGCGTGATCGGCCAGTACACGCCCTGGAAGCTGGAGGGCATCCCCAACCTCGGCACCGCGATGGGCGGCGGCATTCTGGCGTTTATCACCCTGACCAAGCTGTCCGGCGTCAGTGCGCTGGGGCGGGTGTCGAGATTCTTTGCGCGCCTGCGGGTGCTGATCGACACCCTGATCGACGTCGACAACTGGCTGCGCGAGCGGCCGGTCGGCCATACGCCACGACTGCACATCATGGCGCGCTATGTGTCGCTGCTGCGCTACCTGCACAGCCAAGGATACCGCCGCATTGTGCTGGTCTGCCATAGCCAGGGCACGGTCGTCACGGCCGATCTGCTACGCTACCTCAAGGTGCGCAACGCCGGCCTGTTACAGGAACTGGGCCGCATCGACCTGCTGACGGTAGGCTCGCCGCTGCGCCAGCTGTACGCCGCGCGCTTCCCCGGCATTTATGCGTGGGCGGTCAATCCGGACATCGGCCAGGCCGGCCTGGCCAGCTGGAGCAACGGCTACGGCAGCGGCGATTACGTCGGCAGGAATCTGTGGGACGCCGGCGCGCCGGCCGCCTGGACACCGGGCCCGCAACCGCCGCGCCCCGAATTTTGCACCGGCGCCGTCGCCCACACGCATTACTTCGACAACGACAGCCCGTACGTCGCCGCCGCCGTGGTGAAACTGCTGACTTAACCCGGGCCGGGCAGCGAGTCGCGCACCGCTTGCAGCACCTCGACCGACAAGGCCTCGTCATCCACCGCGCGCGACAGCACGATGGCGCCGACCATGGCCGCATACGTGGCCAAGGCCTGTTTGCGTTTCTCGGCATCGTCCGCGCCCGGCATCAGTTGCTGTAGCACCGCCATCTGGCCGCTGGCGCCTTCGGTCACGGCGTGGCGCGCCTTGGGGCCGAGACGGGCGATGTCCGCGCCCAGCGCGGTGACCGAGCAGCCCTTCTCCGGATGATCGCGATGCTGCCTGGTCAGGTAGCCGTCGCCGATTTTATCCAGCGCGCTGGCCGGGTCCTCGGCCAGATAACCTTCCCAGCGCGCCACTGATTTTTTCAGCGCGTGCGCGGCGGCTTCGGCCAGCAAGTCCTCCTTGGACTCGAAGTGGCCATAGAAACCGCCGTGCGTCAGGCCGGCGCCCTTCATCAGATCGGCCACGCCGATGCCGTCATACCCTTTTTCGCGGAACAGCCGCGCCGCCGTCTCGACGATGCGCTCGCGGTTGAGCGCCACTTGTTCCCTGCTGACTTTCATGTCCGTCTCCTGCTTGAACCCTATTGACATTATACATTACGAGCGTAATATATCAAACATTACGACCATCATTAAAAGGTAACCCATCATGAAAGCAGTTATCAGCGCCTATGCGCGCTCGCCCTTTCATTTCGCCCGCAAAGGCAAGCTGGCCGAGGTCCGTCCCGACGATCTCGGCGCGCAGGTGGTAAAAGGATTGATCGAGCGTACCGGCGTCGATCCGCGCGAGCTGGATGACGTCATCCTCGGCTGCGCCTACCCGGAATCCGCGCAGGGCAACAACCTGGCGCGTATCGTCTCGCTGCTGGCCGGCTTCCCGCACGAAGTCAGCGCCATGACCATCAACCGCTTTTGCGGTTCGTCGATGTCGGCGGTGCATATCGCCGCCGCCAATATCGAGGCGGGCCTGGGCGAGGCTTATCTGTGCGTCGGCGTGGAGTCGATGACCATGGTGCCGCAGGGTGGCTTTAACTTCTCCCCTCACCCGCAACTGCTGGCGGAAACCGACACCTACATCAGCATGGGCGACACCGCCGAAAACGTCGCCCGCAAATACGAGGTGTCGCGCGCCGACCAGGACGTGCTGGCGCTGCAATCGCACCAGAAGGCCGCCGCCGCACGTGCAGCCGGTTTGCTGAAAGACGAAATCGTCCCCATCACCACCGCCGCCGGCGAGGTGATCGCGGAAGACGGCTGCATCCGCCCCGGCACCACGCTGGAGGCGCTGGCGTCGTTGAAGCCTGTCTTCGATCCGGAACACGGCGTGGTCACGGCCGGCACCTCGTCGCCGCTGACCGATGGCGCCTCGGCGGTGCTGGTGACCACCGAAGCCTTCGCCCGCAAGCATGGCCTGCAACCGAGCGCGCGCATCGTCTCGATGGCGGCCGTCGGCTGCGATCCGGCGCTGATGGGCATCGGCCCGATTCCGGCCACGCGGAAAGCCCTCGGGCTGGCGGGTCTGAAGGCGGAAGACATCGACGTGGCGGAGATTAACGAAGCCTTTGCCTCGCAAGCGCTGGCCTGCGTGCGCGAACTGGGGATCAAGCCGGAGGTGCTGAACATCGACGGCGGCGGCATGGCCATCGGCCATCCGCTGGGCGCCACCGGCGCGCGCATCACCGGCAAGGCGGCGGCGCTGCTGAAGCGCACCGGCGGCCGCTACGCGCTGGCCGCCCAGTGCATCGGCGGCGGCCAGGGTATCGCGACCATTCTCGAAAAGATTTAAAGCGTCGCCAGCTCGATGCAGTTGCGGCCCGCGCGCTTGGCGCGGTGCAGCGCGGTGTCGAGACGGTCCAGCACCGTGGCGCCGCCCTCGTCCGCATTGACCTGCGTCACGCCAAGGCTGATGCTGACCGTGGCCCCAAAGCCGGCGCCCGGCAGGTCGGCTTCGGTGATGGCCGTGCGCAGTTTTTCCGCCAGCCGCACGGCGTCGGTGGAGGTGGTGTGGGTGGCGACGATCAGGAACTCTTCGCCACGCATGCGCGCCAGCGTGTCCGAGGTGCGCAAGCGGCCCATCACGGTTTCCGCGATCTTGCGCAAGGCATGGTCGCCGACCGGGGAACCGTATAAATCGTTTGCCGAGCGGAAGCTGCCGACGTCGAAGGTCAGCACCGCCAGCGGCAGGCCATAGCGGCGCGCGCGGCGGATTTCATTGTCCAGCGTATCCTCGCCGGCGCGGCGGTTGGCGGCGCCGGTGACCGTGTCCACGGTGCTCATCTGCGACAGCTGGCCGGACAAGGCGTCGTTCTGGTGCTTCAATTCGCTCATGCCCAGACCGAAGCTGACAAATTGCGCCAGGCTGGCGAAGCAGGCAAACTGCTCGCGCGAGAAGGTGATGTGGCGGTCGAACATCAGGCAGATGGCGCCCATTTCAGGGCCGCCCGGTTCGGCGCGCAGCGGCAGCGACAGCACCATGCGCACATTGCGGTCATGCAGCTGCATCGCCAGTTCCGGATCGCCGGCTTTTTCCGGCGCGTCCAGCAGCACCATCTCGCCGCGCGAGACCGCCATCAGCGGCGGGAAGATGTCGCGCAGCGGCGATTGCAGCAGGCGCTCGCGGCGTTGCAGCAGGCGGCCGAGATCAAGGTGGTTACGCGCTTCCTGCGCCACCAGTTGCAGGTCGCCGCGCGCTTTCATGTGCAGCAGCGAGGTATGGCGCACGCCCGGGAAGTTACACAGGGCCAGGCAGATTTGCGACGACATGGCGGCGACGTTGTCGATGCCGCTCAGCGCGCGTTGCAGGCTGCGCTGCACGCCCAGCAGGTCGCGCAATTCCTTTTCCTTGTCCAGCAGCTCCTGCTGCATGGCGGCGGCCGGATCGGCCGGCACTTTCAGGCCCTGCTTGACGGCTTCTTGCAGCTCGTCGTCCAGCACCGGGCAAATGCGGTAATCGAAGGTGCCGTAGGCCATCAGTTCCGGCAGCCATGCGCTATGTTCGTAAGCGCACAGTACCAGGATGGGGGCGCCGGCCCGGCTACGGATCAACGCGCCCACGCCGGCCAGCTGGTTCAGGTGGTCGAAGCCAGTCAGGTCGAGGATCAGCAGGTCGGCTTCGCGCTTGACCAGCGCGGCGCCGGTGGCGTCCACGTTCTCGCACAGTACCAGCTGCGAGAACAGCTCCGCGCAAGATGCCTGGAACGCTGCCCGGCGTTCGCTGCTGGGATTAAAAAAAACGCCCGTGCTATTCATGATGCTCCCTGCTTTGGTTCTCATTATAAAAAGTATCTCCCCTACTAGTGTGCCATAAAGTTCATAAATAGCAATATTTTTTGCATTAAAGATCAGTTTTTTTTGCCGGGCGTGGTTTGGCGGCGAATGTGAGTGAGCGCACCGTCATGCTGGCGAGCCGCGCCAATACTGTTCCTTCGAGATCAAGGGAGCACACCATGGCAAATTCCGAGAACAAGGCCGATCCTGGCGCCGCCAGCCTGCAGCGCGAAATCCAGCAGCGCCAGGATCAGGTCGACCAGCAGGGCGCGCGCGCCAGCGTCGCCAGCAAGAGCAAGGAAGCGGTGCAGACCACCGACCACGACTACCCCGGCACGCCGATGCCGGCCCAGCACCTGGAAAAACCCGGGCTGGAAGCCGAGATGCAGCAAAAGCCCGAATTCCTGGCGCCCGACTATGTTGGCAGCGGCAAGCTGGCCGGCATAGCGGCGCTGATCACTGGCGGCGATTCCGGCATCGGCCGCGCGGTGGCGGTGCTGTACGCGCGTGAAGGCGCGGACGTCGCCATCGTCTACCTGGAGGAGGATCAGGATGCGGAAGACACCAAGCGCTATGTGGAGGCTGAGGGACAGACCTGCCTTTTGCTGCGCGGCGATGTGCGGAATCCTGCGTTCTGCCGCGACGCAGCGCATCAGGCGAACGAGCGTTTTGGGCGGCTCGACATTTTGGTCAACAACGCCGCGTTTCAGGAACACGCCGAAAAATTGACCGACCTCACCGAGGACCGCTTCGACCTGACCATGAAGACCAATGTCTATGGCTACTTCCACATGGCCAAGGCGGCGCTGCCCTATCTGAAGCGCGGCGCGTCCATCATCAATACCGGTTCGGTGACCGGGCTGGAAGGCTCCAGCCATCTGCTGGACTATTCCACCACCAAGGGCGCGATCCATGCGTTCACCAAGTCGCTGGCCTCCAACCTGCTGGAACAGGGCATCCGCGTGAACGCGGTGGCGCCAGGGCCGGTGTGGACGCCGCTGAATCCCGCGGACTCGCCGCCTGAGAAGATCGCCAAATTTGGCGCGGATACCGACATGAAGCGTCCGGCGCAACCGCAGGAGCTGTCGCCCGCGTATGTGTTTCTGGCGGCGCCCTGCTGCTCCAGCTACATCACGGGCATTGTGCTGCCGGTGACCGGATCGGTGGGAGCCTGACCATGGCCGCACGCGCTTTGTGGAAAGGGGCGATCAGCTTCGGGCTGGTCTACATTCCGGTCGAGATGTACACGGCCGTGCAGGAGCACGACCTGGACCTGACCATGCTGGACCGGCGCGATTTTTCGCCGGTCGGCTACAAGCGCTATAACAAAAGCACCGGCAAGGAGGTGACGTGGGACGATATCGTCAAGGGTTACGAGTACGAGGATAACGAGTACGTGGTGCTGTCGGAAGAGGATCTGAAGCGCGCCAACGTCGAGGCGACGCAGACCATCGACATCGTGGCCTTCGTGGAGGCGTCCGAGGTGCCGCTCACTTATTACGAAACGCCCTACTATCTCGCGCCGGCAAAAGGTGGCGGCAAAGTGTATGCGCTGTTGCGCGAGACCTTGCGCAAGGCCGGCAAGATCGGCATCGCCACGGTGGTGATGCGCACCAAGCAGCACCTTTGCGCGCTGGTGTGCGTGGAGGACAAGATCGTGCTGAACACGTTGCGCTACGCCACCGAGATCCGCAGCGCCGAGGAATTGAAGCTGCCGCCCGCCACCTTGAAGGCGGCCGGCATCAGCGACAAGGAGCTGCAAATGGCGCTGTCGCTGGTGGAGGGCATGAGCGCGGAATGGGAGCCGGAGCAGTATCACGACACCTACAAGGAAGATGTGCTGGCCATGGTGAAGAAAAAGATCAAGGCCGGCCAGACCAAGACCATCACCGCGCCGGACAAGGAGACGGCCGCACCAAAAGCCTCCAATGTGGTCGATCTGGTGGCGCTGCTACAGGATAGCCTGGGCAAGCGTGGCGGCAAGGGCGCGGCGGCTAAGCCGAAACCCACGCCCACGTCCGCCGAGGAAGAGGATGACGAGGAAGAGGAAGAGGAGGAAGACGTCAAGCCGAAAACGCGCAGCGCCAAGTCTGGCGGCGCCAGCACGGCACGCCGCGCCACCTCGACCACGCGCGCCAAGAGCAGCGCCAAGTCCACCGCGAAAACCACCACGCACGCCACGGCGGCCGCGAAACGCAAGCCTGCCGCGAGCCGCAAGGCGGCGTAAGCAGGCCGCCAGCGGTCTCTCAGCCCTGCCCCGGTTTGAACTTCATCAGCTTCATGGCCGGGGCCAGGCCTTTGGCGGATTTGGTGTAATCGTCCCACGGTGCGTTGCCGACATCGAGACGGTCGTGGACATTGCTGACGTTCCACTGGTCCGCGCTCTGCAGGCCATCCAGTTCATCCCACGTAATCGGCACCGAGATGCCCAGCCCCGGCCGGGTGCGCGCCGACCATGCGCTGACAGTAGTGGCGCCGCGCCCATTGCGCAGGTAGTCGATGAAGATTTTGCCGACGCGGTTGCGCGGCCCGCTTTTCAACACGAAGCGATCCGGGATGGTCTGCGCCATGTGCGCGACGATCGCTTGCGAGAAGGACTTCACGTCGTCCCAACCGTAGCCAGGCTTGAGCGGCACCACCACGTGCAGACCTTTACCGCCGCTGGTTTTCAGGAAGGCCGGCAGTTCAAGCTCGGTGAGGAAGGCCCGCATCAGGTGTGCCGCTTCCTTGACTTGGTCCCAGCTGACGTTTTTGCCGGGGTCGAGATCGAAGATCATGCGATTGGGTTTTTCGTAGCTGCTGCCGTTGGCGTTTTGCGTGTGCAGCTCGACCACGTTCATTTGCGCGGCCGACAGCAAGGCCTCTTCGGTCGGCACTTCCAGCATCGGCGGATGGTCGGGATCGAGCGACTGCTTGAACTGCTTCATGCCCGGCATGCGGTTGACCTCCGCATGCTTCTGGAAGAACAGTTCGCCGCCCACACCCTCCGGCGCGCGCACCAGCGATACCGGGCGGCCCTTGAGGTGCGGGATCATCAGGTCGGCCACCAGCGCGTAGTAGCGTATCAGCGCGATCTTGGTGGCGCCGCTTTGTTTGTCGATGACGCGGTCTGGGTTCGTGATTTTCATTGAGGCGAGCGCGGATTGCATGGTGGGTTGCTCCTCTTTGAGATGGGCAGGCGTTTCGCGCGTGATGCTGCTTGCGCGCTTATCCTTGCGCAGTCCTTTGAAAACGGCGTGGCGGATCGAGCCGGAATGGGTCCACTCGCCGAAGCTGACTTCAGCCACCAGCGCTGGCTTGAGCCAGTGGGCTTTTTTGGCGATGTCGCGGTTGGGCGCGAATGGACTTTTGTCGGCGACGTGCTTGTCCATCTGGGCTTTGAGTTCGGCCAGCGAGGTGGCGTTGAAGCCGCTGCCGACGTTGCCGGCGTATTGGAGTTTGCCGTCCTGGTCGTAGGTGCCCAGCAGGAGCGAGCCGAAGCCGCTGCGCGAGCCTTGCGGGTCGGTGTAGCCGCCGATGACGAATTCCTGCCGTTGGCCGCATTTGAGTTTGATCCAGGTGCCGGCGCGTCTTGCTGTGTAGCGCGAGTCCTTGCGCTTGCCGATGATGCCCTCAAGGCCCATCTGGCAGGCGGCGGCGATCATGTCTTGTGGCGGCGCGCTGAGGGCGGCGCTGAAGCGGACGTTGTCGGTTTCGCGCCTGGCCATGATGTCTTGCAGGATGGCGCGCCGGTCTTCCAGCGGCAGGTCGCGCAGGTCGCGGCCGTTGTGGAATGGGAGGTCGAACAGGAAGTAGACGATGTCGCCCGGGTGGTCCTCGTCGAAGGCGTTTTGCAGAAGGCCGAAGTCAGGGCGGCCGTTGTCGTCGTGGACCACGATTTCGCCGTCGTACCAGCCGGCCGGCAGCTTCAATCGGGCGAGTTCGGCACGCAAGGGTTGCAGCTTGTGGGTCCAGTCGTTGCCGTTGCGGGTGATCAGGCGGATGTCCTTGCCGTCCACGCGGGCGAGTAGTCGATAGCCATCGAACTTGACCTCGAACAGCCAGTCCTCCGCCGACGCCGGCGGCGCGTCAACCAGCGTGGCCAGTTGCGGCGACAAGGTCTCCGGCATCGCCGCCTTGGGCGCGGCGCTCAGGAGGTCAGCGGTGGCTGGCGCGGAGCCACGCTCGACGTTTGTGCTGGGCGCGGCGGCGGGCATGGGCAGCGCCTTGACGCTGTCGGGCATTTCGTCGATCACGCTGAACTCTTCGGCGGGGCGCGCGTATTCGTCGTGCTCCTTGATGAGCAGCCAGGGCTCCTGCTTCTCGCCCTTGCCCTTCATGCGCACCAGCACCCAGCGGCCGTGCATCTTGTGGCCGTACATCTCAAACTTCATATTGCCCGCCTTGAGCGCCTTGTGCGGCTCATCGAGCGGTTTCCATGTGCCCTTGTCCCAGATGATCACCTTGCCGGCGCCATACTGCTTCGGCGGTATCGTACCTTCGAAATCGTTGTACGAAATCGGATGGTCCTCCACATGCACGGCCATACGCTTGTCATGCGTGTCGTAGCTCGGTCCCTTGGGCACGGCCCAGCTCATCATGACGCCATCGAGTTCAAGACGGAAGTCATAGTGCAGGCGCGTGGCCCAGTGCTTCTGGATCACGAACACACCGGCGCCGCCCTCACCGCCTTCGGCTGGTTCCGGCGTGATGGCGAAGTTGCGCTTGGCCTTGTAGGTTTTGAGCGAGCCTTTCATGCGCTTAGCCTATGCCCGATCCAGCGCGCACACCGTGCGATACCGAACATGTAAGCGATTGTAAAGACCGTCAACGATACGATTCGAGGCCGCGTTTTTTGCTCAGAGACGCGGGAATTGTCCCGGGCCCGAAACCTGAAAACTAAAGGATTGAATCATGACTAAAGTAATCGCTACCCTGATCGCCGGCCTGTTCGCTACCGCTGCATTCGCACAGACCCCAGCCCCGGCCACCCCTGCCGCTCCTGCCGCCGCCAAAGCCGAAGCCAAGGAAACCAAGGCAGCCGCTAAAGCGGAAGCCAAGGAAACCAAGGCCGAAATCAAGGCAGAAGCCAAGACCGCCAAGGTAGAAGCCGACGCCAAGAAAGACGTCGCCGTCGCCAAAGCCGAAGAAAAAGCCGACAAGGCCGACGCTCACGCAAAAGCCACCAAAACCAAAGCCAAGGCCCACGCCAAGGCAGAAAAAGCAGAAGCAGCAGCGACTCCCGCTCCAGTCGTGACCAAGTAAGAACGACGCGTAAAAAAAGCCCGCCTGCACTGAGCGCGATCTTGAGCGCGTTCAGGCAGGCGGGCTTTTTTTTTACTTCTGCGCCAGCGTGGTTGGCGGCGCATCGCCCCAGCCACCGCCCAGCGCACGGATCAACGCCACCGTGGTAACCGCGCGATTACCGCGCAACTGCACCGCGCTGCGCTCCACCGAGGCCAGATTGCGTTGCGCATCCAGCAGATCCAGATAGCTGGAGCGGCCGGCCGTGTACAGCT
Source organism: Duganella radicis (assembly GCF_009720825.1). GTDB lineage: Bacteria > Pseudomonadota > Gammaproteobacteria > Burkholderiales > Burkholderiaceae_D > Rugamonas > Rugamonas radicis. Next base: position 295,611 of record NZ_WNKY01000003.1, on the reverse strand, counting down.
TCTGCGCCAGGTCCGCCGAACGGCGTGCCGAGACCACGGCATCCTCAATCTGCGCCGTCTGGCCAGCCAGGATACGCAGGCCCGCCAGATTGTCTTCCACTTCCGCGAAAGCCGTCAGCACGCTCTGACGATACGTGCCAACCGATTCCTCCAGCGCCGCTTCGCTGCGCGTGATGTTGGCGCGGTTGCGGCCACCATCGATCAACGGCATCGACAAGGCCGCGCCCAGCAGCCAGGAACGGCTGCTCCACTTGAATACGTCCGCCACCGTGTTGGCCGAGGTGCCGCCCGCGTTCGCGTTCAGCATCAGCGACGGGAACATGGCCGAACGGGCCACGCCGATGCGGGCATTCGACGCTTCCATCGCGCGCTGCGCGGCGGCGACGTCCGGACGACGCTCCAGCAGCGACGACGGCAGGCCGGCTGGAATCACCGGCAGCAGCGTGCCGTCCAGCAGCGGGCTGTTACCCGCCGTGTAGCTGGCCGCCGGCTTGCCCAGCAAGACCGCCAGCGCATGCTCGGTGGTCACGCGCTGACGCTGCAAGCCAATGGCTTCGGCACGCGCCGTCGCCAGCTCGGTCCTGGCGCGCGACAGATCGAACTCGCCAATGTCACCCAGATCGAAACGACGCTGGTTGACCTTGACGTTTTCTTCACGCGTCTGCACCGTGCGGTTCAGCGTTTCCAGTTCGGCGTCGGTGGAACGCAAACGGAAGTAAGTCTGCGCCACGTCGGCCTGCACGGCCAGCAGCACCGAGCGGTAGTTGGCTTCCACCGAAGCGGCGTCGCCACGCGCTGCCGCCACGTTGGACGATACGCGGCCGAACAGATCGACCTCGTAGCTCGCCGTCAGGTTGGCGGTGAACACCTTGGCCGGCGCCACCGGCGTGCCGGCCGGCAGGCCCAGTTCCACATCCGACTGGCGCACGCGCTGTGCACCGGCGTTGACGCCGACTTGCGGAATGCGGTCCGCTTCCGCGATGCCGGCAATGGCGCGCGCCTGCTTGACGCGGGCCGCGGCCACCGCCAGGTTGGCGTTGGCGCGGGTGGCTTCGTTGATCAGCTCATTCAGGGCCGGATCGTTGAACGCCAGCCACCACTCGCCGCGCGGCTGCGCTTCGGCGGGCTGCGCCTGTTTCCAGGTGCTGCCATCGGCGGCGGTTTTAACAGCAACCTCCGGTTGCTGGGATTCCTTGAAGGCAGTCGGCACTTCGATCGCTGGCTGCTTGAATTCCGGTGCAGCGCACGCGGTCATCAGCAAGGCAGCCAGGATGGGCGCGACGCCTTTTGCGATCATATGCAGCTTGTTCATGTTAATGAGTCCCTTCCAGTTTGGCCGGAGCGGCATCGGCCGCCACGGCTGGTTTATTCTTTTCCAGACGCACAGCCAGGGTACGCAGCAGGACGTAGAACACCGGCGTCAGGAACAGGCCGAAGAAGGTCACGCCCAGCATGCCGGCAAACACCGCCACCCCCATCGCATGACGCATTTCCGAACCCGCACCGTGCGAGAACACCAGCGGCAGCACACCCATGATGAATGCGATCGACGTCATCAGAATCGGACGCAGACGCAGACGGCAGGCTTCCAGCGCGGCTTCCACGATCGAACGGCCATGGTGCTCAAGCTCCCGTGCAAACTCCACGATCAGAATCGCATTCTTCGACGCCAGGCCAACCAGCACGAACAGCGCAATCTGGGTGAACACGTTGTTGTCGCCGTGGGTCAGCTTCACGCCAATCAGTGCGCACAGAATGGACATCGGCACGATCAGGATCACCGCCAGCGGCAAGGTCCAGCTTTCGTATTGTGCGGCCAGCACCAGGAACACCAGCAGCACGCACAGTGGGAACACGTAAATCATGGTGTTACCCGACAGGATGTCCTGATACACCAGCTCCGTCCATTCGTAGCCGATACCTTTCGGCAGAACTTCGTTGACGATCTTGGTCATCTCGGCCTGCGCTTCACCCGACGATACGCCAGGAGCCGGTGCGCCATTGATCTCGGCCGCCACGTAGGCGTTGTAACGCTGTACGCGATCCGGGCCATAGCTGTCTTTCACACGCATCAGCGAGGACAGTGGAATCATCTCGCCCTTGTCGTTGCGGACTTTCAGCTGGGCGATGTCTTCCGCGTGCGAACGGAATTGCTGGTCAGCCTGCACGCGCACCTGATAGGTACGGCCGAACTGATTGAAGTCGTTCACATACAGCGAGCCCAGATTGATCTGCAAGGTCTGGTAAATCGTATTCAGCGGCACGCCCAGTTGCTTGGCCTTGGCGCGGTCGATGTCGGCGAACAGCTGTGGCACGTTGATCTGATAGCTGGAGAACACGCCGGCCAGTTTCGGATTTTGCCACGCCTTCATCTGCACCGCTTGCACGGCTTTGAACAGCGCGTCGTAACCGAGGTTGTCGCGGTCTTCCACCATCAGCTTGAAGCCGCCGGTGGTGCCCAGGCCATTGACTGGCGGCGGCGGCAGCACCATCACGAACGCGCCTTCAATGGCGCCCATGCGCTTGTTGATTTCAGCGGCAATCGCTTCGGCCGACTCGCTCTTCTTGGTGCGCTGGTCGAATGGTTTCAGACCAGTGAACACGATACCTGCGTTAGGCGCGTTGGTGAAGCCGTTGATCGACAGGCCTGGGAAGGAGATCGAGTTCTCCACACCCGGGATTTCCTTGGCGATGTCCGACATCTTGCGGATCACGGCGTCGGTACGGTCCAGCGAGGCTGCGTCAGGCAACTGGGCGAAGCCGATCAGGTACTGCTTGTCCTGCGCCGGCACAAAGCCAGGTGGCACCACCTTGAACATGAAGCCTGCGGCCACGGCCAGCACGGCGTACACGATCAGCGACGAGCCTTTGCGTTTCAACACGCCGGTCACGCCGGTTTCATAGCCGTGCGAAGCGCGGTTGAAGAAGCGGTTGAACCAGCCGAAGAAACCACCGAAGATCTTGTCCATGACGCGGGTCAGCGCATCTTTCGGTGCATTGGCTGGTTTCAGCAGGGCCGCGGCCAGTGCGGGCGCCAGGGTCAGCGAGCTGAATGCCGAGATCACGGTCGAAATCGCGATGGTCAGGGCGAACTGCTTGTAGAACTGGCCCGACAGACCGGAGACGAAAGCGATCGGCACGAACACGGCGCACAGCACCAGCGCAATCGCGATAATCGGACCGCTCACCTCTTTCATGGCCTGGATGGTCGCTTCGCGTGGATTCAGGCCGTCGTGAATATTACGCTCGACGTTTTCCACCACCACGATCGCATCGTCCACCACGATACCGATGGCCAGCACAAGGCCGAACAGCGACAGCGTGTTGATCGAGAAGCCAAAGCCCAGCATCACGGCGAAGGTACCCACCACCGAGACAGGAACGGCCAGCAGCGGGATCACCGATGCGCGCCAGGTTTGCAGGAATACGATCACCACCAGCGCCACCAGGATGATCGCCTCAACCAGGGTGTGGATCACGGAGCGGATCGATTCACGCACGAATTGGGTCGGGTCGTACACAATGCTGTATTCGACGCCTTCCGGGAAATCTTTCGACAGGCGAGCCATGGTCGAGCGCACGTCGGCCGACAGTTGCAGCGCGTTGGCGTTAGGTGCTTCGAAAATAGGGATCGCCACCGCCGATTTGTTGTTCAGCAGCGAGCGCAGGGCGTAGGAGTTCGAACCCATCTCCAGACGCGCCACATCCTTCAGCAGCGTGACCGCGCCGTCGTTGTTGGTCTTCAGGATGATGTTGCCGAACTCTTCTTCCGATTGCAGACGGCCTTGCGTGTTCACGGTCAGCTGGAAGTCCGCGTTCTTGCTTGGACCCTGGCCGATCACACCGGCCGCCACTTGCACGTTCTGCTCGCGGATGGCGTTCACCACGTCACCGGCGGTCAGGCCGCGCTGCGCCACTTTCTGCGGATCGAGCCAGACGCGCATGGCGTAGTCGCCCGAACCAAACAGCTGCACCTCGCCCATGCCAGGCAGGCGTGCCAGCTGGTCCTTGATGTTCAGCACCGCGTAATTGCGCAGATACAGGTCGTCGTAACGGCCGTTCGGCGAATTCAGGTGGACCACCATGGTCAGGTTAGGCGACGACTTGACGGTCGTCACACCGATCTGGCGTACCTCTTCCGGCAGGCGTGGCAGCGCGCGTTGGACGCGGTTCTGCACTTGCGTTTCGGCCTGCTCGACGTTGGTGCCGATCTTGAAGGTGACGGTCAGCGCCAGCGCGCCGTCCGAGGTGTTTTGCGAGGACATGTACAGCATGTTCTCGACGCCGTTGATCTGTTCCTCAAGCGGCGCGGCCACGGTTTCGGCGATGATCTTCGGATTCGCGCCCGGATACTGCGCGCGCACCACCACCGACGGCGGCACCACGTCCGGATACTCCGAGATCGGCAGCTTGAAGATGGATATCAAGCCGGCGACGAAGATAACGATCGACAGCACCGCCGCGAAGATCGGCTTGTCGACGAAAAATCGAGAGATATTCATTTTTAATTATTCCTTGGAGGTGCCGGTCTTTTTGGTATCGACTGCGGCGACTTTCTCTTCTTTCTTGGCCACGTTGGCTGCCAGCGGATCGGAATCCATCGGCACCACGGTCGGGGTCAGCGGCGAACCTGGCTTCACGCGTTGCAGGCCGTTGACGACGATCTTCTCGCCCGGCTTCAGACCTTCGCGCACCACGCGCAGGCCATCGATTTGCTGGCCCAGCGTGATCGGGCGGTATTCAGCCTTGTTGTCCTTGTCGACCACGAACACGAACTTGCGGTTCTGGTCCGTGTTGACGGCGCGCTCGTTGATCAGGATGGCTTGCCTGGCGCCGGTGCTGCCGGCCAGCTGCACGCGGGCGAACAGGCCTGGCACCAGTGCGCCGTCGGTGTTGGCCAGGGTGGCGCGCATGCGCACCGAGCCGCTGCGGACGTCCAGCTGGTTGTCGACGAATTCCAGCTTGCCTTCATGCGGGAAGCCGGTTTCGTTGGCCAGGCCGATCTTCACGGTGGCAGGCTTGCCTTGATGGGCGGCGGCGCCGACGCGCAGATAGGTGTCTTCGTCGCCGTCGAAGGAGGCGTAGATCTGGTCCAGCGACACCACGGAAGTCAGCACGGCCGAGGCATCCACCAGGTTACCCAGGGTGATTTCGGCTTTCGACACGCGGCCGTTGATCGGCGACGTCACCTGGGTGTAGCTCAGATTCAGCTTGGCCGCCTCGTACTGTGCCTGTGCGGCGCGGGCGTCGGCGTCCAGTTGCTTGTAGCTCGATGCCGAAGCGTCGTACTCGCGCTGGGCGATGGCTTTATCGGCCAGCAGTTTTTCCGAGCGCACCAGCTCCACTTTCGCCAGGTCGGCCTTGGCGCGTGCCGAGTTGGCGGCGGCTTCGGCGCGATTGGCTTCGGCCTGATATGGACGCGGATCGATCACGAACAGCACGTCGCCCTTCTTCACCTGCGAGCCAGGCTTGAAGTTGATGGCGGTGATGAAGCCGCTCACGCGCGGACGGATCTGCACTTGCTCGATGGCTTCCAGGCGGCCCGAGAACTCCTGGGTTTCGATAATGCTTTTCTCGACCACGGCCGCGGCCGAAATCGGAGGACCGCCCGCGCCTGCCGGTGCTTCGGCCGCTTTGCTGTTCGCGTCGCCGCAACCGGAGAGGGAAATTGCGGCCAGGCCCGCCAGCGCCATAGCGGCGGCCAGCGGCCGGGCTACAGCGGTCATTGATTTAATGTTTTTCATTTTAAATCCTTTTTGTATGAAAATAATTAATAGAAAAGGCGGCACCGGGCGGTCTCAAGGAAAATCGAGAAAACACGGTACTGGTGGGCTGTCACGCTTAAATTGGTAGCGCCTGCCGCCCAGGCAACGCACATGGCGGCGTTGCAAATGCTCGCGATAGCTCGCTATCGCTGCGCTTTGCGCCTTGCCCTGCGCGCCGCCTGTGCGTCCTTCGCTCCCAATTTAAACGTCACAGCCCACTCGCCCCGCCGGCAAGCCAGTGGGGACGTGACTCATTACTGCTAAAGGTTCAGGGGGACCCTATGCGGCTGGCGGCGTCTCGGACCGTTCCAGGCCGGCGATGAAACCGGCGATCTCTCCCAGCGCCTGACATCGACAGGCGCATTCGTTACGTGCCCCCACATCGTTCAGGGGCGCCGGCTGCATGCGCCGGACAGTGGTCTTGACGCCGCACGAAATCAGCTTGGCGCCATATTGTTCCGCTTCGTCGCGCAGCGGGTCATCTTCGGTCGACAGGATCAAGGCCTGCGGCAGGTTTTTCAAACGGCTCGATTGCAGCGGCGAGGCATACGGGTGCGTGCGGTCGGCGGCATTCGGCAGGTAGCCGCGGTAGGCCTTCGCACAGGCGTCGGCCACGTCCAGCAGCTCCGGCGCCGCCTGCATTTCACGCATCGAGCAGGTGGTCAGGCCCGGGTCCAGCATCGGCATGATCAGCACCTGGCCGGTCAACGCCGGGCCACCGCGGTCGCGCGACATCAGCGCCACCACCGCCGCCAGATTGGCACCCGCTTCAATCCCCGCCACCAGCAACTGCTTGCCGGTCCAGCCCAACTTGGTCTTGTTCTTCTTGGCCCACATCAGCACAGCGTGTGCATCTTCCACCGCGGCCGGGAAAGGCTTTTCGGTTGCCAGCGTATAGGCAGAGGCTAACACGGCGACCTGCGGGCTGTCGTCTGCCAAATGGCGCAGGAAGACATCCGCGTCTTCCAGGTCGCCGCCGACAAAGCCGCCGGCGTGGAAGAACACCAGCAGCATGTCACGCTTGATCCCGACTTCGCCGCTGGTGTAGAGACGCGCCGCCAGCGGACCTTCCGCGCCCTTGACCTCAAGGGCGCGAATTTTCAGTTGGTCCGACAAAGTCGGCAGCTTCTCTGCTGGATTGTTCATTGTTGCACCGTGCCCGATTCGTTGGAGGACAACATGGTAGCAGGATCGCAGGTCACTGCTTCACCGCTGGCCACCAGCGTGAGGGCGCGTACGCCATGAACTTCCGCTTGCGCGGTGTGAGAGTAGGCATCGGTATATACCACGCCTGCCAGTGCCGCCGACGTCGCCGCCAGCGCTATCGTTGCGAAAATTGCATCCCGATATTTCATGATAAGTCCTCCTTTCTTCATCTTTTGCTTTGTGCAGTACAGCAATCTTAAACTTGATCTACAATCCGATAAATACGGCAAAGTTGAATTGATTGTTCAGGATCTCGAACAATGAAGGTGAAAGATGAATAAACTTCAAGCGATGGAAGTGTTTGTGCAGGTGGTGGACGCCGGCGGCTTCACGCGCGCGGCGGAAAACATGCAGCTGCCCAAGGCCACCGTCTCCACGCTGATCCAGGCGCTGGAGACGTCTCTGGCGGCCAAGTTATTGCACCGGACCACGCGCCACGTGAGCGTGACGGCCGACGGCGCGGCCTATTATGAACGCTGCCTGCGGATTCTGTCGGACGTGCGCGAAGCCGAGGAATCGCTGTCGCGCACCCGGCTCAGTCCTTCCGGGCGGTTGCGGGTGGATGCGCCGACCGGCTTGTCCAGCGAGGTGATCGTACCGGCCCTGCCCGACTTCTTCGAGCGCTATCCGGACATCCAGCTGGAGCTGGGCTCCAGCGACCGCACGGTGGATCTGATCGAGGAAGGCGTCGATTGCGCGGTACGCGGCGGCCAGCTGGGCGACTCCAGCCTGATCGCGCGGCGGGTCGGCGTCATGCACTTCCTCACCTGCGCCACGCCGGCCTACCTGGACCGCTACGGCCGGCCCACCCATCCGAACGAATTGCTGCGGCACCGCTGCGTGAACTATTTTTCCTCGCGCACCGGTAAAATCTTCGACTGGGATTTCACGCGCGATGGCGAACGGGTGCAGGTCGCCCTGCCCGGCCTGATCGCGCTGAACGACACCAACTCCTACACGGCGGCGGGACTGGCGGGGTTGGGCATCGTGCAGATGCCGAACTTCCTGATGGAGCCGATGATCAAGGACGGCCGCTTTGAGGCGATACTCGACGGCTGGATCAGCGATCCGCTGCCGGTGCACGTGGTGTACCCGCAGAACCGTCACCTGTCGGCCAAGGTGCGCGTGTTTGTCGAGTGGATCGCCGAACTATTTTCCAATCACCCCGGCATGCGCCTGCCCGCGCGCGCCGCCTTATGAGAGATTGCCTTATGACGCAACGTATCGTTTTCCTCGACCGCGACAGCGTGATCGCCAATGTGCGCAAGCCATCGTTTGCGCATGAGTGGACCGAGTATCCGGCCACGCGCGCGGACCAGGTGGTGCAGCGCCTGCGTGATATGGGCGCCACCATCGCCATCACCAATAAGGTGCCCTTGTCGGCCGGCGATCTGGCGCAACTGCCGGACCTGAAGATGATCGCGGTGGCGGCCACCGGCTCCAACATGATCGACCTGGCGGCGGCGACGCAGCGCGGCATCGTGGTGTCCAATATCCGCAACTACGCGGTGCACACGCTGCCCGAGCACACCTTTGCGTTGATACTGGCCTTGCGCCGCCAACTGGTGGCCTACCGCGCCGACATCGAGGCTGGCCTGTGGCAGAAATCGCAGAGCTTCTGTTTGTTCGGCCATCCGATCGCCGACCTGGCCGGCAGCCGTCTGGGCCTGTTCGGCTACGGCGCGCTGGGCAAGGCCACGGCACAAATTGCGCGCGCGTTCGGCATGGAAGTGATCGTGCATACGCGCTCGCCGCTGCCGGATGCGGCGGCCGATGGCGTGCGCGAAGCCAGCTTCGACGACGTGCTGGAGACCTCGGACGTGGTCAGCCTGCACCTGCCGCTGACCGACAAGACCCGCAACATGATCAGCGCCAAGGAGCTGATACGCATGAAGCGCAACGCCCTGCTGATCAACACCGCGCGCGGAGGACTGGTGGATGAAGTGGCGCTGGCCGATGCGCTGCGCGCGGGCGTGATCGCCGGCGCCGGCTTCGACGTGCTGACCACGGAACCGCCGCCGCCGGACCATGTGCTGCTCAATCTGCGCCTGCCCAACTTCATCCTCACGCCGCACACGGCGTGGGCCAGCGCGCAAGCCATGCAAACGCTGGCCGATCAACTGATCGACAATATCGAAGCCTGGGCCGCCGGCGCGCCGCGCAATGTGGTGACGCCATGAAGCGCCTGGTCCCGATCGCCGCCCTGCTGGCGGCAACCGCGCAGGCGGCGCCGCCAGCTGGACAGGATGCGCTGGCCGGGCCGCAAGTAAGGGTCGATGTCGGCGGGCGCAAGCTGAATATGTACTGCGCCGGCAAAGGCGCGCCCACCGTCTTGTTCGAAGCCGACGCCGGCCGCGCCGGCTGGGATTGGTCGGCGGTGCTGCCGGAAGTGGCGAAGCACGCGCGCGCCTGCGTGTACGACCGCGCCGGCTTTGGCGCCAGCGATCCGATCATCCGCGCTGCGAGCGTGGCCAACGCCGGCAAGGATCTGAACTTCCTGATCAGGAACGCGCATCTGGAAGGGCCATTCGTGCTGGTGGGCGCAGGCTATGGCGCGATGGTGGCGCAGCACTTCGCCCTGCGCTCGCGCGGCGCGAATGTCACCGGTCTGGTGCTGGTCGAACCGTGGCATGAGGACGCCTTGCCAGCCGACCGCAACGCGCGCCTCGACGCCGTGCTGGCCTGCCTGAGCGCGGCCGAGCAAGGCAAACCCGCCTGCGCCTATCCCGGCGCCAGCATCAACGGCGAGATCGGCCCGGCACTGGCGGCGGCGCAAACCGCGCAAGCGAGCAAGCTCACGTACTGGCGCGCCCGCGCCTCGGAACTGGACAGCCTGGAAACCAGCGCCGATCAACTGCGCAAGGCGCGCAAACCTTTTGGCGAGATTAAAGTGACCGAAGTCGCGCAAGCGGAACCGGCAGCCATCAGCGGGGCCGTGCTGCAAATGCTTGGGGCTAATTGATGCGGTCGACCACCAGGTGGTTGTCGTTGTCGAGCACCCACACGTCTTCGTAGTCGACCTCGAACAGGTGGCCATCCGGGTCCTTGAAGTAGCCGGCGATCCCCCAGTGCGTGCGGGTGGCGTGCTTGACGATGACGCCGCCCGCCTCCGCCGCCTTGGCCAGGATGCGCGGCACGTCTTCCGGCTTGCGCGCGACATGGATCAGGGCGACGCCGGAGAAGCCCCTGTTTTCCGCAGCCGGCTCCAATGCATCCCGGGCCAGGTCGCCGCGGTTGATCAGACAGATCGCATAGCCGCCCATGTTGAATTTCACGAAGCCGTCGCTGCTGGTGGGAGAACGCCGCCAGCCCAGCGCCTCATAAAAGCGCGCCGCGCGCGCCACGTCGTTCACACCCAGCAGCACCATGTGCATGCGCTGGCTTGGCGCCAGCGTCTCGGCAAAAATATAGGTGTGGCCCACAGCTTGATCCAGCATTAAAACTCCCCGGCAGTAAACAGCGTAGCGCAGATCATCGGATATTTTTAAGAAAATGCCAACAAAAATGTACACTCGCCGGGGAGCGGAGTGCACAAAAAAGCCGCCTCGGAAGGCGGCGTTAAAGGGGAGCTGTTTTGCTGTTCAGGAACGCGCTTTGCGGCTGCGGGCGTAACCGGCCAGCAGCGCAATACCGCCCAACATCATGCCGTACGTGGCAGGTTCAGGCACCGAGGACACCAGAGCGATCGCATAGCTGCCGCCCATGGTGCCGTCGGCCGTGCCGGTGACGATGATGTGGTAGGCGCCTGCCATGCTCAGCGGCAGATCATTGGTGGTGTTGTTGCCGACATAGGTGGCGTACCACGGCCCGCCATCCATGGCCGTGCCGCCGTACACCGAATACGACAGGCCGGAAATGCTGAAGACGTTGGTGTTGCCCAGCGTGAGCATGAGGGGATTGGCAGAGCTACCGAGACTGCCTGCCGGAATGGTGAAATCGATGGTGTCGGTGAACATGCCGACTTCGTGTGTGAACATGTGTCCATACGGATTCATGACGTCGGTCGTGATTGCACCGGCATCAATCTGGAAATTATCCGCGGAAGCAAAACCTGCTGCCAGTGCCATCAGTGAGGCCGCAACTATTTTTTTAACTTTCATGATTCATCCCTTTTCAATAAAGAACGACGCGTAGATCGGAATATCCCTTGGGTGGGATGGAGGCGATCTTATCCAAGTCACCGAGCTGAACCGGGCGCGTTCCGTACCTTTAAGAAACGATTTAAAAAATACAACGAAAATTAACTATTGATATGCGGATTTCACATTTAGAAAAGCGGTACGCAAAGCAAAAGGGCCTGATGATTGCTCATCAGGCCCTTCTACATATTTGGTGCGGCTGGCAGGAATCGAACCCACGACCCCTTGGTTCGTAGCCAAGTACTCTATCCAGCTGAGCTACAGCCGCTTAACTTTTACATCTACTGCTATCAAACAGACTCGACAGTCTGCCCGACATTCAATCTGGTGCGGCTGGCAGGAATCGAACCCACGACCCCTTGGTTCGTAGCCAAGTACTCTATCCAGCTGAGCTACAGCCGCGCAAAACAAGAAGATTATAACAGCAATTTCTTGTAGAAAACAGAAGAATCTTCCAACTCTTCCGGTACAACAGATGGTGCGGCTGGCAGGAATCGAACCCACGACCCCTTGGTTCGTAGCCAAGTACTCTATCCAGCTGAGCTACAGCCGCACTGTGGAAGCATTATAAAGCATAAATTTTATTTTGCAAGGTTGGATATTTTCTATCGTTTAGTTGGCTTGGCACACGAAATACCGAATCAACCGCCCTGCAAAACTGCTTTGCCGCCCCTTTCAAACAGCATGCCGTTCGAAAGAAGCAGCATTATAGGGATACTCCCCGGGCTTGTCCAGCACTGCGTGTCAGGTACCGAACTCCGCCGCCGCCTTGGCCGCCCACAACGCCTCGTTGTACGACGCGTAGGGAATGCCATAGCAATCCACCTGCCCGTCCGCGCCGACAAACTTGATCCACCAGCCCGCCGCGTCCGACAGAATGGCAATATCACCTTCGCGGCAATTGCCGGCGATGTCCTCGCCCTGCTCCAGCACGATGATGTTTACCTTGCGGTGCTTTACCAGTGTGGCCATGGCCTCTCCTCTCTCCTTGTAGTCACTTCATTCATGCCAGTGATTACGCACATTATGAATCTAAATTTGCTTTACTTTGCGCATTGCAGCATCATTCACCTGTCTCCTCTATTCTCCTCCAAGGAAATAGATTTAGCCCGCTCCTGTAGCGGGCTTTTTTTTTACCGTGTACGATGCACTCAGCTTTGCCTTTTCATAAGACAGATAACAGAGAACGCTCGCCACGCATGAATTCCCCCGCAGCCGTCACGCCCCCCGCTCCCGATTGGTCGACCACCGCCCTGGGCGATGCCGCAGGCTGGCCGCCCGGCCTGCGCCTGACCGTCGACATCATGCTCAACTCGCCGCAAGCCATGTTGCTGATGTGGGGTGCGGAACAAATCATGGTCTACAACCAGGCTTATGCCGAGTTGATCAGTTTACCCAGCCTGCGCGCGCCCGGCGGCCATGTGCCATCCATGCAGCCGGCGGCCTGGAGCTGGAACAGCGCCGCCCTGGCCGAGGTGCGCGCCGGCCGCAGCCTGAGCTATCGCGGCCGCCCGCTGCCGGTGTGGCGCAACGGCCGGGTCGAGCAGCAACCCCTGGACCTGTATTACACGCCGATCCGCAACGGCGGCGAGGTGGCCGGCATCCTGTGCACACTGGTGCCGGCGGCGATGGCGCCGCTGGCCGACAGCAACGCGCCGCTGCGCCTGCTGGTGGTGGAAGACAATACCGACGCCCGCTATCTGGTGTGCGAAACCCTGCGCGCGCTGGGTCATGAGGTGCAAGCCGTGGCCAGCGGCGAGGACGCCCTGCCGCTGCTGGCGGCCCAGTCGTTCGACGTGCTGTTCACCGACGTCAGCCTGCCTGGCATGTCCGGCGTCGACCTGGCGCGCCGCGCGCGGCAGGATGCGCCGCAACTGGCGCTGCTGTTTGCCTCCGGCTATGGCGACGAACTGACCCGCCGGCTGGACTTCCCCGCCCATTCCCTGCAAAAACCCTACGACATCGAGCAACTGCAAGCGGCGCTGCAACAGATCGCATCCGGGTTGCGCTCGCCCTGATTTCGTCCTGAACAAATCGCATTCAACCGTGCGAAGCAGGCGCTTGGGTTGGCGCTAAAATAAGATTATGATGCCAACCGCCCCTACCGCCCTCTCGCCTCTCGCGCCGGACGCGCACGAAGAGCTGCTGCGCGCCAGGGAAGCTTTGCGCCAAAGTCAGCTGGAATTGCGCGCCCTCGCCAATTCCATGCCCCAGCTGGCATGGATTGCCGAGCAAGATGGCGCCATGATCTGGTACAACCAGCGCTGGTACGATTACACCGGCACCACCCCCGAGCAAATGACTGGCGACGGCTGGCAGCGCGTGTACGCGCCCGATTGCGTCGGCGCGATCGAATCGCATTGGGAATATTCGCGCCGCACCGGCGCGCCGTTTGAGCTGGAGGTGCCGATCCGCAGCGCCAGCGGCGAATTCCGCTGGTTTCTGACACGCGCCAACCCGGTCCACAGCACCGACGGCAGCGTGCTGCGCTGGTTCGGCACCAGCACCGACGTCGACCAGGTCAAGCGCGCGCAGGAAGCGCTGCGCGACGAGACCGCCGTGCTGGAGTTGCTCAACCGTACCGGCGCCATGCTGGCCTCGCAGCGCGACCTCAAGCCGCTGCTTCAGGAAATGACCGACGCCGCCACCAGCATCAGCGGCGCGCGCTTTGGCGCCTTCTTCTACCACAGCACCAACCAGGCCGGCGAGGCGCTGGTGCTGCACACCCTGTCGACCGGCGCGCCGGCCGCGTTCGCGCAATTCGGCCAGCCGCGCGCCACCGCCCTGTTCGGCCCCAGCATGCGCGGCGAGGGCACCATCCGCTGCGACGACGTGCTCAAGGACCGGCGCTATGGCAAAAACAGCCCGCACGGCGGCCTCCCGGCCGGCCATCCGGCGGTGCGCAGCTACCTGGCGGTGCCGGTGGCCCAGCGCAACGGCGAGGTGATCGGCTGCCTGATCTTCGGTCATCCGCAGCCCGGCATCTTTACCGAGCGCACCGAGCGCATCATCGTCGGCCTCGCCTCCCAGGCGGCGGTGGCGATCGACAACGCCCGCCTGTACGAGGCGGCACAGCAGGCGGCCGAAGAGCGCAAGGAGCTGCTCGACAGCGAACGCCTGGCGCGCGCCGAGGCCGAACGCACCAGCCAGCTCAAGGATGAGTTCCTGGCCACCCTGTCGCACGAACTGCGCACGCCGCTGACCGCCATCCTCGGCTGGGCGCAGGTGCTGCGGCGCGGCAGCCGCGACCAGGCCGACCTGCACCGCGGCCTGCAAACCATCGAGCGCAACGCCCGCGCCCAGGCCCAGCTGATCGAGGACTTGCTGGACATGAGCAGCATCGCCTCGGGCCAGGTGCGGCTGGAAATGCAGCCGCTGGCGCCGGCCGCGCTGGCCGCCACCGCCCTCGAATCGGTGCGCCCGGCCGCCGAGGCCAAGCAAATCCGCCTGGAGCGCGACTTCGAACGCGCGCCCGGCATGGTGGCCGGCGACCCCAACCGCTTGCAGCAAATCCTGTGGAACCTGCTGACCAACGCCATCAAGTTCACCCCGCGCGGCGGCACGGTCAGGCTGGGCGTGCGACGCGACGGCGAGCAGATCGCCATCAGCGTCAGCGACAGCGGCATCGGCATCACGCCCGCCTTCCTCGACCACGTGTTCGAGCGCTTCCGCCAGGCCGACGCCACCACCACCCGCCAGCACGGCGGCCTGGGGCTGGGGCTGGCGATCGTCAAGCATCTGGTGGAGCAGCATGGCGGCACCGTCGCCGTGGCCAGCGAGGGCGAAGGCCGCGGCGCCAGCTTCACGCTGCGCCTGCCGCGCCACAGCGGCACTGCGCCGCCGGCCGACACCGACACCGCGCCGGCCCATGGCGCCACGCACGACCTGAGCGGCCTGCAAGTGCTGGTGGTGGACGACGAGGACGATGCGCGCGAACTGATCAAGCGCATCCTCAGCGACTGCAACGCCGAGGTGCTGACCGCCGCCACCGCCACCGAAGCCTTGAATTTATTGCAACACGAGCGGCCGGACCTGATGGTCAGCGACCTCGGCATGCCCGAGGTGGACGGCTACGGCTTGCTGGACCGCATCCGCGCGCTGGGGCCGGCGCGCGGCGGCAACCTGCCGGCCATCGCCCTGACCGCCTTTGCCCGTTCGGAAGACCGGGTCAAGGCGCTGGCCAGCGGCTTCCTGGCCCATGTCGCCAAGCCGGTGGAACCGAACGAACTGATCGCCAAGGTCGCGGCCACCAGCGCCGCCCACCGGCCGTGACAAAATTACCACACGGAAATTGTTGTACTCCTACTTGCGGACGCGGCGATGTCCTACAAGCAATGTGGGAATCCCTTGATACACTACCGTAACCTGAAAATAAGCGTACAATAGTTTCCACACGGAAAAAACTTACACTTGTGTGCGCCGCAGCACCAAGCCATGGGTTATTATCGAATTCATACTCAGCACCGAGACCACCGAGACCATTATTATGCCGAGCCGAGACGAAATCCTGAACGCCAAAATCCTGGTGGTGGATGACAGCGCAGACAACGTCGACCTGATGTTGGAGATCCTGCGCGAGGCCGGCTATACCAATGTATCGTCCACCATGCTGCCCGAACAGGTGTGCCCGTTGCACCGCCAGCACAACTACGACCTGATCCTGCTGGACCTGCAAATGCCGGGCCTGAACGGCTTCCAGGTGATGAAGGGGCTCAAGGAGATCGAACAGGGCGGCTACCTGCCGGTGCTGGCCCTGACCGCCCAGCCCAGCTTCAAGATCGCCGCGCTGGAAGCCGGGGCGCGCGATTTCATCAGCAAGCCGTTCGACCTGCTGGAGGTGCACAAGCGCATCCACAACATGCTGGAGGTGCGCCTGCTGTACCGCGAGCTGGCGCAGTACAGCCGCCAGCAGCAAGAACTGGCGCTGCACGATCCGCTGACCGGCCTGCCCAACCGGCGTCTGCTGGAAGACCGCATTTCCACCGTGTTGCAGCACGCCGTGCGCCAGCAGAACAAGGCCGCCGTGATGTATCTCGACCTGGACGGCTTCAAGGCCATCAACGATACCCACGGCCATGCCTACGGCGACGAGATCCTCAAGCAGGTGGCGCAGCGCCTGGTCGGCTGCTCGCGCAAGGAGGACACCGTGGCGCGGGTCGGCGGCGACGAGTTCGTCATCGTGATGGGCAATATCGCCACCGTGGCCGACACCCAGGAGCCGTGCAACAAACTGATCGACGCGGTCTCGCAGCCCTACCAGGTCAATGGCCAGACCCTGCGCCTGTCGACCAGCATCGGCGTCGGCATTTTCCCGGACGACGCCCAGGAAGTGCCGGAGCTGATCGCCGCCGCCGATGGCGCCCTGTACGAAGCCAAGCGCGCCGGCAAGAATCGCTGCTGCACGGCGCAGACCATGCGGGTGCCGCCGGCCCAGCATCACACCATGTCGGCCACGCTGGCCTGAGCCGGCACCCCGCGCCGCCTAGTGCGTGGCCGCCTCCTCCTTCAAGCCCTTCGCGGTGCTCTGCTCGACCTTGCCGGCATGCTGGTGGTCGTCGTGCGCGTCCACAGTTTCCGGCGCCACCTCGATGCGGGTAATGCCGGCATCCACCGAGACCGGATCGCTGGCCGGGAAAGTCATTTCGACGCCGCTGTCGAGCAGGGTTTCCCTGGCCTGCTCGGCCGGCGTTTCCTGCTCCTGCTCGGCCAACGTGGTGATGGCGGCCGCCCATTTCACGAATTCCAGGTTGGCCAGCTCGCGCACGGTGTGCACATTGAAGGCCTGGGCCAGCGCCTTGGCGTCCTTGGCGCTGATGCCGCGCAGCGCGCTGGTCGGGGCATCGGCCAGCGCGCGGAAGCTCTGGCCCACATACTCTTTGTCTACCACGGTATCGATATTCATGATGGCTTCCTTTCAGGTGAACATACCGTGCTGACTGTGCCAGTTGCGCCACACCGGGTCTGTGCGGAAGCCAACTTCCCCATTGTTGCGCCCGATTGAATGTGCCGTTTTGACATTCATATAGGTGCTTGCTATGATCATTCGATGCTTTTATGGCAGAGATACCCGTGCCCAAAATCGATACCCCCAAGATCCTGGTCGTTAACGACGACGCCAACAGCCTGTTCGCGCTGACCAGCTTGCTTGCCCAATGGGCCGGGCAAGAGGGCTACGAGGTGCTGGCCGCACGCTCCGGACAGGACGCCCTGCGCCAGGTGCTGATGCACGACTTCGCCGTGATCCTGCTGGACGTGAACATGCCCGGCATGGATGGCTTTGAAACCGCCGCCGCCATCCACGAGCGGGCGCGCTCGGCCGACATCCCCATCATCTTCATCACCGCCTTCCTGGCGGACGAGCTGGACCGGCTCAAGGCTTACCAGCACGGCGCGGTGGATTTCCTGTTCACGCCGGTGATCCCGCAGATCCTGTACGCCAAGATTTCCGTGTTCGTCACGCTGGCGATGAAGAACGAGGAATTGAAAAAGCAGGCGCGCCAGCTGAGCCAGCGCACCACCGAGCTGACCGCCACCAACCAGCGCCTGACGCGCGAGATCGCGGAACGGCAGACGGTGGAACGGCAAAACCACGCCAAGGACGAATTCCTCGCCATGCTGGGCCACGAACTGCGCAATCCGCTCAGCGCCATCAGCAGCGCGGCCTCGCTGATCGGCCTGCCGGGCGTGTCGCTCGATGGCGTGCAGCGCGCCAAGAAAATCATCCAGCGCCAGAGCCAGCACCTGGGCCGCATCGTCGACGATCTGCTGGACCTGTCGCGCGCCATGTCGGGCAAGATCCTGCTCAACCGCGCGCCGCTCGACCTCGCCACGCTGGTGGGCCAGGCGCTGGAAACCTACCGCGCCACCGGCCGCAGCACCGATTACGAGCTGGACCAGGATCTGGAACCGGGCTGGGTGGAGGGCGACAGCACGCGGCTGGAACAAATCACCAGCAACCTGATCGACAACGCCCTGAAATACACCCAGCCCGGCGGCCGCATCGAGGTCCGCACCTGGACCGAGAACGACGACGTGGTGCTGACCGTGCGCGACACCGGGGTCGGCATCGCCGCCGAGCTGCTGCCGCATGTGTTTGACGTGTTCGTGCAAGGCAGCAGCACGCTGGACCGCTCGCAGGGCGGGCTCGGCATCGGCCTGTCGCTGGTGCGCCGCCTGGCCGAGCTGCATGGCGGCAGCATCGCCGCCGAAAGCGCCGGCGCCAACCGCGGCAGCACCTTCACCCTGCGCCTGCCGCGCGTCGAACACCAGAGCGCCGCCGCGCCGGCTGCGCCCGCCGGCGGCGCGCAAGACAAGCCGCGCGTGCTGCTGATCGAAGACAACGACGACGGCCGCGAAATGATGGGCATGATGTTGAGCGGCTACGGCTACCAGGTGGAGTCGGCCGCCGACGGCCTGCTCGGCCTGACGGCGGCCCGCGACTGCCAGCCCGACCTGGCGCTGGTCGATATCGGCCTGCCCGGCATCGACGGCTATGAGGTGGCGCGCCGCCTGCGCGCCGATCCCGCCACGCGCGCGATCCGCCTGATCGCCCTCACCGGCTACGGCCAGGCCGAGGATTTGCGGCGGGTAATGGATGCCGGTTTCGACCGCCACCTGGTCAAGCCGGTCGACATCGACCAGCTGATGGAAGTGATCGACACCTGCGCGCGGGCGCCGGTTGCGCTCAAGCCATAGCCGTGCGCCCCGACTTGCAAAGCTCGGGTATCATCGGCACTCACCATAGCCTGCCCGACTTTACCGAGAAAACCATGTCCGTACCGGCTCCACAAGACCAACAACATCCCCAGCAAGAAGCCCTGCGCAGCGCGGACCTGAGCGAGCTTTTGGGACACGTCCACACTTGCTGGGACAATGAACGGCGCTCCCTGTCGCGCCAGCTGCACGACAGCCTCGGCTCGTCGCTGACGGCGCTCACCATGCACCTCGGCCTGCTGATGCAAAAGCTGCCGCCCGACCCGGCCTTGCAGGACCGCGCCGGCCACATGAAAAAGCTGCTGGGCCAGATCGTCGAGACCAACCGCCAGATGCAACTCAAGCTGTGGAACGACAAGCTGGAGTTCCTGGGCGTGCGGGTGGCGCTGGACGAGCTGGTGGCGCAGTTCGGCGAGCAGCACGCCGTCACCGCCCGTTGCAGCCTGCCGGAAGAGGAACTGGACTGCCCGCGCAGCCACGGCATCGTGCTGCTGCACACGCTGGAGGAAGCCTTGCGCAACATCAGCGCCCACGCCCAGGCCACCGAGGTGGACGTCATCGTCGACGACAACGAGGATGAAATCATGCTGACGGTGAAGGACAACGGCGTCGGCCTGAGCGGCCCGGTGCCGGCGCCGCGCGACCAATCGGCCGGCAAGTTCGGCTTGCGCATGGCGCGCGAGCGCGCGGCCTACCTGGGCGGCACGCTGACCCTGTCGGCTGGCGCCGAGCGCGGCGTCACGCTCACCATGGTGCTGCCCAAGCCGCCAGCGGCTTAGTGCAGCTTGACCAGCGGCGTGGTACGCTTGATCAGGAAGCGCGCCACCGCCAGCACACCGGTGCGCACCGTGCCCAGCACCGCCTTGTGGTGCAGCAGGTGCAGGCTCACATACATCATGCGCGCCACAAAGCCGTCGACAAACCAGCTTAGCCCCTTCAGCGATCCCATCAGGCTGCCCACCGAGGTGGTCTGGCCGAACGAGACCAGCGAGCCATAGTCCCGGTAAATATAGGGCTTGGACTGCGGCGCCTGGTTCTTTTGCAGGCGCAGGAAAGTCTCCAGCAGATAATCGGCTTGCTGGTGCGCGGCCTGCGCGCGCGGCGGCACCAGTTTGCCATCGGGGCCGGCGCAAGCGGCGCAGTCGCCCAGCGCGTAGATCGAATCGAAGCCTTTCACCGCCAGCGTGCCATCCACATCCAGCTGGCCGGACCTGGTGGTCGGCAGGCCCAGCGTTTTCAGGAAATCGGGCGCCTTGATGCCGGCCGCCCACACCACGATTTGCGCCGGATAGACGGTGGTGCCGGCGGTCACGCTGACGGCGTCAATCGCCGTCACGCGGGTGTCGGTCACCACCGTCACGGCGCGCTGACGCAGCAGTTCCAGCGCCGCATCCGAGACTTTTTCCGGCAGCGGCGCCAGGATGCGCGGCGCCCCCTCCAGCAGCGTGATGCGCACATCGCGCTCGGCCTGCAACTGGCGGAAACCATAGGCCGCATACACGCCGCTGGCCTCGCGCAGCTCGGCCGCCAGCTCGACGCCGGTGGCGCCGCCGCCGATGATGACCACGTCCACGCCGTTTTCCTTGTTCAGCTCGGCGAGCGTGAGCAGCTTGAGCAAGGTCAGGCGGAAGCGTTCCGCATCCTCGGTGGCATTCAGGGAAATGGTGTGCTCGGCCGCGCCGGGCACGCCGAAATAATTGGAGGTGCTGCCGACCGCGATCACGAGTTTGTCAAAGCGGATCTGACGCTCGGGGAAGATTTCCTCGCCTTCGCTGACGATGGCGCCCACCGTCAACAGGCGCTGCTGCGGATCGAGCGCCTGCATGGGACCGTAGACAAACGTGAAGCCGTTATCGTGCGCCAGCATCTGGTAGGACAGGCCCTCCTGATGCACATCCAGGGTGCCGGCCGCCACCTCGTGCAACGAGGGCTTCCAGATGTGGAACAGCCTGCTATCGACCAGCATGACCGCTTCCGGGCCGAGCTTGCGGCCCAGTTTGCAGGCGAGCTCCAACCCGCCTGCCCCGCCGCCAACAATCACGAATTTGCTCTGCAAAGTTATGCTCCTTGTTGACGGCGCTCTACGCCATGGCATCAGTCGCGTTTATCGTGTCCGTGACCATGGCCTTTGCCGTTGCCGTGACCACGGCCCGGGCCGTCGTCGCGGCGGTCATCGCGATGGTCGTCGCGGTAGTCGCGGCGGTCGTCACGACGGTCATCGCGGTAATCGTGGCGGTCCGGACCGCCGTGGCGTTCGCGGTAGCGCGGCACGTAGGTGTTGTTGTACCAGTTGTCCTGCACGAAGTACACGCGCTGGCCGCAGGCATTGTACTTGCCGCAATGCTTGGCCCAGTTCTTGGCGTGGCCCGGCGGCACGCGCAGGTAGATCGGCGCGGTCTCGACGTAACGCACCGGGCGCTCGATGATCACCGGCTGGCGGTACACCAGCTGCGGCGCGGGGTAGTCGCCGATGTCGATGCGGCCATAGAAGCCGGGTTGACCGACGCTGATGGACATCGCCACATCGGAGGCAAAGGCGGAGGCAGACAAGGCCAGCAGGCTGGCGGCGAGTAACTTGGCTTTCATGATAAGTCTCTGTTTTTAGTATGAGCGAAGGTGCTCATTTCTCATGATAGCCGCAGCGGCACAAAATTTCAGTGCGCTAGCGAACATAAATTACCTGTGTTAAACTAATCGTTCGATATCTAACCATTAGCACCAAAATCATATGTCTTCTATAGAAGAACGCTTCTCGGCCGCGCTGCACAATTCGGCGCGGGCCTGGCGCTTGGCCATCGACCGCCGCCTCAAGCACCTGAACCTGAGCCAGGCCAGCTGGATGGCCATCGCCCTCACCGCCAAGGAAACCGAACCGCCATCGCAAACCCGGCTGGCGGCGCGCGCCGGGGTGGAAGATCCGACCATGGTGTCCACCGTGGACCGGCTGGTCAAAGCCGGCTACATGGTGCGCACGCCGTCCGCCACCGACCGCCGCGTCAAGCTGCTGAGCCTGACGCCGGCCGGGCAAGACGTGTATGAATCGGTGTGGAAGGAAGCCGACGCCCTGCGCCGCGAGCTACTGGGCAATGTCGATCCTGAGACGCTGCGCACCGTCACCACCTTCCTTGAAGCCATCCAGGCCAACATCGAGTCCCTGCCATGAGCGCGGCCGCAAGCACCCTCCCCGGCGATAGTCTGAACCGCCGCATGATCACCATCTCGATCATGCTGGCCACCATCATCCAGGCGCTGGACGGCACCATCGCCAACGTCGCCCTGCCGCACATGCAGGGCAGCCTGTCGGCCTCGCAGGACCAGATCACCTGGGTGCTGACCTCCTTCATCGTGGCTGCCGCGATCGCCACGCCGCTGACTGGCTGGCTGTGCGACCGCTTCGGCCAGAAGAACATTTTCCTGGCCTCGGTGGCGGGCTTCACCATCGCCTCGGTGCTGTGCGGCCTGTCCGGTTCGCTGACCGAAATCGTCATCGCGCGCCTGCTGCAAGGGATTTTCGGCGCGGCGCTGGTGCCGCTGTCGCAAGCCACCCTGCTGGACATCAATCCGCGCGAAAAGCACGGCTCGGCCATGGCCGTGTGGGGCATGGGCGTGATGATCGGCCCGATTCTCGGCCCCACCCTCGGCGGCTGGCTGACCGACAGCTACGACTGGCGCTGGGTGTTCTTCATCAACGTGCCGGTGGGCGCGCTGGCCTTCTACGGCATCTGGCGCTACATCCGCAAGACCGCGGCGCCGCGCAAGATGCGGTTCGACGCCTTCGGCTTCGCCACCCTCAGCCTGGCCATCGGCGCGCTGCAAATGCTGCTCGACCGCGGCGAGCAGAATGACTGGTTCAGCTCCACCGAAACCTGGGTGGAAGCCATCATCCTGGCGCTGAGCTTTGCTTATTTTGTCGCCCACACCGCCACGCGCCCGGCCGGCAAATCCTTCTTCGATTACCGCCTGCTGCGCAATGCCAACTACGTCAGCGGGCTGTTGTTCATCTTCATCGTCGGCCTGGTGTTGTACGCCACGCGCGCGCTCACGCCGTCGATGTTGCAAAGCCTGATGGGCTATCCGGCCAAGATCGCCGGGCTGGTGACGGCGCCGAGCGGCATCGGCACCATGGTGGCGATGATGTTTGTCGGCCGCCTGGTCGGCAAGATCGACCTGCGCCTGCTGCTGGGCAGCGGCTTCCTGATCACCGCCTTCTCGCTGTGGCAGATGACCCAGTACACGCTGGTGCTGTCGCAAAGCGACATCGTGTGGCCGGGCGTGATCCAGGGCCTGGGCCTCGGACTGGTGTTCGTGCCGCTGAGCGCCGCCACCTTCGCCACCCTGTCGCCGGAGATGCGCGCCGAAGGCACGGCCATCTACAGCCTGATACGCAATATCGGCAGCTCGATCGGCATCGCGCTGGTGCAGACCCTGTTGGCGCGCAATACCCAGACCGTGCACGCCTCGCTGACGGAGCACATCTCCACCACCAATCCGGCGCTGCTGGACAACCTGGCCACGCCGCAGGCGGCGGCCACGCTGAACAATGAGATCACCCGCCAGGCGTCGATGATCGCCTACGTGGACGACTTCTGGCTGATGATGATCGCAACGCT
This sequence comes from Duganella radicis, assembly GCF_009720825.1. GTDB lineage: Bacteria > Pseudomonadota > Gammaproteobacteria > Burkholderiales > Burkholderiaceae_D > Rugamonas > Rugamonas radicis. The sequence continues at coordinate 272,178 of NZ_WNKY01000003.1, read as the reverse complement.
GTGCGTGATTCCGCTGCTGTTGCTGATTAAACCGCCGGCGAAAACCGCACCGGCCGCAGTCGATCACGCTGCGATGGAATGAGGAGAACCTGAAGTGAAAACACCTACCGTACTGGCTGTGGCAGCCGCCGTGGCCATCACCCTCGCCGGCTGCGCGCAGATCCCGGCCGACAAGCAGCCGCTCGCCCGGCGCGATATCGCCAGCGCAGAACTGTCGTCCAACATCAAGCTGGCCAAGGAAGGCTGGCCACAGGCGCAATGGTGGACCGCCTATCATGACGCACAGCTGAACGCCATCATCAAGCAGGCCCTGGCCGGCGGCCCGTCGCTGGAAGTGGCGGCGGCGCACATCGGCACCGCGCGCTCCTCGCTGTCGCGCAGCGTGGCCGATCTGGGCATCGCCGGCGCGGTGAACGGCAACGCCAACCGCCAGCGCTACTCGGGTACTGGCCTGTTCCCGGCGCCGATCGGCGGCGCTTACTTCACCGAAGAGACGCTGCGCCTCGACCTGCGCTACAACTTCGACTGGTGGGGCAAAAACCGCGCGCAAGTGTCGGCCGCCGTCGGCGAACTGAATGCCGGCCGCGCGGAATATGCGGAAGCCGAGCAGGTGCTGGCCGCCGCCATCGCGCAGAGCTACTTCCGCCTGCAAGGCGCGTGGGCGCGCCTTGCCAACACCGATCAACTGGCGGCCGCGCAAACGGCCTTGGTGCAGGACAAGGCCAGGCGCATCGCCCAGGGCCTGGCCAACGCCGACGAACAGCGCGCCGCCGAAGCGGAACTGCGTCTGACCGCCAAACAGCAGGCCGCGCTCAAGGCCGACATCGAACACGAACGCGAAGCCCTGCGCGCCCTGGCCGGCGCCGACAACACCGCGCTGGCCGATCTCAAGCCGGTCGCGCTGACCGCCACGCCGCACGCCCTGCCCGCCCGTCTGGGCATGGAACTGCTGGCACGCCGTCCCGACCTGCAAGCCGCGCGCTGGAAACTGGAAGCCTCGCTCAGCAAGATCGACGCCGCCAAGGCCGCGTTCTACCCGGATGTCAACCTGACCGGCGCCATCGGCCTGAATAGCGTCAAGGCCGAAGACCTGCTGCAACTGGCCAGCCGCACCGTGTACATCGGGCCGAGCGTGTCGCTGCCGCTATTCGACGCCAAGCGCCTCGACGCGCAACTGGACAGCGCCCGCACCACCCGCAACGAACGCATCGCCGAGTACAACCAGACCATCGTCGAAGCCGTGCGCGACGTGGCGCAAGGCGGCGCGCAGCTGCAAGGCATCGAGCAGCAGATCACACAGCAGACCGCGGCCACCACGCTGGCACGCGCGCAACTGGCGTCGGCGCAGAAGCGATTGGATCACGGCCTGGCCAACAATAACAGCGTGCTGAATGCGCGCCTGGCCCTGCTCAAGCAGCAGGACGCCGACCTCTATCTGCAACAGGTACAACTGCTGGCCGAAGTCGCGCTGACCAATGCGCTGGGCGGCGGCTATCACGAAGAAGCGCCGCTGGCGACCGCCATCAAATAAGGACACAACATCATGAGCACTGAAATCACCAAACCAAACGAGAAAAAGCGCAAGTTCATGCTGGCGGCGATCACGCTGGCCTTCATCGCCGCCGGTGCGGCCTATGCGGTCTACTACGAGGTCGTGCTGTCCAAGGTGCAGGAGACCGACAACGCCTACGTCGGCGGCAACCTGGTCAACCTGTCGTCGCAGGTGACCGGCAACGTCACCGAGATCCGCGCCGATGAAACGCAGATGGTGCAAGCCGGCGCCCCGCTGATCCAGCTGGATGCGGCCGATGCCGATATCGCGCTGGCGCAAGCCGATGCGAAACTGGGTGCCGCCGTGCGCCAGCAACGCCAGCGCTACGCCGACGTGGCGCAGTACGACGCCACCGTCGCACTGCGCAAGCTGCAACTGAAAAATGCGGAAGACGACCTGGCGCGCCGCAAGCCGCTGGCGGAAGACCACACCATCTCCGGCGAGGAAGTCGAGCACGCCCGCCAGGCCGTGGCCGATGCGCGTGCGGCGATCGCGGTCGCGCTCAAGCAGGAAGAAGCGGCCAAGGCGGGCGTCAGCGGCGTGAGCGTGGCGCAGCATCCGGCGGTGCAGGCGGCCAAGGCGGACTACGTGCAAGCGTGGCTGGCGTCGCGCCGCAATACCATTCTGGCGCCGGTATCGGGCTACGTGGCCAAACGCAGCGTTCAAATCGGCGCGCGCGCCACGCCGGGCACGTCGCTGATGGCCATCGTGCCGCTCGACCAGCTGTGGGTGGACGCCAACTTCAAGGAGTCGGAACTGAAGAGCATCCGCGTCGGCCAGCCGGCCAAGGTGGAAGCGGACATGTATGGCAGCAAAGTGGCATTCCACGGCCGCGTGGTGGGCCTGTCGGCCGGCACCGGCAGCGCCTTCTCGCTGCTGCCGGCCCAGAACGCCAGCGGCAACTGGATCAAGGTGGTACAACGCTTGCCGGTGCGGATTGCGCTCGATCCGAAAGAACTGAAAGAGCACCCGTTGCGCATCGGCCTGTCGACCACCGTGTCGGTTGACGTCAGCAAGACCGACGGCCCGGTGCTGGGCGCGGCCATGCCGCAAACGCCGGTCTACACCACGCAAGCCTTGACGCAACCGCTGCAACAAGCCGCCAGCGCAGCCGACGCCATCATCGCCCGCAATCTTTAACCGAGTTCCGCATCGAGCTGGCGGATGGCGGCCTGGGCCTGGGTGATCACGCGGTCGGCGATACGCTGGCGCATGCCGGGCACGCGGCCGGCGGCTTCGGCCTCCAGCAGAATGGGTGTCAACAGCTGCACGGCCGAATCGCGGAAGCCTTCCGCCACCTGATCCAGCTGCGCGTTGAAGGACTGCTCGGCCGCCAGCAATTGCTTGCGCAGTTCCTCTTCAAAGGCGGCGCGCTTGTCGCGGATCTCGGTACGTTTGCGTTTGCCGCCGTCGGTGAACCACTTGAACGCGCCGGCCAGCAGCACGGCGCCGCCGACAAACGGCGCCACCGGCGCCACCACCGGCAACACCACCGCCGCGCCGATCAGGTAAGCCGCCGTGCCGGTGCTGGCCGCCACCGCCGCGCCGCTGACCAAGGTGACATTGGCCGCCGTATCAAGCCTGTTGACGATGCGCGTGCCGATGCGCATGCGCGGCATCAGCTTGGCCAGCGCCGCATGATGCTGACGCTGGAACACCGTCGCCTGCCCCAGCTTCATCCCAGACTGGAACAGCCGCAGGTCTTCCTGCAACAGCTGCAAGGCTTGCTCCTTGCGGCGCACGATGCGGTCCAGCCGCCGCTCCATCTCCTGCCCGAACTGGTTGCGGCCCATGCTGGCCCACACGTCTTCGTCCTTCCACTTGTCGGTGTTGAGGCGGTCGGTCATGGCCAGTTCGATGGCGTTGCCGGCGTCGTGCACGGCGTCGTCGATTTCCTCGATCATCAAACGGCGCTCGTGGGCGATGCGCTGGTCCACCAGCACCAGCCGCTGCGTCACCTGATTTTTCAAATCCCTGGCGGCGCCGACCAGCGAACTGGCGGCCGCCTCGCCCGCCGACAGCAGGCGCGCCTGTTCAAGGTAGACCGAGATGTCGTGCGTGATGGCGGCCGTGGTGCTGCTCACCAGATCGCGCAGCGCGCTCTGGTCGATTTCCCCGGACTGGAAATGGCGCGCGTGGGTAATCAGTTCCTGCTGACCGGCGGTACGGCCGAAATCCGCCACCGCGTCGGCCAGCGAACGGCCGCGCACCAGCCGGCGCGCCTGTTCGCCGAGGTTGGCGAGGATACCGCGCTCCTCGGCCGGCGGCAGGCGCTCCAGGTCTTCCGGCGGCAGGCGCACCGACAGCGCTTTGGCCAGACGCTGCGCCAATGCGCGGGCGTCGGCGCCGTGCAGCGCCAGCAGCGGAATCGCCATGCTCAGGGCATGCTCGCGCGCCTGTTGATCGATGCCGGTGCAGCTGCGGCTGAGCGCATTCAACGCCCAGTCGACTTCCACGCCGGATTCGATGGCGTTCAGCACCAGTGCGGTGAAGACAGCTGAAGATTGGCCGTCGCCGGCGATATCGGTGACGGCGGCGAACTGGGCGAGCGTGAGGCTGCCCTCGTTACCGGCGATCGCGCCCACCGCGCGCGCGTAGGCGGAGCTGAAACTCTGGTCAGAAGACAAATGCTCGTCCAGCGAGCGCACGACGATATCCACGCCTGCTCCAGTTGGTTGTGATGCCATTATTACATTGTAACTGAAGCAAGGATCAATGAGGCAGGTAGCGGACGAGGGCAATGACGGCGCCAACTGTAATGCCAGTCTGCGCGACGAACAGCGAGATCATCCATTTCAGCATGTCGAATTTCAGGTCCCCTAGCTGGTGCTCGAGTTCCGTCTTCACCCATTCTTTAGATGCAATATTCTCCAGGACCTCTCCCAGCGCGTCGGCATGTGCCTGCGCCTGCCCGGACGGCACGCCGCCCTCTTCGAGCGTTTTACGGTATTTGGTGGATTCGACGGAGTTCATGGGAACAGTATGCGCCGCCGGCCGTCGAACGCAAGTGGCGCCACTTTGAGGCAGATCAGCCCTGCACCACTTCCGTCGATAAAGTCAGCGTCTCCTTGATTTCCTCCATCACCACATAGCTTTTCGACTGCGCCGCGCCAGGCAGGCTGAGCAGCATTTCGCCCAGCAGCTTGCGGTATTCGGCCATCTCGTGGATGCGCGCCTTGATCAGATAATCGAAATCGCCCGACACCAGATGGCACTCCTGCACCTCAGGAATCCGCAACACCTCGCGCCGGAATTGCTCGAACGCCGGCCCCGACTTCTGATTCAACGTAATCTCGACAAACACCAGCAGCTTGGCCCCCAGCGACGGCGGATCGATGCGTGCGTGGTAGCCGGTAATCACGCCATCGCGCTCCATGCGCTTGACCCGCTCGATGGTCGGCGTGGTCGACAAGCCCACCTGCTCGCCCAGATCCTTCATCGAGATCCGCCCGTCCTCCTGCAGGATCTGCAATATCTTTCGGTCAAGCTTGTCCAGTCCGCGGACCGATTCTTTATGAATTCTCATGAAAATCCACTGTTTTATCGCGCATATACAGTAACAAACACTAGTAGAACGAGAATACCATAGCGGAATCCAATGCAGTTAAATAATCGGGGGCAAGAATGCGTGTAGTCATCCTGGGTAGCGGTGTTATCGGCGTCACCAGCGCCTACTATCTGGCCAAAGCCGGCCACGACGTCACCGTGCTGGACCGCCAACCCGGCCCCGCCCTCGAAACCAGCTTCGCCAACGCCGGCCAGATCTCGCCCGGCTACGCCTCACCTTGGGCCGCTCCCGGCATCCCCCTGAAAGCCATGAAATGGATGGTCCAGCGCCACGCGCCGCTGTCCATCAAACCGGACGGTACCCTGTTCCAGCTGCAATGGATGTGGCAGATGCTGCAAAACTGCAATGCCGAACGCTACGCCGTCAACAAGGAACGCATGGTGCGCCTGGCCGAGTACAGCCGCGACTGCTTCAAAGCCCTGCGCGCCGCCACCGGCATCGAATACGAAGGCCGCCAGCAAGGCACGACCCAGCTGTTCCGCACCCAGGAACAGCTGGACGCCGCCGCCAAGGACATCAGCGTGCTGGAAGAAACCGGCGTGCCGTACGAACTGCTGAGCCGCGAACAACTGGTCGCCGCCGAGCCCGGCCTGGCCCGCAACAAGCTGGTCGGCGGCCTGCGCCTGCCCAACGATGAAACCGGCGACTGCCAGCTGTTCACCACCCGGCTGACCGCGATGGCGGAACAGCTGGGCGTGAAATTCCGCTATGGCGTCGACATCAACGGCTTGGTCACCGAAGGCGACGCCATCAAAGGCGTGCAGTGCGGCGACGAATTGGTCACCGCCGAATCCTACGTGGTGGCGATGGGCGCCTACTCGACCGCGCTGCTGAAAGACCTGGTGAACATCCCGGTCTACCCGCTGAAAGGCTATTCCATCACCGTGCCGATCGTGAACGCCGACGCCGCGCCGGTGTCGACCATCCTGGACGAAACCTACAAAATCGCCGTCACCCGCTTCGACGACCGCATCCGCGTGGGCGGCATGGCCGAGATCGCCGGCTTCGACAAGAGCCTCAACCCGCGCCGCCGCGAAACGCTGGAAATGGTGGTCAACGACCTGTTCCCCGGCGCCGGCGACACCGCGTCGGCCAGCTTCTGGACCGGCCTGCGCCCGATGACGCCGGACGGCACGCCGATCGTCGGCCGCACCGGCCTGCGCAACCTGTACCTCAACACCGGCCACGGCACGCTGGGCTGGACCATGTCCTGCGGCTCGGCCCAACTGCTGTCGGACCTCATCTCGGCGCGCCGCCCGGCCATCCGCGCCGACGACCTGTCGGTCAGCCGTTACAGCGCCGAGCGCGGCGCGCGTCAGCCTCAACTGGTCAACGCTTAAAGCCCGTCCCCTCGTTCGCGGCGCCGCGCACCGCTCTTTTGCCGTTCCATGTCATCCGCTTGTCACAAGCGACGGCCGTTTGTGGCAACTATCTGCGCATGAACCCACATTAACGCCGATCGAGCGTTGAGATTGGGGCCAAGCCTGCGTATAATTTTGACCATGAACAAACTCGAAGCATACGGCCACATCGCGGCCCTGGCCATACGTGGCGAACTCGTCTTCCCAACCAGCGTCAACGCGGCGCTGCGCGTGCAACTGGCACTGGACGATCCCGACTGCCCGATCGACACCGCCATCAGCCTGGTGCTGGCCGAGCCCTTGCTGGCCGCGAAAACCGTGGCCATCTCCAACTCCACCATGTTCAACCGCGCCGGCGCGCCGGTGGTGACCAATGTGCGCGGCGCCATCATGCGCATCGGCTACCAGAACCTGTACGCGCTGGCGGCCGCCATGGTGGTGCGCCAGTTCGGCAGCAAGATCTCCGATCCGGCGCTGCGCCGCAAGGCCGAAAAGCTATGGGATCACACCATCGCCGTGGCCGCGCTGGGCCGCCTGATCGCGCGCCACGTCACCGGCGTGAACGAAGACACCGCCCTGTTTGCCGGCATCGTGCACGAGGTGGGTGGCTTCTACCTGCTGTCGCGCGCCGACGAGTTCCCCGGCCTGCTGGATGAAGATCCGGAAAACTGGCACTCGGCCAGCGAGGAAATCATCACCCGCGAAGTGATGCGCAAGCTGTGCATCCCGGAGCCGGTGGCCGATGCCATCGAGGGCCTGCGCGACAGCTTCATGTCGATTCCGCCCGATTCGCTGCTCGACACCCTGCTGCTGGCCAACCACCTGACACCGGTGAAATCGCCGTTGCAGGAGCCGCAGCGCGACCTGCCGCCGCACTCCGACTCAGCCATCGACCTGTTCATCGACGAACACAAACTGGCCAGCATGCTGGAAGAAGCCAAACGCGATGCGGCCGAAATGAGCGCCGCGCTGCTGGTCTGATTCCCGATGCAGACCACGTCCCTGTCCTACGGTTCCGATCAATCCGGCATGGTGTGCGGCTATCTGTTCGGCCGCGGCGCCGACGGCAAGGGCCAGCCGCTGGACACCGACGCGGCCTGCGCCTGGCTGAAACAGCGCGAACAGCATCCGCGGGAATTCATCTGGCTGCACTACAACCTGGCCAACACCGCCAGCGAGAAATGGCTGCATGAGCATACCGCGCTGCCGGATGAGTTCTACGAAAGCCTGCACGAAGGCCAGCGCTCGACCCGCATCGAGCTGGCCGACAATACCCTGATCGCGGTGGTCAACGACGTGCTGCACGATTTCTCGTTCGAGCCGTCGGACATTTCGACCCTGTGGCTCAGCGTCGACCAGCAGATCGTCATCAGCGCGCGCCGCAAGCCGCTGCGCGCGGTGGACAGCCTGCGCAACGCCGTGCGCAACGGCGAGCCGATCCGCTCATCGGTGGAACTGCTGATCCACCTGCTGCGCGACCAGGCTGACGCCCTGATCAAAATCGTGCGCGACGCCATCGCCACCGTGGACGGCATCGAAGACAATCTGCTGGCCGGCAAGCTGACCACCAAGCGCGCCAGCCTGGGCGCCCTGCGGCGGGTGCTGGTGCGCTTGCAGCGCCTGCTGGCGCCGGAGCCGTCGGCGCTGTTCCGCCTGCTGCAAAAGCCGCCGGCGTGGATGGCGGAGATCGATGCGCAGGAGCTGCGCCAATCGACCGAGGAATTCTCCATGGTGCTGGCCGACATGGCTTCGCTGCAAGAGCGCATCAAGCTGATCCAGGAGGAGATCGCCGCCCTCGCCAGCGAGGCCAACAATCACAGCCTGTTCGTGCTGACCGTGGTGACGGTGCTGGCGCTGCCGATCAACATCATCGCCGGTTTGCTGGGCATGAATGTGGGCGGGATTCCGCTGGCGGAATCCAGGCACGGCTTCCTGATCGTGGTGGTGATCGTGGCCAGCTTTACCGTGATCGCCGGCTGGCTGGCCTTCCGCCGCCAGCGCGACGTGAGCTAGCACCAAACGAACGCACCCGCCAGGCGCCGGCCAGGGTGGCGGCGATACCCATCGCCAGCGCAATCAGGTTATCGCGGCGGTAGGCGGCACGCACGGCCTCCAGTGCCGCCACCTCCTTGCCGCCGACGGCGACGCTGTAAGCGGTATAAAAATCGCCCGGCGCAAAGCCGATGCCGGTTTTCTGCTGGCGGAAAAACCGCACGCTGACCGGGTACATGGCGGCGTCACGGATGGTGGCGCGCTGGCGGCCATCGGCATCGCCCTTGGCGTACAACACCAGCTGCTGCCTATCGGACAGGATGAAATACAGCGCCCCGCGCGTCTCCTGCTGCCACACCACGCGCCCGCGCGCCGTCTCCAGCTGCTCCAGCCTGGGAAAGCGATACTCCAGCACGCCAAACAGCGCGATCAGGCCGATGCCCAGCCAAAGAAAAAAATACGCCCCGCGCTCGCCGGCGAACCAGTCTTTCATCTTGCGTTTGCTTGTATGAAAAGTCCGTATGATACAGCCTCGCTTTTCATGGCTGCACGAGTTTTATCACAACAAGAATAAAGGCTGAGTTCATGGCTGCCACGCCAACCAGCGTGGTAATCATCCACTTCGTTATGCGCGTTTCCAGCTTATACAAGTCCGCTTTGGTTACGCAGTTTTCCTGAAGCGAGAGCAGCGTGGCATCAATGCGGGCAATTTCGCTGCGCATCCCGCCTTCAAGTTTGGCCAAATCTTCTTTTGTAGCGGCGGTCTTGGACAGCACCGCCACTTCCGTGGTCAATGCGGCCACTTGACTGGTCAGGCCAGCAAGATTGCGCTCAACCGCCGTCAACCGGTGAGCCAGCGAGGTCAGTTGCTCTTCTGTTTGTGAGGTTTGCGTTTCCATGTCATTCATCTTGCGCCGTTCGTCCCCGGTCAGGCAAGCTGAGCAAGTTTGACCATGATCAAACAATTGTTTGTAAACTTTTTTGTTTACTTATTGTCGAGACGAGCTTACAGTGGAGGGCATGAAAACACATCTGCTTATCGCTTCAGCCTGCCTGCTGGCTTTGCTGTCGACCATCGGCGCGGCGCTGCCGTATCCCATCCTGCCGCCGCTGTTCGCGGCCGGCGCCACCAACGGCCTGAACACCTTCCTCGGCTTGCCGCCCAAGCTGCTGTTCGGCCTGGCGCTCACGATTAATCCGCTTGGCCTGCTGATCGGCTCCGCCCTGCTCGGCCCGATGTCGGACCGCTACGGCCGCCGCCCGGTGCTGCTGATCACCGCCGTCGGTGCCGCCATCGGCCACGCCGTCACCGCCGGCGCCCTCATCATTGAAAACTATCCGCTGTTCATCGTCGCCCGCTTCGCCACCGGCCTGCTGGAAGGCAGCGGCTCGGTCGCGCGCGCCCTGCTGGCCGACCGGCTTGAAGGCGACCTGCGCCGCAAAGCCCTGTCCTGGCTGAATGGCGCCTTCTACATGGGCTGGCTGGCCGGACCGCTGCTGGCCGGCGCCACCCTGCAATTCGGCATCACCACGCCATTCTGGGTGGCGGTGGCCGCCCTGCTGCTGGTGGCCGCCCTGGTCGCCGCCACGCTGCCGCGCGAAGCCGCTTCCGGCGCCACCACCTCGTGGTGGCAGGTAGCGCGCGACCGCCACTCGCTCAACCTGCTGCGCGAACCGGACCTGCGCAGCCTGTTCATCGTGACGCTGGCCTACACCTGCGGCGTCACCGCCTTCTACGAGTTCTACCCGCTGTGGCTGGTGGAAGTACCCGGCTACGGCGCGCAAGGCATCGCCTGGGTCACCGCCGCCATGTGCGCCGTGATGACCGCCACCACCATCGTCGCCGGTCGTCCGTTCAAGGGCGAACCGCTGCTGCGCGCGCGCCTGTACGCCTTCACCGTGGCCGCCATCATCGCCCTGCTGGCGGCCAGCAACGCCACGCTGGGCCTGGCCTGCATCATCCTGTACGGCATTCCGCACTCCTTCTACAACGCCATCGTGCCCAACTACTGCGCCGAGCGCTTTGGCGGCGCCCACGGCCAGGGTGCGGTGATGGGGCTGATCTCCACCACCTTCTGCCTGGCCAACATCATCATGGCGCTGGCCGGCGCGGTGCTGACGCTGATCGACACCCGCCTGATCCTGCTGCTGGGCGCATCGCTCAGCGCCTGGTCGGCCTGGCGCATGCACAGCTGGCACCACAGCATGCACCGCCGGGTGGAAGGCGCCGTGCCATGAATACCGCCGAACAGACGCTGTTCCTGCTCAAGACGCGCGGCCCGCAAACCGCCCAGCAACTGGCCACCCTGCTCGACCTGACCTCGATGGGCGCACGCAAGCAGCTGGAATCGTGGCAGGAAAAAGGCATGGTCACCTACGAGGAGGTGGCCGACAAGCCCGGCCGCCCGGCGCGCCGCTGGCTGCTGACCCAGGCCGGCCACGACCGTTTCCCCGACCGCCACGCCGAACTGACCCTGCAATTGATCGATCAGGTGCGCACCCTGTTCGGCGAGGCCGGCCTCGACAAGCTGATCGGCTCGCGCGAGGCCGCCAGCGAGCGCGATTACCGCCAGCACCTGGCCGCCAGCCGCACCTTGCCGGAAAAAGTGCAGGCGCTGGTCCAGGCCCGCACCAGCGAGGGTTACATGGCCGAGCTGGAACAGCGGGACGACGGCAGCCTGCTGCTGATCGAAAACCATTGCCCGATCTGCGCCGCCGCCCGGCAATGCCAGAAATTCTGCCGCTCCGAGCTGGACGTCTTCCAGCGCGTGCTGGGGCCGGATTGCTCGGTCGGCCGGATGGAACACATGCTGGACGGCGCGCGCCGTTGCGTGTACATCATTAAGGAACTATAATAAGAATCATTCTCATTCTTATTCAAGGAGTTCCGCATGCCCCGTCACCTGCCCCTGCGCCCGATGCTGCTGGCGTTGTCGATGATTTATTCCGGCCTGAGCGTCGCCGCCGACGCGCCAGCCGATACCGCCGACACGCCAATGCAAACGGTGACGGTCACCGGCACTGCGGAAGACAAGATCTACACCGCCAACAGCACCAAGTCAGCCGGCAAGCTGGAACTGTCGCTGCGCGAAACGCCGCAATCGGTGTCGGTGGTCACCCGCGCGCTGATGGACGACTTCAAGCTCGATAACATCAACGCGGTGCTGGCCTCCACCACCGGCGTCACGGTCGAGAAAGTCGAAACCAGCCGCACCTACTACACCGCGCGCGGCTTCGACGTGGTCAACTTCCAGTACGACGGCGTCGGCATGCCGCAAGTATTCGGCAATGTGCAGGGCGACATCGACACCGCGCTGTACGACCGCATCGACATCGTGCGCGGCGCCAACGGCCTGATGGCCTCGACCGGCAATCCTTCCGCCACCGTCAACTTCGTGCGCAAGCGCCCGACCGCCGGCACCTCGGCCAGCGCCAGCCTGACGCTGGGGTCGTGGAACCAGCGCCGCATCGAGGGCGATGTCAGCACCAAGCTGAATGAAAGCGGCACGGTCGCCGGCCGCGCCGTGCTGGTGCGCCAGGAAAGCGATTCCTATCTGGACCGCTACTCGCCGAAGAAAACCGTGGCCTACGCCGTGATCGAAGCGCAACTGGCCAGGGATACCCGGCTGACCGTCGGCCACACCTACGAGACCAACCGCGGCAAGGGCGTGATGTGGGGCGCGCTGCCGCTGTACTACGCCGACGGCAGCCCGACCAGCTATCCGGTATCGGCCAACACCTCGGCCAACTGGTCGCGCTGGGACACCACCACCAACACCACCTTCGCTGAACTGAGCCACACCATCGGTGACGGCTGGAAGGTGCAAGGCACGCTGAGCTACATCACCGACAAGTCGGACTCCGACCTGCTGTACGTCTACGGCACGCCGAACAAGGTGGGCGGTGGTGGCTTGTACGCCTACCCGTCGCAGTACAACGCCGACCAGAAGCAAACGCTGGCCGACGTTTCGGTCGACGGCAAGTTCGCCCTCGGCGGCCGCCAGCATGACCTGAGCTTCGGCTACAGCTGGTCGCGTTCGAAGCTGAACGACGTCTCGCACTACGGCCAGGGCATCGGCACCGAAATGCCGGGCCAGACCGCCTTCGACGGCAGCTACCCGATGCCAAGCTTCGACGCCTCCACCGACGGCAGCAGCTACGAGGACCGCCGCAACACGATCTTCCTGGCCGCCCGCTTCAACCTGGCCGACGACTGGAAAGTGCTAACCGGCCTGAATTCCACCCGCGCCAGGAGCAACGGCAATTCCTACGGCACCAGCAAGTACAAGTCGGCCAGCAAGACCACCCCTTATGTGGGGGTGGTGTACGACATCAACCGCGAATGGTCGGCCTACGCCAGCCACACCGAGATCTTCAATCCGCAAAGCGAGATCGACGCCACCGGCACGCCGCTCGATCCGGTCGAAGGCAAGACCACCGAGGCCGGCCTGAAAGCCGCGCTGTTCAACGGCAAGCTGAATGCCTCCGGGGCGGTGTTCAAGACGCAGCAGGACAACACGGCCGAGCAGGCCGGCATGATCGGCGCCAAGGCTTACTACCGTGGCGTGAATGCGGAATCGCAGGGTTATGAATTCGACCTGTCGGGCGACCTGTCGAAGAACTGGCAAGCCAGCGCCGGCCTGACCCGCCTGACCTCCCTCAAGGGCGACGATGGCAAGGCGGTGCGCACCTTCATCCCGCGCACCACGCTGCGCGTGAACACCACCTACACCGTGCCGGGCCTGCCGGCGTTGAAAGTGGGCGGCTCGCTGGCATGGCAGAGCGAGACCTCGGTGGCGCAGACCGACACCATCCGCACCGTGCAAGGCGCTTACGCCACGCTGGGCCTGATGGCGCGCTACCAGATCGACAAACACCTGGCGCTGTCGCTGAACCTGAACAACGTCACCGACAAGAAGCACCTCACCAGCTTGTACTGGACCCAGAGCTACTACGCGGCGCCGCGCAACGGCAGCGCGACCCTGAGCTGGTCGTACTAAGCGGCCCGCATGGCTGGCGCGCTTAACAGCGCCGCCAGCTGCTGCGGCGGCAATGGGCGACTGAACAGATAGCCCTGCATCTCGTCGCAGCCGTTCTCGCGCAGGAAACTGCGCTGCTGTTCGGTCTCCACGCCTTCCGCGATCACCCGCAGGCGCAGGCGGTGCGCCAGCCCGATGATGGAGCTGGCGATCGCCTCGTCGCCGCTGCTGCGCCCCAGATCGCGCACAAAGGACTTGTCGATCTTCAGGGTGGAAATCGGGAACGACTTCAAGGCCGACAGGCTGGAATAGCCGGTGCCGAAATCGTCGATCGACAACGACACGCCCATCGCCCGCACCTGCGCCATCTTGGCCACGGCCTGCTGCAAATCGCGCATGATGACGCCTTCCGTCACTTCCAGCTCCAGCCATTGCGGCGCCAGGCCGCTGTCGTCGAGCGCCTGCCGCACGCGCTCCACCAGCCGCGCTTCCTCGAACTGGCGCGGCGACACATTGACCGACACGCACAGCGGCGGCAAGCCGGCATCCTGCCATGCCTTGTTCTGCGCGCAGGCGCTGCGCAAGATCCACTCGCCCAGCGCCACGATCATGCCGCTCTCCTCGGCCAGCGGAATGAAGCGGTCCGGCCCGATCACACCCTGCTCCGGATGTTCCCAGCGCACCAGCGCCTCGACCCCGAACACGCGGCCGCTGTGCAATTCCACCTTGGGCTGATAGACCAGGCGGAACTGTCCATCGTCCAGCGCATTGCGCAAGCCTTCCAGCAGCACCAGCTTTTCCTCGATGCTGGCGTTCATTTCGCGGGTGTAGAACTGGCAGTTGTTCTTGCCCTTTTCCTTGGCGCGGTACATGGCGGCGTCGGCGTTCATCAGCAGGGTCTCGGCGTCATCGCCATCGTTCGGATACACCGCCACGCCAATGCTGCAACTGACCTGTACTTCCTGGCCGCACAGCGAAATCGATTGCAAGACCGCTTCACGCACGCGCTCCAGCACCGGCGCCGCAGCCACCGCCGCACCCGGCTCGGTCAGCAGCAGCACGAATTCATCGCCGCCGAAGCGGCCCACGGTATCGCAGGCGCGCAGGCAGCCGGACATGCGTTCGGCCACCACCTTGAGCAGTTCATCGCCGGCGTTGTGGCCCAGGCCATCGTTCACCAGCTTGAAGCCATCCAGGTCGATGAAGGCCACCAGCACCGAGCCGCCGCTGCGCTGCGCCTGGGCGATGGTCATGTCGAGACGGTCGCTGATCAGGCTGCGGTTCGGCAGCCCGGTCAGCATGTCGTGGTGCGCCAGATGCACCATGCGCTCCTCGATGCGGGCGCGGGTGCGCGCGCCCTGCCACGACCACAGCCACACCAGACTGGTGGCGACCACCAGCACACCGCTCAGGATGACCGCTTCCCAAAGCTTTTCGCGGCGCTGGCGTTCGAAGCCGGCCATCAGTTCTTGCTCGTCCAGGGCGATCAGCACATTCAGGCCGATGCCATGCAGCTCGCGCATGCCGCTGTATTTGCCCATGCCTTCCAGTCGCTGGCCGAAAGACATCTTGTCGCCGGTGCGCAGCGCGCGCACGATGCCGTCGGCGCCCACCAGTCCCAGCATGCCGCGTTCACCGAGGCGGCTGCGCTCATAGCTGCTGGTGAAATAGGCCGGATCGGTTTCGACGATGACGATGCCGGCGAAATTGCCGCTGGCGTCATCCAGCCGGCGCGTGAAGTGCAGATGCCACTCGCTGTTGGCGGCGTCGCGCGTGGCCGGGCTGACGTAGGTGGCGCCGCTGTCGCGCTCCACATGGAACTGGAAGTAGTGCTGGTCCGCCACCGAAATCGGCAGCGCCTTGGGGTTGCTGGCCACCGTCACGCCATTGCGGTCGACGATGCTGACCACGAACAACACGCCCGGCGGCAGCAGGCCCGCACGCCCCAGCTCGGGCAAGGCGCCCAGCGCGCCCTTGCGCTCCACCGCGTACTTCAGCATGCGCAAGGTCTGGTCGATGCCATCCAGGCTGCGCGCCACCTGGGCTTCGTAAGTGCCCAGCATTTCGTGCAACGAATCGGCGGCCGCTTCCTGCGCGTGTTCGCGCTCGGCGTCGATCTCGTGGAAGGTCACCACCCAGACCGCCACCAGCAGCAGCAAGGCAAACAGCGGCAGCGAAACGTGGGTATCGAGGCCGCGCCGCAGCCAGCGCGCGCGCACGGTTTCCTGGTTCGGCTTCATGGCGTCACCTGTATGGCTTTGACGCTGGCGTCCAGCGCCGATCGGTCGATGTAGGCGATCATGGCCGGATTGTCGGCCACCATCTTGCGCACGGCGGCGCTGTTGGCCAGTTCGCGCGGCGGCTGGCCGCGGCCGGTGAACACCATCTTGGTCCAGTAGGCTTTCATCAGCGCCGGCGAGCGGGCCGCCACCTTGTTGTAGAAATCGTCGCGCAGCGCGCTGCCGACCGGCAGGTCGAGCGCAATCGCTTCCTCGCCGCCGGGGAAGCGGCCGGTCTGCGCCAGGAAAATGGCCGCCACCTGCTCGGCGCGCAGGGCGGTCAGCGGATTTTTGGCCGAGACGATGACCACGTACTCCGCGGCCGTCGCCGCGCCACACCATAGCAGCAGGCACGCCAGCAACAGCCTTGATCGCAATGTGTAAAAGAGCTTCCGCATGGTCAGAACACAAAGTCCAGGGCTGCGCTCAGCACCGTGATCGGCCGGCCGGAACGGAATCCCGGCTGCACATTGATAAAGGTGCCGGTGGAGCCATGCTCCGGCGTGAAGCGCCCGGCCTGCAACTTGAGCGCGTAGTTGGGATAGAAGTCCCAGCGCACGCCGGCGCTCAGGCTATGCTGGCGCGGGATCGCCGCCAGCAGCTGGTTCAGGCCGGCGTTCAGTGGCGCCCCGGCAGCGGCCAGATGCGGCGGCAAGCGGCCAAGATCGAGACCGGGCACGCTGGTTTCCATGTTGGCGCGCGAGACCGAGTACACCAGGTAAGGCGTGAGATCGCCAAAGCGGTAGCCGCCGCTCAGATAGGCCGTGGTCTTGTCGCCCAAATAGGAATGCGTCTTCATGCGGCCGATTTCGCCCATGGCAAACCACTGGCCCGGATCGTAGTTAAAGCCGAGCGACACCACCGAGGCGCGCTTGGCCGACAATTCATAGCGGTCAACCAGCGCGTGGCCCTGCGCGCCGAACTGGCGCAAGCCGTCAAACAGGGCGCGCGCAACATCCACGCTCAGTTCCGCCGTCATCGCGCTGGCGCGCACGGTCAGCGCCCCGGCCGTGGTGGTGTTCGACAAACCGGTCACCGCGCGCGCCTGCGCACCGGCGCCCGGCGCCAGCGCCAAGTCGGTGTGGCCGAAAAAGGTCTGCGTGACATTGTGCGCATCGCCGGCCTGCCAGCGGTAGCTGGCGTCCACGCCGTCGCTCTTGGACAGCGGGATGGCGCTGTACAGCTCCACCGGCGGCCGCACCCAAGGCAAGGCGTAACCGGCCTTGCGATAGTCGCCGCTGAGGAACAGCGGCAGCGCGATGCGGCCCACGCGCAGGCTCAGGTCCGGCGTCGCCTGATACTGCACGTTGGCCCATTCCACCACCGGTGCGTAGCCATTGTTCAGGGTGCGCTCGGACACCAGTTGCAGCACCGCCGACCACTTGCTGCCCAGGTTCACGCCCAGCTGCGCGCCCACGCGGCTGTCCACCGCCGGACTCCAGCGGCGGCCATGGCCGGCGTCGCCCGGATTAAGGGCGTTGGCGGTGAAATCCGACTGATCGTCGCTGCTGTGTACCACGCCCAGTGTGCCAAAACCGCCGATGGTGACGCGTGGCGTATCGGCGTCCGCAAGTTCGCCTGCCAGGGCTGCACAGCAGCTCAGCATCGTGACGGCGGCCGTGGAGGCCCGCAGTGGCGAAAGTTTGGCGTTCATACGCAGGTTCCTTACGTGCGTGCGCGGGCTCGCGCAAAAGCAGCGTTTGGTTAGGCTGGATGGGAGAAATGTTTGGCAACAGACACGGGATTGGGTGCGTACCAAATGATACAGGTCAACTTTATACTTCTCGGAAGAAACTGTCGATACTTTAGAGCAATATACCAAAAATCTCTCCAAAAATCACACAATTCCTTTTGCATTGCCAGGAAAATAAATCTCGGATATAGTGAGAATAGGAATCATTATCATATAGGGCCACATGGATATCCCTCAAGAACTGCGCAAACTCGGCCTGAAGGCCACGCTGCCCCGCTTGCGCGTCCTGCAATTGTTCCAGGAAACCAAGAGCAAGCACCTGAGCGCGGACGATGTCTATCGCCTGCTGCACGACGAGCATATCGACATGGGGTTGGCCACGGTCTACCGCGTGCTGATGCAATTTGCCGATGCCGGCATCCTGATCCGACGGCACTTCGAGTCGGTGGCGTCGGTGTTTGAATTGAATGAGGGCGGCCACCACGACCACCTGATCTGCACCAATTGCGGCCGCATGGAGGAATTCCTCGACGCCGAAATCGAGCAGCGCCAGGAAGCGGTGGCGGCCGAACGCAACTTCGTGCTGCACGAGCACTCGCTGTCGCTGTACGGTTTTTGCGGCGACTGCGCCGCCAGCATCAAGCCGACGGCGGCCAGGAAGCTGCGCCGGACTTAAGGCGTGAGCGTGTCGGCGTCGTTGAACGACGCCGGCGGGGTGAATTGCATGCCGGGGTTGGCGAACATCTTCACCGGTTTGGTCTTGTCGTCCTTGATGAAGCCGAACTGCCCGGTGTCGTAGCGGAATTCGCCGGCGCTGTTGACGATGGAGATGCCGCCGGTGCTGACGTGCACGTGCAAACCCGGCTCCAGCCCCGGCGAGGCGTCGATGTCGCCCCTGCCGGTCAGGTATTCGAGGAAGAAGGTGGTGCCGCGGATGCCGATGGTGGCGCTGGGCGTCTTCATCGCGAACTTGTCTTTATTACGCTTGCCCAGCAAGCCGGTGATGGAGCGCAGGCCGCCCTTCACCAGCGTGTAAGCGGCGCGGTCGGCTTCCGGCCTGGCTTCGTCAAACGCGAACTGCTCGATCTTCACCGTGGTGCCGGGCTTGAGCGCCAGTTCGCTGTTGTCGATGAAGCGCACCACGGCATAAGCACCGGCGGCGGTGGCCAGCGTGTCGCCACTCTCAACTTCCGATCTGGCCTGCAAGGCCTTGACCGCGCCGGCCGGCGAGCGCGCCGTCATCGGACCGCTCACCTGCACCACCACGCCCGCCACCTGCGCGGCTTGCGCACCGGTCATCGCCATCGCCAGTAATACAACAAAAAGAATGCGCCGCATCGCAGGTACGCTCCGATGTAAAAACATCAGCATACCTCAAGCCTGTCAAACCAGGCCAGCGACGTAATTCAGGCCATTGCCGGCCGGCGCCGGGCGCGATTTCGGCCTGGCCGTCACCACCACCGGCATCTCGATCACCGCCAGTTCCTCGCGCGGCGTGCCGGCCAGCTTGAACAGGCTGACGCTGCGCGCCAGACGCTCGGCTTGTTCTTGCAGCGAGACGATGGCGGCCAGCGACTCCTCCACCAGCGTGGCGTTCTGCTGGGTGACGCTGTCCATCGAGGCCAGCGTGCGGTTCACCAGTTGCAGGCCCAGGCTCTGCTCGCGGGTACCGCTGCTGATATCGCCCATCAGCAGCGCGCCGCGCAGCACGCTCCGCACCACGTCGTCGATGGTGGCGCTGGCATCTTTCACCGCCGCGCTGCCGCCGCTGACCTCTTCCAGCGAGTGCGTAATCAGATCCTTGATTTCCTTGGCCGAGTGCGCGCTGCGCTGGGCCAGCGCCCGCACCTCGCCCGCCACCACGGCGAAGCCGCGTCCATGCTCGCCGGCGCGCGCCGCTTCCACCGCCGCGTTCAGCGCCAGCAGATTGGTCTGGAAGGCGATGCTGTCCATCAGGCCGACGATGTCGCCGATGCGGCGCGACGAGGCACTGATGCGCTCCATGGTCGCGGTCACCGCCGATACCGCGACTTCAGCCTCGCGCGCCACCGCCGCCGTCTGGTCCATCAGCTTGTAGGCTTGCTCCGCCCTGTCGGCGTTGTTGGCGACGGTGGCGGTCAGTTCCTCCACCGTGGCCGCGGTTTCTTCCAGCGTGGCGGCCTGGCCTTCGGTGCGCTGCGCCAGGTCGCCGGTGCCGGCCGAAATCTGCGCCGAGGCGCTGGCGATGGTGTCAGTGCCGCCGCGTACCTGCGTCACCATGCGTTGCAGGTTGATGCTCATCTGGTTCATGGCGCGCAGCAAATCCGCCGTTTCATCCTTGCCGGCCACCGCCGCTTCCACCCGCAGGTCGCCATCGGCCACGCGGCGCGCCACCTCGACCGCGCGCGCCAGCGGCACCGAGATCAGCCGCGCCACCCGGCCCGCCAGCAGCAAGCCCAGTACCAGCGCACCGGCCATGAAGCCGAAGATCAGGTGGCGCGCATGCAGGTAGGTCTGGTCGGCCGACAGCGCCGCCTGGGCGCTGCCAGACTCGTTGAGCGAGACCAGCTTGTCGATCAGGTCCATGGCTTCAAAATCGTATTTGCGCGATTCGCCGCGCACCACCGCCAGCGCGGCGACATCATCGCCGCCGCGCGACAGGGCCACCACCTGGCGCACCGCGCCGCGATAGGCGGCCAGCGAGGTTTGCAGGCGGCCGACGATCTCCATCTCGGCGCCGCTGCGCGGCTGCGCCGCGTATGCGGCCAGCGACTGCTGCACCTGCCGCATCTGCAGGTCCATGTCCTGCTCATACTTGCGCAGGATGTCCGGTTCGGTCGACACCACATGGAACAGCTCAAAGGTGCGGAAGCGCGTCAGGCCGTACTTGATGTCCAGCGCATTGCGCACGCCGGGTGCCCAACGGTGATTGATCTCATTGGTCACGCGGTCCAGCTCATACAGCTGGAACACGGAGAACACGCCCAGCGCCATCATCAGCGCCAGCACGGCGGCGACCACCACATTCAGTTTGTTGGCGATCTTCAGGTTGCGGAACCAGTTCATGGCATTCTCCTAATTATGCGGCCTGCAATTGCAGGCTCCCTTCGAGGAAGTTCAGTGCGGACGCCGCCGGCAGCGGGCGGCTGTAGTGGTAACCCTGGATTTCGTCGCAGCGCCAGGCGCTCAGCAT
The DNA here is from genome assembly GCF_009720825.1 of Duganella radicis. Lineage (GTDB taxonomy): Bacteria > Pseudomonadota > Gammaproteobacteria > Burkholderiales > Burkholderiaceae_D > Rugamonas > Rugamonas radicis. Next base: position 251,582 of record NZ_WNKY01000003.1, on the reverse strand, counting down.
GGCGCGCTGGGTCTCGGACTCGACGCCTTCGGCGATCACGGTCAGGCCCAGGCTGTGACCGAGGCCGATGGTGGCCTGGACGATGGCGCCCTGCTCGCGCACCGCGTGCATATTGCGCACGAAGGACTGGTCGATCTTCAGCTTGTGGATCGGGAAGCGCGACAAATAGGCCAGGCTGGAATAGCCGGTGCCGAAATCGTCGATGGCCAGTTTGAGGCCCAGCGCGCGCAGGCGATGCAGCAAGGCGATGGCGCTTTCCGCATCCTCCACCATCACGCTCTCGGTGATTTCCAGCTCCAGGCAGGAAGGGTCGACGTGGGTGGTGGCCAGCAGTTCTTCCAGATGCGACAGGAAGCCCGGCGCGGCAAACTGGCGCGGCGAGATATTCACCGCCACCACCACCCGCTGGCCGATCTCCGCCTGCCACACGCTGATCTGACGGCAGGCTTCCTCCAACACCCAGTTGCCGATGGCGACGATCAGACCCGATTCCTCGGCCAGCGGAATGAAGTCGGCCGGCGAAATCAGCTTGCCGTGGCGGCGCCAGCGCAGCAGCGCCTCGAAGCCGATCAAGCCGCCGTCGTGCAAGGCTTGCTGCGGCTGATAATGCAGTTCCAGCTCGTTGCGCTCCACCGCGTGGCGCAGCAGCGATTCCAGGTCCAGGCGTTCGCCCGCTTCGGCATTGAGCTGGTGCGAGTACACCACCAGCCGGTCGCCGCCCGCCTTGCGCGCCGCTTGCAGCGCGGCGTCGGCGTTGCGCAGCAGGGTGTCCGGCGTTGCACCGTGCAGCGGGAAGCTGACCGCGCCCAGACTCAGGGTGGTGAAGATTTCGTGGCCTTCGCAGTCGTAGGGATTGCGCACCTCGTCGCGCAGGCTGGAAAGCGCCTGGCCAAACGCCTCGTCCTCGCAGGCCATGCGGTACAGGATGGCGAAATTGGCGCCGTCCAGTCGGAACACCTCGCCGCCGCTGCGCTCCGCCGCGGCACGGATGCGCGCCGCCAGGCCGACCATGATGCGGTCGCCGAAGGCGTGACCAAAGCCGCCGATGATGCGCGAGAAGCGGTCGATGGTACCCAGCACCACCACGTGCGGCACCTGCGGCAGGCTGGCCAGGCGCGCCTCGAAGCTGCGGCGGTGCGCCAGGCCGGTGAGCGGATCGTGGCGGGCCTGATGGCTCAATTCATCCTCCATCCGCACCCGGGCCCGCACGTGGTACATCAGGAACACGCAAGTCACCAGCGCCAGCACGTCGAATACATGCACCAGTCCCGTGATCCAGCCGATGGCGCGGTTGGCCATGGTGCCGTTGTCATAGATGGCGTCTTCCACCTGCTGCTGCATGCCGTCGATGTGGGCGCGCAGCAGCTTGACTTCCTCATTCATCTTGATCAGCACCGCGCGGGCGGCGGCGTTATCGCGACCGACGCTGCGCTCAAACTCCGGCGTCAGGCGAATGATGCTTTGATAGCCTTCGCGCAGCGCCTCCAGCTCCGGGCCATCGCCCAGGCTGGGGCGCAGTTGCACGATGGTGGCATCCATCTCGCCGCGGCCCATGTTCTCCAAAAACTGGAAACGGTCCGGCGTGATCGATTCGGTGAAGCGCTTGTCCAGCGCCAGCTGGTAGCGCAGCAAGGCGCTTTCGAAATCGCCCAGATAGCGCATCCGCGGGATGGTGCTGTTCAGCAGCGGCGTCTCATTGCGGCGGATGTTGTGCGCGGTACGTTCCATGACGATCGACAGCGCAACGCTGGCAACAATCACCAGCAGCAGCAAAAGGTAAATCAATCGGCGCGAATTGCTGGTGGTGTTGTTCATGGACTTACTCCCTGGCTTGATTGGTGGAGTTGCCGCTGGCCTGTTTCAGGCAAAGCAGCAGTTCATTCGCTTCAAATGGTTTGCTCAAAAAGCAGGAGGCGCCGCTCTGGAAGGCGCGCTTGCGCAGCGCGGCTTCCGGGAAGGCGGTCATCAGGATGACCGGCAGCTGGCTGCCGTCGCGGCGCAGCTGTTCCAGCAGCTCGATGCCGCTCATGCCGGGCATTTGCAGGTCGGTGATGATGCAGTGGTGGCCGCGCATGACGCCGGCGGCCAGCAGCGCCAGCGCCGAGTCGTAGACTTCAACCTGATAGCCATAGGACCGCAGCAGGCTGCGCAAACCGACGCGCACCGCTTCGTCGTCGTCAACGATGGCAATACTGGAAAATTGTGGTTCCGGATAAGACACTGGCTACTCCCTTGTTCGGACGGCGATTCGCGGCCGTCCAGCGCATGGGAGAACAATACAGTTTGCTACCGGTTGGGAAAATTATACAAGGGTATAGGTCAGGCTAAACCCAGGGCTTCGGCCATGCGCACCAGGTCCGCAAAGGTCTTGGCTTCCATCTTGCGCATGGCGTTGCCGCGATGGATTTTGACGGTGATTTCGCTGGTGCCCACTTCGCCGGCGATTTGCTTGTTCATCAGGCCGCGCGCCGCCAGCGCCATGATTTCGCGCTCGCGCGGCGTCAGCGTGGCGTAGCGCGCGGTGATGCCGTTGCGGGCCTGATCGCGCTGGCGCCGTTCGCGGTCGGCGCTCAGTGCCGCATGGATGGCGTCCAGCAGGTCCTGGTCACGGAATGGCTTGGCCAGGAAATCCACCGCGCCGGCCTTCATGGCGCGCACCGACATGGGAATGTCGCCATGCCCGGTCATGAAAATGATCGGCAAGGCGACGCCGTCGCGATTCAGCTCGGCCTGGAAATCCAGCCCGCTGACACCCGGCATGCGCACGTCCAGCAGCAGGCAGCTGGTCACCTCGCGCCGCGGCACGGCCAGGAAGTCCGCCACCGAGGCGAAGCTGGCCACCTGCATGCCGACCGAGCGCAGGAGACTGGAGATGGCGTCGCGCAGCGGCGCCTCGTCATCGACGATGTAGATCAGCGAATCGGCGTAGTCAATCTGGTTCATGGACAGGCAGTGTGAAATAGATGGTGGCGCCGGCCACCGGGCTATCCGGCGTGGCGGCTTTGGCCCAGATGCGGCCGCCGTGGTTCTCGATGATGGAGCGGCAGATCGGCAGGCCCATGCCCATGCCGTCTTCCTTGGTGCTGTAAAAGGCCTCGAACAGGCGCGGCATGTCGGCGGGCGGGATGCCGGGGCCGGAATCGCTGACGCTCACCTGCAAGGCGCCGTCGGCATTGCGCTGGGTTTGCAGCGTCAACACCGCCTGGCCGGGCTGGCACGAGGCCATGGCCTGGATGGCGTTCATCAGCAGATTGATGAAGACCTGCTGGAGCTGCACGCGGTCGCCGAATACCGGCGGCAGGTCTGGTGTGAGGCCCAGCATCAGCGCCACGTGGTGGTTATTCAGTTCGCGCCGGACCAGGTCCACGCTCTCCTCCACCACCGTCTTCAAATCCAGTTCAGCATACTGCGGATCGCTGCGCCGCGCCAGCGCGCGTATGCGCTTGATCACGCCGGTGGCGCGGGCGCTGGCCTCCAGGATGCTGGTGACGGTGGCTTTGGCTTCGTCCAGCTCCGGCTGCGGGCGATTCAGCCAGCGCAGGCAAGCCTCGCCATTGGTGGAGATGGCGGCCAGCGGCTGGTTGACTTCATGCGCGATGGAGGCGGCCAGCTCGCCCAGCATGGTGACGCGGGTGGCGTGCGCCAGCTGCACCTGCGAGCGGTGCAGGGCCTGCTCCGCCAATACCGCTGCCGTGACGTCGGTCAGGGCGCCCAGGTATTCGCACTCGCCGTCCTTGTTATGGCGCGGATGCGACAGCACGTGCACGTATTTGAGCTCACCGTCCGGCAGCAGCAGGCGGTGGCGCAGCTCGACCGGGCCTTCGCAGCGCAGCGACTGGTCGATCGCCGCCTGCACCACGTGCCGGTCCTCGGGCGCGGTGTGCGCCAGGATGCGCTCCATGGTGGGCGTCACGTCCAGCGGGTAGCCATAGATGCGGGCCGCCTCGTCCGACCAGTACATCTCGCCGCCGGGCGACTTGAAACTGAAGCTGCCGGTCTTGCTGATGCGCTGGGTGCCGGCCAAAAACGCCTCGCTGCGGCGCAGCGCATCCTCGCGCGCCAGCAGCGCGTTGGTGGCGGCCTGGCCGCGCAGCACCAGCACGCTGGTAACGCTGATCGCCAGCAGGCCGACCAGCAAACGCCCGGAGGCGGCGGTGGAAAACACTTCGCTGTGGGTCAGCACATAGGATAGCAAGGTCAGTCCGAGGCAGCTGGCGGTGACTTGCAGCACGCCACGCCGGCCCCAGATGCTGGCCGATAGCAGCACCACCACCACGTACATGACGGCGATGGCCATGTCCAGCGGCGAGAACGTGTCGATCGCGAAGATCAACAGCATGAGGCAAATCAGCAGCGCGGACATCCAGGGGGTGCGAGGGACCCGTAACATGCCTATCCTTATGGGTTATATTGGAAACCTACCCAATTATAGTGTGGTTTGGGCGGCTTGCATCCTATACTCCAGTATGAGTTAACGTAATACTGTTGGAGAGAGTAAGTGAAACTGTATGAAACGCTGGCCGCCGGCATCGCCGGCCAGATCGCCCAGGGTGTGATTCGCGAAGGGGAAAAAATCCCGTCGGTGCGGCAGACCAGCCAGCACCACAACCTGAGCGTATCGACCGTGATCCGCGCCTTCCTGCTGCTGGAAAGCCAGGGCCTGATCGAAAGCCGGCCGCAATCCGGCTATTTCGTGCGCCGCAGGCCCGCCGCGCACGCCACAACCATCGCCCCGGCCGCACCGGCCGACATGGCGCGCGGCGACAACCTGGACACCAGCGAATTCGTGCTCACCACCCTGCGCTCTATCAATCAGGGCAGCGTGCCGCTCGGCTCTCCCTATCCCGATCCCGCCATGTTCCCATGGGCGAAGCTGAACCAGTACGCCAACAGCCTGGCGCGCCGCGTGGCCCAGATGGGCATCACCGCCGATCTGCCGCCGGGGAATCCGGAACTGATACGCCAGATCGCCCGCCGCCATCTGGAAAACGGCCTGCCGGTGGATGCCAATGAAATCATCGTCACCACCGGCGCCACCGAGGCGCTTAATCTGTGCCTGCAAGCGGTGGCGGCGCCCGGCGCCACGATCGCGGTGGAGTCGCCCACCTACTACGCGCTGCTGCAAGCGATAGAGCGCATGAACATGCGGGTGCTGGAAATCGCCACCGATCCGGTCGAAGGCATCCAACTGGATGCGCTGGAACGCGCCATCGTCGAACAAGGCGTGGCGGCCTGCATCGTCATGCCCAACTTCCAGAATCCGCTGGGCTTCCAGATGAGCGATGAGCGCAAGCGCGCCATGGTGGAAATGCTGACGCGGCACGAGGTGCCGGTGATCGAGAACGATGTCTATCACGAGCTGTATTACGGCGACGTGCATCCGACCTCGCTGAAAAACTACGACACGCGCGGTCTGGTCCTGCACTGTAACTCCTTCTCCAAGACGCTCAGCCCCGCCAACCGCATCGGCTGGGCCCTGCCCGGCCGCTACAAGGCGCAGGTGGAAAAGCTGAAATTTCTGAACACCCTCAACACCCCCGCCCTGCCGCAGCTGGCCATCGCCGAGTACCTGAAAAACGACGGCTACGATTACCACCTGCGCAAGGTGCGCAAGGCGTACACCCAGCAGGCCAGCATCATGGCGTCGGCGGTGCGGCGCTTCTTCCCGGCCGGGACCGGCGTCTCCACGCCGGCCGGCGGCTACCTGCTGTGGGTGACGCTGCCGCCGGAGGTGCGTGCGCTGGAACTGTATGCGCGCGCGCAGGAGCGCGGCATCAGCGTCGGCGCCGGCAATATCTTCGCCACCGGCGACGCCTTCCAGCACTGCATCCGCCTGAACTACAGCTATCCGTGGACCGCCGAAGTGGAAGGCGCGGTGCGCACACTCGGCCTGCTGGCGGGCGAACTGGCCAACTGTACTCCTCGCAAAGAGGCCAATCTGTAGCCATTGCGGCGGCGCTTCCGCGCTTATTCTGGCAGCCTGCCAATATTACGGGTATCACTGCCATGAAAACCGCTCGCATCAAGGTTGCCAATCTGCTGCTGACAGGCTTTGGCCTGATCTGCGTGTTCCTCGCCGCCGTCATTGCGCTGGGCCTGACCGAACAGGCCAAGCTGAATGCCGCCACCGCCGCCATGGCCGACGACCGCTGGCCCAAGATCGAACTGGCCACCGACCTGCGCCTGCGTGTGACGGACATCGCGGTCTCGCTGCGCAACCTGATGCTGAGCGCCGATCCGGCCGTGCGCAAGCGCCAGATCGACAATATCGAAGGCTACCGGCGCGAGGCCGAAGCCAATATCGCGCAACTGGACCGGCGCGTAACAACGCCCAACGGCCGCGCGGCGCTGCAAAAAGTGGTGACGGCCTATCAGGCCTACACCCTGGGCCAGGAGCATCTGATCGCGCTGGTGCTGGCCGGCCGCGACGAGGAGGCGCGCGGCTACCTGGAAGCCGAGGTCAAGCCCATGCTGCAAGCCTGCCGCGAAACGCTGGCGGCGCAGATCGGCAACGAGGTGGCGCTGATGCGCGAAGCGCGCGAACAGGCGGCGGAAGCCTACAGCGACACCCGCATGAAAATGCTGGCGCTGGGCGCGACCGCGCTGGCGATTTCACTGGGCGTGGCCGTCGTCATCATCGGCCGCCTGCGGCGCGACCTGGGCGGCGAGCCCGATCTGGCCGCGCGCACCGCCGCCTGCATCGCCGACGGCGATCTGACACGGGCCATCGCTGTGCGCGAGGGGGACCGCAGCAGCATGCTGTACGAAATGGAGCACATGCGCGGTAGCCTGAGCAAGCTGGTGGCGCAAGTACGCGCCGACACCGAAATGATCGCCTCGGCCTCCAGCCAGATCGCCAGCGGCAATCTCGATCTGTCGGCCCGTACCGAGCAGCAGGCCTCCAGCTTGCAGGAAACCGCCGCCGCCATGGAACAGCTGACCGCCACCGTGCAGCAGAATGCCGGCCACGCGGCGCGCGCCAATACGCTGGCCTTGCACGCCTCCAGCGCGGCGGGCAAAGGCGGTCATGCGGTGGCCGCCGTCACGGAGCGCATGCAGGCCATCCGCAGCTCGGCCACGCAGATGGCGGACATCATCGGCCTGATCGACGGCATCGCCTTCCAGACCAATATCCTGGCCCTGAACGCCGCCGTGGAGGCGGCGCGCGCCGGCGAAGCGGGACGCGGTTTCGCCGTGGTGGCGGGAGAAGTGCGCCAGCTGGCGCATCGCTCGTCCGACGCCGCGCGCGACATCGGCGCATTGATACAGGCCGCCATGGCGCAAGCTGGCGACGGCGACCAGAAAGTGCGGGAAGCCGCCGCCGCCATGCGGGACATCGTCGACAGCGTCGCCCACGTGGAGCGGATCATGGCGCAGATCAAGCACGCCAGCGCCGAGCAGCACGCCGGCATCCTGGCCTGCTCGCAGGCGGTAACGGAGATGGATCAGGGCACGCAGCAGAACGCCGCGCTGGTGGAACAGGTGGCCGCCGCGGCCAGCGCCCTGCAAGAACAATCCGGCCAGCTGGAACAAGCCGTTTCACGCTTCAAGATCGCCGGCTTATGAGATGTTGTAGCGCTGGCAGGGCTGGAGTTGCGCCGGCAACGCCTCGCCGCACTGCTCCAGCAACGAACGTTCGATATTGCGGGTCATGGCGTTGAGCGCGAGGCAGTTGGGGGCGGTGCCGAATGGTTCGGCGATTTCCTGCGCAATGGCTTCCAGCGCAAACAGCGTGTAGGCCACGAACACGCACACCAGCGGCGTCGTCATGCCGAGGTCCGCCACCAGGCCAAACGGCAGCATGAAGCAGTACAGGTAGACGGTGCGGTGCACCAGCACGCCGTAGGCAAACGGAATCGGCGTGTTGGAAATGCGCTCGCAACCGCCGACGGCGGCCGCCAGCTCGCTCACTTGCGCGTCCAGTATCCACAGCAGCGGCTCGCCCTCGCCGCGCCTGCGGCCGGCGCGCGCCAGCATCAGGCGAATCCGGTCCAGCAGCGCCACCGGAATATACTGCAAGCCGCTCAGTTCACCCGCTTCTGCCTTCGACAGATAGCGCGCCAGGTCGGCCGAGGGATCGGTGCCGCGCAGCTGGTGCGTCAACGCATACACAAAAGCGATCAGGCGCTGCACGAACAGCTTGCGTTCGAAGCCGTCACCATCCTGCGGCAGGTAGTTCATCACCTGCGAAGTCAGCGCACGCGCCGCGATCAGGATGCGGCCCCAGATCTGGCGCGCCTCCACGTAGCGCGCATAGGCCGCATTGTTGCGGAAGGCGAGGAAGATCGCCAGGCTGACGCCCACCAGCGGGAACGGCACAGTGTCCAGCGGGATGCGGCTGCCCAACACGCGGCCGCCGGTGGCCACGGCCAGCACGCTGATGGCCAGCATCAGCACCAGCTGCGGCACAATGCTCTTGAGTACGGAGCCATCCCAGACGAACAGCATCCGCAGCCAGTTGGTGGGCGGCCGGATAATCATGATGCCGCCGCCAGCGATAACAGGACCGGAATCGACTTCGAGGTCGGCGTGCCGGCGCCGTCGGCCACGCTGCCCAGCGGCACCAGCGGATTGGTCTCCGGGTAGTAGGCGCCGATGCAGCCGCGCGGGATGTCGTAAGCCACCAGCATGAAGCCGCCGGCGCGGCGCTCGACGCCATCGTCCCAGGCGCTTTCCACGTCCACCCAGTCGCCTGCCTTCATGCCCAGCATGTCAATGTCCTGCTGGTTGATGAAGATCACCCTGCGCATGCCGAACACGCCGCGATAGCGGTCGTCCATGGCGTAGATGGTGGTGTTGTACTGGTCATGCGAACGGGTGGTCATCATCACCAGCAGGCGCTGGCCATGTTTGGCGCGGGCGCGGCGGATCGGCGTATCCAGCACGATCTTCTGCGGCACGAACTGCGCCTTGCCGCTTTCCGTGGCCCACTCGCGCTCGCGCGACGCCACCTTGAGATGGAAACCGCCCGGCTTGGCCACGCGGGCGTTGTAGTCGTAGAAATCGTCGAACACCTTTTCGATATCGTCGCGGATCACGGCGTAGTCGTCGCGGTAGGCCTGCCATTTGAGCTTGTGGCGCCGGCCCAGCGTGGCCTCGGCCATGCGCGAGACGATGGCGATTTCCGACAGCAGCGCCGGCGAGGCCGGCTTGTTCAGGCCATACGAGATATGCACCATGCTCATCGAATCCTCCACCGTCACGCCTTGCGGCACGCCGTTCTGCAGGTCGATCTCGGTGCGGCCCAGCGTCGGCAGGATCAGCGCCTTGCGGCCATGGATCAAATGGCCGCGATTCAGCTTGGTGGCGATTTGCACCGTCAGCGCGCACGATTGCAGCGCCTTGAAGGTCAGCGGCGTGTCCGGCGTGGCCATGGCGAAGTTGCCGCCCAGGCCGACGAACATCTTGACCTTCCCCGCCATCATGGCGCCGATGGTGGCCACCACGTCGTAACCGTGATGGCGCGGCGGCTCAAAGCCGAACACGCGCGCCATGCGGTTGAGGAAGGCGGCGGCGGGGCGTTCCTCGATGCCCATGGTACGGTCGCCCTGCACGTTGGAGTGGCCGCGCACCGGGCACAAGCCGGCGCCGCGCTTGCCGATCTGGCCGCGCATCATCATCAGGTTGGACAGCATCTGCACCGTCGGCACCGAGTGCTTGTGCTGCGTCAGGCCCATGCCCCAGGTGGCGATCACGCGCTGGCCTTTGATGAAGACTTCCGCCAGCCGGTCAATCTGTTCGCGCGACACGCCGGATTCCTCCACCAGCAGCGCCCATTTTTCCGTGCGCAGATCGCGCGCGAAGTCGGAGAAGCCCACCGTGTGGGCAGCGATGAAATCCGGGTCCAGCACGCGCGGCACGCCGATCAGCACCGCCCGGTCGTCCAGCTCCAGCACCCGCTTGGCCACGCCCTTGATCAACGCCAGGTCGCCGCCCAGCCTGGGCTGCACGAACATGGCGCTGATCGGCGTGCTGGATAAGGTCAGCATTTCCAGCGGGTGCTGCGGGCTGGTGAAGCGCTCAAGACCGCGCTCGCGCAGCGGATTGATCGACACAATGGTGGCGCCGCGCCGCGCGCATTCGCGCAACTCGCCCAGCATGCGCGGATGGTTGGTGGCCGGATTCTGGCCGAAGATCAGCAGCGTGTCGGCGTGTTCAAAATCGTCCAGCGTCACCGTGCCTTTGCCTATGCCGACGGTGCCGGGCAAGCCGCGGCTGGTGGCCTCGTGGCACATATTGGAGCAGTCCGGGAAGTTGTTGGTGCCATAGGCGCGCACGAACAGCTGGTACAGAAAGGCCGCTTCGTTGCTGGCGCGGCCGGAGGTGTAGAACGCCGCCTGGTCCGGATCTTCCAGCGCATTCAGTTCATCGGCGATCAGTTTGAAAGCGTCATCCCAGGCGATCGGCACGTATTTGTCGCTGGCCGGCTCGTACACCATGGGATGGGTCAGGCGGCCATGCTGTTCCAGCTCATAATCCGACTGCTCCAACAACTGTGCCACCGTGTGTGCGGCAAAGAAGTCCGGCGTCACGCGCTTGCTGGTGGATTCCGCCGCCACCGCCTTGACGCCGTTCTCGCAGAATTCGAAGGTGGAAGCATGCTCTCGGTCCGGCCACGCGCAGCCGGGGCAATCGAATCCGTCCGGCTGGTTCTGTGCAAACAGCGACTTGTAGTTGACGCCACTGACCCGCTCCTTGAGCAGATTGATCGCAACGTATTTCAACGCGCCCCAGCCGGCGGCGGGGTGATGATAGGGCTTGACTGGCATGCGGACGCTCCTTAAATCGACATGTCCAGCATAGCGCCGGGCGGCGCGGCGGAAGGAGCACAGTCCGCATCGCCCCCGGGGAGCACAGCCAGATCCAGCTCCAGTTCCGCCAGTGGCGTGGCGCGGCCGAACAGATAGCCCTGGAAAGCGTTGCAGCCAAAGGCTTCCAGCGCCGACCATTGTTCGCGCGTCTCCACGCCTTCCGCCACCACCGCCAGGTCCATGCTGTAGGCCAGTGTGATGATGGCGCGCACAATGCTGGAGGCGTGCCGCGTGTGCAGCATGTCGTGCACGAAGGAGCGGTCGATCTTCAGCTGATCGATCGGCAGCAGCTTCAGGTAGCTGAGCGAGGAATAGCCGGTGCCGAAATCGTCCAACGCAAAACCGACGCCATGGGCTTTCAAGGTTGTCATCTTTGCGATCACGTCATCCATGTCGGCCAGCAGCATGCTCTCGGTCAGCTCCAGCTTGAGCAGGCGCGGATCGGCGCCGGTGCGCTCCAGCACCGCCAACACCTGGTCGACAAAGGCCGGCTGGCGGAACTGGCGCGCGCTGACGTTGACGGCCATGCTCAGATGCGCGCTGTCGGCACAGCCGGCCCACTGCACCAGCTGACGGCAGGCCGCATCCAGCACCCACTCGCCCAGTTCCACAATCAGGCCGGATTTCTCCGCTTGCGGAATGAAATCGCCCGGCCCGATCAGGCCACGCTGCGGATGCTGCCAGCGCAGCAGCGCTTCCACACCGGTGACGCGGCCGTCGTTATCCACCACCGGCTGGTAGTACAGGCGCAGCTCCTCACGCCGCAAGGCGAAGCGCAGGTCCGCCTCCAGCATCGCCGAGGCGTCCAGCGCCACCTGCATGTGCGGGTCGAAGAAGCGGAAGGTGGCGCGGCCGGCCGCCTTGGCTTCGTACATCGCCATGTCGGCCTGGCGCAGCAGGTCGTTGATGGTGTGGTGCTCGGCGCCGAACAGCACCACGCCGATGCTTGGGGTGCTGCGCAATTCGTGCGCATCCAGCGTGTAGCCGCGGCTCAGGGAGTCCAGCACCTTGCCGGCGACGGCGGCGGCGTTGCCCATGGCTTGCTGCTGCTCGTCGCCCAGGTCTTCCAGCAGGATCACGAATTCGTCGCCGCCCAGGCGCGCCACGGTGTCGGTCTCGCGCGTTACCTCGGTCAGGCGGAACGCCACCATCTCCAGCAGGCGGTCGCCCATGTCGTGGCCCATGGTGTCGTTGAGCGATTTGAAATTATCCAGGTCGACGAACAGCACCGCGCCATGGCTGCCGCCGCGTGCCGCCTTGGCGATGGCGTGGTGCAGGCGATCCAGCAGCAAGCGGCGGTTCGGCAGGTTGGTCAGGCCGTCGTAAAACGCCAGGTGGGCGATTTCGGCTTCCGCCAGCTTGCGGGCGCTGATGTCCATGCGCGTGCCCAGCATGCGCAGCGGGCGGCCGTCGGCGGTGCGTTCCACCACCCTGCCCCGGCTCTGCACCCAGATCCAATGACCGGCGCGGTGGCGCATGCGGTACTCGGCCTCGAAGGAACGCGAGCCGTCGGCCAGATGCGCGGCCAGCGCCGCCTCGATGGCCGGCATGTCATCTGCCTTGACCATGCTGTTCCAGTCGATGCCGGCGGCGTTCAGTTCCTCGCGGGTGTAACCCAGCATGGCGGCGGCGCGGCCGTCCACCGTGCGCACGTCGTCCACCATCTGCCATTCCCACAGGCCCAGATTGGCGCCGTTCAGCGCCAATTCCACTTTTTCCGCAGCCACCGCCTGCTCTTCGGCGCGCGCCGTGGCCAGATCTTCCAGCACCTGGCGGCGGCGCTGCACCAGCACCAGCGCGCCGCTGGAGGTCAGGCCAAACACCAGCCACGCCAGGCCGCAGGTCCACGCCATGCTGTGCCAGCCGGTCGCCATCAGCGCCTGGTTGCGGCCCAGGCTCACCACCAGCGTCTTGTCCAGTCCCAGGCCGCGCAGCAGCATGGTGCGCTGGACCACCAGGCGCTGCTCGCCGCTGGCGGCGGCGCCGTCCAGCACTGTCTCGGTGCGGCGGCTGGCCTGGTGCCGCACAAAGAAGGGGTCGGGCATGGCGCCGCTGTTGCGCATGGCGGTGGGATCGGCCGGCACGAACAGGATGCGGCGGCCGCTGTCTTCGGTGATGGCGCTGTTCATGTCCGGTGCGTACAGGGCCGAGCGCATCACGGCGTCGAAGTATTCGGGATTGAGGATGGCGCTGACGGCGCCGTCGTTCTCGCCGCCGGCGCCGATCACCGCCATCGACAGTTTGATGTTGAACACGCCCGGCGTATTTTCGTAGGGCTGCGACAGATACAGCGTATCCGGATCGCGCATGCGTTCGACGCGGCTGGTGTAGTCGCGGTCATCAAGGCGGCGGTCGCGCAGGTCGTCGTCGGACATGACGATAGCGCCTTTGCGGTCCAGCACCAGCAGCGCGCGCACGCCGGGCATGGCGCGCTTGAGCGATTGCAGCAGGGTGCGGCGGCACTCGGTGCCGCATGCGCTGCCGGGGCGCAGCGTGGCGCGCACGCTGTCCAGCGCACTGCGCACGCCCTCAAGCTGGTGGCTGAGGTTCTCGTCGATGATCAGCGTCTGCAAGCGCATGCGCTCGACGTTGGACGTCATGATCAAGCCGCGCTCATTCCAGACGAAGTACACGATCAGCAGCCCGCTCAGGGCCAGCACAAAGCCCAGCATCAGCCATTCAACCGTGAGTTTTTTATAATGATGGACGAACATAAATCCTCCCGATGACCAGGCATCAATATAAATTCAGGAGGATTCCGGCGAAATTGCACCTTCGTATGCGAACTCATACCAAGGTTTAATTAATGATTTTGCAGCAGGGTGTCGAGCCGGTGCAGTTCGACCGGTTTGGTGAGGTGTTGTTCAAAACCTGCCGCAATGGCCTGCTGGCGGTCGGCGTCCTGGCCGTAGCCGGTGACTGCGAACAGGCGCAGGGCGGCACCGCCGCTCAGCTGGCGCAGGCGTTGCGCCAGTTCATAGCCATCCATGCCGGGCAGGCCGATATCGAGGATGCCCACCTGCGGCCGGAAATGCGACGCCAGCACGATGGCATCGGGCGCGCTGAACGCCACCTGCACCGTATGGCCCAGCAGCTCCAGTCCCTCGCCCAGCGCGCGCGCCGCGTCTTCGTTGTCATCCACGATCATGACGCGCAGTTGGCCAGGCGCCAGCGCCAGCGCCGCCGATGGCGCGATGCGCTCGTGCTCCGAGCGCTGTTCCCGCCATGCCGGCAGGCGCACCACGAAAGTGCTGCCGCGGCCCTTGCCGTCGCTGTGCGCCTCAACACGGCCGCCATGCAGCTCGGTCATGCTGCGGGCGATGGCCAGGCCAAGGCCCAGCCCTCCCTGCGAGCGGCTCAGGGCTTGCCGTTCCTGGGTAAAGCGCTCGAACACGCAGCCCAGCATCTCGGCCGAGATGCCGATGCCGTTGTCGTGTACTTCCACCAGCACCTCGCCGTTTTCCAGGCGCGCGCGCACCGCCAGCTGGCCGCCCGGCTCGGTGTATTTGGCGGCGTTGGTCAGCAGGTTGGCCAACACCTGCGCCAGCCGCACCGGATCGGCCAGCACCGGCAAGCCGCTGGCCGGCACCTCAACCGACAGCGCGTGGCGCTTTTGCTCGATCAGCGGGCTGGCCGTTTCAATCGCGCGCATGACGACATCATTGATCTCCGCCACCTGACGGCGCAGCTGGATTTTTCCCTCCGCCACGCGCGACACATCCAGCAGGTCGTCCACCAGCGCCACCAGATGGCGCGTCTGGCGCTCGATCACGGTGCGCTCCTTGAGTGCGAAGTCGCTGCCACGCATGCGCATCAGCTGCAAGGCGGTGACGATGGGCGCCAGCGGATTGCGCAGCTCATGCCCCAGCATGGCGAGGAATTCGTCCTTGGCGCGGTTGGCGGTTTCGGCGTCACGCTTGGCGATGGCCAGCTCGGTCACTTCAAACGCCACCACCGCCACACCTTCGGCATTGCCGGCGGCGTCGAACAGTGGCTGGTAGACGAAGTCGAACCAACGGTCGCGCAGATCCATCTCCGGCACTTGCCGTAGCCGTACTTGCACCGAACGGCCGACATACGGCTGGCCGCTGGCCAGAACGCCGTCCAGCAGTTCGTAGATGCCTTGCGATTCCAGTTCCGGCAGCGCCTCGCGCACCGGAAGCCCCAGCAGCTGACGTGGGCCAATCAGCTGCTGATAGTAATCGTTGGCCTGCTCGAACACGTGCTGCGGACCGCCGAGGATACAGATCGCCACCGGCGCCTGGCTGAAGATGCTGCGCATGCGGCGCGTGGCCTCGTCCTGCACCGTGCGCACGCGCTGGCGCAGCCGCAGCACCTCGATGCGCGCCAGCAGCTCGCGCCCGGAGAATGGCTTGACCAGATAATCATCGGCGCCGGCCTGCAAGCCTTCCAGCCGCGCTTCCTCGCCGGCGCGCGCGGACAGCATCATGAACGGAATGTCGCGCGTGGTTTCCCGCGCGCGCAAGGCGGCCAGCAGGCCGAAGCCGTCCAGCTGCGGCATCATCACGTCCGACAGGATCAGGTCCGGCGCCCGACGCGCGATCACGGCCAGCGCTTCCGCGCCGTTGTTGCAGACCTCCACCTGCCAGTGCGGCTGCAACAGGCGTTGCAGGTAGTCGCGCATGTCGGCGTTGTCGTCGACGATCAGCAGCCGGCCGCGTGGCGCAGCGCCGCCGCCCGCCGTTACCGCATGCGGCAGCCATCCTTCCGCTTCCGCCACGTAGGCTGCCGCCGTGCTTTGCAACGGCCGTGCAGGCGCCACGCCCAGTTGGTCGGGCGGTAGATGGGTGGTCCCCAGCGGCAGCGTCACACTGAATATCGAGCCGTGTCCCGGCACGCTTTCCACGTCGATCGCACCGCCATGCAGCGCCACCAGATCGCGCACCAGCGCCAGGCCGATGCCCGAGCCCTCGTGCGTGCGCGAACGCGCGCCCTCCACCCGGTGGAAGCGCTCGAACAGCAATGGCAGCTGGTCCTGCGGGATGCCGCTGCCGGTATCCGCCACCGCCAGCCTTACCTGCGCGCCAGCCACGCGCAAGCTGACCCGCACCTCGCCCTCAAAAGTGAACTTGAAAGCGTTGGACAGCAGGTTGAGCACAATCTTTTCCCACATCTCCGGATCGACATACACGGGCGCCGGCAGCGGCGGGCAATCCACCACCAGCCGCATGCCGGCGCTTTCGATGGCGGAACGGAAGCTGCTGGCCAGGTCGATGGTCATCGCCGCCAGGTCGGTGGCGATGAAACGGGCCTGCGCACGCCCCGCTTCCACTCGCGAGAAATCCAGCAGCGTGTTGACCAGCTTTTGCAGCCGCACCGCATTGCGCTGGATGATGTGCAGGCGCTCGCGCTGCGCCTCCGGCAGCGGCGCGGCGGGATCTTCCAGCGCATCCTGCACGGGGCCGAGCAGCAAGGTCAGCGGGGTGCGGAATTCGTGGCTGATGTTGCCGAAGAATTGCGTCTTGGCGCGGTCCACTTCCGCCAGCATGTCGGCCCGCAGGCGCTCATCTTCCGCCGCGCGCGCATGGCGGATCGCGTTGCTGGTCTGGGTGGCGATCAACTCAAGAAAGCCGCGATACTCCGCGTCCAGCAGCCGCGCCGCGCTCACACCCAGCACCAGCGCGCCGCAGCCCAGCACCGGCAGCACCAGCGCTTGCCGGACCGGCTGCCGCGATGGTCCGGCCGGCACCCCGGCCAGCGGCTGTCCCAGCGTGACCAGGCGCGGCGCCGCTTCGGCGATCACCGCGTCAACCGCAAACAGCTCGCCGTGGCTGTCCATCTGTGCATGGGTGGACTTGAGCAGCCGCGCCGGCCCCTGCGCATCGCTGAGATAAAGCTGGGCAAACGGTATGTCGTCGGGATTGGCGGCGATGGCGTCCAGCGCGATGGCGCAGGCGCCCAGCACCGTCCTTTCCTGTAGCGTGCGGGCGTTCAGGTCCGACAGCGTGCGCAGGCGGCGCGCGTTCAGGTGGCGGCTGGTGACATCGAGATTGGCGCAGAACAGGCCCGCCACCTGCCCGGACTCGTCGCGCACCGGGCTATAGGAGAAGGCGTAGAACGTCTCTTCAAGGAAGTCGCCGCGCCGCATGAACAGCTGCACGTCGTCGGCCATGGTCGACTCGCCATGCGTGAACACGCGTTCCACCAGCGGTCCGCAATAGTCCCAGATCTCGGCCCAGACCTCGACCGTGGGCCGTCCCAGGGCCCACGGGTGCTTGGCCATGCCGAGGACATCGATGTAGGCGTCGTTGTATAAAAACGTCACCTGTTCACCCCACCCCATCCACATCGGCTGCGGTGAATTGAGCATCAGGTTAATCACCGTCTTCAGGCTATGCGGCCAGCCGGAGATGGGACCGAGCGGCGTGTTTTGCCAGTCGTAGGCCCAGATGCGCGCCCCCAGCTCGCCCGGGGCGCTGAGGAACATCGGTATCTCATCCTTGGCTACGCCGGACATGTGCCTGAACCATTCATGATTTACAATGTTTTCGAGCTTACCATGCCCCGACCATGACCGACGCCCTGCACACCGCCGCCGACATTTATCGCTTCCACCCTGCGGTGGCGGCGTGGTTCAGCTCTGCCTTTGCTGCCGCCACCGAGGCGCAGCAGCGCGCCTGGCCGCTGATCCAGTCCGGCCGCGCGACACTGGTCGCCGCGCCCACCGGCTCAGGTAAAACCCTGACCGCCTTCCTCGCCGCCATCGATGCGCTGGTGCGCGAGAGCCGCGAGGCGCCGCTGCCGGATGCAACGCGGGTGCTGTATGTGTCGCCTTTGAAGGCGCTGTCCAACGATATCCGCGTCAACCTGCTGGCGCCACTGGAAGGCATAGGGCGCGAACTGGAGGCCATGGGCCAGCCGCCGCACGGCATCCGCACCGCCGTGCGCACCGGTGACACCACACAGGCCGAGCGCAACGCCATGCGCCGGCGCGCGCCGCACATCCTGGTGTCGACGCCGGAATCGCTGTACGTGCTGCTTGGCTCGGACAGCGGCCGTGCCATGCTGGCCGGCGTGCGCACCGTGATCGTCGATGAAATCCACGCGGTGGCCGGCAGCAAGCGTGGCAGCCATCTGGCGCTAAGCCTCGAGCGGCTGGCGGCGCTGTGCGCGCAGCCGCCGGTGCGGGTAGGCCTGTCGGCCACGCAGAAGCCGATATCGGCGGTGGCGCAGTTCCTCGCCGGCAGCGGGCGTCCCTGTGCGGTGGTGGATGTGGGCCATGTGCGGGCGCGCGATCTGAATCTGGAACTGCCGCCGGTGCCGCTGGAGGCGGTGATGGCAAATGAGGTGTGGGAGCGCGTTTACGACCGCATCGCCGAGCTGACGGCCATGCACCGCACCACGCTGGTGTTCGTGAACACGCGCCGCATGGCCGAGCGCATGGCGCGCCATCTGGCCGACCGCATCGGACCGCAGCACGTGGCGGCGCACCACGGCAGCCTGGCCAAAGAGTACCGCTTCGACGCCGAGCAGCGTCTCAAGCGCGGCGAGTTGCGGGTGCTGATCGCCACCGCGTCGCTGGAGCTGGGCATCGATATCGGCGATGTGGATCCGGTGTGCCAGATCGGTTCTCCACGCAGCATCGCCGCTTTCCTGCAACGCGTGGGCCGTTCGGGCCACCACGTTGGCGGTCTGCCCAAGGGCCGGCTGTTCCCCACGTCGCGCGATGACCTGGTCGAATGCACGGCGCTGCTGGACTGCGTGCGGCGCGACGAGCTGGATGCGCTGCACATTCCTCAAGCGCCGCTGGACGTGCTGGCGCAGCAGATTGTGGCGGAAGTGGCATGCCGCGAGTGGAGCGAGGACGGCCTGTATCAGCTGGTGCGGCGCGCCTCACCTTATGCGCAGCTGGACCGGCGGCATTACGACGACGTGCTGCACATGCTGACCGATGGCTACACCAGCCGCCAGGGCGTGCGTGGTTCCTACCTGCACCGCGATACGGTGAGCGGCACCTTGCGCGGACGGCGCGGCGGCAAGATGACGGCGGTGATGTCCGGCGGGACTATACCGGATAACGCCGATTACACGGTGCTGCTGGAGCCGCAGGGCCAGAGTATCGGCACGGTGCACGAAGATTTTGCGGTGGAGAGTCTGGCCGGCGATGTTTTCCAGCTTGGGAATACCTCGTACCGCATCCTGCGCGTGGATGCGGGCAAGGTGCGGGTGGAGGATGCGCATGGGGCAGCGCCGAACATTCCGTTCTGGCTGGGCGAGGCGCCGGGCCGCAGCGACGAGTTGTCGGTCGGGGTGGCGCGCTTGCGCGGCGAGATGGATCGCTTGCTGGCTGCCGCACCGGATGGCGAGGCCGGTATTGAAAGCGCTGTAGATTGGCTGGTCGAGCATCTGGGCTTGCAGGATGCGGCGGCGCGGCAGATTGCCGAGTATATGGCCCGCTCGCGTTCCGCGCTGGGTGCGCTGCCGACGCGCGATACGCTGGTGATGGAGCGCTTCTTCGATGAATCGGGCGGCATGCAGTTGGTGCTGCATGCGCCGTTCGGCAGCCGCGTGAACCGGGCGTGGGGACTGGCCCTGCGCAAGCGCTTCTGCCGCACCTTCAATTTTGAGTTGCAGGCGGCGGCCACCGAGGATGCGATTGTGTTGTCGCTGTCGGACAGTCATAGTTTTCCGCTGGATGAGGTGTGGCGGTATTTGAAATCGGCGACGGCGGAGCATGTGCTGGTGCAGGCCTTGCTCGATGCGCCGCTGTTCAATGTACGGTGGCGTTGGAATGCGACCACCGCGCTGGCTTTGCCGCGCTTTACCGGCGGGCGCAAGGTGGCGCCGCAGCTGCAACGCATGAAGAGTGATGATTTGCTGGCGGCGGTGTTTCCGGATCAGGCGGCGTGTCTGGAGAATATTGTCGGCGAGCGGGAGTTGCCCAGCCATCCGTTGGTGGATCAGACGTTGGATGATTGCCTGCATGAGGCGATGGACAGCGAGGGCTGGCTGGCGCTGTTGCGGCGCATGGAGGCGGGCGAGGTGCGTTTGCTGTCGCGCGATTTGCCGGCGCCGTCGCCGCTGGCGATGGAGATTCTGAATGCGCGGCCATATGCGTTTCTGGACGACGCGCCGCTGGAGGAGCGGCGCACGCGGGCGGTGCTCCAGCGGCGCTGGACCGATCCGGCGTCGGCGGATGATCTGGGGGCGCTGGATGTGGGCGCGATTGCGGCGATGGCGGCCGAGGCCTGGCCTTCGGTGCGCAGTGGCGATGAGATGCATGAGGCTTTGATGTCGCTGGCTTGCGTTACGCCGGACGAGGTGGCGCGGGAAGAAGGCTGGCAGGAATGGATAGACGGCCTTGCCGCAGGCGGCCGCGCCATGCGCCTGCGCGACGCCGGCAGCGGCGCGGACCTGTGGGTGGCGCGCGAACGCCTCCCCTGCGCCCAAGCCGCCTGGCCCGGTGCAGCGATCAGCGCCGCACCGGCCGGGGCGGGCCAGCGGCGGGCGCTGGCCTCGACGATGGCGAACGCGGACGCAGGAGCGACGCTGGCCGCGACGACGGAGCACGCGGACGCAGGAGCGGCGCTGCGCCCTACGGCAGGCGATGCGGGGACAGGAGCGGCGCTGGCCCCCACGGCGGGTGATGCGGGGGCAGAAGCGGTGCTGGACGCGACGGCGGGCGATGCGGGCGCGATTGGTGGCGAAGAGTGGACGCGCGATGCGGCGCTGGTGGAGATTTTGCGGGCCCGCCTGAGCGGCTTCGGGCCGCAGACGGTGGAGACGATCGCGGCACCGCTTGCGCTACCCTCCTCCACAGTCACCATCGCGCTGACGCAGCTGGAAAGCGAGGGCTATGTGATGCGTGGCCGCTTCACGCCCGGCGTCACGGACGAGGAATGGTGCGAACGTCATCTGCTGGCGCGCATTCATCGCTACACCATCCGCAGCCTTCGGCGCGAGATCGAGCCGGTCGAGCGTCAGGACTTCATGCGCTTCCTGCTCGAATGGCAGCACCTCACGCCGGACGCGCAGCTGCAAGGCATCGAGGCGCTGCCGGAAGCGCTGGCCCAGCTGGAAGGCTACGAGGCCGCCGCCGGCGCGTGGGAAAGCGAGCTGCTGGCCCTGCGCGTGCGCGACTACTCGGCTTTGTGGCTCGATGATCTGTGCCGCGTCGGCAAAATCGTCTGGACCCGTGTCGGCGCGCCGGCCAGCGCCGCTGGTGGTCCGGTGCGCAGCACGCCGCTGGTGCTGCTGCCGCGCCGCCAACTGGCCTTGTGGCATGCACTGCCCGCCGTGGCGAGCGAAGTCGAGGTGTCGCCGCGCGCCGCCCGCGTGCTGGAGGCGCTGAAGCGCGACGGCGCCATGTTCTTCGACGAGCTGTCGCACGACGCCCGCCTGCTGCCAGTGGAGCTGGAGAACACGCTGGGCGAACTGGTGGCCACAGGGCTGGTCAACGCCGACAGCTACGCCGGCCTGCGCGCCATGCTGGCGCCAGCCAACAAGCGCGCCAGCAACGACAAGCGCCGCCGCCGTGGCGCCGGTCCAACGATGGAGGAAGCCGGCCGCTGGGCACTGGTCCGGCGCAGCGACAACGTAAGCATCACGGTGCGCGCCGTTGAAACCGCTCTCGCGGCGCCCGGCCCGCACGCCGGAGCGGCTAGCGCCGTCACCACGCAGGGCCGCGCCAGCACCGCCAATGCAAACGGCGCTACCGTCGCCGATGCCGCCGCTACCGCTACCGCCATCACGGCGCGGCCAGCGACACCGGCCCGCAAGCCGCGCACCGATCCGGACACGCTGGAACACATTGCCATGACGCTGCTGCGCCGCTACGGCGTGATGTTCTGGCGCCTGCTGGAGCGCGAAGCCGGCTGGATGCCCAGCTGGCGCGAGCTGCTGCCGGTCTACCACCGCCTTGAGGCGCGTGGCGAGATCCGCAGCGGCCGCTTCGTCGCCGGCCTCTCGGGCGAACAATTCGCCCTGCCGGAAGCCATCCCCCTGCTACGCGAAACACGCCGCCGGCCGCACGACGGCGGCTACGTCTGCATCTCCGGCGTCGACCCGCTCAACCTGTGCGGCACCCTGCTGCCCGGCGACAAAGTCCCAGCACTGGCCGGCAACCGCATCCTGTTGCGCGACGGCCTGCCCGTCGCCACCCAGATCGCCGGCAAATTCCACTACCTGCAAGGCGCCGAAGACCGCGAACTACTCCACGCCTGGCTGGTAGGCAAGCCGCCCGTTTAACGCCACTGTGGCATAGCGCACATAACGATCAAGACGCAAGGCGTAGCATGAATACCCATGAAAAAATCGCGTCCACTCAAAATTGTGCTTGGCATCGTTGCCACGCTGCTGCTGGTGCTGACGGCGATCGTCATCTTCGTGCTGACCTTCGACTGGAACCGCGCGCGCCCATGGATTAACCAGCGCGTCTCCGACAACATCGGCCGCGAGTTCGCCATCAACGGCGACCTGCGCGTGCAATGGGAGCACGGCGACGCCACCGAATCCGGCTGGCGGCGCTACGTGCCGCGCCCGCGCATCAGCGCCGCCGACGTCAGCATCGCCAATCCCGCCTGGACCAGCACCGGCCCGCGACTGGTCAACATCGGCAGCATCGTGGCGGCAGTCCATCCGCTGCCGCTGCTGCACAAGGAAGTCGCCATCGCCGACCTCGCGGTCGACAAAGTCACCGTGGCAGCGCAGCGCCGCGCCGACGGCAGCAACACCTGGACCTTCAAGGACAACGGCCCGTCCGAATGGGAGGTCGATATCGGCCGCCTGACGCTGGGCGAAGGCGACCTGCGCTACCTCGACGACGGCATCAAGCTCGATCTGCGCGCCAAGGCCAGCGGCATCAACCAGGGCGCCGATGCCCGGCAATACGGCCTGCGTTTTGACCTCAGCGGCAGCTACCGCAACGCCCCCATCACCGGCGGCGGTAAGGTCGGAAAAGTGCTGGCCCTGCGCGACGAACACGCCAACTTCCCGGTGCAGGCCAGTGCCGACCTCGGAAAAAACAAAATCGCCATCGAAGGCCTGGTCACCGATCCGCGCGCCCCCGCCGGCCTCGATCTGAAACTGACGCTGGGCGGCGACAGCATGGCCGACCTGTATCCGCTGACCGGCGTGCTGCTGCCGGAGACGCCGCCCTACACCACCACCGGACGCCTGATCGGCAAGAAGTCCGGCGCCATCTGGAACTGGACTTATAAAAACTTCACCGGCACCGTGGGCGGCAGCGACCTTGAAGGTACGCTGGCCTATAGCCCGCGCAAACCACGTCCGCTGCTGACCGGCGCCCTCACCTCGCGCCAGCTGCGGCTGGAAGACCTCGGCCCCACCATCGGCGCCAAAGGCAACGACAAGACCGACAAAGCGCTGCCGGTCGACCAATTCAACACCGCCAAGTGGGGCGCGCTGGACGCCGACGTCAAATTCACCGGCAAAAAGCTGATACGCACGCACGACATCCCGCTGCAAGATATCGAAACCCACATCGTCATGAAAGACAAGGTGCTGACACTCACGCCACTCAACTTCGGCATGGCCGGCGGCGACATCACCTCCAACGTCAAGCTGGATGGCCGTCAAAAACAGATCGACGCGCAAATCCGCATGGCCGCGCGCCACCTGAAAATCCGCCAGCTGTTCCCCAAACTGGAATCGATGCAGGCCAGCGTGGGTGAAGTCAGCGGCGACGCGGCGCTGGCCGGCAAGGGCAATTCCGTCTCCGCCATGCTGGCCACCTCCAGCGGCGAATTGGGCGCCACCGTCAGCGAAGGCTCGGTCAGCAAATTCATCCTGGAAGCGGCGGGCCTGAACATCGCCAACCTGGTCTTCGTCAAACTGTTCGGCGACAAGCAAATCCAGTTGAACTGCCTGGCCGGCGACTTCGTGGTGGAACACGGCAAGGCGCAAACGCGCCGCTTCGTGATCGACACGCAGGAGGCGGTGATCAACGTCAGCGGCAATGTGGACATGGCCAGGGAAACGCTGGACTTCGACGTCCGCCCGCAAACCAAGGGCTTGCGCATCATCTCGCTGCGCACGCCGCTGTATGCGCGCGGCACCTTCACCAATCCGGACGTGGGACCACAGAAAGGCCCGCTGGCGCTCAAGGCCGGCGCCGCCGTGGCGCTGGCCACCATCGTCAATCCTGCGGCGGCCATCATCCCGCTGGTCAATCCGGGCAAGGTGGAACCGGTGGATTGCGCCGCCGCGTTGGCGGAGGCCAATGACACCCGCAAGGCAGCCAAGACCCAGCCAGTCAAAAAACGCTAAGCCTTGTATTCGTCCGCGGTCAGGCCATACTTCTGCAACTTGTAGTACAGCGTTTGCTTCGGCACCGCCAGCGCCACGCTGACCGCTGTGACGTTGCCGCCGGCCTTGCGCAGCTCCTGCTCAATGACGGCGCGCTCAAAGGCGCCCACCTGATCGGCCAGCGGCACCGCCTCCATGCTGCGCGCCGACAGCAGGCCATCCGCGCCGCTGGCGAGGCCCAACACATAGCGCTCGGCGATGTTGCGCAGCTCGCGCACATTGCCCGGCCAGTTGTGCGCCATCAGCGACTGCATCAGGGCGCCCGGCACCGGCGGCGCCTCGCGCTTGTAGCGCGCCGCCGCGCCCAGCAGGAAATGCTCGAACAGCAGCGGAATATCCTCACGCCGCTCGCGCAGCGGCGGCAGATTCAGAACGATGAGATTCAGGCGGTAGTACAAATCGCTGCGGAACTTCTGCTGGTCCGACCATTCCTTGAGATCGACTTTGGAGGCGGCGATCACCCGCACATCCACCGGCACCGGCGTATTGGAGCCGAGCCGCTCGATGTAGCGCTCTTGCAGCACGCGCAGCAGCTTGACCTGCAAGGCCATCGGCAGGCTCTCGATCTCGTCGAGGAACAGCGAGCCGCCATCGGCATGTTCGATCTTGCCGATCTGGCGCTTGCCGGCCCCGGTGAAGGAGCCCGACTCGTGACCGAATACCTCGCTCTCGAAAATCGTCTCCGGGATCGCGCCGCAATTCAGCGCCACGAAATGACGCTTGTGACGGCGGCTGAACTGGTGCAGGCAGCGCGCCACCATCTCCTTGCCGGTGCCGGTTTCACCGTAGATCAGCACATCGGCCGGTTCATCGGCCAGATCGAGGATCAAACGGCGCAAGGCGCGCATCGGCGCCGAGTCGCCCAGCAGCGTGGCCTCGATGCCCTCGCCATGCTCGATGCGGTGGCGCAGCGCCGCCACTTCCAGCATCAGGCGGCGCGTCTCCAGCGCGCGCTGCACCACTTCCACCAGCTGTTCCGACGAATACGGCTTGGCGATGAAATCGTAGGCGCCATCGCGCATCGCCCCCACCGCCATGCTGATATCGCCATGGCCGGTCACCAGCACCACCGGCAGCTGCGCGTCGATGGCGTGGGCCGCCGTCATGAATTCCAGGCCGCTCATGCCGGGCAGACGAACGTCGCTCACCACCACGCCGGCAAAGCCTGGGGTGATCCGTGCCAGTGCCGGTTCGGCGGCGGCATGCGCCTCCACCTCAAAACCCGCCAGGTCCAGCGCCTGTGCGCTGCCGGCGCGCACGGTGGCGTCGTCTTCGATCAATAAAACCTTCATAGTGTCTCCTGCTCCGCCAGCGGCAAGGCGATGACAAACCGGGCGCCGCCGGCGCCGGGCGCCTCGGCACGCAGCTCGCCGCCGAATTCGCGTACGATCTGCTCGGAGATCGCCAGCCCCAGTCCCAGGCCCTTGCTCTGCGCTTTTGTGGTAAAAAATGGTTCAAACAAATGGGCGCGGATCTCTTCCGGTATGCCCGGCCCGGAGTCCGTCACCGCGATCAGCGCGCGGCCGTTGGCGCGCTCCACGCTCACGGTCAGGTGACGCGTTTCACTGTCGGCCATGGCGTCCAGCGCGTTGTTGAACAGGTTGACCAGCACCTGCTCCAGCCGGTTGCTGTCGCACAGCGCATGCACATCCTGGTCGCGCACCGCCATCTGGAAATTCACGCGCTCCTGCTCCACCCGCCGCTCCACCAGGAACAGCGCGGCGGTGATGGACGCCGTCACCGGCACCGCCGTGACGATGGCGTCGGACTTGCGCGCGAACTGGCGCAACTGGCCGGTCAGGGCGCCCATGCGCCCGACCAGTTGCGAAATGGTCGCCAGATTGCTCTTCGCTTCATCCAGCCGCCCACGCTCGATCAGCACCTGCGCGTTGTCGGACATGGTGCGCAGCGCCGTCAGCGGCTGGTTGAGTTCATGCGTCATGCCGGCCGCCATCTGGCCAAGCACCGCCATTTTCCCGGCCTGCACCAGCTCACTCTGCGCGCGGCGCAGCTTTTCCTCGGCCGCGCGGCGCACGCTGTTTTCTTCGCTCAGGTGCTGGGTCATCTCGCGCAGGCTGGTGGTGCGTTCCGCCACCATGGCCTCCAGATGCTCGCGCGTCTGCTTGCGCTGGCGGCCGTACAACACCAGCATCAGCAACAGCGCCTGTACCAGCAGCGCAAACAGAAAGGCATTGCGGGCGCTGCCGCGCGCGCTGTTCAAATCGGACAGATAGACAAAACTCCAATGACGCGGCGACAGTGAACGGGTCTGGCTCAGTACCGGCGTACGCTGATCCTCCGGCAGCGTGACGATGGCCGCCTCGCCATCCAACTGGCGCAGCGCGCGCATGCCCAGCGGTTCCAGCGCATGGCCTGAGTACTGGCGCGACGCTTCCAGCTCCCGCGTCACCTCCGGCGTCAACGGCGCCAGCGTGCGGTACTTCCAGCCGGGGACAGTGCTCAGGAAAACCACGCCATTGGCATCCGCCAGCAGCACCTTGTCGCCGCCCTGCTCCCAACCCCGTTCCAGCCGCTCGATGTTGACCTTGACGGTGGCCACGCCCAGCATGCGGCCGTTGTGGTAAATGCCGTGCGCGAAAAAATATCCCGGCTCGCCGTTGGTGGTGCCAACGCCGTAAAAACCGCCGGGCACACCGCGCAGCGCATCGCGCACGTACGGCCGGAAGGCGACGTGATCGCCGACGAAGCTATAGATCGAGCGCCAGTTGCTGGCAGCCTGGGTAACGCCATCGAGATTGACGACGTAGATGGTGGTGGAGCCGGACTGGCGGTTAAGCTGCTCAAGATAGGCGTTCACCTCATCGCGCAGCTCTTCGTCGTGGGGACGCTCCAGTAGCGTCACCACGTCCTTGTTCAGCTCCAGCGTGCCAGGCAGGAAGTCATACTTGGAAAGCAGGTTTTCCAGGCTGACCGCATAGCCGTCCAGACGCTGCGCGCCGGCCAGCCGCAACTTGTCGGTGGCGGCGTCGCCAGCCCAGCGCCCCGCCAGGCCGGCCAGCGTCAGGGCGATGGCCAACGCCACCGCCCATAGCGCCAGTCGCCGCGCCCGCGTCGTCCCCATAGTCTCCCCTGTTTATTATCATGTGTGATCAGCATTAAAACACATGACGTACCCCCAGGTTAACACCGGTGGTGCCGGAGCCGCTATCGGCCGCCGTGCCAACGTGGAACTGCGCACCGTTACTGTTGCGGATATGACCATAGGCCGCATACAGGTCGGTGCGGCGCGACAGGCCATGGCTGACGCCCAGCGCCGCCTGGCGCGCATGCCGCTGCGCGGCGGCCTGGTCGCGGTGGTCGATCAGCGAGGCAAACAGCTTGTTGCCGCCGCTGAGCTGCGCGGTAAAGCCCAGCAGCGTATCGTGGCTCTCGCGGCCCAGCGCATCGCGGTTGCGCGCGTGGGCGGCATGGCCGGTGACATCGCCAAAGCGATAGCGCGCCACCAGCATGGTGTTGCGGCTATGCGCGCTGGCCAGCGCGTTTTCCTTGCGCTGGTGCGCCAGTTCCAGCGTCAGCGCGCCCTGCTCGTAGCTGCCGCTGGCACTCAGATAGCGGTTCTTCGCGCTGTCTCCGGCCGCCTCGCCCAGGCCATACTGCACATCGGCCACAAAGCCGCCCATGCGCGGCGTGATGTACTCCACCGTGTTGCTGATGCGCGTGGTGTCGTCAAACACGTTCTGCGCATTGCCCGCCATGCCGGTGGAGAATGGATCCGCCACGTTGTTCAGCGTCTTGTAGAACGGCGTGTACTGCTGGCCGATGCTGAGCGCACCGGCCTTGCCGCTCAGGCACAGCAGGGCCTGGCGACCGAACAGCGCGCCGTTTTGCTTGGCCGCGCCGGTGTCGATCGAATAGCCGTTTTCCAGAATGAAGGTCAGCACCGTGCCGCCGCCCAGGTCTTCCTTGCCCTTGAAGCCAAGGCGCGAACTGGATGCCATGCCGCTGCCGATTTTTTGCACCGGGCCGTCGGCGCCGCCGCGTTCCAGCAGCAGGCCGGCATCGGCCACGCCATACACGGTCAATGACGATTGCGCCTGCGCGCCCAGCGATACCACGGCCAGCGCACATGCGCCGATTACATACTTCTGCATCAGATAAGTCTCCCGTTAATTTTTTATTGTTTAAGCCGCGCGCTGCGCAACCATGGCCGGCGCTTCCACTTCCTCCGCCAGCGCACCTTCCCACTTGGCGACGACCGCGGTGGCAACCGCGTTGCCGACCGCATTGGTGGCCGAGCGGCCCATGTCGAGGAACTGATCGATGCCCATCAACAGCAGCAGGCCTGCTTCGGGAATATGGAACTGATTCAGGGTGGCGGCGATCACCACCAGCGAAGCGCGCGGCACGCCGGCGATGCCCTTCGAGGTCACCATCAACAGCAGCAGCATGGTGATCTGCGTGCCCAGCGACAGATCGATGCCGTAAGCCTGCGTGATGAACAGCACGGCGAAGGTGCAGTACATCATCGAGCCATCCAGATTGAACGAATACCCCATCGGCATGACGAAGCTGGAGATCTTGCGCTGCACGCCAAACTGGTCCAGCGCCACCAGCAGCTTGGGATACGCCGCTTCGGAACTGGCGGTGGAAAACGCCAGCAGGAACGGTTCGCGGATCAGCGCGATCAGTCGGAACACGCGCTTGCCGATAAAGGCAAAGCCGCCCAGGATCAGCAGTGCCCACAGGCAGGCCAGCCCCAGATAGAAGCCGCCCATGAATTTGGCGAAGGTGCCAAGGATGGCCAGGCCATTGGTGGTGATCACCGAGGCCATGGCCGCGAACACCGCCAGCGGCGCCAGGTTCATGACGGTGCCGGTGATGCGCAACATCACCTGCGCCAGTTGGTCGATCACACCGGTGAGCTGGCGCGCGGAGTCGCCCAGCGCGCCCAGTGCGCCGCCGAAGAACACGGCGAACACCAGCACTTGCAGGATTTCGTTATTGGCCATGGCCTCGATCGGCGATTTCGGCACCATGTGGGCGATGAAGTCCTTCAGCGTGAACGCCGAGGTTTTCAGGCCGGTGGCCGCATCCAGCGGCGGCAGCGGCAGGCCGAGATGGGCGCCCAGCTGCATGGCGTTGGACAGCACCATGCCCAGCGTCAGCGAAATCAGCGAGGCGATCACAAACCACGCCATGGCCTTGACGCCGACGCGGCCAGCGGCCTTGCCGTCGCCCATATGGGCGATACCCACCGTCAGGGTGGAGAACACCAGCAGCGAGATGATCATCTTGATCAGCCGCAGGAACACATCGGTGACGATGGAGATGTGGCTGGCGATGGTGGCGCTGAGCTTCTGGTCGGCGATGGTTTCATGGCAGGCGTAGCCCACCGCGACGCCCAGCACCATGGCGATCAGGATATACAGCGTTAAAGGACGTTTCTTTTTCATTGGCTCCTCCAAGGTTTTTTGGTTGTGCGCTTGGATAGCAATGCGTGTGCCAACGCAAAGCGGCGCCCGGAGGCGCCGCAAGTGCTTGACTACAAAGGGGATTCTTTTAAGAAACTGTCACTACCACTGAAAAGTAGCGCAATTATTGAGACGCCGCAGGGCTGGTTTGTATGAAAAGTTGGACGCCGAACACCGGCCCCGCCGTGTGGCCTGGCTCCGGATCGAAGCGCACCACCACGCTGCTCTTGCCACGCGTGAGGCGCTCCGGCACCGGATATTCCTGGTCGATGAACACGCCCGGCTGACGGCCATTCAGCTGTACATGCGCGATCCGTTCGCCGTCCACACTGATGTAAAAGTCGCGGTTGCGCTCCTCGCCCCAGTAGCTGGCTTGCAGCACCAGCGGACCGTCGGTGCACTTCATGCGGAAGCTGAAATAGCCGCCGGTGCGCGCATCGCGGCCATTGCGGCCACGGTAGGACACCGGATACGAGATATCCGATTGCAGATCGTGATCGCGCTCCGGCTGCATTTCGCCAAGGTGCATCACATCCACCGAACGTTCCGCCAGTTCGCGCAGGCGTGCCTCCTCCCTGCGGAACGCCACTTCCGACGCCGCCCATTCGGTCTCGGTGTAGGCGCTGAAGTACACCGCCGCGCGCCGCTCGTACTGTGCAAAGAACGGCGTGAACTTCATGTCGCCCGGCCGGCCGGTGCCGACGCTGCGGTACACGGCTTTCACCTTATCGGCTTCCGCGAACGACCCAAGAATGTTGGCGCCCACCAGCGCCGGCGCCAGTCCGCTGAATGGTTTGTCGGCCGGGCCCAGATCGGCCGCCAGCACCATCGGGCCGCGCAGCAGCGCCACCACCCGGTCGTTGCCGGCCGCCGATTCCAGTCGCAATTCCAGCGGTAGCGACAGGCGCACCGTGTCGCCGGCTTTCCAGCGGCGGCGCACCAGCAAGTAACCCTTTTCCTTGCTGGCTTTCCGTGGCTTGCCGTTGACCAGCAGCTTGTGGCTGGAGGCCCAGGCAGGCACCCGCAGCGCCAGCGTGTAGTCGCGCGCGCCGGCCAGGCGGCGCACTTTGAGGTCGATATCGCCTTCGAACGGATAGCCGGTGTTCAGTTCCAGTTGCGCGCCGGTCGCCTTCCAGTCCACCGTTGAAGGGATGTAGAGATTGACGAACAGTGTGTCGCCGTTTTCCCAGTAAATCGAATCGCCATGCTTGGCGTGGCTCTCCATGCCGGACAACACGCAGCACCAGAAATCATTCTCCTCGCTGGAATATTCGCGCGCCACGCCGGACATCAGTGGCGTCATGTAAGTGAACATGCCGGTGCGCGGATTCTGGTGCGCCAGGATGTGGTTCAGATGCGTGCGTTCGTAGTAATCGAAGTAAGCGGCATCCGGCGCCCAGCTGTAAAGATGACGCGTCATCTTCAGCATGTTGTAGCTACAGCAGGCTTCACAGGTTTGCTCGGTGATGTGGTTGGCGATGCTGTCCGGCGCGGAGAAGTATTCGCGGTCGCCATTGCCGCCGATGACGTAGCTGTGGTGCCGGGTGACGCGCTTCCAGAAAAAGTCCACGGCTTTGGCGTCGCTCTGGCGGCCGGTCAGTTCGTGCAGGCGCGCGAGGCCGATCAGTTTCGGAATCTGCGTGTTCGAGTGCAGGTTGGCCAGTTCGTCGCGGCCCTCCGCCAGCGGCGTGAGTACTTTGGTGTGATACAGGCGCTGCGCCAGCGCCAGCCAGCGCTTGTCCCGCGTGCGCGCATACAGTTCGGCGAAGCTTTCATTGATGCCGCCATGTTCGCAGGCCAGCACCTGCTGCACCTGTTCGTCGTTCAACGCAGCGAACACCTTGTCGATATAGCCGGCCAGGCCGATCGCAACCTGCAGCGCCTGATCGTTGCCGGCGTAGGTCTGCGCATCGAACAGGCCAGCGAACACCTTGTGCCAGTTATACAGCGGCACCCAGCAACCATTCAGATCGAAGCCGGCGGAACGTATTTCGCCGCGCATGATCTCGGGAAAGATCTCCTTGCCATCGACCACCTGGCCGTCTTTGCGCTTGCGCATAAAGCCGGCGACGTAGCCATCGCCCTGCGCCTGCTGGACGCGCGCCAGTTCCGCCACGATGTAATCGATGCGCGGCTTGAGCGCGGCGATCCCGGTTTGCGCATACATCAGCGACAGCGCCGACAGGTAATGGCCAAGGCCTTCGCCGGCGATGGTGTCCGACTCCCAGCCGCCGTAGATGGCGCCCTTGACCGGCAAGCCGGCGAATTTATGGTAGTTGTGCAGGAAGCGGTCGGCGCTCAGGCGCAGCAGGTAGGCCTGGTTGGCTTGCACCGCGTCGGCATACACGGATGGCAGCAGCCGCACCGACGACAATGGCAGCGCGCGGGCGGTGGCGGGGACCGGGCTTGCGGCGGCGCCGGTGGGGGCGGCATCGGCAGCGGCGTTGGCGGGCCAGTTGGCGACCAGTCCCAGACTGGCGGCGCCCTGCAATAACTGTCGGCGGTGCATACGTACCCTCATGGTAAATGTTTAACCAATAATGTACGTCCGACAGCGCCGTGCGTCTTGTTTCAGGGCCGCGAAAAGGGTGACGAAATCGGCATAATCGGATTGGTCGGGTCGGCGCTCCATTCGCACCAGCCGCCGTCGTAGACGCTGATGCGCGGCCAGTCCATCAGCCACGCATAGAAGAACGCCATCGACGCGCGCCAGCCAGTGCCGCAGTAGAACGCCACCTCGTGGTCGCGGGTGATGCCGGCGGCTCGCCAGAG
Organism: Duganella radicis; assembly: GCF_009720825.1. Lineage (GTDB taxonomy): Bacteria > Pseudomonadota > Gammaproteobacteria > Burkholderiales > Burkholderiaceae_D > Rugamonas > Rugamonas radicis. Next base: position 219,280 of record NZ_WNKY01000003.1, on the reverse strand, counting down.
CTGTTCGATTTCGCGGGCTGGCTTCATGGCGCCGTTGGCCTGCTGGCAGGCGCTCATGCTATTGACGTCGCCGTTGTCGCCGGCACGCGCCCAGTGCGCGCCGGGAATGTCGCCGCGCGCGGTGATGTAGTTGTAGCCCGAGGTCAGGCCAAGATGTTCGGCTTCCGTGCGGATGCTGGCCAGGATGCCGTCTTCCTGCGCCAGCAGGGCGCGCGCTTGCGCGGTGTCGATCAGGTATTCGGGATGGCGCGGAAAGATGGCGCCAAACGCGGCGGCCGACGCGGCAGCAGGCGAGACGGCGCGCGGCGCGCCGGACTCGCAAGGCAGGCCGGCAGCCAGCCATGCCGCGAAGCCGCCATCCAGCAGTCGCACGTCGTCCACGCCGGCGTAGAGCAGCAACTGCGCCACGCGCGCGGCGGCCAGGTTGTTGCGGCCGTAGAGGATGACGGTGCTGTCATGGCGGATGCCTTGCGCGAGCAGAACGGCCAGCAGCTCGGCGTCCGGTATCCGTGTCCAGTGGGGCGGGCGTTCGACATCGCCGGTGTCGAGATAGCCGGCGCCAGGGATGTGCGCCCGCTCGAACTGTGCGCGCTCGCCGCAACCGCATTCCAGCAGCAGCGGCAGGCCCGGATTGGCCGGCGCCGGCAGCACGAGCGCCGCCAGCCGGTCCGCCGTCAGCAACTGGCGCGCGCGCGGCAGCATGGCTTACCAGCCGACCTTCTTGCGGATGAAGTCCGTCAGCAGTCCGGCGTTGTACTGGTGCTGCTTCACGCGCGGGTGGCCGGCGAAGCCATTCCACGGGAAGATGATGGTGTCGATGCGGGCGTCGCCGGCATCGCGCATCTGATCCACCGCCGTGCGCACATAGCCCGGCCATTTCGAGCCTTCCTGCACCGCATCCATGCTGCCCAGCGCGCAGACGATATAGGCCTTCGGATACAGTGCGCGGATCTTCTGCACAAAGGTGCGGTAGGCGGCGATGCGCTGCGCGTCATCCGGCATCGGCGACAGGCGCTTTTCGCGGTCGACCAGCCAACGGTCATTCTGGAACAGGTTGACCACCACCACATCCGGCGTCCACGAGCTGAAATCCCATTTGGTGTCGTTGTTGCCGACGGCGCTCAGCTGGTCATAGAAGTCCGGCATGGTGAACGGGAACCAGCTGATCATCACGCCGATACCGCTCTGCGAGGTGATGTGCGCTTCAGCGTTCAGCGCGCGCGCCGTGATCGAGGCATAGGACATGTAGTTGTTCTTGTCCTTGCCCAGATGATCCGGGCCATCGTCCGGGGACTCGTTGCCCATGCCGCTGGTGATCGAGTCGCCAAAGAATTCAATGCGGCGCTGCTTGCGCGGCGGAGGCGCCAGCAGTTTGCCGCCATCGGCCAGTTCCAGTCCCTGGAAGAAGGTCGCGCCCTCCTCGCCCTCGGTGCGCTTGGTGATGAGGAAACGGTGCTCGCCCGGCGCCAGGCCGCTGGCCACCGGATAGGTCTTGCTGCCCTGCGCAGCCTCGATCACCACCGGCTTGCCGTCGACGAAGACGTTGAAGAAGTTCTTGCCCAACTGGTCGTCCAGCTTGACCGCCAGGCTGCCGCCGGTGAAATTCCCTTCGATGCTGGTGCCGGGCCAGGACAGCATGGGCCGCGCGCGGTCGGCGAAATCGATCCGTCCCGTGTACTGCAACTGCGGATTGTCCGCCCCCACCATCACGCTTGCAAACGTTTGCCCAGCCAGCAGCAGCGCTGCCAATCCTGCCTTGAACTTCATCGAACATCTCCTTAGTGTTGGCGGAAGCGCGCAGCATGGCCGCTGGCGCGGAATTGCTCCACCATATAGTCAACAAATACCCGCACCTTGGCCGGCACCAGTTTGCGGCTTGAATAATAGATCGACAGCGGCCGGGTTTCGGCACGCCAGTCCGGCAGCACGCGCACCAGTTCTCCGCTGTCCAGCAATGGCAAGGCGTGCGGCAACGGCAGCATGCCGATGCCCATGCCGCAGGCGGCGGCGCGGGCAATGGCTTCCGGATCGTCCAGCACCGCCACCGGCCGCACACTGGCCACCACTTCCTGCCCGGCGCGATTTTTCAACGTCCACGGCATCAGCCGGCCGGTGCTCAGCGAGCGGCGCAGCAGGCCGTGATGGCGCGCCAGTTCCTGCGGCGATTCCGGCGCCGCATGAGCCTTCAGATAGGCAGGCGACGCCGCCAGCACAATATCCACCCGCGCCAGCTCGCGCGCAATCAGCGCATCGGTCAACTCGATGCCGCCGCCGATGCCGACGTCAAAACCCTCCGCCACCAGATCCACGTGGCGGTTATCGAAATACAGATCCGGCACCACGTCCGGATAACGGCGCCAGAACCCCTCCAGCAGCGGCACGAAATACTGCCGCCCGACGGTGTAGGCCAGCGACACTTTCAGCGTGCCGGCCGGCTTGCCGGCGCCCTGGCGCAGATCGGTCAGCGCATCGCCGATCTCGCCCCATGGCAGCCGCACCTGCCCGTACAGGCGCTCGCCGTCGGTGGTCAGCGCCAGGCTGCGGGTGCTGCGCTGGAACAGACGCACGCCCAGCCGGGCTTCCATCTGCCCCACGCTTTTGCTGACCGCCGCCGGCGTCAGGCCGAGACGGCGCGCAGCCGCCGAGAAGCTGCCTTCGTCGGCGGCCGCAATGAAAGCGTCGAGATAACTGCTCAGTTCGGTCAACATGATGACATCTTATACCATTGGTTGAAACTGATCGATGAATTTTGCGACTACCGCGATCAAGTGGCCGCGACCATACTGTGTTCATCAACCACCCAAACCGAAAGGAAACACATCATGAGCGCCCAACAACTGAACGGTAAAGTCGCTTTCATCAACGGCGGTTCGCGCGGCATCGGCGCCGCCACCGCGCGCCGCCTGGCCCGCGACGGCGCCAAAGTCGCCATCGGCTACGCCGCCTCGGCCATCGCCGCCGAGGCGCTGGTCGAAGAAATCAAGGCTGCCGGCGGTGACGCCTTCGCCATCAAGGCCGATGCCGCCGACGCCGCCGCCCTGACCCGCGCCATCGACAGCGTGGCCGACCGCTACGGCCGCCTCGACATCCTGGTCAACAGCGCCGGCGTGCTGCATCTCGGCCCGCTCGACCAGTTCTCGCTGGAAGACTTCGACCGCACCATCGCCGTCAACGTGCGCGCCGTGTTCGTGGCTTCGCAAGCCGCCGCGAAACACATGCAGGACGGCGGCCGCATCATCAACATCGGCAGCACCAACGCCCAGCGCATGCCGTTCGAAGGCGGCGCCGCCTACGCCATGAGCAAATCGGCGCTGGTCGGCCTGGTGAAAGGCATGGCGCGCGACCTGGGCAGCCGCAACATCACCGTCAACAACGTAGCGCCCGGCCCGGTGGACACCGACATGAACCCGGCCGACAGCGATTTCGCCACCGGTCTGCACGGCCTGATGGCGCTGAAACGCCACGGCAAGGCCGATGAAGTGGCGGCCATGGTGTCCTACCTGGCCGGTCCCGAAGCCGGCTTCGTCACCGGCGCCGACCTGCTGATCGACGGCGGCTTCGCGGCCTGAGCCTCAGTTCCTGCCGGCTGCCTCGACGTAGACTTCGTCGTCGCAGCCGACAGCGCGCGGGCCGGCCGGTTTGGCGTTGGCCACCAGCGCCGGCAGATCGCGCTCGGTGCTGAAGTCCAGCGCCAGCGAGACGCGAATCTCTTGCAGGTACTTGCGCTGCACACACACCAGCGTGATGGTATTGGCCACCTTGTCACCGTAGCGCGACTTCACGCGGTCGAAGAAATCGTTCACCTTGAAGCTCTTGCCGGTATTCCCCAGCACGATCTTGCCCACTTCCGAATCGTTCACCACGCGCACCGCCGATACCGCCTTGATGAAGTATTCGTCCGGCGGCAGCGACTGGCATTTGCCATGCTTGTTCCACTCGTAGGCGCCGAAGGTGCGCTCGTAGAAGAAGTTGGGCATCCACGGCGCGATCTTCTCGATGGTGTCCTTGCTCAGTTCAAACTGCTTGCCCTGACAACTGCCGTAATGCGTGCCGCATTCCTTCTTGTTCGGCCACAGGCCGTGCAGGCTTAACGTTTTCGCCTCCAGCGCGCCGCTGTTCATCGCGTCGCACTCCGGTTTCTTGCCGTTGTACCTGGTGTGTTCGCAGAAGCCCGGCTGCCAGGTGATGGCCAGCACATAGCTGTCCTGCTGATTGGGCGCCGAGCAGACTTCACCGCTGGCGCCTTCGGGCGGCCGGCCGGCCTGCTTGTCCTCCAGCGCCGGCGTGCCGCACTCGCGCTGCACCCAGCGCAGCGACGGTTGCGCGCCCGGCACTTCCACCCGCAGCCAGTCGTAATCGGTCTTGTTGATTTCGCGGACGGTGTAGGCCGTGCCGGCGGTGATCTTCACCTCGCCCGGATTGGCGCGTTTGGCGAAGGAGCTGAAGGCTTCGCAGCTCTTGTTGGCGGTAAAACTGCCGCTGGCCGACTCGCTGGCGCCGCATTCCAGCGCGGTAAAAGCCAGCAGTGCAACTGCGATGTAACGACGCATGGAATCCCCCATAATGAACGAAATGCCAACATTCTACCGGAAGCAATCAGCACGGGCACTAGTCCTACAAGCGCACTGCGGGAAGACCGACACGGCACTCTGCCAAGAGTGGCTACGATGACAACTTGCACATCCCACAGGAGGACTACACCATGAAACAGCTCCATCTTTCCGGCAAGCTTGCTTGCGCCCTGATCGCCACGGTTGCCTTCATCAGCGGCTGCCAGAAGAAAAACCCGGATACGCCGCCAGTGCCGGAAGCCACCCCGGCTCCTGCGCCAGCACCGGCTCCGGCCACGCCGCAGCCAACCACGCCGCAGCCTGGCCAGACCGATCCAAACGCACCGGCGCCAACCACGCCTCCGGCCAACACCACCGAACCGCCGCCGCCAACCACCCGCTAATCGGGCCTCAGGCCAGCGCCGCTTCCACCCGGTTGCGGCCATTGGCCTTGGCGCGGTACAGCGCATCGTCGGCACGCTTGCAGATCAGCTCCAGCGTGCCGGCCAGCGCGTCATACGCCGCCACACCGATGCTGATGCTGGGCTTGAGTTCGGGCGCCTGGTCGCGGCAATCGACCGCCGCCACCGCCTCGCGGATGCGCTCGGCCGCGCCCATGGCCTGATCCAGTGAAGTCCCGCGCAGCAGCACCAGAAATTCCTCGCCGCCGATGCGGCCGATCACGTCGCCCGGACGCAACGCCAGGCGCGCCGCGTGCGACACCCGTTGCAGCACCACATCCCCCACCGCGTGACCGTAGCTGTCGTTGATGCGCTTGAAGTGATCGATATCGAGCGCGGCAAACGCCAGCGGCTTGCCGTCGCGCTGCGCCTGCTCCAGCGCCCCGCGCGCCAGCTCCAGGAAGTGGCGGCGGTTCGGCAGCCGGGTCAGCTCATCGGTCAGCGCCAGATCGCGCATGCGGCGCGCTTGCCGCACCTGCCGTCTCATCATCACGCCCAGCGCGCCGATCGCCAGCAGACTGAGCGCCAATGCCGCATACTGCCAGCGGCGGATGGTGTTGGCCGCGCTCAGCGCCTGCGCCAGCGCTTCATTGTTGCGCTGGGCCTGCTCGGTATGGAACTGCACCCGCAGGCGGCTGCTGCGCTCGTCCAGCAATTGCTTTTGCAACTCCTGCTTGACCCGCATCTGCTCGCCGCGCGCGGCGTAGGCTTCGCGCCAGTTGCCGGTGCCGGATTGCGCCAGCGCCAGCTCCTCGTAGATCTTGTCGAGGAAACGCAGATTGTCTTCCTTGCCGTAATAGCCGCGTGCCGCCTCCAGATCCGGCAAGGCTTGCGCATGGCGGCCGGCGCGCCGCAACGCCGCCCCGCGCGACAGCCGCACGGCGGCGGCGCCATCCTCATCCTTGTCCCGGAGACGCTGCCGCAAGGCCTGGTCCAGCAGGTTCAGCGCCTCCACGTGCAGGCCGCGCTTGGACAGCACCACGGCCAGCGCGCGCTGGTCCTCGGCCACGTCCGCCTCGACGCCGCGCTTGCGGTCGATGGCCAGCGCCTGTTCAAATGCTTCCTGCGCCGCGTCCAGCTGCGCCATCTTTTCCAGCGTGCTGGCGATATTGAAGTGGGTCACCGCCATGTTCTGGACTTCGTTACGGCCCTGGTGCGAGGTCAGCAGCTTGCGGTAGTACTGGAGCGCCTGCTCGTAATCCTTGACGTTGCTGTCGGCATACAGGGTGGCGATGGCGCTCAGCGCGTAGTTCTGGTTGTAAACGTCGCCCAGCTTGACTTCCAGTTCATAGCCGCGCTTGAGATCGGCGATGGCGTCGGCATACTGGCCGTTGTTGCCACGCTGCTCGCCGCGCAGCAGCAAGGCATGGGCCAACAAGGCCTCGTCCTGCAAGCGCTCGGCTTCCGACACCGTCAACTGGAATTCATCGATGGCCGGCTCGCGCTTGCCGCTCATCAGCAAGGCGTGGCCTTTGCACAGGTGCAGACGCGCAAGATGGCGGGGATCGCGCTGGCTGCCCTGCTGCGTCAATCCTGCCTCCGCCATCTTCAGGGCGGCGGCGGGATCGGAAGCGCTGAGGTCCATGCAGCGTTCAGCCTCGGCATCGTCCGCCGCGTTCGCTGGCGGGCCGTAGGCCAGGGAGGCTGCGGCGAGCAGCAAGGGAATCGCGCGTCGTAGGATCATGCAACAATCATACGGTATTCAGATTGTAACTATCAATAATCTACTCACTCGGCAGCGTGCCGAATGTTGCGGCAAACGCATCACGGGCGGCATGCTGGACGATGTCGCGCCGCCACACCAGCATGGTCTGTACATGGGCCACGTCCGCCGGCAGCTTGTGCACGCGGACCGACCTCGCCAGTTCGCGCTGTTTCAGCACTTCCTTCGGCATCAGGGCCACGCCCATGCCGGCCGCCACGCAGCCGATGATGGCCTCGAAGGTGCCAAACTCGGCGATTCGCGCCGGCGACACGCCGCCTTCGGCGAACCAGCGCTCCAGACGGCGGCGGTAGGAGCAGCCGCTGCGGAAGCCCAGCAAGGTGCGCCGCGCCACATCGGCCGGCGACTTGACCGGGCCGTGCAGGCTGTCGGTCAGCAGCACCAGTTCCTCGTCGAACACCGGCAGTTGCATCAGCTCGGGACGCTCGACCGGCGCCGCCACCAGCGCCACATCGACCCGGTGGTTGAGCACGGCCTGCAACAGATAATCGGTGGGGCCGGTGTCCAGCACCAGATCGACTTGCGGATACTGGCGATGGAACTGCCCCAGCACCAGCGGCAGGCGCGCGGCGGCCGTGGTTTCCATCGAGCCGATCCGCAGCGGGCCGGACGGCTGGCGGTCGCCGCGCATGGCTTCCTGCGCCTCGTCCGCCAGTTGCAGCAGGCGCTCGGTGTAGGCCAGCAGGCGCGCGCCCTCCTCCGTGATCAGCATGCGCCGGCCGGAACGGTGGAACAGGCTGACGCCCAGCGATTCCTCCAGCTGGGTCAGGCGCGCCGAGACGTTGGACTGCACGCGGTTGAGCCGGGCGGCGGCCTGCGTCACGCCGCCCTCCTCGGCCACCGTCTTGAAGATGCGCAGGGATGAGAGTTCCATGATCAGTTCTCAATTAAAGAATCATGAGTTCAGTATAATTCATTTTTCATGATGCGCCAGGCGATCTATAGTGACAACATCGATCACCGGAGCGTCATCATGAAATCCACTCCCTCACTGGCCATCCTGCTGGCATGCAGCTTCGCCTTCATCATCGTCCAGCTGGACGTCACCATCGTCAACGTCGCCCTGCCGGAAATCGGCCGCGAATTGCAGGCCGGCGTCAGCCAGCTGCAATGGGTGGTGGATGCCTACACGCTGGGCTTTGCCGTGTTCCTGCTGTCGGCCGGCGCCATGGGCGACCGTTTCGGCTCGCGCAGCGTCTTCCTGGGCGGCTTCGGCCTGTTCACGGCGGCCTCGCTGGCGTGCGCCATGGCGCCCGATGCGCTGTCGCTCAACCTGGCGCGCGCGGCACAGGGCGTGGGCGCGGCGCTGCTGGTGCCCAGCTCGCTGGCCATCCTCAACGCCGTCTATGCGGAGGACCGCAAGATGCTGGCCAAAGCCATCGCCTGGTGGACGGCGGCCGGCGGCGTCTCCATCGCGGCCGGGCCGGTGCTGGGCGGTCTGCTGATGTCGGCGTTCGGCTGGCGCAGCATCTTCTGGGTGAATATCCCGATCTGCGTGCTGGGCTTCTGGCTGACCCTGCGCGTGGTGCCGGCGCTGCGCCACAGCGGCCCGGCCCGCCACTTCGATATTCCCGGCCAGTTGCTGGCGGTGGTGGCGCTGACCGCCTTCATCGGCGCCGTGATTGAAATCCATGCGCTGGGCCTGACGCATCCGGCCGTGCTGGCCGCGTTGCTGGCGGCGCTGGTGGCGGGCGTGCTATTCATCCGCGTCGAGCGCCGCAGCGCCGCGCCCATGCTGCCACTGCAATTGTTCCGCCTCACTGGCTTTACCCCGGCCGTGCTGTTCGGCGTGTTCGTCAATTTTGCCTACTATGGCGTGATCTTCGTGCTGAGTTTTTACCTGCAAAAAGTGCGCGGTTTTTCCGTGCTGCATGCCGGCCTGATCTTCCTTCCCTTGACCGGCACCTTCCTGTTCGCGAACATCGCCAGCGGCTGGCTGCAAGCGCGGGTCGGTTCGCGCCAGCCCATGATTATCGGCGGCCTGATCGGCGGCAGCGGTTATGCCTTGCTGGGCGTGTTCGGGATTTCGGAGACGGCCAGCTTCTGGGCCATGTTGCCCGGTCTGGCCCTGATCCCGGCCGGCATGGGGCTGGCGGTGCCGGCCATGACCACCTCGATTCTGGCGGCGGTCGACAAGCGCCAGGGCGGCACGGCGTCGGCGGTACTGAACACGGCGCGCCAGGTGGGCGGCGCCATGGGCGTGGCGGTGTATGGCGCTTTGGTGGCAACACCGTCCACAGCTGCTATCCTTGCGGGCATCCAGGCCGCCATGGCCGTCTCGACCGCACTGCTGCTGGGCGGCGCCCTGCTGGCTTATCTGACGATTTTTAACCAAGGAGAAAAACTATGCCATTCGTAAATATCCGCATCACCAATGAAGGCGCGACCGCCGAGCAGAAGCAGGAGTTGATCCAGGGCGTGACCGACCTGCTGCAAAAAGTGCTGAACAAGAATCCCGCCACCACCTTCGTCATCATCGACGAAGTGGAGACCGACAACTGGGGCGTGGGCGGTACCGCCGTGACCGAACTGCGCAAGCGCGCCAGGGAAGCGGCGGCCAAGTCCTAAGCGTTTTTTACGTACGGCCGGCAATCGATCGGAATATCGATGATGAAGGTCGTGCCGGCATCAGCGGAACTGTCCACCGCCGCGCTGCCGCCATGGCCTTCCGCCACACTGCGCACGAACGGCAGGCCGATGCCCCAGCCATCGTGGCCGTTGCCGTTTTCCTCCCGCCGTAAATATTCGAAAATACGCTCGCGCTGCTCGCCGGGAATCGGCTTGCCGGTGTTGTGCACGCTTAGCATCAGGCGTCCCCGTATCTGCTCGCCCTTGATCACCACGCGGCCGCCATCGCCATATTTGAAAGCATTGGTCAGCAGATTTTCCAGCGCGCGCAACAGGGAATTCTTGCACCAGAAACCAGTGACCGGTTCAACATGCGCCACGATCTCTCCGGCGCCCGGCACGCTGAACTCCTCCATCAGCGTTGTGACCAGATGACGGATATTGAATTCCGACAGACTCAAGGGCAGCTTGACGCCGCGATCGAAGGTCAGCGCATCCACCAGCTGAATCAGCATATGCTCCAGACGCTGCGCACCGCTGCGGATTTTCAACGCCGCGCCGCGCGCCGTGTCCAGATCCGGCGCCACCGCGATCAACTGGGTTCCCGTCAGCACCAGCGACAGCGGGTTGCGCATATCGTGCGACAAGGTAGCGGCCAGCCGCTCGCGTATGCCTTCGTGCATCAGAGAAAACTCGCGTACCGCTTCGCGCACGCCGATATCGATCGACCGCTCCACGATGGCCCACTCCTCCGGCTGGAAGTGGATGCCGTTACGCAGCGCCACCACCGCAATGGCGTCGCGGAACAATTGATATTCAAGGATGATCTGGTCGGCGCTGAAAGGCGTCATGCGCGCCCGCTCGCGACCGTGGGCCGACATGGAAGTGGTATTGCTGGCGCCGTCCGCGCGCGGATAGGCGGGCGTGAGTGCTTCGGCGATATTGTCGTAGAACGCGGGCAGGGTGTTGGTCAGCAGCGGACCAGGCACTTCGATGGCCTCCGCCACACGCGCACGCACCTGGGCCTCCCACAAATCGAACACTTGCCCGCGCATGGACAGCATGGCCCGGGAGGTTGCGGACAGCCCCTCACTGTCCTCTTTCTGATCGGTCGCCAACATCATCGTCGCTCCGCCTGGCTTCATCATTTAGGAAGCAACCAGCATAGCAAAAACATTGGCAAACTGTCACACGGCAGACCGCATCAGCTTAAGGCGCGCTCCAGTTGCTGGTGCAACTGCGCCGCGTGCGCATAGCCGCCGCTGATTTCGACGATGCCGTTGCCGGTGTCGAGCAGCAGGGCCGGGAAGCTGCGCACGCCCAGGGCGCGGGCACGAACGAAGTCGGCTTTGGTTTGCAGGATGGTGTCGCTGTCCTGCCAGACGCGCAGCACTTCGCCGGCGTCCAGTCGCAGCTGTTGCGCCACCACACCGGCCAGCACGCGGCCGCTGGTGGTGTCCAGGCCGTCAACGTAGAACGCCTGCTGCAAGGCGCGGAACACGGCCAGCAGGTCGGCCTCCGGCGCCAGTTTGCGGGCCGCCACCACCGCGCGGCAGATCGGCTCGGTGTCGTAGACGAAGTTCTGCCGCGCCTGCAAGGCCTGGCGGTTGAACGGCAGGCCGCTGGCCGCCTCCACCCGCGCCCAGTGCCCGAGGCGGAACTCCTTCCCCGCCTGATCGAGCACATCGGTCGCGCCGGCGCGCACGCCGCCGACGATGATTTCCAGATCCAGCACGGGGTGCATGGCCATCAGCTCGGTCATTTCCTTGCCGAAGCCATAACACCACGAGCACATGGGATCGCCCACGTACAGCAGCTTCATTTGCCGGCCTTCTCGCGCTGGCGGCGCGTGGTGACGTTTTCGCGGTTCACGCCCCAGTTGTCGGTCTCCACTTCGTCGATGATGACGAAGGTGGTGGCCGGGTCCTTGTTCAGCACGCGTTGCAGCAGGTCGGTCGAACCTTCGATCAGTTGCTGTTTCTGTTCAGCCGTCACGCCTTCGTTGGTGACGCGGATATTTACGTATGGCATGGTGATCTCCTTAGAAAGTACCGGCGGTAGCGCCGCCATCAACCGGCAGGATGGTGCCGGTGGTGAAGTTGGATTCGGTCAGGTACAGCACGGCATTGACCACATCGTCGGTCACGCCGGTGGTGCCGGTCGGCGCCAGGGTGCGGAAGAAGGCCTGGGTGGCTTCGTCTTCGCTGTGCATCGGCGTGGCGATGATGCCGGGCGCCACCGCGTTGACCTTGACGTTGGACGCCGCCAGCTCGATCGCCAGCGCGCGGGTGGCGTTGTTCAGGCCGCCCTTGATCAGCACCGGCAGCAGCGCCGGCACTTTCACGTTCGGCTGCATGGCGATGCTGGCGGTGATGTTGACGATGTGGCCCGATTTGTTGGCGCCCATGTGTGCCGCCGCCTGCTGCGACGGGAAGAACACGCCCTTCAGGTTGGTGTTGAGCAGGTCGTCCAGGTCTTGCTCGGTGTAGTCGGTGGTGGGCTTGGCGATGAAGATGCCGGCGTTGTTGATCAAAATATCCACCTTGCCGAACGCCTGCACGGCACGCTCGAACAGGGCCTTGGCGGTTTCCGGTTTGGAGATGTCGCCCGGCACCAGCAGGAAGTTGGCCGGGTTGCCCAGCTTGTTCGACGCGACTTTCAGGCGCTCGATGGTGCGGGCGTTGCCGACCACGTTGTAGCCGCGTTTCAGGTAAGCCTCGGCGACGGCAAAGCCGATACCGCTCGACGCGCCAGTCACAATAACAGTCTTGCTCATGATGTTTCCTTTCAGGGATGTGTTGAAGTGAGTCCACTATATTCGTGACTCAGACCTTGATAAACACCCTGAAAAGCAAGACAATTGATACACCACGTAATTAATCACAGCCATGAAACGCCAATTTGACGATGTTCTGCTGGGCAGCATCGAGCTGTTCTGCCTGGCCGCCGAGCTGTCCAGTTTTACCGCCGCAGCCACGGCGGCGGGCGTGACGCCGGCCGCCGTCAGCCGTTCAGTCTCGCGGCTGGAGGAACGGCTGGGCGTGCGCCTGTTCGTGCGCACCACACGGCAAATTCGGCTGACTGACGGCGGCCGCGTCTATTTCGAGCAGTGCCGGCAGGCGCTGTCGCAACTGACCGAGGCCGAACGCCAGGTCACCGGCCAGCAAGCCAGGCCGTCCGGTCCGCTGCGCATCAGCACGCCCACGCCGTACGCGCATTACCGCCTGCTGCCGAGGCTGGGCGAATTCCGCCGCCAGTATCCGGACGTGACCATCGATATCCACGTCAGCAACCGCAACATCGACTTTGCCGACGAGGGCTACGACCTGGCGATACGCGGCCGCGCGCCGGCCGACTCCAGTCTCATCGCCCGCAAGCTGGAAGATGCGGAACTGGTGCTGGTGGCCTCCCCTGCCTACCTGAAACGCGCCGGCAAGCCGAAATCGCTGGCCGACCTGCACAAGCATGAATGCATCCAGTTCGACCTGCCCAGCACCGGCAAGCGCATTCCGTGGATTTTCATGCAGGATGGCGTGGCCACCGATGTGCCTACCGAGGGCGGTCTCAGTTGCGCGGAGGATGTACTGGGCATTGTCACGCTGGCGCGCGGCGGTGCGGGGCTGGTGCAGACTTATCGCTTTATTGTGGAACAGGACCTGGCCAGCGGTGCGCTGGTGGAATTGCTGCCGCAGCATGGCGGTACCTCGCGGCCGTTTTTCCTGCTGTATCCGCACGCGCGGCATTTGTCGCAGCGGGTGCGGGCGTTTGTGGATTTCATCATGGCTGCGCGCTGAGCAGCCAGTGCGCCAGAACGGGGCTTGCCGCCGACCTATGTCCAAATGTTATTGATCTTGGCGCTTTTGGCATTGGAGATCGAAGCACCGCTGAGATAGCATACCGTGTTAAGAAAACTACCAGAGACACCACCATGCCAGCTCCAATGCCAAGTGCGACCGGCGCCCTGTCGTCGCCATCCCATTCCACCAGTTCGCGCGCGGTCCTGTCGCTGCTGACCAGCCTGTTCTTCACCTGGGGCTTCATCACCGTCATCAACAACACCCTGCTGCCGCACCTGCGCAGCGTGTTCGACCTGAACTACACCCAGACCACGCTGATCGAGTCGGTCTGGTTTATCGCCTACTTCTTCGCCTCGATTCCATCGGCGCGCCTGATCGAGCGCATCGGCTATCAAAAGTCGATGGTGTTCGGCCTGTGCATGATGGCGGTGGGCGCCCTGCTGATGATACCGGCCGCGCGCCTGCCGTCGTACGGCGTGACCTTGGTGGCGCTGTTCGTGATCGCCTGCGGCATCACCCTGCTGCAAGTGTCGGCCAATCCGTACGTGGCCGTGCTGGGTTCGCCGGAAACCGCCTCCTCGCGCCTGAACCTAGTGCAGGCGTTTAACTCGCTGGGCGCCACGCTGGCGCCACTGTTTGGCGCGTATTTGATTTTGGGCCGTTCGTCCTCCGGCACGGCAGAAGCCGGCCACGTCCTGACCCAGGCCGAAAAACTGGCCGATGCGCAGGCGGTGCAACTGCCGTACCTGATCGTGGCGGCGGTGCTGGTGATCCTGGCGCTGGTCATCGCCCGCTTCAAGATGCCGGCCATGCACCACAGCGCCACCAGCCGCGTGTCGGACACCGAGCGCGCCAAGCTGTCGCTGTGGAAGCACCGCAACCTGGTGTTCGGCATTCCGGCCATCTTCATCTACCTGATCGCCGAAATCGGCGTGGCCAACCTGTTCATCAACTTCACCGGCCAGCCGGAAATCGGCGGCCTGTCGCACGAGCAAGGCGCGCACTACCTGTTCCTGCTGTGGGGCGGCATGCTGGTCGGGCGTTTCGTCGGCGCCTGGGCCATGAACAAAACCAGCGCCGAGCGCGTGCTGGCTTTCTGCGCGATCGGCGCCTTCATCGTCATGATGATCGCCGCGCTGGGCACGGGCAGCCTGGCCATGTGGGCGCTGATTTCGGTCGGCCTGTTCCACTCGGTGATGTTCCCGACCATCTTCACGCTGGGCATCAAAGGTCTGGGTCCGCTGACCGAAGAAGGCGCCGGGTTGCTGATCATGGCGATCGCCGGCGGCGCGCTGGTGGTGGTGCAAGGCTGGCTGGCCGACACCGTCGGCCTGCAACTGTCCTTCCTGCTGACCGCGGCCTGCGAACTGTACGTACTGTTCTACGCCGTCTGGGGCTCGAAAGCCACCAACGCCTTCGCCGACGAACAAGTCGGCTAACCACCCACTCCCGTTGTCCTCACGCCCGCCTCGCGCGGGCTTTTTTTATTTGTACAGCCGTCGGCCGTGCCATATTCGGCGCAGAGATGGTGCTCTTCGCCGGGGCGACCTTGCTTCTGCGAGGGCACAACGGGACGGGAAATGCTGGGGTGGAGGAGATTAGGTCATCAGCAAGCACAAGCTGACGCTTGGGAAAATGTCGGAATTTGTAGGGATTTAATGAAATGAAGCTTTTAAGCCAAATATCTGCTGCGTTCTCGTCACGCGTATCTCCCCTTCGGTTGTCCGGGCGGGCCATCCGGCTACGCACGAGTACAGCGAGGCATTACATAGAAGACTGAGAGACTAATGAAAATATTAATTAATCTGACGACTTTTTACTCGTTGGGCGACGAACGACGGTTCTTCCAAGGGTTGAATGAAAATCCAGCAGTGTCAAATGCTCGGGGAATTGGTCGGCAACTGGAAGTGACGCTTGTACTGCATCGGCTAAACCGAGATGCAGCTTAAGTCTCTGATCGACAACGATTCTTGGCATGGTGCCGGAATGTCTATGGAATACAAAAACGGGGATCAGGTAGTTATCGGCTTGGGAGCATCGATCTTGCCGATAGTTCTGTGAAATTTGGCTCAAAGCTCGCAGCAAGATTTGCTCTCGAAGACACAGGCAGGACGAGCCGAGAAAGCCGAAATTCCAATGCGTGCGTTAGCCCATGTTGCTATTCATCAGCGCTCCAACAGGATGCTGATCCAGTGCCGTTACCAAAATTGAAAAGGCAAGGATTACGTCAGACTTTCTCGACCACTGAAGTAGTCGCTCATGATCGTTACGTTCCTTTTATGGTGAACGCGGGCATTGCTGCGCCATTGACGATCTGCTCGACGTGTTCTGCGCTGTGCAACACCGCGTCGAATTGAGGAACGTCGCCGAAGACCATGCCAGCCATTGCTTCATAATCTTTTTCAAGTGCTTGTCGCATCGCCGGACTTGGCGTTAGCGTAAACGCACCGGGTACTGCAACATCAAGCCCCAGATCGGCACTACCAAAGAACAACCTCGCATGGTGAGCACAGTCGGTCGCCAACTCGTGATCGGTTTGCCACGCGGCTGCCAACGGCGCCTGCATCAGTTGATGCACGTCATAGTAGTGGCGAGAGACGCGTTGTCCGCCGTGTCGTAGCTCACCGCGACGATCATGCCATTGACGTAGTCCATGCAAGATCATGACCTTGTCCCAGAAGGTACGCTCAGGCTTCACAGTGATCACATTTTCCACGGTCAAATCCAGGTCTGGCAGGTCCTGCGCGACATAGGGCGTGATGGAGGCGGCGACATGCGGATCGAGTGCGGACTTAGCACCGGCCTCTATCTTGACGGCTGAGCGGATGTAGTCGCCAGTGGTGGCCGTGACTGCGGGATACCAGAACAGCAAGCTCTGACTATCTTTGTCGTCGGGATCGGGTTCCAGCCGAAAACGCTCCTCGGGAATGACAGATGCCGCAAGATGAGTGAACTGTGCGGTTAATGGCCCCGTAATGTAATCCTGGCAAGCATCGTGGATGGCATCGAGGCGTGCACGGCGCTTCTTGCCGCTCAATGCGGCTAGGTCGGCAATCTCGGCACGCTGCCCCAAGTCATCACGAAACACTGCGATGTCGATATCTTCGGAAAAGCGGGAAATGAGACCAAAGGCCTTGGAGAGCGAAGTACCGCCCTTGAACAACAGGCGGGGGCCATCAGCTTCCAGGCCGTTAAACAGCGCATCCAGTGTCCAACAGACCCAGAAATCCTTCTCGATGTTTTGAACCGCTGTACCAAGGCGAGCTGAGGCGCCAAGAAACAAGTCTCGCCGCTCGGCATCGCTGGCGGCGATGACGGAATGGAATGCCGGATTCAATGGACCTCCACGTGCTTGACAGCGCGGCGTCGCGCGAATGGTGGATTTTCATCGCCGGGTGATTGAGGCGCTACAGTCAACACAGTTTGCAGGTCACATCCGGGAAGTTCACGAACCAAACTCTGCATCCACGCAGGCAACATGTGGAAACCGTCAAGCAGATCTTGGCGTAGCGCCGCGCCGTGAATCGGATCAGCCAGCACTTTGGTCAGCTTGTTCAAGATAAAAGAGTGTTCGGAAGTCAAAGTGTCTTTCAACCAGTGCAGCGCCTGTACGATACGCATTGCCGGACGCCCCGCCCAGTAAAGACGGCTGGGCGCGGTCTGCTTGAATTCAATTGTGAGTTTGTCTAGCTGAATTGCGCGGCGACGGGTGTCGGTATGGATGGTGACACGTGCCGGCACCGCATTGGTCAGGCCCAGATCATTGGCGGCGGTCATGCCGTCGACTAATAGGCGCAGGTGATCGCGACGGGCAATGGCTTCCGCCACGGCGCGATAATCTGGAGTTGTTGGACGTTTGGTCAGGCTATTGACCTTGGGCCTGTCATATAGGCCCCTGTCGATGCGACGCAACTCTCCCGCCTGCACCATGCGCTGCAGCGTTTTGTCGATGGCATCACGACTGCCGAACTGCGCAAAGTCGGTCGGCACCCAAACTTGTCCGGGTTCCGCTGCTTCGATCAAGGCTGAAATGTGGGATTTGAGTGGGGACATTGCCTCTCCTGTCCGATATTTATATACTTTTTTCGGATACATTACAATAAAATGTCCGAAATTTGTAGGCTTATTTCAGACACCATGAGCATCGGCTCATGGGCTATGCCCATTCAGCTCGTAGCCGGTGCTGCGGCCGTCCGGCGGTGGTCTTGCGCAGCGCGCCTCTGTTCAGCAGATCCGTGATGTCGCGTAGCGCGGTGTCGATGCGACCGTTGCCGTCGTCAAACAGATGCACGGTCAGGAACCACAAGTGTGCCTGGCCCGCCTGATCAGGGGCGGGTCATCAGGCTTTATTTATCAGCCAAGGAAGCGCGCCATTTCTGCCTCCATGCACTCGGCGGGAGGCGCCTCAAAATACACGCGCTGGCGGCCGACAGGGCCGGAGACCACTTGCATCGGGCCGCTGGCGTCGTCACGCCAGGCGCCCACACGAATCCGGGTCAACCCGGAATAACCGGTCGGGAACAGCGCAGCAAGCCCACCTCTTCCAGCCGGCCAAGCAGATATCCCTGGTCGTGGCTCACCTCGGACATGCGCGTCCCCAGCGCCGCCAGGTCGTAGCGCCAACGAGGCCAATCCTCGGCCTGCCAGATGTAATCTCCGCATTCCATGCGGAGATTATGCGCTTATTCGCCGCATGGGACGAGCGCGGTGCCGGTTAAGGCAGGTGGAGTGTGAAGCGGGCGCCGCCGGTTGTGGCGTTCTCTGCCGTGATCTTGCCGCCGTAGGCTTGCATGATGGCCTGCGACAGCGCCAGCCCCAGGCCGACACCGTCCACCTCGCCCGCGCGCGCGCCGCTGCCACGGAAGAAGCGTTCAAACAGGAACGGTAGTTCGTGCTCGGCGATCCCGGCGCCCTGGTCTTCCACCGACAGCGTCACGCCCTGCTCTCCGCGCTGGAGGCGCACGGTGATGTGGCCGTCGGCCGGCGAGAACTTGAGGGCGTTTTCCAGCAGGTTGCGCAGTACCAGGCTGACCGGCGCGCGGTCGGCCTGCACCGGCTCGCTCAACTCATCCCGTAGCAGGATGCGGATGCGGCGCTCGGCGGCCGGCGCGCTCAGGCGCTGGACCGCTTCCCCGGCCAGCGCCTGCAAGGACGCCAGTTCCACTTGCGCCAGCTGCTGGCCGGCGTCCAGCCGCGCCAGCATCAGCAATTCCTCCACCAGCATGGTCAGCCCGCCGACCTCGGCCAGGCAGGAGCGCAGGACGGTGATGTATTCCTCGTTGCTGCGCGGCCGGCGCAAGGTGATTTCGATTTCGGTGCGCAGCCGCGACAGGGGTGAGCGCAGCTCGTGCGAGGCGTCCGCCGTGAAGCGCCGCTGCGCCTCGAACGCCTGCTCGATGCGGTCCAGCATGGCGTTCAGGGTGTCGGCCAGATGGCCGATCTCGTCATCGTCGCCCGGATGCGGCAGGCGGCTGTCCAGGCTGGTGTCGCCGATCTTGCGCGCCTGGTCGACGATGTTTTCGATCGCCACCATGGTCTTGCGCGACAGCCGTGCCCCGGCCCAGCCGACCAGCGCCAGCAAGGCGGTCGCCATCGCCGCGAACAGGATCGCCGCCGATTGCAGGATGTGGTCGGCATCGTCCAGCGAACCGGCCACCTGCACCGCGTAGCGCCGGCCATCGACCAGCGCCGGCACCGACACCACGCGCAAGGGCTCCTCGCGCGCATCGGGCAGCGTCTCAAACACGGTTTCGCCGGCCGCCAGTTGCTCCAGCCAGCGCGGCGGCACCGGCAATTGCTGATCGCCGAGGTTGGCGCTGCGCGCCAGCACCCGGCCCTGGCCATCGACAATTTGCACCAGCCGGTCCAGCCGCGTCAGCGACAGCGGCGCGCTGCCGGCCGGCGCCTCGTGCACGCGCACGGCGGCGCCCCGGGTGTCGGCCAGCATGCCGACCTCGGTATCGGCCAGCGCCAGCAGCGCCGAGTCGAGCTGCCCGCGCACCGAGCGCGACAGCTGCCACCAGCCGGCGGCGGCGGTGGCGGAAATGGCCGTCACGCTGACCATCAGGTGCATCAGCACCAGGCGGCGCCGCAGGCTAAGCATCGGTCGCCTCCGGCGGCGCCAGGCGGAAGCCGCGTCCGCGCACGGTGGCGATCAGCGCCGCGCTGCCCGGCGCGTCGACCTTGCGGCGCAGGTTCTTCATGTGGACATCGATCAGGTTGTCGATGGCGATCAGGTCGGCATGCCAGACATGCTCGGCCAGTTGCAGCCGGCTGACCACCTCGCCCACGTGTTGCAGCAGGAATTCCAGGATGGCGTACTCCTTGGGCGTCAGGTCGAGGCTGACGCCGGCGCGCCGCACCTCATGGGTCTGCGGATCGACCGTCATGTCCGCCACCTGACGCAAGGCCGGCGCCGCCCGCACCACGCGCCGCAGCAAGGCCCGCACGCGCGCCAGCAATTCATCGAATTCAAACGGCTTGGTCAGGTAATCGTCGGCCCCGGTGTTGAGGCCGGCGATGCGATCGGCCAGGGCGTCGCGCGCGGTCAGCATCAACACCGGCAGCGGCAGCCCGCGCTGGCGCCATTCACGGCACAGGGTGACGCCATCCTTGCCCGGCAACATCCAGTCGAGGATGGCGAGGTCGGCGCGCGCCAGGTCCACGGCCTCGACCTCGTGCGCCGCATGGACGACCGTGACCACGTACCCCTCCTCTTCCAGGCCACGGGCCAGCAGCCGTGCCGCTTTGTGATCATCTTCTACGAGCAATATGTGCATGGGGCAAGTATAGCAGCGGCCCGGCCAGCCGTTCCTGAAGAAGAATTCAGGATGCAGTGCAGCAAATTTCCCTACCATGGCGGCACTTTCGGAGAACCACCATGAAACCAGCCACCCTGTTCAAACTGATCCTGTCCGGCCTGCTGGTCGCGGCCGCGCTGCGCCTGTACGGCAGCCACGCCAAAGAGACGCCTGCCGCCGAGGACACGCCATCGCTGCTGCACGAAGGCGATCTGCTGCGTATCCCCGAGCAGTCGCCGCTGCGGCGCTCGCTGGCGGTCAGCACCATCGACGAACAAAGCATCGCCGCGCCATTCACGCTGCCGGCGCTGGTGGAAGCCGATCCGGGCCGTCTGGTCAAGGTGGCACCGCCGCTGGCCGGACGCATCGTCAGCCTCAACAAGCAGCTGGGCGACACGGTACAAGCCGGCGAAGTGCTGTTCACCATCGACGCGGCGGACATGGCGCAGGCCGGCGCCGACCACGCCAAGGCGCAGGCCGCGCTCAGCCTGGCCCAGCGCAACCTGCAACGCCAGCAGGAAATGGCGCAGTCGGAGCTGGCCGCAAAACGCGATGTCGAGCAGGCGCAAGGCGACTACGACAGCGCCGCCGCCGAAGCGGTCCGCGCCGCCGCCCGCCTGGCCCAGCTGGGCGCACGTGGCGGCACTGGCAGCAGCGGCAGCCGCATCGCGGTGCGTGCGCCGATCGCCGGCCGCGTGGTCGAGCTGGCCGCCGCCGCCGGCGCCTGGTGGAACGACGCCAGCGCGCCGCTGATGACAGTGGCCGACCTGTCGCGCGTCTTCATCAGCGCCAGCGCGCAGGAAAAAGACCTGGCCCAGCTCTACGTCGGCCAGCAGGCCAGCATCAAGCTGGACGCCTGGCCGCAGCCGCTCACCGGCCAAGTGCGCTACATCGGCGAGATGCTGGACCCCGACACCCGCACCATCAAGGTCCGCCTGCCCTTCGACAACCGCGACGGCCGCCTGAAACCGGGCATGTTCGCCGAAGCCACGCTGCTGGCGCGCCCGCACCAGGGTCTGCTGGTGCCGATGAGCGCGGTGATCCAGAGCGGCTTTACCAGCCGCACCTTCGTCGAAGTCAAGCCGTGGCAGTTCGTCCCGCGCGACCTCCAGTTGGGCGCGCAGATCGGCGAACAGGTGGAGGTGCTGGCCGGCCTCAAGCCGGGCGAGCGTATCGTCACCAAGGATGGAGTGCTGCTCAATGATTGATCGCCTGGTCACCCTGTGCTTCAAGCGGCGCGGCATCGTCTCGCTGGTGTTCGCGCTGGCCGCGCTGTACGGCGGCTACTGCTGGACCCAACTGCCGCTGGAAGCCTA
Source organism: Duganella radicis (assembly GCF_009720825.1). GTDB lineage: Bacteria > Pseudomonadota > Gammaproteobacteria > Burkholderiales > Burkholderiaceae_D > Rugamonas > Rugamonas radicis. Next base: position 198,065 of record NZ_WNKY01000003.1, on the reverse strand, counting down.
TCCCGATATCGCCGACGTCACCTCGCAGGTGGTCACCCAGGTCAATGGCCTGGCCGCCGAGGAAGTCGAGCAGCAGATCACCATTCCGCTGGAGCGCGAGATCATGGGCACGCCCGGCATGCACGTGATGCGTTCCAAGTCCACCTTCGGCCTGTCGCTGATCACCGTGGTGTTCGAGGACGGCGCGGAAGACTACTGGTCGCGCCAGCGCTTGCAGGAACGCATCGCCGGCGTGACGCTGCCGTATGGCGCCCAGCCCTCGCTCGACGCCCTGACCTCGCCCATCGGCGAGATCTACCGCTACACGCTGGAATCGAACAGCCGCGACCTGCGCTCGCTGTCGGAATTGCAGCGCTGGACCGTGATCCCGCGCCTGAAACAGGCGGCCGGCGTGGTCGACGTCAGCAATTTCGGCGGGCTGACCACGCAGTTCCTGCTGGAGTTCGATCCGGCCAAGCTGTCCAAGTACAACCTGTCGCTGGCGCAGATCACGCAGGCCATCGCCGCCAACAACGCCAACGCCGGCGGCAGCGTGCTGACGCGCGGCGAACAGGGGCTGGTGGTGCGCGGGGTCGGCCTGATCCGCAGCCTGGACGACCTCGGCAACGTGGTGGTGGCGCAAAAGAACGGCGTGCCGGTGCTGGTCAAGGACCTGGGCAACGTCACGCTGGGCCAGCAGGAGCGCCACGGCGTGCTGGGCAAGGACAAGCGCTCCGACACCGTGTCCGGTGTGGTGCTGCTGTTGAAGCACGAGAACCCGTCGAACGTGATCGCCGGCGTGCACGCGGCGGTGCAGGACCTCAACGAGCACCTGCTGCCCAAGGACGTCAAGGTGGTGCCCTACATGGACCGCAGCACGCTGGTGGACGCCACCGTGCACACGGTCGGCAAGACGCTGGTGGAAGGCGTGGTGCTGGTGACGCTGGTGCTGGTGCTGTTCCTGGGCAGCCCGCGCGCGGCGCTGATCGCGGCGGCCACCATTCCGGTATCGCTGATGGCGGCCTTCATCCTGATGCATCACTTCAAGATCCCGGCCAACCTGCTGTCGCTGGGCGCGATCGACTTCGGCATCATCGTCGACGGCGCCATCTTCGTGCTGGAAGCCATCCTGCGCCGGCGCGAGGAGCAGCCGGAGGGCCTGCTGTCCGGCCGCGACGCCGTGCACGCCGCCCTGCAAGTGATGAAGCCGACCTGCTTTGGCATGCTGGTGATCATGATCGCCTACCTGCCGCTGTTCGCCTTCCAGCGCATCGAATACAAGCTGTTCTCGCCGATGGCGTTCGCGGTCGGTTTCGCCCTGCTGGGGGCGCTGCTGATGACCGTGATGCTGATTCCGGGCCTGGCCTTCTGGGCGTTCCGCAAGCCGCGCAAGATTTTCCATAATCCGGTGCTGGAATGGCTGATGCCGCGTTACGAGGCGCTGCTGCAACGACTGGTGGGCAAGTCGAAACTGGTGCTGGCCATCGCCGGCGCCACGCTGGCGGCGGTGGTGCTGGTGGGCGGCGCCATCGGCCGCGACTTCCTGCCGACGCTGGACGAGGGCTCGATCTGGCTGCAAGTCACGCTGCCGCCCGGCATTTCGCTGACCAAGGCCACCGCCATGGCCGACGCCCTGCGCGCCGCCACCCTGCAAGAGCCGCAGGTGGCCCACGTGGTCACCCAGCTGGGCCGCAACGACGAAGGCACCGACCCGTTCACGCCTTCGCACATCGAATGCGCGGTGACCTTGCGGCCGTACAGCGAGTGGCCGTCCGGCATGAGCAAGCAAGACCTGATCGACAAGCTGGCGGCGCGCTACAAGCAATTGCCGCGCACCGAGGTCGGCTTCTCGCAGCCGATGATCGACGGCGTGCTGGACAAGCTGGCCGGCGCCCACAGCGACCTGGTGGTCAAGGTCTACGGCGACGACTTCCACGCCACCCGCAAGCTGGCCAGCGCGGTCGAGCACCTGCTGCGCACCGTGCCGGGCGCGCAGGACGTGATCATCGACCAGGAACCGCCGCTGCCGCAGGTGCGCATCGACGTCGACCGTGCCGCCGCGGCCCGCCTCGGCATCAACGTGGCCGACGTGATGGCGCTGATCCAGACCGGCATCGGCGGCAGCCCGGTGGCGCAAGTCTATGTGGACGACCGCAGCTACGACGTGGCGGCGCGCTTCAGCGGCCCCACCCGCAACGACCCGCAAGCCATCGGCGACCTGGTGCTGAACGCCGCCAACGGCGCCCACGTGGCGCTGGCGCAGGTGGCGCACATCCGCCTGGCCGAGGGCGAAACCACCATCACGCGCGAGATGAACCGGCGCCACCTGACGGTGCGCACCAATCTGCGCGGACGCGACCTGTCGTCCTTCCTGGCCGAGGCGCAAGGCCGCATCGCCCGCGAGATTCCGTACGACCACGCGCGCTACCAGATCAGCTGGGGCGGCCAGTTTGAAAACCAGCAGCGCGCCCAGGCCCGTCTGGCGGTGATCGTGCCGGCCGTGCTGGCGCTGATGTTTGTGCTGCTGTTCTCGGCCTTCGGCAACCTGCGCCAGCCGGGCCTGATCCTGCTGGCGGTGCCGCTGTCGCTGCTGGGCGGGCTGGTGGCGCTGCAACTGCGCGGCATGACGCTCAACGTCTCGTCGGCGGTCGGCTTCATCGCGCTGTTTGGCGTATCGGTGCTGAACGCGGTGGTGATGCTGGCCAGCCTGAACCACTGGCGCCAGCAACTGCCCGGCGACCTGCGCAGCGCCGTCATCAATGGCGCCCGCGAGCGCGTGCGGCCGGTGCTGACCACCGCCACCGTGGCCGCGCTGGGCCTGGTGCCGGCGGCGCTGGCGCACGGCCTGGGCAGCGACGTCCAGCGCCCGCTGGCCACAGTGGTGGTCGGCGGCCTGGTGACGGCCACCGTGCTGACGCTGGTGCTGCTGCCGGCGCTGTACTACCTGATCGAACAACGCTACGGCCAAGGAGAGCAAGCATGATCAAGGCCCTGACCATCCGCATTGGCGCGCTGGCGGCGCCGCTGGCCGGCGCGCCGGCTGCCACGCTGGCGACCGTGCTGGCCAAGCTGATGCTGGCCTTGCTGCTGAGCGGCTGCGCGGCCGGCCCCGACTACGTGCGCCCTGCCGCGCCGGCCGTGGCCAGCTACACCGCCGAACCGCTGGCCGGTCCGGCCGACCAGCGCCTGATCGCCGGCAAGGAAGTCGCCGCGCAGTGGTGGACGGTGTTCGGCTCGGAAGACCTGAACCAGCTGGTGGCCGCCGCGCTGCAAAGCAACCCGGACCTGCAAGCGGCCGACGCCGCCCTGCGCGCGGCGCGCGAGACGGCGGCGGCCCAGCGCGGCGCCTACTTCCCCAGCGCCGACCTGCACCTGCAACCGAGCCGCCAGCGCGTGGCCGGCACCCTGTCCAGCCCCACCGCCTCGGGCACCAATCTGTACACCCTGCACACGGCCCAGCTCAACATCGGCTACACGCCGGACGTGTTCGGCGGCGCGCGGCGGCAGGTGGAAGCGGCCTGCGCGCAAGCGGACGTGGCACGCTTCCAGCGTGAGGCGGCGCGCCTGACGCTGGCCGCCAGCGTGGCCAACGCCGCCATCGAGGAAGCCTCGCTGCGCGCCCAGCTCAGCGCCATGCGGGAACTGGCATCGCAAGCACAACAGCAACTGGAGGCGGTGCGCAAGCAGCAGAAAGCCGGCCAGTTGGGTGCGGCGGACGTGGCGGCGCAGGAGGCGGCGCAGGCCCAGGTGGAAGCGCAACTGCCGCCGTTGGAAAAACAGCTGGTCCAGCAGCAAGACCTGCTGGCTGTGCTGGCCGGGCGCTACCCAAGCGAAGGCGTCGCCCAGCGTCTCGACTTCAGCAAATTGGTGCTGGCGGCCGAGCTGCCGCTCAGCGTGCCGGCCAGGCTGGTCGAACAGCGGCCCGACATCCGCGCGGCCGAAGCGCAGTTGCAGGCGGCATCGGCGCAGATCGGCATCGCCAAAGCGGCGCGCCTGCCCAATATCGCGCTGACGGCCAGCATGGGCAGTTCGGCGCTGGACGCCGGCACCCTGTTCAAGTCCGGCACCGGCTTCTGGAGCATCGGCGCGGACCTGGTGCAGCCGCTGTTCCGTGGCGGCACGCTGCTGCACCAGCAGCGCGCGGCGGAAGCGGCCTACGACCAGGCCGCCGCGCAATACCGTGCCACCGTGCTGACCGCCTTCCAGGACGTGGCCGACACCCTGCACGCGATCGACGCCGACGCCCGCGCCGTCCAGGCCGCGCAGCGCGCCGAACAGGCCACCCGCACCAGCTGGCGCATCGCCCAGCGCCAATGGCAACTGGGCCTGAGCGCCTATCCGCCAGTGCTGCAGGCGGGTCAGGCGTGGCAGCAAGCCTCGATCAGCCTGATCCAGGCGCAAGCCAGCCGCTATGCCGACACAGTGGCGCTGTTCCAGGCGCTGGGCGGCGGCTGGCGGGATGAGACGCCGTGAGCCGCGCCTATCCCAGTTCGGCGGTCAGTTGCGGCACCAGTTCGAACAGGTCGCCGACGATGCCATAGTCGGCGATGGCAAAGATGGGCGCCTCCGGGTCCTTGTTGATGGCGACGATGGTTTTTGAATCCTTCATGCCGGCCAGATGCTGGATCGCCCCCGAGATGCCGACCGCGATGTACAGCGCCGGAGCGACGATCTTGCCGGTCTGGCCAACCTGCCAGTCATTGGGCACAAAGCCGGCGTCCACCGCCGCGCGCGAGGCGCCCATCGCCGCGCCCAGCTTGTCCGCCAGCGGTTCCAGGATCTTGAAATTCTCGCCGGAGCCCATGCCGCGCCCGCCCGAGACGACGATGCGCGCGCCGGTCAGCTCCGGCCGGTCCGACCGGGCCAGCTCGCGCCCGACGAAAGCCGACTTGCCGGTGTCGGCGGCCGGCGACGGGCTGTCGACCGGCGCCGCCGGGCCGGTGGCGGCGGCATCGAAGCCGGTGCCGCGCACGGTGATCACCTTCACCGGGTCGGACGAGCGCACCGTGGCGATGGCGTTGCCGGCGTAGATGGGGCGCTCGAAGGTGTCCGGCGCCAGCACGGCGGTAATTTCCGACACCTGGGCCACGTCGAGCCGGGCGGCCACGCGCGGCGCGATGTTCTTGCCATAGGCCGTGGCCGGCGCCAGGATGTGGCTGTAACCGCGCGCCACCGCCAGCACCTGCTCGGCGACATTTTCAGCCAGGCCATCGGCCAGATAAGGCGCGTCGATCAGCAGCACCCTGGCCACGCCGGCCACGCGCGCGGCCGCCGCGCTGACGTCGCCGCAGCGGTGACCCGCCACCAGGATGTGCACCTCGCCGCCACACTGCATGGCGGCGCTGACAGTGTGCAAGGTGCTGCTCTTCAATTGCACATTATCGTGTTCTGCAATAACGAGTACGGTCATGAATCTTCTCCTAGGCGATGACTTTGGCTTCGTTCTTCAACTTGGCCACCAGCGTTTGCACATCGGCCACCCGCACGCCCGACGGCCGCTGCGCCGGCTCGGCCACCTTCAGCGTGTGCAGGCGCGGCGCCACATCGACGCCCAGGTCGGCCGGCGTCATGGTGTCGAGCGCTTTCTTCTTGGCCTTCATGATGTTGGGCAGCGTGACATAGCGCGGCTCGTTCAGGCGCAGGTCGGTGGTGACCACCGCCGGCAGCGGCAGCGCCAGACTTTCCAGGCCGCCGTCCACCTCGCGCGTCACCAGCGCCCGGCCGGCCTCCAGCGCCAGCTTCGAGGCGAAAGTGGCTTGCGGCCACGCCAGCAGTGCCGCCAGCATCTGGCCGGTCTGGTTGCAATCGTCGTCGATGGCCTGCTTGCCCAGCACGATCAGCCGCGGCTGCTCCAGCGCCGCCACCGCCGCCAGCAGCTTGGCCACCGCCAGCGGCTGCAACTCGGCTTCGCTCTCGACCAGGATGGCGCGGTCGGCGCCGATCGCCATGGCCGTGCGCAGCGTCTCCTGGCAGGCCGGACCGCCACAGGACACTGCCACCACCTCGCTGGCCAGGCCGGCCTCCTTCAGGCGCACCGCCTCCTCCACTGCGATTTCATCGAAGGGATTCATCGCCATCTTGGCATTGGCGATATCCACGCCCGAGCCATCGGCCTTGACCCGCACCTTGACGTTGAAGTCCACCACCCGCTTCACTGCAACCAGCACCTTCATGTTGTCTCCTTAAATAGTTTTGGCGGCGCGCAACGCGGCCAATCGCCCGCTGTCCAGCGCCAGCCACTCGGCCAGCACCTCGTCGGTATGGGCGCCCAGCGCCGGCGGCGCGCTGTGGTATTGCACCGGCGAGGCCGACAGATGAATCGGATTGGCCACCAGCGGCACCTTGCCGCCCAGCGGATGATCGAGCTCGATCCGCATGCCGCGCGCCCGCACCTGCGGATCGGCGAACACCTGGTCCAACGTGTTGATCGGGCCGCAGGGCACGCCGGCCGCCTCCATCGCCGCGATCCATTCGGCGGTGGTGCGCGTGACTGTCACGCGGTGCATGCCGGCGGCCAGCTCCTGCCGGTGCCGCACCCGCTGCGCGTTGCTGGCGTAGCGCTCGTCTGCCGCCCATTGCGGATGACCGAGCACCTGGCAGCAATTGGCGAACTGCCCGTCGTTGCCGACCGCGATGATCATATAGCCGTCGGCGGTGGCGAATTCCTGGTAGGGCACGATGTTCGGATGGGCGTTGCCCATGCGGCCGGGTACCACTCCGCCCACCAGATAGTTCGAGGCCTGATTGGCCAGGCAGGCGATCTGCACATCCAGCAGCGCCAGGTCGATATGCTGGCCGGCGCCGCTGTGCTGGCGGTGCGCCAACGCGGCCAGCACAGCCACCGTGGCGTACAGCCCGGTCATGACGTCGGTCAGTGCCACGCCCACCTTGACCGGGCCGCCGCCCTCCACCGTATCGGGCTGGCCGGTCAGGCTCATCAGCCCGCCCATGCCCTGGATCAGGAAGTCGTAGCCGGCGCGCGCGGCGTAGGGACCATCCTGGCCGAAGCCGGTGATCGAGCAGTAGATCAGGCGCGGATTGACTTCCTTCAGGCTGTCGTAATCCAGGCCATACTGGCGCAGGCCGCCGACCTTGAAATTCTCTATCACCACGTCAGCCTGCGCCGCCAGCTCGCGTACCAGGCGCCGGCCTTCCGGCTGGCCGAGGTCGATGGTCACCGAGCGCTTGTTGCGGTTGGCGCACAGGTAATAGGCCGACTCGCCGGTCGGCGCCCCCAACTGGTCTTTCAGCCATGGCGGCCCCCAGGCGCGGGTATCGTCGCCAGCGCCGGGACGCTCGACCTTGACCACGTCCGCGCCCAGATCGGCCAGCAGTTGGCCCGACCACGGACCGGCCAGCACGCGCGACAGGTCCAGCACCTTGAGGCCGGCCAGCGCCCCCGCTTGCAGCATGCTCCGCATGGTCGTCAGAAGGCGGCGATGCCGGTGATGGCGCGGCCCAGGATCAGCGCGTGGACGTCGTGCGTGCCCTCGTAGGTATTGACCACCTCCAGGTTGACCATGTGGCGGATGACGCCGAATTCGTCGCTGATGCCATTGCCGCCCAACATGTCGCGCGCCAGGCGGGCGATGTCCAGTGCCTTGCCGCAGGAATTGCGCTTCATGATGGAGGTGATCTCGACCGCCGCCGTGCCCTCGTCCTTCATCCGGCCCAGGCGCAGGCAGCCTTGCAGGCCCAGCGTGATTTCCGTCTGCATGTCGGCCAGCTTTTTCTGGATCAACTGGTTGGCCGCCAATGGCCGGCCGAACTGTTCGCGGTCCAGCGTGTACTGGCGCGCGCGGTGCCAGCAATCCTCGGCCGCGCCCAGCGCGCCCCAGGCGATGCCGTAACGCGCGCTGTTCAGGCAGGTGAACGGGCCTTTCAGGCCACGCACCTCGGGGAAGGCATTCTCTTCCGGGCAGAACACATCGTCCATTACGATCTCACCGGTGATCGAGGCGCGCAGGCCGACCTTGCCGTGGATGGCCGGCGCCGTCAGGCCGCGCCAGCCCTTCTCCAGCACGAAGCCGCGAATCGCGCCCTCGTCGTCCTTGGCCCACACCACGAACACATCGGCGATCGGGCTGTTGGTGATCCACATCTTGCTGCCGCTGAGTTCATAGCCGCCATGAACCTTCCTGGCGCGGGTGCGCATGCTGCCGGGATCGGAGCCGTGATTAGGCTCGGTCAGGCCGAAGCAGCCTATCCATTCGCCGCTGGCCAGCTTGGGCAGGTATTTCTGCCTGGTGGCCTCGCTGCCGAATTCGTTGATCGGCACCATCACCAGCGACGACTGCACGCTCATCATCGAGCGATAGCCGGAATCCACGCGCTCCACCTCGCGCGCCACCAGGCCGTAGCTGACGTAGTTCAGGCCGGAGCCGCCATAGGCTTCCGGAATCGTCACGCCCAGCAGGCCCAGTTCGCCCATCTCGCGGAAGATGGCGGGGTCGGTGCTCTCGTGGCGGAACGCTTCCAGCACGCGCGGCTGTAGGCGATCCTGGCAATACGCGCGCGCCGAATCGCGCACCATGCGTTCCTCTTCCGTCAGCTGCTGGTCCAGCAACAGTGGATCATCCCATTGAAATGCTGGCGAATTATGCTTGGAGCTCATTCCGTGTTCCTCAAAAGATTGGTCATGAGTCAATGTACCGTGCATAATCTGGGCAGACAAACGATTTGTTCGCACTCAATTGTGCGGAAAACTCACTCCGGAGACAGCGCCATGCGCAGAAAGATTCCTTCCACCGCCGCCCTGTCGGCATTCGAGGCGGCGGCGCGCCACCAGAGCTTCACCAAGGCCGCCGACGAACTGGCGCTGACGCAAAGCGCGATCTGCCGGCAGATCGGCACGCTGGAGGAGTTCCTCGGCGTGGCGCTGTTCCGCCGCAGCCGCCGTGGCGTGGTGCTGACCGACGCCGGCGCCGAGTACAGCCGCAAGGTCACCAGCCGGCTGGACGAAGTGGAGCGCGACGTGCTGGAACTGATGGCCAAGGGCGGCGCCGGCGGCGCGCTTGAACTGGGTGTGGTGCCGACCTTCGCCACCAAATGGCTGCTGCCTCGTCTGCCGCTGTTTGCGCGCCAGCATCCGGGCATCACCATCAACCTCAGCTCGCGCACCCGGCCCTTCCTGTTCGATGAAACGCCGCTGGACGCGGCGATCTACGCCGGCGAAGCCACCTGGCCGGGCACCGAGGGCGTGTTTCTGATGCGCGAACAGCTGGTGGCGGTGTGCAGCCCATCGCTGGGTCGGCCGGACTGGCGCCGCCACACGCTGCTGCAATCCAGCACCCGGCCCTACGTGTGGCGCGACTGGTTCGCCACGCGCGGCATGGAAGTGGAAGGCGACATGAGCGGCCCGCGCTTCGAGCTGTTCTCGATGCTGGCCGAGGCGGCGGCGCACGGCATGGGGATCGCCCTGCTGCCGCGCTTTCTGATCGATGACGAACTGGAACGCGGCGTGCTGGTGCTGGCGTCCAAGCACGAATACATGAGCGGCCGCTCCTACTACCTCACCTATCCGGAGCAGAAATCGGAAAACCAGGCGTTGACCGCCTTCCGCTCCTGGCTGGAAGCGCAGGCGCGGGAGTATCGCCAGTTGAGGGGACTGGATTAAACCATCTACTTCGGCGCCGCAGGCTTGGCGCGGCGTCCGCGCGTCGAGGGCCGTTCAGGCACAGTTTTACCGTACTTCTCCCACCAGGCCGCCAGCGCCTCCATGGTCGGCCCCAGGCCGCGCGCCTTGGCCGTTATCTCGTACTCGACACGGGGCGGCACCTCCGCGAACACCGTGCGCAACACCAGGCCATCCGCCTCCAGCTCGCGCAGCTGCGCCGTCAACATGTGCTGAGTGATGCCCGGAATCGCTTTGCGCAACTCGCCAAAGCGATAGACCCGCTGGTTCAGCAACCACATGATCTCCAGCTTCCACTTGCCGGAAAGCAGAGAGAACGCGCGTCTCATCTCGTCGTGCATGTTGATATCGGCGCTTCCATTAGTCTGGTTTTTCATACTATGAGCCATTTTTTCATCCTACTTGCGGGGTTTCATATTAGCCGACATGATTCAGGCAAGTCTACTGAATCAACTCAAGGAACCCACTCATGGCTGCAACCTACGCATACTGGATTAGTACCGCCTTACTGGCATTGCTCTATCTGGCGTCCTCGACGCTATACATCGTCAGAAAAGATTGGGTGCTTCAAACCCTGCGCGAGCTGAACTATCCGGCCAGCTACCTTGTGCCGCTGATGGCAGTCGTGAAAGTGCTGGGGCCGCTGGCCATCCTGTCGCGCTACAGCGTGCCGCTGAGCGACCTGGCCTATGCCGGCATGTTCTACCACCTGCTGTTGTCCGGTTCGGCGCATCTCGGCGTCCGCAAACCCAAGGGCGCGCTGCCGGCGGCGGTTGGCCTCGTGCTGCTGATCGTCTCGTTCACCACCCAAAACATTGCCCGCGACATCCCCTCGCCTTATGGCGTGACCGCGGCAATCCAACCAAGCCATTCTTAACTGCAAAGGAGAAACTCATGTCCCGACTTACCGGAAAAGTAGCCATCGTCACCGGCGCGGGGCGCGGCATCGGCCGTGCCACCGCCAAATTGTTCGCAGCGGAGGGAGCCAAAGTGGCGGTGCTGTCGCTCACACCCGCGAACGTGGACGCTGTCGTGGCCAGCATTACGGCGACCGGCGGCACTGCGGTTGGCATCCCGTGCGATATCGGCAACGCGGAACAACTCAAGGCGGCAATCGAGAAAGTGGCGTCCTTGTACGGCGGCATCGACATCCTCGTCAACAACGCCTTCGATCCAAGTGCGCCCTTCTCATCCATTCTCGACCTGTCGGCTGAACAGCTACAGCGCAACTTCGACCTGGGCCCGGTCGCCTATCTGCGCGCCATGCAGGCGGCCTACCCCCACCTCAAAAAGAGTGGCGAGGGACGCATCATCAACTTCGGCTCCATGGCCGGTGTGGTCGGCCTGGCCGGGTATGGCCCCTACAACATGGCGAAAGAGGCGGTACGCGCGCTGACGCGAACCGCCGCGCGCGAATGGGCTGCCGATAAAATCACCGTGAACAACGTACTGCCCGTCGCCGAGACATGGGGCCCGGAAGCCAATGTGCCGGCACCGACCAATCCTCTTGGCCGGTATGGATCGCCAGAAGAAGACATCGCGCCGGTCGTGCTCTTCCTGGCCAGCAAAGACAGCCAATTCATCACCGGATCAAGCCTCACCCCTGATGGCGGCTCCATCATCGACAGCGCCCGCTGATTTGCGAAAATAACAGGAAACGTCCGCCAGCGAGCAATGGAACTCATTCGTGCAAAAGGGCTCCAAGAACACGGTCGGTCAATCGGCTAATGGGAATCTGGAGCAACTCGGCGGCCCGTGAGATAGTAAAAATATCTTCGGACAACCCACGGAACGTCAGCGATTCAAACCGCCGGGGCCGCTCGCTGGGCAGCGCGCCAGGCTCGGATTTGCGCCACCCCTGCTGGCCAAACTGGATAAGCAAGGATCGATAACCAGCGTCACTCAACAACCCCAAATCTTTTAATCGCAGACTAATCATGGCCATGGAGACGCCGTAGGTCTTCTTGGCATTGAAAAGCTCTTGTGGATGCACTTTGGACCTTTGATGAACGCCGAACTCCAGCTTGACTTGCCCGGCCGGGAACAGGAATGCCGCGGCAAAACGGTGGCAACAACGCTCCTTGTCCTTCTCAGGCATATGCTGCGGAAGCTTCATTATCCAGTGCCCCAGCTCATGGGCAGCGGTAAAACGCATACGCTCGCCTGGCCTGTCACCGTTGAGCCCGAAGAGCACGTTGCGCTCATCGACAGTCGCCGCGCAAGCGCCGTCAAAGTTGTCGATCCCGTTTAGAAGAACGACTTTGAAACCTTGGTTCTCAAGAAGATCGATAAGGTCGGCAATCGCGTCATTGCCGACACCCCATTTCTTCCGCAACCACGTAGCAGCCGATTCAGCATCATCAATGGAATTGACCGCAACCGATCGTGCCGGAGTCAGCTTGATCGACAAATTCTCATCAAAACTTTTTTCCAACGAGAGATAGCGCTCCAGATGATCTCGCATCATTTCCTGGACTTGTTCCTGTCGATATGCCGGCATTCTGGAGAGCTTACGAAATTCAAGTGGTGCCAGAGAAACGGTATTGGAGCGGAAAAAATACTCCGGCTTCACCCCCAAGGCCTTGGACAGCTGCAATAGCCGGGTCGAACTTGGCACAGCAAGGCCCTTCTCGAACTTGCTGAGTCCTTGCTTGGTGATATCGCCGAGCTCTTGCGCCAAGGCCTCCAGAGTCAACCCTCTGGAAATTCTTGCTCGACGTATCCGTTCATGTATTGGGGTTCCCATGGTTGACAAACTACAGATCAAAAAAATATTTGTCAACCAACCGCCACCTCGATTACAACATGATTTGCGATGTGTGCTTTATCTTCTGCATCGGGATCTCGCTCTTGACGCTCTGCACCACTTTCAGACGGGTCAGGTAGAGCACCTGAAACTGCCGATAGGCGTCCAGGTCGGCGACGGCGACGCGCAGCAGGAAGTCGCAGTCGCCAGCCATCAAATAACACTCGGTGACCTGCGGCATGTCTTTTACGGCAGAGATGAAGGTGTTCACCGTCTTCTCGTCCTGTCCCACCAGCCAGACACGCGCAAACACCGTCATGCCCGCCCCCACTTTTGCCGGGTCGAGCAATGCCACATAGCGATCGATGATTCCCGCCTCCTCCAACAGACGCACCCTGCGCAGGCAGGGCGACGGCGATAGCCCTACGCGTTTGGCCAGGTCTACATTCGGCAAGCGTCCGTCCCGCTGAAGTTCGTTCAGAATTTTGTGATCGATTTTGTCTAGCTTTAACTCCATTTGAAATCCTTGGCATAAAAACGCACGATCTACAGAATATACGGCATACACATCCAATGTAGTGGCAAACCGTAGACAACAACGCACAAAAATTTCAACGAATTTAGCTCAGAATGCCAATTTTCTTGCAGAGATTGGTGACGATGACTAGCTTATTCAATTTTCCTGCGCGCCGGGGCTTGAGGGATGCATTACCTGTCATGGCAGGCTTTATTCCTTTCGCTCTGGTCCTGGGTGCGCAGGCAAGCAGCAAAGGGTTTAGCCCGATGGAAGTACCGCTATTGACCGGATTGAATTTCGGCGGCGGCTCCGAGTTCGCCGCCATTGCCCTCTGGAGCTCACCGCCACAACTGGCCCTGCTCGTCGCGATGACGTTCCTGATCAACAGTCGTCACCTGCTGATGGGCGCTGTGCTCGCGCCTCATTTGCGGCATCTTCCAAAGCGGCAGGCGCTACCTGCGCTCTTCCTCATGTGTGATGAGAGTTGGGCCATGGGGCTGGCGGATGCACAGGCCCGCGAGAAGCCAGGCGGGTTCAATCTTCGATACTATCTGGGCGCCTCAATCGGGCTGTATATGACCTGGGTGTTTTTCACCACACTCGGCGCCCTGCTCGGCCCCATGATCACAGACTTGGAAGCCTTCGGCTTGCAGATGGCTTTTCCGGCGGTCTTTCTGGTGCTGCTGCGAGGAATGTGGAAAGGCTTCGCACCTTCCCGTCCGTGGTTCATCAGCCTCGCCGTTGCGGCGATCACATATCGATCGGTACCTGGCGCCTGGTACGTCGCCGCCGGCGCGTTATCCGGACTGATCTCCGCGTATCTTTTTGCGGGGAGCAAGCGATGATCAGCTACACCACTGTACTGTCGATATTGGCAATGGCGGTCACCACCTATCTCACGCGGATACTTGGCTACCTCGCGCTACGCAACCGGACGTTAAGCCCGCGCGCCATGCAGGTACTTGAATCGGCGCCTGGCTGCGTGTTGATCTCGGTGATTGCACCACATTTCGTGAGCAATCGTGTAGAGGACTTGCTGGCGCTTGCCGTGACGGTGCTGGCTGCAACCCGCTTGTCCATGCTCCCCACTGTATTACTTGGCGTGACGACGGCAGGGTTGTTGCGCACGTTGAGCTTTTAAGAAAGGAAAAAAATGAACGCGTACCTTCCAAACCGTTCAACATCGGTGACTTTGCCGCGTCTGCGGGAAATGGCAAACGCCGGCGAAAAGATCGCCATGCTGACCTGCTACGACGCCAGCTTCGCAACGCTGATGGATCAATGCGGCGTTGATATGCTGCTGGTAGGCGACTCCTTGGGTAACGTCTGCCAGGGCCGTGGCACCACACTAGGGGTAAGCGTCAACGACATTGCGTACCATACGGAATGTGTCGCTCGCGGGAACCGCACTGCGTTTTTGACGGCGGATATGCCTTTCGGCAGTTACGGCACACCCCGGACCGCTTATGAGAATGCGGTCAAGCTGATGCAGGCCGGCGCGCAGATGGTCAAAATCGAGGGCGGCCTATGGCTACGCGATACCGTACAGTTTCTGACAGAGCGCGGCATACCGGTTTTCGCCCATCTCGGCCTGACACCGCAATATGTGCACCAGCTCGGCGGTTTCAAAGTCCAGGGGAAAACCGCCGAAGCGGCGCAACGCTTGAAAGATGAAGCGCTTGCATTGGAAGCGGCAGGAGCCTCCATGCTCCTGCTTGAAGCCATACCTGCCGCATTGGGCAAGGAACTGACCGAAGCGCTTTCAATGCCGACCATCGGCATAGGCGCCGGCCCTGATTGCTCCGGCCAGGTGCTGGTCATGCACGACATGCTGGATGTCTTCCCTGGCAAAAAAGCGCGCTTCGTCCGCAATTTCATGGCCGGACAATCGAGCATAGCGGATGCCATTCGTAGTTATGTCGTAACAGTCAAGGAGAAGTCCTTCCCGTCGACAGAACACTGCTTCTAGCGCGGCCGCTACAGCAGTTGGCAGGCTTCCTCGAATGGCAGGCGCGGGTGGCGTGGGAACAGGCCGTCAGGGTCGCCGTAGCCGAGGCCGCAGAGGAAGTTGACGCGCAGGGAGCTGTCGGCAAAGAACGTGTCGTTCACTCGTTGCTCATCGAAGCCGGAGAGCGGCCCGCAATCCAGCCCCAGCAGGCGCGCCGCCACCATCAGGTAGGCGCCCTGCAAGCTGCTGTTGCGGAAGGCGGTGTCCTGGCTGAGCTTGACGTTGCGGCGGAACAGATCGCCGGCTTCCGGCCGATGCGGGAACAAGTAAGGCATCCGCTCGTAGAAGCAGGTGTCGTAGGCAACGATGGCCAGCACCGGCGCCGTGCGGACTTTGTCGACGTTGGGCGCGGCCATCGCCGGCAGCAGCCGCTGGCGCGCCTCCTCGCTGCGCAGGAACAACACCCGCAGCGGCGAGCTGTTCATGCTGGTCGGGCCCCACTTCATCAGCTCGTACAACTCGCGCAACAGGCTGTCCGGCACCGGGCGCGGCAGCCAGCGATTCTGGCTGCGCGCCTCCAGGAACAGCCGCGCCTGCATCTCGGCGCTCATGTGCGCTGCGCGCCCACCAGCACGAAGGCAACCGTGACCGGCTTGTCGGTCTTGTTGCGCCACGCGTGGCGGGTGCCGTTCTGCACCACGATATCGCCGGGACGTACCAGCTTCTCTTCCCCATGGTCGAGCTCCAGCCAGATTTCGCCGTCCAGCACAAAGCCATAATCGACGCTGTCGGTGGTGTGCATGCCGGGATGGTCGGCTTCGAAGGTGTCGATCAGGCCGGGTGCGGCCGCCGCCAGTTGCGCGCCGGCGGCGGCGCCATCGAAGTCCGGTCGCATGAAGACCTCGGCCGGCGGAAACGCCACCACCAGCAGGCTGCTGCCGCCGGCGGCCGGCAGCAGCGAGCCGCCACCCAGCGTCGGGTCGGCGCCGTTCCACGGCACGCTGGCGCCCGGTCCGGTCGCCCACACTTGTGCGAAGGCGTGGCCGGCAATGGCGGGAATCACGCTGGCGCGCGGCGCCGGCGCATCCAAGGCAAAGATGGATGCGCCCTGGCCGTCGTGGCCGGTGACGATGCGTCGTATTTTCATGGTCTCCTCCTGTTTTTTGTATTATCGCAGGCCGTCGTTGCCCACTACGTCAGCCGCCGCCAGGCCGCCCAGGCGCGCATGCACGCGGCCGCCGGTCGCCATGGCCAGGCCGAATACGATCTCGTCACGGCGCGGACCGTCCCAGATCGTCATCTCGGCCGAACCGAAGTGGCTGCGCACGTAGGCCGCCTGCACATGGCCCAGTGGAACGATCAGGCGCGTGCCGATGCCAGCGATGGTCTTGGCCGACGGCACGATCGCCTTGGGCTGCCCCAGCGCCTCGCGCATGGCCCAGCCGCCCGCCTCGTGCCACACGGCGCCATGTTCCAGTTCGCCATCCTCGCCGACGATGGCGGCCTTGCCGTAGGCCTGCACCGCCTCCACGCCGCCCAGCGCGGCAATCGCGCGCGCCGACAGTTCGCTGCCCAGCTGGCGCAGTTCCGCCATGAACGGCAGCAGGTCCGGTTCATAGCGGCCGGTAAACGGGTTCTTCACCACCGCCGCCGCCACCGCCACCCGCAGCGGCGTGGCCAGCCGCGGCCCGCCCTCGTGCCAGCATTCCTCCACATCCAGTTTGTACTTCCGCACATTCACGAGCGACATGCAATTCTCCTCAGTCAGGCGGCACTGCGGCCGCAAAAGTATCCTGTCACCGATTATACATAGCAGTCATTTTTATGCAAACTAAATATTTTTGTGCACAAAATTAAAAATTAATCCTATAATCGTCTGCATCGTCGCCCGACATAGACCCAAGGAGAAAAGCATGAAACTGATTTCGTATCACCGCGCCGGCCAGGCGCACTTTGGCGCCGTCACTGCCAACGGCGTGGTGGAACTGACCCATCGCCTGAACGGCGTGCCAGATCTGGCGGCCCTGCTCGCGGACAACGCGCTGGTGGCGCAAGCAGGCCAACTGGTCGCCGCCGCCAAGGCCGACTATGCGCTCGACAGCGTGCAGCTGGCGCCAGTGATTCCGCGTCCCGGCAAGGTGGTGTGTGTCGGCATCAACTATGTGGAACACGCCGCTGAGGCCGGCCGCAAGGTGGGCCAGTATCCGGTGATCTTCCAGCGCTACAGCGAAACCCTGCTGGCGCACGAGGCGCCGCTGCTGCGCCCCAAGGCCTCGGCCGATTTCGACTTCGAGGCCGAGCTGGCCGTGGTGATCGGCAAGGGCGGCGCGCACATCGACCCGGCCGACGCCATGGAACACGTGGCCGGCTATACCTGCTTCAACGACGCCAGCGTGCGCGATTGGCAGTTCCACACCCACCAGTACGGCATGGGCAAGAACTTCGCCGCCACCGGCGCCATCGGCCCGTGGCTGGTCACCGCCGACGAGATCGCCGACTACCGCGAACTGACCGTCACCGGCCTGCTCAACGGCGAGCGCATGCAGCACGGCAAGCTGTCCGAGCTGGCGTTCGACATCCCGGCGCTGATCGCCTACATTTCCAAAGCGCTGCCGTGGAATCCGGGCGACATCCTGGCCACCGGCACCCCGAGCGGCATCGGCTTCAAGCGCACGCCGCCGGTGTTCCTGAAGGCCGGCGACCGCTACGAGGTGGTGATTTCGCAGATCGGCACCCTGTCCAATCCGGTGGCCGACGAAGCCTGACGCCATGCACGCCAACCTGATCGGCGGCGAGTGGGTGACCGGCCCCACCGTCCGCGAGAACCTCAATCCCTCCGATCTCGGCGAGCTGGTCGGCGTGTATGCGCAGGCCGACGCCGTGCAGGCGAGGCAAGCCATCGCCGCCGCCAGCGACGCCCGGCACGCCTGGGCCCATGCCGGCATCCAGCGGCGCGCCATCGCGCTCGACTTCATCGGCGCCGAACTGCTGCGCCGTCAACAGGACCTGGGCACCCTGCTGGCCCGCGAGGAAGGCAAGACCCTGGCCGAAGCGGTGGCCGAGGTGGCGCGCGCCGGCCACATCTTCAAGTTTTTCGCCGGCGAGGCGCTGCGCCAGCGCGGCGACAAGCTGGCCTCGGTGCGGCCCGAGATCGAGGTCGACATCACGCGCGAGCCGGTCGGCGTGGTCGGCATCATCACGCCGTGGAACTTTCCGATGGCGATCCCGGCCTGGAAGATCGCACCCGCTCTCGCCTACGGCAACACGGTGGTGTTCAAGCCGGCAGACCTGGTGCCCGGCAGCGCCTGGGCGCTGGCCGAGATCATCAGCCGCTCCGGTCTGCCGGCCGGCGTGTTCAACCTGGTGATGGGGCGCGGCGGCGTGGTCGGGCAAGCCATGATCGAGTCGCCGTCGGTGGCGGCGATCAGCTTCACCGGCTCGGTGGAGACCGGACACCGGCTGCTGGCCACGGCGGCCCAGCGCCGCGCCAAGGTGCAGCTGGAGATGGGCGGCAAGAATCCGCTGCTGGTGCTCAACGACGCCGATCTCGACACCGCCGTCGACTGCGCCATCCAGGGCGCCTATTTCTCGACCGGGCAGCGCTGCACCGCCTCGTCGCGCTTCATCGTGGAAAAAGGCATTTATCCGCGCTTTGTCCAGCGCATGCAGGAACAGCTGGCCACGCTGCAAGTCGGCCACGCGCTGCGCCCCGACACCCAGATCGGCCCGGTGGCCGACGCCGCCCAGCTGCGACAGGACCTGGACTATGTGGCCATCGGCCGCGACGAGGGCGCGCGGCTGGTCTTCGGCGGCGAGGCTTTGCAACGCGACACCGAAGGTTACTTCATGCGTCCCGCCCTGTTCGCCGACGCCGCCCCGGCCATGCGCATCGCCCAGGAGGAAATCTTCGGCCCGGTGGCCTGCGCCATCCCGGCCGACAACTATGAGCATGCGCTGGACATCGCCAACGCCAGCCCCTTCGGCCTGACCGCCGGCATCTGCACCAGCTCGCTGCGCCACGCCGCCCACTTCAAGCGGCACGCGCAGGCCGGCATGGTGATGGTCAACGTGCCAACCGCCGGCGTGGACTACCACGTGCCGTTCGGCGGCAGCAAGGGTTCCAGCTATGGCGCGCGCGAACAGGGCAGCTACGCGGCGGAGTTCTTCACCACCGTCAAGACGGCATATACAAAAGCATAAGCTCAGCAGATAATGACACAGGAGACAAACATGGATTTTGACTTGCTTATCATCGGCATGGGACCGGTGGGCGCGGTGGCGGCCAACCTGGCCGGCAGCTGGGGATTGAACACGCTGGCGGTCGACAAGATGCTGGACATCTACGACAAGCCGCGCGCCTTCGGCCTGGACCAGGAAGTGATGCGCATCTTCGGCAACCTCGGCATCGCCGAACAGATCGCCGACGCGGTGCTGCCCTACCGCACCTCGGAATACCAGACCACCGGCGGCCGCGTCATCAAGCGCATCGCGCCGGCCGGCGCACCCTACCCGCTGGGCTGGGCCTCCAACTATGTGTTCTCCCAGCCGGCGGTGGAAGGCGCGCTGCGCGGCAACCTGAACACCCTGCCCGGCGTCAGCGTGGAGCTGGGCACCGAGGTGATTTCCGTGACGCCCGAGGGCGCCGGCTCCAGCGTCCTGCTGCGCCGCCATGATGGCGCCGAAAGCCGCGTCACGGCGCGCTACGTGCTGGCTTGCGATGGCGGCACCAGCCCGCTGCGCACCCGGCTCGGGCTGGAGATGGAAGACCTGGCCTTCGACGAGCCCTGGATGGTGGTCGACGTGCTGGTCAAGCCGGAGGCGCTGGGCCGCCTACCCGAGACCAACGTCCAGTTCTGCGAAACCGCCCGTCCCAGCAGCTACATCGTCGGCCCCGGCCTGCACCGGCGCTGGGAATTCACCATCAACCACGATGAAACGCCGGACAGCATCCAGCAGCCGGAGGCCATCCGCAAGCTCATCTCGCGCTGGCTGCAACCGCACGAGTACGAAATCTGGCGCGCCTCGGCCTACCGCTTCCACGCGCTGGTGCTCAAGACCTGGTGCCAGGACAACCAGTTCTTCCTCGGCGACGCCGCCCACATGACGCCGCCGTTCATGGCGCAAGGCATGTGCCAGGGCATCCGCGACGCGTCCAACCTGGTGTGGAAGCTGGCCATGGTGTGCCGCGGCCAGGCGTCCGAGGCGCTGCTCGACACCTACCAGCAGGAGCGCCTGCCGCACGTGCGCAGCACCACGCTGGTGACCAAGGGACTGGGCCAGGTGATCTGCGAACGCGACCCGGCCAAAGCCGCCGAGCGCGATGCCCGCATGCTGGAAGAAATGGCCGCCGCCGACGGACCGACCATCCGTCAGTCGCTGATCCCGGGTCTGGCATCCGGCCTGCTGGCGCCGGACGACGCGGCGGGCGTGCGCGGCAAACTGTTCCCCCAGCCGCGCGTGGTCAATAGCGCCGGCCTCAGCGGCCTGCTGGACGAATTCACCGGCGCCACCTTCCGGCTGGTGGCGGCGCCGGGCGTGCCGCTGGAGGCGCTGCAACAGGCGGCGGCGCGCCATCCCGGCCTGCCGCTGGTGCTGGCGCGCCTGGCGGACGAGACGGCGAGCGGCCCGCATGACTACCGCGAGCAGGATGGCGTGCTGGCCGGCTGGTTCCGGCAGCACGGCTGCCAGGTGGCGCTGGTGCGGCCCGACCACTACGTGTTTGGCGGCGCCGCCTCGGCCGCCGGCGGCGCGGCCCTGCTCGACAACCTGGCCCGTCTGCTGGCGGCCCCGTCCGCCGATGCCGCCGAGGCCAGCCTGGCGGCCTGATACGCCACGTTGCCGGAATTTGCATTTTCTGTAGTTTTAGGCATAAAATGAGGAATGTGTAGATATTCAGGATAACGTCATGGCTAATCTGTTCGCTCAACCGGCAGAGGGCGCTTCATTGATCGAGGTCGCCCTGACCAAAATGAAGCGCGCCATCGTCTGCTGCGAGCTGGCGCCCGGCAGCAAGCTCAAGGTCGAGGCCTTGTCCAAGGCTTACGACCTGAGCAGCTCGCCGATCCGCGAAGCCCTGAACCGGCTGGCGCAGGAAGGCATCGTCAACGCCAGCGACAACAAGGGCTTCCGCGTGGCCCCGCTCACGGTGGAAGACTTCCACGAAATTTCCCGTATCCGCAGCTTGCTGGAGGGCGAAGCCCTGTCCGACGCCATGCAATATGGCGACGACGCCTGGGAAGGCGACGTGCTGGCCGCCTTCCACCGCCTCAGCGTGGTGGAAAAGCGGCTCGGCCCCGGCCCGGTGGCGCTGGACGACGAATGGTCGGAGCGCCACAAGGCCTTCCACTTCGCGCTGTTCTCCGCCTGCCCCTCGCCGCTGCTGCTGAACATGATCGATTCGCTGTTCGACCGCGCCGAGCGCTATCGCCGCTACTCGGCGCTGCACCGCCAGACCGAGCGCCACAAGAGCAACGAGCACCAGGTGCTGATGAAGGCGGTGCTGGCGCGGGAGCAGGAAAAAGCCGTCAAGCTGCTGCGCAAGCACATCGACCACACCAAGGACAGCATCGGCGACACCCTCGCCCGCCAGCTGGCGACGCTGCAATAAGGACGCTCCCTATCTCGGCTTCCTGGCGGCAATTGCCCAAGTCAAACTCCAGCAAACCGGTTGGCGCGTTATCAAAGCGCGAACAAGAAGAACTGAACTTGTAGGCCGCCCTCTGCATGGTCACGCAAAACAAACTTGCTGCCTTTGTACTTATCGAAGATGCGTTCCTGCTGGCCTTTTAACGCTGCATGAGGAAAATGCCTCCCGTGGTCCCTCATTCATGCTATCGGCTTGAGATCACCGCAACGCGCCCGGTGCAAAGCGAGGTAGTTTCGGTGTGGATCAGTCAGCCAGCGCAGCGTCATACCTGCCACCAATCCTAGACGCGTTTGCTCAACGTGCCCAACTCGCGATGACACCAAGATATGCCCTCCGTCGTCAAAGCTGATCAGGAAGCGATCAAATAGCGCATCCAGGTTGGCCACCAGCAAGAAGCCGTTGAACACGTCCAGCCGTTCCGCATCGCTTTCACACTCTGACCAGGGTTTGGCATGGCTGGCTCGCAGAACTTCGGGTAACGCTAGCCCCGTCACCGCGCACGCACCGCCCCAATAATCGAGCATGGCTTCGCGGAACTTCTGCTGACCGACACGTTGACGCACCAGCCGCTCGACCTCTGTGCCTTTCACGCCTGTAGGCAGTTGCGCCAGTTGGGTGGCCACAGATGCCTCATAGTCCTGGGCCGCCTGACTGGGCAAGGCGCGTGCTAGTCCGGCCGCACGGCGGAGAAACGCTGCCAAGCGTGCCTCAGATTTGGCAACAAAACCGGCCGCTGTGCTCTCTTGGCCAAAAGTACGATTCATTTCAGGCAGCAGTGCGGGCGTGTCAGCCAGTAAGTACAGCAAATATCCACCCGATGGCGGCACCGTTACTCTTGCATTTGCAGGATGTCGTGCTGAAGCCAGTACCACGCACCCCGCATCACTGGCCAGAACGTGTTCAAAGCCATAGTCATGGCCGAGCTTCTCGATCAGCGCTCGTTGTAGCGGATTCATTCTTCAGTCACCTATGGCAAAACGCGTTGCCGCTCGACCACGAAGCGCTTGCAGAACAGTAGCCCCTGATCTGTGCTCGGGTCGAGAGTCAGTCGCACCACGTCGCCTTGCAGACCGATAGGCGGCGGCGTGGTCGTGGTGACGATGTACTGGAATGGCAATTGCCCGTCTGGGTACTGCTCCCTTTGCAGGGTGTCAATCAGCGACAGGAAGTTCTCGTATAGCCCTGTGCTCATGTCGGCTTCGCGTGGGCAGTCGTGGATGAACAGCCCTGGCAGCGCACCGGCTGCGCGAGGGCTGTTCAGCATGCAAGCTACATCCCCCAGTAGCACTTCCAAGACGCGGAAAGCTTCTCCACCGCGCATGGACAAGCGAAACGGACGCTGTTCGTCGCGAGGATCGAAAGCGCCAAATGCGCCATCGGGAAACAACTGCTGCGTCAGCGCGTCGGTGATGGCCGCTAGCGCCCTTTCGTGGTCAGACTTGCTCTTCTGCGCGACAGCCAACTTGGTTTGCACGCCATTCAGTTCTTGCTCGACTCGGCGTACATTCGCCCGGGAAGCTTCAATGTCGGCCTGGGCCAGTGCAGATCCAGCCGTGGCTTCCCAACGAGTCAGTTCATCCAGCAGGGTGGGCCACTTGTTCGCCTCGATCTCTGCCGTTCTTCTGGCCATGCGCGTCTTCTGCAGCGCGGCGACCAGCGTTCCTTCTTCCCGGCGCATTTCCTCAAGGCGTCGCCATATGGCCTCCTTGCGCTCCAGCGCTTTTCCGGCGAACCCGATGGACACCTCCATGGCCTGCTTAAGGTTTGGCTTGTCGCGGGCGTCGTGGAAGCTGAATTGCTTCAGCTTATTCATCTCCTCCTGCACATGCTGGCAATCGGCAAACTCCAGCCTTCCGTGCTTGCAATGCCCTGTCAGTTGCTGGAGCTCCAAGAGTTGAGCGCCAAGAGAGAGAAACGCCTTCTCGTCACCTTGCCGGGCCGCATCGGCATACTTGTACTCAGCTTCCGCCCGGTCGTACTCAGCTTGTAGCTGCTTCAGCCCTGCCCGCAGTTCGGCCAAGGCCAGATCATCCGCTTCCTGTTTGGTATCCCACAGAGCAAGGCGCGCTTCGGCGTCTTCACTGGCCGCCTTGATGCGCCGCTCCACTGAGTCGGCGAAAAGATCGTCGGTGCGGATGGGCAGATCAGCCGGTAACTGTCCTTGTGCTCTCAGGCTCGACTCAATGCGGCGCCGGATCAAGAAAGGCTCTTTCAGAAGTTCTTCTGTCTTCTCACGGGCCTTCTTCAGACCTTCTTCAAGCTCAGCCGCCCGAGTGAGCAGAGCAGACTCCCCCTTGTCCAGTAGACCCAGCACGGCCCGCATGACGATGGGCGGGTCTTGCCGCCGTCTCTGCAACAGGTTGCCCTCACCATCGCGCCACGTATAGAAAGACTTGAAGCGTGCCCCCTGATCCCGGCTGATCCAGGCCAGTAGATGACGCCACTCGATGGGCTGGCCGGTCTCGGGAATGGACTTGGGCGAGACCCGCCCCATCATATCGTCGGCAAGCTTTTTGAGGAAGGCACGGTCGCCGCACTCGGCTTGGCGAGTCCAGATCCCGGTGATGTCTGTCCCCAGATAGGCCATTCCCTCCTTATGCGCGTTGAAATATCGGCACAATGTGAATGGCTGTCCGTCCACATGCAGGACGGCGACGAGGCCACCTTGAGCAAACTCCCGGACCAGTTCTTCTCGCAGCTCCGCCACGGCATCGGATGCATCGCCCATGCAAAAGCGCAGCAACAGACACAGTGAAGTCTTGCCCACACCATGCCCAGCCGCGCGGGTGCCCTGTGCGTGGCCAGCACTCGGTTCCTTGGCCCAGACGATGTTCAGGCCGCGTTGAAACGAGATCGTGCGCAGCACATGGTCGTCACCAGGTTCGGAAAAGAGGATCAAGCGCTCGAACCACAGACGTGGCGCGTTCCTTTCGGCTGGAAGGTGCTGGGTTAGTTGCTCCACCGTTCTCTCCTCTTAATCAGGCCTGTTTCTGGGGACGGGGAGAGGCTAAGTCCTCCCCGGCTGAAGCCATTCTGGCGAAGGCTTGGGTCGCGGTTTGAACCAGCAACACTGCAACTTGAGCGGTATCGCTAGCCACCAGCGCTTCGGCAGGCCAAGCAGCCGAAGCGACACGTTCAATAGAATCGCTGGCCACGTCAAGCCGGACCACACCGGTCGACTCAAAGTGGCGAAGCCACTGATGGACGCGATCACCTCCCAGCCGGGAACTGTCAAACACCCCCGGATGCGACTGCGCAAACGAGTGGAGCAATGCGCCCCCCGGCGCATCGACAAAGCTTGCCTGCAAGTCGGGCTGGCTCGCCAAGGTCAGCGACTGCGTCAGCGTACGGCGGGGCAGACGTTGTGCTTGCTTGATCATGGTCAGCATCAGGCCGGCAAGATGGGCGTCGGCCTCGTCGCAGATGACACCATGCGTCGAGTAGCCAGGTGCCGCTTGCACACCTGGCGGCGGGTTGAGCAGGCTGACATAGGACTCTCTTTTGTCCCCGACAAGAGTCATGCGGCCGAACTCTCGCATCACCAAGGTCAGAGTTCTGTACTCACCAAACTCCTTCACTTCGCGCTTTTTGAGCACGCGGAAGGTTTCACTCGGGTAGTCCTCGCCTAACACTTCATAGGGATCGAGGATATAGCGCAACTCTTCAGGAGTCAGGCCGTAGAGGTGGGCGTAGTAGGCGTCGAGTTCGGCGCGTATTTCGGCGCGGCGCGGTGGATTGAAGACGAAGGGCGGGCCGTCAAAGCCCAAGTCCTTAGCCCAAGCTTGCAAGTCCTGAGCAGTGTAGGTGAGTTCCAGCACGCGCGGCACGATGAAAGCGAGATCGGCATCAGTGTAGCGCTCGGGGGGCAAAAACGGGAGCTGCTTCAAGTAGAAGTAGGCAAGAGAAGTTCCACCGACCTTTTGGCGGGCTACATAGTCGAGCACCAATGAATTAAAGTTGGCGAGCATGGCGGCACTGTGCGCGACCGATAGAGTTTGGTCTAGGAAGAAGAGCGGAGTCTTGTGGTTGACGCCAACTCGCGGCATCACGCTTGCAATCACTGTGCGCTCGTCGGTCGCACGGCAGATGTCCCTCCATCCCATCAGCCAATCGCGCGCCCACCCCTTGTCCTTCAGGCGTTTCTCTACCTCGGCCTGGCTCACCCAATAATGGGGTGTCATCACGCATCTTGGGTCCCCTCTTTCTGCATCGCTCATGTCGCGGCTGTTGCCATCTGCCCCGTAGGTGGCCCAACGGTGGTCGAACTGGTGAATCAGCTTAGCTTCATAAAGTGGCACAAAACCTTCTGCTGGTTTTTCGGCAAATAGGTGGCTGTCGCCGGACATGTGCATCATGGCCGTGAAACCGATGCTCCACGGATTGCCGTCGGGTCGCCCTTCGTCGATAAGCACAGGCAAAATGCGATAAATCTTTTTGGTTAGCTCAGCGTCGTGTTTGCTGCGGAAAATCGGGCAGGTGAGAGTATTCGGATTAATGAGTCTGAATTCCTCTGGTGTGAGGCGGAAGCGGCGGCGTTCATCGGCCAGGTCAATCAGCTCCTTTGCATGGAAGATGAAGTTCGCCTCTGGGGCCGCGCCGATTGTGAGAAGGCAAAAGGAGTCACGGCTATCTGTCCCTGGAAAGAGTCGTCGGATTTCCCAGAACCCCAGCAGACTCACCAGTCGCGCTTGTTGAGAGAGATGTCCGAAATATGCTTTGGTTCCATCATCTGTGGCAATGCCTGTTGGAACGATGAAGCCCGCTCGTCCGTTAGGGTGGGTAATCTGGCAGATGCTCTCTGCAAATAATGCGTAAGTATTCAAGTCACCGCGACCTGTGAGCGGATAGCGGCCACCGTCCTCGCCTTTCACATGTGCGTAAAGGCTAGCAGCTTCCGCTGTGCGGCGAGCGCTGATGAATTCGGCGTACAGCCTCTGCTCTGCCTCGCATTCGTGTGGTGGATGCTCGTGCTGTGGGTAGATTTGCTTGGCCAGCCTGCCCTCGCTCAACCACTGAATACGTTCGGCTCTCTCGGCCTTGTTTTTGGCTTGGGCAACATCGCGGTGGCGGGTGGCAAAGAACTCTTCCTCTTGTAGCTTGATGCGTTCCCAAGGCGGGTTTCCCAGCACGCAGTCAAATCCGCCCTGCGCAAATACCTGCGGAAAGGCGAGCGGCCAGTGCAGCACGCGTGCTTCATCGCATGCGGCCACTGCAGCGATCAGGGCACCCTGTTGATCGGCAGGCAACGCCACGCCTTGCAGCGTGAGGTAGAGCGTGGCAGTGGTCGGGATCTGGGCGGCGGTGTCGGCGCGCTTGGGGAGCAGGTAGGCCCCCAGCAGCAAGTGGGCGGCCTGTGCGAGGCGACCGGTGCGAGCTTGCCGCAGGTAGGCGCTGTATGCCTCGGCCTTGGCGGCGATTTGCGCTGCGCTGTCCTCGGGCAGGGCTTCGAGGGTTTGCAGCTCGGTCAGCCCGCTGCCGTTATGGTTGGACACGTCCAGCTGACCGAAGGCGTGGGCATCGCGTTTTTTTGCCAAGTCTTTCAGGGCGGCGGTGTTGGCTTTTGCCAGTTGCTTACATAGCTCCTTGTCGTCGCCGCTCAGGGGTTTGTATGCGTCTTTGGCGATGCCTAGTTCTAACGCCTTAAGGTCAGTCAGGCCTAGCAGTGCGTCGCCGACCTGCAAATGGTGATCCAGGAAACTAAGCGGGCGACCTTCCTCAAATCCTTCCAACCACAGCGCGGTACGGGCTAACTCGATGGCCATTGGGTTGCGATCGACGCCGTAAATGCAATGGGCCACCACATCGCGCAGGGCATGGCGATAGTCCTGGGGTTTGACGGCGCCTTCTTGCTCTCCTTGCAGGCTGCGCAGTTGCGCGAGCTTTTCGGCCAAGCGGCGCGCGGCGGCGAGCAGGAAGTGGCCGCTGCCGCATGCCGGGTCGATGACGCGGATGGACAGCAGAGCCTCGACCGGCTGTTCAGGCTGCTCAGCCACGCGCTGTTCAATAACGGGGTCCAGCGCGCTTTTGATCAGCTCTTGCACCAGGCTGTCGGGCGTGTAATAGCTCCCCGACGTCTTGCGGGCATTGCCAGCGGTACTGCCTTCTTCGGTAATTCCGATGAAGCCAAATCGGCGTGCAGGCAGATCAACTGTGGGTACCAACTCCAGAAGGCTCTCGTACACGCTGCCCAGCTCCTCCGGCCCCATGTTGCGGTAGTCCACCGGGGTGAGGCTGCTGGATTTACCTTGGATGGTCACGGCCCAGCGCAGGTGCTGCAACGCAGCCAGCAGGTGGGTGTTTTGCAATCCAGCAGTATCCAGATCGGGGCACTGGTCCATTGCGAACAACCCGCCTAGGGCGGGCAAGGCCAGCCGAACTTGACCGTGGGCCAGGCCGAGCCAGACGATGCGGACGGCCTGCCAGTGATCGTCATGCCGGTTGCGTGCGCGTCGCTTGAGGCAAAGTTCGCGCAGACGGCTCAGGGCATAGCCTTCAGCATAGGCTTTGCGTGCAGCCAGTGCTTCAGCGCCGTCATCTAACGGATGTAATACGCCACGCTCTTCCACAGTGAACACAAAGATCAAACGGTAGATAAGGCGCAACAGTTGTTGGAAATAGGCGTCTGTGCTCAAGCTGCCATCGTTGAGTGCAGCGCGTAGAGCGTCATTCGCGGGGTGCTGCAGGAATCCTTCGCCAAAGGTAAGTAGAGCTTTCTCCACCCCGTTACGCAGTCCATCGCGAACACGGGTTCCTTCGGCCTTGCCCGCTTCGCGCCAACGCTCCCACACGCAAGTAATGCCATCAGCTTGTGGTGCGCGGCTGGCATGCAGCAGGCGCCAAACGTTTGCGAACTCTGCATAGCGCTGACCACCCAGAAGGTCCGCGAGGTCAACCTCAAGGTAGGAGGGACGCGTCAGCGAGGCCGCATCGCGCAACAAGCGCAGTTGCTTGCCGTTGCTGACCATGCCCCAGGTATGTTCTGAGCTGGCGTTCAACAGCTCCTGCATAGCCTGAAAGGCAGATTTCTTGCGATTGCCACCGCCAGCAGCTGCGAACCGCGAATCTGCATCGTCCAGCCCAATGCTGTGCGGCGCGACAAGAACAGCCATTTGGCCGGCCACTAGGCTGATGGGGTAAGCCATTGCACCTACTGGTACGGCAAGGGCTTGTTGCACAGAGGTATAACCCAGCGCGTCGTGCAACAGTTCGCTCACGAAGCCGATAGTAAGCCGGTGAGCGTCCACGTCGGTACGTTCCGTCTGGGTGACAAAATGCTGCCACTGCGCACTGGCGATCTGAAAGGAACGGCTGTACTCGTCCTTGAGTTTGACGCCCTTGGGTATGCCATAGTCCACCTCCGTCTGATCTGCCGCCCGACCTTGGGCGGCCTTTTCCAGCTGGTCGGGCAGGAACAAGCTGCCTTCCAGTTGAATGGTGGGTAGGTTGAGTGCAGCTTGGCGTTTGCTGTTGCGGGTGCGTTTCATATTGTTTTCTCGGGGCGGGCTTACAGCGAATCTGGGAGCAGAACGTACACACCCATCACATCTACTGGTAGACAAGGCTTGACATTGTATTGGCCCACATCACGTGCGGCTTCTCGCACGCGCTTATGATCGGCCAGCAGAGTATCGGCCCGCTGTTGAGCCAAGGCCTGCAATTGCTGCGGGTGGGCGGCCAAGAACTCGATGGCTTGGCGCACCTCGCGCCGCACCGCCTCAGAAGGCAGGTTGCCGCTAGGAGTGCATTCAATTAACCGCGCAGCATACTCATCGGAAAACCATTCTGGGTCGGTTCGGCCACGCACGACTAGGGCGACGGTCTCTTCCGCCATCATCTGGAAAGGCTCGCGCCTGCGCACATAGCTTAACTGGTGGCGAACGCGCAGCAGGTAGAGTGTGGTGACCATGTTCACATCGTTGGTCAGCGTGGCCGCGCAACGGGCGGCCACAGGCTGGGTATTCCCAAGGGCGTCTTCCAACAGGTGCTGAGCTAATATGCCCACCAGCGGGTGACTGCGGTGCAGCTCGCTCAAATCAATCAGTTGTTCAGATTCCAGGCCTTCGTCGGCCAAGCGCAGGCGCAGGGCTTCAGGCAGATGCTGAGGCGTAAAGCGGGCCTGATTGGCGCGGCGTGCGCCCTCAAGCGGTGACCCTAGGCGTATGCAAGCGCTCTGCAAGAAGCGTTTCACATCCCCTTGAGTGCCCAGGGCTTGCTGTTGCTTTTGCCACTCCGGCAATACCTCATCTGGGCGGATACGGCGCTGCGCGAACACGGTACGGTTGGCTTTGGCTTTATCCAGTGCGTCTTGCCACTTGGCTTGTAGCGGAGCCAGCAAGCGCTCGGGCTCACCGAAGTCGAAGGACTCTTGCAGCATGATGGGCGGGGCACCATGATCACGTCGCATCAATGCAGCCTTGACCAACGCCTGGTTGACGCGGACGTCGTCTTCGGGCAGCGGCACCATCACCCCCAACTCTTTCTGTATGGCTTCGCCCTTGCGCAAGATGACCTTCAGAACAAAACCGTCAATCGGGTTGTCTTGCCCGTAGAGCATAGTGCAGCGCACCTCGGGTGCCTGTTGGCCGAAGCGGTCCACTCGACCTTCGCGTTGCTCGTGGCGTGTTGGATTCCAGGCTAAGTCATAGTGGATGACGGCAGTGAACAGGTGCTGGAGGTTGATGCCCTCAGACAGGCAGTCAGTCGCCACTAGGATTCGGCTGTCAGCCTCACCCATGTCTTCGACACGCTCCCGACGCTCTTCCGGCGAGAGCTCACCGGTGATGGCCTCGATGGTGGGCTGGGGGAAGTTGGCCTTGATGTGTTCAGCCACGTAGTGCGCGGTAGCGATATAGCGGCAGAACACCACTGGGTGGTAGCCGTCTTTGAGCAACTGTCCGATATGCTGGATGAGCGCGGCCAGCTTGGGATCTCCGGATTGACCCGAAAGACGCTGCGCCGTCGCGATCAATGCTTGCAGACGAGATGCATCTTGCAGTTGGGCAGGCGGCTCCAGGTCGCTGGCAGAAAGGTCGTCTACCTCACCGTCGTGTAGGCGCTCATCGGTCAACAATTGTTCTGCAGACAAAGTGCCTTCCAGTCGAGTGGTCAGGGCTTTGACTGCTGCGGCGGGTGAGGATGCAACGCAGCGCAGCAGCGCCAAGGTGACGTACCACATCAGGTCAGAGCCCTCGGCAGCAGCGTTGTGTTCAGCGGTTTCGGCCAGTTCACGGCAGTAGTCCTGCACGGCGTCGAAGAAACTACCCCAGTCACCACTAAGCTGATAGGTGAGCTCGGTTTTCATGCGTCGAGCAAAGCCGCGACCATCCTGGGTTTCTGTCTGCCACTCTGCAATGTCTTTGCGGCGGCGTTGAACGAAGTGACGCGCAAGCTCCTGGCGCAGAGGATCGTTGGCCGACATGCGGCCTTGCAATGCCAGGAAGCGTTGATCCAAGAGGGATAAGAGGTTATAGAACGCAACCTCGTCGCCTGAGTGGGGTGTGGCGGTGAGTAAGATCAGATGGCGGTGCTCATCCCTCGCAAGGCGTTGCAGCAGTTCAAAGCGTAACTGCTTGCCTGCACCGCTGCTGGCGCACGTGTGAGCCTCATCGACGATGATACATTCCGGGGCGGTAGCGAGGAACTGTTCGCGATTGCGCTCGCTCTTGATGTAGTCCAAGCTCACAACGACCACCGGATAGTGATCAAACAAGGCCACACCGTGGGGCAACTCGCGCTCCACTCGGGCCGCCGATGCTGCGGTGAGGGAAACCGCTTGCAGGTTGAATCGGATCTCCAGTTCGGATTGCCATTGCTCGACCAGGTGCGGCGGGCATAGCACGGCCAAGCGTGTGATCTCGCCACGGTCCAGCAACTCGCGAGCAATCAAGCCGGCCTCGACCGTCTTGCCAACGCCCACGTCGTCGGCAATTAGCAGTCGAACGGTGGACAAGCGCAAGGCCATAAGTAAAGGCACCAGTTGATAGCCACGGGGCTCGACCGCGATGTTGCCGAACGAGCGGAAAGGACCGGCTCCGGCGCGCAGTGTGAGGCGCAATGCGTCGCGCAGCAGAATGGCCGCCGCGTGGTTGCCCGCCACAGCGGGGTCAGGCAGGTCGAAGGTCGCGTGCTCAACCGGTGCCAACTCCAGCTCAGGAATCAGTGCAATGCTTTCGTCTTCAGCCCCGCCTAATGGCCGCAATCGCAGCCAGTCGCGGCGAGAATCGGTCTGCACTACCCATTCGCGGCCTCTGGCGCGAACCAGGTTGCCTGGCAAAAAATCGTGTTCAAGTGTTGTCATGAGAGTTGTCTTGGGTCCTTAGCCGGTTACGCGAAACACGGCTGGATATTCGGCAAAGCGGGCAGACCAAAATTCGGGTTCAGAAAAATCCAGCACCTGCCACCCTTTGTCTTGCAGAGTAGTGGCTGTGATTGCATCAATTGGGCTGAGGAACACTAGGGCTCGTGCGGTCTTGTACTGGGCTGTGGCTATGGCAGCACCTTGATTGACTGCAACATTCAAAGCATCAGGCGCACGTAAGCCCGCCGCATGCAAAGCGGCTAGCCACCGTGCTTCGGCGGTGTCGTCGTCCGACGCTGTATCACTAGCCATGGGACCGGTGGGTGCAATGTCATCAGCAAGGCGTAACTTCACCTGCGCATTCGCCATAGCTACTAGCAACTTCAATGCTTCCGGGTTGCGACGGTTGATGTGCTCGTGATCCGGCTGATTGAAATACGAAAGTAAGCACTGATAGCAGCCAGCCTCGCAAATGTGGTTACCGAGGTCATCGGTCTGCTCCATTTCGGGTAAGTCTTCCAACCGCCAAATGTCATCTGCAGGGTCGCGATGATGCAAAAGGCGCAATGCATTTTGGGCCACCAGCGCTAGGCTGGCTGCGTCGTTGGCCAAACGGGTGAGCACACCGGCGCCCCCCTCGGCCGCTTCGTAGAACAGCAGTGCTCGTCGCTCGTTCAGCTTTGGAAGTGGCTCGGCCACGAGCTCGGACTCTTCGATCTGGAAGGTCATCTCGATGCCGCGCTTAAGTGCTGCCTGCAGCGTGGCCATGGCTTCCAAAGGCAGCGCATGCGTCGGCGCCAAGATCAGGAGGTTGCGGTGGTCCTCAACAAACGGGACGATCCGCTGATTGGGCACTTTTTCCATGAGCGCATCGTCACCGCCAGCATCTTCACCCGTATCAGGAGCGTCTTGTTTGCTCCAAGTGCCCGTGATGGGGTTGATGTAGAAGCCGAGTTGTTCCTCGTCTTTGCGACGACGCCACCCCCGATTGATTCGCCAGATACGTGCGGCCGGAGCGTAGCTGAGCTCAGCTAGAGCCTCTTCGCCTTGTAGGACATCGGCCTTTTGCTTCTGGATCTTGCCATCAGGTCCCGGTAAGAAACGGTAGGTGGTTTGCAGCTCGAAACCTTGGCGCTGTCGGTCCTCGTCGTTGATCGAAATGCGCTCAACCGGCAGCGTCTCGACGGTTTCGATGCGATATAGCTCACGCACCCAATCGGTTTCGGTTAGCAGTGCGTCGCAGCTTTCGCAGCGGTTAACCAACGGCTGCCCGCCTCCAGGCTCACCTAGGTGACCGTAGCCACATTGGCTACATACCAACGAAGTGATCGTGGCAAGTTGACTGCTGCCTGAAATGTGGTCGGCGTTGCCCACATTGAGCTTGGCTCGTACCACGCGGTACATGCGCCCCTGATGGTAAATGAGGCTACGTGGGCCGAACTCCGACAGCGCCAGAAAACGGGGGCGACTGACCATACTGCCCTCGTCGTCTTTGCCATTTGTGATTTGCCCACCGCGCGCAGGAATCCAAGCCATCAGTGGTAAGCGAGGGAAGTTGTAGCCTGGCAAGAACCCTTGGCTAGCCAAGTAGCGATATGTGTAGAAATCGGTGTTCTGAGTATTGCCTGATTTGAGTAGAACCGCGTACTGGCGCGCAGCATCACCATATCGGCGCTGGGCATTCTGGCGCTCCGCATGCGAGGCGGTGTGGCTCTTGACAATCTGGTCTGCCATGTTCATCTGCTGCCGCGTGGCGTCGAACAAAACCCGCCAGCGTTCCAGGGCACCAGAGAACTGTTGGGGCGCGCGCTCAATGACCTGCTGCACGTACTCCTGTGAAAACCAGTGACTGCCGTTCAACTCAGTCAGTAACTGATCGACTACGCGCTGCGCGCTATCCAAGGCCCGCTTCCGCACGCCGGATGCATTGAAGGCATCTTGGTAGCTCTGCTTAAGCGGTTTGCCGGGCAGGTCCAGATCAAGCATCGGTGCGATACTGGCGTCCAGCGCGGTCTGAGTGCTGGCTAGCCACACGGCCTGAAGGTGGCTGTCCACGAGATCTCGGTTAGCCAAGTCGAGCGTTGGAGCACGGACCACTCCGTGGACCATGTCGGTGGCATGGCGGAAGAACCATTGATCGTGCGGGCTAAGTGCTGCGCAGTAGGTCACAACCAGAGCCTGTTGTCCGGAACGTCCCGCACGGCCGCTTCGCTGGGCGTAATTGGCCGGTGTGGGCGGCATGTTTCGCAAGTACACGGTGTTGAGCGCAGAGATGTCTACCCCCAGCTCCATGGTGGGCGAGCAGAACATTACAGGCAAACGCTCAAGCGGAGCTTCGTGCGCTGGGTTTTGCGACCAGTCGTTTCGATCTTTGTCCGTGTAGCGGAACCGCTGCTCCAGCAGCTGTCGCCGCGGGGCATCAACCTGCGCGGTGTGCTCCTGAGCTTCGAACTCGAACATAGGATGTGAAGGTAGGCGCAACAGGTCAGCTACGCTCAGATACAATTCACGGAAGAAGGTGTTAACTCGGCTGTCTTCGCCCAAAGGATGATCAGTGGTCAAACACCAATCCAAACGCGCGGCGTTCAGGCGCCAGCCCGCCAACTGCGTGTCAATGGCATGCCTCTGCACATAGCCGTAATTCCCGGCGGCAAGGAGCGTGGCCTCGATGAGCTTTACCCACTCTGTATCGTTCCAATGTTTGACTTCGTTGGCGAAAACCGTGTCCTGCCAGAAGCTTGAGGTTTTAAGCTGACGCAGTAAGCGTGATCGCGCGCCGCCGGTGACGAGATCCGTACGTGGTTTCCCCTTGTATTCCGGGCGCCGGCCCAAAATCAAATAGCGACCTGTTTCGAGCTTTTCATCGGGAGCAAATGCCCAGCGCTCAGTGAGGTAGGTGTGACCGCTGGTGCGAGCTTTGTCTTGCTCGACCGGATCAAGGTACCTGGTTTCAAGACACAAGTGGCGACGCAGATTGTCGAACAGCAGTTCGTTCAGCCGTACCCGATGTGCTGGGCTAAGTCTGGATAGCACGCTGTGGTCTGCAAATGAGTTTGCATCAGCACAGAACTCGTCGAGTCCGCGATAGCGGATCATCAGCAGGCCGAGTTGGTCGAGGTTGGGGTTATTAAAGCGCCAGCCTGGGCGAAGGTCACGCAACAAGCGGTAAGCGATGATGAAGCGCAGCGTGCGTTGGGCCTCTTGTCGCGCTAGCCCCATTAACTTTGGAGACCGTAAGTATTCGACGAGGATGCTTTGCTCGACCTGATGAAAGCCTAGCGCTTTGAATACAGAATCAGCGAGTTGCTCTTCGGTGAGTACACCCGCATTGTCCTGCAAGGCGCCGATCAGACCAGAGCGCAGAGTCAACAAGAAGATGAAATCATTGAAGTGTCC
The DNA here is from genome assembly GCF_009720825.1 of Duganella radicis. Lineage (GTDB taxonomy): Bacteria > Pseudomonadota > Gammaproteobacteria > Burkholderiales > Burkholderiaceae_D > Rugamonas > Rugamonas radicis. The sequence continues at coordinate 162,902 of NZ_WNKY01000003.1, read as the reverse complement.
CGCCTGAAGTGCGGCATCTTGGCGGTTATCCGTGAACCCCAGAAGCTTGCGCGGATCAGGCTGGCCTGGCGCTGGCTCCGGCAAAGCGAAGAGTTGCTGCAAAGCACTCAGCGCTATCATAGTAGTGGCCGACGAACGTCCCTCGCCTGATAGGCTGGACAGCCGATTGGCGTCCTTCCCATGCGCCTCATGAGTGACTCCACAGCTCAGACAGAAGCGGAACTTACCCGGGATAAACCAGAATTCCTCGCCAAAGCCCTCGTGCCCTTCAGGGCTAACCGTCACTTGGTAGGGAATGGCTTTTCTGTAAGTAGTTTTGACTTTCGGCTCTTCGCGACTGAGGTCCAGCCAAGTTTCAGGCAGGTCATTGAGCTGACCACCGTATTGCTGGCCCCCCTTGATTGAGCAGAGAAAGCCATAGCTCACATCTTCGCTGTCATCGGCGCTGACATCGTCAATCTCTCTTGGCATGTAGGTGGTGGAGCGCTGCCCCGACTTCCACACCGGCAGGTACTCTTGGCCACAATCTCGGCAAAAATGGGCTGGATAGAGATGAACCCCCTCATCTTGCCGACCAGGAGCAAAGCGCTGAGCGTCAAGCGTGACGTGGCGATGGCCGGGGGCTTCAAGGGTGGTGAGCACTTTGCCCGGACCGCTGATGAATTGATGCAGTTTGAAGGCAAATGGAGGGCGCCCCTGAGGCGTCCGTACGTCGTGGGCCGCGACCAGAAAGCGCTGCAACGCATTACGCGCCAGCTCGATATCACAGTTTGCGTCATGCGCGAGATCACCGCAGGCGGTCTGCAGCGTCTTTGGCTTGGCACGCCGAGGGGGCTCTTGATCAGGTAACTCAATTCCGAGGTTGAGTTCTACCCAAATGGACAAAGGGTCTCTCTGAAAGGCCTCAAAACTTTCCCATTCAAAGTGTGCACGTTGGACCGCTGCAGGCAACTCTGCTGCAATCGAGACAACATCTTTGAGCGGGTCAGTGACACGCTCAAGGGTCTCACCAATCACGTCGTGCTCACTGATCTGGGTGCCAAACAGTTTAGCTGCCACTTCTGCTACGGTGCGATTGCGGTCGGCCTGGTTGCCCGCAGTAGACATGGTAGCTGATGTGCCAATGCAAACCAGCTTGTCGGCCTTGAGGCGCTCACGTAGGCGGCGGACAAGCAAGGCCACATCGGCACCTTGGCGGCCGCGGTAGGTATGTAGTTCATCGAGCACTAGGAACTCCAGACCTTCGCAGTGATCCACCACCCTGCGATCCACGTCGTCAAAGCGGGTTAGGATGTACTCCAGCATCATGAAGTTCGTGAGCAGGATGTCAGGCGGGTTATCTGCCATCACATCGCGCTCGGGCTTTTTTTCCTGGCCGGTGTAGCGCGCCACAGTGAATGGCCGCTCGTCGGGCGCATAGCCATGGAGGAACTTGTCCAGCTCTTCCAGTTGGCTGTTGGCCAATGCGTTCATCGGATAGATGACGATGGCCCGCGTGCGAGGCTTACCGCCCTCTGCCTTTGCCCTAATGATACGGTCAATTATCGGGATGAAAAAAGACAGTGACTTCCCCGACCCCGTTCCCGTGGTCACCACATAGCTTTTCCCAGATTGCCCTTTTGCCAATGCCTCCAGCTGGTGCGCATATAGGTGCAATGGTTGCGGATTGCCTTCAGGCTTTCCTGTTTGAAAGACATCTGCGCACAGGGGATACAGAACCCCTTCTGCAGCTAGCGATTGCACAGTGCCTTTGCGCTGGTAATTGGGGTTGATCTGCACCAGGGGCTCGGGCCAGTAACGTCCATCCTTATACTGTCGCTCGACCTCTTCCTGAATATCACTTGCCGCAATGCGAACAAAGCTGCGCGAGAAGGTGCTGTAGCGGTCAACTAGTTGGTTGCGAAACTGAAAGACGTCATCCATGATTCTTTTCTCCTTGTTCTTCTTTGTGTAGGCGCAATTCATCCATGGCCGCAGCCCAGTGAAAGGTCAAGGCTGTTTGTGTTGCCATTTAGCCCCCCTGCCTTTGCCATTTGGTTCTATGAGCCCCTCTGCTTTCATCATGCGCAAAATCACTCGAACCATGTCACGACTGATGCCAGGGCAAGCCTCCTCAATGTCCGAGATGGAGAAGGGCAATTGCCGTTTGAGGATTTCTGAACGAACGCGGTCACCCTTGGCGCCCCGACCACGCTCGATGGTGCCTACGCGCTCTTCGAAGTCCTTGTAGGCCCGCAACAGGGCGCCCCAGAAATAGTTTAGCCAAGGTGCGATGTTATGAGCAGCCTCATGCCAGCCATGGGAACTGGCCTCTAGCGTTTCGTAATAGCCCTCCTTCGACTCCTCGAAGATGCGCTCCAGGCTGATGAAACGGCCTACCGTATAGCCAAAGTGATACAGCAACTGCAGGGTAAGCAGGCGTGCCATGCGGCCGTTTCCGTCCGGGAATGGGTGAATGCATAAGAAGTCGAGGATGGCGAGAGGCACCAGCACCAAGGGGTCCGCCAAATGTTGATCCAGCGCTGAACGGTACCGCGCGATCAGGTCTGTCATCGCCATGGGGGTGAGGTGCGCGGCGACTGGACGAAAACGGACGCGCGAGCTGCCATCGGGATGGCGCTCGATAATGTCGTTGTTCGTGGCCTTCCATTGCCCGCCTGGTTGTGGCATGTAGCGGTACAGTATGCCGTGGAGCTGCAGGACGGTGCCCTCTGAAAGCGGCATCTGCTCACCGCTCTCGTGGATCAGACCCAGGGCATCGCGGTAGCCCGCCACTTCTTGCTCAGACCGGTTTTGAGGCGTCGCATTCTTCAGTACCAGCGACTTGAGCCGATGGGCCGCCACGACCACGCCCTCCAGGCGATTCGACGATTCGGTGGACTCGACAATGGCAACCTGTCGCAGGTCGCTCAAAACCTCGGGTGACTGCGCCACAAAGAGCTGCTGCTTGCCCCTGTATTCACCCAAGGCACGCAACGTCGCTAGCTGCTGCGTATCGAAGCGCAACCGGACGAGGTAATCTGGCGAGAGTGATTGCATGCAGCAGCATCTGAAAGAGTAGGAGTAAGGGTAATGTTACTATAAATTGGGGTATGGATGACCGTCATTACCCCAATAAATCCAAGATTACCCCATTTCTACCTTTCGGATCAGCTTGCGGGTTCCGGTTCTGCTAGCAGATGATCCAGGCAGAATTCAACCGGGCATTACCGCCCCCGACCAATACGCTTATGACAAGGGCTGGGAAGCTGGAGCGCTTGCGCGGTGACAGCCTGGAGTTTGTTGATTGTTGCGGAAGTGAACACAGCAAGACGCTCTCATCTGCCGCACGGCTATACAGATGAGAGCGCGTGGTCTGTGATCAGGAAGCCAGAAACTTCTTGCGCCACTCCTCCAGCGGCATGAAGGTCGGGTCCTGGCGCACGATGGCTTCCGTCTCGCGCAGGATTTCCGCGTCGCTCTTGGTGAGGTCGAGCGGATCGCCGTGCGGCTGGGCCACGTAGTACGGCGTGTCGGTGTAGACCTCCACCGTGTTGCCTTCCGGGTCGGCGAAATAAATCGACAGCGAGTTGCCGTGGTTGAGGCCGCGCATCTGGGTCGCCCCCAGTTCCAGCGCCAGCGCGCGGATCTCGCGCAGGTTCTGGATGGCCGGCACGATGAAGGACACTTGCATCACCGTGCTGAAGCTGGCCTCCGGCGGCCGGCCCGAGGCCAGCACCAGTTGGTGATGCTGGTCGACGCTGGCGCTCATGAACACCAGCTCGCTCTTGAAGTTGCGGCCCTGGCCGCGATCGGTGATGGTCAGGCCGAACAGACGGGTGTAGAAATCCACCATCCGCTCCAGGTCGGTCACGAAGATGCCGAAATGGGACGGGGTGGGACGGGTCACACTTTGGGAAAGCATTGTGGTTCCTTTCTCGACGGCTCAGGCGGCTTTCACCGAGGTCGACTGCCAGTTCACCACCTGCCAGCCGCCAGCCTGCTTGAGCCAGTGGATAGTGTAGCGGTTCTTCAGGCTGCGCACTTCGCCGGCGCTTTCCAGCTTCATGTCGGCCACCCCGCCAACGATGGCCGTCTCGCCGTACAGGCGCACTTGCTGGTCGGAGCAGTCGATCGCCAGGTATTTGGTCTTGCCGCTGCCGATGGTGTTCAGCACGCCGGCCTTGCCGTCCACCTTGGCCGAGGCGTGTATCCACACCATGTCGTCGGCAAACAGCTGGGAGAGCAGCGGCACGTCGGCGCCCATCATGGCGGTGCAGCGCTGCTGTTCGAGATTGAGGATGTCCTGGGCATAGTCCATGTCGGTCTCCGCGCGGTTAAGGGTTGATGACGTAGTTGCTGAAACCGCCGTTGCGGCTGGCGATGCCATTGATGGCCTGGTTCACCTCGTCCAGCGGGAATTTGACGTGCTCGAACACCGACAGGTTCAGGGTGCCGGCCGCCGCCATGTCGGCGATGTCCTGGCCTTCGCCGGCAGTGAACCAGGCCGAGCCCTCGATGCTTTGCTGCTCGTCCATCATGGTGTGCAGGTCCATCGCCACGCCGCCGGCGGTGGCGCCGATGTTGAAGGCGCGGCCGCCGCGCCTGAGCGCGCGCACGCCTTGCAGCAGCGGCTCATGGGTGGCGCCCGGTCCGAGGCAATCGACAAACAGATCGGCACCCAGCCCGTCGGTCACCTGTTTCACCCAGGTGTCGATGGCTTCGCCGTTGGCGGTGGACAGCACCTGGATGCGGCCCGGCGCCAGTTCCCTGACCTTTTCCAGCAAGTCCAGGTTGCGGCCGGTGCCGAGGATGCGGGTGACGCCCATCGCCAGGCAAAACAGCGCCGCGCCCAGGCCCAGCGTGCCGCTGATGCCGTTGATCAGCACCGTCTTGCCGGGACCGGCGCCGCCCTTGCGCAGCGCCGAATACGCCGTGCCCAGATAGCCGAAACGGGCCGCCTGATCGAAGCTGACGTTGTCCGGCAGGCGCACCAGCGCGTACTGCGGCGCCGTCATGTACTCGCCCAGGCCGCCGTAGGGATAGTCGTTGAAGATCTTCAGCGAGTTCTGCGAGAAGCCGAAGTAGCCGTTGAAGGTGTAGTGGGTGCAGTTGATCAGGTCGCCCGAGCGGCAGGCGCGGCAGCCGCCGCAGTAGCGGCCCGGATTGACGTAGACGCGCTCGCCCACCTTCCAGTCATGCACCTGCTTGCCGACCGCCACCACTTCGCCGGCCGGGTCCAGCCCGAAGATGGCCGGCAGCGGCGGCAGCGGCAGCTCGGGGAACCAGGTGGTCCAGTTGGCCAGGATGTTGCCCAGGTTGGGCACGATGCCGCAGGAACGCACCCGCACCAGCACGTCACTCGGGCCGGGGGTCGGCACCGGGATGTGCTCGATTTGCATCGGTGCGCCCACCGCGTGCATGCGCGCCACCTTCATTGTCTTTTCCATGTCTGTCTCCTGTGTTTAATGTTGAAGCTGTTATAGCCCTATTTTACGCATAAATTTTAAATTTATGCAGAAAATTACTTGGCGTTGTAAATGCCCGTTAATACGATGACATCCCCCGCCCGTTCAAAGTAGCTGGCGCGCTGCGCCAACTGCTTGCTGACCGGATGCGGCCAGACGAATTCCACCCAGCCCTGCCCTTGCGCGCGGGCCTGCTCCAGCTCTTCGCGCACGAAGTACTTGCCGTTCATGTCGCGGATGTCGTACAGCGACTTGCCGACCATTTTGGGCTGGTTGGCGTCGGCCAGCACCACGCCGTCCAGGTCGAGGGCGACGATGTACAGTTCGCCGTCGACAAAGCGGCCCTTGGGGTCGTTGAACTCCGCCAGCGCCTTGCTCTTGCCGTTCTGGCCCAGATAGGCCACGGCTTTTTTGACGAAGGCCACGGCGGCGGCGCGCGAGGCCGGCTCGGCCAGCGCCGGCGACAGCCAGCAGGCGGCCAGCAATGCGGTAAAGGTGCGACGTTTCATGCTCAGTCTCCAGCGGTGCAGGCGGCCGGCGCCGGGGCGGCGGCAACGCTGCGGGTGGGCGTCGCGGCGCGCGGCTGCAACAGGAAGTGCGCCAGCGCCGGCAGCAGGATCAGGGCGCCCAGCATGTTCCAGATGAACATGAAGGCCAGCAGGATGCCCATGTCGGCCTGGAACTTGATCGGCGACAGGCCCCAGGTGGCCACCGCCACGCCCAGCGTCACGCCGGTCAGCACCACCACCTTGCCGGTGAACAGCAAGGCGCGGTAATAAGCCTGCGACAGGCTGGCGCCGCGCCGCATTTCGGCCAGGGTCACCGTCACCACATACAGCGCGTAGTCGACGCCGATACCCACGCCCAGCGCGATCACCGGCAGGGTCGCCACCTTGACGCCGATGCCCAGCGCCACCATCAGCGCCTCGCACAACACCGAGGTCAGCATCAGCGGCAGCACCGCGCAGATCACCGCGCGCCACGAGCGGAAGGCGACGAAGGCCAGCACGATCACCGCCGCGTACACCAGCAGCAGCATTTGCGTATTGGCCTTGCGCACCACGATGTTGGTGGCGGCCTCGATGCCGGCGTTGCCGGCCGCCGGCAGGAATTGCAGCTCCTTGGTGTTGTTGGCGGCGGCAAAGGCTTCCACCGCGCGCACCACCGCGTCCAGCGTGTCGGCCTTGTGGTCCTTGAGGTAGACGTAGACCGTCAGCAGGTCGCAGTTCTGGTTCAGCAGCTCGCGCGGGGCGCGGGTGGTGATGGCGTTCAGCATGTCCTGCGAGCGCGGCAGGTCGAACCATTTCAGGCTGCCCTCGTTCATGCCGGCCGAGGTGCGCTTGCTCAGGGTGGCATAGGAATTGGTCGATTCCACGCCCGGCAGCTGTTGCAGCTGCCATTCCAGCGCTTCCACCTGGGCCAGCACGGCGTAGTTGGCGCACATGTATTGCGGCGTTTGCACCATGACCACGAAGTTGTCGCTGCTGGCGGCATAGTGCGCCGCCATGAAGGCGCTGTCGCGGTTGTAGCGCGAATCGGGCCGCAGTTCCGGCGCGCCGGGATCGAGGTCGCCGATCTTCAGCTGGGTGCTGACCGCCGCGCCGCCGGCCGCCAGCGCCAGCGCCGCGCCGATCGCCACGCTGGCCCAGCGGCGTCCGGTGAACAGGTCGAGGAAAGCCCAGAAGCGGTGCTTGCGCGGGGCAGTGCCCTCCTCGTCGCGCAGGCTGCGCTGGGCCGCCACCGGGCTGACGCCGGTGTAGGACAGCAGGATGGGCAGCAGGATCAGGTTGGTGAAGATCAGCACCGCCACGCCGATGCTGGCCGAAATCGCCAGGTCGTGGATCACCGGAATGTCGATCACCATCAGCACCGCGAAGCCGACCGCGTCCGCCAGCAAGGCCGTCAGGCCGGCCAGGAACAGGCGGCGGAAGGTATAGCGCGCGGCCACCAGCTTGTGCGCGCCGCGGCCGATGTCCTGCATGATGCCGTTCATCTTCTGGGCGCCGTGACTCATGCCGATGGCGAACACCAGGAAGGGCAGCAGCACCGAGTAGGGATCGAGCTCATAACCCAGCGCCGGCAACAGACCCAGCAGCCACACCGCCGCCACCAGCGAACAGGCCACCACCAGCACCGTGCTGCGCACGCAGCGGGTGTACCACAGCAGCACCGCGGTGCAGATCGCCAGCGCCACGGCGAAGAACACCAGCACCTGTTGCATGCCTTCGATCAGGTCGCCCACCACCTTGGCGAAGCCGGTGATGTGGATGCGCACGCCCTCGGCCTCGTACTTGGTGCGCAGTTGTTCCAGCTGCTGCGACAGCCTGGCGTAGTCGAGGCGTTGCGCGCCGTCGCCCTCCATCAGCGGCATCACGATCACGCTGGACTTGAAGTCCGGCGCCACCAGCGCGCCGATTTCGCCGGAGCGCTCGATGTTGGCGCGCAGCGCATCCAGGCTGGACGGCGAGCCGTCGAAGGCGTCCGGTATCACCGGGCCGCCATCGAGCCCCTCCTCCGTCACGCCGATCCAGCGCACGGCCGGCATCCACAGCGACTTCATGAAGGAGCGGTCGACGCCGGGCAGCAGGAACAGTTCATCGTTCAGCTTGCGCAGGGTTTCCATGTAGCGCGCGCTGTAGATGCTGCCTTCCCTGGCTTCGACGGCGATCCGCAGGGTGTTGCCCAGCCCGGCCAGGTCGGCCTTGTGGGCGCGGTAGTTGAGCACGTAGGGATGATGGGCCGGTATCATGCGCTCGAAGCTGGGGTTGAGCTTGACGCCCAGCGCCTGCCAGGCCAGCAGCGCGGTCGCCACGGCAAACAGCAGCAACACCGCCAGCCGGTGGTTGAACAGCAGGCGCTCCACCCGTGAGCCGGAGCGGCGGTCGAAATCGGCCAGGCTGGTCACGGCCGGCATGTCTTGGTTGGATTGCTTCATGATGCCGCTTTCATTTCAGGGCCGCGCGGGTGATGCCGCGCACGCCGGACAGGAACAGGCTGCCGTTGGCCGTTTGCAGCAAGCCGGTGGTGGGCGCCGGCTGCGCGGCGGGCGCCGGCTCGAAGCGGCGGCCGCCATCGGTGCTGCGGAACAGGCGCCCGGTTTCATCGCTGAGCAGGATCGAGCCATCTTTCAGCAGCAGGCCGGCCATCAGCGAGGCCGGCGTGGCGATCTCGCTCTGCCGCCAGCTGGCGCCGGCGTCGCCGGACCAGTAGACATGGCCGCGCATGCCAAACACCACCACGCTGCGCGGGCCGGTGGCCACCGCGCCGAAGTAGGTGCCCTCATACGGCGTTTGCACGGCGCTGAAGGCCTGGCAGCGGTCTTTCGAGTAATACACCGCGCCCAGCTCCCCCACCACATAGCACTCGTCGCCGCGCGCCTGCACCGCGTACAGATGCTTGCCTTTCGGGTTGTCCAGCCGTTCCATGGCCGGCTGCCAGTGCTGGCCGCCATCGGCGGTGGCAAACATCAGGCCGAAGGCGCCGACCACCAGGCCATGCTGCTCGTCGAAAAATTGCACGTCGAGGAAAGGCTTGCTGGGGCCTTCGGCCGCCAGCCGTTCGGCATCGGCCAGCGCCCGGGCGCCGCCCTGCCCGGCCTTGGCGGCGTCGAGCGCGCGCTGGGCCGCGCCGGCGCCGTCCAGCTGGCGCACCCAGCTCTGACCGCCGTCACGGGTGCGCAGCACCACGCCGCTGTGGCCCACCGCCCAGCCGTCGCGGCCGTTGGCGAAGCGCAGGCCCACCAGCGACACGCTGACCGGCACCGCGGCCTGGCGCCAGCTGGCGCCCTGGTCGTCCGAGTAGACGATGATGCCGCGCTCGCCGGCGGCAACGATGCGCTCGCCGGCCTGGGCGATCGCCAGCATCACGGACGAAGCGGCCTTGGCGCTGGCCAGGGCCGGCCGCGCCAGCACGTCGGGCTCGGCCTGTGCCGGCGCCGCCGCCAGCAGCGCGGCGCCGATCAGCGCGCCGGCCATCCGCCGGCATTGCGATAAGTTCATGATGGGCTCCCGGATCAGCGGCTACCCTTCGCCGCCAGGTTCTCCGGCGTGAAGTAGTTCTCGTTCCATGGCGGCACCTGCTTGAACTGGTAGGCCTTCTCGCCCGGATAGTTGGCCAGCACATAGGTCCCGGCCAGCAGGTTGTACAGGCCGAAACTCTGGGCGATGGTGCCCGGCACGTCCGGCATCGCCATCGGCAGCGTGTAGCCGACGCGCCAGATCTGTCCCTGGCCGTCCCACATGTCGGCCAGCGCGGCGGTATAGGTATCCTCGTCGAGGTAGTAGCGGCGTTTCGGCACCGCGTGGCGCTTGCCCGGCGCCACGGTCGCTTCCACTTCCCACACGCGGTGCAGTTCCCAGCGGATGTGGTCCGGATTCAGGTGCTGCGGGCCGAGCAGGTCGGTGGACTTGGCCAGCCAGGTGCGGTTGGTGTTGTACGGGATGTACAGTTCCTTCTTGCCGATCACCTTCCAGTCGTAGCGGTCCAGGCCGCCCGAGAATCCGAACGCCTCGTCAAAGTAGAACGCACCCGAGGCCACACTGTCCGGCGTGTCGTAGCCCAGCGTGGGCGCCTTGCGGGTGCGGCGCTGGCCCACCAGGTATTGCCAAGCCTGGCGGCCCTTGCCGGCATCCACCGTGTCGCGCAGCAGGATCGATTCGCCGGCCTTGAACGGCGGGCCGTAGGTCACCAGCATCAGGTTGTTGTAGTCACCGCCGAATTTCTCCAGCGAGCCATCCTTGAACCAGTACGGCGACTGCACTTCGTTCAGACCGTCCGAGGCCATGGTAGGCTTGCCGTCCGAGGTCACCACAAACAGGCGGAACAGCATGGAATTGGCCTGCCCTTTCCAGGCCAGCAAATGATTCCACATCAATTCGGCGCCGGTCTTCGGCAGCGGGAACGGCACGCCGCCGTAGCAGCCTTCCAGCGACTGGCCGCCATCCCTGGTCTTGCAGCGGGTGGCGTTTTTGAGGGTGTTATCGTAGGCCCACTGCGGCATGGCGGCGGTGCGATGGCTAGGATAGACGTCGATGCGGTAGCTCGGATATTTCTTCATCAGCGCCTTGACGCCGTCGCTCAGCTTGTCGGCGTACTGGTCCATGTTCCTGGCGCTGATCGACACCAGCGGTTTTTCGGCGGCATACGGATCGGCGCGGGTATCGCCTTCCTTGTAGCCGGTCGGCGCTTTGGTCAGGCCGCCGTCCCAGGCCGGAATGGTGCCGGCCTTGTTGCCGGCCTTTTCCGCGCCCATCGGCGTCAGTTCGGTTTTCAGTTTGGCCGCTTCCTCATTGCTCACGGCCGCGATGGCCGCGCCGCTGAACACCAGCCCCAGAGCCAGCGATGACATCGCGGCCCGCTTGATCGTGCTTTTCATATCGGTTGACTCCTGTGCTTAGAAAGTGGTTTGCAGCGAGAAGGACAGGAAATCCCGGTCCTTGTTGGTCTGCCGGTACGGCAGCACGGTCGCCTGCGGACTCACGTTCGGGGTGATGAAGGTGCCCTGGCCGCCATAGAAATGGACCAGGTTGACGGCAAATTTGTACTGCTTGCGGAAATCGAAGGTGGCGCCGACGCTGAAGTCGCCGCCATGCTCGGCGCCGCCGGCGAACTTCACATTGGTCGAGGACCGGCCGCTGATCGCATAGCCCAGCCCGATCGGCACGGCCAGGTCGACGCCCGGCACGATCTGGTAATACTCCGGCGTGAACAGCAGGCGCATGCCGCTGGCGTCGCGGGTGGTGTTGGGGTCGCGCGCGCCTGGATTCTTCGTCACGCTCAGCATGCGGTTCCACGCCAGCTCGCCGAGGATGGCGCCGCCGTCCCACAAGCCGCTGCCGTTCAGCACATAGATGGCCGAGAGATTGGCGTGCGCGCTGTTGCCGACCGCGTAGGCGGCGCTGCCGGTGGAGTTGCCGGCGCCGAAGGCCACCACCGGATCGCTGACCAGCGGCGCGTTGCGGCGGGTCGACACTTCCAGCGCCACATTGGCGCCGGCCAGCGTGGTGCTGGCGCTGACGCCGTAAGCCTTGATGTCCTGCCCGTACACCGCCTGGTAGGTGCCGACCGAGGGCAGCGCCGGCACGGCGGCCGGCATCAGGTAGAGGTTGAAATCCTTGTCGTGGTAGCGCGTGGCGTAAAAGCCGAATTCGGCGACGTCGCTGTCGGGGCGGAAGCGCAGTTGCAGCCCGCCCTGCCCGCTGTTCTTCGGCTTGATGTCGTCGACCCGGTCGAAGTACACATGGGCGAACGAGCCCGGCGCGAAGAAGCGCTCGGCGCCCGTGCCCACGTAATCGGCGCCGGAGAAGTAACTGCCCGAAGCCGGAATCCGATTGGCGCGCCACTCGAACTGGTAGTAGCCGCCGACGGTGAAGTTAGGGTTGATCTGTAACTGCCCCGACAGCTGGTTGACCGGCATCAGCAGTTCCTTGAACTGGGTGCCGGGCACCGACAGCAGCTTGATCACGTCCACCGGCGCCTGGCCGGCGGCGATGCCGTTATCGCCGAAGAACAGGGTTTCGCCATAGAGCACAGTGTGGCGGCCAAGACGCATGGTGGTTGGCATCTGGCCCAGGTCGAAACGGGTGTAGGCATAGGCGTCCAGCAGCTCGGCCTTGCGGCCGTGCAGGCGGCGGGTGGCGTCGGTGAACTCATTGTAGGCCACGCTGTCCTGGCTGGCCGTGGCCGGCGAATTGTGGTCGTTGCCGCGGTTGTAGACGCTGTCGTACCAGGCCGCGCCAGCCACCCGCAGGCCGGAATCCTTGTAGGCCAGATCCAGTTCGGACAGCAGGTCGATGCGGTTGTTGATCAGGCCCTTGTTGAAGTTGCGGTCGCCATCGTCGGTGTTGGCGTCCACGATCAGCCCGGGCGACTGGACTTTCAGGCGGACGGCGCCGCTGTATTTGACGGTGTTATCCCAACGCAGCTTCAGGTCGGGGTTGCCGGTATCGAATTCGGTCGCGCCAGCCACCGGCGTGGCCGCCATTTGCACCAGCGCGGCGGCCATGAGCGGCCAGGCCGCCCCGGCCCTGCTTGACATCGTTCTTGCCATTTTTGTCTCCTCATTGTTGCGGCTTGTTGCCGCAATTCTCGTGATGTCCATCTCCATGCGTGAGCATGTTCGAAATTATTATGCACGTATTTTTATTTTGTGCATAGTTTATTTTTTCATGCACATAAATTGAAAATGAAACGAACGCCGCGGTTCGTTCGACTCCGCTAGCATGTAGGGATGGGCGCCAACCGGCGCCGGCACCGCGAGGAGTTGCCATGCTGCGTCGTTTCATTTTTGCCACCGGCATCGAAAACAGCATTCCCACCATCAACCACGGCCGCACGCGCGTGGATGAGATGGCGAAGTGCGGCCATTACCGCTATTGGAAAACCGATTTCGATCTGGTACAGGAGCTGGGCGTGGCGGCGCTGCGCTACGGGCCGCCGCTGCACACCACCTGGCTGGGGCCGGACCGCTATGACTGGGCGTTTGCCGACGAAACGCTGAATGAACTGCGGCGGCGCAATATGGTCGCGATTGTCGACCTGTGCCATTTCGGCCTGCCGGACTGGCTGGGCAATTTCCAGAATCCCGACTTCCCGGCCCTGTTTGCCGACTACGCCCGCGCCTTCGCCCGGCGCTATCCGTGGTTGCAGCTGTACACGCCGGTCAATGAGATGTCGATCTGCGCCCGTTTTTCCGCGCTGTATGGCTGGTGGAATGAGCAACTGAGCGACGACCGCGCGTTCGTCACCGCCTTGAAGCATCTGGTCAAGGCCAATGTGCTGGCCATGCAGGCCATCCTGGAGGTGCAGCCGGAAGCGCTGTTCGTGCAGAGCGAGTCAAGCGAATATTTTCACGCAGAAAATCCGGACGCCATCGAGCCGGCCGAGGCCATGAACGCGCGCCGCTTCCTGTCGCTGGACCTGAACTACGGCCGCCGGGTCGACTCGGTGATGTATGAATACCTGATGCAGAACGGCATGACGCGCGATGAATACAGCTTTTTCATGCACAACAACCTCAAGCAGCACTGCATCATGGGCAACGACTATTACCAGACCAACGAGCACTATGTGTCCAGCGACGGCGCCACCTGGGGCTCGGGCGAGGTATTCGGCTACGCCACCATCACCGAGCAGTATTGCAGCCGCTACGGGCTGCCAGTGATGCATACCGAGACCAATCTGTGCCAGGGCGCCGACGGCGACGAGGCGGTGCGCTGGCTGCGCAAGGAATGGGCCAACGTGCTGTGCGTGCGCAACAGCGGCGTCCCCATCGTCGGCTTCACCTGGTATTCGCTTACCGACCAGGTCGACTGGGATTGCGCGCTGCGCGAGGACAAGGGCACGGTCAATCCGCTGGGCCTGTACGACCTCGACCGCAAGATCCGCCCGGTCGGCACCGCCTACCGGGACCTGATCCAGAAATGGTCGACCGTGCTGCCGACCAAAAGCGTCTGCCTGCAGGTGCCGGTGCTGTGCCCCAGCGATTATCAACCTGGCTAGCCACGGCGTTCACGACAGCACGCGCCGCAAATACGGCGCGGTTTTACTGCGGCGGTTGGCGGCCACCTCGGCGGGAATGCCTTGCGCGACAATGCGTCCGCCCTCTTCCCCGGCGCCAGGACCGACATCGATCAGCCAGTCGCAGTCGGCCAATACTTGCATATTGTGCTCCACCACGACCACCGTATTGCCGGCGTCGACCAAACCGTGTAGTTGTTGCAGCAGCAGGTCGATGTCGGCCGGATGCAGGCCGGTGGTCGGCTCGTCCAGCACATACAGGGTGTCGCCGCGGCTGGCGCGCTGTAATTCTGTGGCCAGCTTGATGCGCTGCGCCTCGCCACCGGACAGTTCGGTGGCCGGCTGGCCCAGCCGCAGATAGCCCAGGCCGACGGCCCGCAGGACCTCCAGCGCGTGATGCAGCGCTGGCACGTCGTGGAAAAATTCCGCCGCCGCTTCGACCGTCATGGCCAGCACCTCGGCGATATTGCGCTCGCGATAGCGTACCGCCAGGGTCGCCGGGTTATAGCGCGCACCCTTGCATTCCGGGCAGGGCGCGTACACGCTGGGCAGGAACAGCAGTTCCACCATGACGAAACCTTCGCCCGAACAATGCGGGCAGCGCCCCTTGGCCACGTTGAACGAGAAGCGGCCAGCGTCGTAATGCCGTGACTTCGCCGCGCGCGTGCCGGCAAACAGCTTGCGCACATGATCGAACAGGCCGGTATAGGTGGCGAGGTTGGAACGCGGCGTGCGGCCGATCGGCTTCTGGTCCACTTGCACCAGCCGGCGCAATTGCGCCATGCCGGCCGCAATACGGCCGTGCGCCACGCCGGCGTCGGCCTGTTCCAGTAGCTCTTCGGTGGTGCCGGGCGCCTCGTCCACCGGGGCCTGGCCCAGTTGCGCCAGCAGCAGTTGCACCAGCGCCTGGCTGACCAGGCTGGACTTGCCGGACCCCGATACACCACTGACGCCGGTCAGCACGCCCAGCGGGAAATCGGCGTCCAGTCCGGCGAGATTATTCAGCACCACACCGCGTAATTGCAGCCAGCCCTGCGGCGCACGCGGCACACGCTGCGGGCGCGTCACCCGGCCGAACAGATAGTCCGCCGTGCGCGACTCCGCCACATTGGCCAGGCCCTCCGGCGCGCCGCTGTACAGCACTTGCCCGCCGTGCTGGCCCGCCCTCGGGCCGACATCGACCAGCCAGTCGGCGTGCCGTATCACATCCAGCGCATGCTCGACCACGAACAGCGAATTGCCGGAGGCTTTCAAGCGATCCAGTGCCCGCAGCAAAGCCTCGGTATCGGCGGGGTGCAGGCCGGCCGACGGTTCGTCCAGCACGTACACCACGCCAAACAGGCCGGAACGAACTTGCGTCGCCAGCCGCAAGCGCTGCAACTCGCCCGGCGAGAGCGTCGGCGTGCCGCGTTCCAGATGAAGATAGCCCAGGCCAAGATCCAGCAGCACGTGCAGGCGGGCCAGCAAATCCGCGGCGATGCGCTGGGTGACCATGGCTTTTTCAGGGTGGCGTTGGGCCTCCCTGCGGCGCGATGGGGCACCCTCGGCATATGGCCGCAGCAATTGCGCCAGCTGGCGCAGCGACAGGCGGCTGATCGCGGTGATGTCATGGCCGGCGAACGTCACCGACAACGCTTCCTTGCGTAGGCGCCGGCCCTGGCACACAGGGCAATCCATGCTGACCAGGTATTGCGCCACGCGCTTTTTCATCAGCGCGCTCTCGGTGCCGGCAAAGGTTTGCAGCAGATACTTGCGGGCGCCGGTGAAGGTGCCCTGATAGCTCGGCGCTTCCTTGCGCTTGAGCGCGCGCCGGGTTTCGGCCGGCGTCAGGCCGGCGTAGACCGGCACCGTCGGCTGCTCATCGGTGAATAAAATCCAGTCGCGTGTCTTGCGCGGCAGGTCGCGCCACGGCACGTCGACATCGTAGCCCAGCGTGACCAGGATATCGCGCAGGTTCTGGCCATGCCAGGCGGTGGGCCAGGCCGCCACCGCGCGTTCGCGGATGGTCAGACTGTCGTCGGGCACCATCGAACGCTCGGTGGCGTCGTAGACGCGGCCGAGGCCGTGGCATTGCGGGCAGGCGCCCTGTGGCGTATTCGGCGAAAACGATTCAGCGTACAGCAACTCCTGGCCGGCAGGATAATCGCCGGCGCGCGAGTACAGCATGCGCAGCGAGTTGGACAAGGTGCTGACGCTGCCGACCGAGGAGCGCGTGGTCGGCGTCCCGCGCTGCTGTTGCAACGCCACCGCCGGCGGCAAGCCGTCGATGGCGTCGACTTCCGGCACCGGCATCTGGTGAAACAGGCGCCGCGCATACGGCGATACCGACTCCAGGTAGCGCCGCTGCGCCTCGGCGTATAGCGTGCCAAACGCCAGCGACGACTTGCCCGAACCCGACACGCCGGTGAACACGACCAGCGCATTGCGCGGCAGGTCGACACTGACATTTTTCAGGTTGTGCTCACGCGCACCGCGCACGCGGACATAGCCGTCAAACGCGGACATCGCTTAACGCGCACGCCCACGGAATAGCAGGTTGACGATGGCCAGCAACACAATCGCGCCCACAAACGAGACGCCCAGCGAGGCGATGCTGTAATCGCCGTCATTGATGGTGCCGGTGCCGACCATCGGCGCCAGCACCAGGCCGCCAAGGACGGCGCCGATGATGCCCACCACCACATTCAGGAAAATCCCCTGCTGTCCGTCCGTGCGCATGATGATGCTCGCCAGCCAGCCCAGGACACCGCCGATTACCAACCAGATAATGAAGCCCATATAACCTCCCCGTAAATATTATTAAACAACGTCGATGGAACAACCATGGTAAAGACTTGCCGCCGAAGACTGTGTGCGGCGGCTCACACCGGGCGCTGGATCTGCCCGATAGGTGTGGCGGCATTGGCATGCCAGCCGGATTGGGTTTTGCTGACCGCGATCAGCCCGGTGTCGACGTCGGGCGGAATCAGGGCGATGCCGCGCCGCAGCGCCTCGTGCAGGTCCATGCCGCCAGCGATCCAGTGGTAGACCTTGCTTGCAAGCATGTTGCGCATGATGTATTCGCCGACGCCGGTGGCGGCCACCGCGCCATCGGGCCCGGCGTAGAAGCCGCCGCCGATCAGCGCCGTGTCGCCCACCCGGCCCAGCAGCGATGGCGCCGAACCGCCGGTGGACGACGCCACCGCGAAATGGCCGTCGGCGTCGCGCACCACCGCGCCGACCGTGTCGCCGCCATGGCGGCCGCTGAAGGACGGCGAGCAGGCATAATTCCAGTAACGGAGGAAGGCCTGGTTGTCGCTGCCGGGCATGGCCGGCTCCTCGCTGGACAGCTGCGCCAGCATGTCGGCGTGCTCGCGGCGGGCCTGGTCGCTGATGACATCGTAGGGCTGGTGGCCCATCACCCGGGCGAAGCGCAAGGCGCCCTCGCCGGCCATCAGGCAGTGCGGCGTGCGCGCCACATCGCGCGCGACCAGAATGGGATTTTTGACGGAGCGCAGGATGGCGACCGCGCCGAGCGTGCCCCGGCTATCCATGACGGCGGCGTCCATTTCGATGCTCTGGCCGTCGAGGCCGAGCGCGGCGCCGGTGCCGGCGTTGAAGCGCTCGTCGTCTTCCAGCACCAGCACGGCGGCGATGGCGGCCACCAGGCCGTCATCGCCCGCTTGCAGGCGTTGCGCCGCCGCTTCGGCGGCGCGCCGGCAGCCGTCGCTCAATTCCTGACCGGCGCCGGCGCCGCCGTGGACTACGATTGCTGTCATTGCGCCCCCCAGATGAAATAAGCATGCGGCTGATTATGTGCAATCGTGGCGGCGCGCGGCATCGGGGTGCGTGCTGTGCGCGCGTAAGACTGGGCTTACGGCGGCGCGCTACTGGAACAGCGAAAAGTCCGGCAGCTTGTCCTTGCCTTCGCCAATGCGCACGATGGAAGCGCTGGAGCCGTCGTATGGCGTCCAGCCCGGCAGGCTGCCGCTGCGGGCGAATTCGACCCAGGCGTCGGCCATGCGCGCCGCCGTCTGGCGGTCCGCCGCGTTCCACGCGCGATTGTCCTGATCGAGGTTATCGAACACGTAGCGGATTTCCGCGCCATGGCCCGCACCGCAGCCGTAGCCGCACGGCGTGGCCGGTTCCGCCGGCCGGTGCGTGAAGTAGTAGACATAGGCTTTCGAGCCGCCGTACTTGGCTTGCAGTCCGGCCCAATACACTTTGCGCCAGCCCCACCAGTCGGTGGTCAGCTGATCGATCGATGCCTTGGCTTGCGCATCGGTGGCGCCGGGATAGGCAGCCAGCAGTTCGTCCGACGGCGCGTGGCCCAGCAGCTTCGTCACCAATTCCTTATGGCGGGCAGCGGTGAATTCGCCGGTGTTGAGGATTTCCGGCGCCAGATCCTTGCCCTCTTCCGCATTCCAGCCCACCAACAAGGGCACGTCGTTCTGGCGATGGCCGCGATACAGGCTGGTCTGGTCTTCTTTCAGCACGTGGCCGTCGACGCTGACGCGCGCGCTCCATGGCTGCTTGTGCAGCGTCTCCACGCTCATCGCGCGCAGCGCCGTCAGATTCCTGGCGCCGACGGTTTTGGCCAGGGCCAGGCCGGTGGCTTCCACGCGTTTTTGTTCGTACGGCGCGTTCTCATCGGGATTCATCGGCCAGCCGGCATTGCCGCTCTGGGCGATGGCGCGGTGGAACAAGCCCTTCGCCATCGGCGAGGCGGTCAGGATGGCGACCGAGATGCCGCCGGCCGATTCGCCAAAGATGGTGACCCGGCTGGCGTCGCCGCCAAAGGCCGCGATATTGTTCTTCACCCAGCGCAGCGCGGCGATCTGATCGCGCAGGCCCTGGTTGCCCGATTCCTCCTTCAACTCCGGATGGGCGAAGAAGCCGAAGATGCCGAGACGGTAGTTAATGGTGACCACGATGGCGCCGCGTTTGGCCAGGTTGGCGCCGTTGAAGCCGGGCTGCGAGCCGGTGCCGCCATAGTAGCCGCCGCCGTGTATCCACACCATCACCGGCAGCTTTTCGGCCTTCTCCGGCGCCCAGATGTTCAGGTACAGGCAGTCCTCGCTTTTCGGATCGGTGATCCAGACGGCGGTTTGCGCGCAGGCGGCGGAGAAGCTGGTGGCCTGGCGGACGCCCTTCCACGGCGTCACCGGCTGCGGCGCGCGCCAGCGCAACTTGCCGACCGGCGGCGCGGCGTAGGGAATGCCGAAATAGGTGTTCACCGCATCCGCGTGGGCGCCGGCGATTTCGCCGCCGGACACCTTCACAGGAGCGGTCGGCTGCGCCTGGGCCACCAGGCCCGCGCACATTGCGATCAGTGCGATCGCACGAAATAAGGTCATGAAGTCTCCCTGTTGTAAAAGTTATCGCTCAACGCTAAAAAGTTATTGGCAGCTCGCCCGATTTCATCACATTATGCTTCGAAAAACAGGAGAAGGAGACAAGAAATGATCCGCATGGCTTGCGCGCTTGCCGCCGCGCTGATGATGCATCAGGCATCGGCATTCAATAATCCGCTGGTGCAGCAACGCGCCGATCCGCAGGTAATGCTGCACAGCGACGGCTATTACTACTACACGGCCACCGTCCCGGAATACGACCGCATCGAACTGCGCCGCGTGCGCGATCTCGATGAACTGGGCAAGGCCGATGTCAGGACCGTCTGGCGCAAGCACGCCAGCGGCGTGATGAGCGCCAACATCTGGGCGCCGGAGATTCACTACATCGACGGCAAGTGGTATCTGTACTTCACGGCCGGCCGCGCCGACGCGCCGTTCGATATCCGCCTGTACGTGCTGGAGAATGCCTCCGCCAATCCGCTGGAGGGCGAATGGAAGGAACGCGGGCAGCTCAGGACCGGCTGGGAATCGTTCTCGCTGGATGCCACCACCTTCGCGCTGGGCGGGCAGCGCTATCTGGTGTGGACGCAGCGCCCGGCGTCATCCGGCGAACACCTGACCGCCATCTACATGGCGAGGATGGACAGCCCGGTATCGATCACCGGTCCGGCGGTCCTGCTGACCAAGCCCGAATACGCGTGGGAGCGGATCGGCTTCAACGTCAACGAGGCGCCGGCCGTGCTGGTAAAGAATGGCCGCGTGTTCCTGACCTACTCGGCCAGCAAGACCGACGCCAACTACGCGCTGGGCATGCTGACGGCGGATGCCTCGGCCAATCTGCTCGATCCGGCCGCGTGGAAAAAATCGTCGGTGCCGGTGTTCACCAGCAGCGCCGCCAACGGCCAGTATGGCCCGGGCCACAACTCCTTCACCACCACGCCGGACGGCAAGCAGGACGTGCTGGTCTACCACGCCCGCAATTACCGCGACATCCAGGGCGATCCGCTGAATGATCCCAACCGCCATACCCGCGCCCAGCTCATCCACTGGCGCGGCGACGGCACACCGGATTTCGGCGCGCCGGTGGCGGATGCCGTCAAGCCGAACTGAAACCCCGGGCTGCCGCTGGCGGGTGACCGTGTTCAGAACATGGTGTTGGCGTTGGCCGGGTTTTCCGGAATCGGCTGGGCAACGTCCCAGTGCTCGACGATCTTGCCTTTCTCCAGCCGGAAAATGTCGACGATGGCGCTGCCGCGCGTTCCCGGCGGACCGGCGGCGTAGACGTGCAGGATCACGTAGTCGCCGTCGGCAAAGGATTTCCTGATTTCGCCGCGGGCATTGGGCATCTTCTCGCGCATGAAGGCGATGAAGTTGCGGAAGCCCTCGCGGCCATCGGCGGCAAAGGGATTGTGTTGGATGTAATGGTCGCCGACGTACTGGAGCGCGGCGTCGGCGTCTTTCTGGTTCAGGCCTTTCTCGTAGAAGGCCAGCACGGTCTGGCGATTGGCCTCCTCCTGCGCCGTGCCGGTCTGCGCCCACGCGGCGCCGGACAGGCTGGCCAGGACGATGGCCGAGATGCAGATTTTCTTGATCATTGTTGCTGCCTTTCTGGTGAGTGATTATGGTTGGGCGACCCGCACGTCGCGCATGCGCGCTTGCAGGAATTCATTCATCTTGCGCAGCGCCAGCTGCGACTCCGGCGTGTTGGCCAGCAGCACCTGGAATACATGCGGCAAGCCCTCGTACAGATCCAGCTTGGCGTCGCCGCCGGCGCTATCGATCGCCTGGTACTGGCGAATGAAATTACTCAGGAAAATCTCGCGCGTACCGCCCTGGATCAGGGTGGGAGGGAAGCCCTTGCTGTAGTCGCCGTAGACCGGCGAGACGTAGGGATTTTTTTGCTCGGCCGGCGCCGCATAGGCGGCAGCGGCCGGTCCGAGCTGTTCCTTGTAGCGCAGGAAGTCCACATCCTTGAGGGTGGCATAGGTGTCGCCGGCCTCGGTGATGTCCGACCATGGCGACCACAGCACGACCGCGCCGGGCATGCCCAGCCCCTGGTCGCGCATCTTCAGCACCGCCCCCGCCGCCAGGCCGCCGCCGGCCGAGTCGCCAAAGACCGCGATCGAGCGCAATGGATAGCCTTCGTTCTTCAGGCCGGTCAGCACGCTGACCACTTCGCTGGTGGCCTGCTGCCACTTGCCGCGCGGCGCCACGGTGTGATCCACCGCCACCACCCGCATGTGCGTGGCGTCGGCGGCCAGCACCGCCGACAGCAGGTTGGACGCGGCCGAGCCGAACACATAGCCGCCGCCATGCACGTACACCATCACCTTGCCATCGTTTTTCCAGTGCGCGGGCGTGACCTCGATCACCGGCACGCCGCCTATCGTGCGGGCCGCTTGGGTGTAATGGAACTGGCGCAGCAGCGGCCGTGAAAACGGCTCGATCCATTTGATGAAGTTTTCCTGCAACGGCCGCCAGGCTTCGATATCGTCCGGGCCCGGCTGCGCGGCTTCCGCCGGCGGCTCGCCCAGGTTCTGCTGGAACTTGTTCATCTCGAATTGCGCCTGCACCGAGATGGTCAGCGGTGGCGGCGGCAATGGCGCCAGCGAGGCGGCCAGGCCAGCTTGCGCCAGCAGCACCGTCAACAAGATAGGGAGTGTTTTTTTCATGGTTTCATTCCTGCATCGGCGTCGCTTTTTTCGGCCCGCACCACCACCGGCCCCATCAGTCCGGCCGGCCGCAGGACCGCTTCGGGCAGATAGGTCGGCAGCGTGGTGAACGCCACCTTGCTGGCGCCGGGCTGGGCGTCGCCGATCAGGCGGTTGACCCACAAATTGGCCACCTGGATCTCAACCGCGTTGCGGCCCGGCTGGACCAGCGCGCCGATGTCCACCGTGTACGGCGCGCGCCAGGCGTAGCCGGCATCCTTGCCGTTGACGAAGATGTGCGCCACGTCGGACAACTTGCCCAGATCCAGCAGCAGCGGCTTGCCCTGCCCGCCCGCCCCCAGTTCGAAGTGGCTGCGGTAGGTCGTGGTTCCCGAAAAATATTTCACCGCAGGGTCCGCCGATTCGCTCAGGGAACGCAGCTCCCGCATGTGGAACGGCGCGGGCGCCGCCAGCCCCTTGAACGACACGTCCCAGCCCTGATCCAGCGTCGCGGCGGTGGCGTAGGCCTTGGCCTTCACCTCGGCGGACTGCGCCAGCAGCGGTTCGCGGAACACCACAAAGAAGGCATCCTGCGCCGCCACGTCCATCGTCACCACGGTTTGCCCGCCTTCGACGCGATAGGACACCGGCAGGATCTGGCCGGTGTCGGCGCGCCAGATGGCCGGCTTCTTGCCGCTGGCGCGGAAGCGCAATTCGGTCTGGCCGCTGGCGCCGCCGCGGTTGGTCAGGAAGTAGAGATCGCCGTCCTCCATTTGTCGGTGCAGGAACTGGATGTTGGCGGCGGCCGGCGCGACACTGAAGTCCGGCGCAATCTGTAGCGACGACAGCACGGCTTCGATGTTGGTGCTGTCGATCACGCGGCCCTGCCCCACGGCCCGCGTCGCGCCCGGCGCCCACAGTTCGGCCACCAGCGCCTGGAAGCTGGCGGCATCGTCCATCAGCGCCGGCGTGGCGGTCGGCGCCGGGCCGACGATGGTGGCGCCGGCGCTCGCCAGCGCCTTCAGCCGTTGCAGCATGGCCAGCGTCATGGTGCGGCTGGAGCCGCCCAGGTACAGCACGCGGTACGAGGCGCCGCTGTCCGCCACCAGGCGCTGGTCGCGCACCGACAGCTTGTCCAGCACGATCTCGGCGTTGACGAAGTCGTAGGCGTAACGCGATGGCGCATCGGCCACCGGCGTGGTCTGGTACAGCCCGACCAGCGGCGCGTCCTCGCCATAGAAATAAGCGACGTCGGCGACAAAGCGGCCCTGCTGCAACAGATAGCTGCTGCGCGCCAGATAGTCGATCCACGGCTTGGCCATGTCCGCCCAGGTTTCATGCCGGTTGAAATACTGGCCGAACATTTCCAGCGACAGGCCCGGCTTTTTATCGTCGCTCGGCTGATGCACCGAGGTGTGGATCACCGGACGGTTGATGCCGGAGACGAACTCCAGGTCGATCATCGGCCGCAGGTCGGCCGGGCCATACGCCCACGGCGTGAAGGCCGAGGTCAGCGATTCCGCCGCCACCAGCTTCTGGCCGTACACGTGCGCCACCGACGCGGCGCCGCGCATGTCGGCCAGATTGACCTTGTTCATGGTGGCTTCGTTCTTGAAGGTCCACATGGCGGACATCGGGATGTCGGCGAAGCGGCGCATCGCCATGTCGTCGCCCAGGCTGACGCGGCCGCCCTCCAGCGCCTCGGTGTACACGGTCAGGCCGCGCGCGCGCGCCATCTCGGCCACCACGCCATAGTGTTCGGTGGCGGTCAGCTCGGCCAGGGTGCGCCGCACATCGTAGAGGAAGGCGTCGCTTTGTTTGCGGCTGCCGACGATTTCGCCCGCCAGCACCGGCATCCAGCGGGCCGGATCGTAGCCGCGCAGGCGCTGGAACTGGGCGAGGAAACGCGGCGTCCAGTTGGAGGCGCCCACCTCGGTGCTGTCGACCACCAGCGCGCGCAAGCCCTGCTTGCCGATCAGGTCGGGGCCGACCGTGCCGGCATACATGTCGAGATAAGTCTGCATGTAGTTGCGCACCGCCGCGCCATCGTATTTGTCGACCTCCAGGCCGGTGGCCTCCGGCGTGGCCGGATGGTTCTCGGTGCCGGTCAGCGAATAACCGAAGCGGATCAGCTTCCAGCGGCCGGGCGGCGGCGTCCAGTCCAGGCTGCCGTCAGCGGCCAGCTTGCCGCTGAGGTCGATGACGGCGTCCGGCGCGCTGCCCGGCTCGTCGGGCGTGTCGCGGTCGAGCACGTAGTAATCGTCCGCCATGGCAAACCCGGCCTTGACCTCGGCGCGGTTGACGCGCGCCTGCGACGACAGGCTGGCCTCGGCGAGCTTGAGCGGCGGATTGCCGCCGGGTCCGCCAAAGCCCGTGCCGGCGATGCCCGGACCGGGCGTGAACAGCTCGGGCACATTGGCTGGCTTGACGTTCAGCACCAGCCGGAACTGGCGCGCACTGACCGCCGCGAAACTGACGGTGGTCGGCACGCCGGCCAGGGCCACCTCGGCCACCTTGGTCCACTGCTTGCCGTCGGTGCTGGCCTCCAGCACCGGATGGATCGGCGTGCCAAAGAACATCGACACCGCGCCCGGCAGATACAGGGTCGCCGAACGGATGGTCTGCGGCTGGTCATAAGCGAAGTGGATGATGGTGGGCCGTTCCGGCGATCCGCCCGGCACTTCCACCGTGCGGGTCCAGCCGCGGTCCATCAGCAGCGCGGCGTCGAGCGCCTTGCCGCCCACCGAGATGCGCGGCTTGCGCGCGCCGGACGGCGCGCCGACCGGCAAGGCGTACAGGCCAACATCGGCATACACCTCGGGCAGTTTCTTTGGCTTGGAGGTGTCCATGAAGGGCGGCGGGCGCGGCACGTCCTGATACGGCCCGGTCACCGACGGCGGACGCGGCAGCTTGCCCTTGAAGCGTTTGCCGCCGCCGATCACGGTCTCGCTCCAGACCAGTTTTTTCATGCCGTCGGCGGGCGCCACCCAAGGGCCGCCGGTCTCGCTCCATCCCGGCGAGGCGGCGATGCCCATCTCCAGGTCCAAGGAGGCGGCCAGGGTGGCGCTGTATTTGAAGGCATCCTTCCATTCCGGCGTCATATAGGCCAGGCGGCGCTCCACTACTTGCGGGGTTTGCAGGGCGGCGTCGAAATTCTGCATGCCGCCGATGCCGATGCGCGACATCCATTCCAGATCCTGCTTGATACCGGTCTGGGTGATATTGCCGTTCAACCAGTGCCACCACACGCGTGGCTTGGCCGAGTTCGGCGGATTGGCGAAGCCGGCCGTCAGCGCGTCCTGCGCCTGCGCGCAAGGCAGCGCCACGGCGCCGGCGACCAGCAGCGCCAGCAGGCGTGGGTGCGGTAAAGTCAAAAGAGTCATCGAATCATTCCATTCAGTGTGACAGGCGCGGCATCCTCAGATGCGGCACTCGAAGCTGGCGGCCTTTTCAGGATCGCCACGGCCGGTGTATCGGGCCACCTGGGGATAGGCGCACAGCGGACGCTCGCGGCCCGGCCACGGCGAGGCCGGACCGGCGGTGGCGATGATCTGGTCCGGCGCCTTGCCCGACTCCACCCATGCCACCAGCGCGCCAAAGGCGTCGTAGTTGTCGGTGGCCGGGCCGCCCATGCAGTGGCACATGCCCGGCACCGGGAACACCCGCACGAAGCTGGCTGCCTTGCCTTTGGCGCGGGCGTCCACTTCACGGTACCAGCTCAGCGTGTCGTTGAGCGAGAACACCGCGTCGGAATCGCCGTGCGGCACGATCAGGCGGCCGCCGCGACGCTGGAACGCCGACAAGTCCGGCGAGCGCGCGCCGACGTCCTGCCAGCCCGAGCGCTTGAAGACGGCGTTGACGGCGTAGATCCTGGCGGCGTCGCGGTCGAAGTCGAAGGCGCTCTGGAAATCGGCGGCGGCCTGGTCGCCATCCGGCAACACGCTAGGTGGCGTGGTGAACACCGAGGCCAGCGAACGCGCGCCCAGCGTGACGTTCAGGGCCGTCATGTTGGGGAAGCCGGTCTTCCACAGGCGCCAGCCCGGGTCCGAGATGCCGGGCGCCCAGCCCCAGTCGCTATACAGCGCGCGTCCCTTGGCGTCGCGCGGTCCCTGGCGCGAGCGCTGGAGGGCGGCGATCTGGGCCGACGACAGACAGCCCTCGGCCTTGTCCTGCTGACACAAACGGGCGCGCAGCTGCGGCAGCACTTTGTCGTCGGTGCAGCGGGTGAAGTCGCCGACGATGCCGTCCTCCAGGCCGTCGTCCTTGTCGCAGGCGGCCAGGATGGCGTTGCGCACCAGCCCATAGTCGCCCACGCTGAAGGCCTGGTGCAGGCGGCTCACGTCAAAACCGGTGGCGCCAGGCGCCTTGACCAGTTCACCGAACACCTGCGTATCCCAGGCCTCCGCCAGCGCCGCGCGCGGCAGCGAGAAACCGGGCGCCGCCGCCACGATGCCGTCAAACTCCTCCGGATAGCGCTGGGCGAATACCATGCCCTCCTGCCCGCCCTTGGAACAGCCGACGAAGAAGGAGTAGCGCGGCTTCTGCCCGTAGTACTGCGCCAGCACTTCCTTGCCGGTCTGCGCGGTCAGCTTCAGCGACAGGTCGCCGTAGTTGGAGCGCGCCAGCGGATCGAAGCCGAACGCCAGCGGACCGTTGTAGGCCGGATCGGTATTGGTGGCATTGTCGTGACCGGAATCCTGGGTCAGCACCGCGTAGCCCAGCGCCAGCGCCGGCGGCAGGCTGGGGCCGACCTGGCCCACCGCGTCGCCCACCTCGCCGTTGCTGCCGCCGCCACCCTGGAAGAAGAAGCGCTGGTTCCACGCCACCGGCAGCCGCATGTGGAAGCGGATCGCGTATTTGGCGCCACGCACGCCGGTGCGTTCTTGCAGCACGCCAAACACTTCGCAGTGGTCGGGCAGCGACACCGTGCGCCCCGGGCCGCCCGGATTGGGCGGGAACACCAGCGGGCCGGCCGCCACGAAACGGCTGGACACCAGCCGCACCGAGCGCTCGCTGAACTTCAACGCGCGCGACTGGAAGTTGTTGCAGTTAGCCTCGGCCGCATCGGCCGGCGCGGCCTGGCTGTGCGCCGGCGCCACCCAGGACAGGCCGAGCAGGAGCGCGGCCAGGGTCCAGCAGGCCCTGAGATGCCGCAGCACCCGCGCGGCAAGTTGGGAATACATAACAGATCCGGCGGCTTGCCGGGCGGTGTGCTGCGTCATCATCAGAACTCCTTATTCAAGCGGAAGCCGAACTCGCGCGGGGCGCCGTAGAACAGACTGGTTCCCGATCCGCCCGCCACATAACGCTTGTCGGCCAGGTTGTTGACGAACAACTCGGCGGTCCAGTCGTCATGGCGCAGCGTGAGCAGCGCGGACATCAGATTGCGCGCGGCCACGTGCGAGTTCGGTTGGTAGGTGGCATAAAAGTAACTATCGCCAATATGCGAGAAGTTCAGGCGCGGCGTCAAGCTGGTGCCGTTTTCAAACGCGAACTTGTAGTCGATGCCCAGGTTGTAGGTCAGCTTGGGCGACATCAGGTTGGGGCCGCCCTGGTTGGCATAGATGTAGGGACCATAGTTGAAGCAGATGGGCGGATTGGATGGCGTACCCGCCGCGCATTGCGGGCCGAGCAGGCCGGCCGGCAGCGACAGCACGTCCACCAGGCTGATGGCGCCCATTTTCGAATCGACGTAGGCGAAGCCGGCGTTGATGCCAAAGCCGTTCAGCTTGGCCTGGATCTGGCCTTCGATGCCCTTGATGGTCGACGGCGGCAGGTTGGCCGGGTTGTTCTGGCCGGTGGCGGTGTCGAGGAAGTCCAGCTGGAAGTTCTTGTAATCGTTGTAGAACACATCCAGCTGGGTGCGGACGCGCCCTTCGGCCATGGTCGACTTCCAGCCCAACTCGTAGTTCATCACCGTTTCGGGATCGAACTTGGTGGTGGCGGAATTGGCGTTGCCAGGCTTGTAGCCGCGCGCGGCGAACGCGTACAGCAGGTTGTTGCGGTCGGTCTTCCAGTTCAGCGCCAGCTTGCCGGTCGGTTTGCTGTCCTCGTAGGCGGCGGTCAGGTCCGCCACTTGCAGACCGCCGGCCGGGAATACCGGCAAGCCGCGGCCGATGAACACCCCGCCCTCGCCGGTGGCCTTGAAGGTCGAGCGGCGCAGGCCGAATTGCAGCTCCAGGTCGTCGGTCAGCTTGTAGCCGGTTTGCGCGAACAGGCCGGTCACGCGTTTTTTATTCTTGCCATCGACATTCACCTGCGGGCCGGCGCTGGTTTGCAGGATGGTCACGTCGATGGTGTTCTGCTGGAAGTAGGCGCCCAGTATCCAGTTGAAGCGGCCGGTGGTCGGCGAGATCAGGTTGAATTCCTGCGAGCTCTCGCGCTCGCGCACGATCTGGTCCATGTAGTTGCTCAGGCGCGCGCTCATGTCCTGGTCGTAGCCGGCGCTGATCTTCTTGTCCTGGTAGCCGCTCAGGGAGCGCAGCACCACGCCGTTGTCCAGCTCGTATTTCAGTTCGAGCGAGTTCATCAGGCCTCGCTCGTTGAAGCGGGTCGGGCTGTTGTAGTCGAGGTCGAACACGCCGCCGCTGGCGCCGAAATCGTTGGCGCTGCCCGGCACCGGCTTGCCCACCACCCCGCCGCTCTTGCGTTCCACGTCATCGATCTTGAGCAGGGCCTGGAATTTGCCCGGCTTCCACAGCAGGCCGAAACGGCCGGCGTTCTCGTCCAGCTTGCCCGGCGTGTTGTGATAGACGCCGTGATCGGTGTAGTAGCTGTCGCGGGTGCGGTGGTTGCCGGCCAGGCGGATCGCCAGCGTGTCCGACAGCGGCACATTGATGGCGCCCTGGAGATTGCGCGCGTTGTAGCTGCCGAAGCCCGCTTCGGCATACCCCTCCATCCCGCTCAGCCGGGGATTCTGGGTGGTGATCAGCACCGCGCCGCCGGTCGAGCTATTGCCCACCAGCGTGCCTTGCGGGCCACGCAGGATTTCGACATTGGCGATATCGTAGTAACTGGCCGCGCTCACCAGCGGCGGCTGGAACAGGCCGTCCACATAGGTGGCCACGCCGTTGGCCACATTCGGCGAACCGCTGGCCAGGCCGATGCCGCGGATGTTCACCGACGACACCAGGCCGGCGTCGACCACCGTCAGCGCCGGCGACGCCGTTTGCAGGTCGGCCAGCCGCACCACCGACTGGGCCTTGAGCTGGTCGCCGCTCAGCACCGTGGTGGCGATCGGAATGTCCTGCACCTTGGTGGCGCGGCGCTGGCTGGTGACCACCACCTCGGGTATCGCCTGATCCTTGACGGCCGCCGCCGGCGCCGGCTCTGGCTGCTGCTCGTCCGCGTTATCGGCCAGGGTCGCGGCCGTGGCAAACGAACCGTAGGCCATGTTCAGCGCCAGGTTCAGCGCCAGCAGAGGGGCCGAATAGCTCCAGTTACACTTTTTCATATCGTCTCCGTTCTTGTCGTTATGTCACGGCTTCATTAATTCAACATTAACGTGCCTTAATGAAATATAACACCGGCTTAATTTCGCGCAAATGCTTTGTCGCTTCGCTCGAAAATTAATCACGTTGGTGATCGCAATGGCATAAGCATTCATTTATTGTTAAACTTGATCCATGCATATCCTTCTGGCCGAAGACGACACCATCCTTGCCGACGCGCTGGGCGCGCAGTTGCGCGGCGCCGGCTATACCGTCGAACACGCACCGAACGGCCCGGTCGCCGAATACCTGCTGCTGCGGCACAGCTTTGACGTGGCGATCCTGGACCTCGGCCTGCCCATGATGGATGGCCTGAGCGTGCTGCGGCAACTGCGCGCCGTCAACCAGCAGATGCCGGTGATCATCCTCACCGCGCAGGATGGCCTGGACAGCCGCGTGGCCGGACTCAACGCCGGCGCCGACGACTACATCACCAAGCCCTTCGACTTCCCTGAACTGGAGGCGCGCGTGCGCGCGCTGGCGCGCCGCGCCAAGGCCGGCACCGCCTCGTCCGAGCTGGGTTTCGGCCAGTTGTTCTTCGATCCCAAAACCCGCCGCGCCAGCGTGGCCGGCGAGCTGATTGAACTGAGCCCGCGCGAGTGGACGCTGCTGGAATTGCTGTTGCTGAACCGCGACAACGTGGTCACCAAGGAACAGATCGTCCAGGCCTGGACCAGCGATGGCAGCGACCTCGGCGCCGGCAATGCCATCGAGGTCTACATCCACCGCCTGCGGCGCCGGCTGGAGCACTCCGAGGTCGACATCCGCACCGTGCGCGGCCTGGGCTATCTGCTTGAAGCGGCCGGCCGGGCCGTCCCCCGCGCGGGCTGAACGCCCATGGTGTCCCTGCACCGCAAATTGCTGTTGTGGCTGCTGCTGCCGCAGCTGGTGCTGTGGCTGGCGGGCGGGGTCGCCACCTTTCGCCTGGCGGCCAGCTACGCCAACCAGGCCATCGACACCGGCCTGGCCCAGGCCTCGCGCTCCCTGCTGCGCCAGGTCAAACCCATCGACCAAGGCTTGCTGATCGACTTTCCGCGCGCCGCCCAGGACGTGCTGGAGGCCGACCCCAGGGACCGGCTGATGTACACGGTCAGCACGCCGCCGGGAAAATTCATCCTTGGCAACCGCAACCTGCCGCCGCCCGACATCAGCCGCTACCAGTTCGACCAGCCCTACTTCTACGACCGCGTCATTGCACCCGAGCCCGGCAGCACGGAGGCGCCCAAGCGCATGCGCATCGCCGCCCTGTATGTGGCGTATGGCGACAACGCATCGCCACGCCAGACCATGCTGGTGCAGGTCGCCCGCAGCAGCGCCAACCGCGAGGAACTGGCGCACGCCATCCTGGCCGACACCCTGCTGCCGCTGTCGATCCTGGTCATCCTGATGACGCTGATCGTCTGGGCCGGCATCCGCGCCGGGCTGGCGCCGCTGGCGCGCCTGCGGCGCGAAGTGGAACGCCGCGCGCCCGACGACCTGACGCCGGTGCAGCTGGCGCTGGCGCCGGCGGAACTGCAATCGCTGGCCGCCGCGCTGAATCATTTGCTGGCGGCGGTGCAGCACCAGATCGGCGCGCAACAGCGCTTCATCAGCGACGCCGCCCACCAGCTGCGCACGCCGCTGGCCGGCCTGAAGAGCCAGACCTTGCTCGCGCTGGAAGCCGCCACCGATGACGAGCAGCGCCGCCGCCTGGCGCTGGTGCACCAGAGCGCGGCGCGCAGCGCCCACCTGGTGGCGCAATTATTAACCCTGGCCAGCGCCGAGCCGCGCCCCACCCAGGCGCCACAGGAACAATTCGACTTGCGCCGCGCCGCGCAGGAATGGGTCGCCCAGTTGGTGCCGCGCGCGCTGCGGGCCGGCGCCGACCTCGGTTTCGACGACGCCGGCGACGACGCCTTGCCAGTGCGAGGCAACGCCCTGCTGTTGCGCGAAGCCCTGACCAATCTGATCGACAACGCCATCCAGTACGCCGGCCAGGGCGCCGTGATTACGGTGCAAACGCGCCGCCAGCCCCCGCACGCGCTGCTGATCGTCGAAGACAATGGCCCGGGCATCGCGGCGGCGGACCGCGAGCGCGTGTTCGAGCGCTTCGTGCGCGCCACCTATGACGGCGACGGCTGCGGCCTGGGACTGGCGATCGTGAAGGAAATCGTCGAACGCCAGCATGGCGGCGTCACTCTCGCCGACGCCCAGCCGCATGGCCTACGGGTGACCATCCGCTTGCCGCTGGCGCCGGCCGACGGCAGCGATGGAGACGCCGCATGAGCGCCCTGCAAGCGCGCCGCACCCTGTGCGCCGTGGGCGCCGCCCTGGCCTGCCTGGCCGCGCCCGCCCCGGCCGCCGGCGGCGAGATCGAGGTGCTGCATTTCTGGACCAGCGATGGCGAAACCGGCGCCCTGGCCAAACTCAAGGCCAGCTTGCGCCAGCAGGGCCATACCTGGCGCGACTTCACGGTCAATAACGGCGGCAATGGCCTGGCCATGACCATGCTGCGGTCGCGGGTAGCCTCGGATAACCCGCCAACCGCCGCCCAGATCAAGGGCATCGCCATCCAGGAATGGGCGCGCAGCGGCAAGCTGGCCGGGATCGACGAAGTGGCGCGGGCCGACCAATGGGACCAGTTGTTACCGCGGAGCGTGAGCGCCACCATGAAATACCAGGGCCGCTATGTCGCCGCGCCGATGAACGTGCATCGCGTCAATTGGCTATGGATCAATGCCGAAGTGCTGAAGAAAGCCAACGCCAAAGTGCCCACCACCTGGGACGAGTTCTTTGCCGTGGCCGAGGCGATCAGGCAGGCCGGAGTGATCCCGGTGGCCTACGTGGGCCAGTCCTGGCTCAACCTGGGACGTTTGAAAATGTCGCGCTGGCGGTGGGTGGCGAAGACTTTTACCGGCGCGCCTTCGTCGAACTCGATCCGGCGGCGTTCACCAGCCCGTCCATGGAAAAGGCGCTGGAAACCTACAAGCGCATCAAGCGCTACACCGATCCGCAGGCGGCCGAGCGCGACTGGATCAGCGCCACCACCATGGTGGCCAAGGGCACGGCCGGCATGCAGCTGATGGGCGACTGGGCCAAGGCCGAGATCCAGGCCGCCGGCAAGCGGCCGGGGATCGACGTGCTGTGCGCGCCGGCGCCGGGCACGGCCCAGGCCTTCACCTTCAATATCGATTCCTTCGTCATGTTCCAGGTCAGCAAGGACAAGCAGGCGGCCCAGCGCGACTTGGTGCGCGCCGTCATGAGCAAGGAATTTCAGGAAAACTTCAACCTGGCCAAGGGCTCGATTCCGGTCCGGCTGGATGTGCCAATGGACCGCTTCGACGAATGCGGCAAGCGTTCCAGCCATGACTTCAAGCGCAGCGCCAGCCGCGGCAGCCTGATGCCCAGCCTGCTCAACGGCAGCTTGCCGTCGCCGGTGGTGAGCGCCATCTCCGACGTCATCAGCCAGTTCTGGCACCAGGATGCGATGAGTCCGGCGGAGACCATGGCCCGGCTGGCGGCCATCGCCGCCAAAGCCGCCCCGGCCGGCCGCCAGCGGCCCTGAATCAATCATTAATATGATTATCAAACATTAACGATCATGTTAATCTTTCCCCTTTGAAATCACATTCAGGGGAAAGCATGAGACCAGAACACCCGCTGCGCGCTTGCCGCAGCATGAGCGTGGCGCTAGCGCTGTGCCTGACGGCGACCGCCGCAGCGGCCGCGCCGCCGCAGCGTCCCTGGATGGATGCCCGGCTGTCGCCGGACGCGCGCGCCGGGCTGCTGGAACGCGAACTCACCATGGACGAGAAACTGAGCCTGGTGCACAGCCCGATGGCGCTGGATTTCGGCCCGTTCAGCAAACCGGCCGGCGCGCTGTCCTCGGCCGGCTACGTCACCGGCATCCCGCGCCTGGGCCTGCCCGCGCTCCAGCAAAGCGACGCCAGCCTAGGCGTGACCAATCCGGGCGGCGCGCGGCCCGGCGACGTCGCCACCGCGCTGCCGTCCGGCCTGGCGCTGGCCGCCAGCTGGAACCCGGCGCTGGCGCGCGCGGCCGGCGCGGCCATCGGCCAGGAAGCCCATGCCAAGGGCTTCAATGTGCTGCTGGCCGGCGGCGCCAACCTGACGCGCGACCCGCGCGCCGGCCGCAACTTCGAATACCTGGGCGAAGACCCGCTGCTGACCGGCGTGATGGCCGGCGCATCGATCGCCGGCGTCCAGAGCGCCCACGTGATCTCGACCGTCAAGCACTTCGCCCTGAACGCCTACGAAACCTCGCGCAACACCCACAACGCCGTGATCGCCGAAGCGCCGTTCCGCGAGAGCGATCTGCTGGCCTTCCAGATCGCCATCGAGCGCGGCCAGCCCGGCTCCGTCATGTGCGCCTACAACAAGGTCAATGCCGATTACGCCTGCGAGAGCGTGCCGCTGCTGGGCAAGGTGCTCAAGGACGACTGGGGCTACCCGGGCTGGGTGATGTCCGACTGGGGCGCGGTACATTCGCTGGATGCGGTCAAGGTGCTGGACCACCAGTCGGGCGAGCAGCTCGACAAGGAAGTGTATTTCGGCGCGCCGCTGAAAAACGCGCTGGCCGCCGGCAGCGTGGCGCCGGCGCGCATCTCGGACATGGTGCGGCGCGTACTGCGTTCGATGTTTGCGCACGGACTGTTCGAGCACCCCGCCGGCGGCGGCCAGATCGATTATGAGTCCCACGGCAAGATCGCGCGCCAGGCTGCGGCCGAAGGCATGGTCCTGCTGCGCAACGAAGGCGCGATGCTGCCGTTGCGGGCCGATATCAAGCGCATCGCCGTCATCGGCGGCAACGCCAGCATCGGCGTGCTGTCGGGCGCGGGCTCGTCGCAGGTCACGCCGCACGGCGCGCCGCCGATGGTCCAACCGATGGGCGGCAACACGCCGTTTGACGCCCTGTTCCGCCGCATCTCCTGGTTCGGCCCCGGCCCGCTGGACGCCATTCGCGCACGCGCGCCCAAGGCCGAGATCATTTTCGACGACGGCCGCTATCCGGCATCGGCCGCTGCGGCGGCACGCCGCGCCGACGTGGTGGTGGTGTTCGGCACCCAATGGAACAGCGAGAACGAAGACGTGCCCGACCTCAGCCTGCCGCAAGGCCAGGACGCCATGATCGCGGCGGTGACGGCCGCCAATCCGCGCACGGTGGTGGTGCTGGAAACCGGCAATCCGGTGCAGATGCCGTGGCTGGCCCAGAGCGCCGCCGTGCTGCAAGCGTGGTATCCCGGCCAGCAAGGCGCGGAGGCCATTGCCGATGTGCTGTTCGGCCAGGTCAACCCTTCCGGCCATCTGCCGATGACCTTCCCGCAATCGGTGGCCCAGTTGCCGCGCCCCGCCCTGCCGGGCGCCGGCCTGGCGCCGGACAGCCAGTACGACATCCTGTTCAACGAAGGCGCCGACGTCGGCTACCGCTGGTTCGCCAGGACCGGCGCGCAGCCCTTGTTCCCGTTCGGTTTCGGCCTGTCGTACACCAGCTTCGCGCTATCGGATTTGCAGGTGAGCGGCGGCGACACGCTGACCGTCAGCTTCAACCTGAAGAACACCGGCGCGCGCGCCGGCGCCGAGGTGCCGCAGGTGTACTTGCGCTCGGCGGCCGGGCAGCCGCTGGCGCGCCTGATCGGCTGGGACAAGGTGCAGCTGGCGCCCGGCGAGCAGAAGCGCGTCAGCGTCACCGCCGATCCGCGCCTGCTGGCCAGCTACGACACGGCCGCGCACGGCTGGAAGATCGCGGCCGGCGAATACCAGGTGAGCGTCGGCCAGCACGCCGGCGACAGCGCCCTGCTCGGCGGCGCCAGACTGGCCGCCCGGCGCATCAAGCCCTGAGCGGCGGCGGCCATGCAATCCGAAGACCACGGCGATGCCGAATTCATGCGCTCGCTGGCGCGCGGCATGCACGTGTTGCAGGCGCTGTGCGATGCGCGGCAGCCGCAAAGCATCGCCATGCTCAGCGCCCGCACCGGCCTCTCGCGCGCGGCGGTCAGGCGCTGCCTGTACACCTTGCGCCAGCTGGGATATGTGGTCGGCGAACTGCATGCGCACACGCCGGCGCCGCAGATACGGGCGCTGGGCCATGCCTACCGCTCGTCGACACCGCTGGCGCTCAAGGCCCAGCCCTTGCTCGACAAGCTGGGCCAGGCCTTGCAACAAGCCTGCTCGGTGGCCGTGCTCAATGAGGATGACATCATCTGCGTGGCCAACACCAACACGTCGCGCGCGGTATCGATGTCGCTGAGCGCCGGCAGTTGCCTGCCGGCCTATTGCAGCGCGCTCGGCCGGGTCATGCTGGCGCACCTGCCGGCCGCGCAACTGGACAGCTACCTCGGCCGCACCAGCCTGGCCGCGATGACCGGGCAGACCGTGGTGTCGCCAACGGCGCTGCGCGAAGTGCTGGCGGAAGTCAGGCGCTGCGGCCATGCGCTCAACGACGAGGAGCTGGAAATCGGCTTGCGCGCGATCGCGGTACCGGTATGGTCAGCGGCTTGCGATGAGGTGGTGGCGGCGTTGAACGTGGCAGTGCAGGCCAGCCAGGTCAGCGTCGATCAATTGCACCGGCGGTTCCTGCCGGCGCTGCGGGAAACCGCGCGCGAGCTATCTGCATTGCTGTGATGGATTGCGCCAGGTTTTTCTTGAATCGACGAACACCGCCACGTCCGCTTACGGCCGGCCGACCACGATACCCCTGCCCGCCGTGCTCATGTACACCACGCCAAAGGTGTTCATGTCGCCCACCACGAAGCGGCCGTTGCCCGGGCCGCCGAACTGGTGGGCGTTGTCGTTGATGCGGGTCCAGCTGTTGCCGCTGTCGGTGGAGCGGTACAGGCCGATCACGTTATTGATGGTGCCCCAGATGAAGACGGTGGGATAGGTCGCGCCGCTGGCCGCCTTGCCGAAGCCCACCGCGCCGCAATACGTGATGCCGGCCACCTTGCTGAACTGCCAGCCCGAGCTGGTGGTGCGCGCCAGGCCGCCGCCATACAGCGGCACCCAGATATCGCCCTCGGCGCCGGGCGCGGCGCGTATCGCGTCGCTGCCGCCGGTGGCCAGGGTGGAGAACTTCCAGAACGAGGCGCCGCTGTCGGTGCTGATCATGAAGCCGCCGTCGGCCGGGTTGTACACGTAGAACTTGGTGGCGTTCACCGGGTCCGCCACCGGCCGCGCGTTGTTCACGCTCAGCCCCCCGACGGTCGACCAGCTGGCGCCCATGTTGGTGGAGCGGTACATGGTACTGGCGTTTTCCGGATTGTGCAGCAGCACGGTGCCGGCGGCCGACAGGGCGACCTGCCCCTTGCTGCCGTTCATGGTGGCCAGATTCCAGTTGGTGCCGCCATTGCCGGAGGTGTACATCTGGTTGCCGACCCGCACCGCCAGGTTGCTGTTGCTGGCGGCCACCGCCAGGCCGGTGGTGGTGCCCATCTGCGGCGAGTACATCGGGTTGGTGTAGGTGGCGATGTTGTAATGCTGGAAGCCGTCATAGTCGCCGATGGCCGACAGCAGCGGACCGCCGGCGATGCTGTGGATGTTCAGCGGCACCGTCTCTTCCAGCCCCTTGACGGTGAAAGTCCAGGTGGTCGGCACCGCGTCGATATTGCTGGTCTTGAAGATGCCATTGCCCGAGGTGACCCACACGGCCTTGCTGTTGAACGGATCGAACACCGCCGTGCCGGCCCAGTGGATGGCGTGGCCGGCCACCCATGGGACGCCGCCGTTATCCTTGACGAAACCGCGCGCGATCACATCGGTCCAGTTGGCGCCGCCGTTGGTAGAGATGAAGATGCGGTCGCCGTAGCTGTCGCCCTGCGCCTGATACTGATTGATGGTGGTGGCCACCAGGCGCTGGCTGTTGGCGGAGTCGACGCTGATGCCGCTGAAGGCCGCCGTCACCCCGGCAGGCGTGACATTGGCCCAGCTGTTGCCGGCCAAGTTGTACTTCCAGATCTGGCCATTGCTCATCGGCTCCGGTTGGGTGCTGCTGCCGTGCGGGCCGGCGCCGTTGGCGTAGGTGATGTAGAGATTGCCGGCGCCGTCGAATGCGGCGCGCTGCGGCATCAGGCCCGACGGGCTGCCGGAGACGGCGCTGAAGGAAGCGCCAGCGTTATCGCTGCGGTACAGGTTGGCCCCCACCGAGCCGAAGCGCGACACGCCCACCAGCAAGCGTTGCGCCACGCCGCCGCTGACGCTGGCCGGGTCCGCCATCACGAAGCTGATACCGTTCTCGTTGGGCGTGGTGGTGACGCTCAGCGCGTTCAGACGGGTCCAGGTGGCGCCGGAATTGCTGCTCTTGAACAGGCCGTTGGCGCGGGTGCCGACATACAGCACGTTGCTGGAGCCCGGGTCCACCACCAGCCGCTCGCCGTTCTGCCGGCCCATGCCGTTGCCGTTGGCCTTGAACTGGCTGGTGACCTCGGTCACGGTGAAGCTTTGCCCGTAGTTGCTGGAGCGCAGAATGGCAGTCTTGCCGCCGTTAAAATAGCTGATGCCGACCAGCAGATAGACGTTGGCCGCGTTCTTCGGATCGACCGCCAGCGAGTCCACCCCCAGATAGCCGACCTGGTCTTCCGCGACAAAGTCCGTCAGCGGCAGCCAGCGGCCGTTGCCGTTGTCCCAGCGATAGGCGCCGCCGACGTCGGTGCGGGCATACACCACGCCCGCCTCGGTCTTGCTGGGGATGACGGCGGAAACAAAGCCGCCGCCGCCCATGGCGACGTTGTCCCAGGTGTAGGCGGCCGCCGGCGGCGCGGCGATGGTGAGGACGCCAAGCGCGGCCAGCGTGCATGACGCCAGCCGCATGAACATTGCCTTGATCAGTTGCATATGTCTCGTCTCCTTTTGCGTTGTATTTCCGGTCGAGGCCGGCGCTCGGACGATTGTGCCCATGCTTTCCGAACGCAGGCAATTACGAAAATCGCCTAAACCGGCAACGAAATTTCACACACCCGCGCAGCAACACAGCTGTGCGTCATCGCAACAATCAAGCGCCGGAAGCCGCCGTATCACTTGCGCCAACACCAATCGGATATTATCAAGAAATAAATTACTATCGATTCCATTAGAATAATTAACTTCAACTATATTCATCCGGCACGTACATTGGCGATTCCAGTTACACAACAATTAAGGGAGCCAACATGACTCAACATACCCGGATTACCGCGTCCTTACTGATACTGCTCGGCGTCGGCGCCGCCAGCGCGGAAGTGATGACCGATCTCACTCGCGACAATGGCGCGCCGGTGGGCGACAACCAGAACTCGCAAACCGCCGGGCCGAACGGTCCGGTGCTGTTGCAGGACGTACAACTGATCCAGAAGCTGCAACGCTTCGACCGTGAGCGCGTGCCCGAGCGCGTGGTCCACGCGCGCGGCACCGGCGCCTATGGCGTATTCGTCGCCAGCAAGGATATTTCGGGACTGACCCGCGCGGCGGTGTTCCGTCCAGGCGAGGAAACGCCGGTGTTCGTCCGGTTTTCCAGCGTGATCCACGGTAACCACTCGCCGGAAACCTTGCGCGACCCGCGCGGCTTCGGCACCAAGTTCTATACTCGCGAAGGCAACTGGGACCTGGTCGGCAACAATCTGCCGGTGTTCTTCATCCGCGACGCGATCAAATTCCCGGACATGGTCCATTCGCTGAAACCGGCCCCGGACAGCAATATCCAGGACCCCAACCGCTTCTTCGACTTTTTCTCGCACCAGCCGGAAGCGACCCACATGCTGACCCGGGTGTACTCGGACTTCGGCACGCCGGCCTCGTACCGCGAAATGGACGGCAACAGCGTCCACGCCTATAAGTTCGTCAACGCCCAAGGACAGTACAGCTACGTGAAGTTCCACTGGAAAAGCCTGC
Source organism: Duganella radicis (assembly GCF_009720825.1). Taxonomy (GTDB): domain Bacteria; phylum Pseudomonadota; class Gammaproteobacteria; order Burkholderiales; family Burkholderiaceae_D; genus Rugamonas; species Rugamonas radicis. The sequence goes on along the minus strand of NZ_WNKY01000003.1, from coordinate 123,609 downwards.
AAGGCCAGCGCAACCTGAGCGCCAAGGAGGCCGAGGCCATCCAGGCCAAGGACTTCAATCACATGACGCGCGATCTGATCGCCGCCATCAACAAGGGCGACTTCCCGAAATGGGACCTGTATGTGCAGGTGCTGCAACCGGCCGAGATGGCATCCATGGCGATCGATCCGCTGGACGCCACCAAGATCTGGCCCAATGTGCCGGAGGTCAAGGTCGGCACCATGACGCTGAACCGCAATCCTGACAACGTGTTCCTGGAAACCGAGCAGTCGGCGCTGGCGCCGTCCAACCTGGTGCCGGGCATCGAACCGTCCGAAGACCGCTTGCTGCAAGGCCGTATCTTCTCGTATGCCGACACCCAGTTGCACCGGGTCGGCACCAATGGCTTGCAGTTGCCGGTGAACCGCCCGCGCCAGGCGGCGGTGAACTACAACCAGGACGGCGCCCAGAACCCGGGCGCGCGCAAGGGCGACGTCAACTATCAGCCGAGCGAGCGCGCCGCGGTGGCCGACAACGGCCAGTACAAGTACAGCCAGTTGCCGCTGACGGGCGCCACCCAGCAGCAAGGCATCGCGCGCACGCAGAACTTCCAGCAGGCCGGCGAGTTCTATCGTTCCCTCGGCAAGTCCCAGCAGGCCAACCTGATCAGCAATCTGGCCGGCGACCTGGGCCAGGTCAAGGACGAGAACATCAAGTACACCATGCTGTCCTACTTCCAGAAGGCCGACGCCGGCTACGGCAAGGCCCTGGCGCAGGCGCTGAAAGCGGACACCGGCCGCGTTGAAGCGTTGGCGGCGGCGCTACGCGACTAAGCGCAATCCGGGCAGGCGCGACGGCACCGCCGTCCGCCCGCCCATCCGGGAGCCCTTCATGTTTTTCCGTTTTTTCAAAGATATCAAGACCAGCCACAAGCTGGCGCTGGGTTTTGCCATCCTGATTTCCCTGATGCTGGCCTTGACCGCGACCGGCGTGCATCGCGTCAGCCGGATCAATACCGGCCTGACCGAGATCGCCGAGGCGCACAGCGTCAAGCAACGTTACGCCATCAATTTTCGCGGCAGCGTGCATGACCGCGCGATCGCGCTGCGCGATCTCATCCTGGAGCAGGAGCCGGGTGCGCTGGAACAGGTCGCCAGGATACGCATGCTGGCGGAGCGCTACGCGCAGTCCGCCGTCCTGCTCGACCGCGCCCCGCTCGACCGCGAGGAGCGCACGGCGGTGCAAGCCATCAAGGAGATCGAGGCGCGCACGCTGGCGGTGAGCCAGCAAGTCATCGACCTGCGCCTGGCGCAGCGCCAAGCCGAGGCCAGCGCGCTGCTGCTGACAACCGCGCGCCCGGCCTACGTCGCCTGGCTGGCGGCGGTCAATCGACTGATCGACCTGGAGGAAGCCAGGATCAAGGCCGAGTCGGCCGAGGTACGCGCCACCGCCCAAGGTTTTTCGCGGCTGATGCTGATCCTGTCCGGCATGGCGCTGCTACTGGCCGGCCTGATCGGCTGGGCCACCGCGCGCGCCGTCACCCGCCCGATCCACCAGGCCACGCACGCGGTGCACACCATGGCCACCGGCGACCTGATACAGGACATCCCGGCCGGCGGGCGCGACGAGGGCGGCCGGCTGCTGGCCGGCCTGCACACCCTGCGCCACAGCCTGGCCTCGGCCCTGTCGCGGGTCCAGCTCAGCGCCCATCAGGTGGCCGACATCGGCGGCGGACTGCTGGAAGACAACCGCCAGCTGGCCCGGCGCAACGCGCAACAGCAATCGGCCCTGGCCGAAACCAGCGCGGCGATGGAGCAGCTGGACGCCAGCGTGCGGGAAAACCTCGGTTTCACCGAACAGGCCAACCACGCCGCCATCCAGGCCAGTGCCATCGTCGAACAGGGTGGGCGCGCGATGGCCGAGGTGGTGCAGACCATGCACCTGATCCAGCAGGACGCCACCCGCATCGCCAGCATCGCCGACCTGATCGACAACATCACCTTCCAGACCAATCTGCTGGCCCTGAACGCCGCCGTGGAAGCCGCGCGGGCCGGCGAGCACGGACGCGGCTTCGCCGTGGTGGCGTCGGAAGTCCGTTCGCTGGCCGCGCATTCGACCACCGCCGCCAAGGAAATCCGGACCCTCATCACCACCGGATTGCAGCGCACCGAGGCCGGCACCGCCCTGATCGGCCAGGCCGGCCAGACCATGGCCGAGGTGGCGGCGGCGATGCACGAGGTCACCGGCAGAATGGCCGACATCCGCGCCGCCAGCAGCCGGCAGGCGGCCGGCGTGGGCCAGGCGCGCGACGCGCTGGCCCTGATGGAACAAGCCACCGAGCAGAACAGCGCGCTGGCGCGGCAGACCTCCGCCATCGCCGACGAAATGCACGCGCAGGCCCACAACCTGCGTGAAGTGATCGGCATCTTCCGGCTGCGCCAGGACGTGGCGGCCTTGCGGTGACGGCGATGAACAACCTCGACGATCTGTCCTGCTTCGTGGCGGTGGTGCGTCACCAGGGCTTTTCAGCGGCCGCGCGCGCCACGCGCGTGGAAAAGACCCGTCTGAGCCGGCGCGTGGCGGCGCTGGAACAGCGGCTGGGCGTGCGCCTGCTCCAGCGCAGCACGCGCAGCGTGGCCTTGACCGAGGCCGGCGCGCGGTTCTACGCCGACAGCCTGAAAATCGTCGAGGCGGCCCAGCTGGCGCTGGCCAATGTGGCGCAACTGCGCGACGAACCCGCCGGCCTGGTGCGCATCAGCTGCCCCCAGGCGCTGGCGGCCGCCGATCTCAGCCCCATCCTGTCCGCCTATCTCGCCGCGCATCCCAAGGTGCGCGTCGAACTGGAACATGGCGACACGCCGCCCGACCTGAGCGGCCAGCAGTGCGACATCGCGCTGCGCTCATCACTGCCGGCGGGCAGCCTGTCCGGGCTGGTCGTGCGCGAGCTGGGCGGGGTGCGGCGCCAGCTGCTGGCCAGCCGCGATTTCCTCGACCGCCACGGCCGGCCCGGCACGCCCAAGGAGCTCGCCATGCTGGACGCGGTGGCGGCCCCCGGCGACGTGCGCGATGGCCTGGTCCACTGGCGCCTGCTGGGAGCACGCGAACACAAGACCACGGTCACGCTGTCGCCCCGCCTGCAAAGCGGCGACCTGCCGACCCAGCTGGCGGCGGCAGCGCACGGGCTGGGCATCGCCTGCCTGCCCGCGCACGCGGTCAAGGACCAACCGGGAACCAGCCAGCTGGAACGCGTTTTGCCGAACTGGGCCGTAATCGACAGCCCGCTGTACGCGATCTACCCCGCCCAGCGCGGCATGCTGCCGTCGGTGCGCGGCCTGGTCGCGTGCCTGCTGGCGCAGCTGCCGCCGCTGCTGGCGCCCCCGCCCGAGGCGGGCGCGTGCGCGTTCGCCCTGTGAGCGCGCGGCGCGGACCTCCCGCGCAGGCGGCGGCCCCGGCCGGCTGCCCGCCGCGCTTATGAAGTCATGCCCCGGCAATAAGAGACAAGCCGTGGCGTGCCGGCCGCCCTCCCCCGCTCAACGCAGGGCCAGCGCCGGCGCCGGCTGGCGCCGCGCCACGGTGGCCGTCAGCCGGAAACTGCCGACCGCCGCCGCCAGGCTGGCCGCCTGCTCGCGCAGGGACTGCGAGGCGGCGCTGGCCTGCTCCACCAGCGCCGCGTTCTGCTGGGTCGCGCTGTCCATCTGGTTGACGGCCTGGTTGATCTGATCGATGCCGGCCGCCTGCTGCTGGCTGGACGAGGAAATCTCGTTCACGGTGTCGCCCAGCTGGTGCACGCGCTCGACGATGTCGCGCATCGCCGATCCGGCCTCCTCCACCAGCGCGGCACCCGCCGTGGCCCGCCGCTGCGAGTCGTCGATCAGCGCCTTGATTTCCTTGGCGGCGCTGGCGGAGCGTTGCGCCAGATTGCGCACCTCGCTGGCCACCACCGCGAAGCCGCGGCCATGCTCGCCGGCGCGCGCGGCTTCCACCGCCGCGTTCAAGGCCAGGATGTTGGTCTGGAAGGCGATGCCATTGATCACGCCGATAATGTCGCCCACTTTGTGCGCCGAATCGTTGATCGCGCCCATGGTCTCGACCACCTGCGTCACCACCGCGCCGCCACGGCTGGCCATGTCGCTGGCGGCGATCGCCAGCTGGTTGGCCTGGCGCGCGCTGTCGGCGTTGTGCCGGACCGCCGCCGCCAGCTGCTCGATGGAGGAGGCGGTTTCCTCCAGCGCCCCGGCCTGCTGTTCAGTCCGCGCGGACAGGTCGAGGTTGCCGCTGGCGATCTCGCCCGACGCGGTGGCGATCACCTCGGCGCCGGCACGTACCCGGCCGACGATGTCGACCAGGCCGCTGTTCATCTCGCGCAGCGCCAGCATCAGCTGTCCCGTCTCGTCGGCCGATTCAACCTGGATGACGCTGCTCAAGTCGCCGCCGGCGACGGTTTGCGCCACCGCCACCGCCTGGCCGATCGGCACTGTGATGGAACGCGAGAGCAGCCACGCCAGCAGCGCGCCCACCATCACCGCCGCCGCCACCATCGCGCCCAAGGCGTCGCGGGCGAAGCGGTACTGCCGGTTCATGCGCTCGACGCCCTCCTTGTTCTGCTTTTCCTGCAACGCGATCATCGCCTCGGTCAGCTCGAACAGCTTGTCCTGCGGGGCTTGCACCGAGCGTTGCAGGAAGCCGACCACCTCGGCCGTCTGGCCGCCGTCGGTCAGCGCAACCACTTGGCCGTACATGGGCAGCAGGTTAGCGGCGGTGGCCTGGATCTCGCCATCCAGACGCCGGCCCTGCTCGCTGACCACCAGCCGGTGCATGCGCTGCGAGGCCTCCAGCACCGCCGCGCTGCCCTCCTTGATCCGGCCCAGCATCACGCGCCGCTGGTCGGCGTCGTCGTATAGAATGTAATTGCGGACCGCGCGGGCGCACACGTTCAGGCCCTGGCGCAGGTCGGTGGCGGCATCGATCTTCACCACGTTCTCGCCGGTGATGACATCGATGTCGGCCTTGGTGGCGGACAGCGCCATCCAGCCGACCAGCGCGACGCCCATCAGCAGCAGCAACATGCCGGCAAACGCCAACCTCAGCCTGATGACAATCCTTAAGTTTGAAAATTTCATGACTACCCGGTACGCATTACTAAAAATGCCTTAAGGATATAGTCGATTCAATTTTGCAACAATAAGGCGGGCACGCTATCTCCGGTAAGGATTTCCCTACCGGAGATAGCGCCCGCCCTAGTCCATGTGGAACACGGCTGGCATCATGGCCCAGTGCTCGCCCTCGGCGCGGCTGGCGAGCGGCCGCTGGCACGGTTCGCAGAAGGTCCACCAGCGCTGGGTTTCCGGATCGGCCGCGATGCGGCGCATGTCGGCGTCAAAATCGCTGCCGTGGTATTCCCAGTAACCGAACAGCAGGTTCTCAGGCTCGCGCAGGAAGATAGTGTAGTTGCGCACATTGGCGGCGGCCAGCGTGGCCAGCACTTGCGGCCACACCGCCGCGTGCAGCGCCTTGTATTCATCGATCTTGCCGGGTTCGATCCCGATCACCATGCCCATGCGTTGCATTTTTTTGTCCTTGCCCAATCGGTTAACATCGGCAGATTGTACTGAATATATTCAATACACTCAACGTATTTTCATTCTGATCGGGGACCCCGGGAGGTAAAATATGGTTTTATTTTTCAGTCCCGACGCCGCCCATACATGGCCAAGCTTCCCATCACCACCAGACGCAGCATCAACCTGCTGCTGGAACACGCCGCCAACCACCTGAAAGTGGGCGACGCCATGCCCACCGAAATGCAAATGACGCAGATCGTCAACAGCAGCCGCACCGCGGTGCGCAGCGCGCTGGCGCACATGGTGGAGCATGGCCTGATCGCGGGCATGAAGCAGCGCCACCTATTGCGCCGGCCGAGGCCGGACGATTATTTCGACGTGACGGAACTGCACAGCGCCACCGAGCAGTTGCAGCAGGTGTTGATGGAGCGGATCTATGAGCGCGACTTGCCGCCGGGGGCCGAGTTCACCGAGGTCGAGCTGTCGCGCGCGGCCGGCGTGAGCACCATCGCCGTGCGTGAATTCCTGATCGGCTTCTCGCGCAACGGCCTGATCGAGAAAACCCCGCGCGGCAGCTGGCGCCTGTGCGCGTTCGACAGCAAGTTCGCGCAGGAGCTGGGTGAGGCGCGCGAGATGTTCGAGTTGCGGGCGATCGAGCGCATCGCCACCCTGGCGCCGGACCATCCGGCGTTCGCGCGGCTGGCGGACCTGCTGGCGCGCCACGAGGCGCTGGGCAAGGAACCGGCCGAGAGCCACGCCGAGTTCCCGGCGCTGGACCGCGAGTTCCACAGTTTCCTGATCAGTCTGCTGGACAACCGCTTCGCGGAAAACCTGAACGAAGCGGTGTCGATGGTGTACCACTACCACTACCAATGGGACAAGCGCGACGAGCTGCCGCGCAATCAGTACGCGGTGCAGGAGCACGTGGCCATCCTGCGCCCGCTGGTCGGCGGCGATTTGCCGGCCGCGATGGCGGCCATGCGCCGCCACCTGCACTCTTCGCGCTCCACCATGCTCAACGCGCTGCATGCCCGGGAAAGCAGCATGCCGCAGGCGTAAGCCTCAGGCGTTCAGGGTGATGAAGCCGCCGTCGATCGGATAATCGCTGCCGGTGATGAACGCGGCCTCGTCGCTGCACAGGTACAGGGCCAGCGCGGCCACCTCCTCCGGCCGCGCCATGCGGCCGATCGGCTGGGTCTTCGACAGCCGCTCGAACATCTCGGCCTCCTGGCCCGGGTAATTCTTCGCCAGGAAGCCATCGACGAACGGCGTGTGCACCCGTCCCGGCGAGATCGAATTGCAGCGGATGCGGTCCTGCAAATAATCCTTGGCCACCGACAGCGTCATGGCCATCACCGCGCCCTTGGCGGTGGAATAGGCGAAGCGTTCGGGCACCGCCACCCAGGCCGCCACCGACGCCATGTTGAGGATCACGCCGCCGCCGTTGGCGCGCAGCAGCGGAATCGCCTCGTGCAGGCAGTTGTAGGCGCCCTTCACGTTGACGTTGATGACGCGGTCGAAGTCTTCCTCGGCGGTGTTGTCGGCCTTGCCGACGTGGGCGATGCCGGCGTTGTTGATCAGGATGTCGATCGCGCCGATGGCGGCGAAGCGGGCCCGCACGTCGGCCTGGCGGGTGACGTCGCAGACGTGGGCGGTGGCCTGGCCGCCGGCCGCGCGGATCTCGTTCACCACGCCGGCGCCGGCCTCTTCGCTCAGCTCCAGCACGTGCACGCTGGCCCCGCTGCGCGCGAACAGCAGCGCGATGGCGCGGCCGATACCGCTGCCGCCGCCGGTGATGATGGCGGTCTTGTTATTCAGTTCAAACATGTTTCAATACTCCCGGTCGAGGTGGTGCTGGCGGCTGGCCGCGCCTCGCGCAGCGCGAACCAGGCGATCACGAGGAAGCACAGCAGCGGCGCGGCGTAGCCGAATTGAAGATTCTGGGTGGCGTCGCTGATGGCGCCGAACAGCAGCGGCAGCACGGCGCCGCCGACGATGGACATGACGATCAGGCTGCTGCCCATCTCGGTGTCGGCGCCGGCGTCACGGATGCCCAGCGAGAAAATGGTGGGGAACATGATCGACATGAAGAAGGCGATGCCGATCACCGCCGCCAGGGCGGCGCCGCCGCTGGCGAACATCGCCACCGCCGACAGCGCCGCGCTGGCCATCGCATAGCTCAGCAGCAGGCGCGCCGGCGCGAAGTATTTCATCAGGCAGGTGCCGGCGAAGCGCCCCACCACGAAGGCGGCGCCGCAGCCCCAGCCCAGATAATCGGCGGCGCGGATCTGCGAGATGCCGGCCGCCCTGGACGCGTACAGGATGAAGAAGCTGAACACACACACCTGCGCGCCCACGTAAAAGAACTGGGCGATGACGGCGCGCCGGATCGACGGCCGTTGCAGCGCCCGTCCGATCGCGCCGCTGGCGGGGCTGGCGTGGCCGCTGGCGCCGGCGGCGGCCGGCAACTTCAGGAAGTAGAACACCAGCGCGATCAGCATGATGACCAGCGCGATCGCCAGGTAAGGCCCCTTGACGCTGGCCGCCTCCGCCGCCAGCTGCGCCTGGCGCGCGCTGTCGGACATGGCCTGCAACTGCGCCTCGCTGGCGCCGTCGACCAGGATGGCGCGGGCGCCGACGATGGGCGCCAGCGTGGCGGCCAGGCCGTTGAACGATTGCGCCAGGTTGAGGCGCTGGGTGGCCAGCTCGGGCCGCCCCAGCAGCGTGATATAGGGATTGGCGGCGGTTTCCAGCACCGTCAGGCCGCAGGCGATGATGAACAGCGCGCCCAGGAAGAAGGCGTAGCGGTGGGTGTCGGCGGCCGGGATGAACAGCAGCGCGCCGACGGCGAACAGCCCCAGCCCGCACAGCATGGCGTTCTTGTAGCCGGCCTTGCGGATCAGCAGGCCGGCCGGCAGCGCCATCACGAAATAAGCGATGAACACCGCCGAATCCACCAGCGCCGATTGCAGCACGGTCAGGTTGAACGACTTGCGCAGGTGGGGAATCAGTATCGGATCAAGATTATGGACGAAGCCCCACATGAAAAACAGGGTGGTGATCATCGCGAAGGCAAATTTGTAGCTCTGCCCGCTGGTTGTTTCGGTTGGCGCCATGGAGTCTCCGTATGCGGCACTCTGGGTGCCATTTTTTCGCTGTATCCATTTGCTTCCCACCGCCGCGGCGCGGCCGCGGCGGCGTTGTTACTTCAACCGTCGATCAGGGCCGGGTCCCATGCGTGGACGGTCTGCCGCTGCTGGCCCAGGCCTTCGATGCCCAGCGCCATGCGGTCGCCCGGGCGCAGGTAGACCGGGTCCGGCTTCTGGCCCAGGCCGACGCCGGGCGGCGTGCCGGTGCTGATCACGTCGCCCGGATTGAGCGTCATGAAACGGCTGATGTAGCTGACCAGGTGCGCCACCGTGAACACCATGGTGCGGGTGTTGCCGGTCTGGTAGCGCTTGCCGTTCACCTCCAGCCACATGTCGAGATTCTGCGGGTCCGGCACCTCGTCGGCGGTGACCAGCCACGGCCCCACCGGGCCGAAGGTGTCGCAGCCCTTGCCCTTGTCCCACTGGCCGCCGCGTTCGAGCTGGTACTCGCGCTCGGACAGGTCGTTCACCACGCAATAGCCGGCCACGTAGTCCAGCGCCTGCTCCACCTCCACGTAGCGGGCGCGGGTGCCGATCACCACGCCCAGCTCCACTTCCCAGTCGCTCTTGACCGAGTCGCGCGGCAGCACCACCGGGTCGTTGCAGCCGATGATGGAACTGGTGGCCTTGGCGAACAGCACCGGTTCGGACGGCACCGCCATGCCGGATTCGGCGGCGTGGTCGGAATAGTTCAGGCCCACGCAGATCAGCTTGCCGATATCGGCGACGATGGGCGCCATGCGGCCCGGTTCGGCCACCAGCGGCAGTTGGGCGGGATTGAGCGAGGCCAGGCGGTCCAGGCTGGCCTTGCCGAGGTGGGCCGAGGTCAGGTCCGGCAGCACGCCGGACAAATCGCGCACCTGGCCTTGCGCGTCGAGCAGGCCCGGCTTTTCATAGCCCTTGGGGCCAAAGCGTAACAATTTCATTTCATTCCTTCTGCTGTCAAATCGAGATAAAAGCGGTATTAGGCGCCCGGCGGCAACGGCGCACGGCGGTCGATCAGGCCATCACGCGCCAGCGCCTGCCACAAGGCGGCCGGCAGCGGCTGGGCAAACCAGGCGGCGTTCTGGCGCAACTGCGCCGGGCTTTGCGCGCCGGGGATGCAGGACACCACCGCCGGATGGGCCATGGGGAACTGCAAGGCGGCGGCCTGGATCGGCGCGCCGGCCGCCGCGCACACGGCGGCGATGGCGTCGACCCGGGCGACAATCTCGGCCGGCGCCTCTTCGTAGTTGAACTTGCGGTTGCCCGCCAGGATGCCGGAATTGAACGGCCCGCCGATCACGATGCCGATGCCGCGCTCGGCGCAGACATCCAGCAGCGGCGCCAGCGAGGCCTGTTCCAGCAAGGTGTAGCGTCCCGCCAGCAGCGCGCAATCCAGGTCGCAGACGTCGATCGCCTCGGCCACCACTTCCCATTCGTTGACGCCAAGGCCGATGGCGCCGACGCTGCCCTCGTCGCGCAGCTGCGTCAGCGCGCGGAAGCCGCCGCCCTGCACCAATTGCTCCCAGTAGTGCGCGTGGCGCGCGCCGTGCGTGACGCGGCCGATATCGTGCACATACAGGATGTCGACCCGGTCCATGCCGAGCCGCTGCAAGCTGTCCTCGTGCGAGCGCTTGATGCCGTCGTAGCTGTAGTCGAAGTGCGGGCGGAACGGCAGCGGCCGGGCCCAGCCGGAGTCGCCCGGCCGCACGCCCGGGTCCGGCAGCATCAGGCGGCCCACCTTGGTGCTGATGGTGTAGCTGTCGCGCGGCCGCCCGCGCAGCGCAGCGCCCAGGCGGTGCTCGGACAGCGTGTAGCCGTAGTACGGCGCGGTGTCGAAATAGCGGATGCCCAGTTCCCAAGCGGTGTCGACGATGGCAAGCGCCTCGGCCTCGCTGACGGCCTGGTACAGGCCGCCCAGCTGGGCGCAGCCCAGTCCCAGGCTGCTCAGCGACAGGGCGCGGCGCGGCAGCGGGCGCAATTCGGTCACGTGCATCTCAGGCCGCCTTCAGCGGGAAGCAACCCGGGCCCGAGGGCTCGAATTGTTTGTAGGTGAGGATGAACTCCTGGTGCCCCAGCGCTTCCGAGCAACTCTGCGCGCCGTTGGCCACCTGCGCCACCAGTTGCACGATCTCGCTGCCGACCTGCTCCAGCGAGGCGGCGCCGGTCAGGATGCGGCCGGCGTTGACGTCCATGTCCTCGGCCAGGCGCTCGTAGGTGGCCGGGTTGGCGCACACCTTGATCACCGGCGAGATCGCCGAGCCGACCACCGAGCCGCGCCCGGTGGTGAACAGGGTGATGTGGGCGCCGCAGGCGATCAGCTCCACGATCTCGGCGTTGTCGGAAATATTCGGGAAGCCGAAGCGCACCTCGCCGTCCGGCACCACGTCCAGCAGATACAGGCCGCCGCCGTCGGGCTGGTCGCCCGGCTTGAGGATGCCGCTGATCGGCGAGGCGCCGCTCTTGGCGTAGGCGCCCAGCGATTTCTCCTCCTGCGTGGTGAGGCCGCCGTCGGCGTTGCCGGGCGCGAAGCTGCCATGCCCCAGCACGGTGTAGTAGTGGGCCGCCTTGTTGACGCAGGCGACGATGGCGTCGCCCAGCTCCGGCGTGGCGGCGCGCCGTTTCATGTGGAATTCGCAGCCCACCAGTTCCCCGGTCTCCTCGAAGATGCAGGCGGCGCCGGCCGCGACCAGCTGGTCGAAGGCCACGCCGACGGCGGGATTGGCGGTGATGCCGCTGGTGCTGTCGGAACCGCCGCAGATGGTGGCCACCACCAGTTCGTCCAGGCCCATCGGCACGCGCTCCTGCGCATCGAGCGCCTCACGCGCCCAGCGCACCCACTCAATGCCGTCGGCCACGCTGGTGCGGGTGCCGCTGTTCTGCTGGATGGTGATGGTATGCACCGGCCGGCCGCTGGCCGCCACCACTTCCTCCAGGCCGCGGCGGTTGAAGCTCTCGCAACCCAAGGCGACGATCAGCGCGGCGCCGACGTTGGGATGGGTGGCCAGGCGCTTCATCATGCGGTCGGCGTAGTCGTTCGGATAGCAGCCGGGGAAGCCGATCAGGTGCACCTCCTGCCCCGGGAAGGCGTTGACGATCATGCGCGACACATGGTGCGCGCATTCCACGGTGTAAGCCACCACCACGACGTTGCGGATGCCTTTGCGGCCATCGGCGCGCAGGTAGCCGGACAATGCGGGTAAAGCGGTGTTGGTCATCAGTGGGTGCTCCCGATAAAGGAATGGGCGTCGGACGCCAGGGTATAGGTGGGAATATAGTCGCTGACCAGATTATGCGTGTGCAGCATGGCGCCGGGCGCCACACCGGCCGTGACGGTGCCGATGATGGCGCCATAGCGCAACACCTTGTCGCCCGCTTGCAGCGCGGTGCGCGCCACCTTGTAGCCCAGCGGGATATCTTCCGGCAGAGTGACGGAGGCACCGTCGATCTCCAGCGTTTCGCCGGCCGCCAGCGGCAGGCGGGCGATCAGGCAGTTGTCTTCGGGCGCCATCAGCAGCAGGCGCGGCGCGGCGGGCGCCGGGGTTTGGGACATGGATGCTTCCTTCAGGATCAGGATAAAAATCGTAGCGGCGCATGCAGTGTATTCGATATATCCAGTACAATGCAAGCACCGTCCAACTCCTCCAATGGAAAATCCATGATGAAAACTGTTGTCTGCCAGTCCCCCGGCGATCTGCGACTGACGGAGCGCCCGTTGCCGCAGGCGCAACCCGGCGAAGTGCTGCTGCGCGTGCGCCGCATCGGCCTGTGCGGCACCGACATGCACATCTTCCGCGGCACCCAGCCCTTCCTGCAATATCCGCGCGTGATGGGGCACGAGCTGTCGGGCGAGGTGGTCAGCGCGCCCGCCGGCAGCGAGCTGGCGCCCGGCGACCAGGTGTATGTGATGCCTTATCTGTCCTGCGGCGACTGCGTGGCTTGCCGCCAGGGCAAGACCAATTGCTGCACCCGCATCCAGGTGCTGGGCGTGCACCGCGATGGCGGCATGGCCGAATATCTGGCGCTGCCCGAGCGCTTCGTGTTCAAGACCGAGGGCATCTCGCTCGACGAGGCCGCCATGCTGGAATTCCTCGCCATCGGCGCCCACGCGGTGCGGCGCGGCAAGGTCCAGCCCGGACAGAACGTGCTGGTGGTGGGCGCCGGCCCGATCGGCATCGCCGTCGCGCTGTTCGCCCGCATCAAGGGCGGCAAGGTGACGGTGCTGGACGCGCGCGAGGACCGGCTGGCGTTCTGCCGCACGGCGCTGGGCATCGAGCGCACGGTGACGGTGGGCGAGCAGGACAAGACCCATCTGTCGGCGCTGACCGGCGGCGAGTTCTACGACGTGGTGTTCGACGCCACCGGCAACGTCAAGGCCATGGAACGCGGGCTGGAGTTCGTGGCGCACGGCGGCACCTATGTGCTGGTGTCGATCGTGCTGGACCGCATTTCCTTCGCCGATCCGGAATTCCACAAGCGCGAAACCAGCCTGCTGGGCAGCCGCAACGCCACCGCCGACGACTTCCGCGAGGTGCTGACGGCCATGAAGGCGGGCCTGATCCCCACCGGCCTGATGAACACGCACCGCACCACCCTGTCCGAATTCGTGACGGTGCTGCCGTCATGGATGGACCCGGCCGCCGGCGTCATCAAAGCCATTGTCGAGGTGTAATTGAGCACGCCCATTCTGCAATTCGGCACCAGCCGCTTCCTGCAAGCGCATGTGGATCTGTTCGTCCACCAGGCGCAGGAACAGCAACAGGTGCTGGGCGGCATCACCGTGGTGCAAAGCACCGCCAGCGCCGCCAGCACGCGCCGGGTGGCCGCCTTCAATACGCCGGGTGGCTATCCGGTGCGCGTGCGGGGCCGCGAGGATGGCGCGGTGGTCGACCAGACCCATCGCGTGACCGCCATCGAGGCGGCGCTACAGGCCGACCACGACTGGCCGGCGGTCTGCGCGCTGGCCACCGGCCCGGTGCAGGTGATCGTCTCCAACACCGGCGACCGCGGTTATGAGCTGGCGGAGGGCGACGGCCCGGCGCTGCTGGACGCGGCCACGGCGCCGCGCAGCTTCCCGGCCAAGCTGCTGGTGCTGCTGCACCGCCGTTACCGCGGCGGCGCCGCCCCCATCACCCTGTATCCGTGCGAACTGGTGGCCGATAACGGCAGCGTGCTGCGCGACCTGGTGTGCCGGCTGGCCGTCGACTGGCGGCTGGACAGCGGTTTCCTGTCCTACCTGCGCGAGCGCTGCGTGTGGATCAATTCGCTGGTGGACCGCATTGTGTCCGAGGCGATCGAACCGGCCGGCGCGGTGGCGGAACCGTACGCCATCTGGGTCATCGAAGCGCAAGCGGGCATGGTGCTGCCCTGCGTCCATCCGCAAATCGTCGTCACCGACCGCTTGCAGCCGTACGAACGGCGCAAGCTGTTCCTGCTGAACCTGGGCCACACCTTCCTGGCCGAGCGCTGGCTGCAAGGCCGGCGTCCGGCCGACGAGACGGTACTGCAAGCGATGGCCGATCCGCGCCTGCGCGCGGAGCTGGAAGCATTGTGGCAGGAAGAAGTGCTGCCGGTGTTCGACGCGCTGGGCGAGGCCGGCATCAGCCGCGACTACCTGGCGCAGGTGCGCGACCGTTTCAGCAACCCCTTCCTGGCGCACCGCCTGGCCGACATCGCCCAGAATCATGAGCAGAAGAAGCAACGCCGCCTGCTGCCGGTGGTGGCGCTGGCCGAACAACTGGGCCTGTCGCTGGCACAACCGCGCCTGCGCGCGGCGCTCCAGCCCTCCCCTCTGAGCAAGGAGCCATGATGCGCATCGACGCCCATCAGCATTTCTGGCAACTGGCCGCGCGCGGCGGCGCCTGGCCGCCGCCATCGCTGGCCGCCATCCACCGCGACTTCGCTCCGGACGACCTGAGCGGCCTGCTGCGGCAACACGGCGTGGCCGCGACCGTGCTGGTGCAATCCCTGCCCAGCGAGGCAGACACCCGCTACATGCTGGCGCTGGCGGAGCGCCACGATTTCATTGGCGCCGTGGTGGGCTGGACCGATCTGAAGGCGGCCGACGCGCCGCAACGGATCGCCGCCCTCGCCGCCCACGGCAAGCTGCGCGGCCTGCGCCCTATGCTGCAAGACCTGGACGACGACTGCTGGATCGACGATCCCGCCCTGGCGCCGGCGGTGGACGCCATGCTGCGTCATGGCCTGCGTCTGGACGCGCTGGTGCTGCCGCGCCATCTGCCGGCGCTGCTGACTTTTGCGCGCCGCCATCCGGAGCTGCCGATCGTCATCGACCATCTGGCCAAGCCGGCCATGGGCGACATGCCCGACGCGCACTGGCTGGACGGCATGCGCCGCCTGGCGGCCCTGCCGCAAGTGGCATGCAAGCTGTCCGGCATGGTCACCGAGGCCGGTCCCGGCTGGAGCGTCGAGCGCTTGCGGCCGTATGCGCGCCATGTGCTCGACATCTTCGGCCCGGAACGGGTGATGTGGGGCAGCGACTGGCCGGTGCTGAACCTGGCGTCCGACTATACCGCCTGGCTGGCGGCCAGCGAAGCCCTGCTGCAAGACCTGACCCCGCCTCAGCGGGCGGCGGTGTTCGGCCTGAACGCCAAACGCTTTTACCGTATCGACTAAGGGCCGAAGCTGGCCACCTCCGACATCATGCAATCACCCTCCACCACCGAAGCCCAAGCCGCTCGCCCGCCCGAACCGCGCATGTACCGTGTGGTGGCCGAGCGGATTCAAGACCTGATCCGGCAACACAACATGGGCCCCGGCGCGCGCCTGCCCGCCGAGCGGGAACTGGCGGCATCGCTGGGTGTCAGCCGGGCGTCGTTGCGCGAGGGCTTGATCGCGCTGGAACTGGGCGGCGTGGTCGAGGTGTGCGGCGGTTCGGGCGTGTACGTCCGCGAGACTGCCGCCACGCCGGTGCCGGAAGCCGGACCGGGACCGTTTGAAGTGCTGTCGGCCCGCAATGTGATCGAGACCGAAGTGGCCGCCACGGCGGCGCGCAACGCCACCGCCGCCGCGCTGGACGCCATCCTGGCTGCCTTGCTGGAGATGGAGCGCAGCCACGAAGACCGCGCCAGCAACGAACAGGCCGACCGCAACTTCCACCTGGCGATCGCGCGCGCCAGCGGCAACGCGGCGCTGGTCGGCGTGATCGACTATCTGTGGCGCCAGCGCAGCGCCCTGTGGCACCGGATGAAACAGCACTACCGCACCGAGGAACTGCGCCAGGCCACACTGGCCGACCACCGCGCCATCTTCAACGCCATCGCCGCGCAGGACGCCGCAGGCGCGCGCAAGGCCATGCGCGCGCACTTGCAGCGCGTGGCCAGCACCTTCGCCGGCGGTCAGGCCTGAGGATCACGGCGGATTGGCCCGACAAAGCGCCGCTTGATCGACGTCGTTTACCCAAGCTTGGAGCATGGCGCTGGTGGGAACTTTTAGCTCGCGCGCGCGTCTTATCAACGACGAGCAAACAAAACGAGTGGAGAGGCGTCATGCTCTACGAATTTATCAGTCAAAACCACGCTTGGTTACTGGACCGTGGCGCACAATTGCGAAAGGACCGCGGCCAAGTGCCGATTGACCACGAACTGGACAAGGGCTTCGCACTCTTTCTTGATCAATTAATTGCAAGCCTTCAGCAAGAAGAGTCTGAAGGCGCCTACAGCAGCGGCGCGATATCCGGCCCAGTGTCCGGAGCCCCATCACAATCCGAGGTCGGGATGGCGGCCTTTTCGCTGGGTAGCGAGGTGTATGCGTTGGGGTTGCCCATCGATCAGCTGGTACACAGCTACGGCGACATGTGCCAGGCCATCGTCGAACTGGCGGAGATCAAGGATTTGCGGCTTGAAATCGGCGAGTATCGATTGCTGAACCATTGTCTGGACAACGCGATCGCCAGCGCGGTGAGCGAATACGAGTTCCATCATCATCGCATGCAGGCGGCCCAGTCCCGCCAGGGTGAGATGCAGAGCAGGGCCGCCACGGGGGAACGCATTCGCAAGCACTTGGGGACGGCGACCACGGCCATCGCCGCCTTGAAGTTGCGCGAACTGACCTTAGGTGGCATGACGGGCAAGATCCTCGAACGCAGTTTGTTGCACCTGAACGAGATCGTCAGCGAGATGGGAGAAGAAAATAACGCGAACCAGGTCGCCGACACGGCACTGCACCTGGTGCCGCTGACGACGTTCCTGACAGGGATTGTCGCGGCCGTCGCGCCCTGCGCATCAGTCTTGAAGCGCAGCGTGACGCTGGCGCCGGTGAACCCCGCCTTGGCGCTGCAAGGCCCCCTGGATCTGCTGGCGGCCGCCCTCATAGGCCTGTTGCAAGCTTGTCTTGAGCGCACGATCGAGGACGATGAGATCGCCCTGCACGGCTACGCCCGTGGAAGCAGTATTCTGATCGACATCATCTTCCCGGTACACGGCGCAAAACTACAGGAGGGCGATGCCAGCCTTTTATTGGCGCGCCGGCTCTTGCTTGAGCATCAAGCGACGCTCACGGTACGCGACAGTGTACATGCTCCCTACACCCTAGCCATCGCCCTGCCACGGCATCAAACGCCAACCTGATCGGCGCGGCTGGCGGTACGCCGTCGCCAGAACCCCTCATGGGAATAGCGGCTCACCGCCGCGTAGGTCTCGCCAAGACGCTGGTGATACTGGGAAGCCCCCGCCTCAATCGCGGCCGCCTTCAGGCCTGCATCGAAACGCGCGCGATCCAGGTGCCATCCGTCTCATGGGGATCGCGAACGGGATCGAACCAGGTTGGCGTGTCCAAGTCCCACTGCGACACCAGCGCCCCGCGCTCCACATGTCCTTGCGCAAGAAAACGATCGTACATCCCCAAGCGCCGCAACGCACGCGCGCCGCGCCCGGCAAGGACTCGCCTATGCGTTGCCCCCCCGGCCGCTTCCGCTTGCGGCCGCTCCAACAGCAGCACCCGGCATCCGGGCCGCAGGCGCCGGGCCAACGCCGAGCCGGCCGGCCCGGCGCCCACGATGATCACATCCTACTCCTGGAGCGGGTGGTCGGACCGGCCGGAGCTCACTCTGCGGGCTTCGGCGTGCCACGGCGCGCCACCTGACGCATGCGGCTGTCGGTGGCCTTGCGCTCGGCCTCGGACAAGGGCTGGCCACCGCGATCCTCAACCTGCATCAGCGGCGGCAGCTCCGGGTCGTTCGGAATCCCCTTGCGCACCTCGACAATGCCTTGCCGGTCAAAATGATTCACCATGGCCAGCAATTGCTGCTCGTAGCCGGCATCCTGGTACTGCGGATTGCGGAAGGCGTTAGCGACCGTCCGTCGCAGTTGCGCGTACGTGTCGCCCTCCTGCGACAGCTTGCGCAGATACTCCGGCGCCAGGAAATGCTGCGGCATGCCATAGCCGAAACCCGCCGCACGCGCGCGGTCACCGGGCCATCGCTGGTGTCGTCATACCATCCATCGTTGTTGGCAAACGTGGTGGGCGCGCCGCCGTCGAACGACGCCGACTTGCCATGGCCGCCAAACACCCACAGGCGGCCGCGCGCATCGGTGCGCAACTCGCCCAGCGGCACCTCGATGCCCATGAAGCCGCCACCGTCGAACCGGTAGCGCTCGCCGGAGCCATCCGGCACGCGGATGCTGCGGGGGCCCGGCGTGATGGATAAACTCTTGCGCTCGGGCAGCGGCACCTTGGCATTGCGGCGCGTGGACGGTGTCGCCGTCGCCGCCTCGGGGATGTCCAGCGCCAGCTCGAAGTTGTACCAGGCCGCCTTGTGGTTGGCCAGCTCGACCGTCCATTCGATTTCGACGCCTTACGGTCGGTGGGCGCAGGGCGTGTGATTAATTGTATTCGATGCGATTGCGGCCCTTCTCCTTGGCGCGGTAGAGCGCCACGTCGGCCTGGCCGATCAGTTCCTCGGCGCTGGCGCCGGCGCGCCCGGCGGTGACGCCGAAGCTGCAAGTGACAGCGATCGACAGGCCCGCCTCGATCGGGAACGGCGCCGCGCATACCGCCAGATGAAGCTGGCTCAGGCGCTTGTGTCCGGTGACGGCGTCGAGCCCGGGCAACAGCAGCAGGAATTCCTCGCCGCCATAGCGGCCCAGCGCGTCGGCGTCGCGCAGATTCTGGCGCGTCCGCGCGACGAATTCCTTCAGCACGGCATCGCCGGCCAGGTGGCCGTGGGTGTCATTGATGCGCTTGAAATGATCCAGGTCCAGCAGCACCACCAGGAACGGCTGGCCGCCAGCCGCCGCCGCGATCTGCCGGGAGATCAGGTCGGTGATGGCGGCGCGATTCCATGCCTGCGTCAGGCTGTCGGTCAGCGCGCGCAGCCGGTGCTGCTCGCGCGAGGCTTCCAGCTCGCGCGTGCGCTCGCGGACCAGGACCTCCAGCTCCAGCGCCCGCCGCAGCGCCTTGTTCAGGCGCCATCGCCAGGCCAGCGCCAGCAAGGCCAGGGCGAGCACCGCCATGGCCAGGTAAAACCAGACGGTGCGCCACCACGGCGGCGCCAAGGTGAACGGCAAGGTCACGAGCGCGGAGCGCATGCCCGTCGCGCCGTTCTCCGCCACCATCTGGAGCTCGTATTTGCCTGGCGGCAGAGCCGCATAGCGCAACTGCGGCACCTCGGTGGTGTTCCAGCGCTGCTCCAATCCATCCAGCCGGTAGTGGTAACGCAGGGCATCGTGGTTATGAAAAGACAATGCCGCCAGCCGCACCTCCAGCGCGCCCGGCGTCCACGGCACGCTGAAACGCGCGGCCGGCAGCGTGACGCCATCCAGGCTGACCCTGTCCAGCAGCAAGCGCAGCGGTTGCTGCTCAAACAGGGATTGCGGATGCAGCAGATGCGAGGCGCCGTTGGCCGTACCGATCCAGACGGAGCCGTCTTGATCCTCGTACAGCGCGCCTTGGTTGGTGTCATTCCAGACTAGGCCGCTGTCCTGGTTCAGCAAACGCCAGGCGCTGCCATTCCAGACGCCGACGCCGCTGTCCGTTCCCAGCCACAGCCAGTGGCGCCGGTCGATCAGCATGCCGCTGAGCGGTTGTCCCTTGAGCGGCCCCATCGCCATCGCCAGCGGACTCAGACGCGCCACGTCGGCGTCGGCGCGGGCCTGCCAGACCGCCGCCTCGCCTTGCGCGGCGAGCCAGAGCGTTTGTTCCGCGCAGGTCATGAAGCTCAGCCTGACGTCCCCCGGCAAGCCATGCCGGACCGTCGTCCAGCGGCCGTCGTACAGCCTCAGCACCTCACGGTTGACGAGGAACCAAAGCGCCCCTTGCGCGGTCTGGCACGCGGTGCGGACTACGCCGCCACCCGTGCCGGCCACGTCCAACGGAACCCGCCGCGGCCGCGGATCATGCTCCGGGTCGGCGATGACGTACAACCCGCCGTCGCAGCAGATCCACAATTGGCCGCTGCGATCCACCAGCAGCGCCAGTATCCTCGGCAATTTCGCCACCTGTTCAAAGCGCGCGCCGCCAGGCCGGCGGCGCTGCAACGCGCCGGCGAACGAACCAGCCCAGAGGCCGCCGGCATGGTCCATGGCCAGGTTGCCAAGCTGGACGTCGCCGACGGCGGCGCTCCTGGCGTGCGTGACGAAGCCGGCGGCATGCGCGGGCATGGCGGCCAGGCCCCGGCCTGTCCCAACCAATAGCGTGCCGTCCCGGTCGCGCAGGAACGACCAGACGGTCGCGCTTGGCAATCCTTGCCGCTCGGTCCAGTTTTCCCATCGCCGGTAGCCTTGCCAGTGCCGCAGGCCGCGACCGGCAATGCCGATCCATAAATCCCCTTCCCGGTCCACCAGCAAGGCACTGATTTCGTCGTCGGCGGCCAGGCCCTGCTTGCTGCCGAGCGTCTCCCAACGCCCGGGACCGCCGCGCGTCAGGCCAAAATTATTACTCACGAGCAGACGTCCATCGCGATCCTGCGCCAGCACCGGGTCCAGCAGCGCCTCCAGCCTGATCGCCGCAGGGCGGCGCTCGACGAATCGCGCGCCGCCCGCAGGCAGCGACAGCAGATGTCCGCCGCGGCTGCGGCACCACAATTCGCCGCGCTGGTCGAGCAGCATGACGCTCCACGCCAGCGGCGCCTCCGGCAGGCCGTGCGCGACACCGTATTCCTCGACACGGCCATGGTGGTAATGACAAATCCGCGCACCACACCCCATCCACAGCTCGCCGGCGCCGCCGGCCAGCAGCGCGTCGATTGCCGGCGGCGGCGCCCCGGCCTGATTGTCAAAGAACGGCCGCGCCTCCCAGGTGTCGGCCGCCGGGCGCGCCGTGAGGCGCCATAAACGCTCGCCGCTGACCACCACCATTTGGTCCGGCCCGAACACAGCGAGATGCTGCCCCAGCGCCATCGGCAAAGCGCGGCCCTCCCGGGTCAGGACCTGTCGACAGGCGTGGCGCACGATCCGGCACAGGCCCTCTGTGGTGCCGACCCAGATTTGGCCGGCCTGATCGGCATGCAAGGCCGCCACCACGCTGCCGGGCACGCCGGTCCGAAAGCGATGAAAGCGCTCGCCGTCATACCGGTACAGGCCGTTTTCCGTGCCGGCCCAAAGATAACCATCGCCATCCTGGACCAGGGAAGTCACCCCCATATTGCCGAGCCCTTCGTGCTGGCCAAACTGGCGCGGCGGAATCTGCTGGCCATAGGCCGGCCATATGAACGCCAGGGCCAGGAACAGCAGCTGAACATGCAGGAACCACGCGGCAGAACGGCCTCCCCACCATTTATGGGCAGCATCTGAACAAATGCCCTCGATTACCATATTGTCCTTATTTGTCGCCAGGATGACGGACACACTGCCCCCAGGCATCAGTCATCAGTCATTCCGATGATTATTTCACAATGGGCTGTCGCCAGGCGTTGTTATTAAGCATCTATATTGTATAGTCGGCCGATGGCGGCGTATCCGCCGCGCCCCGCTCCCCGATTTCGTCCGCTGAACGATCACTATGCGACCTCATGTCTTGTCCCTGGCAATTTGCGCCCTGCTTTGCTCCGCCACTTCAACCGCTTCAACGTCGGGACCAACGTGGATATGGTTTCCGGGCGACTTCGAAATCTGGCTTGGCAATCAGATGCAGGTCAAGCGCTCCGAGCGGGATGCGCTGTTCATGCCGTTCTGGCGCCTGTACAACCATCAGCCACAACTTAACTTTACCCGCGAGGTCGATCTGGCCCAGGCGGAGGATATCAATGTGGTGGCGGATGGCATCCACGCCGTCGCCATTGATGGCAAACTGGTACAAGGGGATCAGCACCGCATTCGCATCCCCGCAGGCAAGCACACGCTCAATATCCAAGTGTTCAATGCAGCGGCACCGCCGTCCACTTACGTCGAGGGCGCCACCATCCATTCGGACGAAAGCTGGTCTGTCGGCCCAAGGCCTAACGCCATGCCGCCGCACTATGGCGCCACGCAGGCGGCGCACTGGAATTTCGACCGGCCCGACACGCGCCCTTCCGCTTTCAAGCTCCCCACCCGGGAGATCCGGCCGGTGAAGACCTCAAGCGGGCCGCATGACCTGCTGGTCGATTTCGGTGAAGAGACGATAGGCTTTATCAAATTGCGCAACTTGCGTGGCAGTGGCGGCGTCGCGCTTTATTACGGCGAGACGATGGAAGAGGCAATGTCTCCCGAAGCCTGCGAGACCCTCGATAAATTCGACGTCAGCCAACATCAGGGCGACTTCCTGTCGCCAAATTCCCGTGCCCTGCGCTACGTCAACATCCAGCTGAGCGAAGGCATGCGCGTGGACGATGTGGCGTTGATGTACGAATATCTGCCGCTCACCCAGCATGGCAGCTTCAAAAGTTCCGATGACGAGCTGAATCGCATATGGGACGTCTCCTTGCGGTCGCTGCAACTCAACACCCGGGAATTCTTCCTGGACGGGGTCAAACGTGACCATTGGGTGTGGGCGGGGGATGCTGTCCAGACCTACCTGATGAACTACTACACGTTCTTCGACCGCGAGGCGGTGCAGCGTACCACCTGGGCCTTGCGTGGCGCCGACCCGGTCGACATGCACATCAACACCATCCTCGATTACTCGCTGTACTGGTTTATCGGCGTCGCCGATTATTACCGCTACACGGGCGATGCCGCGTTTGTGAAGAGCGTCTATCCGCGCATGGTCACCTTGATGGATTTCGTCTTAAAACGCCGCAACGCCAACGGCATGCTGGAAGGCATGCAAGGCGACTGGGTATTTGTCGACTGGGCCGAGATGCCGAAAGATGGTGAGCTGAGCGTCATCCAGCTGCTGTTCGCGCGCAGCTTGCAGGCGATGGCGGAAGCGGCGGCAATCGCGGGAGACGACACCAGAGCGGCCGATTACCGCGCCTTGTCTGCCGAGCTCAAAGCCAAAATCATGCACACCTTCTGGGACCCGCAGCGGCAGGCCCTCGTCCACAGCCGCGAGAACGGCAAGCTCAACACCTTGGTGACACGGCATCCGAATATGTTCGCGTTGCTGCTCGGTTATCTGGAGCCGGACCAGGCGCAGATGGTGATGCGGCATGTTCTGCTCAACGACAAGGTCACAAAGATCACCACGCCCTACATGCGCTTCTACGAACTGGCGGCGCTGGCGGAAAACGGCCAGCACGCGTATGTCACCCGCCAAATGAAGGATTACTGGGGAGGCATGCTGCGCGAAGGCGCAACCTGCTTCTGGGAGCAATACGACCCGAACCAAAAAGGTGTCGAACGCTATGCGATGTACGGCAAGCGGTTCGGCATGAGCCTGTGTCACGCATGGGGCGCCAGCCCGGTGTATTTGCTGGGCCGGTACTATCTCGGTGTCGCGCCGACCGCGCCTGGTTATAAGCGGTACAGCGTCGAGCCCCATCTCGGCGGCCTGGCCTGGATCGAGGGAAAAGTGCCGACACCGTACGGCGATGTCGCCATCGCCGTCACGCCCAAACGAATACAAGTTGTCAGCCCCGGTGGCCAGGGAGTGCTGCGCCTTGACAGCACGACCAAACCGCGCAGCACCGCCGGCGAGATACGCGAGACGCGGGCTGGCCAATACGAGTTGCCCATGCCCGATGCGGGAACGTATATTGTCGACTATTCGGCACCGGTGGAACCGGCGGCGTCGCTCCCCTCTTCCGACACCTTTGTGGCCGGCCCCACCTCGGGCCAATTCATCAGCGGCGGGGATTACACCACCGCCACCAGCACCTACGGCTATGACTTGCCGTTTGCCGGCAAGCAGCCGGTCCAGGGCTTTTCCGCGTTTGCCGCCGCGCCGCAGGCTACACGCTGGTCGCCGATGGCGGCAACTACCCGGGCACCAGCACCGCCGGCGGCCAGACCATCGCGGTCGACCCGCTGATCAAAAACAATCGCCTGCTGACCGGCGGCGACATCGATCCCGAGTCGATGCTGATCGATGCCGACGGCAATTTCTGGTTTGGCGACGAGTTCGGCCCATTCCTCATCAAGACCGACCGCACCGGCAAGGTGCTGACCAGGGAAATCCCGGTGCCGAACACACTGGCGCTGGGCGGCAACCGGCTGGTGCAGACATCGAACAACCCCGTATCTGGTGGCAGGCACGGCCAACCTGCCCAGCTCCCGCTGGCTGGAAAGCATGACCATCAACACTTCGCGCACCCGCATCTACACGCTGTTCGAACGCGAGCTGAGCACCGACACCGATAGCCAGCGCCGTATCATGAACGTGTTCGACGTGGCCGCCAGGGGCAAGCGCGTGTACAAGATCGATTTGAACAAGGTGGACGCCAGCGGCTACCTGGTCAAGGAGTCGCTGGTCGATCTGATGAATATCGCCGATCCCAAACAACTCGGCGGCGCCGCCACCATCAATGGCGTGTTTACCTTCCCGATGGAGTGCGTGGAATCGGTGCGCATCGTCGACAGCCGCACGCTGATGCTCACCAACGACAACAACTACCCTGGCGGCTCGACCTCGCGTAATCCGAAAAAACCGGACAATAACGAGTTCATCCTGATCCGCCTGCCGGCGCCGCTCAACACGCCGTAAGTCCTCGGCGGGCGTATATCGGGATAGGGCAGCCAGTATAACTGGCCGGTCCCCTCCCACACCACCCGGCATGCGGGTCCGCACCGGGCGGTTCAAGTAGTTGAGGTCAGGACAGGCGTGGTACGCCAAGTCGGTCAAAGTATGCGATCGTGAGGACCGTTTTCAGCAAGCGATCAGAGTTGCGCCACCAGCGGCGGTTGTTAGCCGCCACCTGCCGCGCAACCGAGGGCGCGGCCCCGAGCTGGGTGAGTTCCCGGTGCATGGTCTTCCCACGCTTCCAGCGCTTAAGCTGAATTGCCCGTAGCCTGTGGCGCAGCCATTCATCGAGTCCCCTCCAGATGCCCGGAGTTTGAGCGAGATTGAAATACCCTTTCCAGCCAAGCATGTAGGTGCGCAGCTTTTCAACGATCTGAGGCATGCTACTGCCGCCAGAACGCCGTGTCAGTTCACGGATTCGCTGCTTGAATGCCGCCAGCGGCTTGTCCGCCACCTTCAGTTTCACCACCTTCCCACGTTCCCCCCAAAGGCTGTAGCCGAGGAACTTGCGTCCAAAGGCACTGCCGACCGCGCTCTTGCTTTCGTTGACCACGAGGTGCAACTTGGCATAAAGACGGCGCAGCAATGCCATCACCCGCTCGCCAGCACGTTTGCTGCGAACGTAGACGTTCGCGTCATCGGCATAGCGTGTAAAGCAATGGCCGCGTCGTTCCAGTTCCTTGTCCACTTCATCGAGCAGGACGTTGGCAAGCAGCGGCGACAGCGGACCGCCTTGCGGCGTGCCCGCCTGTCGCGACTGCACCACGCCATGGTCCATGATGCCACTGCTCAGATAAGCCCGGACCAGCCGGATTACTCCGACATCGTCGATGCGCTGCCGCAGACGGTCGATCAGGATGTCATGGTTGACCCGGTCGAAGAACTTCGACAAGTCCACGTCCACCACGACCCTGCATCCCGACTGGACGTACGCTCTGGCGGCAAGTACCGCGTCCTGCGCTCGCCGGCCCGGACGGAAGCCGTAGCTGTGGTCACTGAAAGTCGGGTCCAGTATCGGTTGCAGCACTTGAAGTAGCGCCTGCTGGATCAGCCGATCCGTCACCGTCGGGATGCCAAGCTCTCGCTCGCCGCCGTCCGGCTTGGGAATCGTCACCCTGCGTACCGGGCTGGGCCGGTACGTTCCTGCCAATAATTGTTCACGTATTCCCGGCCAAGCCACGGCCAGATGACGCGAGGTCTCGTCGATGTCCCGACCATCTACCCCGGCCGCACCCTTGTTGGCGCGCACACGTTTGAACGCTTGTTGCAGGTTTTCCCTTCTCAACGCTGCACGCAGCAGCATTGATCCTGTGTCTCCTGACACATGTCGCGGGCACCAAGCTTCGTCGCTGGAAGTGGCAGCCAAGGCCTCACCCTGACCTACGGCCTCCCGCCCCGCTTGCGCGGGCATCTGACGCATTGCCTGTTGCATCGACATACCGGATAACACTCCTACTCGTTCGGTCCTTCGTCGGCGGGGTCGAGCCTTCCCGGCGCTACCACCCACTACTATGACCTCTGCTGAGACCCTGCTACGGCAGCGCCACCGTCCTTTCAGACGTGAGGCAGGGTGTCCCCAGGTAAGGCCACACTCCTTCATCACACAACCGCCGCATCTACGCCACTTCGCCTTGACCACAAGAGCTTTGCAGTTCTTTGCCTGCTCGCCCTGCTCGGTAGCGCCTTCTATGCGGTTCGTGTCCCTCGGCTCGTGATTTACGATCCACGCTTCCTTCCCACGGTCGATTACTCTTCCGCAGTTGCGCTTCACTTCGCTCGCTGTGGTCAGCTCGCGGCGGGACTTTCACCCACAGGAGTGCGCCCATGCTGGGCGCACAAAGAAAAACCGCCGCCCCATAAAGGAGCGGCGGTTTCTTGATGTCCATTTGACACACTGGACAATATTCTGGCGGAGACGGTGGGATTCGAACCCACGATACACGCACCGTTCAGCACCATCACCTCAGCCAGTTCGCCGGCGCATCACTGGAAAATACGGTATCCGGTTTCATCGAGGTTGCAAGATCATTGTTGGGAGCACACAAGCATAGCGTAAGCTCATGACAACAACTCATGGATTTTATGCCAGAACTTGCCAGTGTCCGCCTTTTTGAGGCCCCACATATTTAAGCTTGCCGTCCTTGACGAGTTTAGCACTGGCCCGCTCGACAGCACTCAGCGATTTGCCGATCACGACTGCGACTTCGGCCAACGTCATGGTGGGGTTATCCGCAAGGCATTGGAGAATTGCGGCCGGCGTTTTCACCGGCGTTTTCACCGGCGTTTTCACCGGCGTCTCTCCGGCTTCATCTAACCCGAACGTAAACTCCACCCAGAATCCCGTGCTGTCACAAGCGAATTTCGGTTCGGGACAAGCAGCGGCTACACATGCCCGGCGAATGAGGTCGATGCCACGTCCCCACGATTCGATCAGTCCGGCTAAAAACAAGGTGCGAGCGATATCAGGATTAGCTGGCTGCGACGGATGCTTATCCATCAAACGTGCCAGCGACCAGTCGGGCGGCAACTGCCCAGTGTTCCAGATGATCAGCTTGTGATCGTACACGCTGATCTGCGTGGGAACCGCCGCGCCGTAGTCCTTGTGCGCGATGGCATTAATCACCGCCTCGCGCAAGGCCATCTCGGGCACAGGCAAGCGCTCCAGCCGCTGCGCGCCGTGATAAGAAATTCCTGCACGCAGGTACTTGGTCAGCAGCAGGTCCAGCGTCTTCTCTGCCTGTGTGAACAGATCGCCGGAGATCACATCGTGGTAGAGCAAGTCGGAGTCGGTACGGAAGAAGCCGATCTTCACGCAAGCACCGGTGGTGAATCGTTCAGGGTCTGCATGAAATAGCAGCGTGGCTGCCCGCTTGAGATATTGCCCTTCGGTCAGGTGCAGCTTGTCAAGCAGCGCAGCATCGTTCTCGGCCAAAGAATTCGCGCTGAGGCGGCCGCTTTTCACTGCCAACTTTCGAAACGACAGCATGGCACGCGGCTCCAGGTCAGCACTCCCCACATGGGGAACTGGCACGCCATCCCAATGCCTGCCCAGTTTGCGCAACAGGAAATGGTCCAACGCGGCGCCGCGCAATTCCTGCTTGGTGCTACCGCTACGCAGATGGTATTCACCCTTATAGCTGATCGGGCTCGGATAGGCGTCGACCACGATTTCCAGCCAGTCGCGACCGGCCTGGGTATGCAGATTAACCACCACTACAATGCCCAGAATGTCGCGCACCTTGTTTGGTATGTCTTCGAGCAGCTTGGCCGCGTTGGCAACGCCCACCACATCGCCGCGGTCGTTCTTGCCGATAGAAAGCGTGCCACCCTCGGCATTGGCAAAGCCGCAGATCCATCTCAGGTATTCATCCCGCCAGGACTGCTTCCATTCGATGTTCTGGCCCTCTTTCATACCAAGCATGTCCTTCCGGTCAGCAGCTCTCGCATCATGCCCTGCTTGATAGCGTGGATGTTCTTGCAATGAGCCGAAGCAGTACATCTCCATCCGATAGCACGCCAGCGATCGCGCGCCGCTCGGCAACTGGGGTGGCACTCATCCAGTGGAGCATCCCAAACGACGGCATGGCCGACCTCACCTCCCGGGTGGCGCTCGTGTGCCACTTTAGCGCATGATCAGCCGTAGAGAAAGGCGAAGGAAATAAAAAAACCCGCGCAAGACGGGTTTTAGGTGTTTCTGGCGGAGACGGTGGGATTCGAACCCACGATACAGGTTTTGCCCGTATGCTTCCTTAGCAGGGAAGTGCCTTCGGCCACTCGGCCACGTCTCCTGGTCGATCGCTCAACTATGTCCGCCGTGAAGCAGACGACCGCCATAGTATAGATTGCGCTACGTTTGGTCAAGGCGCCGGATTTTGGTCCGCCAGAATGAATTCCGCGCACCGTTCCGCGGTCATGACGACCGGCGCGTTGGTGTTGCCGGAAACGATGCTGGGCATCACCGAGGCGTCGCAGATGCGCAGGCCGGTCACGCCATTGACCTGTAGCCGGGGATTGACCACGGCATCGGCGTCGCTCCCCATGCGGCAGGTGCCAACCGGGTGGTACACGGTTTTCGCCATCTCGCGCACATAGCGCTCCAGCATCGCGTCCTGGTCCGGCGCCGCCGCGTCCAGCAGCAACTCTTCACTGATCAGTTTCCGCAGCGCCGGCGCGCGCATGATCCGGCGCGCCAGCTTGAGGCCGCGCACCAGGGTGTCGACGTCGGCCTGCTGACGCAAGGCGCCGCTGTCGAACAGGATGGGCGCCGCCGGGTCGGCGCTGCGCAGGCGCACCGATCCGCGCGAGGCCGGGCGCAGGATGCAGGGGTTGATCGAGATGCCGTGGCCGGGCAGCGGCGCGCGCCCGACATCGCCTATCAGGGTGGGCAACACGTGAAACTGGATGTCGGGACGGCCGGTAGCGCCGGTATCGACGAAGCCGCCGGATTCGACCACGTTCGAGGTCAACAGGCCGGTCCGGAACAGCGTCCACTGCAATCCATGCTTGAGCGCGGCGAGGCCGCGATCGTTGCCCAGCAAGCTGATCGGCCCGCGCGCCCGCCCATAGAGCGACACTTCCAGATGGTCCTGGAAATTTTGTCCGACCTGTTTCGCATCGACCAGCGGCGCGATCCCCAGCGCCCGCAAATGGCCGCCGGGACCGATGCCGGACAACATCAACAGCTTGGGCGTGGCCAGCGCGCCGGCCGCCAGGATCACTTCGGCGTCGGCGGTGGCGCGCGCGATCGCGCCTTTGGCGTCGCGCCATTCGACGCCTGTGGCGCGCCTGGCCTCGAACAGGACGCGGGTGACCAGGCAGCCGGTGCGCACCGTCAGTTCCGGACGTTCCCGAACCGCGGCCAGATAGGTGGCGGCGGTGCTGCCGCGCTGGCCGTTGAAGGTGGTGGTGTGATAGAAGCCGATCCCGGCTTGCTGCTCGCCGTTGAAGTCATCGTTGTAGGCGATGCCGGTTTCCTGCGCGGCCTGGACGAATCCCAGGCTCAATGGATGACGGAAGCGCGTATCGCTGACTTTCAGCGGGCCGTCGCTGCCATGCAGCGCGCCGGCCAGTCGCATATGCCCCTCCGAAGCCTTGAAGGCGGGCAGCACCCGCCCCCACTCCCAGCCGGTGCAGCCTTGCCTGGCCCAGTCATCGTAATCCTGCGGCGTGCCACGGATGTACAGCATGGCGTTGACCGAGCTGCCGCCACCGAGGGTGCGGCCTTGTGGAATATAGCTCGGGCGGCCGGCCGCCTCCGCTTGCGGCTCGCTCTGGTAAATGACGGTGCGCTCGGTGCCGATGACGCGCACAAAGGTGGCTGGCATATGGATAAACAGACTGTTGTCCCTGGGCCCGTCCTCCAGCAGCAACACGGTCTTGCCGGCCTTGACCAGCCGGTGGGCCAGCGTGCATCCTGCGGAACCGGCGCCAACAATGATGTAGTCAAATCGATTTTCCACCTGCGTCTCCCAGCGTTAAGCGGTTTGCGAGCAAGCCTCGCTATTCTGTCCGGACAGGATAGCGTCCGCGCGCCACCGCGCTTGACCCGGCCGGACGCCCCGCTTGACCGGGCCGGACAGGCCCCGCTACAGCGTCACGGCAAGCTTGCGCTGGCGCGTGACGCTGGGCGCTTCGCCAAAGCGGCGCTTGTAGCTGCGGCTGAAATGGGCCAGATGATTGAAGCCCCAGCGAAAAGCGATGTCGCCGACCGCGACGTGCCGCAACTGGTCGCTGAGCAAGTCGTCACGGCAGCGCGCCAGGCGCATCTGCCAGACATGGCGGGCGACGGAGGTCCCGTCGAGTTCGAAAATGCGCGACAGCTGGCGCGCCGAGAGGCCGATCGCCCGGCCGACCGATTCGGCGCTCAGGTCGTCGGCGCTCAGGTTCTGGCGGATGTATTCCTTGGCGCGCCACAGGCTGCCGAGCGTGGAGCGGCTGACCCGCAATTCATCGCGGCTGACGCGCAGCGCGGCGCCCAGCAGAGTCAGGATTTGCGCCGCGCGTTCCGGGCGCGGCACTTGTTCGCTCTCGAAGATTCGCAGGATCGCCTGCGCGCACCAGCCGGCCGGGCCGTCGCCATGGTCGATCTTGAGCAGCTTCCCCGGCGGCCAGGGGCCGAGCTCCGGTTCGAAGACACCGCGCGGGATGGCGAGCACGGTCATGGCCATGTCCTCGGGAAAACCGTGCCCGTACGGCCGCGTCGTATCGTAGATGACGATATCGCCCGGTCCGTGCATCACGCATTCGACGCCCTGATGGGTGAAGCCGCGCCCTTTCTGCATCAGGCAGACGAACAAGGCGTCCCGGCCGTCGTGACGGATGCTGTCCGCCGTGCGCTCGACCGCATGCCGGTTGGCCGCGATCGACGCCGCGCGGAACAAGCCGAAGTCCCTGCCCTGCAAGGTCGCGTCGAGTTGTTCGCCGTCGCCGCCGGATTCGAGCCGGATCAGCAGCCGCTCGACGCTGGTGAGCCAGAAAGCGGTGCGGTCGCGATAACCGGCGCTGCTGGTCGAAATGCTGACATCGCCAAATGCGGTCGCCATGTCGCCGGTCCTGTGATGGCGAGTCAACGCATCGCGTTGGCGACCAGCAGCGTGTCGGTAAACTGCTCGAACTTGACCACCTTGCCGCCTTCGAGGCGCCACACGTGCGCGACCCTGGCCCGCATGGCCTTGCCGGTGGCCCGGTAGGTGCCCGAGTAGGCGCCGATGCCGATGATCACATCGTTGCCGTCCACCAGCCGCTCCAGCTCAAAGCGATAGTCTTCCCAGGCGGTCCCCAGCACCTTGAATACATTGTCGATCACGGCCTGCGGGCCGATCCATGTCCCGGCGCAGGGGAAACCCGCCATTTCCGTCCATTCGACGGTGGCCGACACGTTGGCCATCATTCCGGCGAGGTCTAGGCGATCGGAGGCCGCGTAATGGGCGGCGATGATGTCGTAGTTGCTGCTCATATAAATCCTAAACAGGTTCGATTTGTGAAGAGTATAGAGTCTGGGAGGCCTTTTGCATCAAGGCGCCCGCCGGACTGTTGGCGATGGCGCCGGCGCCGGTCAGCCCAAGGAACTTGCCGGTCGAGCGCCCGGAAGCAAAATTAAAAAAGAACACGGACGCCACCGGAATCAGGAATTCACGGAAGGTAAACAGGTACTGATCCTCGGCGAATTTGTAGTAGGTGGCCATGTCCACGTCCCCATGGCCGCGCTGCACCCCGACCAGGCATTGCCAGCAATACCGTTGCGAACTCAGATAGGTGTGCTCGTATGTATGGTTGGGGCTGTACGTTTGCCAGGTGCGCAATCCGATCAGATCGCGCGATTCATGCGGCACCAGGCCACTGGCCTCGCCGCCCGCCAGCCGCCCCACCAGGAAGGTTTGGGCCACGCGCGGCTCGGCCCCGGCCTCTTGGGGGGAACGTACTTCGCACTCGATCACGAGCGCACGGCGGGACAGCGTGTTGACAATCGCCGTCATCGATTGCAAGGGTCGGTGCTGGAAAGTGATGTCGACAAAATAGGTCGACGGCGCCACTTCGATCACCTCGCACCATTCGGTCCCATCGCCTGACGCCGCGTCGGTGACACGCACCCGGTGCGCATCCTCGAACGCCAGCGTGATCGACCGCGCGTCCAACTGAATCATCTGCGTGGTGCCGACCAGGCTGGCGGTTGGGGCCAGGCGATTGGTGGCAATGCCTGCGGCAAATTCGTCGTAGGTCTTCCAGTCCGCCGGTTTTTTGTCGTCGCTCATGGGCTGCCTTGTCGTTATGGGAGCGGGAACGGGTCCGCAAATGCGATGGTGGGGAGGTCGACCGCCGATGCGCCCCCATCCACCATGAGATACGTGCCGTTGATCATGCTGGCACGGCGGGACGCCAGGAACAGCACGGCGTCGGCCACCTCCTCCGCCTCGGCGGCGCGCCCCAGCGGCACATTCCGGGTCGCCAGCGCGTAGGCGCTGTCGATCGATGGCATGGCATACTGATCGGCGAGCATCCGCATCTGTTCATCGGCCATGGCGGTGCGGACCCAGCCGGGGCACACGGCGTTGGTTCTCACGCCGTGGCGCCCATAGTCGCGGGCCAGCGAGCGCGTCAGGCCGATCAGCGCGTGCTTCATGGTGACGTAGCCGACCACCGCCGGTCCGGCGAAATGGCCGGCCAGCGAGGACAACATCACGATGTTGCCCTTGCGCGCAATGAGGCTCGGCATGAGCTCACGGGCACAGACAAACGCGGTGTCCAGATTCAGGTGCGTTGCCATGCGCCAGGATTGGTCGCTGGTCTGTGTCAGCTCGCCGATGCCATGCCCGCCGGCGTTCGCGACCAGGATGTCGATGCCGCCGAAATGCGCGGCCGCCTGCGCCACCGCGGCCTTGACGTCATCGGCGCTGGCGGCGTCGCCCTCCACCACCAGGCCGCCCAAGGGGCCGGCCACCTCCTGCAACGGCGCGCGTCGGCGCCCCATCAACACGATCCGCCCGCCACGCTCGACCACTTGCCTGGCAACGGCCGCGCCGATGCCGGTGCCGCCGCCGGTGATGAATGCCACTTTGCCCGAGAACTCGCTTGTCATCAGTCTTCCTTGTCAGTTGAATTGCCTGTTTTGACTCAGCCCTCGACGGGCACGCCTGGCGCCGCACCGCGTGTTCCGGCCTGCACCACCAGCGGCGCCGTTTCCTTCAAAAACAGGGCCAGGATGGCCGGCACGAAGGCGCCGACGGCCGCGATCCACATCACGATGGACAGCCCGAAACGATCGGCCGCGAGGCCGGCGATCGTCGGCGACAGGAAGCCCCCCACCAGCTCGCCCACGCTCATGATCAAGCCGAGTGCGGTGGCGATCGAACCGGCCGCGATGCTCTCGGACGGAATGATGGCCATGAACAAGGTGAAGCAGCCGAGTCCGGTGTAAGTCAGAAACACCACCGGCATCATCGTCGCGGCGCTCTCCACATAGAGCAGGCACAACGGGCAGCAAGCGGCCACCAGCGAAAACCCGAACATCGCCGGCTTGCGGCCGATGCGGTCGGAAATCGCCGGCACCAGAAATCCCCACAGGACCCAGGCGAAACCGAGGCAGCTCATGACATAGCCCATCGTTTCAGGACGATATTTCTTGACCTGCATGAGGAAGGTCGGCGTGAAGGAAATGATGATGACGAACCAGGTCAGGTAAAAGCAGGCGATCAGCATGCAAAGAAAAATGTTCCGGTCTTTGAGGAGATCCCGGATGCCGACCCGCTGGGTCCCGCCCGCCCTGGTCCGTGGCGGAGCCGTCGCCGGCTGTGCCTCCACGTATTTCCAGATCAGGCAGGCGATGATCAGGCCGGGAACGCAGGACAGATAAAACGCATGGCGCCATCCATAATGCGTGCCGAGCCAGATAATCACCGGCGGGCCGAGCACGGCGCCCAGAAAGCCGGGCGCGGCGCCATTGACGATCCCCATGTTCAGGCCGCGACGGGCCGGCGTCGAGCTGGCCGCGATCATCGACTGCGACAGCGGCAGCACGGGTCCTTCCGCTATGCCCATCAGCGCGCGGAAAAGCAGCAGCGAGACAAAGCCGGTGACCGCCCCGGACAGGGCGGAGCACAAGGAAAATCCCAGCACCGCTAACACCAGCATCGGTTTCTTGCTGGGCAGCCGGTCCGAGTAGGCGCCCAGCACGGCGCCGGAAATGGCCCACGTCAGCGCCAGGCAGGACGACAGCATGCCCAGGTGCGCATTGTCCAAGTGCAGTTCCGCCGAGACGAATGGAAACAGGAACGACAGCGCCAGGCGGTCAAAAAACACAAAGCCAAAACTCAGTGACAGGATGGCGAGCAATTTGTTCTCGTAGCTAAGCCGCATATGCTTGTACTCCTTCCGGCTCCTAGGGTTTCTGGAGCATCTCAAGGGCGATCTTCAGCTCAACCTCATCGCCGATCATCGCGCCGAACTGCATCATGCCGAAGTCGCTGCGCTTGATGGTGGCGCCGCCCACAAAACCAATTTGCGGCACCTTCATGAAAGGATTCGTGGTGCGATTGGTCAGCACGGTGTTGAAATTGACCGGCAGGGTCTTGCCACGGATGGTCAGATTGCCGGCGATGACGAAATTCTTGTCGTCGACGCGGCGCACCGAGGTCGAGGCGAAGGTGATTTTCGGATTCTTCTCGGCGTCGAACCAGGCGGCGCCACGCAGCTCGGCGTCGCGCGCCTCGTGCACGGTGTCGATCGAGGCGGTGTCGATGGTGATCGTGACCTTCGACGCCTCGATGTTTTTGTCATCGAAGCTCACCTGCCCCGCCACTTTGCGGAACAGGCCGGGCGTTTGCGTCAGCCCCAGGTGGGCCACCTGGAAGCTGACGTGGGTGTGGGCGGGATCGATCTCCCAGGCGGCGTAGGCCGTTGGGGAAACCAGGCCGGCGATGGCAAATGCGACGGAAGACAAGGGCATCACTAAGTGTTTCATTGTTGCGTCCTATGGAGCGTGGAAAAAACAGAGGGTGCGGGCCTGCCGGAGCAGGCCGCGCGCTGCGTCAGCGGATCATCAGAACGATCGCGTGAGGTGGACACCGAATTCACGCGGTGCGTTGTAAATCATGTTGTTGAAGGCCTGTCCGGTCACGAACGCCTGGTTGGTCAGGTTGTTGACGTACAGGTCGGCCGACCAGTCGTCACGCTGCAAGGTGACCAGGGCCGACACGGTCGTATGTTTCGGGATGTAGGCGTTGCGCTGATAGGTCGCGAAGAAATAGCTGCCGCTGGCGTACGACACATTCAGGCGCGGCGTCAGGCTCATCTCGTTCGGCAGTTCCATCTTGTAGTCGACGCCGAAGTTGTAGGTCAGCTTGGGCGACATCAGGTTGGGGCCGCCCGAGCTGGTGAAGGTATAAGGCACGAAGTCAAAGCATGCCGGCGGGTTGGATGGCACGCCCGGCGCGCATTGCGGCCCCAGCGGCTGGCTGGGCAGCGACAGCGTGTCGATCAGCGAGGTCGGCGCCAGCTTGGAGGCGACGTAGGCGAAGGCCGCGTCGACTTTGAAGCCGCGCAACTTGGCCTGTATCTGCCCCTCCGCGCCCTTGATGGTCGATGGCGGCAGGTTCGTCACCCCGGTCTGGCCGCTGGTCGGATCGAACATGTCGATCTGGAAGTTCTTGTAGTTGTTATAGAAAACATCGAACTGGGTCCTGACGGCGCCATCGGCCAGGGTCGACTTCCAGCCCGCCTCATAGTTCAACACCGTTTCAGGCTTGAACTGGGAGGTGGCCGAATTGTAGTTGCCGTTCTTGTAGCCGCGCGCGACAAACGCGTACAGCAGGTCGGTCTTGGTGGCCTTCCAGTTCAGCGATAGTTTGCCGGTCGGCGTGCCATCGGAATAGCGCCCCGCCAGATCCGCCACCTGCATCCCGCCCGGCGGCGCGCCGGGCACGTCCAGGAACACGCCGCCCGTGCCCACCCCGCGGTAACCGGATTTGCGCGCGCCGAGTTGCAGCTCCAGATCGTCGGCCAGCTTGTAGCCGGTCTGGGCAAACACGCCGGTGGTGCGCAAATTGTTCTCAAGGCCGACCGTGACGATAGGCGGCTGGATGATGGTCACATCGATCTTGTTTTGCTGGTAGTAGGCGCCGAGTATCCAGTTGAAACGGCCGGTGGCCGGCGAAATGATGTTGAATTCCTGCGACCATTCGCGGTTGCGCACACGCATGTCCCACAGGTTGGGCGCCAGCGCCGCGGACGGGTTGACGTCCCATAGCGCGTTCACTTTCTTGGTCTGCACGCCGCTCAGCGAGCGCAGCACGATGCCGCTGTCGGTCTGGTATTTCAGTTCGAGCCCGGTCATCAGGGATTTCTCGTCGAACTTGCTCGGGGTGTTGTAGTACAGATCGAAAATCCCGCCGGTCACGCCAACGTCGTTGGAACTGCCCGGCAGCGGCTTGTAGGGCGCGCCGCCGGTTTTCCGGTCCAGATTGTCGATCTTGAGCAACGCCTGGAACTGGCCGGTCTTGAGCAACACGCCCAGGCGTCCGCCGTTTTCGTCCAGCCGGCCAGGCTTGTTGTGGTAAGGGCCGTTGTCGGTGTAGTAGCTGTCGTGCTGCTGGTGGATGCCGGCGATGCGGAACGCCAGGGTGTCCGACAGCGGCACATTGAGGGCGCCCTGGAAGTTATTGGCGCGGTAGTTGCCCACGCCCACGGTCGCATAGCCTTCCACCTTGGACAGCGAAGGATTCTCGGTGGTGATCAGCACCGCGCCGCCGGTCGAATTCGAGCCCACCAGCGTCCCTTGGGGACCGCGCAGGATCTCGATATTGGCGATGTCATAAAAGCTCGCCGAGTTGGACACGGCCGGCTGGAACAGGCCGTCGATATAGGTCGCCACGCCGTTGGTGGCCTGCGCCGAGCCGCTCGACAGGCCAATGCCGCGAATATTGAAGGACGATACCAGGCCGGTGTCGGTCCGGCTGGTGGCGGGTGCAGCACCCACCAGGTCGGCCATGCTGACCACCGCCTTGCCGCGCAACTGGTCGCCCGTCAGCACCGTTTCCGCGATGGGAATGTCCTGCACCTTGGTGGCGCGCCGCTGGCTGGTGACGACCACCTCCTGCATACCTTGATCCTTGGCCGTTGCGGCGGGTTGATCCGGCTGCGTCTCGCCTGGCGCGGCGGCCGGTTGGTCGGCGGCCATGGCGGCCGTCACGCACATCACGTTCAGCATCAGCAAAGGTGCCGAGCCCATCCACGAATTCTTCATCCAGTCTTCTCCATTTATAGTTTTGGACACCCGGTCGAGGCGAGTCGCCGGTGCCGTCTCAGGGGCGCGCTTTGGTTGCCCTCGGATAAAAGATTAACATGTTAATGAATTTGGAGTGATCATGTTCATGATTTATT
Source organism: Duganella radicis (assembly GCF_009720825.1). GTDB lineage: Bacteria > Pseudomonadota > Gammaproteobacteria > Burkholderiales > Burkholderiaceae_D > Rugamonas > Rugamonas radicis. Next base: position 86,009 of record NZ_WNKY01000003.1, on the reverse strand, counting down.
CAGGTTGTTAATATTCCTGCCTGATGGCTATGGGATGTGATCGCTGGGGGGGGGGATTGCATGTGCTGGAGGTTTGCTGACGTCGCGCGCCCTCGGCGCGCGGGGCTGGGCGATTCGGAGAGGGTTGGGCCGGCACGGCCCAACCCTTCGAATCCCACCGTTTCCGTCCGAACAAACAAGCATTACGCCCCAATGGGGCGTAATGCGACGACCGCAGGGAGAAACAAAAAAGCCTCCCGCAGGGGAGGCTTTTTTGTTTTGTTCTGGCGGAGACGGTGGGATTCGAACCCACGATACAGGTTTTGCCCGTATGCTTCCTTAGCAGGGAAGTGCCTTCGGCCACTCGGCCACGTCTCCTAGTCGATTGCTCAACTATGTCCGCCGTGAAGCAGACGACCGCCATAGTATAGACCGCGACCCGTTTGGTCAAGGCAACACGGCGGTTTTTTTCGGAAAATTTACGCCTTTTCCAGTTCGAACGCTTTGTGCAGCGCGCGTACGGCCAGTTCCATGTATTTCTCGTCGATCAACACGGAAATTTTGATTTCCGAGGTCGAGATCATCATGATGTTGATGCCCTCTTCCGACAGGGTGCGGAACATTTGCGACGCCACGCCCACGTGCGAACGCATGCCCACGCCCACCACCGAGATTTTCGACACTTTGGCGTCGCCGGTGATGCTGGCCGCGCCCAGTTGTTCCTTGGTGCTGTTCAGCACGTCCACGGCGCGCTGGTAGTCGTTGCGCGACACGGTGAAGGTGAAGTCGGTCTTGCCATCCACCGACTGGTTCTGGATGATCATGTCGACTTCGATGTTGGCATCGGCCACCGGGCCCAGGATGTGGTAGGCCACGCCCGGACGGTCCGGCACGCCCAGCACGGTGATTTTGGCTTCATCGCGGTTGAACGCGATACCGGAGATGACTGCTTGTTCCATGTGTGTATCTTCCTCAAACGAGATCAGGGTGCCGGAGTTGGCTTCTTCTTCGATGTCCAGCATCGGGTCGGTCAGCGACGACAGAACGCGGGTCGGCACGCGGTAGTTGCCGGCGAATTCCACCGAACGGGTCTGCAAGACCTTGGAACCCAGCGAGGCCAGTTCCAGCATTTCTTCAAAGGTGATGGCTTTCAGGCGGCGCGCTTCCGACACCACGCGCGGGTCGGTGGTGTAGACGCCGTCGACGTCGGTGAAGATCAGGCATTCGTCGGCCTTCATGGCGGCGGCGATCGCCACGGCCGAAGTGTCCGAACCGCCACGGCCCAGCGTGGTGATGTTGTCTTCGTCATCCACGCCCTGGAAGCCGGTGATGATGACGATTTTGCCATCGTCCAGGTCGCGGTTGACTTTTTCGTTGTCGATCGACTGAATACGGGCTTTGGTGTAGGCGGAATCGGTTTTAATCGCGACTTGCCAGCCGGCGTAGGCCACGGCTTTCTTGCCAATCGCTTGCAGCGCCATCGACAGCAGGCCGACGGACACTTGTTCGCCAGTCGAGGCGATCATGTCCAGTTCGCGTGGATCTGGCTGGGCTTGAATTTCCTTGGCCAGGGCGATCAGGCGGTTGGTCTCGCCCGACATTGCCGACGGGACCACCACAATGCGGTGCCCGGCGTCATGCCACTTGGCGACACGCCGCGCGACGTTCTTGATACGGTCCGTCGAACCCATCGACGTACCGCCATATTTGTGCACGATTAAAGCCATAACAGTGAGTTTTCCGCTCAAATAAAGGTAAATGGAACCCTTAACTCTACATGTCGCAATGCAAAATAACAAGTCAAAAAGCTCATAAACTCATACTGAATAGACATATCTACATACAAAATTCGGCAGAAAGCGCCTGATGTCTAGACAGCTTGCCAGCGCAGGCGCACCCGCCCTGCCCCCGCGCCGACGTGCAGGCAGTCCATGCCGATGCCGGCCGCGAACAGCAGGTGGCTGGCGTTCTTGACCACCGGCAGGCGGCCGCGCTCCCAGGCCGGGATGTTGAGGGCCTGATAGTGGTATTTGAGCAGCCGCGTGGAACGGTTGAGCGCCGGCTTGAGTTTTTCGCCGCCACGGCGGAACTCGATCAGCAGTTGTTGCGCGCGCAGCCATGCCGGATCGAAGCCCTGTTCCGATGGCTCGAAGTGCAGCACGCCGCCGTAGGCCGGGAACGCCATTTCGGTCTCGCCGTTCCAGGTGAAACCGGTGCCGGGCTTGTCGTCGAACTGGTCTTCGCGCGTGCCTTCCAGGTCTTCCAGCTTGGGCGTCAGGTGCAGGCGGTCGCGGTAGCGGCGCACGTGGCAGTCGGGATGGGTGACCAGCAACTGGGCGTCGTATTTGGCTTCCAGCAGTTGCGTGAGCATTTCCGACAGCCAGGCGGTGCTGGGCATGCTGTATCCGCGCGTGGCGAACCAATGGCGCAGCAGGTTGTAGGCGCGGTCCTGGCTCAGGGTGCGCAGTTTGCCGATGTCGAGCTGGTCGCCATCCTGGGTGGCGGTCAGGTCTTGTTCGGCCAGTTCGGTCAGCAGGCGGGTGGCCGATTGGGCGTGCTGGGCGCTGCGGGCGAAGCGTTCCTGGAAGCCGGGGAAATGCTGCTCCAGCGCCGGCATCACGGTGTGGCGCACGGCGTTACGGGCGTAGCGCGGGTCGTCGTTGGATTCGTCGTGGACGTGGCTGATGTGGTGCTGGCTGACGTAGCTTTCCAGCTGCTTGCGCGAGGCTTGCAGCAGCGGGCGGGCCATCACGAGGTTGTCGTTTTGCAGCAGGCTGGCGGCGGTGTTGGCGGCGTCCATGCCGGACAGGCCGGCCGGGCCGGAGCCGCGCAGCAGTTGCAGCAGGACGGTTTCGGCCTGGTCGTCGAGGTGGTGGGCAGTCAGGAGCAGTTGCACGTCATGCTCGCGGCACAGCGCGCCGAGGGCGGCGTAGCGGGCTTTGCGGGCGGCGGCCTCGGTGCCGGATTTTTTGGCGTCTTGCAGCTGGATGCGGCGGGCTTCGAAGGAGACGTTGAGGGCTGCGCATTCGCGTTCGCAGTGGGCCAGCCAGGCGTCGGCGTTGGGGCTGAGGCCATGGTGGATGTGGAAGGCGCACAGGGTCAGCTCGTGGCGCTGCGCGTAGGCGTGCGCCAGGTGCAGCAGGGCCGAGGAGTCCAGGCCGCCGCTCAGGGCGACGGCGATGCGCGCAGCATCGCCACGGGCGGCGCTGACGGCGTGATCAAAGGTGGACGTGATGGTTGGCTTTTGCTGCTTCAATGGTGGCTCCGAAATGCAAACCGGGAGCGGCGCGTGCGCGGGCTCCCGGTGGTTTGATTGGGTACCGGCGCAGGCCGGTGCCCGATTTTTTATTCCTGCGGCGTGGTCTCTTTGAACTTACCGTAACTCATCAGCTTCTCGTGACGCGCTTCCAGCAGGTCTTTGGTCTTCATGCCGTGGAACTGGCGCAGCGAGTCGGCCAGGGCGCGTTTCAGCAACGTGGCCATCTGCTTCGGATCGCGGTGCGCGCCACCCAGCGGTTCGCTGACGATCTTGTCGATCAGGCCGATGGCTTTCAGGCGATGCGCGGTCAGGCCCAACGCTTCGGCCGCATCGGCCGCGCGCTCGGAGGTTTTCCACAGGATCGATGCGCAGCCTTCCGGCGAGATCACCGAGTAGGTCGCGTATTGCAGCATCAGCACCTGGTCGGCCACGGCGATCGCCAGCGCGCCGCCGGAGCCGCCTTCACCAATGATGGTGGCGATCAGCGGCACTTTCAGTTCCGCCATCACGTACAGGTTGTGGCCGATCGCTTCCGACTGGCCGCGCTCTTCCGCGTCGATACCCGGGAAGGCGCCCGGCGTATCCACAAAGGTGAACACTGGAATGCCAAACTTCTCGGCCAGCTTCATCAGGCGCATGGCCTTGCGGTAGCCCTCAGGCTTCGGCATGCCGAAGTTGCGCATGGCGCGTTCTTTGGTGTCGCGGCCTTTCTGGTGGCCGATCACCATGCAAGCCTGGCCGTTGAAGCGGGCCAGGCCGCCCACCACCGACAGGTCGTCCGCATAGGTGCGGTCGCCGTGCAGTTCGTGGAAGTCGGTGAAGATTTCATTCACATAGTCCATGGTGTATGGACGTTGCGGGTGACGCGCGATTTGCGATACCTGCCATGGCGTCAGTTTGGCGTAGATGTCTTTGGTCAGCTGCTGGCTTTTTTTGGCCAGACGGTCGATCTCCTCAGAGATGTCGACAGCGGAATCGTCCTGAACGAAGCGTAGTTCTTCGATTTTGCCGTCGAGTTCAGCAATGGGTTGCTCAAAATTGAGGAAAGTCGTTTTGGTCATTGTACCTCCGTGTTTATTCTCAGCTGCGGCGCTCTTATGCCCGTTCGTGACGGGCACAAAAAGTCCTCGCACAGCGATTAGAGTATCTATTCTACAGCAACTGGGTCCAGGCTACGCCATAAATACCATGTGGCGACCGTGCGGTAGGGTTCCCAGTTGGCCGACACCTCGCGCGCATCGCTGCGCGAGACCGGTTCGCCCGAGAAGTAATTCTGGCTGATGCCCTGGATCAGGCCGGGGTCGTCCAACGGCAGGACATTGGGGCGCAGCAGGTTAAAGATCAGGAACATCTCGGCGGTCCAGCGGCCGATGCCGCGAATCCGCGTCAGCTCGGCGATCACCGCCTCGTCGTCCATCTGGTCCCATTGGGCCGTGTGGACGCGCTTGTTCTTGAAGTGGTCGGCCAGGTCGAGGATGTATTCGGTCTTGCGCTTGGACAGGCCGCAGGCGGCCAGCTGCTCGTTGCCGGCCTTGATGATCTGCGCCGGCGTGCACTTGGGGCTGATGTCCAGCAGCTTTTTCCAGGCCACGTCGGCAACCTTGGCGGTCACCTGCTGGCCGACGATGGAACGCGCCAAGGTGGTAAACGGATCGTGGTGACCGCGCAGGTGCAGGTCGCCAAATTGCGGGATGAGCTTGTTCATGATGCGGTCCCGCTTCATGAGCTCAGCCTTGGCTTCCTCCCAGTAAGACGGCACGCCGCCCGCGATCTCGTTATCCTTGGCGATCACCATGTTATGCGCGGCGCCAGTTGGTGGTGCCGTCAGGCTTGTCTTCGAGGATGACGCCCTGGGCCAGCAGCTCGGCGCGGATCTTGTCCGATTCGGCGAAGTTGCGGGCTTTCTTGGCCTCGGCACGGCGCGTGATGGCGTCCGTGATGGCCGCATCGTCGCCGCCCTCGCCGCCCACCGACGCCTGCAGGAATTGCTGCGGCGTGCGGTCCAGCAGGCCGATCACGGCAGCCAGGCCTTTCAACTGGCGCGCGGCGGCCGGCGCCTTGGTCTTGTTTACCTCGGTCGCCAGTTCAAACAGCGCGGCTACCGCCAGCGGCGTGTTGAAGTCGTCGTCCATGGCTTCGGCGAAGCGCGCCGCATGCTCTTCCTTCCAGTCCAGCGGCTGGCCGTCGCCCTCCACGCCGTCCAGCGCGGTGTACAGGCGGGTCAGTGCGCCACGGGCGTCGTCGAGGTGGGCGTCCGAGTAGTTCAGCGGGCTGCGGTAGTGGGCGCGCAGGATGAAGAAGCGCACCACCTCGGCATCGTACTTTTTCAGCACGTCGCGGATGGTGAAGAAGTTGCCCAGCGATTTGGACATCTTCTCGTTATCCACCCGCACGAAGCCGTTGTGCACCCAGTAGTTGACCATGGTGTGGCCGAACGCGCCTTCCGATTGCGCGATCTCGTTTTCGTGGTGCGGGAATTGCAGGTCGGCGCCGCCGCCGTGGATGTCGAAATGTTCGCCCAGCAGCGCCGAGCACATGGCCGAGCACTCGATGTGCCAGCCCGGACGGCCCTTGCCCCACTTCGAGTCCCACTTGACTTCGTCCGGCTCGGACTCTTTCGAGGCCTTCCACAGCACGAAGTCGAGTGGATCGCGCTTGCCGGTGTTGACGTCCACCCGCTCGCCGGCGCGCAGGTCGTCCAGCGACTTGCCGGACAGCTTGCCGTAACCTTCGAAATTGCGCACCGCGTAGTTGACGTCGCCATCCTCGCCCTGGTAGGCCAGGTCCCTGGCTTCCAGTTTCTCGATCAGCGCCAGCATCTGCGGCACGTACTCGGTGGCGCGCGGCACCAGCGTTGGCGGCAGGATGCCGAGCGCGGTAGTGTCCTCGTCCATGTACCGGGTGAAGCGGGTGGTCAGCTGCGAGATGGTCTCGCCGTTCTCGACCGCGCGCTTGATGATCTTGTCGTCGATGTCCGTGATGTTGCGGGCGTAGGTGACGTCGTAGCCGGAAGCCAGCAGCCAGCGGTACATGACGTCGAACGCCATCATCATGCGGGCGTGGCCGATGTGGCAGTAGTCGTAGATGGTCATGCCGCACACATACATGCGGACCTTGCCCGGTTCGATCGGTACGAATACTTGCTTGTCACGCGCCAGCGTGTTGTAAATCTTTAAATTGCTCATCGGACTCTTGCGTTTGCTCAGGTCCACAGACAATACGATGGCCCGGCGCGGCGGATGCGCCTGTCGTCAGCGTGGGTCTGGGGGAACCTTGGGAATGTTCTTGTTTCTACCTTCTAAGGGGTAGAATGGAACAAGTATAGCATTGATAAAAACAGCATAGGCCTCATCTGTAACGGGATTTTGCCTATCCAACACTCACAAGAGGATGACTGATGTATCAAAAACTGATGACCGCCCTCGCCGGCCTGACGCTGTCCGCCGCCGCGCTGGCCGCTCCGGCCGCACCGCAGGTTGAACTCAAGACCACCATGGGCGATATCGTCGTTGAACTCGATCGCGACAAAGCACCGAAAACCGTCGACAATTTCCTCACCTATGTGAAGTCTGGTTTCTATAAAGGCACGATTTTCCACCGCGTGATCGACGGCTTCATGATCCAGGGTGGCGGCTACGATGAAAAACTCAAGGGCAAGCCAGTCAACAAGCCGGTGCCGATCGAGTCCAACAACGGGCTGCACAATGTGAAGTACTCGCTGGCCATGGCGCGCATGGGCGATCCGAACTCGGCCACCTCGCAATGGTTCATCAACGTGGAAGACAACACCCCGCTCGATTATCCAGGCCCGGATGGCTCGGGCGGCTACACCGTGTTCGGCAAGGTCGTCAAAGGTTTCGAGACGGTGGACAAGATCAAGGGCGTGCTGGTGGATGACAAAGGCATCTTCCAGAATCTGCCCGTGATTCCGGTCACCGTGAAGTCGGCGACGATTTTGAAGACACCAATCCAGCCAAAACAGTAAAATAGCGGCCTTGCCGCATTCCTTAACCAACTCAGGATAACAACATGACCAAAGTAATCATCAAAACCAACCTGGGCACCATGACCGCCGAACTGGACGCGGAAAAAGCGCCTAAAACCGTTGCCAACTTCCTGGCCTACATGGAAGCCGGTCATTACAACAACACCATCTTCCACCGCGTGATCGACGGTTTCATGATCCAGGGCGGCGGTTTCGAGCCAGGCATGAAGCAGAAGCCAGCCGACACCACCGTGGAAAACGAAGCCAAGAACGGCCTGAAGAACGACACCTACACCCTGGCCATGGCCCGCACCTCGGCGCCGCACTCGGCTTCGGCACAGTTCTTCATCAACGTGAAGAACAACTCCTTCCTGGACTACCCAGGCCAGGACGGCTGGGGCTACGCCGTGTTCGGCAAAGTGGTGGACGGCACCGACGTCGTGGACGCCATCAAGAAGGTCAAGACCACCCGCAGCGGCATGTTCGCTGACGTGCCGGCCGAAGACGTGGTCATCGAAAGCATCGAACTGGCTGCTTGATCCATGAGTGCAGTCTGCGCGCTGTTCATCTCCGATCTGCATTTGCAGCCCGCGCATCCCGCGACCAGCGAGGCGTTCTTCGACTTCCTGGAACGGCACGCGCGGCACGCGCAGCAACTGTACCTGCTCGGCGACCTGTTTGAATACTGGGCCGGCGATGACGACATCGCCGATCCTTTCCATCAGCAGGTGGTGGCGGCGCTGCGCGCCGTCAGCGACGCCGGGGTGGCGGTCTACTGGATCGCCGGCAATCGCGACTTCCTGGTCGGCGCCGGCTTTGCCGAAGCGGCCAACGTCATCCTGCTGCCCGAGACCTGGGTGGCCGAGATCGGCGGCCACAAAGTGGTGGTGCTGCATGGCGACGCCCAGTGCACGCAAGACACCAAGTACATGGAATTCCGCGCCATGGTGCGGCAGCCCGCGTGGCAGGCGCAATTCACCGCCATGCCGCTGGCGCAGCGCAAGGCCATCATCGCCGGCCTGCGCGCCGACAGCCGCAAGGAGCAAAGCGGCAAATCCTACGAGATCATGGACGTGACGCCGCAAGCCATCCTCGACGTGTTCCACGACACCGGCGCCGACGTCATGATCCACGGCCACACGCACCGCCCCGCCCTGCATCATGTCGACGGCAAGCGCCGCTACGTGCTGCCGGACTGGGAACCGGAAGCGACACCGCCGCGCGGTGGCTGGATCGCCATCGACGAGCATGGCGCCATCACCCGGCACGGCCTCGACGGCGCGGTCATCGCGTCATGAAACGCCAGGCGCTGCTGGCGGGATTATGCGGCGTACTGCTGGGCAGCGCTGCCGGCGCCGAGCCCATCACGGTCGCCTGGCGCGACAAGCCGCCCTATCACTACCTTGAAAACGGCGAGCCCAAAGGCTTTCTGCTGGCGCGTGCGCGCACCGTGTTCGAGACCGCCGGGCTGCCGGCACGCTTTATCAGCGAACCGCAAAAACGCATCTGGGCCAACTTCCAGCATGGCGCCACCAACTACTGCTCGATCAGCTGGTATCGCCTGCCCGAGCGCGAGGCGGTGGCGCAGTACAGCCAGCCCTTCCACGAAGACTTGCCGCACACGATACTGATCGCGCCCGGCATGGTGGAGCGGGTCAAGGCGCATGCCACGCTGGCCTCGCTGCTGACCGATCCGACGCTGACGCTGGGCGTGATTGAAGGCGTGTCCTACGGACCGCTGCTGGACCCGATGATCAAGGCCAGCAAGAACAAGGTCATGAGCCGCACGGTGGAAACCACGCAGATGATGCGCATGCTGACTGTGGGCCGCGCCTCCTACATGTTTGTCGACCGCGAGGATTGGGAGTTTTTCCGCCAGAAGGAACAGTCCGGCAAGACCCTGCTTCGCCATGACTTGCCGGACATGCCGCCCGGCGTGCGCCGTTACATCGTGTGCAGCCGCGACGTGTCGCCGGCCACCATGAACAAGCTGAACCAGGCCATCGCCGCGACCGGCGGCATGAACAACCCCGGCCACAGCAAACCCGGCAAATAAATTAGCGGCTGATCGACGACATCGCCGCGTTCAAACGGCGCACCAGTTGCTGGTTCAGGTCGCGCGTGTGGCGTGCCCAGCGGTCCATGGTGTGCTTCAATTCCGCATGCAGCTGACGGGCCTTGTCGGCGTCGCCCTGGCTGGCCGCCCAGATCGCGAACTCGGCCTGCACCGTGAAGCTGTTGTAGTGGTTCAGCGCGTATTCGAACTCGGCGCGCGCCTCGTCGTGGCGGCCGGTGGCGGCCCAGGCTTGCGCCAGCAGCAGCGAGATTTGCTCGGGACGGTATTTGCCGTCGGTGCCGCGGATGGTTTGCAGGTGCGCCAGCGCCGCTGCCGCGCGACCGCTGGCCAGCGTCGCCTGCGCGGCGCCGTAGCGGATTTCCAGATCGTTGGCGAAGGGGCCGTTCAGGCAGGCTTCGTAGGTGGTGGCCGCTTCCTCGGCGTCGCCGGCGGCCAGCAAGGCGGCGGCCAGGCGCATCTGGTTTTGCGCGGTCGGCGTGAAGTCGTAGGCCTGGCGCGCTTCGCGCAGGCTGCGGCCCGGATCAAGCGTCTTGGCCGCCACGTTCACCGCCTTGCGGGCGCCGTGCTGCAATTTCGAATCGGGCAGGTAGACCGCGAAGAAATACACCACGCTGCCAAGGCCGGGGAAGAAGAACAGAATCATCACCCAGTACAGCTCTTTACCGCTGCGGATGGCATGGATGGCGAAGAAGATCGCCACCAGCACATGCAATCCGATACCAAAAATATACATACCCAGCCTCTACAATAAAAGAATGACATGATTGTAGAAGCTATTGGCGGGCATCACAAGGCGGCAACGGCGGCCGGCTGACGCAGCCAGGCTGCGGCGTAGCGGACCAGGCGGCCGATGAACACGCCGTTGAACAGGCCGTACAGGGTGGTCACCACCAGCGAGCCGGTCAGGCTGTGCACCAGTTCAGGATGGATAACCGAAAGTACGCCAACCGTGTATTTGGTGATGAAGATGGCGATCATCAGCATCAGCGGCGCCCAGCTGCCGCGCTGGAGCACGGTGCCGGCGGCGCGGTTGACGGCGATCTCGCCCTTGCTCAGCACCCAGACCAGCGCCGCGGCGACCGCCACGCCGGCGACCCACACCGCCCAGACCGCCTCGCCCAGCACGCCGTGGCTGTTGATGCTGGTAATCGACAGCACCACCATCACCACCGGGATGATGGCCAGTTTTTGCAGGGTCAGCTCGCGATCCTGACTGGCCAGATAGCCGCGATACAGCAGGAAGGCCAGCAAGGCCCAGACGTAGACAGGGGTATGCGAGAGGATTTGGCTGATCATGGTGGGCTCCGTTAAGTAGGTTTCGATGGAGCCATGATGCCCGTTGCGCGTGAACGGCGGATCGTCATGCGACGAAATGCGCCGGCGCGGCGCGAAATGCAGCCAGCCGGCGCGAAAAGTTTATTGCGCCGGCTGCAATTTCGCCACCAGGCCGCCGGGACGGGTGTCGATGCCGGTCAGGACGAACTGGACGCCGGCGTAGCGCAGCTCTTCCGGGCGGAAGGTGTGCACCGGCACATCGCGGATCACTTTGTCGCTGAGCAGGTTGGCCACGCTGGCCAGCTGGTTTTGCTTGCCTTCGTCCAGGTTGTCGACGGTGAAGCGGTCGACGTGGGCGTCGGCGATGTAGACGGCGTTGCGCCCGCTATCGACCCGCAGGCGGCCCGACACCAGCATGCTGCCATGCCACGACTGGCGCGCCAGCAGCGGCGTCACGCCCAGGTCGATGGTCAGCGCCACCCGGTCGTTCTCCGGCAGCACTTCCAGCCGTGGGTGGCTCAGTTCGACTTCAAACACGCCCAGCGCGCGCTGGTGCATGGGGAATTTGCGCTCCAGGCTGCTTTGCAGGCGCTCCTGCGGCAGCTCCACCTGACGCGGGCCGATCAGGCCGGCGCAAGCGGCCAGCGCGCCGGCGATCAACAGCGGCGCGGCAAATTTGGCATAGCGTTTAAGATTCATCGGGACTTCCTTCAAAAATTCACAAACACGCGCATTATATGACCGAGACGAGAATAGGCTGCGCCGGTTGGAATATCAGCCGCGAGGCGGCGCCCTCCTTTGCCGGCGCCGGCAGCCATTTGCAGCGCTACGCCGGCGTGCTGAACGCGGTGGAGATCAACTCCTCGTTCTACCGTCCGCACCAGCCCCAGACCTACGCCCGCTGGGCTGACAGCGTGCCGGACGATTTCCGCTTCGCGGTCAAGCTGCCGCGCACCATCACCCACGATCAACGCCTGCTGGAGGCCGGAGCACTGCTCGACCAGTTTGCCGCCCAGGCCGGCGCGCTGGGCGGCAAACTGGGCTGCGTGCTGGTGCAGTTGCCGCCCAGCCTGCGGTTGGACACCGCCGTGGCGGACCTCTTCATGCGGCAACTGCGCCAGCGCTTCAACTGCATGCTGGCCTGCGAAGCCCGCCACGGCAGCTGGTTCGGCGACGAAGCCAGCGCCCTGCTGCGTGGCCAGCGCATCAGCCGCGTGATCGCCGATCCGCCGGTCGGCCAGCCGGGGCCGTACGTCGCCACCACGGACGAGGCCTACATCCGCCTGCACGGCAGCCCGCGCATGTACTTCTCCGCCTACGACCAAGCCTATCTCCAGAGCGTCGCCGACTGGCTGCGAGACCACGCCGGCTGGTGCATCTTCGACAACACCGCCTCCGGCGCCGCCATCCTCAACGCCCTGCAACTGCAAAAAATGCAACACTCGCGTTAAATCGCTTGTTTTTTTGATTTCTAGTGTTATAGTTCACTACAACACCACTTCATCAACACACGTAAGGGGTACCTATGTATGTGGAATGACAACGCGCCGATTTATCGGCAGCTGAAAGACAAGGTCGTCGGCATGATGCTGGACGGCCTGTTGAAACCGGGCGATGCCCTGCCCTCGGTGCGGCAGATCGCCGCCGATTATCAACTCAATCCGATCACGGTGTCGCGTGCCTACCAGGAACTGGTGGACGAAACCCTGGTCGAAAAACGGAGGGGTTTAGGTATGTACGTTACTGATGGCGCCCGCGACAAACTGCTGGCCACCGAACGCGAACGCTTCCTGCGCGAAGACTGGCCGGCCATGCTGGAACGCATCCGTCGCCTCGGGCTGGATCTGGAAGCCCTGATGAAGGCGGCGCCCGGAGGTGCGGCATGAGCGCCATCATCACCGCCACCAATCTCGCCAAGCGCTACGGCAAGCAGACCGCGTTGGATGGGACCAGTTTCAGTGTCGAGGCAGGCCGCATCGTCGGCCTGATCGGCCCCAACGGTTCCGGCAAGACCACCACCCTCAAGGCCATCCTGGGCCTGACGCAGTTCGAGGGCGAGTTGTCGGTGCTGGGGATGGACCCGCGCACCCAGCGCGAGGCGTTGATGAACGAGGTCTGCTTCATCGCCGACGTCGCCATCCTGCCGCGCTGGCTCAAGGTCAAGGACGCCATCGATTTCGTCGAGGGCGTGCACCCGCGCTTCGACCGCGCCAAGGCCGAGAAGTACATCGCCAACACCAAGCTGACCCCGGACATGAAGGTGAAAGCCATGTCCAAGGGCATGGTGGTGCAGTTGCATCTGGCCCTGGTGATGGCCATCGACGCCAAGCTGCTGGTGCTGGACGAACCCACGCTCGGGCTGGACATCCTGTACCGCAAGCAGTTCTACCAGAACCTGCTGGAAGACTACTTCGACGAGAACAAGACCATCCTCATCACCACCCATCAGATCGAGGAAGTCGAGCACATCCTCACCGACCTGATGTTCATCGAGAACGGCAAGATTTCGCTGGCCGCGTCGATGGATGAAGTGGGCGAGCGCTTTACCGAGGTGATGGTGGAGCCGCAGTTCGTGGCCGCCGCCAACGCGCTGCAACCGCTGAGCCAGCGCACCGTGTTCGGCAAGGCCGTGATGCTGTTTGACGGCGTGCACCGCCAGCAGCTGTCGAATTTTGGCGAACTGCGCACGCCCAGCGTGGCCGATCTGTTCGTCGCCACCATGAAAGGGAGCTACGCATGAAAACCATGAAATGGCTGATCAAGCGCGAGATGTGGGAAAACAAGGGCATGCTGCTGTGGACGCCCGTGGTGATCGCCGTCGCGGTGGCCGTGCTGGCCCTGGCCAGCATCTTCCTCGGCAAGTCCGGCAACTTCGAGGTGCAGGGCCATAACATCGGCAGCGTCACCATCGAGGGCAAGATGCGCGCGCAGATTGCCGAGATGATGGCGCAAGCCTACGTCGGCGCCGGCATGCCGGTGCTGATGGTGCTGAGCCTGCTGGTGTTCTTCTACTGCCTCAACGCGCTGCACGACGAGCGCCGCGACCGCAGCCTGCTGTTCTGGAAATCGCTGCCGGTGTCGGACTTCACCACGGTGATGTCCAAGCTGCTGCTGGCGGTGGTGGTGGCGCCGCTGATCGCGATGGGTATCGCCATCGTGCTGGGCCTGGTGATCCTGCTGGCCGCCTGCGTGATGCTGGCCATGCATGGCACGAATATGTTTGGCGCGGTGCTGGCGCAGCCGGATTTCTATCTGACGCCGCTGCGGCTGGTGGGCTTGCTGCCGGTGTACGCGCTGTGGGCGCTGCCGACCGTGGGCTGGCTGCTGATGGTGTCGAGCATGGCGCGCTCCAAGGTGTTCCTGTGGGCGGTCGGCACGCCGGTGATCACCACGCTGCTGATGCTGTGGGCCGAAAAAGCGCTGCACCTGGGCTTTGACACCGGCTGGTTTGCCAGCAATGTCACCAGTCGCCTGTTGCTGAGCGTGGTGCCTGGCTCGTGGCTGAGCGCTCCTCCGCACAACGCCATGGCCGAGGCGGCGGCACACCGGATGGCCGTGCCGGAAGTGATCTTCAACGAATCGTGGTCCTCGCTGGGCAACGCCAGCATGTGGGCGGGCGTCGTGGCGGGCGTGGCCATGATCGCCATCACCGTCTACGTCCGCCGCCGTCGCGAAGAGGTGTAAGCCTTACTCGAACTGCTTGCGGAATTCGGCAAACTGCGCGGTGAGTTCTTCCACTTGCTGCCGCAGTTGCTGGACTTCCTGCTCCAGCGCGCCGATGCGGGTACCCTGCCCGCCGGCGCTCACCGATCCGCCCAGGCTGGCCGCGGTTTCCTCGCGCGCCAGCGCTTCTTCGCCGCCCAGCAGTTGGCCGTAACGCGGCTCCTTGGTGCCCGGCGCCAGCGTCAGGCGCGACACCAGCGGCGGATATTTATCGATCAGGAATTGCAGCGCCAGTTCGACGTCGCCCACCGATTTGAATTCGTGCAGGCGGCCGGTGCGGGTACGGATTTCGCCGGCGGTTTGCAGGCCGCGCAGCATCAGCACGGTGAGCACGGCCAGCTTGTCCTGCTCCAGCGACCATTTGATGCGCATGCGGTGTTCGTACTTGGTCACGCGCGCGCCGGCCTGGGTGATGCCGTTCACATATTTGCGCTGCATCAGCCGTTGCAGCACGTCGGCCACCGTGTCTTCCGACAGCGCCATCACCGGATCGCGGCTGGACAGCTGGTTGCAGCCGTTCACCAGCGCATTCAGCGACATCGGATAGTTATCCGGCGTCAGCGCCTCTTTTTCGGCCAGCACGGCCAGCACGCGGATTTCAAACGGGTCCAGTACTTCTGTTTCCATGTGCGGTCCTTATTCGACAAGCTTGTTCAGTTGGGCGGAATTCAATTTATCACACTCGGGTACGCTCTGACACTCCAGCCCCGCCGCCTTCATGGTTGCCACCAGCCGCTCGATGCGTTCCTCCTGCTTGACCGCGTTTTCGATCAGCCCGCGCAGCGCCTTGGACAGCGGATCGTCGCCGTTCGGCGTGACGCCGTAGGCGGCAAACGGATTCGGCACGGCGTTCAATTCCTTCTGCACGATGTGGGCCGGATTGCCGACCGCCGTCGCGCCCGGCGGCACCGGCTTCAGCAGCACGGCGTTGGAGCCGACCTTGGCATACTCGCCGACCGTAAAGCCGCCCAGCACCTTGGCGCCGGCGCCGACGATGACGCCGCGCGCCAGCGTCGGATGGCGCTTGGCGCCGGTGTGCAGCGAGGTGCCGCCCAGCGTCACGCCCTGGTAGATGGTGCAATCGTCGCCCACCTCGGCGGTCTCGCCGATCACCACGCCGAAGCCATGGTCGATGAACACGCGGCGGCCGATGGTGGCGCCGGGGTGGATTTCAATTCCGGTAATGATGCGGGCCAGATAAGAGATGAAACGGCCCAGCCATTTCATCTTGTGGGTCCAGCACCAGTGCGCCCAGCGGTGCATGACAATGGCTTGCAGGCCGGGATAGCAGGTCAACACCTCCCAGGCGTTGCGGGCGGCGGGATCGCGTTCGATGATGCTGTTGATGTCTTGGCGCAGACGATGAAACATGGCTTATCCAGAATGACAACCGGTACTTGCATGGTAGCGTATCCGGCTGGGGATTGCTGAACAGCGGCTGACTTGGGAGGGAGAACCAGCGGCCCTCGAAGTCGGCCGCCGGTGGGGACGTCTCGCGCTTATGCTTCCTTGGCGAGACGCTGGCGGCGCGCTTCGTACAGACAGACGCCCGATGCGACGGACACGTTCAGGCTCTCAACCGAGCCGAACATTGGAATGTTGACCAGCACGTCGCAGGTTTCGCGCGTCAGGCGGCGCATGCCCTCGCCTTCCGAGCCCATGACCAGCGCGGTCGGGCCGGTGAAGTCGGCTTCGTACAGGCCTTTCTCGCCATCGTCCGAGGTGCCGATCAGCCAGATGTCGCGCTCCTTCAGCTCGCGCAGGGTGCGCGCCAGATTGGTCACGGTGATGTAAGGCACGGTCTCGGCCGCGCCCGACGCCACTTTGGCGGCGGTGGCGTTCAGGCCCACCGCGCGGTCTTTCGGCACGATCACCGCGTGCGCGCCGACGCCGTCGGCCACGCGCAGGCAGGCACCCAGGTTGTGCGGGTCGGTGATGCCGTCCAACACCAGCAGCAGCGGCGGGCCGTCGATGGCGTCCAGCAGTTCATCCAGGTTGCGCGCCAGCGCCAGCTGCGAGGCGAACGCGATCACGCCCTGGTGACGGCGGGTGCCGACGATCTTGTCCAGACGTGCCGAGTCGACCGGCATCACGCGCACGCCAGCCGCCTTGGCGTTGGCGATCAGGTCTTTCATGCGGCGGTCGTCGCGCGTGGCGTCGACGAAAATTTCTTCCACCGTGGCGGCTTCGTGACGCAGGCGCGAGGTCACCGCGTGGAAACCGAAAATCATTTTGTTCTTGCTCATTTATCGCTTCTTCTTACTTTTTGGGGCGGCTTTGGCCGCCCGAGGTTTGGCCGCGGGTGCGGCCTTGGTCTTGCGTGCGGCGGCTTTCGGCTGGGCCGCGGCCGGCTTTTTCGGCGCGGCGGCGGCTGGCGTGCGCGCCGGCTTGCCCGGCTTGGCGGCCGGGATCGCCGGGCCAGGCTTGATGTTGGTTTTGCTGGTTTTGGATGGCGCGTCCGGCTTGCCGTCGCGCGGCTCGGGCGCATCGGCGCCGGCCAGCCGCAGATCGATCTTGCGCGATTCCAGGTCGACGCGCACCACTTGCACGCTGACGTGATCGGTCAGCTGGAACTTCTTGCCGGTGCGCTCGCCTTTCAGCTCGTGGCGGGCGTCATCATACTGGAAGTAATCCTGACCCAGGTCGGTGATGTGCACCAGGCCTTCGACGAACAGCTGATCCAGCTGCACGAAGATGCCGAAGGTGGTCACGCCGGTGATGATGCCGGTGTATTCCTCACCCAGCTTGTCCTGCATGAAGTAGCACTTGAGCCAGTTCTCGACGTCGCGCGAGGCTTCGTCGGCACGGCGCTCGTTGGCCGAGCAGTGCACGCCCAGCGCGTCCCACACGGTCATGTCGGCGGCTTTTTTCTCTTTGCCTTCGGCCTTGTCCTTGGCTTGCTGCTTGCGGGTGGCGTTCGAGACGTTGGTGTTCAACACGCTGTTGTCGGCGATCTTCGGCTCGTACTTTTTACCCAGCAGGATGGCCTTGATGGCGCGGTGGGTCAGCAAGTCCGGATAGCGGCGGATCGGGCTGGTGAAGTGGGCATACGCCTCGTACGCCAGGCCGAAGTGGCCGATGTTATCGGGCGAGTACACCGCCTGCTGCATCGAACGCAACAGCATGGTTTGCAGCAGCGAGGCGTCCGGACGCTCCTTGATTTCCTTCATCAGCGCGGCGTAGTCGGCCGCGGCCGGCTTGTCGCCGCCGCCCAGATGCAGATTGACCTGCTTGAGGAAGGTGCGCACCTGCTTGAGCTTTTCAGCGGTCGGCGTGGCGTGGATGCGGTAGGTGCCCGGATGCTTGTGGCGGATCAGCAGATCGGCCGCGCACACGTTGGCGGTCAGCATGCACTCTTCGATCAGGCGGTGCGCATCGTTGCGGGTGCGCGGGATGATCTTCTCGATCTTGCCGTTCGGGTTGCAGACGATGTAGGTTTCGGTGGTTTCGAAATCGATGGCGCCACGCTGGGCGCGCGCTTTCAGCAGCGCCTGGAACACCTCGTACAGGTTCAGCAGGTGCGGCACCAGGCCGGGACGGCGCGCCGCCTCCGGCCCCTTGGTGTTGCCGAGGATGTCGGCCACTTCGGTGTAGGTCAGGCGCGCGGCCGAGTGGATCACGGCCGGATAGAACTGGTAGGCCTTGATCTCGCCCTTGGCGGTGACCACGGCGTCGCACACCAGCGTCAGGCGGTCGACCGCCGGGTTCAGCGAGCACAGGCCGTTGGACAGCTTCTCCGGCAGCATCGGAATCACGCGGCGCGGGAAGTAGACCGAGGTGCTGCGTTGCAGGGCGTCGGCGTCCAGCGCGTCGTTCGGCTTGACGTAGTGGCTGACGTCGGCGATCGCGACGATCAGGCGGTAGCCGTTGGCGCGGCCGATCTTGGTCCGTTCGCAGTAGACCGCGTCGTCGAAGTCGCGCGCGTCTTCGCCGTCGATGGTGACCAGCGGCACGTCGCGCAGGTCGACGCGCTCGCCCCAGTCGCTTTCGCGCGCGTGGTCCGGCAGTTTGTTGGCCTGCCTGAGCGCGGCGTCCGAGAAAATGTGCGGCACGCCGAACTTGCGCACGGCGATTTCGATTTCCATGCCGGGATCGTCGAGCGAGCCCAGCACTTCAACGATCTTGCCGACCGGCTGCTTGAAGCGCATCGGCTGTTCGGTCAGTTCCACGCTGACGATCTGGCCGGCCTTGGCCTTGCCGATCGCGCCTTCCACCAGCACGTCCTGCGAGATGCGCTGGTCTTCCGGCGCCACGATCCAGGCGCCGTTTTCGTTCAGCAGGCGGCCGATGATGTGGGTGTTGGCGCGCTGCGTGACTTCGACAATCGTGCCTTCCGGACGGCCGCGGCGGTCCACGCCGACGATCTTGGCCAGCACGCGGTCGCCATGCAGCACTTTCTGCATTTCCTTCTCGGGCAGGAACAGGTCTTCGCCCGGCTCGTCCGGGATCACAAAGCCGAAGCCGTCGCGGTGGCTGCTGACGCGGCCGGCGATGAAGCCGGTCTGCGTGGCCAGCGTGTAGTGGCCGCTGTCGTCGACAATGATCTGGCCGTCACGCTGCATCGCGTTCAGGCGGCGCGACAGGATGGCCTGGGCGTCGGTGGCGACTTTGAGCGATTTCGACAGGGCGCGCAGGTCTAGCGGGCCTTTGGCGCTGCGGAAGATGCCGAGAATTTCCTCACGGCTGGGAATGGTGTGTGTAGATTGGTTCAAAAGTTTTTCTTATTTTTACAGTGATTAGCATATATATGGCACGGCGACAGGCGTAGTGTACTTGGAAACGCCAGCCTTGACCATTTCGCGCCACGAGGCGGACGCCGCGTGAAAATTTTTACGGGAGGCATTTGACATCGCCAAGGATTCCTCTATAATTCTGGTCTCTCGCAGCGCAAGCGGCGGGATCTGCAAGACAGGGTTGATGTGCAGTAAGGAATGTCAAAGTTCATCTGGCGCAAAACTCTCCCGGTCGATATAATAGCAGAGTTGTTGAGAAGCATCAGTGCCCACGTGGCGGAATTGGTAGACGCGCATGGTTCAGGTCCATGTGCCGCAAGGTGTGGGGGTTCGAGTCCCTCCGTGGGCACCACAGAATTCCGCGAAAAAAAGCCATCCGGCTGAACGCGCTCAAGATCGCGTTCATGTCCGATGGCTTTTTTTCATTCTGTCCACTCCAGATTCAAGTGCGCGCCGATCTCGCGCAGCAAATCATGCTCGTTGACCGGCTTGGCCAGGAAGGCCTTGGCCCCCACCTCCAACGAGCGCTCCTCCTCTTCCGGCGTGGAACTGGCGGAGATAATCAGCACCGGCGTATCGGCAATGCGGGTGTCGGCACGCAGCCGGCGCAGGGTCTCAATGCCGTCCATGCCGGGCATCACCATATCCAGCAATACCATGTCCGGCCGCACGGCCTGCGTCTGCATCAGCGCCGACATGCCGTTTTCCGCCTCCAGCGTGCGGAAGCCCAGCGAGCCCAACAGATCACGCAACAGTGCGCGGTTGGTCGCCACGTCGTCCACCACCAGGATGGTTTTGCGCGGACCGACATAGCCGGTGGCGACGTGCTCGCCACCCACCGTCACGCCCGGCAGATCGGCCACCGGCAATGGCACGTCGAACCAGAAACGGCTGCCCTTGCCCGGCGCGCTTTCCACTTGCAGTGCGCCACCCATCAGCTGCACCAGCTGGCGGCTGATCGCCAGGCCCAGGCCGGTGCCACCGGCGCGGCGCGACACATCGCCCACCTGCTCGAACGGACGGAAGATGGCTTCCTGCTGATCGGCGGCGATGCCGATGCCGTTGTCAATGACCTCGAAGCGCAGCAGCGCCACATTGGCGCCCTGCCCAGGCGCCGCCGGCAACGGCGAGACGCGCAGACGCACCGCGCCGCGATCGGTGAACTTGAGGGCGTTGCCCAGCAAGTTCAGCAGTACTTGTCGCAGGCGCGTCTCATCGACGCTGACGGCCTGCGGCAGGCCGCCGTTCAGCTCGAGCTCGAAATGCAGATGCTTCTGCTCGGCCCGCACGCGCATGATGTCGGCCACCACCATCAGCAACTCGCCCAGCCGCACCGGCTTGGGATGAAACTCCATCTTGCCCGCTTCCACCCGCGACAGGTCGAGCACGTCGTTGATCAGCGCCAGCAGGTGCTGGCCGCCCTGCTGGATGGTGCTGATACCGGTCTGCTGCGGCAGGGTCAGGGTCTTGTCGCGCTTGAGAATTTGCGTGTAGCCGAGGATGGCGTTGAGCGGCGTGCGCAGCTCGTGACTCATCGAGGCGAGGAAGGCGCTCTTGGCGCGGTTGGCCACTTCGGCGCGCTCCATGGCGGCACGCAGCTCATCGTTCGTTCTTTGCAGCTCGGCATTGACGGCCGCCAGTTGCGCCGGACTGGGGATGCGCAGCGCGATCGGCACCAGGCGGATCATGGCGATGGCGGTCACCACCGAGGCGACGGCGGTGATGGCCTTCAGGGTCACGGACAGCACGTAGTCCGGCTTCCACACCACCCAGATATCGGCGATGTGGGTGGCGCCGCAGGCCAGGATGAACACACCGAAGGCGATGAACATCCAGTCGAACGGCATGTCGCGCCGCTTGCGGATGAAGTAAATCAGGCTGATCGGGATGGACAGATAAGCGAGCGCGATCAGGGCGTCGGAAATCACACTCGTCCACAGGATGGAAGGAATCCACAGGAAACAGTGGCCATGAGGCATGAATCCCTCGCTGTTGAACCAGTTACTGATCATTTCCATTTCCATCTCCGGATTGTTGAAATGACAGTATTAAGCTTACGCAACGGCTACACAAGATGCAAGGAGAAAAAAACTTGCGGAAAACAAGTCGCGCCCGTAAAATGTTGGCCTCTGACGCAGACAATGCAACAGAGCAGCAGTAAAAATGCCCACGTGGCGGAATTGGTAGACGCGCATGGTTCAGGTCCATGTGCCGCAAGGTGTGGGGGTTCGAGTCCCTCCGTGGGCACCAGGAATTCCGCAAAAAAATAGCCGCCCGGCTGAACGCGATCAAGATCGCGCTCATGTCCGGCGGCTTTTTTGCTTTTCAGCGCCAGGATGAGACGCTCAGCGCAGCGTCAGCAACAGCTCGTCAAGGCGTTCGAGGGTGGAGGTCATGCCTTCTTTCATGCCCATGTCGATGACTTTTTGCACATCCTCCGGCGAGTTGTATTGCACCAGCGTGGTGACCAGCGTGTGCTCCTTCAGATCCGCAAAGGTCACGTCCCAGCGCGAGCGCGGCAGGTCGGCATTGACGACACCAGTCTCATCGGTGAATCCATCCAGCGCCGCATAGCTGTCGATCGGGCGGATGGCCAGGTAGTCGAGGCGCCCCCAATACTCCTGCCCATCAGGCGTGATCATGGCGTAGTGCCAATAGCCGCCCTCCTTGAATTCCATCTGTTTGGTTTTGGTACTCAGGGGCTTGTGCGCAAACCAGCGGTCGAGCAACGCGCTCTGCGTATGGCAATCCCAGACCAGTTGCCGCGGGCCGGCAAATTCGCGCGTCACCGTGAGGCTGCTTTTTTCCTTGTCGACCACGAAATCAAATTGAAGCTTGGCTACCATTGTCGTCTCCTTGCAGTTGTTCCAAAAGTTGATCCAGATTGTCGTATCGGCTACTCCAGAGTGCCCGCTGCTGTTCGAACCAACGCTCGGCTGCGGCCAGCTTGTCCCGTTCGAGCATGCAGGTGCGCACCCGCCCGCTCTTGCTGCTGCTTACCAGGCCGGCATCTTCCAGTACCCGCATGTGCTTCATGAACGACGGCAGTGCCATATCGAAGGGCTGCGACAATTCGCCGACAGTCGCCGGCCCCTCGCCCAGCCGATGCACCACGGCTCTGCGCGTTGGGTCTGATAAAGCGTGGAAGATCGCGTCCAGCGCAACTCTATAGTTATCCATATGGCTAACTATATACAAAAAACCAACGCGGCACAACAATTTTCGACAGCGACTTCCGGCAACGCCCAAGGGATGACGGGGAAATAATTTCATAAAAGCAGCAATTTACTATTGACGAGTTGGCGGGCGGCCTTTAAGATGCGTGCCTTCTGTTGCAGAACAACGCAACGGAGAGTAACGAGACAGCATCAGCGCCCACGTGGCGGAATTGGTAGACGCGCATGGTTCAGGTCCATGTGCCGCAAGGTGTAGGGGTTCGAGTCCCTTCGTGGGCACCAAGCGCTGATGTTGTAAGTTACAAATGCCCACGTGGCGGAATTGGTAGACGCGCATGGTTCAGGTCCATGTGCCGCAAGGTGTGGGGGTTCGAGTCCCTCCGTGGGCACCAAGAATTCCGTAAAATAGCCGCCCGGCTGAACGCTCTCGAGATCGCGTTTCATGTCCGGCGGCTTTTTTTGTTTCCGCTAGCCTTTTCTTAAGGCATTCCAGCGAGTAAAGCGGCAAACTTTCCTTACCTCTCCAGATAAGTCTTCTTGCATAAAGCTATATTTTAGCTATTATGAACTCACGAAGCGAAGTAAGGTGGTCACCCAAGGCCGTCAAGCAGCTGTTCAAGCTTGAAGCGCGAGCGCAACGTCAGATCGTGGACGCCACCACAGCCCTGGAATCGATGCCCAACTGCACTAACGTCAAATCGCTGAAAAACCATCAATATGGCTACCAGCTACGCGTTGGAGATTACAGGGTGCTGTTCGATTGGACCACGGTGATCAAAATTGTAGATATTCAGGAAGTGAAAAAGCGCGATGAAAACACCTATTAACGTGCAGGTGATCAACGGCGCGGATGGCAAGCCGAGTTTTGTGGTCATCCCATACGATGACTACATCCGAACTTACGAGCATGAGCACGACTTGATCCCGAACGCCGTCGTCAGCGCCATGGTGGATGGCGCAACGGCAGTGCGTGCGTGGCGGGAGCATCTTAAGCTCACTCAAGCTGAGGTTGCCGGGCGGCTGGGCATCACCCAGCCTTCCTATGCCAAACAGGAGGCCAGCCAAGGCCTCCGCCTGGCAACGCTCAAGAAGATCGCCACGGCGCTGGGCGTTACGCCTGCCCAGCTCGATCTCTGACTACAACGCGGCTTTGACCGCGTCCGCCAGCGAGATGGTCGGGCGGCCGATCAGTTTGCCCAGGGTGCGGCTGTCGTCAAACAGCGCGCCTTTGGCGGCCTGGGCGTCCGAATCCGCGATCAGCTCGGCCAGCGGCGCTGGCAGGCCGACGTTCACCAGCATTCCGCGATATTCTTCCTGCGACAGATTGTGGAACGGGATGGCTTTGCCGGTCTGGCGCGACACTTCGGCCGCCAGGTCCGCCAGCGTGAAGCTGGTGTCGCCCGCCAGTTCGTACACCTGTTCCACCGCGCCCGCCTTCGTCAGCACCGCCGCCGCCGCTTCCGCGTAATCCTCCCGCGCCGCCGCCGCGATACGGCCCTCGCCCGCGCCGCCCGCCAGCGCGCCGTGCGCCACCGCCGCGCCCAGACTGCCGGTGTAGTTTTCCACGTACCAGCCATTGCGCAGCAAGCTGTACGGCACGCCCGATGCGCGCACGGCGTCTTCGGTTTCGCGATGTTCCGCCGCCAGACTCAGCGTCGAACGGTCGGCGTGCAGCACGCTGGTGTACGCCAGCAGACTGACTTTCGCGCGGGCGGCCGCATCGATGGCGTTGCGGTGCTGCGCCACGCGGTTGCCCAGATCGTTCGACGATATCAGCAGCACTTTGCCGGCGCCCGCAAACGCCGCATCCAGCGAAGCCGGATCGGTATAGTCGGCGCGGCGCACTTGCACGCCTTGCGCCGCCAGGTCTGCCGCCTTGGCCGGGTCGCGCACGGCGGCGACGATCTGCGCCGCCGGGGTGGTATTGAGCAGTTTGGCAATCACGAGACGGCCCAGTTGGCCGGTTGCAGCGGTAACGACAATCATGGCATCCTCCGTTTAAAAGTTGATGAGGCCATGATATAGGCTATACTTACGAATTGTAAGTACGCACATTTTAGTAAGTACCCCAGGAGCCCGCCATGACCAGCAAATCCCTGCGCAAGACCATCCAGCAGATGAATCAGATGGCGCCCCAGCGCGCCCAGGTGATGGCGGCCGACTGCCCTTCGCGCGCCGTGCTGGGCCACATCACCAGCCGCTGGGGCGTGCTGGTGCTGGTGATGCTGCTGGAACGCACCCACCGCTTCAGCGAGCTGCGGCGCGCCATCGGCGGCGTCAGCGAAAAGATGCTGGCGCAAACGCTGGATGCCCTCGCCCACGACGGCCTGGTGCTGCGCGTGGCGCATCAGGTGGTGCCGCCGCACGTCGAGTACAGCCTGACGCCGCTGGGCCGCGAGGCCGCCGAGCGGCTGGAGGTGCTGGTGGACTGGATCGAGGACAATTTCCCGCTGATCCTCGACGCGCAGCAAGCCCATACACAGCAGGCGGCATAACACTGGCCGCGCATGCCGATCTTGTAATACACTGGCCTCACGCCGCCTTGCCGGAGCCGCACCTGCCCAGACACGATGCCGCCGTCCCCCGCCGATCAGCCGCACACCATCCTGATAGCCACCCGCAGCGGCTATGACGCCGCCACGCTGCGCCCCATGCTGGCGCCGCATCATCTGGCAGTCCACACCGTCAGCCGCGGCGACGAGGCGCTGGCTTTCACCCGCAACGGCAATATCGCCCTGGTGCTGCTGGACGTGGCCTTGGCCGGCAGCGCCAGCCTGGAACTGTGCGCGCGCCTCCGACAAGCCAGCGCGCGGCCGCTGCCGGTGTTCCTGCTGTCGCCCCACCCCAGCGAGGAAGAACGCGGCCGCGCCCATGAGGCCGGGGCCGCCGCCTATCTGCCGATGCAGTTCCCCATCGACGACATGGCGGAGAAAATCCTGCTCTACCTGCAAGCCATCTCGCCCGCCCCGGCGCTGGAAGGCGTGCCGGCCATGGCAACGCTGGAGGTCAATTACCACACCATGCTGGCCGGGTCGCCCGATGCCATCCTGCTGATGCAACGCGGCAGCAATCGCATCCTCGATGCCAACCGCCGCACGCGCCAGCTGTTCGGCATGACCGAGGCGGAACTGCTACAGACCGACCTGCTGTCGCTGTGCACGCCCACGCAGCCGGATGGCCAGCCCAGCGAACATGTGCTGGCCATGGATCTGGACCAGGTGATGTCGGGCGAGGTGCAGGTGTTCGAACTGGAGATGCGTCACAGCTCCGGCCGGCCGCTGACCTGCGAATTGCGCATGGTGCCGCTGTCCACGCAGGAGCACCGGCTGATGCATGTGCGTGTGGCCGATGTCACGCCGCGCAAGCTGGCAACGCAACTGCGCGACGGCAAGAACGCGGTGCTGGAGATGATCGCGCGCGGCGCCCCGCTGCACGAAACGCTGGACAAGCTGGTGCGCCTGATCGAGGCCCAGCTGGACGGCGGCCACTGCACCGTCATGCTGCTCAACCCGGACGGCGTGACCGTGCACAGCGCCGCCGGCCCCAGCATGCCGGCCGACTACATGAGCGCCCTCAACGGCCTGCCGATCGGCCCGGCGGCCGGCTCCTGCGGCACCGCCATGTATCGCAAGGAAACCGTGATCGTCAGCGACATCCTCGGCGACCCGCTGTGGGCACCCTACCGCAACACGGCCGCCCACTACGGCCTGCGCGCCTGCTGGTCGATGCCCATCCTGCTGGACCGCGACATGGTGCTCGGCTCGTTTGCGATGTACTACTACGAGGAACGCACGCCCGGCGAGGAAGAGCTGCGCCTGATCCGCGTCGCCACCCACCTGGCCGGCATCGCGGTGGCCCGCACCCGGCGCGAGGAGGAGTTGCAGCGTCACCGCGAGCATCTGGCCGAGCTGGTGGCCGCCCGCACCGCCGAGCTCCAGCGCGCCAAGGAGGACGCGGAACATGCCAACGAGGAGCTCACCACCGCGCTGCACAACCTCAGCATGACGCAGGAAGAACTGGTGCGGCGCGACAAGCTGGCCGCGCTGGGCGCCTTGGTGGCCGGCGTCGCCCACGAGCTCAACACGCCGATCGGCAACAGCCTGATGATGGCCGGCAGCATGAGCGAGCGCACCGCCGCCCTGCGCCGCGAGCTGGAAAACGGCCTGCGCCGCTCGGCGTTGCAAGCCTATCTGGAGCAGGCGGCCGCCGCCGACGAGGTGGTCATCCGCAACCTGAACCGCGCGGCCGCGCTGGTGGCCGGTTTCAAGCGCATTGCCGTGGATGGCGGCAGCAATCAGCGCAGCCGCTTCATGCTGGGCGATGTGGTGGCCGAACTGATGCAGTCGGTGCAGGCCGACCTGCGGCAGCGCGGGCTGGAGCTGATCGAGGACGTCGATCACTGGCTGGAAATGGACAGCTATCCCGGCCCGCTGGCGCAAGCGCTGAGCAATCTGATCGAAAACAGCCTGGTGCATGGATTTAACGGCCGCCAGCACGGTCACGGCAGCGTCACCCTGTCCGCCCACGACAGCGGCGACGGCGAAATCGCCCTCACCCTGAGCGACACCGGGGCCGGCATCGCGCCCGAGCACCTGCCGCGCATTTACGACCCGTTCTTCACCACCCGCCTGGGCGCCGGCGGTTCCGGGCTGGGTTTGTATATTACACACAACATCGTCACCGGGGTGCTGGGCGGGCGGATCGAGGCCGCCAGCACGCCCGGCCAAGGCACCAGCTTCATGTTGCGCCTGCCCAAGGTTGCGCCACTGTAGCATCAGTGAATTTTTTTTTCCGTTCCGCAATTATTGCAGTCGTATAATTGCCGCTATCAGACCGGCAATTAGCCGGCCACAGCGGAGAGATGCGGCATGCCATCCAATCCCGTTTCGCCCAGGACAATCAAGGTCGCCAAGCTGCGTTGCGAGTTTTGTGACGCCGCGACCGAAAACGAGTTCCTGCGCCATCACCTGGCCATGACACAGTCGCAGCTGCGCGTCGCCTTCCTGTTCTGCGCCCTGTTCTACCTGTGCTTTGCCGTCACCGACCTGCTGTGGGTGGGCTACGAGATGAAAACCTGTCTGCTGATGGGCGCGCGCATGGCGGTGGCCGGCACCGTGCTGGCCTGCCTGGCGCTGCTGAAACGGCGGCCCGACTCCATCCCCTTCACGCGCGTGGCGGCCAATATCGTTGAAGTGGCGGGCGCGTTCGGCTTCCTGCTGATCGCGGCGCTGCGGCCGACCGAATTCTCGCTGCACGCCATCTCCATGTCCATCGTCATCATCGTGCTGTACATCTACATCCCGAACCGGCTGATGTACGCGGCCGCGATCGCGGCCTCGGCCACTGTCGTGTTCATGCTGCTGGCCTGGTGGCTGGGCGGCCTGCCGGCGATGGAACTGGCCACCATGGCAGCGCTGCTGGCGCTGACCAATCTGTTCGGCTACGTGGGGGCGCGGCGCTACCAAATCCTGTGGCGCGAAGAGTACAGCGCCCAGATGGTGCTGAAAAACCTGTCGATCCGCGACCCGCTGACCGGCTGCTACAATCGACGCTACCTGCACGAGCAGCTGCTGGAGACGGAAATCTCGCGCGCCCGCCGCTACCGGCTCAGCCTGACCGTCATCATGTGCGACCTCGACCACTTCAAGGCCGTCAACGACACCTACGGCCACTACGGCGGCGACGCCGTGCTGCAACGCTTTGCCGCGCTGATGCAATCGATGACGCGCGACAGCATCGACAGCGTGGTGCGCTACGGCGGCGAGGAATTCCTGCTGATTTTGCCGGAAACCGACCTGGCCGGCGGCGAACTGCTGGCCGAGCGCCTGCGCCAGACGCTGGCGGCCACACCGGTCGAGCACGAAGGCCAGCGCATCGAAGTCACCGCCAGTTTTGGCGTGGCCAGCGTGGATTTTGCCAGCTCCACCCACGAAGCCCACCTCAACATGATCGCCGCCGCCGACGATTTGCTGTACGCTGCGAAAAACAGCGGCCGCAATCGCGTCTGCGCGAAACAACTGGTGTAAGGCATGAATAATCTGAAACGTTTCATGGTGCTGGCGCTGATGCTGGGCTGCGCCGGCCTGG
This sequence comes from Duganella radicis, assembly GCF_009720825.1. Taxonomy (GTDB): domain Bacteria; phylum Pseudomonadota; class Gammaproteobacteria; order Burkholderiales; family Burkholderiaceae_D; genus Rugamonas; species Rugamonas radicis. Next base: position 57,715 of record NZ_WNKY01000003.1, on the reverse strand, counting down.
CCGCCGAGCCGGCGCCGTGGTGGAAGTGGCGCAGCAAGATCGACGGTGCGCTGATCTGCTCGCAAACGCCGCTGGGACCAGGCTGGGAGAAGGCTTACGGCCCGTTCCGCGATGCCCGTTGCGAAAAGTTAATTGTTACTAGATAATCAAATCATAAGAACACGGTTGAACCGGAGTCGCTGCAAGCTGCATCCCTACATTTTTCATGAGGAGACTGTATGTTTACGAATCCCGAGCAATTTGCCAACGCCACCAAAGCGCTGTTTGAGTTTCAACTAGAAACGTTCAACACCCTGACCAGCAAAACCGTGCAGGGTGTGGAACAAGTGATTGCCCTCAACCTGCAAACCGCCAAATCGCAACTGGAAGACAACCTGGCCACCGGCAAGGAAATCAGCCAGACGCAGGATCCCAAGGCCGCGATCAAGCTGGCGGCCGAGCAGATCCAGCCGGGCGTGGCGGGCGCCGCCGCCTACCAGCAGCAGCTGGGCGACATCATCGCCGAGATCCGCGAGGAATTCACCCGCGCCGCCGACGCCCATGTGGCCGAAGCCAGGAACAACCTGAGCGCGCTGATCCATGACGTCACCAAGAACGTGCGCCCCGGTTCGGAGAACGCGGTGCAGATCGTCAAGACCGCCATCGATAACGCCTTCGCCGGCTATGAGCAGGTGACCAAGGCCACCAAGCAAGCCGTGCAGGCCGTGGAAGCGGAAATCGCCAAGGCCAACGCGCTGGTGACCCAGGGCGCGCCGGCCAAGCCGGCCAAAGCCAAGAAATAGCTGTACCTGCGGGGGCGAACGCGATACACTGTACAAAAGTACAGTTAATCGCCGTTCGTCCCCGCCGCAATGATCAAAGTTCTGGAAAATCCGTTCTACTACCTGGAGAATTTTCACCAGGTGCTGGCGTGGATCAGCGAACGCTACGACGATCTGCTGAACGCCGACGAGCGGCACTTCCTGTCCGTCTTTCCTTCCCTGCCCCAGCCTTCGCGCGCGCTGTTCGTGCGCATGGTGATGCGCAAGGGCACGGTGTTCCGCGCCAGCAAACTGGTCTATGCCGAAATCGGCAGCACGCATGAAGCGGCCCGTCCGCTGGCCGAGCAGGGCCTGATCGAGGAAGATCCTTGCTTGTGCCTGGACCAGTTGTTCGAGCTGCTGCAAAAACCGGAAATCGTCAAAGTCTTCCAATTGGCGCCGCACGTCCGGCATCTGCGCAAGGCCGAGCAGCTGGAGGCGCTGCGCGAGGAATACGACGCCGAGCATCCCTTCTCCGGCTGGTACGCCAATTCCGGCGACCACGTCTACCGCAACCTGACGCAGGAGCTGTGCGACCGCCTGCGTCTCATCTTCTTCGGCAACTACCATCAGGACTGGACCGACTTCGTGCTGTCCGACCTGGGCATCTACCAGTACGAAAAGGTGGAGTTCTCGCCGGCCGCGCGCGGCTTCCGCAGCCGCCGCGACATCGACGATTTCCTCGCCATCCACCGCTGCCACGAACGCTTCGCCGACGGCGAAGACGTGGCCGCCGTCATGGCCGATCTGCCGCCCTGCGCAGCCGATAACGAATGGCTGCGCAGCCGCCGCAACAAGCTGGTGTTCACCATCGCCCAGCACGTTGAAAAGCAGGCCGACTGGGCGATGGCCTATGCGCTGTACGCCGATTGCGACTATCCCGGTGCCCGCGCGCGCGCCATCCGCGTGCTGGAAAAAAACGATCTGCCGCGCGAAGCCTTCGAGCTGCTGCAAACCGCCATGCAGGCGCCGGAGAGCGAGGCCGAACGCCAGCAACTGCTGCGCATGGCGCCGCGCCTCGCGCGCAAGCTTGGTCACGCCAAGCCGCCGCCGGTGGCGCTGGCGCAGGCCGAACGCATCGATCTGAACCTGCCGCCGCCGGAGCAAGCCACTTACGTGGAATTCGTGGTGCGCGATCATCTGCACAGCGACGAGGCGCCGGTGTATTACGTCGAGAATTCGCTGATCAATTCCCTGTTCGGACTGTTGTGCTGGGACGTGGTGTTCGCGCCGATACCGGGCGCGTTCTTCCATCCCTACCATCGCGGCCCGGCCGACCTGCACAGCGCCGACTTCCAGCGCCGCCGCGCACAACAATTTGCCGATGTGCTGGCGCAGCTGAATAGTGAACAGTATCGCGCCACCATCCGCGCCAACTACGCGGCCAAGCATGGCATCCAGTCGCCCTTCATGTACTGGGAAGCGATCGACAAAGAGCTGCTCGACCTGGCGCTGGACTGCATCCCGCCGCTACATCTGAGACGCGCGTTCGAGCGCATCCTGCTGGACATCAAAGCCAACCGCAGCGGCTTCCCCGACCTGATTCAATTCTGGCCGGCCGAGCGCCGCTACAACATGATCGAAGTAAAAGGCCCGGGCGACCGTTTGCAGGACAACCAGTTGCGCTGGATCGAGTACTGCGCCCAGCACCAGATGCCGATTTCGGTCTGCTATTTGCAGTGGGCGGCATGACGTACGTTGTCGCCGTCCGGGCGCTATGCGAGTTTACCGCCAAGACCGGCGATCTCGATCTGCGCTTCACGCCCTCGCCCACCGCGCAGGAAGGCATCGCCGGCCATGGCGTGGTGACCTCGCGCCGCGATGACGATTACCAGACCGAGATTTCGCTGTCGGGCGATTTCGGCCCGCTGCACGTGCGCGGCCGCGCCGACGGTTACGACATCCGCGCCAACCGCCTGGAAGAAATCAAGACCTATCGCGGCGACTTGAAGAAGATGCCGGACAACCAACGCGCGCTGCACTGGGCGCAGGTAAAAATCTACGGTCACCTGCTGTGCAAGGATCAGGGACTGGAAAAGATCCATCTCGCGCTGGTCTACTTCGACATCGGCAGCCAGAAGGAAACCGTGCTGCACGAAGACCACACGGCCGCCGATTTGCAGACCTACTTCGAGCAGCAATGCGGCCTGTTCCTGCAATGGGCGCAGCAGGAAATGGCGCACCGCGCGGAGCGCGACCTGCAACTCAAGGCGATGCGCTTCCCCTATGGCGATTTCCGTCCAGGCCAGCGCCAGCTGGCGGAAGCCATGTACCGCGCCAGCAACCGCAAGGTGTGCCTGCTGGCGCAAGCGCCGACGGGCATCGGCAAAACTGTCGGCAGTCTGTTCCCGATGCTGAAAGCCAGCGCCGATCACGGCATCGATAAAGTCTTCTTCCTCGCGGCGAAGACCTCTGGCCGGCAGATGGCGCTCGATGCGGTGGACCTGATCCGCGAAGGCGCACCACTACTGCCACTGCGCACGCTGGAAATGGCGGCCAAAAGCACGGCCTGCGTCAATCCGGACAAGGCCTGCCACGGCGAGTCCTGCCCGTTGGCCAAAGGCTTCTACGATCGCTTGCCGGCCGCGCGCGAGTCGGCGCTGGCCATCATGGCGCCATCGGAAAGCGGCAGCGCACCGCCGGCACTGGACCGCGACACGTTGCGCGCCATCGCCCTCGCCCACAACGTCTGCCCGTATTACCTGAGCAGCGAAATGGCGCGCTGGTGCGACATCGTCATCGGTGACTACAACTACTACTTCGACAGCAGCGCCATGCTGTACAGCCTCACGCAGCTGAACGACTGGAAGGTGAACATCCTGGTGGACGAGGCGCACAATATGGTGTCGCGCGCGCGCAAGATGTATTCGGCCGACATGGAGCACGACGGCCTGCGCCAGCTGCGCAAGATCGTGCCGGACGAATTGAAAAAGCCGCTGGACCGCGTGCACAAGCAGTGGAACCAGCTGGAGAAAGACCAGACGGCCGAGTACCAGTCTTATGCCGAGCTGCCGGAAAAATTCATGGGCGCGTTGCAGACCGCGTCCACCGCCATCTCCGATTACATGGCCGATCATCCTGGCTACGTGGAACCGGACCTGCAAAGCTTCTACTTCAACGCGCTGATGTTCGCGCGGCTGGCGGAAAGCTTTGGCGACCATGCGCTGTTCGATATCGAGAAAGCGCCTGGCGCGCGCGCCAGCAACAGCAACTCGGTGCTTTGCATCCGCAACATCGTCCCGGCCCCGTACCTCAAGCCGCGCTTTGAAAGCACGCACACCACGGCGCTGTTCTCGGCCACGCTCAGTCCATGGAACTACTTCGGCGACATGCTCGGCATGCCGGAGACCACGGCGTGGGTGGATGTGGAATCGCCGTTCGTGGCGGAGCAGTTGTCGGTGCAGGTGGCGCAGCACATCTCCACGCGCTACGCACACCGCCAGCAATCGCTGCGTCCCATCGCGGAGTTGATGGGACAGCAGTACGCCACGCAGCGCGGTAACTATCTGGCCTTTTTCAGCAGCTTCGATTACATGGAAAAAGCGGCCAATCAGTTCAGCGAACTGTATCCGGAGGTGCCGGTATGGCGCCAGTCGCGCCGCATGGACGAAGCGGAGCGCGCGCAGTTCCTCGACCGCTTCACGCTCGATAGCGAAGGCATCGGCTTTGCGGTGCTGGGCGGCTCGTTCGGCGAGGGAGTCGACTTGCCGGGTGCGCGCCTGATTGGCGCGTTTGTCGCCACCCTGGGCCTGCCTCAGGTCAATCCGGTGAATGAGCAGATCCGCCAGCGCATGGAGACGATTTTTGGCGCGGGCTACGATTACACCTATACCTATCCCGGCATGCAGAAGGTGGTACAGGCGGCTGGCCGCGTGATCCGCACGCAATCGGATCGCGGTACGGTCTACCTGATCGACGACCGCTTTGGCAGGCCGGAGATTCAGGAACTGATGCCCAACTGGTGGCGTATTGACCGCTACGCGCCAATACCCCAGACGCGGCCGGCAAAATAAGTCGCGCCGTCGCGGGTGTTAACCAAGTCGCGGAAGATGGCGTTGAGGGCGCGGCCTTCCGGCGTTGGCCGCATGACGGCGACCTGGGCACGCGACCAGTCCAGTACCTTGGCGCCGATGGGATGGCGCTCGGCGTGGTAGCTGTCCAGCAGGCCTTCGGGCGCGGTACCATGAATGGTAGCGGCCAGTTTCCAGCCGAGGTTTGCGGCGTCGCCGAGACCGAGGTTGAGGCCTTGGCCGCCCAGCGGCGAGTGGATGTGCGCGGCGTCGCCGGCCAGCAGAATGCGGCCGTTGCGGTAACTCGTGGCCTGGCGCGCGCGGTCGGTCCAGGTGGTGGCGATGTGCAGCGCGCTGATGGTGACGCCGGTGCCGGAGATGCGGCGCAGGACGGTCTGGAGGCGTTCGCGCGTCAGCGGCTGGCCGGCTTGATGCGCCTGATGCGACGCTCCGCCATCGAAGTCCTGCATGTTCAGGTAGCCCGGCTGCGATTGGAAATACATGCCCTGCGGCGTGGTCACGCGGCCGGCCGCCAGCTTTTCAGGATCGGCGATATCGACCTTGGCCGAGTAGCCGGTGAATGCCGGCTCGGTGCCTTCGAACGTAAAGCCGCCAGCCTTGCGCACCACACTGCGCGCGCCGTCGCATCCAATCAGCCACCCAGCGCGGAATAGCTGGCCTCCCGCCCGCACCGCCACGCCGCCTCCTCGCTCGACGCGACGGGCGGCTGCGTCATCGGATCGCGGACCGCGGCTCGCGAACATGGCGCCATCGCCGCTTTGCTCGACGCCATCGACGGCCAGGCCACGGCGGATATCGACACCCAACGCCAGCGCGCGGCGCGTCAGCACGGCTTCCAGCTCCGCAAGCTCCGCCAGCAAATGTGTCGGTGGCGCGTCCGGCGCACGCCGGGGCCAGCGCTCGGTGTCGATATTCGCGTATTCAAAGGGAATGCCGGCGAAGTGGCCGGCCTGCTTGCCGCGCGCGCCGCTGAACGGATTCTGGAGACGCTTGTGCAGTTCCAACTGATCCAGCAAGCCGCGCCGGTGCAGCGCTTCGATGGAAGGCGCATTCAGTCCGCGTATGCCAAAGGGCAGCAGCTTCAAAGGCGAATGCGGATCTTCCGCTTTCTCCAGAATGAGGACCGAGCATTTGGCCTCGGCCAGCTCACCAGCGAGGAACAGGCCGGCCGGTCCGGCGCCTGCGATAATGACGTCATAAGTATTCATGCCCCGCAGTCTAGGGCTTAGTCCCCGCGCGGCGCTTGTACAAATGCGACAAAATCCTTGCTGGTCTCCCGCGCCCTGCGCGCAAACGCGGCTGGCGTGGCGCCGCTGTAGCGTTTGAATTCCCGGCTCAGATGCGATTGATCGGTATAACCCAGCTCCTGCGCCAGCGCGGCGAGATTGCTCTGGGGCGCATGCCACAAGCGATTGCGCACCTGCTCGAAGCGCATCAGGCCAGAGACGTCCTTCACCGTATGTCCGGACGACTGCTTGAACTTGCGCTCCAGCGTGCGCACCGTGGCATGCGCCGCCGCTGCGACTTCGCTCACCGGCATGGCGCCGCGCGCCGCGCGCATCGCCTCCCCGGCCCTGAACAGCATGCTGTCCAGCGCCAGCTGTGAGCGCGCTTGCAGGAAGTACTGGGCCAGCAGCGCCACCGCCGCGTCGACCTCGCCCGCCTGCACGCAAGCGGCCAGCGGTGCCTGCAACTGCGCCATAGGATGCTCGAAGGCGTGTACGCCATGCCGGCCGGACGGCAAGCCAAGCAGATCGAACACCGTCCACGGATAACAACGCACGCCGAGTATCTCCAGCCGTCCGATGGCGGTGAAGGTGACCGGCTGATTCAGTAATCCCATCATGAACGGCGACGGCAACCCAACCCCGTCGCGCGACACGCCGCCGAAGCAGAACACGATTTCAGCGTAACCATCCGGCAGCACCTCAAAACTGTACGGCTGCTGCGCGCCCTCGCGCCGGTTATACCAGAAGCATTTGATGACCTCGCGCAGCGGCTGCGGCGGCGCAAACTCCTGATGCAGCATTACTGCACCACGGCGCGTATTTTCTGGTAGCCACTGCGGCTGATCGGCACGCGGCTGCCATCCTTGAGCACCGCCACATGACTATCTTTGGTGGCCTGCTCGATGCGGTCTACAAACGCGATGTTGACGATGTAGGAGCGATGAATCCGCAGGAACTGCTCCGCGTCCAATTGCTCCTCCAGCTCCGACATGCGCTGGTTCTTCAGGTAGGATTTGCCCTCCGAGCGGATCTGCACATAATCGTCCTGCGCCTCCACGTGCTCGATCTTGTCGGCATTGATGACGTGAACTTTGGCGCCATCGCGTATCAGTACGCGGCCCAGCGGCTTGTTGCGGCCCGCGGCTTCGCGCACCATCTTCTCGACCGCCTCGCCGCCAGCACCAAGGTTGGCGCGCGCGTGCGCCAGCGCCTGATCGAAGCGCTGCTGACTGAAGGGTTTCAACAGGTAATCCAGCGCGTGGAATTCGAACGCCTTGATCGCGTACTGATCGTAGGCGGTGGCGAAAATGTAGCGGGTCTTGCTGCCCGCCAGTTCCGCCACCTCAAAGCCATCCAGCTTGGGCATCTGGATGTCCAAAAACACCAGATCCGGCGACAGCTCGGTGATCGCCTTCACCGCCTCGAAGCCATTGCCGCATTCGGCCACGACTTCCACGTCCGCATGTTCGGACAGATATTCGCGCACCACGCCGCGCGCCAGCATTTCATCGTCCACGATGATGATACGCATACCTCAATCCCCTTGTTCGCTCGTTTGCGCGGGCATCGTGATGTCCACGCCAAAGCTGTTCTGCTGCCGGCCCCACTGGATGCCGGCTTCGTGTTTATATGCGCCGGATAAACGCTGGCGCACGTTGCTCAGTCCTATGCCATGGCCGTCGCCGCGGACGGACGACATGTCCTCGTCCACCGGATTGGCCACGCCGATGTGCAGCATGGTGCCTGCGCGGCGCGCGGTGATGCGTATCGTACCGCCTTCCGGCATATTGCAGATGCCGTGCTTGACGGCGTTTTCCACCAGCGGCTGGATGATCATCGGCGGCACCAGGCACTCGGCCGCGCCGTCGCCGATGTCTTCCTCCACTTTCAGCCGCTCGCCAAAGCGCACCTGCTCGATCGACAGGAAGTGCCGGATCAGCACCATCTCCTCGCCCAACGTCACCTTCTTGTGCGCCTCCATGCCCAGGCTTTGACGGAAGAAGCTCGCCAGCTCCAGCGTCATGCGCCGCGCCGCCTTGGGATCTTGCGAAGTCAGGGCGCTGATCGAATTGAGGCTGTTGAACAGGAAGTGTGGATCGATCTGCGTGCGCAGCATGCGCAGCTCGGCCTCCTGCGCCATCAGCAGCGATTCCAGCTCGCGCTGTTCCGCGTTTTTGGCACGCACGAATTCGATCACCAGATAATGCAGCGCCGCCGCAAAGCCATACAGCAGCACGCCCAGCACCACAACCAGTACCGACAGCTGCGGTGTGATGACGATGCCGCTCCACGCAGCCCCCAGCAGCAGGCACAGGGCATTCCACAGATTCCCGATAATCAGCCACAAAAAGCCCAGCACCACCGCCGCCACCGACAGCATCAGCGCGATCGCCGGGGCCGGGCGCGTGCCTAGCGGATTGGCCCGACACAGATAGTAAGCGGAGTAGCCGGCGGCGAAGGCGTACCACAGGTTCATCGGAATCGCGAACAGCATGGCGTTGGCCAGCGGCGTCTCGCTGGCAAGCGAGATCACGCCGCCCAATGCGCAACCGAGGAACAGCCATACCAGCAGATAGATGACGGTTGCCCGGCGCGTAGCGGATATTTCCTGCATCAGTTACGGACTTCCATGCCGCCCATGATGACGTAGCCGCGCACGATCAGGCGCTTGCCGGAAGCCGGGCCGGTCGGCGGCACGGTTTTTTCATCGAAGCCGCCCATGATCGGCGTGCCGTCGAACACCACGGTCCAGTCGACCGGCACCTTGAGGGTGATGCCGCCGCACATGGCAAACACGTTCAGCACCGCGTCGCCATTGACCGAGGCCTGACGCAGATCGAGGTCGCAGCCGCCCATGATGGCGGTGATCTCGCCGCCACGGAAATCCTGCGTGGTGATGCGGTGCTTGAAGCCGCCCATAATGGCGGTGTAGTTGATGACCGATTCGCCATCGGCGTCCGGCTTATCGAGCGGACCGGGGGCCGGCCGCGTTTGCGCGGCATGGCTGGCGGTGGCCTTGTACACCACCGCCACGCCGGCCGCGATCAGCAGCAGCGGCCACAGGGAACGCATGCTGATGTCGATCAGGCCCGTTTCGCGCAACAGGATCACGCTCCCCGCCGCGATCATCAGGCCGCCGACCACGGTGCCGGACTGGCTGCGGGTCTGCACCACTTTCAGGATGCCTGCGCCGATCAGGATGACGGGCACGATATGCACTGTCAGGTTCAAGTGCACCCAGCCCAGATTATCGATCAGGAACAGCAAGCCGATGCCGATGACGAACAGGCCAATAATCATCTGCGTGGCGGGATTGCGCTCGCGGCGGTTTTTCATGCTTGCTCCTTGATCGATGCGAAGATATTGTCCAACAAGGGGCGCAGCAGCAGGCCGACGCCCCAGGCGACCAGCAAGGCAGGCCAGGTCTGCGCGAAACTCAAGCCCCAGATGTGGTTGAAGGAGACGTACCACCAGCCGGCGAAGAAAAGCTCCCAGAAGCCCTGGAGCAGGTAACGCGGTGTGGTCGGTGGAATGATCTTGATGATGCCGCTGATGACCATCAGCCATGGCCAGTAGCGCCAGGCCTGTGCCCAGTTGATGTCCAGCTCCAGCATGTCGGCGCGCTCCAGCAGGAAGGCCGTGCCGACAGCGATCAGCCCCAGGCCCCAGACCAGTTGCTGGCGCCAGCGGTATGCAGTTTCTACGTTCATGTGAATGTCCCCCAAGTCGGTATGAATGTAACAATACCGGGGAACGGCAGGCGGGGAAACCGCTATTCGGCGAATAGCGGAATTGGACCGGTGAATGGCGAAAAAACCTTAGTTGCGGCCGTTGCTGACTTTCTGTTCGAAGGCCATCAGCCCCCAGCCGAGCTGGCGGCGGATCTCTTCCGGCGTCGGCGGCGGCTTCACTTCGTGCGAACGGCGCTCCAGATAGGCGCGGACCAGATACTTCGAAGGATGGGTAGTGGGCGTCATGATGACCTCCATATGGCGGCAACATCGTTATTCGGTAGGTTCAGTGTAGGCCTACCTCGCCCGTCGCTCTGTACGGGCGCGCACACTGTATCGCTCAGAGTTTTTGCTGCAAAAACTCCAGGAAGCAGCTGATCCGCTGCGCCAGCTGGGTGTTGCGGTAGTAGACCGCGTGGATCTGCTGGCGGTAGCCGGTGTAGTCGGCTTCCAGCACTTTGACCAGGCGGCCGGCGGCGATGTCGGCGCGGGTCATGAAGTCCGCCAGGCAGACGATGCCCTGCCCGCCCAAGGCCAGCTGACGCAAGGTCTCGCCGCTGGAGGCCGAGATCGACGGCGTGACCGGCAGGGTGTTGCCGGCCGCGTGACGCAATGGCCACTGGTTACCCAGCTCATACTGCACAAAGCCCAGCAGCGAATGCCGCGCCAGGTCTTCCGGCGTTTGCGGCGTGCCGTGGCGCGCCAGGTAGTCCGGGCTGGCCAGCACGTACAGCGGGCTGGAAATCAGGGCGCGCGCATGCAGGGTGGAGTCGGTCAGCGCGCCGATGCGGATGGCGATGTCGGTGCGGTGTTCGATCAGGTCCGCGATCTGGTCGTTGCTGCTTAATTCGAGGCGGATGTCCGGATACATTTCGCGGAATTCGGCCACGTGCGGCACCACAGAGTGCAGCATGAACGGCGAAGCCGCGTCCACACACAGGCGGCCGGCCGGCTTCTGGCGGCGGATGCGGATGGTTTCTTCCGCTTCTTCCATCGCCCCTAAAATGGCGCGGGCTTTTTCCAGGAACAGCTGGCCTTCCTCGGTCAGTTCCATGCGGCGCGTGGTGCGCGTCAGCAGCGAGGTGGCCAGCTTGTCTTCCAGCCGCGACAGCGCGCGGCTGACGCCGGACGTGGTCTGGCCCAGATGCACCGACGCCGCACTCAAGGTGCCGCTGTCGATGACGGTGATGAAGGTCTTTAAGTCGTCCGAGTTGATATCCACGGGTGTTTCATCCTTACGCGACGTACAGCAGCACCGCGCCGAAATGGCATGCGCTGCCGCCCAGTACAAACAAATGCCAGACGCCGTGACCGTAGCGCCATTTGTGATCGGTGACGAAGAAGGCGATGCCCAGCGTGTACACCAGGCCACCGGCCGCCAGCCACATAAAGCCATTCCAGCCCAGCGCGTCGATCAGCGGGCTGGCGCCGATCACGCCCACCCAGCCCATCGCCACGTAGATCAGCAGCGACAGCACGCGCGCGCCTTTGGCGAACAGCAGTTCCTGCACGATGCCCAGCACCGCCAGTCCCCACACCACGCCGAACAGGGCCCAGCCCCACGGTCCGCGCAGGCTGACCAGCGTGAACGGGGTGTAGCTGCCGGCGATCAGCAGGTAGATGGCGCAGTAATCCAGCTGCCGCAGCACGTCCTTGGCGCGTCCGCGCAGGCTGTGATACAGCGTGGACGTCAGGTATAAGGCCAGCAAGGTGGCGGCGTAGATGCTAAAGCTGACGACTTTCCAGGCGTCGCCGCTGCGGGCCGCCTGGACGATCAGCAGCGTGCCGCCGATCGCGGCCAGCGCCGCGCCTACGGTGTGCGTGATACTGTTGAAGCGCTCTCCGTAATACATGTCTGGTTCCAATGCAGTGGTGGCTGCGGCTGGGATAGCGGCGGCCACCGGCATTGTATAGCGCCTCGCTTGCGCGCGCCGCCGGGTTTATGCCGTGCCTTCTTACTAATTATCAAAAAATTCATCGTAGCATATTTGGAATTTATGCAAAGCAATGTTACAAAATGATATACATTGGCTTGACCGCATTGCGACATTTGTCGCATACTTGCGCTATTAGTCGCATGGAGGTATTGCTATGAGTATTCCATCGGTCACGGAGCTGACCTTGCTGAAAGTGCTGTGGAAACAGCAGCCGCTGAGCGCGCGCGAGATTCACGACGCGGCCGCCGCTGAACTGGATTGGTCGTTTTCGTCCACCCGCAAGACGCTGGAGCGGATGCTGGAGAAGCAGATGGTGGGCGTGCAGGTGGTGCATGGGGTGAATGTCTACAGTGCGCGGCTGGAGAAGGTCGGCACCCTGGCGGCGTTTGCGCATGATTTCGGACGGCGCGTGATGGAGATCGACGCGCCGCTGCCGGTGGCCATGTTCACGGGCAGTAAGCTGGTCGATCAACAGGAGCTGGCGCGGCTGGAACAGATGCTGCATGACTGGCCGGCGGACGAAGCGTGATGGAGGACGTGTCGATGTTGGCGCTGGCGTGGCTGCTGGCGTGCGTTGGCTGCGTGGCGTCTGGTCTGCTGACATGGGCGTTGCTGGAAGGCGCGGCACGGGTGTGGCCGGGGTTGCGGACACGCCGGGCCGTGTGGCTGGCGGCGCAATGCGTGGCCGCCACCACCGCCATACTGCCCTTCCTGCCGCAAGGCGCGCAGATCGGCGTCGCGCCGCGGATCACGCTTCCCGCGCCAGCCGCGATGCAGCCCGCCACCCGCGCGACAACACCGGCCGCCGGCCAGATCGCGGCCGGGCCGGATGTCGGCGCGGCGATAGCTGCGAATTCCGGTGCCCTGATAGCTACGGATACCGGCGCGGCCGTCAGCGCTTTCGCCCCGCCCGTCAACGCGGCATCGCGCATCGTGCCTTTGCTGGCGGCGCTTTGGCTGCTGGTCTACGCCGCCGGCCTGGCATGGACCGTGGCCAGACAACTGCACGCGCGCCGCTTGTGGCGCGTGCTGCTGGCCAGCGCGCAGCACCTGTCGTCGCAAGACCTGCTGGCGCACGGCGCGTTCAGTTCCCCGCAACTGCGCGAGATCGCCCGCCGCAAGCTGGCCGTCCTGCGCACCGACGCCGCCATCTCGCCAATGCTGATCGGCGTGGCCCACCCTCGCCTGCTGCTGCCCGCCGATCTGGACGCCCTCACACGCGAACAGCAGCACATGATCATCGCCCACGAACTGCATCACCTGCGCGTCCGTGATCCGCTATGCCTCGCCATCGCCTCCATCTTGCAGACGGTTTTCTGGTTCAACCCCGCCCTGCGCTGGATGGCGAAGCAAATGGAATGGGCGCTGGAACTGAGCTGCGACCAGCATGTTCTGGCCGGCCGCCCGCAACAACAGCGCAAACAGTATGCCGCCGCCCTGCTGCGTCAATGGACCAGCATCACGCCGGCCGGCGCCGCTGCTTTCGGCGGCGCCACCATCGCCAGCCGCATTCGCAGCATGCAGCAAGACGGCCTGCCGGCATTGAGCGCCGCCGCCACATGGCTGATCGCCGCCGCATTGGCAGCCATCCTGACGCTGGCGATGCTGCTGCAACCGGCACTGGCCTACAGCCAGCCCGCCGCAGCCGAAGCCCCGGGCCGGGTCATGCCGGAAGTTGCAACCGGTGACGCACCGGCTAACGAGACATGGCGCGCGCCGGTGGACAAAGTGCGCGTCACCAGCTTCTTCGGCGTGATGCGCAGCGTGCTGCCGACGCCGCACAAAGGCATCGACTTCGCCGCCGCCAAAGGCACACCGGTGCGCGCCACGGCCAGCGGCACCGTCATCGCCGCCGGCCCGCTGCCCGAGAACGAAGGCCGCTACGGCAACGCCGTCATCATCGACCACGGCGCGCAGCAAACGCTGTACGCGCACCTCGACCGCGTCAACGTCAAACCCGGCCAACACGTCACCGCCGGAGAACTGATCGGCGCTTCCGGCCAAAGCGGCTTCACCACCGGCCCACATCTGCATCTCGAACTGCGAGAGAACGGCAGGATCATCGACCCCGCCTCCCGCCTCGACAACCTCGACGCCTACGCCACCGCCCGCGCGCTCAAAGTCCGCCGCCAGCAAAAAGGATAACCATGTTGTCACGTCAAATCACCAGCAGCCTGCTGCTGGCGGTCTCCGCTTGCGCCTACGCTTCGGAAACGCCGGAGCCGCAGCAGGTCCTGATCACCGGCGCGCGCGCCGACCAGCGCCAGCGCGAGACCACCACCGCCGTCACCATCAACCATGCCGACATCGTCCGGCAAGGCGACCAGACGCTGGCCGATGTCCTCAAGCGCTTGCCCGGCGTGAGCATCTCCAGCGCCGGCGCGATACAGATGCGCGGCCTGGGCAACGGCTACACGCAAATCTTGCTCAACGGCGAACCGGTCGCCACCGGCTTCTCGCTGGACAGCATCGCACCCGAAACCATCGAGCGCATCGAGATCCTGCGCAGCACCACGGCGGAGCAAAGCAACCAGGCTGTCGCGGGCGCCATCAACATCATTCTGAGAAAAGCTGTCGGCCAGCGCTCGGTCAGCACCAGTGTGGCGCGCCAAGGTGGCGTGACCACGCCTGCCGTCAGCGCACAACTGTCCGGCCAAAGCGAAGCTTATAGCTACAGCCTCGCCGCCACGCTGACGCGCAAGCGCAATGAAAAACCGTTCGTCGACTGGCAGGAACAGCGCGACGCCAACGGCGTTACCACGCTGCTGCGCCGCACGCCGCAGATCGAATCCGGCCGCACCGACGCCCTCACCCTGACGCCGCGCCTGAACTGGAAACTGGAGGGCGGCGATACCATCAGCTGGCAAAGCTTCGCCTACCTGCGCCGTGTCGACAATCTCGCCCGAGCCGATGAAACGGCACTGATCGGCAAGCATTCAGACTATCCGCACAACGACGCCAACTTCATCGCCAACTTTGTGATGCTGCGCAGCGATGTCAATTGGACGCACCTGCTGGACGACGGCGCCAGGCTGGAAATGAAACTGGGCGCCGCCACCAATCGCCGCAGCGGCACCTTCGACTTCCACGGCCGCGATGCGGAAGGCAAGCCACTGGGCCGTCATCACGTCGATTCCGGGCCGGTGGAGAATACGCTGACCAGTACCGGCACCTATCGCCATCCGGTGGGCGAACAGCATGCCATCGCCATCGGCTGGGACGCCAGCCATGCCGTGCGCAGCGAAGACCGCAACGAGATCCTGTTCAACGCCGTGGACCAGCAAACCGGCGCAAACAACGCCGACTACCGCGCCAACGTCAACCGCCTGGCCCTGTTCGCACAGGACGAATGGCAGGTGACGAAGCGGTACTCGCTCTACCTTGGCCTGCGCCACGAGCGTCTCGATACCGCCAGCCGCGCCAACGCCACCAATGCGCCGGATGCACTGGACAGCAATTCCTCGGTGTGGAGCCCGTCGCTGCAATCACGCTACGAACTGGCCAACAAGGATGTGCTGCGCATGGCGATCAGCCGCACCTACAAGGCGCCGCCACTGGTCAAGCTGATCCCGCGCCGCTACACCAACGATAACAACAATAACCAGACCAATCCCGATGAGCAGGGCAATCCGCATCTGCGGCCGGAGCTGGCGTGGGGACTGGATGCGGCGTATGAACATTATCTGGGCGGTGGAGCGCTGGTCAGCGTCAGCACCTACTTGCGGCGCATCCGCGACGTCACGCAATCGCGCCTGTTCCAGCAGGATGGGGTGTGGGTGGAAGCGCCCTTCAACGACGGCAACGCCCGCGCGCATGGAGTGGAACTGGAAGCCAGGCTGCCGCTGAGCAAAGCGCTGGACCTGCGCGCCAACCTGTCGCGCAACTGGTCGCGCGTGGACAATGTGCCGGGCCCGGACAACCGGCTGGAGAACCAGACCCCGGCCACCGCCAACCTCGGCGCCGACTATCGCTGGCGGCAGTGGACACTGGGCGGCAACCTTAATTATCAGGCCGCCGGCCCATCGCGGCAGTCGGCGGAAGTGCTGACCAGCGCCAGCCCGAAACGCGAACTGGACCTGTACGCCCTGTGGAAGCTGAACGCAAAAACCCAGCTGCGCCTCTCCGCCAACAACCTGCTGCGCCAGCAAGCCACCGAAACCTACCGCTACACCGACGCCGAAGGCAGCATGCAACGCCTGCGCCTCACGCCCACCCAAGCCACCCTGCGCATCATGCTGGAGCAGCAGCTGTAGTCAGTGAACGTTCCGCGCAATGTAATAGACGGCAGCCGTCAGCCCCGAGCAAACCGCCGTCATCCAGACAAGCAAGCGCCAGGTCTGCGCTTCGATGGCTTTGTACAGCTCCGCCCGGACGCTTTCAACTTCAGCGTGCGTAGCATAATGGCTCATCGTTCCTTTGATTACAGCTAAGTCGACCTGAAGTCCGGTAACAGTCCCTTGCAAAGCGACCTGTCCATCCCGCAACTCAGAGACGGTTACGGCAAGCGCATCAGTGCTGGCTTGCAAGGCCGCAGTGCGCTCCAGCAAGGTTCGCAGCGCTTCTTCCGTCGATGCGGTTTGGCTGTCCATGGTCCCATCATATTCCTCTGCTGAGCGCCGTCAAGCAAGCTGGACGCTGCTTGCTGTGGTATGGTGGCGGGCTATGACGCAAGAATCGTATAAACCGTATAAACGTTGCATGGTGATGGGCGGTGGCGGATTCCGTTTCGGGATTTACATCGGCATGTATGCCGCGCTGCGCGAGGCCGGCAAGGCGCCGGATGTGCTGCTGGCCAGCTGCGGCGGCGCTATCGCGGCCGCCATCATCCATAATCTGCCCGATCCCGAGGCGCAGCGCGCGTGGCTGTCGTCCGAGGCCATGTACCAGTTCTGGTGCAGCTTGCGCTCGACCGACAACGCAGTGCTGCTCGGCACCCTGCTGCGCGCCGCCAAACGCAAGATGAACAACGTCAGCGCGCCCGTGATTCCGGACCTGTTCAACGATTATCTGTTCGAGATTCCACCACAGCTGCCCTTCCCGCCCGCCACCGGCACGCCGGCGGTGGATGTCGCCATCATCGGCGGCAAGCTGCTGTTCGATGCGTCGGATGTCGGCCAGCCGCGCGGCCGGCGCAAGCTGTACGCGGAGACGGTGTTCTGCAAGGAACGCGCGGCAGCCGCGCTGCAAGGCATGGATTCGCCGCTCAGTGACCCGCGCTGGGGCGACCACGCCATCGCCCGCGAGCTGCTGACCGACAGCAGCGTGGCCGTCACCGACGCCGCCCGCATCTCGATAGCCGACATGATTTACTTCCGCTGCGCCCACCATCGGGGCGATGAATACATCGGCGGCGTGCTCGATCTGTTCCCGGTCGAAATCGCGCGCAAGCTGGGCGAGGAAGTGGTTATGGAATTCAAGGAGGCCTTCGACCAGGTGTTCGCGATTCCCGCCTGGCGCTCGGTGCTGGGGGTGGACGGCAATGCGCGCCTGCGTTATGCCAATTCGCATCTGGCCGACATGCGCATCGATTCGTCCGACGTGTCGGTGGTGCTGGAGAAGCAGCAGCTACAGCAAAAGCTGGACTGGCTGCGCAACCGCATCGAGCTGCGCATGCCGCCGAGTTACGAGATCTTCGTCCAGCATATGCAGGACCAATGGCGGTACGGCTACCAGCGCGCGCAGGAAGCGCTGGCATGGCCGCCACGCCAGCAGCCGACGGTCCGCCGCGCCAACCGCCACAGCAAACCACTCAGCAGCATCGAGCCTTAGAGGAAATCCGAGGCCAGGGCCTGGTGCAGCGACGCCACCGCCGCCGAACCCTCGCCCACCGCCGCCGCCACGCGCTTGACCGAGCCGCTGCGCACATCGCCGACGGCAAAAATGCGCGGGCGGCTGGTCTCCAGGAAGTGGCGCGGCCGCTCCAGCGGCCATTTCTCGTCCGGCACGTCCGGGCCGGTCAGCACGAAGTTCTTGTCGTCCAGCGCCACGCAGTCACCCAGCCATGCGGTGCTGGGCTCCGCGCCGAGGAACAGGAACAGATGGCGTGCCGGCGCCTCGCGCGGCTCGCCGCCCGCGCTTTGCCAGCAGATGCTTTCCAGCCGGTCGCCGCCGCGCAGTTCAACGATCTGCTTGTGCGTGTGCAGCGTGATCTTGGGCGACGCTTCGATGCGCTGGATCAGGTAGCGCGACATGCTGGCCGCCAGCCCGCTGGAACGCACCACGATGTGCACATGCTTGGCGTGCTGCGACAGGAACACCGCCGCCTGCCCGGCCGAATTGCCGCCGCCGACGATCACCACTTCTTCATTGGCGCAGAAGTTCGCTTCCATGAAGGAGGCGCTGTAGTAGACGCCGCGTCCTTCAAAGCGCTCCAGTCCCGGCAGGTCCGGCTTGCGATAGCGCGCGCCGCTGGCAATCACCATGGAGCGCGCGCGCAGCTTCTCGCCGCTATCGAGCGCGATGTCGTATTCCGGACTGTCGCAATTGACGGCGCTGACCTTGACCGGCACCGCCACCTCGGCGCCGAACTTGCGCGCCTGCGACAGGCCGCGGCCGGCCAGGGCCTGCCCTGACACGCCGGTCGGGAAGCCGAAGTAGTTTTCGATCTTGGAGCTGGCGCCGGCCTGGCCGCCGGGCGCTTTGGCATCCAGCACCGCCACCGTCAGGCCTTCCGATGCCGCGTACACCGCCGCCGCCAAACCTGCGGGACCGGCGCCCACCACCACCACATCGAACAGACGGCCGTCGATGCCATCCGGGCTGATGCCAATGCCGTCGGCCAGCTGGCGCAACGTCGGTTTGCGCAACACTTCGCCGCTGAGCGTGACCACGGCCGGGACGTCTTCAGGCGTGACGCCGAAGCGGGCCATCAGCGTCCTGGCCTCCTCATCGTCCGAATCGCTGTCGAAATAGGCGGCCGGCTGGCCATTCCGGTTGAGGAAATGGCGCAGGATCAGGGTTTGCTGCGAATCGCGCGCGCCGAACAGCACCACGCCGCCGGTCTGATCGGACATGTAGACCACGCGCCGCAGGATGTAGGCGCGCATGATGGTTTCGCTCAGTTCCGCTTCTGAAATCACCAGCGTGCGCATGGCGTCCTCGCTGATCACGATCAGTTCACTGTCGGCCACCACGCGCGCGGTGGCGACGGCGGCGCGGCCGGCCAGCGATCCCATCTCGCCGGTGAACATGCCGGGGCCGTGGGTGCCGATGATGGTCGATCCGAGCGCCGAGCCACGCTCGATCTCGATCGAGCCTGAGATGATGACGTAGGTGTCGATATGCCGGTCGCCCTGACGGAACAACACCGCGCCGGCGGTAAAGTGGCGGCGTTCGCCATAGCGCAGCAGGACGTCGAACTGGTCTTCGCTCAGGGTGGGGAAAATCTGATGCCGACGGTTGCCGACGTCGGATGACGCCAGGTGAGGGGCGGTGTTGGCGCCGCCGAATTTCTGATCCATGCCGTGTCCTCGCGGTGTAGTGCGGCCATGATAGCGCTAATTACGCCATGGCGCCGGGCATTGCTCAGCGCCAACAATCATGCCATAAAAATATTTCTCGTTCAAAATTACTAATTTCCGTTTCTTTTGGGTTAAAATGGCGCCTGACATTATTTCTTACCCTAAATCTACTAATCATGCGCGCACTGAAAACCCTCGCCATCAGCACCGTGGCCAGCCTCGCCGCCGTTTCCGCTCAGGCAGCCTCGCTGACCTCCAGCCAAATCCTCAACCAGTTCAACGCCGTGATCACCGGCAACGTGTCGACCACCAGCGATATCGAAGGCCGCCTGGTTGTCAACAATCTGGTTCAGGGCGCCACCTTCTACAACAATCCGCGCGGCAACGCTTCGGACTACTCGGCGGTTAACGCTATCAATATCGGCGCCAACGGCGGCGGCAACGTCAACAACGCCGGCGGCGTCAACTGGATCAACAGCAACGCCGGTCACTTCAACCTGAACGGCGGCGGCAGCGTCCAGCACGGCGTGCCGACCTTCTCGATCTCGGACTTCTCCACCCCGCTGAACACGCTGGAAGCCCAACTGGCCGGCATGACCAGCGCCAACAGCCTGCTGAACTCGTCCGATCCAAACAACTTCACCTTCAAGCTGACCGGCAACGCCAGCAGCACCTCGGTGTTCAACATCACCACCAGCCAGCTGGCCTCGGCGGCCACCATCAAGTTCAGCGGCGTGGCCGACACGGTGGTGATCAACGTGCGCTATGACGGCAGCTCCAGCACCGACAAAGCCCTGACCATCAACGGCAATTTCAACGATGACACCCACCTGGGCAACCGCATCATCTGGAACTTTGTCGACACCACCGCCGTGAACTTCCGCGGCTGGTACGGCACCGTGCTGGCCGGCACCTCGGACGTCCAGGCCGGTTCGGCCATGAACGGCTTCCTGTACGCCGAAAGCTACACCGGTCCGGGCGAACTGCACGACCGCAACTTCCTCGGCACCCTGCCGGCCGTTCCCGAGCCATCGACCTGGGCCATGATGGGCGTCGGCCTGGCCGGCCTGGCGCTGGTGCGCCGCCGTCAGAACAAGGCCTGATTTCCCGGCCTTGCAACGCAAACGGAGCCCGAGGGCTCCGTTTTTACTTCAGCGGCACAATTGCTGCCACTGCGCCTCGAATTCCGCCGGCGACACATCCTGCGCCAGCAAAGTCAGGTCGCGCGCCACCGAGATGTAGCGCTGGTAGCCGATGTAGCCGCCAAACGCGTCCTTGGCGTTGACCTCGCCGCACGGGGCGCCGCCCTTGCCGATGAACTGGTTGCGGAATTGCGCCTGTGAAGGCTCCAGCACCTTTTCCCTGACGTATTTTTCGCCCAGTGTGGTCAGCGTCGCCGCTTCTTCACGCTGTTTTTGCTCGGCGGTCTTGCCGCAAGCGGCCAGCGCCAGCAATAATGCGATCGTGATAACCAATCTCATATCTTTTCTCTTTATTGTTCCTGCAACCACGTATTAACGCGGCAACGCCCCGCATTGTTGACATGCGGCGGCTTTGCTAAAATGCCAAACTTTACAAACCCATCAGGAGACTTCATGTTCTTTAATAATAATTCTAACCGCTGGGGCAAAGCTGTGCTTGCTTGTGCAATGTTGCTGACCTCTTATGCCGAGGCAGCGGAAAAACTGGCCCATGTCACCATCCTCGCCACCGGCGGCACCATCGCCGGCAGCGGCGCCAGTTCCACCACCACGGTCGGCTACACCGCCGCCACCGTCGGCGTGGAGCGGCTGATCGCCGCCGTGCCGGAACTGGCCAAGGTGGCCGACGTCAAGGGCGAGCAAGTGTTCCAGATCGCCAGCGAGAACATGAGCAACGACCATTGGCTCAAGCTGGCCAAGCGCGTCAACACCCTGCTGGCGCAGCCGGACGTGGATGGCATCGTCATCACCCACGGCACCGACACCCTGGAAGAAACCGCCTACTTCCTGGACCTGACCGTGAAAAGCAAGAAGCCGGTGGTGCTGGTGGGCGCCATGCGTCCGGGCACCGCGCTGTCGGCTGACGGCCCGATCAACCTGTACAACGCCGTGCTGCTGGCCGCCAGCCAGGACGCGGTCGGCAAAGGCGTGCTGGTGGCGTTGAACGACCAGATCCACGCCGCCCGCGACGTCACCAAGACCAACACTTCGACCCCGGACAGCTTCAAGACGCCGGAACTGGGTCTGCTGGGCTATATCCAAGGTAACAAGCCTTACTTCTACCGCGCCTCCACCCGCAAGCACACGGTGGACAGCGAGTTCGACATCAGCAAGCTGGACACCTTGCCGCAAGTGGACATCGTCTACGGCTACGCCAATGTCAGCCCGGTGGCGCTGAACGCGCTGGTGGCGGCCGGCGCCAAGGGCATCATCCACGCCGGCGTGGGCGATGGCAGCCTGGCCACCTCGGTCAAGACCGGTCTGGTGGCGGCGCGCCAACAAGGTGTGCTGATCGTGCGCTCGGCGCGCGTCGGCCAGGGCATCGTGGCGCGCAACGGCGAGGCCAATGACGACGAACTGGACTTCGTGGCCTCCGATACGCTGAATCCGCAGAAAGCCCGCATCCTGCTGATGCTGGCGCTGACCAAGACCAGCGACAGCAAGCAGATCCAGCGCATGTTCTACACCTACTGATCGCGCCTACGGATAGCTGGGCCGCGTCATGCGGAACAGATTATCCGGCGTGATTTCGAAGTAATCGGCCGGGCCGCCGCCACGCAAGACGGGGCGCGAACCGGCCGTGTCGTAAATGCCGTCGCGCAGCGCGCTGCGCGCGATGTGCACGCCCACCACCTCCCCCAGAATCAGCCAGCTGTTGGTCTCGACGCCGGACGCGCCTTGCAGGCGGATGATCTGGCTGCACTTGCATTCAAACGCTACCGGGCTGTCCGCCACGCGCGGCGGCGCGACCACGCGCGATGGCGCGGTCGCCAGGCCGGCCAATTGGAATTCGTCCACCTCCGGCGGCGCGCTGGCGCAACTGGCGTTCATGGCTTCGGCCAGCGGGCGCGTGGCCAGGTTCCAGACGAATTCGCCGGTTTCCTCGATATTGCGCAGCGTGTCCTTGCGGCCCAGGCTGGCGAAGCCGATCAGCGGCGGCGTGTAGTTGAAGGCGTTGAAGAAGCTGTACGGCGCCAGGTTCAGGGCGCCGCCAGCGGAGCGGGTGGAGATCCAGCCGATCGGACGCGGACCGACGATGGCATTGAAGGGATCGTGCGGCAGGCCGTGGCCTTGTGCGGGTTCATAGAAGTATTGATTATCCATGCCACATTGTCGCATAGACGTAAAGAAACAATTTATACAAAAGTGGACTTGCGCGGCTAGCGTGCGCCCCGCAATATACGCAGATCACTTACTTGAAGCACGTACCATGGATCTCGAGCTGCAATTTCGCCTGCTGAAAGCGGCGCCACCCAACAAAGTCCTGCTGGCCTTTCGCAAGGACGCCGATGCCAGCAGCTTGCTGCCGCCCCCAACGGCGGCCGATCCGCGCGGCAAGGTGGAATGGGTGGCGGTGGAGCTGAACAGGCAACAGATCGGCATCGCCCGGCTGGAGCTGGCGGCGCCGGAGTTTTGCTACGTGTCGGAACTGATGATCCAGAGCCGCTATCGCGGCATGGGCATTGGCCACTGGATCATGAAACGCATCGAGCAGTACGTGCTGGGGCTGGGCATTCGCCGCCTGCTGCTGGTGGCGGCGGCCGGCACGGACGACTTCTACAAATCACAGTCCTTCGTGCAGGATCCCATCATCCCGCGCATGCTGCGCAAGGACATCAATCCCTTCCAGCCGAAGATGTTCGCGCCACCACTGCGCTAAGGCTTATTTCAGCCGCTACAGCAGTCCATCTTGAGGGCCGGTTGTTAACAAATTCTGTGGATAAGCCTGTTAACAAGCGCCAGCACCCTATCCCAACTTACTGATTTCAAACGATAAAGTTTGGCTGCGTAATTTTTCCGCAGCTAAGTTATCCACCGCACGGTGACTGGACCACTTGCGTGGATATTAACTTAGGAGCATAATCCAATGATAACAATTCTCATTTAGCCAGCCAAAAGCCAGCCATGCCATCACTTCAAGGACGACCATGGCTATGCAAAAAACTCCGCTGGCGCTGATGCTGGCGAGCCTCTCCCTTTCCCCTTACGCTGCGGCCCAGACCGAGCAAACCATGCAAACGGTGACCGTGACCGGCGCCAGCGACGAGGGCTACCGCATCTCCTCCTCCAACAGCGCGTCCAAGATCGACGCCCCGCTGCGCGACATTCCGCAGACCGTCAACGTGGTGCCGGCGCAATTGCTGCGCGACCAAGGCGCGCGCTCGCTGCAAGACGCGCTGAAAAACGTGCCCGGCATCGGCCTGTCCACCGGCGACGGCCAGCGCGACCAGGTGACCATCCGCGGCTTTAGCGCCATCAGCGACCAGTTTGTCGATGGCATGCGCGACGATGCCCTGTATTTCCGCGACCTGTCGAACATCGGGCAGGTGGAGGTGGTGAAAGGCCCGGCTTCGGTGCTGTACGGGCGCGGTTCGTCCGGCGGCATGATCAACCGCATCAGCAAAAAACCGGGCGTGGACCGCAGCGAAGTCAGTCTGCAAGTTGGCAGCTGGGGCCAGAAGCGCGGCGAATTCGACCTCGCACGCAACCTGCCCGAGCAAAACGCCGCCGTGCGCCTGACCGGCGCGGTGGAAGATGCCGACAGTTACCGCGACCAGCAATTCCTCGAACGGCAAGCGCTGGCGCCGTCCGCGCTGTTCCGCATCAGCCCGGACACGCAACTGCTGCTGCAAGCCGATTATCTGCACGACAAGCGCGTGACCGACTTTGGCAATCCTTCCTACCAGGGCCGTCCGGTGAATGTACCGGCCAGCACTTACTATGGCGCGGCCAACGCGCGCCAGTTCGATTTCAGCGAATCGCGCGTGTACAGCTATGGCTTCACGCTGGACCACCGCTTCACTGCGCAGCTTTCGCTCAGAAACGCCTTCCGCCACTACGATTATTCGTTGCACCGGAATAATACGCTGGTCGGCTCGGTGAACGAGACCGCCAGGACCGTGTCGCTGACGCGCGGTAATGTCCTGCGCGACGAAGACGGCTATAACAATCAGACAGAGCTGACCCAGCACGCCGAACTGGGCGGCATGCAGCACACAGTGCTGTACGGCGTGGAATTCGGCAAGCAGAACAAATACCAGCTGGTGCGCTCGCAAGCCAATGCGGCCACCGTGTCATTGTTCAACCCGATCGCACCGGTCGTGCCATTTACGGCCGGCGGAGCGCCCACGGCGAACAATCTGGGTATTTTCAAAGTGGCCAGCGCCTATGTGCAGGACTTGGTGACGCTGGCGCCGGAGTGGAAAGCGCTGGCGGGCGTGCGCTACGACCGCTTTGAGCAGCAGACCCAGCAACGCATCGCCGGCCTGGCTAACCTGTCCCGCACCGACCGCAACTGGAGCCCGCGCGCCGGCCTGGTGTATCAGCCAAGCGCGACGCAATCCTATTACGCCTCGTTCAGCCGCTCCTTCCAGCCGTCGGGCGAAGGTTTCGCGCTGGCGGCCAACAATGTCGATATCGCGCCGGAAACCACCAAAAACAAGGAAGTCGGCGCCAAATACGACCTGTTCGGCGGCCGTGCGTCGGCCGGTGTGTCGGTGTTCCAACTGACGCGCGACAATATGAAATCCAGCGATCCGGTCACCAACAAGTTGCTACCGGTCGGCACGCAGCGCACCAATGGCGTGGAACTGACTTTCGGCGGCGATCTGGGCGATGGCTGGCAAGCCTGGGCCGGCTACGCCTGGCTGGATGCGAAAATGATTGCTTCGGTGGCAAAAGACGACGGCCAGCTCGTGCAAGGCAAACAACCGACGCTGACGCCGAAAAACAGCGCCAACCTGTGGCTGACCAAGTCGCTGGCCGGCCACTTTGGCGTCGGCGGCGGTCTGAACTACGTCGGCGACCGTTTTGCCAATCCGGGCAACACGGTGGTGCTGCCGAGCTACGTGACGGCCGACGCCATGGTCTATTACCGCGATCGCGACCTGGACCTGACGCTCAATCTGCTGAACCTGGCGGACAAGGCTTACACCATCGCCGGTCACGGCAGCAATAAAAACCTCAACTTGCCGGGCGCGCCACGCTCGGCGCAGCTGACGGCGCGCTATCGCTTCTGAAGGCGTTCGATCAGTTCGTAAATGCCCATGCCGGCTAGCATAGCGGCAACAAAAATCAGGGCCTTGGGCAGGCCCATTCCCAACCCGACCAGCGCAGGCCCCGGACAAAAACCGGCAATGCCCCAACCCACGCCAAACATAATAGAACCACCGATTAAACGGCGGTCTATTTTAGTGGCGCTGGGTAGTTTCATTTCAAATCCCAGTAAAGTGGTCTGCTGCTTTTTAGCCCAGAAAAAAGCAAAGAAACCTACGCCGATAGCGCCGCACATGACCAGCATCAACGACGGGTCCCATGCGCCGGCCAAATCCAGAAAACCCAGCACCTTGGCCGGATTCGCCATGCCCGAAATAATCAGTCCAAGGCCGAATATTAATCCGGTCAAAAAAGAAACGATGATCATAGATGACGTACCAAAAACACTGTAATAAATCCCGCCAGCATAAAGGTCAGCGTGGCAATGGCGGATCGGAAGGATAATCGGGAAATCCCACACACGCCATGACCGCTGGTGCAACCCGAGCCGAATCGCGTTCCTATTCCAACAATTAAACCGGCAATAAGCAGTGTTGGCGTATCAGCCTCAATCTGCACTGACGGCAACTGAAAAAAGATAGCGTAAATAATAGGGGAAATAATCAGACCGGCGATAAAGGCGGCCCGCCAGCCCCAATCGCCGCGATGCGGTCTGATCAGACCGCCGATAATGCCGCTGATGCCGGCGATGCGCCCGTTAAAAACAACGAATATGGCAGCGGCCAAGCCAATCAGCAGTCCGCCGGCCAAACTGGCGGCCGGCGTAAATGTATTCCAATCCACGGTCATCCGGATCTCCTCAAAGCAGGTCCGGGGCTTGGCGCCCCGGACGGAAGATCAGAGTATGCCAGAAATCAGTGGCAACGCGCCAATTTCTGGCATACTGGCGCCGCTGTTTGCCGGCTAGCCCGCCGCCAGACGCAGGCCACGTACCGGTTTGCCAGCATGATCGGATACTGCTTTCGCTGGCAAATGGGAAACCGAGGCATTGGATGCATCGAGTTTAAATTGCCCAACGGCTTCGGTTAAATGATAGGCCTGTTGTTTTAATTCCTGCGCGGCCGAACTGGCTTCCTCGACCAAGGCGGTATTCCTTTGTGTCATACCATCGATTTGGCCGATCGCACTGCTCACCTCTTGAATCCCGGCGCTCTGCTCCTGGCTGGCGTGGCTAATATCGAGGATTATTTCCGTTACCTTGCGCACGCTGGAAACCACCTCCTGCATTGTGGTTCCAGCTTTTTCAACCAGATGCGAACCACTGCCGACTTTTTCCACCGAATCATCAATTAATACCTTAATTTCTTTGGCAGCCAGCGCCGCACGTTGCGCCAGATTACGCACCTCGGTAGCCACTACCGCAAAACCCCGGCCCTGTTCACCGGCACGTGCCGCTTCCACGGCCGCATTCAACGCCAGGATATTCGTCTGGAATGCGATCCCGTCAATAACGGAAATGATATCAACGATTTTTTTGGACGAATCATTAATCGACGCCATCGTTTCAGTCACCTGCCGCATTACCTCGCCACCCTGCTCCGATACTTCCGACGCCGACTGCGACAATTGATTCGCTTGCTGTGCATTGCTGGCGTTCTGCTTGACCGTCGAGGTCAGCTCGTCCATGGCGCTTGCCACCCGCTCCAGCGATTGCGCCTGTTGCTCGGTGCGGGCCGACAAGTCCTCGTTCCCGGAAGCGATCTCGTTCGAGGCATTGGTGATGGCGTCGGTGCCCTGCCTTACATCCTGCACGATACCTGCCAGGCTATCGCGCATGCTCTTGATGGCAAACAGCAAGCTATCCTCGTCTTTCTGCGTCAGTTGCACATTAACGGCCAGATCGCCCTTGGCGATACGGCGGGCAATCTCAGCCGCATACGCCGGCTCGCCGCCCAACTGCTTGAGCAACACCCGTTTGATCAACCCGGCGATGACCACACTCAGCACAACCGCCACCACCGCCAGTATCGTCACCAGTTGCTGCGCGCTGCTGGCATCGCTGGCCACCGCCCCGCTGGCGGCGTCAAACTCCTTCTGGGCAGCCGTTACCAGCACCGCCATGTCCTCCACGATGCGACGGCGCAGCGGGCTGCATTCAGTCACCAGGAACTTGCCGTACTCCTCCATTTTCTTGGCTTCACGGAGCTGGCGTGGGCGCTTCAAGGCGTCCGCCATGGCCAGCAAGCCCTCTTTGACTTTGGCAAACTGGGGGTCGTTGGCATAGGCTGGCGTCATTTTTTCCAGCGCCGAGAGATAAAGCGCTTTCTGCTCATCGACAATGGCCAGCTCCTTGGCGGCCTGTGCATCGTCTTCAAAGATGTAGGCATTACGCGCTGCCAGTCCGGTCTGTGCCAGCGCCTCCCGCGCCACGTAGAGCGGATCGAGCTTCTCGGACGACATCTTGTCTTGCTCCTGGAACGCCTGCGACAGCGAAGACACCCGCATCACCGAGAACACGGCCAGCACCAGCATCAAAGCCGTCAACATGCCGAAGCCAAGCCACAGCTGGGTACCAATTTTTAATTTTTTGAAAGAATCCATGATTTCGCACCTTTATAACAAGCAAAGTTGGACAGCAACGAAGCTCGCGGGATCGGGGCGAAAGAAACAAAACGAAGATGAGACACGCTGGCAGCAATGGGGCAGCGCAAGATGAAGTACCGTTAAGCAACAATATGCCGCGAATAGCTCACAGAATCAACACAAAAAAAACTATGAGTCCTCGAAGCAACAGTCGTGTGGCCTGCCCAGCTGGGTTCGAACCAGCGACCCTCAGCTTAGAAGGCTGATGCTCTATCCAACTGAGCTATGGGCAGAAAGACGTCGCAGGAATCTGCGGCGGAAATGAAAAACGGGCTGTCCGAAGACAACCCGTTTTTAGAGATTTTGGTCGGAGTACAAGGATTCGAACCTTGGACCCTCTGGTCCCAAACCAGATGCGCTACCGGGCTGCGCTACACTCCGATGAACAGTATTTTAGCCTCACTCGCCTTCGGCGTCAATCAAAGCACCCGATTTAAATTTCATTGCTGAAATTTTACGCAGCCAGCTGGGTTTCCACCTTGTCGGCGATGCGACGTGCCATCGACTGCGCGGCCTCGGCGTCGCGCGCCTCGACCATCACGCGGATCAGCGGTTCGGTGCCCGATGCGCGGATCAGCACGCGGCCGCTGTCGCCCAGTTCGGACTCGACCTTGGCCTTTTCCGCCACCATGGCGGCATTTTTGGTCCAGTCGAAACCGGCCGGCACGCGCACATTGATCAGGGTTTGCGGGAAGATGGTCAGGTCGGCGCAGCATGCCTCCAGCGATTTGCCGGCGCGTTTCAGGGCCGACAGCACTTGCAGGGCGGAGATGATGCCGTCGCCGGTGGTGTGCTTGTCCAGCGCCAGCAGGTGGCCCGAGCCTTCGCCGCCCAGAATCCAGCCTTTTTCCTGCATCACTTCCAGCACGTAACGATCGCCCACCTTGGCGCGCGCGAAGCCGATGCCCTTCTCTTTCAACGCCACTTCCACCGCCATATTGGTCATCAGGGTGCCGACCGCGCCGGCGACCGGACCGGTGGCCAGGCGGTCCATCACCATCAGGTACAGCAGCTCGTCGCCGTTGTACAGGCGGCCATTGGCGTCGCACATGATGAGGCGGTCGGCGTCGCCGTCCAGCGCGATGCCGAGGTCGGCGCCGTGCGCCTGCACGGCCGCGGCCATGGCTTTGGGCGCGGTGGCGCCGTGTTCCAGATTGATGTTGAAACCGTCCGGCTTGTTGCCGATGGCGATCACTTCCGCGCCCAGTTCATGGAACACGTGCGGGGCGATGTTGTAGGCCGCGCCATGGGCGGTGTCGACCACCACTTTCAGGCCGCGCAGGTCCAGTTCGTTCGGGAAGGTACTCTTGCAGAATTCGATGTAACGTCCCTGAGCGTCGTCCAGGCGCTTGGCGCGGCCCAGTTTTTCCGACGCCACGCAGTTCATTGGCTGGTCCAGCTCGGCTTCAATGTCGAGTTCCACCGAATCCGGCAGCTTGGTGCCCTGGGCCGAGAAGAATTTGATGCCGTTGTCCTGGAACGGGTTGTGCGAGGCCGAGATCACCACGCCGGCCGACAGGCGCAGCGCGCGGGTCAGGTAGGCGATGGCCGGGGTCGGCATCGGGCCGGCCAGCATGACGTCCACGCCAGCGGCCGAAAAACCGGCCTCCAGCGCCGCCTCCAGCATGTAGCCGGAGATGCGGGTGTCCTTGCCGATCAGGACGGTCGGGCGGCCGGTGCCGCTGCGCTTGCTGGCCAGCACCTTGCCGGCCGCGTAGCCCAGGCGCATGACGAAATCAGGGGTAATCGGCGCTTCGCCTACCAGGCCGCGGATGCCATCGGTGCCAAAATATTTACGGGTCATTGTGTACTCTGTTCGTTATAGGTTTATTGCGCGGCGTTCCACACTTTGAGCGCGTCCACCGTCTCTGCCACATCGTGCACCCGCACGATCAGCGCGCCTTGCGCTACCGCAGCCAATGCACCACCCACACTGCCGGCCATACGCTGTTCGACGGGTTTGCCGGTCACCGCGCCCACCATGGACTTGCGCGACAGGCCCGCCAGCAACGGCATATTCAGCTCGGCAATCAGCCGGGATGTAGATTTTAGCAACGTGTAATTATGCTCTACCGTTTTGCCAAAGCCAAGGCCGGGATCGATGCAAATCCGGCGTGGATCAATGCCGGCCGCCAGCATGGCGTCGATGCGCTCGCGCAGGAAGGCGATCACCTCGGCCACCACGTCGGTATAGCTCGGCGCCAGCTGCATGTGCTGCGGATCGCTTTGCATGTGCATGATACACAGCGCGCAGTCACTGTCGCGCACGGCTTCGATGGCGCCCGGCGCGCGGAAGCCATTGATATCGTTGATCATGTCGACCCCGGCGATGATGGCTTCGCGCATCACCTGTGGCTTGTAGGTATCGACCGAGATGGCCGGGCCCATGTCGCGCACCGCGTACAGCACCGGCATCACGCGTCGCAGCTCGTCTTCCAGCGACACCGGCGGCGAACCGGGACGGGTCGATTCGCCGCCGACGTCGATGATGTCGACACCGGCCTCGACCATTTCCTCGGCATGGGAAATGGCGAATTCCAGCGACTGGTAATTGCCGCCGTCGGAAAACGAATCGGGCGTCACGTTGAGGATGCCCATCACGCGCGCGCGCGCGCCCTGCCCCCGCCACGGGAAATTAAAACGGCCAAACTGTAAGGTGGATTGCATGGGAAACGAAAATGAAAAAGGGCGAGGATCGCTCCTCACCCTTGGTGTTGATGCCTTGCCGTCCGATCAGGCCGGTGCGGTCACGCTCGGCGATACGCCGTTGCCGCCATCGCCCGAAGGCGGTTTGCGCAGCGACACGCCAGCCTTCGGCGGGCGCGGCTCCAGGCCGGCCATGATGTCGTTGATCTGGTCCGCGTCGATGGTTTCCCATTCCAGCAGGGCCTTGGTCATGACTTCGACCTTGTCGCGGTTCTCTTCCAGCAGCTTGCGGGCCAGCGCGTATTGCGTGTCCAGGATGGCGCGGATTTCCGCGTCCACTTTTTGCTGGGTCGCTTCCGAGATGGTCTTGTTGGTGCCGCCCAGGAAGCCGTCGTTCTGCGTATCCTCGTACACCATCACGCCCAGCGCGTCCGACATGCCGAACTTGGTGACCATCGAGCGGGCCAGCTTGGTGGCGCGCGAGAAGTCGTTCGAGGCGCCGGTCGACATCTGGCCGACAAAGATCTCTTCCGCGATGCGGCCGCCGAACAGGATGGAAATTTCTTCCAGCATCTTGTCCTTGTAGCCCGAAATATTATCGTGCTCCGGCAGCTGCCAGGTCAGGCCCAGCGCCCAGCCGCGCGGCATGATGGTCACTTTGTGGACCGGGTCGGCCTTCGGCAGCAGCTTGGCCACCACCGCGTGGCCGGACTCGTGGTACGCGGTGTTGCGGCGCTCGTCCTCACGGATGACCATCGACTTGCGCTCAGGGCCCATGTAGATCTTGTCCTTGGCGTCCTCGAAGTCCTGCATGTCGACCAGGCGCTTGGAGCGGCGGGCGGCAAACAGCGCGGCCTCGTTGACCAGGTTGGCCAGGTCGGCGCCCGAGAAGCCCGGGGTGCCGCGCGCCAGGATGTCGGCCTTGACGTCGGTGCCGATCGGCACTTTGCGCATGTGCACGTTCAGGATCTGTTCGCGGCCGCGGATGTCCGGCAGGCCCACGTTGACCTGGCGGTCGAAACGGCCCGGACGCAGCAGCGCCTTGTCCAGCACGTCGGCACGGTTGGTGGCGGCGATCACGATCACGCCGGACTGGGCTTCAAAGCCGTCCATTTCCACCAGCAGCTGGTTCAGCGTCTGTTCGCGCTCGTCGTTGCCGCCGCCCATGCCGGCGCCGCGATGACGGCCGACCGCGTCGATCTCGTCGATGAAGATGATGCAAGGCGAATGCTTCTTGGCGTTCTCGAACATGTCGCGCACACGGGACGCACCCACGCCGACAAACATTTCCACGAAGTCCGAACCGGAAATCGAGAAGAACGGCACCTTGGCTTCGCCGGCGATGGCGCGCGCCAGCAGGGTTTTACCGGTGCCCGGAGGACCGACCATCAGCACGCCGCGTGGAATGCGGCCGCCCAGTTTCTGGAACTTGCTCGGATCTTTCAGGAAGTCGACGATCTCGGCGACCTCTTCCTTGGCTTCGTCGCAGCCGGCCACGTCGGCCAGGGTGACGGTGTTATTGGTTTCATCCATCATGCGCGCCTTCGACTTGCCGAAGGAGAACGCGCCGCCCTTGCCGCCGCCCTGCATCTGTCGCATGAAGAAGATCCACACGCCGATCAGCAGCAGCATCGGGAACCACGACACGAACACCTGCGACAGGAACGATGGCTCCTCAGGCGGTTTCACGTCGAAATGGATGCCGTTGTCGCGCAGGTCGCCGATCAGGCCGCGGTCGAGCAGCGTGGCGGTGGTGCGGACTTTGGTATCGTCGCTGCGGGTGGCGGTGATGTTGCCGCCTTCAATCACGACGTCCTTGATGCGCTTGGCTTTCACGTCATCCAGCAGGTCGGAATAAGCGATGGCTTTGGCTCCACCGGTTACGCCATGGCTGTCAAACTGCTTGTACAGCATAAGCAGGAGCAGTACCACGACTACCCAGATGGCTGATTTGGAAAACATGTTATTCACGAAAACTCCTTGGATGCGAGGCGCATCGATAAACCTGGCTGAAATTCGATTTTACCCGCAATAGGCAGGAGGTGCCAGAACCCTGCCGTGCGCCGGCTTAAAACCGGCTGAAAAGCATATTATTTGAGCAAAAACACCCTGCAATCAAGTTAAAACTGCTCTTCCAGTGAGCGATGTGCGGGTTGTTCGGCAAATATCAAGGGCGCCAGCCGCCGGAATCCAACGGCTGGGCCGAGGCCATGCCGCCTTCGGTCGGATTTTTCAGGCCACGGCCGAGCAGGAAAATCTCGGACGATTTGTCGCGGCTGGCTTTTGGTTTCTTTTGGATCACGGTTTTAAATTCGGCGCGGAATTTATGCACGATGTCGTTGAAACCCATATCCTTAAAACATTTCACCAGCAGGGAACCTTCCGGTTTCAAATGCGCTTGCGAGAATTCAATTGCCAGATCGATCAGATGCTCCATGCGCGCGGCGTCGGAATCCGGAATGCCGGACAGGTTGGGCGCCATATCCGATAACACCAGGTCAACTTTCTGGCCCTGCACCACCGCCTCCAGCTGTTGCAGCACCTCGGCTTCGCGGAAATCGCCCTGGATGAAATGGAAATCGGCCACCGGCTCCATCGGCAGGATGTCCAGCCCGATCAAGGTGCCGTGCACGCCCCCGCCCTCCTTGCCGGACAGCTTGCGGCGGGTGTACTGGGCCCAGCTGCCCGGGGTGCAGCCCAGGTCGACGATCACCTGGCCCGGCTTGATGAGCTTTTCATCCTCATCGATCTCTTTCAGCTTGAAAGCCGCACGGGCGCGATAGCCCTCTTTCTGGGCCAATTTCACGTAAGGATCGTTAATATGGTCGTGAATCCAGTTTTTGTTTATTTTGTTCTTAGCCATTCGCGTAGAATACTGCCTTTAAGGAACCTACAAAAAATAATTTTATGATCAAACTGACTCCTGCCGAGCGCAGCGCACTGCGCGCCGAAGCCCACGGCCTGAAACCCATCGTCCTGATCGGCGAGGCTGGCCTGACTGCCAACGTTATCAAAGAAATCTCGCTGGGCCTGGACGCCCACGGCCTGATCAAGGTCCGCGTGTTCGGCGACGACCGCGAAGCGCGCATCGCCATGTACGAAACCATTTGCGAGCAGCTGAAAGCGGCGCCGGTGCAGCACATCGGCAAGCTGCTGGTGCTGTACCGCCCGAAAGTGGAAACGGAAAAAGCCCGCGGCACCAGCGCCGGCAAAGGCATGCGCGAAGTCACCATCGTCAAGGCCAGCCCGACCGGCACCAAGCGTCCGTCGGTCACCAAGGTACTGCTGAAGGGGAATGAACGTGTGACTCAGGGCGGCAACATCAAGCGCGCCAAGGCGCGCCAGAAGTCGACCAAGAAGACGGTATTGGGTTGATACGCCATCGCTCCCGCGCCAGCGGGAGCGAAATCATCATTACTGCTTCACCACCAGCCACGCGGCCAGCAGGCTTTGCACCAGGTAGATGGCACTGGAAATCCCGTGCAGGATGCCAAATTCATTGCGCGCGGCGCCTTCCATCACACCGCCCGGCCCCGCCGCGGCACGCAGCGACGCCATCATCGGCTGCAAGCCGAAGTGCGACACCAGGGTACATCCCAACATCACCACCACGATCAGCAGCAGGTT
The DNA here is from genome assembly GCF_009720825.1 of Duganella radicis. Classification (GTDB taxonomy): domain Bacteria; phylum Pseudomonadota; class Gammaproteobacteria; order Burkholderiales; family Burkholderiaceae_D; genus Rugamonas; species Rugamonas radicis. Next base: position 23,414 of record NZ_WNKY01000003.1, on the reverse strand, counting down.
GCGGCGCGACTTGGCCGCCATATTCACGGCCGAACCGGCAAAAATGCCGCCGGTGCCGGTATTGGTCGCCCACAGCAGCACCAGCATCACCAGCGCGCAGACGATCGACAGCCAGGCCTGATTGGTGAACAGGCTGGCGGCAATGGTGCCGGCCAGCACGCGGTCACTCAGCGTGGCGAACAGGGTCGGTGCAGCCAGATAGCCCACCGCCCATAAACTGCCGGCCCACAGGGTCGCGACCAGCAAACGTGTGCGGGCGAGTAGCATCAGACGTAACGCACTTCCAGGATTTCGTATTCGCGCGGGCCGGCCGGGGCCTGCACTTCCACCACGTCGCCGGCCGACTTGCCGATCAACGCGCGGGCGATCGGCGAGGTCACCGATACCTTGTTCAATTTGATGTCCGCCTCGTCGGTGCCGACGATCTGGTAGCTGACGTTGTCGCCGGTTTCCAGGTCTTCCAGATCCACGGTGGCGGCAAACACCACGCGGCCGTCCGCGTCCAGGGTGGTCGGGTCGATGATCTGGGCGGTGCTCAGCTTGCCTTCCAGTTCCGCGATGCGGCCTTCCACGAACGCCTGGCGTTCCTTGGCGGCATCGTACTCGGCGTTTTCCGACAAGTCGCCATGCGAGCGTGCTTCGGCAATGGCGTCGATCACGATGCGGCGTTCTTTGGTCTTCAACTGGTGCAACTCTTCTTTCAGGAGTTCTGCGCCGTACTTGGTAAGTGGAACTGAAGTCATGTTATTTATTTACTCTGTTTTTACAATGGAAAACCACAGAGGCCGCGCCAAAACTGCCAGCGCGAGCTCTGTGGTCCGGGTACTACCTAAACCTCACAGGCTTAGTGTAAGGTTTTATGCAGCCCTTGTAAATCGTACACGCGCAATTCGTCCAGATGACGGATGCCCTCCACCGCCGCCTCGGCGCCGGCGATGGTGGTGTAGGTGGTCACGCGCGAGGCCAGCGACGAGGTGCGGATGGCACGCGAGTCGATGATGGCGTTGCGCTTCTCTTCCACCGTGTTGATGACCAGGACAATTTCGTGGTTCTTGATCATGTCGACGATGTGCGGACGGCCCTCCACCACTTTGTTGACGGCGGTGACCGGGATGCCGGCCGCCGCGATCACCGCCGCGGTGCCCTTGGTGGCAGCCAGCGTGAAGCCCATGTCGACCAGGTCGCGCGCCACCTTCACGGCGCGCGGCTTGTCCGACGATTTCACCGACAGGAATACCTTGCCCGATTTCGGCAGCTTGACGCCGGCGCCCAACTGCGATTTGACGAAAGCCTCGCCGAAGGTCTTGCCGACGCCCATCACCTCACCGGTCGATTTCATCTCGGGGCCGAGGATGGTGTCCACGCCCGGGAATTTCACGAACGGGAACACGGCTTCCTTGACGCTGTAGTACTCGGGCACGATCTCCTTGGTGATGCCCTGGTCCGCCAGCTTCTGGCCCACCATGCAGCGCGCGGCGATCTTGGCCAGTTGCAGGCCGGTGGCTTTCGACACATAAGGCACGGTGCGCGACGCGCGCGGGTTCACTTCCAGCACGTAGACCACGTCCTGGCCGTCCTGCTTCTGGATCGCGAACTGCACGTTCATCAGGCCAACCACGTTCAGGCCCTTGGCCATCAGCGAGGTCTGACGCTTCAGTTCATCGATGGTTTCCTGCGCCAGCGAGTACGGCGGCAGCGAGCAGGCCGAGTCGCCCGAGTGGACGCCGGCTTGTTCGATGTGTTCCATCACGCCGCCGATGAAGGTGGTTTCGCCGTCCGAGATGCAGTCGACGTCGCACTCGATGGCGTCGTTCAGGAAGCGGTCCAGCAGCACCGGCGAGTCGTTCGATACCTTGACCGCTTCGCGCATGTAGCGCTCGAGGTCACGCTGCTCGTGGACGATTTCCATCGCGCGGCCGCCCAGCACGTAGGAAGGACGCACCACCAGCGGGTAGCCGATTTCCTGTGCCAGGGCCAGCGCTTCGGCTTCGGTGCGCGCGGTGCGGTTAGGCGGCTGGCGCAGACCCAAGTCCTGCAGCAGCTTCTGGAAACGCTCGCGGTCTTCGGCGGCGTCGATCATGTCCGGCGAGGTGCCGATGATCGGCACACCGTTGGCTTCCAGATCCAGCGCCAGTTTCAATGGGGTCTGGCCGCCGTACTGCACGATCACGCCGGCCGGTTTTTCCAGGTCGACGATTTCCAGCACATCTTCCAGCGTCAGCGATTCGAAGTACAGGCGATCCGAGGTATCGTAGTCGGTCGACACGGTCTCCGGATTGCAGTTGACCATGATGGTCTCGTAGCCGTCTTCGCGCATGGCCAGCGCGGCGTGCACGCAGCAGTAGTCGAATTCGATGCCCTGGCCGATACGGTTAGGGCCACCGCCCAGCACCATGATCTTCTTCTTGTCGGTCGGGTTGGACTCGCATTCCTCGTCGTAGGTCGAGTACATGTACGCGGTGTTGGTCGCGAATTCGGCGGCGCAGGTGTCCACGCGCTTGTACACCGGACGAATGCCCAGCGAATGGCGGTACTTGCGCACTTCGGCCGGGGTGGTTTGCAGCAGGAAGGCCAGACGGCGGTCCGAGAAGCCCTTCTGTTTCAGCTTGTACAGCGTGGTCTTGTCCAGCTGCTCCAGCTTCTGCGTGTCCATCCACAGTTCCAGGTCGACGATCTCTTTAATCTGGATCAGGAACCATGGGTCGATCTTGGTCAGCTGCTGTACTTCTTCCAGCGTGAAGCCCTGGGCGAAGGCGTCGCCCACGTACCAGATACGTTCCGGACCTGGCTCGCCCAGTTCCTCTTCGATCTTCTCGCGGTCCTTGGTCTTCTCGTTCAGGCCATCCACGCCCACTTCCAGGCCGCGCAGGGCTTTCTGGAACGATTCCTGGAAGGTGCGGCCGATCGCCATCACTTCGCCCACGGATTTCATCTGGGTGGTCAGGTGGTGGTCGGCGGTCGGGAATTTCTCGAAGGTGAAGCGCGGCACCTTGGTCACGACGTAGTCGATCGACGGTTCGAACGAGGCCGGGGTCGCGCCGCCGGTGATCTCGTTGCGCAGCTCATCCAGGGTGAAGCCCACGGCCAGCTTGGCCGCCACTTTGGCGATCGGGAAGCCGGTGGCTTTCGACGCCAGCGCCGACGAACGCGATACGCGCGGGTTCATCTCGATGACGATCATGCGGCCGTCTTTCGGGTTGATCGAGAACTGCACGTTCGAACCGCCGGTGTCCACGCCGATTTCACGCAGTACCGCCAGCGAGGCGTTACGCATGATCTGGTATTCCTTGTCGGTCAGGGTCTGTGCCGGCGCCACGGTGATCGAGTCGCCGGTGTGCACGCCCATCGGATCCAGGTTTTCGATCGAGCAGATGATGATGCAGTTGTCCGCCTTGTCGCGCACCACTTCCATCTCGTACTCTTTCCAGCCCAGCAGCGATTCTTCGATCAGCAGCTCATTGGTTGGCGAGGCTTCCAGGCCGCGTTTGCAGATCGCTTCGAATTCCTCTTCGTTGTAAGCGATGCCGCCGCCGCTGCCACCCATGGTGAACGACGGGCGGATGATGGTCGGGAAGCCGACTTGCTTCTGCACCGCCCACGACTCCTCCATCGAATGCGCCACGCCGGAACGGGCCGAGCCCAGGCCGATCTTGGTCATCGCATCCTTGAATTTGGAGCGGTCCTCAGCCTTGTCGATGGCTTCCGGAGTGGCGCCGATCAGCTCAACCTTGTACTTGTCCAGGATGCCGTTGCGGTGCAGGTCCAGCGCGCAGTTCAACGCGGTCTGGCCGCCCATGGTCGGCAGGATGGCGTCCGGCTTTTCCTTGGCGATGATCTTCTCGACGATCTGCCAGGTGATCGGTTCGATGTAGGTGACGTCGGCCATTTCCGGGTCGGTCATGATGGTCGCGGGGTTGCTGTTGACCAGAATGACTTTGTAGCCTTCTTCGCGCAGGGCCTTGCAAGCCTGGGCGCCGGAATAGTCGAACTCACAGGCCTGGCCGATCACGATCGGGCCAGCGCCAATAATCAGAATACTTTTAATGTCTAAACGTTTTGGCATTTATTTTTTCTCCGTTGCTTCCATCAGGCCGATGAAGCGGTCAAACAGGTAAGCGACGTCAGTCGGGCCAGGCGATGCTTCAGGGTGGCCCTGGAAGCAGAAGGCCGGCGTGTCGGTGCGGGCGAAGCCTTGCAGCGAACCGTCGAACAGCGACACGTGGGTCACGCGGCAGTTGGCCGGCAGCGTGTTCGGATCGACAGCGAAGCCGTGGTTCTGGGACGTGATCAGCACTTGTTTGCTGTCCAGGTCCTGCACCGGGTGGTTGGCGCCGTGGTGGCCGAATTTCATTTTCAGGGTGGTGGCGCCGGAGGCCAGGCCCATGATCTGATGGCCGAGGCAGATGCCGAACAGCGGGATCTTCTTCTCCATGAACACCTTGGCGGCGGCGATGGCGTAATCGCAAGGCTGCGGATCGCCAGGACCGTTCGACAGGAACACGCCGTCCGGGTTCAGGGCCAGCACTTCCTCAGCGGTGGTTTGCGCAGGAACGACGGTGACTTTGCAGCCGCGCGAGGTCAGCATGCGCAGGATGTTTTTCTTGACGCCGAAGTCGTAGGCCACGACGTGGAAGTTAGAGTCTTGCAGCTTGCCATAGCCCTCGCCCAGCGCCCATTCGGTCTCGGTGAACTCGTACTTCTCTTTCACGGTCACCACCTTGGCCAGGTCCATGCCCGACAGGCCAGGGAACGAGCGGGCCAGGTCCAGCGCCTGCGACACCGACGGTTCGTTACCCTGGGTGCCAGTGACGATGGCGCCGGACTGGGCGCCCTTCTCGCGCAGGATACGGGTCAGTTTGCGGGTGTCGATACCGGCGATGGCGACGATGTTCTCGGCCTTCAGGTAGTCGGACAGCGATTGGGAGGAGCGGAAATTCGAAGCGATCAGCGGCAGGTCACGGATGATTAGACCAGCGGCGTGCACTTTGGTGGATTCGACGTCTTCGGTATTGATACCGTAGTTGCCGATGTGTGGATACGTCAGGGTGACGATCTGGCGGCTGTAGGAAGGATCGGTAAGGATTTCCTGATAGCCGGTCATGGAAGTATTGAAGACCACTTCACCGGTCGTATGGCCGGCGGCGCCGATCGAAAAACCTTTGAAAATGGTTCCGTCAGCGAGGGCCAGTATGGCTGGAACGGCGGGGCCAGAAAAAAATGGCGGCAAGGGCAACTCCTGATAAAGTTACCGTAGCTGCGCCACGTCAGACGACCCTCAAGCGACCCAGGCGCTTACACACCACGGGGGAGTTGGTCAGATTGATGATGGATGAGTGGTAATCGCTACGGTAGAGATATGATTTGGCTAAACCTTTGAATTATAACCAAATCTGCCCTGCTTGGCAAGGCCACCGGCGTTGCGCCGGCGGCCCTTTTTTTAGTTCAGCGCGGCGATGCCGGCTTTTGCAATTTGTGCATCTTCGGTCGATTTCACGCCCGAGACGCCGACGGCGCCTATGGTATGGCCATCCACGATGATCGGCACGCCGCCTTCCAGCATGCCATCGGCCACCGGGGCCGGCGCGGTCAGGAATGCCGTGCGGCCGTTGTTGATCATGTCTTCATACAGCTTGGACTCACGGCGACCCAGCGCCGATACGCGCGCCTTGGCCGGTGCGATGTGCGACGACAGCGGGCTGGCGCCGTCCTGGCGCTGGAGCCACAGCAGGTGGCCGCCGTCGTCGACGATGGCGATCACCACAGGCCAGTTATTGGCCACGGCTTCCGCCTCGGCGGCAGCGGCGATTTTCTTGACGTCGGCGAGCGACAGGTATGGTTTGGTTTGCATGAGTACTTCCTTATGGTCGACGTTTCGCTTCGAGTTTTTGTTTGATCTGAGCCATCACCTGCGCCGCGGCCTGCTCGCCCGCCAGCACCGCCTGGTTGCGGCCATTGAAGTCATTGCTGGCCATTTTACCCAGCGGCGGCGTGATGACGACGTCCGCATCGCGCAGCTCATATTCGTTGATACGCTGGCCCATGATGGAGAAGGTCTGCATGATCACGTCCAGCGAGCTGACGGTGGCTTGCACGTCGGCCTGCGTCGAGATATTGACCGCGATGACGAAGTCCGCGCCCATGTCGCGCGCAAAGCGCACCGGCACCGGCGCCACCAGGCCACCGTCGACATAAGTATGGCCATTGATGGTCACCGGCTGAAACACGCCCGGCACCGCCGACGAGGCGCGCACCGCCATGCCGGTGTTCCCTCGCTGGAACAGGATAGACTTGCCGTCCTTGAGGTCCGCCGCCACCGCGCCGAACGGAATCTTGAGCTTTTCCATCGGCTGGTTGTTGACGGCTTTATTCACGTAGGCTTGCAGCGCCTCGCCTTTCAACACGCCAGTCGACTTGCGGAACAGCGGCAAGGCCCAGTCGGAAATCTGCGCCTCGTCCATTTCCATCGCCATCTTTTGCAGCTGGAAGCCGGTGTTGCCGGCGGCGTACAGCGCGCCGACCACGCTGCCGGCGCTGGTGCCGACCACGATGTCAGGATAAATGCCCTGCGCTTCCAGTGCCTTGATCACGCCGATATGCGCGAAGCCGCGCGCCGCGCCGCCGCCCAGGGCCAGGCCGATCTTGATTTTCTTGGGAGGCAGCGGCTCCGGTGCGGCGACCGGCGGCTGCACGACAGGCGTTTCCGCCACAGGCGTGGTTTTGCAGCCGGCGATGGCGACTGCGGACAGTAACACTAAAACAAGGCGGCGTGAAAGCATGGGCGCGAGAGTGAAATTTAAGCGCCCAGATTGTACACCGCCTTGCTGCGTCTCTTATTCGCGGTGATTAATAGCGGTCATCAAACGCGAAAATCGGCTTGCGCGTCTTCCACTGGCCGGCCGTGAAGTCCGGGAAGTCCAGCGTCTGGAAGTTCTGCGCGATCGACTGCTCGGACAGCGGCGTAATGGCGCTCCACGTCACCGCATCGTAGATATCGATCGGCATTGGCGCTTCCGCCTTCAGCGCCTCAATGAAGGAATGGATCACAAAGAAGTCCATGCCGCCATGACCCGCGCCCTCCGCCTGCTTGCCATACTTCTTCCACAGCGGATGCTCATACTTGTCCTGCCACTGCTGGAAGTCGTCCCACTGGTGCGGCTTGCTCTTGCCTTCGATGTGGATCGAGTGATTCACATCCATCCACAGGCCATCCGTACCCTGCACGCGGAAGCCCAGCGAATAAGGGCGCGGCAGCGAGGTATCGTGTTGCAGAATAATGGTCTCGCCATTCTCGCAAGCCAGTGTGGTGGTCACCACGTCGCCCAGTTTGAAAGTGGTCTTGGCGTTCGGATGATTCGCCCCGCCCTGCTTCACCACGTAATCATGCAGGCCGCGCGCCTTGGTGGCGAAGGAATTAATGCGCGTGAACCGGTTGCCGCGATTGATGTTGGTGTACATCGCGCACGGGCCGATGCCATGGCTCGGATACAGCTCGCCATTGCGCCGCACCGAATGCTCGGTGCGCCAGCGCGCCTCCGACCAGCCCTTGGCGCCGTACTCCACGCCACCGCCATACGGCTTGGCCGGATCGCCGCTATTGAACTTCACCGCGCGCAAATCGTGCTGGTAGCCGCCTTGCAGATGCACCAGTTCACCAAACACGCCGGCGCGCACCATTTGCAGCACCGCCATCACATCGCGGCGGAAGCACACATTCTCCAGCAGCATATACGGCGTCTGCGTTTTCAACTGGGCATTCAGTACATCCCAGTGGTCTTGCAGCGTGATGCCTGCCACCACCTCGCAACCGACCGGGATTTTAGCCTGCATGGCGGCGATGGCCATCGGCGCATGCCATTCCCACGGCGTGGCAATGATCACGCCATCGAGGCCGCCGGCATCCAGCATGCGCTTGTAGGCTTGCGGGTCGCGGTCTTCGCCCCAGGTCTTGGGCGCAGGTTTATTGTGCTTGCTGACGTTGGCCAGCGCGCGGCTCAACATGATCGGTTCGATATCGCACAGCGCCGCCACTTCCACGTCATCGCGGCGCAGCAGTTCCTGCAACAGCACCTGGCCGCGCATGCCGGTACCGATCATGCCGATGCGCACGCGCTGGCGCGTGGCGGCAAAGGCCTTCGGCAGCATCAGGCTACCGGCCAGCGCCGCGCCGGTGGCAAGGAAGTCACGTCGATTGAATTGCTTGTCCATCAGTTCTACCCTTGTTAAAAGAATTTATAGCTCGCCGAGAATGCATACTGGCGTCCGAACAAATTCTGGCTGTGATTGTAGCCCTCCCAGCCATTAGGATCGTAGTAAGGCTGCTTGTTCAGCACATTCTTGATGTTCAGGCCCAGATCCAGATGCTTCATCGGCTTCCAGTTGAAGCCCAGATTGACGGTGGTGTACGAAGGCGCGCCATCGCACTGGTTCTTGGGCATCTCGACGCCGGCGGCCATGCAGGTGCCCGGCGCATTGTCGGTGTCCCACGGACCGGCGGCCCACTTGGTCTTGCCAGAGTAGTTCACGAACACACTGGTGATGAAGTTGCGGTAGGCCCAGTCGGCATTGAAGGTGGCGCGAATGCGTGGCGAATCGTAGTAACCCACGTAGTTGCCACTGAAGCCGGTGCCGTCTTCCGAGTTATAGGTTTCCCGGCGGCGGAAAGTGGCCGATACGCCGGTATTCAGCTTGCCCATGTCGCCGAACGAGAAGCGGGTGCGCGCATCCACGTCGATGCCGTCGATCAGCGTGCGTCCGCGATTCGAGTAGGAGTTAATCAGGCCGCCGATGTTACCCACCGAGTAGGTCGGCAAGGCGCCGGAGCAGGCGGCCGCGTTGGCCGGGTTCTTGCACATGGCCGCCACCGCCGCGATATTGCCACGGTCCGCATCGCTGATCGGATTGCGGATCGCGGCGCTGCTGCCTGCCAGGGTCGGGCCATACTTTTCCACCAGTTGCGTGAACAGTTCATTGAAGTCCTGGCGCACGATTTCATTGCGGCGATAGACGAACCAGTAGTCGACCGACACGCTGACATCCTTGGCCGGTTGCAGCACCAGGCCTGCGGTGGAGATCTTGGCTTTCTCCGGACGCAGCTGCGGATTCGGCGGCGTCAGGCCGCCCACGGTGGTCGAGCAGTTGGAGTTCAGCAGGTTCTTGCCCAGCTCGACCTCGGCCGGCGTGACGGACTTCATCAGCAGCTTGGCCATGGCGTTGGTTTCGTCGCAGCGCACGGTGTCGCGGATACCGCCCACCTGCGCGAACACGCCGCCGCTACCCGATTCCGCCAGGTTGGGCGCGCGGAAGCCTTCCGAGTAGGTGCCGCGCACCAGCACCTCCGGGCGGGCGCGCCATTGCACGCCGATCTTCGGCGCCAGGTTGGCGGCAAAGTTGGGATATTTATCGAGCCGCGCGGCAGCATTCAGCTCCAGCGTATCGCTCAGCGGCACCACCACTTCGCTGAACACGGCGCCGATATTGCGCTGGCCGTCGAACCAGGAACCGCCCTGCTGCGTGATCAGGCCATTGGCCGCATCCGGATTGCCCGGCGTGTAGAAGCTCTCGCGCATGAAACTTGCGCCGAATGCCGCGCGCACCTCGCGCTCGCCCAGCGTGAACAGCGTGCCTTCCACCTTGCCGTCCCAGGTGATCAACTTGGTCCAGGACTGGATGTCGAAGGTTGGATAAGCGGCGCGCAGCAACGCGGCATTCGATTCGCTGATCTCACCGAACTTGTAGGCGGGATTATCCGAGATATAGGTGCGGCCGGTGACCGGGTCGGTGGTGAACGGGCCAAACGCTTTTTCGAAGCCCTTGGTATTGATGTTGATGGTCTGGTACAGCGTGGAATGACTGCCCGCCACCGCCAGTGCCGTTTCAAAATCCCAGCCGTTGGCGAAGCTGCCGCGCAGGCCGGCCAGTGCGCGGTAGCTGTTGTCGATATTGGTCTGGCCGAAGTGGCCGTTGGCGTCTTGCAGGATGTAGTTCAGCCCCGCCGCACCGCCCATCTTGGCCGCCATGTCGGCATCCAGCTTGCCTTTCAGGTAGACGTTGTCCGGTCCCAGATACGGAATGGCGAAGGTGTTGAGCGTGGTGCCGGTGTTACGCGCGAACCAGTTGTTGGTGCTGCCGCTGTTGAAGGTACGCGGGCCGTTCTCGCCGCGCAGCCTGATGTGGGTGTAGGCGGTTTCCGCGAACGCTTCCAGGTCGCCGCCCAGCTTCATGCGGCCATTCAGGTAGCCGGTGATGCGGTCCGACGAGGGGCCGGTATCCAACGCATACGGCAGCGAGTTCCACACGCAGCGCGTACCGGAAGCTTCAGTGATCCTGGTGGTGCAGCCGCTGACCGCGCGCTGGGTGCGGGTGTTGTTGGCTTTATCGAAGACGAAGAAGGTGCCCGGATTCAGCGCACCCGGCTCGCTGCCGACGCCAACGCGGTAGTTGGTGATGAAGGTTGGGTTGTTGTCGTAGAAGGCGGCCGGACGTTTGAGGTAGGTGTCCGCAGTCGAAATGCGGTCGCGCTGATAGACGTTAACCGAGCCGTAGATGTTGTAACCGTCGCTGGCCAGGTCACCGTGGCCGTAAATCAGGCTGCCCTGGCGCTCACCGTAGGATTTCACGCTGGGCGAGGTATCCACGTTGCCGCGCGCTTCCAGGCCCTGGTAGCTCTTCCTGGTAATCACGTTGATGACGCCTGCCACCGCGTCCGAGCCATACACCGCCGACGCGCCGTCGGTCAGGATTTCCATGCGCTCGATGGCGGCGGCGGGAATCGAGTCGATGTTGACGAACATGGTCTGGAAGCCGGCCGGCGCGCCGTAGAACGACAGGCGGCGGCCATTCAGCAGCACCAGCGTGCCTTGCGCGCCAAGTCCGCGCAGGTTGGCCTGCGAGGCACCGTCGGAGCCAGTGAACATCGAACGGAAGTCCTGCTGCGCCGGACGCGCGGCCGGCAGGTTGTCCAACACTTGCAGCAGCGTGCGTGCGCCCATGTTTTCGATCTCTTTGGCATCGATGACCTGCACCGGCGACGCCGTCTCCGCGTTGATGCGTTTCAGGCTGGAGCCGGTCACCTCGACTCGCACCATCTTGTCGTCCTGGTCCTCGGCGGCGAATGCCGTCGAAGCCAGACCTACCGCCATCATCGCGGCGACCAGTTTTTTCATCTGCATGGTTCTCTCCCTTTTATACATGGTTTGTTATCGTGAGGCTGCAACAGTCCCTCCCCGGTCCGAAGAGGGGCTCTTTCGTGTGAAAACTCTGTGTTGGATCTAGCGCGGCGTGACCGTGCTTCCCTCCGTGCCCAGCAGGACCGCGTTGGCCCAGTTGCCGCATACCTGCTGCGGCTTGCCGCCGCGCGCACCCAGCGTGCGCAGGCTGATCTGGCTTAATCCGCGTATGTCGATCTCCGGCTTGACCACCGCTGGCGCGGTAATCAGGCCACTGTCGTACAGCAGGCGTTCGCCGCTCCAGACCTGGAATTGCAGACCGCCCGCATCGCGGCAGCTGTCGTCGACGCCAAGGTCGGCGCGCAGCAGATTCCAGGTGCCCGCCAGTTGCAGGTCGATGCGGCTGGATGGTCCAACGCCCAGGCCTTTGCGGAACCACAGGCCGTTCATGCGCATCTCCTTGCCGCGCAATGGTTTGTCGCGGCTAATGGACTTCGGCAACGCCAGGTCGGACAGGTATTGCTGGAGCTCCGCGCCTTCCTTCGGCTGGTAGGCCATCACGTGGAATTCGGACAGTGTGATCGGCGCTACTTCGCTCGGGACTGCGGCGTTGAAGGCGCGGGCGGCGGATGCGCCGGCGGCGGTCACCATCGGGTCGGTGGCTGCGGCGCCGTCGCCGTCGGGATTCTGCGTACTGAGGACGCGGAAGCGCAGCAGGCGGCCGGCAACGGGCGGGAAGTTGATGGTTTGCGTACCCTGCTCCAGTTTCAGCTGTCCACGTTTGATCGGCCGCCCCCAGTCGCCGTTGTTGTCGCTCATGTAGATTTCGTAGTCGCGAATCTGGCCGTTCTTCCAGTGTTGATCGTTGCGCGGAGCGAGTTCGATGCCGTCGATCAAGCGGCGTTCGGTGAAGCCGATCACCCACTCGTGCGGTCCGCCCTGCACCGCCGGGCTGCGCGTGGTGCGGAACCAGGTGGCTGGATTGTTATCGAACGCGTTTTCCAGCGGGTAGCCGTTTTCTTCGGATGGGCGGTTCAGCACCATCATGGCGTCGGCCGGGATGGCGCGGCCCAGTGCCGGCGCGGCCGGGAAAGCGTCATCGGCAACGGTGGCCGCAGGCGCTTGCACCACGAAGCGCAACGGCTGGCGGATGTCCCGGCTGGATGTCTTGACGTGCAACGTGCCAAGGCGCTCGTCCGCATCGAAGTACCAGCCCTCCGCAGCCGCATCGAACGCGGCGCGATCTGCCAGCGGCGGCAGCACAGCGGCCGCCGGCGTGGAAGGGATGGTGGCGATGCTCACCGCTGCGGGGCGCTGACGGGTAAGCATGCGCAGCGCGATGGCGCGCTGTGGCAGCTGGCCGTCGTAGCTGCCGGCGACCGGCGCCACGTCGACCGTCACGCCTTCGGCGCCGGCGTTCATGCGGATCACCTGCTGGCTGAACGCGTCCTCCTGATAGCGGCGCGTGTTGCCATCATCCTCATACAGCGTGAATTCGGAAGTACCTTGTGGGTACAGGTCCAGCGTCAGCACGTCCTTCGGCTTCTGGCCGTCGTACAGCATCTCCGGATACATCGGCAGGATGGCGCCGGCGCGCACGAACACCGGCAGCTTGTCCAGCGTGACCGCCAGATCGATATCGCGCCCGGCCTTGCCGGCCGTGGCCTGGCGACCATCCCAATAATCAAACCACCGCCCCTGCGGCAAATGGATACCGCGGCGCCATCCCTGGCTGACCGCCTGGCTGCGGTACACCGGCGCCACCAGCAGATCGCGGCCCAGCAGGTACTGGTATTTATAAGCCTCCGTGTACGCGGCGGGATCGTCCGGGTGATCCCACATCAAGCCACGCACCAGCGGCGCGCCGCTCTGCTCCGCCTCGCGCATCAGGGTGTACATATATGGCGTCAGGCGCATCTTCAATTTCAGATAGCGGCGATTGATGCTGACATAAGGCTCGGCAAACCACCACGGATGCTTGCGTTCCGCTGCCGCCCAGCCGGACATCCCCATCAGTACCGGCGTAAAACTCTTCCACTGCAAATCGCGGGTATAGGTCTCCGGGCTGCCGCCGAAAATCGCGTCGACGTCACCGGTGGCATAGGCCTGGCCGGACAAGCCGGAACCGATCAAGGTCGGCACATGCCAGCGGATGTAATCCCAGCTGGCACTCTGGTCGCCAGTCCACGTCACCGCGTAGCGCTGCGTGCCTGCCCAACCCATCACCGTCCAGATGAACGGACGTCCATCGGAATTATTCAGGATGCCGTCATAGGCAGACTTGTTCGCATCCAGAGAAAACTGATAGCCCTTGCCCGTCCAAGCCACATCAAGCTTCTGCACACGGGTGCCGGCGGTGCCGACCTCCCACGCCATCTTCTCGACGCCGTTCTCGGTCCACAGGCCGGTGCGGAAGCCATATCTGGCCAGGCCCTGCACCGTCTCCGGCAGCGAAGAATAGCCGCAGCCATAACCATCGTTCGGCAGAATCCAGCCACCCGGCATATCGTGCTCGCGATACTTGCGTGCCACGGTCTCGATCACGTCCGGCGTCTTGCCTGTCGGGCCGTCGCTCCAGCCTTTCGGCACCGTGCCGGGCTTCTTGACGTTGTCGCCGTCGTTGTAGCAATCGGCGTCGCCATATTCCAGCGCCCAGCGCGGCAGCATGCGCGCGCGGCCGGTCCATTCGGTGTAGCGCGCCAGTACTTCGCGCACATCCCTGCCGACGAAGTAGTAGGCATCGAAACGCGCCTCGTCATGCTCCAGCGTGATCTGATCGTTCTGGCGCAAATCGTAGCTGCCGTCCGACCAGGTATTGCGCAGCATGCCCCAGCCGCGAGAGCTCATGAGAAAAGGCGCGGGACTCGGCCGATCGCCCTCCTCCCAGCCGCCGGAATACGATACCTGCAACTGCCTGCCCTTGAATTCATAACGGCCATTCTGCTGGCCGCCGCCGAAGAAGCGTTCCGCCTTGTCGCTGGACAGAGTCTGCACGCTTTGCCTGTCGCCCAGCTCCAGCGGCTGCACCTCGCGCCACAGCGGCTGCGCCTCGCCGGCACGATATAAAGTAAAACGCAGCGGCTTGCGGTCGATGCGCAAGCTCAGTGCCGGCGTGCGGATCACGATGTGGTCGGCCTGCTCGCTGACGCTGTGCTCGACCGAGGCCGCCGGTGTGGCCACCACAATCGGCGCCGCCTTGTCGCCGGCGCTGGTCAGACCGCCGCGCGGGCCGGCCCAGATATGCAGCACATCGGCGCGCGGAAGACTAAGCTGTAGCTGTGCGCCGGTATCGGTCACCAGATTCCACTGCTGGCCCGCCGCAGCGGTCATGGTGCGCAGGTTGCCGATTGGCGCGGCCAGCAGCGGGGCACTGGCGAACAAGGCAACGATGGCGAAAATGTGTCTCATAGTTTGCTTATTTTTCGAAAAGAATCCGTGGGGATACATTTACTCTAAAAATAAAAACAAGGCCGGTCAACCAAAAGAAAGCAAAAAGCGAAAAATAATTGCCAAAATCTTTCGAATCAGGTCCGCATACCATGCTTCACTTTCGAATATGTCGTGAAACAAGCACATTAAAGCAAAGTTGTTGTGGAGTATTTCTTTCTTTTATCTTTCGTATTTGACTTTTCGAAAATTAAACCTTACTCTTTGCCTGACCTTCAACAGAGAATTCTTTCGATGACTACCTTATTCCAGCGTTCGACTACCGACTGGCGCGACATCGGCGGCCTCGATACCGCCGAAGAAATCGCCCACCAGCCCGCCCTGTGGCGCGAGCTGGCGGCGCACCTGAGCGCCGAGCAAAACCGCATAGCCGCCTTCCTCGGCGACAGCCTGCGCAACCCGCAACAGCGCGTGATCCTGACCGGCGCCGGCAGCTCGGCGTATGTGGGCGAGATCATCGCGGACGAAATCAACGCGGCGTGGCCGTGCCAGGTGCGCGCCATTTCGACCACCAGCCTGCTGACTCACCCTGCCCTGTATCTGGAAGCCGGCGCGCCGACGCTGCTGGTGTCCTTCGCCCGCAGCGGCAACAGCCCTGAAAGCACGGCCGCCGTGCAGCTGGTGCGCGATCTGGTGCCGAATGCGCGCTTCCTCAACATCACCTGCAACGCGGAAGGCGCGCTGGCGCAGCAAGGCACCCAGGATGCCAACACCTTCAACCTGATGATGCCGGCGGCCAGCTGCGACCGTGGCTTCGCCATGACCAGCAGCTTTAGCTGCATGCTGCTGGCGGCGTTGAGCGTGCTCGATCCGGACTTCCAGCCGGAGCGCCTGAATACACTGGCCGGTCTGGGTGAACAGGCGGCGGCGCAGTGGGCCGCGCCGGTGGCGGAGCTGGCCCAGTTGCGCGTCTCGCGTGTCATCTATCTGGGCAGCGGTCCGCTGGAAGCGCTGGCGAAAGAAGCCGCGCTCAAAATCATGGAACTGACCGCAGGCGCGGTCATGACGATGGCGAACAGCGCCCTCGGTTTCCGCCACGGTCCGAAAGCCGCCGTCACACACGACACGCTGGTGCTGCTGTTCCGCAGCGCCGATCCGCTGTCGCGCCGGTACGAGCAAGACCTGCTGCAAGAGCTCCGCCGCGATCAGGTGGCGGCCAAGGTGCTGACCGTGGGCGCCGGCGGCGACTTCGGCATCGACACGCCCTCGTGGCCCGATGCCTGGCTGGCGCCTCTGTGGCTGCTGATGGCGCAACAATACGCGCTGCATCAATCGGCGCTGCTGCAACTGTGTCCCGACAATCCTTTCACGGGCGGCATCGTGAACCGCGTGGTTCAAGGCGTCACCATCTATCGCCATGACGAATTCTAACAACGGCTATCACGGCATCGACATCGGCGGCACCAAGATCGAGCTGGTGGCGTTTGCCGAAGAAGGCCAGCAACTGCGCGAAGTGCATCGCGAACGCGTGGCCACACCCGGCACCGACTTCGCGCAGTTTGTCGCCGCCATCCAGGGCCTGATCGTCCGCGCCGATGTTGCGCTGGGCACGCGCGCGCCGGTCGGCATCGGCCTGCCGGGCGTGATCGACAGCGCCACCGGCCGCCAGCTCAGCTCCAATGTGCCGGCGCTGAACGGCCGTCAGGTGGCGCAGTCGCTGGAAGAAGCGCTGCAACGCCCGCTCGCCATCGGCAACGACTGCCAGTGCTTCGCCCTGTCCGAAGCGCAGGGCGGCGCGGCCGAGGGCATGGCCACCATGTTCGGCGCCATCATCGGCACCGGCGCCGGCGGCGGCTACTGCGTCAACGGCCGACTGATACGCGGCCCGAATGGCGTCGGCGGCGAATGGGGCCACTGGCCACTGGCCGCATCGCTGCTGGAGCCGCACGGCCTGCCGCTGTTCGATTGTCCTTGCGGACGGCGCGGCTGCCTTGAGCGCTACGTCGCCGGTCCCGGCATGAAGCAGATGTACCGCCACTTCGGCGGCGGCGATGAAACGCCGCTGACCATCGTCGCCCGCGCGCAAAGCGGTTCGGCGGTTGCCCAGCACACGCTGGATGTGCATCTGGACCTGCTGGCCAACGCGCTGTCCACGCTGGTGATCACGCTCGATCCGCATGCGATTGTACTGGGCGGGGGATTGTCGCAACTGGCCCACCTGTACGAAAAACTGCCGGCGGCCATGAACCGCCACCTGTTCTCCGGCGTGCGCACGCCTCCCGTGCTGCCGCCCACTTTCGGCGATGCCGGCGGCGCACGCGGCGCCGCCCTCCTCGCTCGTCAACAACTGAGTTAATCATGAAGACCACCGATTCCCCGTCTCCCGTCCAGCACATCATCGCCGCCCACCGCCGTGGCGAAGCCGCCGGTTTGTACAGCGTATGTTGCAGCCATCCGAGCGTGCTGCGCGCCGCCATGCGCGTCGCCACCACCTACGACACCGTGCTGCTGGTCGAGGCGACGTCGAATCAGGTCGATCAATTCGGCGGCTACACCGGCATGACGCCGACGCAGTTTGTCGCATATGTGCATGCGCTGGCGCGCGAGCATGGCTTCCCGCTGGAGAAGCTGGTGCTGGGCGGCGACCATCTCGGCCCCAACGCCTGGCAGGAACTGGACGCGGCCACCGCCATGGGGCACGCGGAAACGCTGATCGCCGCCTACGCGGCCGCCGGCTTCCACAAAATCCACCTCGATTGCAGCATGCGCTGCGCCGACGATCCGCAATACCTGAGCGATGAAACCATCGCGGCGCGTTCCGCACGCCTGTGCATCGTCGCCGAGCAAGCCGCCGAGCAGGCAGGCTTGCCGCCGCCGGTGTACGTGATCGGCACCGAAGTGCCGATTCCCGGCGGCGAAGCCAATCTGGCGCAGGCCGGCGCCGTCACTTCGCCCAAGGCGGCGCAGCGCACACTGGACGTGCACCGCCAAGCCTTCATGGAGCACAAGCTGCACAGCGCCTGGCGCCGCGTGATCGCCATGGTGGTGCAGCCGGGCGTGGACTTCGACCACTCCCAAATCCAGCACTACGACGCGGCGCAGGCGGCCGAGCTGTCGGCCTTCGTGGCCGGCCAGCCGGGCATTGTGTTCGAGGCCCACTCCACCGACTACCAGCGCGAATCGGCGCTGCACCAGATGGTGCGCGACCATTTTGCGATCCTCAAGGTCGGCCCGGCCGCCACCTTTGCCCTGCGCGAAGGCTTCGTGGCACTGTGCCAGATCGAGGAACAGCTGGTCCCGGCCGGCCAGGCCTCGCGCCTGATGCAGGTGCTGGACGAAACCATGCTGGCGCAGCCCAGGCACTGGGCCAAGCATTATCCCGGCACCAGCGCCGAGCAGCGCCTGCTGCGCCGCTATGGCCTGAGCGACCGTTGCCGCTACTACTGGGGCGAGGCGCCGGTGGTGGCTGCGGTCGAGAAGCTGGTGGACAATCTGGATGCGCTGGAGATTCCGCTGTCGCTACTCAGCCAATACCTGCCGGAGCAGTATCTGGAAGTGCTGCAAGGCCAGTTGCCGGCCAAGGCCAACGCCCTGCTGGAGCACAAGATCGGCCGCCTGCTGGCGCAATATGCGCGCGCCTGCAACCGCAACGCCGCCGCCGATCACGCCGCGCAGGCTGGCGCCGCGGCTGCGATCTGTTAAGCTGCCATTTTTGACAGATTATCAGCACAACCATGCGACATACCAGTCAACGCCGCGCCACCATTTTGCAGGCGCTCACCCAACACGGCTCGGTGCAGGTCAACGCGCTGGTGGACCAGTTGGGCGTCTCCGCGGTGACCATCCGGACCGACCTGAGCGCCCTTGAAGCGCAAGGCCTGGCCACGCGCAGCCACGGTGGCGCCACGCTGGCGCGCACGCCGCCGACCGAACACACGGTGCCGCAGAAGGACGCCATCAACCACGAGCAGAAGGCGCGCATCGGCGCCTACGCCGCGCGCATGGTGCAGCCGGGCGATAACATCATCATCGACTCCGGTACCACCACCATTTCGCTGGCGCGCCATTTGCGCGAGGCGCAAGGGGTCACGGTCATGACCAATGGCCTGAACATCGCGTGGGAGCTGGCCGACGCACCAGGCGTGGACCTGATCCTGACCGGCGGCTTGCTGCGCAAGCAGTCGCTGTCGATCCAGGGCACACAGGCCGAAGCCTGTTTGCAAGCCTATAGCTTCGACAAGCTGTTCCTCGGCGTGGACGGTTTCGATTTGCAGTTCGGCGTCACCACCCACCACGAGGCGGAGGCCAGCCTGAATCACAAGATGGTGGAGCGGGCCAAAAAGATCATCGTGCTGACCGACGCCTCCAAGTTCGGCCGCGTGAGTCTGCACCGCATCGTGCAGCTGGACCGCGTGCACACGGTGGTCACCGACGCCGGCATCAGTCCGGAATATCGCGACGGCCTGCTGGAAGCCGGCATCGAAGTCCTGATCGCGGAGTGACGCTGTGCTGAGTGGACGTATTCTTACCCCGGACGGCTGGATCAACGGCAGCATCGCTTTCGGCCAGCGCATCCAGCACATCCGCGAAGACAATGGCACGGACAGCACGCTGACCATCCTGCCCGGCTTTGTCGACCTGCACGTGCATGGCGCGGCCGGCGTGGACATCATGCAGGGCGGCGACGCCGGCGCCACCGTGGCGCGCGCGCATGCGAAGCACGGCACCACCGCCATGCTGGGCACCACCATGACCGCCACCGACAACTCGATCCGCCGCGCCTTGCGCGGACTGGCACCAACCATCGCCCAGCGTCCAACCGGCGCGGCGCGCATGCTGGGCGTGCATCTGGAAGGCCCGTTCCTCAGCATCCACCGCCTCGGCGCGCAGCCTGCGGATGCGATCGCGGTGGGCAGCATGGATCTGGTGCGCAGCTATCACGCGCTGGCGCCGATCCGCGCCATGACCCTGGCGACGGAGGTGGACGGCCATCTGGCGCTGATCCCGCAACTCAATGAACTCGGCATTCGCGTGCAGATCGGCCATAGCAACGGCACGTATGAAGACGGCGTGGCCGCGCTGGAAGCCGGTGCGGCCGGTTTCACCCATCTGTACAACGGCATGACGGGGCTGAACCACTACCATCCTGGCGTCGTCGGCGCGGCGCTGGCGCATGCGGAGTATGCCGAGATTATTCCGGACCTCCAGCACGTGGCGCCGGGGGCGATCCGGGCGGCGCTGCGGGCAATCCCGCGCCTGTACGGCGTGACTGACGCAACGTCGGCCACCGGCATGCCGGATGGCGAATATGGCCTTGGCAGCCAGCGCGTCTACAAGTGCCTGGGCTGCGTGCGATTGGCCACCGGATCGCTGGCCGGCAGCGTGCTGACCATGGACCAGGCCTTGCGCAATTTCGTCGGCCTCGGGCTGGATCTGGCCGACGCCTCGCACCGCCTGTCGCTCTACCCTGCCGACTATCTGGGCGAGACGCAGCGCGGACGGCTGGCGCCAGGCGCCTGGGCCGATATCGTGGTACTCAACGCGGAATTACAACCGGTGGCCGTCTTCGTGGAAGGTGAAGCCATCGATCTAACCACCAACTAGACGGAGACTCGATGCAAGCACGCGCCATGGGATTTTTACTGTTCATCGCAGGGATGGGTGGACTGCTTTACGGTATCGACGTTGGCATCATCGCGGGCGCGTTGCCTTATCTTGAATCGACAGCGTCGGTGGCGTGGCATTTGAGTGCGCAGCAACTGGGCTTTATTGTAGCCGCGGTGTTGCTGGGTTCCGTGCTGTCTTCCCTGTTTGCCGGCGCGCTGGCAGATCTGATCGGCCGCCGCTGGGCGATGGTGCTGTCGGGCGTGCTGTTCACCTTGAGTATTCCTTTGATCGCGCTGGCCGATGGCTATCTGCCGCTGCTGCTCGGCCGCTTGCTGCAAGGCGTGAGCGGTGGCCTGATCGGCGTGATCGTGCCGCTGTATCTGGCCGAGTGCCTGCATGCGCGCCAGCGTGGACGCGGCGCGGCCTTGTTTCAGCTGCTGCTGACGATAGGTCTGGTGGCGGCAGCGGTGATTGGTCTGATGCAAGCGCATGCGGTGGAAACCGCCACCGCCGCCGCCCAGCATCTGGCCGAAGCCGAGCGCACGGCGGCGGTGTTTGCGGCCAAAGATCACGCGTGGCGCAGCATCTTCTGGTGGTGCCTGACGCCGGGCCTGGTGTTCACCATCGGCGCGCTGCTGCTGGCCGAGTCGCCACGCTGGCTGGCGCGCCGAGGCCGGGTCGAAGAAGCCCGTACCGCGCTGCTGCGTACCCGCCCCGCCGACGAGGCGCAGGCCGAACTGCACGAAATCCAGCAAGCCCTCGCCCCAAGCGCCACCGCCACCACGCCAGCTACGGAGGCCACCGCGCCAGCCGCCGATCCGCTCCTGAGCCGCCGCTACCTGCTGCCCTTCCTGCTGGCCTGCCTGATCCTCGCGCTGAACCAGGCCACCGGCATCAACTCGGTGCTGGCCTACGTGGTCAACATCCTGAATCAGGCCGGCCTGCCCGGCACCACCGCCAACGCCGGCGACGTGGTGCTGAAAGTACTGAACGCCCTGATGACCGTCGTGGCCGTGATCCTGGTCGACCGCAAGGGCCGCAAGTTCCTGCTGATGCTGGGCACCGGCGGCATCGTCACCGCGCTGGTGGCGGCCGGCCTGTTGTTCCGCGGCGCCGAATCCGGACAGCACGACGTGCGCCCCGCGCTGCAAGCGCGGATCCAGTCCGACAGCCTGTCGCTGCAACTGGACGCCGCCACATTGCAAAGCCTGGGCAGCACCAGCACAACACCGCAACAGCTCACCGTGGCCTATTCCTACGGCCCGTTCACCAACGTGCAAACCCGCCGCAGCGACGATCCCGCCCTGCCGCTGCTGCACATGAGCCGCGAGGACACGGTGCAAGCCGACAGCGTTATCGGCGCCTTCTTCCGCAAACTGCACCTGAATCCCTTCGCCGATCCGGCCGAAGGCATGACGGCGCCGCTGCACATCGAGCGCGCCGACCTGGCCGCCGTGCCCTCCACCACGCATGGCTGGCAAGTGGCGGCGGCCATGTGCCTGTTCGTGGCCGGCTTCGCGGTCGGTCCCGGCGTGTGCGTGTGGCTGGCGCTGTCCGAGCTGATGCCGACCCGCATCCGCTCCAACGGCATGAGCATCGCGCTGCTGATCAACCAGTTCGTCTCGACCATGATCGCCGCCACCTTCCTGCCGACCGTCGGCCAGTACGGCTACGCGACCATGTTCTTCTGGTGGGCCGGCGCCACCCTGCTCTACTTCCTCACCGCCACCTTCCTGCTGCCTGAAACCAAGGGCAAGACGCTGGAAGAAATCGAAGCGCACTTCGCGCGCTAATGGTCGGCGGACATCAGGTTCGCCAGCTGCGCCTTGCTGCCCACCGCCAGCTTCTGGTAGACCCGCTGCACCGTGTTGCGCACGGTGGCGGGCGCCACGTCGAGCCGGCGCGCGATCTCCTTGTAGGAATGGCCACCACCGAACAGGCGCGCCACTTCGCGTTCGCGCGGCGCCAGCTGCTCCAGGCGGAAATGACGCCGGCCACGCACGAACAGGCGCTGCCCCACCACCGTGGCGTTGAATTGCGCATGCCGGCCGTGATAGCGCCGCACCGCGCCGCGCGCCAGGCCATCCACCAGCACGCGCGGCAGATGCGGCAAGCGCCACTCCGGCCACTCCAGTTGCAGCAGCGCCTCGAAGGCCGGACCGCAGTAATGCAGGCTGCCGTCAAACGAGGCGATCGCCAGACGGCCCTGTGCTTCTTCGCCAGGCTGCTGACGGCGCATGGCGCTGCTTAACTGGATGGCCTCGGCCAGATGGGGAATCAGGCGCTGCGCGGCCAGGCGCTCGGCTTCGCTGTAGCGGGCGCTGTCGGCGGCGCGGTACAGCGACACGCCGACGTGATAGCCGGTGCCGGCATCGTGCATGATCTGCACCGTGCCGTTGCGGTGCTGGTAGCGCTGGGCGTAGTCGCGCATGATGGCGTGGCCGGCACCCGCATAACGGCTGGCGGCGTGAAAGGTGACGGCGTGGTTCAGGTTTGCCAGCGCATCCTGCATCACCAGATCGCTGGCGGCGATGCTGCTCCAGTCCAGCATCATGTTGTCCGGTTCGCGGAATAACAACGCGTCGCGCACCAACATGCCGCCGCCGCGCAGATCCACCGTGGTCATGCGGGCCGAATCGTAGCCCAGCACCGGCTGGAACAAGCTCATGGCATATGGCGCATATCCGGCGCCGCCGCACTCGCGCAAGGCGCCGTACAACTGCATCAGCAACACTTCCAGCTGCTCCATGACCGCTCCGCGCCCGAGATGAGACCTGGTTCAGCATATCCGGAAAATATCAAATCAACAAGACTATTTTGCCTGCCAGGAACAAATGTTCCCGATCTTATGATGCACCTGCATCATTTACGCTGACAGGCAATCCTGCGACAGTGGAGGACGTTGTCATATAAACACTATCGTCCATTACTGAAAGGTCTGCATCATGCGCGTGCTTCCTCCTGGCCCACAACGCAAGCTGGCCCCCTTGCTATTGACCCTGGCCGTCAGCCAGGCTTACGCGGCCGACGTCACCCAATACGGCACGGCCGGCGCCGCCGGCGCCAGCGGCGCCACACCGGGCGCCAACGCCACCAATGGCGGCGCCGGCGGCAACGCCAACGCCAACAACACCGGCGGCAGCGACGCCACCGCCACCGCCAATGCCTACGGCGGCAGCGGCGGCAATGGCGGCAACGGCGCGGCCGGCAACCCGGCCGGCAACGGCGGCAATGCGGGCGCCGGCGGCAATGGCG
>NZ_WNKY01000039.1 GCF_009720825.1 Duganella radicis | reverse complement strand
ATTACTCACCCGTTCGCCACTCGCCACCAGACCGAAGTCCGTGCTGCCGTTCGACTTGCATGTGTAAGGCATGCCGCCAGCGTTCAATCTGAGCCAGGATCAAACTCTTTAGTTTAATCTCTGTTTGATGACCATTTCTGGTCATGGTTCGCCCACTCAAAATACTGACAGTATTTCTTGTTGAGCATTTAATGCTTTTTGTTGCAGCATCAAACGCCCACATTTATCGACTGTAAATTCTTAAAGAACCGTGTTGCTGCTGTTGAAGCGTTGTGTTCATCAGCACAGAAGCGAGATTATGAAGTGTTTCGTTTATCTCGTCAACCCCTCGTTTTTACTTCACATTTGCATGCGCTGTTTCGCGAGGGACCGAACTATAGCAAACCGTTCGCCGGTTTGGCAAGACCTTCCTTTTGAAAATACCGTCTGGTCCCCGATTTTTGCAGACTGTCGCAATCGCATGGTGCGCGCGGGCAGGCTTCGTTACACTTGCATCATGTTAAGTGTGAAAGCCGTTCATGTTCCCTACGCCTAAAGTGCAAGACACCCTGAAAACCGCCGGCAGCACGCTGCATCGCGGCTTTGATGCGATCGTTACCTGGGTCACCCAGCTGTCGTGGTGGAAGTTCCTGGTGTTTGCCGCCCTGATGCTGGCTGCCGGCTCTATCCTGCAAGACGAGCTGTTCTCGTCCAGCCCGGTCCAGGACAATATCGACCGCAGCTCGCACAATATGCAGAAGCGCAAAAGCGGCGACACCAATATTCTGATCGACGACAGCGGCATCCACTTCAACCCGCGCGGCAAGATCCGCAACAAGAACACCGAGGACGCCACGCCGCCTTCCGCCGCGCCAGAGGCGCCTGAAGCTCCGGCGGCACCGGCCGCGCCGGAGGCTCCGGAAGCGCCAGCCGCTCCCGCCAAGTCCGGCAAGCAAGGCGCCGCTTCCGTGCCTGCCCTGCCCTCGCTGCCGGGCGAGGAAGTCCACATCGACCTGCCGCCGCAAATTGGCGAGGAGCTGTCCAACGCCATCGAGGAGGCGGTGGACGACGCCGCCGAGCAGAAGGTGGCCCGCTACCATGGCCAGGCCTCCACCTGGTTCAAGAGCTTCATCACCCTGCTGGTGCTGGCCCTGTTCGGCACCAAGTTCCTGATGGGCAGTAAAAAGCGCGCCGAAGCGGAGACCCAGACCGCCAACGCCACCGCCGAGCGCGAATCCATGCAGCGCCAGCTCAGCGAAGCCAAAATGCAGATGATGCAGGCGCAAGTGGAACCGCACTTCCTGTTCAACACCCTGGCCTCGGTCGAGCACCTGATCGAAACCGATCCGCCGCGCGCCTCGGCCATGCAGCGCAGCCTGATCAAGTACCTGCGCGCCGTGCTGCCGCAAATGCGCGACAACGCCCTGATCACCAATCTCGGCCGCGAGGCCGACATGGTCGAGGCTTACCTGAACCTGCTGAAAATGCGCATGGAAGAACGCCTGACCGTGGACTTCGACATCCCCGACGGCCTGCGCACCGCCGCCTTCCCGCCCATGATGCTGCAATCGATGGTGGAAAACGCCATCAAGCACGGTCTCGAAGGCAAACCCGAGGGCGGCACCCTGAAAGTGCACGCCGACGTGGCCCACAACAAGCTGCGCGTAATCGTCACCGACAACGGTCTCGGCTTCGGCGCCAAGCCCAGCGACGGCACCGGGCTCGGCCTCAGCAATATCCGCGAGCGCCTGAAGCTGCTGCATGGCGAACAGGGCCAGCTGCTGATCGCCGCCAACAGCCCGAGCGGGGTGATTGTCACCATCGAAGTCCCCTACCAGCTCGCGACCAAATCAAGTTAAAATTATTTAAACTATTATTTAGCCAACTTCACACCCGAACACGATGCCTACAGCAATCATTGCAGACGACGAACGTTTAATGCGCGATCAGTTGCGCATGCGCCTGGGCCAGGTCTGGCCCGAGCTGGACATTATCGGCGAAGCCAAGAACGGCGACGAAGCGATCCAGCTGGTCGACGAGCTCAAACCGGACTTCACCTTCCTCGACATCCGCATGCCGGGCAAGACCGGCATGGAAGCCGCCTCGGTCATCGGCAACAAGAGCATCATCGTGTTCGTGACCGCCTACGACGCCTACGCGGTGGAGGCCTTCGAGCGGGGCGCCATCGACTACGTGCTGAAACCGCCCGAGCAGGAACGCCTGCAAGTGACGGTCGACCGTCTCAAGGCCCGCCTCAACAAGCCGGCCGCCGCGACCGACGTCAACGCCAGCGTGACCGCCATGCTGGCCCAGCTGACCGAGAAGATCGCCGCGCCCAAGCCGCAGCACCTGCAATGGATACAGGCCAGCATCGGCCAGGACTTGCGCATGATTCCGGTCGAGGAAATCCTGTTCTTCCGTTCGGACGAGAAATACACCTGCGTGCAGACGGAAAAGTATGAAGCCCTGATCCGCAAGCCGGTGCGCGACCTGGCCGAGGAGCTCGATCCGGCGCTGTTCTGGCAAATCCACCGCGCCACGCTGGTCAACGTCAACGCCATCGAAGGCGTGACGCGCGACATTCGCGGCCGCCACCTGGTGATGATCAAGGGCCGCTCCGACAAGCTGGAAGTCAGCCGCAGCTTCCTGCATCTGTTTAAGCAGATGTAAATCAAAAGCCCGCACCGGCTTCTGAATTAGTGTGACTCCAGGCGGCCCTCCGGCCGCATGGAGACACACATGGGCCGCCACACACACACCTTCCTCCTTCTCGCCGCGCTGGCCGCGGCCACGCGCCTGTCCTGGCGCATGGGCTGGCACTGCGCCCGCAATGCCGCCACCGCCAAGCGTAGCCGCGGCATCATCCAGCACGCCACCGACGCCATCATTTCCACCGACGAGCACCAGCGCATCTTGCAGGTGAATCCCTCCGCCGCCGCCATGTTCGGCACCACCGCGCAAGCCATGCAGGGCGCGCCGCTGGAGCACTATGTGCCGCGCGACCAGCGCCAGCAGGCGCCCAACGGCGCGGCGCACTACTTCGGCGCCACCGGTATCCGCATGCGCACCAAGGGCCGCCGCACCAGCGACTACGCGGTGACCGGCCTCAAGGCCAACGGTCAGCACTTCCCGCTGGAGGGGACGATTTCCTCGCTGAGCGAGAACGGCCAGCGCATCTACACCATCATCCTGCGCGACATCACCGAGCGCAAGCAGGTGCAGGAGCAGCTGGAACAATCGTATTCGCAGCTACGCGAACTGTCGGCGGCGCTGCAAACCATCCGCGAGGAAGAGCGCAAGCACATCGCGCGCGAACTGCACGACGACCTCGGCCAGCTGCTGGCCACGCTGCGCGGCGACCTGGCCCTGCTGCAACGCCACAGCGGCCACAGCGCGGCCGCGCGCAAGCTGCAAAAAGGCATGGATGAATTGCTGATGTCGGCCATCGCCTCGCTGCGCCGCATCGCCGGCAATCTGCGGCCGCGTGCGCTGGATGAGGGCGGTTTGTATTTTGCGCTGGAGAGCTTGCGCCACGAGTTTGAGTCGCGCAACGCCATCGCTTGCACATTGGACGCCAATGAAGAGGAATTGATACTGGACGACGCCTACAGCACCGCCATCTTCCGCATTGCGCAGGAAGCGATGACCAACATCACCCGCCACGCCGAGGCGCGCAAGGTGGCATTGTCGCTGTACCGCAAGGACGGGGCCTTGCACGTGACCATCCATGATGACGGCCGCGGCATCGCCGAAAAGGATATGGACAAAGCTTCGTCCTTCGGCCTGATCGGGATGCGCGAACGCGTCTGGGCGCTGCATGGCGATATCGCCATCCTCAGCGACGGCGGCACGCGGATCATGATCCGCCTGCCGCTGCCGGAGACCAATCAGAATGCGTGACGGATGCCCAGGTTGAAGGCTTTGTCGCCGCTACCCGCTTCGTTGTTGTTACCAACGGTGTAGCCGGCGCCGTTCTTGTTCTTGATCTTGGCGTAAGCAACGTAGGCGCCGGTACGCTTCGACAGCGAGTACAGGTAGCCCAGCGCCCACTGATCGGCGTCCTGGTTGTTGACGGTCTTGTCGTTCTTGCGGATGTACGACGCCATCACGGTGCCATTGCCGGCCGGGATTTGCGCGCCGATCAGCAGGTCGTTGCTGTCCAGGCTAGGCTTGGGAGCCACGGTGTAGCCGTAGGCGTTGGCCACCGGGATCTGGGCGCTGTTCACGCCTTTGTTGGCGCCGTAGGCGAAGTAAGCCTTGACGACCTGGAAGTCGTAGTTGGCGGCAAACATGGTGGTGCGGCCGGTGTCCTGGATCTTGGCCGGGGTGGTGCCGACAGCGGCGGTGTCGTTGTTCTTGTTGTTGTAGACCAGGCGCGCGTTCAGCGGGCCTTGGGCGAAGTTCAGGCCAAAGCCGAACTGACGGCCGGCGGTGGTGCTGCCAGCTTGCTCACCCAGCGCGTACAGGGCGTCGGCGCTGAAGCCTTCCATTACCGGGGTCGAGTACACCAGGGCGTTGCTCACGCGGGTGTTGGCACCAGCCGATGGGAACAGGTTTTTGATCGAACCAGCGTAGCCGGCGCCGAACGGGTCAGCCACCTGGCTTTGTGCCAGGTACAGCGGGGTGTATTGACGGCCGATGGTCAGCTGGCCGGCGTCTTTGCTTTTCAGGCCAACGAAGGCCTGGCGGTTGAAGATGGTGTTGGCGCTGTCCAGCGAGCCATCGTCCGCCTTGAAGCCGGTTTCCAGGGTGAAGATTGCCGACAGGCCGCTGCCCAGGTCTTCGGTACCCTTGAAGCCGATGCGCGACTGGCCGCCGATACCGCTGGTGACCTTGGTCAGAGAGCCGGCCGCACCGCCACGCTCGCTAACGATGCCGGCGTCCACCAGGCCGTAGATCGTTACGTTCGATTGAGCGTGGGCTTGTGCAGCGAAGCCGCCGATGATCAGTGCTGCCAGAGTAAGTTTTTTCACTTGATGTTCTCTACTTAAGGTTGATAGAAAATGCGTGTTGATTCCACGGCCGGAATCATGCCTATCAATTACTTCAACAATGTGACAAAAACCATTTGTCGTGTTTTGTTGTAAATGAACATCAAGTTTGCAAGTTATTTGAGGCGGCAGCTCAGCAGGTAGTAGTACTCCAGCCGCTCGATGCGGATCTGCTTGGCATGGTTGGCGAAACGCTTGCGCAGGGTGCTGTCGGTCAGGTAGTTCTTCATGATCTCGTAGCGCTGGCCATCGTCGGCTACCAGCTGCTGGAAGGTGTTGCCCTCGGCGTCGGTGCGGGCGATCACGGTGGAGTTACCATCCACATAAGATTCATCGAGGATGACCAGCAGGATGTCCTTGCCCAGCTTGGCGCGCAGGGTTTTCAGGTATTTTTCCTGGTCTTCGCGGCGCACGTGGCACCACAGGTTGCCGATGAACACGGCGGTGTACTGGCCTTCCAGGCCGTCCGGCAGGTTGAAGGCATCCATTTGGCCAAAGGTGACGACATCCTCATCCAGGCCGCGGGTTTCGGCCAGGTCCAGCATTTCCTGCGAAATATCGGTGGCGTGGACCGATTCCGCCGTTTCCGAGATCAGGTCGGTCCAGTAGGCGGTGCCGCAGCCCAGCTCCAGCACTTTGTGGTCCTGGAACAGCTCGGCGACCATTTCCTGCAAGTCGTCCAAGTCGTCGTAGCGCTCTTCCTGGGCGTACACCTGGTCGTAGTTGTCCGCGTTGACGGCGTAATATTGTGTCAACTGGTTGGTAATCATGATGATGCTTTCTTTATAGTTCGTAATTATCTTTTTCGCCGCTCATGGCTTGCTCGATCAACTTGCGGTTGAGCGTGGGAGCCAGCAGTTCGATAAAGGTGTAAATATAGCTGCGCAGGTAGGCGCCCTGCTTGACCGCCACCCGCGACACATTCATGCCGAACAGGTGGCCCACCGGGATGGCGCGCAGGTTCTTGTCGCGCTCGGCGTCGAAAGCCATGCCCGCAATGATACCGATCCCCATGCCCAGCTCCACATAAGTCTTGATCACGTCGGCGTCGATGGCTTCCAGCAGCACGTCCAGCTTCAGTCCGCGCAGCGAGAAGGCGTGGTCGATCTTGCTGCGGCCGGCGAAGGCGCCATCATACGTGATGATGGGGAAAGCCGCGATCTCTTCCAGCGTCGGTTGCTTGTTGCGCAGCAGCGGATGGTCGGGCGGCACCACCAGCACGTGCTCCCACTGGTAGCATGGCAAAGTGACAAGACCGGTCACGCCGGCGATCGATTCGGTGGCGATGCACAGGTCGGCCTGGTCGCGCTGCACCATCTCGGCGATCTGCTGCGGGTTGCCTTGCAATAAAGACAAGCGCACCTTGGGGAACTTCTGCATGAAGGCCTGCACCACCTTGGGCAGGGTGTAGCGCGCCTGCGTGTGTGTGGTGGCGATGGTAAAACTGCCGCTGTCCTGGGCCGCGTATTCCTTGCCGATGCGCTTGAGGCTGTCGATTTCCTGCATAATCAGCTCTACCGACTCCAACACCAGCCGCCCCGGCTCGGTCAAGCCGCGGATGCGCTTGCCGTGACGGGTGAAGATATCGACCCCCAACTCCTCCTCCAGCTCGATAATCGCCTTGGACACGCCCGGCTGCGAGGTAAATAGCGCCTTGGCGGCGTCGGTCAGGTTGTAGTTCTGGCGTACGGCTTCGCGCACAAAGCGCAACTGGTGAAGGTTCATTGCAGGTCTTGGCCCATCTTAAAATTATTAGCTTCCAAGCTTATGCCCAATCCTTATATAAGCAAATAAAGACTAAGTCGTTTGGAATAAAGACGAAGTTTATTACTATTAGCGCTAGTTTGGGGAATCCGCGACTATCCAGGAAGAATATACATGTATCAATACGACCAGTTTGACCACCTCATCATCCGTGAGCGCATCGCCCAATACCGCGACCAGGTACGCCGTCGCCTGGCCGATGAGCTGACCGAAGCCGAATTCCTGCCGCTGCGCCTGCAAAACGGCCTGTACATGCAGCGTCACGCCTACATGCTCCGTATTGCCGTGCCTTACGGTTTGTTGGCAAGTAAGCAAATGCGTATGTTCGCACACATCGCCCGCAAATACGACCGCGGCTATGGTCACTTCACCACCCGTCAAAACATACAGTTTAACTGGATTGAGCTGGAACAGACCCCGGACATCCTGAGCGACCTGGCCTCGGTGGAGATGCACGCCATCCAGACCTCCGGCAACTGCATCCGCAACACCACTTCCGACCCGTACGCCGGCGTGGCCGCCGACGAGATCATCGACCCGCGCCCGTACGCCGAAGTGCTGCGCCAGTGGTCGACCTTCCACCCTGAATTCATCGCCCTGCCGCGCAAGTTCAAGGTCGCCATCAACGGCGCCGTGGAAGACCGCGCCGCCATCGCCATCCACGACATCGGTCTGACCGTGGTGCGCAACGAAGCCGGCGAGATCGGCTTCAAGTTCATGGCCGGCGGCGGCATGGGCCGCACGCCGATCATCGGCAGCGTGATCCGCGACTTCCTGCCATGGCAGCACCTGCTGACCTACACCGAAGCCGTGATGCGCGTGTATAACCAGCACGGCCGCCGCGACAACAAGTACAAGGCCCGCATCAAGATCCTGCTGAAGGCCGTGGGCGTGGAAGAATTCAAGCGCCAGGTGGAAGAAGAATGGGCCGACCTGAAAGACGGTCCGGAAACCCTGACCGTGGAAGAGATGCAGCGCGTGATCGACTACTTCCAGCCGCCAGCCTACAAGACGCTGGAGGACAGCGACGTGGTGGCCGCGCAAGACGGCAACAAGGCCTTCGCCAACTGGGTCAACCGCAACGTCAAGCCGCACAAGGTGCCGGGCTACGCGGCCGTGGTGCTGTCGCTGAAGAAAACCGGCGTGCCGCCGGGCGACGCCACCGCCGAGCAGATGGACTTCATGGCCGACCTGGCGGACCGCTACAGCTTCGGCGAACTGCGCGTCACCCACGAACAGAACGTGGTGCTGGCCGACGTCGAGCAGTCGCAATTGTTCGCCCTGTGGCAGGAAGCCAAGGCGCACGGCTTGGCGACGCCGAACATCGGCCTGCTGAACGACATGATCTGCTGCCCGGGCGGCGATTTCTGCTCGCTGGCCAACGCCAAGTCGATCCCGATCGCCGCCGCCATCGCCGAGCGTTTCGATAACCTCGACTTCCAGCACGACATCGGCGAGATCGAGCTGAATATCTCCGGCTGCATCAACGCCTGCGGTCACCACCACGTCGGCAACATCGGCGTGCTGGGCGTGGACAAGGACGGCAGCGAATGGTATCAGGTGTCGATCGGCGGCGCGCAAGGCAACAACGCCGCCATCGGCAAGATCATCGGCCCGTCGTTCTCCGCGCTGCAAATGCCGGAAGTGATCGACCGCCTGCTGCAAGTCTATCTGCGTGATCGTTTTGAGGATGAATCGTTTGCCGAATGCGTCGCGCGCATCGGTGTCGCCCCGTTCAAGGAATTTGTGTACGCCACGCCGATCGCTGAAAAAGGCGGCCGTCTGGTTGGAGAGGATGAATATGTCTAAGCATTTGATTATCAAGGGCCGTGAAGTAGTAGCAGACGATTGGCAGGTGCTGCGCTTGGCCGAACCGGTGGAAGGCGCACCGGTGGTCGACCCGGCCACCGTGGCAGTCCCGGAAGGCAAATTCATCGTGCCACTGAGCCTGTGGCTGGTGCAGCGCGAGGTGCTGGCCGCGCGCACCGCCGCCGGCGAGATCGCCGTGTGGATCGCCTCCGACGAGCGCCCTGAAACGCTGAAAGGCTTGCTGGACCAGTTCCCGCTGATCGCCGTCGATTTCCCGAAATTCACCGATGGCCGCGGCTATTCGATCGCCTACAACCTGCGCACCCGCCTGGGCTGGACCGGCGAACTGCGCGCCATCGGCGACGTGCTGCGCGACCAGCTGTTCTCGATGCAGCGCGTGGGCTTTGACGCCTACGCCGTGCGCGCCGACCGCGATCCGCACGACGCGCTGAAAGGCCTGTCCGATTTCTCCGAAACCTACCAGGCTTCGGTCGATCAGAAAGTCCCGCTGTTCCGCCGCCACGCGCGTCCCGCGCCGGTCGTGGTCAACAACGACGGCGCCGGCATTTGATTGGAGTAGTCATGAGTGACCTGAGCAAGCTGATTGCGGACACGCGCGCCACGCTGTCCCGCATCGCCAGCGACTTTAGCCCCGCCGTCTTCGCCTCCTCGCTGGCGGCCGAAGACATGGTGCTGACCGACCTGATTCTGAAGGGCGGCTACGACATCGGCATCTTCTCGCTTGAAACCGGCCGCCTGCACAAGGAAACGCTGGACATGCTGGACAAGGTGAAGGCCCACTACGGCTACGACATCGCGCTGTTCAAGCCGCAGGCCGAGGCGGTGGAAGCCTACGTCGCCCAGCATGGCCTGAACGCCTTCTACGACAGCATCGAGATGCGCAAGGAATGCTGCCGCATCCGCAAGGTCGAGCCGCTGGGCCGCGCCCTGTCGGGCAACAAGGCCTGGGTTACCGGCCAGCGCCGCGCGCAGGCCGCCACCCGCTCGTCGCTGATGGTGGAGGAAGACGATCCGGCCCATTTCATGACCAAGTTTAATCCGCTGGCCGATTGGTCCGAGGAAGACGTCTGGAACTACATCCGCGAGAACAAGGTGCCGTACAATGCGCTGCATGACCAGGGTTATCCATCGATCGGCTGCGAGCCGTGCACCCGAGCCATCCAGCCGGGCGAAGATGTCCGCGCCGGCCGCTGGTGGTGGGAGAATCCGGAGTCGAAGGAGTGCGGCCTGCACGTGGTCGACGGCAAACTGATACGCATTAAATCTGTCGCTGCTTAATTTTTAAGCTGCGGTTTGAAAGAGATTAATCAAATGAACGCTTTAGTAGATAACAACGCGCACATGAATTCGCGCCACCTTGATGCCCTGGAGTCGGAAGCGATCCACATCATGCGCGAAGTCGCTGCCGAATGCAGCAACCCTGCCCTGCTGTTCTCGGGCGGTAAGGACTCGGTGGTCCTGCTGCGCATCGCGGAGAAGGCCTTCCGTCCGGGTAAATTCCCGTTCCCGCTGGTGCACGTCGACACCGGCCACAATTTTGAAGAAGTCATCACCTTCCGCGACAAGCGCGTGGCCGAACTGGGCGAACGCCTGATCGTCGGCTCGGTGGAAGAATCGATCCGCAAGGGCACCGTGCGGCTGCGTAATCCGCAGACCGATTCGCGCAACGCCGCGCAGGCGGTGACGCTGCTGGAAACCATCGCCGAACATGGCTTCGACGCCTGCATCGGCGGCGCCCGCCGCGATGAAGAGAAGGCCCGCGCCAAGGAGCGCATCTTCTCCTTCCGCGATGAATTCGGCCAGTGGGACCCGAAGTCGCAGCGCCCGGAGCTGTGGGATCTGTATAACACCCGTGTGCACCCGGGCGAGAACATGCGCGTGTTCCCGATCTCTAACTGGACCGAGCTGGATGTGTGGCAGTACATCGCCCGCGAAAAGCTGGAACTGCCGCCGATCTACTTCGCGCACCAACGCCAGGTCATTCCGCGCAACGGCCTGCTGGTGCCGCTGACCGACCTGACCCCGGCGCGCGAAGGCGAAACCGTCGAGACGCAGGTGGTACGCTTCCGTACCGTGGGCGATATCTCCTGCACCTGCCCTGTGTCCTCGGACGCGGCAACCGTGGAACAGATCATCGCTGAAACCGCGATCACCCAGGTGACCGAGCGCGGCGCCACCCGCATGGACGACCAGACGTCCGAAGCCTCGATGGAAAAACGTAAAAAAGCAGGATACTTCTAATGACCACGCATACCAACGAACAAAGCCTGCTGCGCTTTATCACCGCCGGTTCCGTCGACGACGGCAAGTCCACCCTGATCGGCCGCCTGCTGTTCGACAGCAAAGGCATCTTCGCCGACCAGCTGGACGCCATGTCGCGCTCCAAGCACAAGCGCACCGTGGGCGACACCGTCGACCTGTCGCTGCTGACCGACGGCCTGGAAGCCGAACGCGAACAAGGCATCACCATCGATGTGGCCTACCGCTACTTCGCCACGCCCAAGCGCAAGTTCATCATCGCCGACACCCCGGGCCACGAACAGTACACCCGCAACATGGTGACCGGCGCCTCGACCGCCGACGCCGTGATCATTCTGGTGGACGTGTCGAAGGTGAAGCTGCGCGAAGACGGCGGCGTCGACCTGCTGATCCAGACCAAGCGCCACTCGACCATCGCCCACCTGCTGCAAATCGAGCACGTGATCGTGGCCGTCAACAAGATGGACCTGGTGAACTACGATCAGGACATCTACAACCGCATCGTCAAAGCCTACGGCGAGTTTGCCGCGTCGCTGGGCCTGAAAGACATCACGCCGATTCCGCTGTCCGCCCTCACCGGCGACAACGTGGTGGAAAAGAGCGAGAAGCTCGACTGGTACCAGGGTCCGACCCTGATCGAGCTGCTGGAATCGCTGTCGGTGTACGACGAATCGCACAACGCACCGTTCCGCTTCCCGGTACAGCTGGTGGCGCGCCACAACGGCCACGAAGCCAACGACTTCCGCGGCTACATGGGCCGTATCGAAGCCGGCAAGGTGTCGGTGGGCGACAAGCTGGTGGTGCAGCCCTCGGGCCAGAGCGCGACCGTGAAAGACATCCTGACGCTGGAAGGTTCGCACCAGTCGGCGGTGGTGGGCCAGTCGATCACCCTGCTGCTGGACGAATATCTCGACATCTCGCGCGGCGACCTGCTGGCCAGCGCCGACCAGCCGGCCACGCAGCTCAAGCAGCTGAAGGCCGATGTGTGCTGGATGTCGGACGAGCCGCTGGACGTGCGCCGCAAGTACTGGATCAAGCATGGCACCAGGCAGACCTCCGCCAAGGTGAAGACGATCGAGTCTCTGCTGGACATCAACACCCAGCAGCGCCACAGCGCCGAAGGCCTGAAGCTGAACGACATCGCCACCATTGAGCTGAGCGTGCAGCAGCCCTTGGCGGCCGATGCCTACAGCGACATCCGCGCCACCGGCGCCTTTATCCTGATCGATGAAGTGACCCACCAGACTGTGGCCGCTGGTATGATTCGCCTGTAACAGCAACCCCACCCCGTCATCCCGGCGCAGGCCGGGATGACGGTGCCACAGCCGACAAAAGAATCCCCCCATGGCCACTCCCGGAAAAGTATATTTGATCGGCGCCGGCCCCGGCGCCCAGGATCTCATCACCCTGCGCGGTGCGCGCCTGCTGGCGCAAGCCGATATCGTGCTGCACGATGCGCTGGTAACGCCCGAGATGCTGGAGCTTTGCCCGCAAGCGGAAAAGATCCCGGTCGGCAAACGCAGCGGCCAACGCTCGGTGGCGCAGCAAGTCATCAACCAACAACTGGTTGATGCGGCCGGCCGCGCCAGGCTGGTGGTGCGCCTGAAAGGCGGCGACCCGATGATGTTCGGCCGCGCCGACGAAGAGCTGCGCGCGCTGGAGGAGGCCGGCATCGAAGCCGAAATCGTCCCCGGCATCACCACCGCGCTGGCCGCGGCGGCGGCCACCAAGCAGCCGCTGACCAAGCGTGGCGTGGCGCGCAGCGTGGCCTTCTTCACCTCCTCCACCGCGCCGGAACACTCGGACCACGACGCCATTCCGGAAACCGACACCCTGATCCAGTACATGGGCGGCCGCGAAGCCATCGCCACCGCCGAACGCCTGCTGGCCCACGGCCACGCGGCGGACACGCCAGTGGTGGTGATCGAAAACGTCAGCCGCGCCGACCAGCAGATCCAGCGCATCACCATCGCCCAGCTGACGCAGGGCCTGGGCACGCCGCACGGCCCGGTGCTGGTGATGATCGGCGAAGCCATGCGCCCGCGCGAGCATCAGCGAGATTAGCAAGACAATAGTCACGCAACTCCGCGCCTGAGTTCCATTTTTCGGTATTAGAATAGCCATTCCCACCAATCGAGGTAGTAATGGACATTGTTCAAAGACTGGAAAGCGCCTGGCAAACCCACGCCGAGGGCAATTTTGAAGCCGCCCTGCGGGAATATATCGCCCTGTTCGATGCCGCCGATGCGGCCTCGCTGCGCCTGTCCTATGTGCTGGCCGCATGGGCCAAGCTGGCGGAGGAATACCTGCCGGCCCACCACGCGCTGGTCGAGCTGCGCAACCGCCTGACGGCCGAACTGCCGTCCGCGCCCCAGCTGTTCCACGACATCCGCGTTATCAACGACAAGCTGGGCGACCTGCAAAACACCTACCACCTGTTTCAAAGCCTGCCGGAAGCGCAGGCGCAGCAAAACGCCCGCGCCGCCCTGCCTTCCATCATGGCCTGCGGCGACTATGCGCTGGCGCGCCGCTACCTGCCGCAGCCCGAGCATCACTTGGCGCTGGCGGCCATGCAGCTGAATGAACTGAAGAACAAGGTCAACGTACTGACCACCGAAGGCATGGCGGAAATGCTGGCCGATGTATTCAACTACACCACCGAAGTGGCATTGGTGCTGGACTTGCTGAACGGCTGCGGCGATACTGCTGCGGCGGCGATCGCGCGCCAGCAAGCCGTGTCGCTGGTGCAGTCGCCGGAAGCGCGCGCGTGCGTGCAGGCGGAGCTGGACGCTCCCGGCACCACGCTGGACGCCATGGTTGAACTACAAAATTCGGTGACCGCATAGTGAACAAGATTTACGCTCAAGCCCTCCTCTTCACCTCCCTGACATCCGCCGCGGCTTCGGCCGCGGTGCCCACCTACGATTACAAAGTGGTGCGCAGCTACCCGCACGACACGCAAGCCTTCACCGAGGGCCTGCTGTACCGCGACGGTGTCCTGTACGAGAGCACAGGCCTGAACGGCAAATCGTCGATCCGCAAAGTCGATCTGGCCACAGGCAAAGTCCTGCAAAGCAAAGACATCCCGCCGCAGTATTTCGGCGAAGGCCTGACGGCATGGGGCGACACGCTGGTGGGTCTGACGTGGCAAACCCAGACCGGCTTTGTGTTCGACCTGAAGACCTTTGAATTGAAAAACCAGTTCGCCTACCCCGGCGAAGGCTGGGGCCTGACGCAGAACGGCAAAGAGCTGATCATGAGCGACGGCACCTCCACGCTGCGCTTCCTCGATCCGAAAACCTTCCTCGAAGTACGCCGCATCAAAGTCACGGCCGACGGCATCGCCGTCGATCAGCTGAATGAGCTGGAAGTGGTGGAAGGCGAAATCTACGCCAACATCTGGCACACCAACACCATCGCGCGCATCGATCCCGCCACCGGCAAGATCACCGGCTGGATCGACTTCGGCAAGCTATACCCCGAAGCCGGTAAAGGCCCCAACGGCGAAAACGTCATGAACGGCATCGCCTACGACGCCGCGGCCAAGCGCCTGTTCGTCACCGGCAAACTGTGGCCGAAGATCTATGAGGTAAAGATCATTCCCCGGAAGTGAACAAAGCGATGATCTCGTCCGCGACGGCACGCACCGGCGCCGCGCGGCGCACGTCCTCGTGCATGACGATCCAAAGCTTGCGCTTGACCGGGCAGGCCGGTGCGGGGATGTCCACCAGCGCTTCGGCGCGGAAATAATCCGGCAGCACCGCCACCCCGCACCCAGCGACAGCGGCCTGGAACAGCGTGCCCAGGTCATTGGACCGCAGGCAGTAGCGGCGCTCGCCGCGCACCTTTTCCAGCCACAGATGCTGCGGCGTGTGTTGCAGCAGTTCGTCATAGCCGAGAAACTCCCACTGCGCCGGCGCGCGCCGGGCCAGATATGCCTCGCTGGCACACAGCCGGTAAGCCACCGTCGCCAGCGAGCGCACCGTCAACCCGGGCGCGGTGGGCCGGTTGTAGCGCAGCGCGATATCCGATTCGCGCCGCATCAGGTCCGTCTCGCGCGTTTCTCCCCGCAAGTCCAGCTCAACGCCGGACAGGCGATGCAGCGCCGGTTGCAAGCGCGGCGCCAGCAACCAGGACGCCAATGCCGGCGGCGCCGACACGCGCACCTTGCCTCGCACCGCCGCCGCGCCGCTGGCCGCGCGCATCAATCCGTGCAGATTGTCCTCCATCTGGCGCGCATGCGGCACGAGGGCGCGGCCTGCGGCGGTAAGCGACCATCCTTTGGGAAAGCGATCAAACAGTTTGACGGCAAGCGCGGTCTCCAGCGCGTCGATACGGCGCGCCACCGTGGTGTGCTCCACGCCCACCGCGCGCGCGGCGCCGGACAGCGTGCCGGCATCATGCAAGGCAAGGAAAAAGCGCAGGTCGTCCCAGTCTGGTTGGCTCATTGTGCAATTATGCACACAAAATGCACATATTTAGGGAATTTCGTTCAGCCAGCAACAGCGCTATCGTATCTTTTTAAGGAGATGACGATGAAACTGTTGAACCGTATGTTTTGCCTCTTCATGTGGGTGCCAGCCCATCAGGCGGCACTGGCTGCCCAGCCCTTTCCACTGGCCGGCACATGGACGCTGGTGGCGGCCGACCGTCTGCTGCCCGATGGCAGCCGCGTGCCGGACTACGGCGAAGCGCCGGCCGGCCTGATGATGATCGATACAAACGGCCGCTATGCGGTGCAGATCTACCAGCGGGGACGCCCACGCTTCACGGGCGGCGACAAGAAGAGCGGCACGGCGCAGGAATTCCGCGCCGCCGTGGAAGGATCGAGCACGCATTTCGGCCAGTTGGCCATCGACGAGCCTTCGCACACGCTGACCTTCATCATTGAAAGCGCGGCGTTTTCAAACTGGGAAGGCACGCGGCAGGAACGTCGCTATACGTTGAAAGGCGATGAACTAAGCTATCGCGTGCCGGCGCGGCCGGACGGGCATGTACCGCTGTCAGTCTGGCGCAGGCTGAGATAAGGCGCCAACGCAATAGTCGGATAGCGCTTGCAGCACGGCGGCGTTTTCGCCCGCCGCTTCCACCACCTTGACGCTGACCTGCGGATAGGCCACGCGCAGGTCGTCCAGCATCACCGGCAGGTCGCGCAGCACATGGCCGCCCTGCCCCAGGAATACCGGCACCACGGTGATGTCGTTGATGCCATCGGCCGTCAGCGCGGCCACCAGTTCAGGCAGGCGCGGCGACATCAGTTCCAGAAAAGCCAGCTCCACCCGCACCTGCGGCTCGCGCGCCCGCGTCAGGTCGCGCAGGCGCTCGAACGGTGCGGCCCACGATGCGGCGCGGGCGCCGTGTGCAAACAAAACCAGTGCGCGTTGTGTCGTCATCAGTGTCTCTCCACCCACCACATGGCCCATATCGCCAGCAGCAGGAACAATAAACTCGGCGCGATCGCGGTCAGGATCGCCGGCCAGGTACTCAGCACGCCAAGGTGCGAGAACAAGGTATTCACCAGCAGGAAGCTCACCCCCAGCATGATGCCGAGGAAGATCTTCAGGCTCACGCCGCCGCTACGCGTGTGCAGGTAGCCGAACGGCAGCGCCAGCGCCATCAACACAAAAATCGCCAGCGGATCGAACAGCTTTTTCCAGAACGCGATCTTGAAGCGTTCGGTCTCCTGTTTGTTCTCTTGCAGGTGGCGGGTGTACACCGCCAGCTCGTTGGCCGACATGCGCTCCGGATCGGAACGCGAGACCGACAAAATCTTCGGCGTGATCTCGGACAGCAGATCCTTGCTCTCGCTGCGGCGCGTTTCGATCAGGCCCGACTCCTGCGCGAAGTTATTCTCCAGATTGGCCAGGCTGTCCGGCTTGAGCAGCTGCGGATTGATGAACAGGTTTTCCGTCACATCCTTCAACAGCCACTTGTTATTGCCTTGGAAGGTGCCCGACTTGGCCAGCGTGATGGAACGCAGGCGGAAGTTGGTGTCGAATTCGTACAGCTTCACATCGATCAGCGTGCCGTCCGGACGCACCTCGCGCACGTTGAAGAAGCGCGAGCCCATGACGGTACCGGTCATGCCTTCCGACTTGACGATATCCTTGGTCCACAAGCCGGAACGGAACTCGGTGGAGATGGCCGCGCCGCGCGCGGTCAGCTTGATTTTTTCCGCCAGCGGCGCGGTGCGCGGCACCACCAGTTCGCCGACGATGAAGGTCAGGATCACCAGCACCAGGCCGATCTTGGCCAGCATCCAGGCCACCATGCGGGTCGACATGCTGGACGCGCGCATGATGGTGAATTCCGAGGTGGCGGCGAATTGCGCCATGGTGTAGATGGTGCCGATCAGCGCCGCCAGCGGCATCACTTCAAACACGTGGCCCGGCAGCTGCACCAGCACATACAGGAAGGCGTACTGGATGGCGTAGCCGTTCTTGCCGACCTTGGGCAGCTCGCCGGTCAGGTCCATGAAAGCTTGCAGCGCCAGGAAGGCCACCAGTACAAAGGCCACGGCTTGCAGTATCGAGACCGCGAAATAGCGTTGCAGGATTTTCATTGCGGGACGACTTTCTTATTGGCGTGGCGGGAGCGCTTGAGCGCGGCCAGCAACGCCAACGGGTGATAACGATGATTCAGGTTCAGGCGCCATGCGAACAGGCCAAACACCAGCAGCAGCGCCACCACGTGCAGCGGCCACCACGAGACCACGAACGCCGCCTTGCCCTGGCGGACGCTGGCCTCGATCAGCTTGACGAAGTTGTTATAGCTGAAGAAGATCAGCAGCGCGATGATCAGGTTGGCCGAGCTGCCGGCGCGCGGATTCACAAAGCCCAGCGGAATCGCCAGCAGGATCAGCACCAGGCAGGTAAGCGGCGAAGCGGCGCGCCACAGCAGCTCGGCGCGCGCGGCGTTGCTGGTGTCGTTCAATAGTTGCATGGTGGGCGTGCTGTCGGTATCGCGGTCGCCATCCAGTTCCTGATTCTGATTGGTCACGCGCATGCTGTAGCTTTCGAACTCCATGGTCTGGAAGTCGGCCTGGCCCGGCACGCCCTGATAGCGGCGGCCGTTTTTGAGCACCAGGTATTTCTCGCCTTTCGGCCCGGTGTTGATCACGCCTTCGCGCGCGACGATGACGGCGGTGCCCTTCTCGTCGACCGTGTTGACGAACACGTTCTGCACCACCGCCGATTTGCCGGCCACACCCTCCACAAAGAAGATGCGGTTGGCCGATGCCGATTCCTTGAACTGGCCGGGCGAGACTTTTTGCAGGTCTTCGCGCTTTTCAAAGCGCTCCACGTACTCCGAACTTTTCTGCTTGGCCCATGGCGTGGCGACAAAACTCAGCACGCCGGTCAGGAACACGATGGGCAGGCCAAAAGTCAGAACCGGGACGACCCAACGCGTCAGCGACAGGCCGGACGCGAACCACACCACCATCTCGGAATCGCGGTAGGTCCGCGTCACCACCATCAGCACTGAAATAAAGCTGGTGAGGATGAGGATA
The DNA here is from genome assembly GCF_009720825.1 of Duganella radicis. Lineage (GTDB taxonomy): Bacteria > Pseudomonadota > Gammaproteobacteria > Burkholderiales > Burkholderiaceae_D > Rugamonas > Rugamonas radicis. The sequence goes on along the minus strand of NZ_WNKY01000039.1, from coordinate 39,624 downwards.
GTTGGCAGATAATTCAGCGTTGCGAACACGATCAGCGCGATCACGTCGCTGGACGCCACCTTGCCGCCCGCGGCCTTGCCGAGGACTGCGATCAGGGTCCAGGTAACGCAGATGCTGAACAGGACCGTGAAGGAGGCGCCGGCCGTGGCGGCCATTTCACGTCGTAGGGCGCGTTGGAAGATCATTGAAGATTATAATTCGGTAGTTTGGCCCATATATAAGCTGTATGGGCCACAGGTTTTAAGTACGTACACGACACGGAGAATCAAATGGACTTTAGCATAAAAGCATTCGACACAAAAAACACCATCGCTACGGCCAAAGCCGGCGTCATCGCGGTCGCGGTCTTCGAGAACAAGAAGCTGTCGCAAGCCGCCAAGGCGCTGGACGGCGCTGGTGAAATCACGGCTGCGCTGAAGTCCGGCGACATCACCGGCAAAACCGGCACCACCCTGCTGCTGCGCGGCCTGAAAGGCGCCGCCGCCGAGCGCGTGCTGCTGGTGGGCCTGGGCAGCGACGACGCGGTCAGCGAGAAAAGCTTCGCCGGCGGCGTGGCCGCGGCACTCAAGGCTTTCTCCACCCTGGGCACGAGCGACGCTATTATCGCACTGCCGATGACCGAAGTGAAAGAGCGCGACGTTAATTGGGCGATCCGCAACGTGGTGCAAAGCGCCCATGAATCGGTGTTCCGCACCGATGGTCAAAAGAGCAAGAAGGACCCGGCGGCGGCCGGCGTGAAGAAGATCGCCCTGGCCGTGCCAGGCAGCACCGCCACCAAGCTGGCGCTGGCGCAAGCCGTGGCCATCGCCAACGGCATGGACCTGACCAAGGAACTGGGCAACACCTCGGCCAACGTCTGCACCCCGACCCACCTGGCCAACGTCGCCAAGAAGCTGGGCAAGGACTACAAGTTCGACGTCGAAGTGCTGGACCGCAAACAGCTGGAAGCGCTGAAGATGAACAGCTTCCTGTCGGTCACCAACGGCAGCGAGCAGCCGCCGAAATTCATCGTCATCAAGCACATGGGCGGCAAGGCCAAGGACGCGCCGGTGGTGCTGGTCGGTAAAGGCATCACCTTCGACACCGGCGGCATTTCGCTCAAGCCGGGTCCTGGCATGGACGAGATGAAGTACGACATGGGCGGCGCCGCTTCGGTGCTGGGCACCTTCCGCGCCATCGGCGAGATGAATCTGAAGCTGAACGTGATCGGCATCATCGCCTCGTGCGAGAACATGCCGTCGGGCCGCGCCACCAAGCCGGGCGACATCGTCACCTCGATGAACGGCCTGACCATCGAGATCCTGAACACCGACGCCGAAGGCCGCCTGATTCTGTGCGACGCCCTGACCTACGCCGAGCGCTTCAACCCGGCCGCCGTGATCGACATCGCCACCCTGACCGGCGCCTGCATCGTCGCCCTGGGCCACCACAAGAGCGGCCTGTTCACCCGCGACGACGAAGCGCACAACAAACTGGCCGACGAGATTCTGGCCGCCGGCAAGAACGCCAGCGACACCGCATGGCGCCTGCCGATCGGCGAGGAGTACAACGAGCAGCTGAAGTCCAACTTCGCCGATCTGGCCAACATCGGCACGCCGGGCGGCGCGTCGTGCACGGCGGCGGCGTTCCTGGAGAACTTCACCCGCAAGTACACCTGGGCGCACCTGGATATCGCCGGCACCGCGTGGAAATCGGGCGGCAACAAGGGCGCGACCGGCCGTCCGGTGCCGCTGCTGTCGAACTTCCTGATCAACCGTGCGTAAGCGCGGTTAGAACTCTTCCCAGTCTTCGGCGCCGGCGGCCACGCGCCGGCGCGCCGGCGCCGTGATTCTGACCGGCGCGGCCGGCGTCTTGCGACGCGCCAGCGGCGACACCACCGCTGTCCTGGCGGTACCGCCATGCGCGCCATCGAGCTTGAACATGCCAACCATCCCCACCAGCCCGCTCGCCTGATCCTGCAAGGACGCGGCGGCGGCGCTGGCCTCCTCGACCAGCGCGGCGTTCTGCTGGGTCACATGGTCCATCTGGGTCAGCGCCTGGCTGACCTGATCGATGCCGGCGCTCTGTTCCTGCGTGGCCGAGCTGATCTCCTCCATGATATGGGTAACGCGCTGAATGCTGCCGACGATGTCGTCCATCGTGGCGCCGGCCTGGTCGACCAGTCGCGTGCCTATTTCGACCTTCTCCATCGAATCGCCGATCAGGGCCTTGATTTCATGGGCCGCCGAAGCGCTGCGCTGGGCCAGGTTGCGCACCTCGGTGGCGACGACGGCAAAGCCGCGCCCCTGCTCGCCGGCGCGCGCCGCCTCCACCGCCGCGTTCAACGCCAGGATATTGGTCTGGAAGGCAATGCCGTCGATCACGCCGATGATATTGCCGATTTTGCCAGCCGATTCGTTGATCGAGCCCATGGTGCCCACCACCTGCGCCACCACGCTGCCGCCCTTGAGCGCGATGGCCGACGCCGAGGCGGCCAGCTCGTTGGCCTGGCGCGCGCTGTCGGCGTTCTGCTTGACGATGGAGGCCAATTCATCCATCGACGACGAAGTTTCCTCCAGCGCGGCGGCCTGCTGCTCGGTACGGGAAGACAGGTCCAGGTTGCCGGCCGCGATCTGCACCGAGGCCGATTCGATGGCGCCGGCGCTGTCGTGCACCTGGCCGACCATGTTGGCCAGGCCGTCGCGCATGGTCTTCATCGCGAACACCACGCTTGAACGGTCGTCCGGCGCGGTATCGATCTCGACGCTCAGGTCGCCGGCGGCGACGCGGGTGGCGATGCCGGCGGCGTAGCCCGGTTCGCCGCCCAGCTGGCGGGTCAGGCTGCGGGTGATCAGCACCGCCGCGACCACGCTGCACAGCAGCGCCAGTCCGCCGAGGAGCAGCATCAGCGAGCGGGTCTGCTGATAGGATTGCTTGATGGCGGCCGCCCCCTCAACGTTTTGCGTTTCCTCGATGGCGGCCAGTTCGCGCAGCAACTCCCACCATTTTTTCTGCACCGGCCGGAATTCAAACCGCAGCAATTGATAGGCCTCGGTGTTTTTCTTCGCCTCGATCAGCGCCTTGGCCTTGGCGACGAAGGGCGCGGCCAGTTGCGCCTGCTGCTTGATTTTGTCGTACAGCGCCATCTCCTCGGGCGAGGTGCCGCGCTGGGTGGCGAACATCTCGCCCAGCTTGTTTTGCGCCTGCTCGTACTTTTCGCTCTGCGCAACGATGCGCTTGAACTCGATCTGGATTTCCTCCTGCTGCTCCTCGGACAGCAGGATCAGATTACGCAACGCCAGCGCGCGCTCGGTCACCGTCAAATCCATTTTCGCCAGCAGCTTGGACTGCACGCTGTTGACATCGACAATGTCCGTCACCTGCTCCTGCATCCGCCCCATGCGGTAGATGCCGAACAGCGTCACGATGGCCAGCAGCAGCGCCACCAAACCAAATCCCAAGCCCAACCGCGTTACCACCTTCATACCCGAAATACGCATACCCGCCTCATGAATAAGATAGTATCAAAAACAACATTCCCAATAATAACAAGAATTTCCTCATAGAAATATAGGGAAATTCCTACCACCTTGTAGGGAAATGCGGGAGGGGCGGGCGAACGCGTGGGGTGATAAGTCAATACAGGGTCACGCCGGGCGCCGGCGGCGGCCCTTCTTCCTTGTCCTGCGCGGGATGCATGACGACGGTCAGCGTGGCCGGATAGTCGTAGCCCGCGCCGGTATTCTTGTCGATGACGTAGCCCACGCCGGCCGTCAGCGCCAGATTGCCCCACAAATTACCGTCCACCTTGGACTCCACCTTCTCATAGGCCCAGCCCTTGCCGGCCTTCTGGCAATCGATGCGCAGCGGGCCGGCGCTCTTGCGCAGCGTGACACGGCCCGGCGTGGTGACAAACCATTTGCCCACATCGTTGTACAGCACGCAACCGACCCCGGCGATCTCGCGGTGATCGAGCACGGTTTGCACCAGCACGCTTTGCTCGGTGGATTCTGTAAGGGAAGCGCAGCCTGCCAGAACGGCAAGGAGCGCGGTGACCGCGGAGGCGGGGCGGAAATACATGGTCTGTCTCAGGAAAATGGAGTCAGACCAGTGTAACAGCCCGCCGGCGGGTTTATTCGCTTGATCAAGCGGCGTAAAGCGTTGCACTTTACGCCTTGCGGCATCACGCGTTGTGGCGGTCCGGAGTCTTGACAGCGGCTGGCGTCTCGGCCTGCTCCTGCTGTTTCTTTTTCAGGCCCTGCACCACCTTCAGGATGTCGTCCATGCCGCGCTCACCGCCCAGCGACGAGAAAGCATCCAGCACTTCGTTCAGCACCTGGTTGCGCACCGCGGCTTCATCGGAATTGATGGCCGGTGGGCGTTGCAGCGCTTCGGCAGCGCGCTTTTCAGCGGCGGCGGCCTCCTTCTGCGCGGCGGTCTTTCGGCCGCCCGGCGGTTTGCCGTGCTCCAGTGCAGCCTGCCAGATCACCCAGCGGCGTTGCGTTTCGAAGACCAGATATTCATCCGGCTTGTCTTCACGGCGTCGGACAATGTGACCGTCGCGCTGTGCCCATGCTTCAAATGCAGATCGCATTTTCTGTTCCTTTGTAAATGCGCCAAGCGCCATTCACTATAAAAAGACTATTGTTTCCGTATAGTATCACTTATTGCGCCCTCGCAATACATAAATGACCCCACGTTGACTATTTTTTAGTTGCTAAGTGGAAACAAAAATTTTCCACTTAATTTGTATCAGTATATTTCTATTTTGTTACTTTGTCTTGCCTTTCGGTTCTATTTTGACAACAATGAGACAGTATTGGCAATTTTTTTCTGATTTCACACATTTTGCAACATTTTAGGCCCATGAAGCCGTGAGCGAAAGGGTTTTTCATGTTTTTTCATACAGCTTTACAAGTCGACAATGAGGTCGGTTAAATGGGGATGCGGTAAGATGCGTTTTACCGAACCCAGCATGAAAGAAAGTATGAAATTAGCCACATGGAATGTTAACTCTTTGAACGTAAGACTGCCGCACGTTATGAAGTGGCTAGAGGAAAACCCTACCGATGTGCTCGCAATTCAAGAAACAAAATTAACTGACGACAAGTTTCCGCTGGCCGAACTGGAGGCCGCCGGTTACCACGTTGCCTACACCGGCCAGAAGACCTACAACGGCGTGGCCATCATTTCCCGGCTGCCTATTCACGATATCGTCAAGAACAATCCAAAGTTTGAGGACGCGCAGCAGCGCATCATTGCCGGTACCATCGATGGCGTGCGCGTTGTGTGCGCTTACGTACCCAACGGCCAGGCGGTGGGCTCGGAAAAGTTTGAATACAAGATGGCGTGGCTGAATGCCTTCCACGACTGGATCAAGGAACAGGCGGCGCAATATCCGCAGCTGGCGGTGGTCGGCGACTACAACATCGCGCCGGAAGACCGCGACGTGCACGACCCGGCCGCGTGGGAAGGCATGGTGCATGTGTCGCCGGAAGAGCGCGCGCAGCTCAAGCGATTGCTGGAGATTGGCCTGACCGACGCCTTCCGCATGTTCGAGCAGGCCGACAAGTCGTTCAGCTGGTGGGACTACCGCAGCCTGGGCTTCCGTTTGAACAAAGGCTTGCGCATCGATCACCTGCTGCTGTCGGATGCACTGAAACAGCGCTGCACCGCCTGCATCATCGACCGTGTGCCGCGCAAATGGGAACAGCCGTCGGATCACACGCCGGTGATCGCCACCTTCGCTTAAGAACGCGGCAGCAGCAGCTGGGCCGTGGCGTGCGGCACCGGCTGCGAGAACAGATAGCCTTGCGCGTACTGGCAGCCGTGGCGCTGCAATAGCGCGTACTGCCCTTCCGTCTCCACGCCCTCCGCCACCACCGACAGCTGCAAGCTGTCCGACAGCGCGATGATGGCCGCGACGATCGCCTGGTCTTCCGCGCTGTCTTCCAGATCCTTGATGAAGGCGCGGTCGATCTTGATCTTCTTGACCGGGAAACGCTTGAGGTAAGCCAGCGAGGAATAGCCGGTGCCGAAATCGTCGATCGACAGGCGGATGCCCATGGCGTTGATGTGGCCGAGGATTTCCAGCGTCTGCTCGCCGTGCTCCATCAGCGCCGTTTCCGTGATTTCGAATTCGATCAGCGCCGGATCGATGGCGGTGTCGTCGAGGATGCCGCGGATCGATTCCACCAGCCCGCGATGCATGAACTGGCGCGGCGACAGGTTGACCGCCAGCGGCACCGGCGCCAGTCCCTGGCTTTGCCACAGCATGCTTTGCTTGCAGGCCTGGCGTATCACCCACTCGCCGATGCCGACGATCATGCCGTTTTCCTCGATGATGGGGATGAACTGGTCCGGCGTCACCAGTTCGCTGCCGCCGCGCCGCCAGCGCAGCAGCACTTCCATCGCGTGCAGGCGGCGCGTGCCGATGTCCATGATGGGCTGGAAATACAATTCAAATTCATTGGCCGCCAGCGCGCCGCGCAGGCTGGACTCCAGTTCGAAGTGGCGCGCCGCCGTCTGGTTCATCGCCTCCTTGAAGAACTGGTAGTTATTACGGCCACTGGCCTTGGCGTGGTACATGGCGCCGTCGGCATTGCGCATCAGCGTTTCGACGTCGGCGCCGTCGTCCGGATACACGCTGATGCCAATCGATGGCGTGATGTGCAGATTGCGGCCCTCCAGCGGGAAGCTCTCGGACAGCGCCTCGATGATCTTCTCGGCCACCTGGCTGGCCTCTTCGGCGGTGCGGATGCCCGGCACCAGCACCACGAATTCATCACCGCCCAAACGGGCCACGGTATCGCTGGCGCGCACCGCCCGGCACAGGCGGTTGGCCACTTCCTTCAGCAGCTGGTCACCTATCATGTGGCCGAGCGAATCGTTGATGGTCTTGAAGCGGTCAAGGTCGATGAACATGACCGCCAGTTTGCGCTCGGTGCGCTGCGCGGCCAGCATGGCGCGGTCCAGCCGGTCCGACAACAGCGCCCGGTTCGGCAAGCCGGTCAGGCTGTCGTGGTACGCCATGTGGTGCACGCGCGCCTCGGCCTGACGGCGCTCGACGATTTCGCCTTGCAGCTGGGCGTTGGCGCCCGCCAGTTCGGCCGTGCGCTCCTGCACCCGCAGTTCCAGTTCATCACGCGCGCGCGCCACCGCTTCCGCCGCTTCGCGCCGCGTGGTGATGTCATCCACCAGCCATACCGAACGGCCATTGGCCTCGGCCAGGTCGAACGGCCGGCCGGACAGGCGCGCCCAGAAGGTGCTGCCATCCTTGCGCACCAGTTGATACTCGGAGACGTTGACCTGGCGGACACGGAAGTCGCGCGCGGTTTCGGCGCGCGCCTGTTCCCACGCCACCTTGTCGGCGTAGAAGGCCTGCACGCTGAGGTGATTCATCTCGCCCGGCCCGTATCCGAACAGCTCTTCCATCTTGCGGTTGCAGCGCAGGTTGCGGCCATTCTCCACCACCGAGATGCCCAGCACCGCGCTGTCCAGGATCGCCTGGTTCTCCAGCAGCGCATTGCGCAGCGCTTCCTCGGCGCGCTTTTGCTCGGTGCGATCCTCGATCACCCAGATGGTGCCGGCGGTCGGGTCTTCGGGATTGACCACGTAACCGATCAGCTGCGCCCACAAGGTGGTATCGTCGGAGCGGCGCATCTCGATCTCGGTCTGGAACGGCTTGCCGATCGAGAGGAAGGGATACGCCTCGCCCCCCAGCTTGTCGTAGGCTTCCTGCGATGGATACAGCGCACGTCCGGGCAGACCCAGGCCGGAGGTTTCGGTGTAGCGGAACATCTCGGCAAAGCCGCGGTTGTAGCGGGTGATGACACGGTTCTTGGTGAACAGGATGCTCATCGAGGCGTTGGTCATGATGGCCTCGACCTCCATCTGCGTTTGCCGCGAGTGCGTGACGTCTTCCAATATCCAGATGGTGCCGCCGCCGCGATGCTCATCGTCCACCGCGCGGGCGCGCACGCGGCACCAGAACAAGCTGCCATCCTTGCGCTTGAATTCGTGCGCGTCTTTCTCGAACGGCTGGCCTGAGCCCAGCAGCGGCCCGGCCGCCTGCCCGAACGCCTCGTAGTCCTGCTCCGATTTGAACAGGATCAGCGAAGGCTGCCCTTCCATCTCGCCCGGCGCGTAGCCGAACATCTGCGCCATGCGCGGATTGCAGCTCTGCATGCGTTGCGAACGGGTGAACAGGATGCCCACCGAGGCGTTATCCAGAATCGCCTTCTGCTCCAGCAGCATGCGGCGCAGCTTTTCCTCGTCCAGCCGGTGCTCGTTGATGTCCTCCATGATCCACATATTGCCGTCGGCGGTGTGCATCGGATCGATGGCGCGGCCGTACAGGCGCGCCCAGAACAACGAGCCGTCCTTGCGGCGCACCTGGATCTCGGCGGTGTGGGACAGGCCCTGCGCCAGCTTCGGCCCGGCCTCCTGTCCCAGCTTGATGAAGTCGGCCTCGCTCGGATAAACGATGACACTGGACGCGCCTTCCAGTTCGTGGCGGCTGTAACCCAGCATTTCAGCGCAGCGAATATTACATTCGAGGATAACGCCGTCCTTGCTGAACAGGATGCCGACCGCCGCATTTTCAAGAATGGCGCGCTGCTCCAGCAGTGTCTTGCGCAGCGCCCGCTGATCGCGCTGGGCTTCGGTGATGTCGTGGAAGACGATGGTCAGGCCATCGATATCGGCGGACGGCGGCAAAGGCTTGGACCAGGCTTGCACCGATACATACTGGCCGTCGGCGCAGGTGAGGCAGCTGTCCCAGCGCCCGGCGCCATGCAGGTGGGCCAGGCTGGCGGCACGCACATGGCGTGCGAACAGGTCGCCCACCGGACGGCCGCAAGGGTCGGCGCCCAGCAACGCTATCAAGGCGGTATTCGCAGCCAGCACGACGCCATCCGCGCTGCAAGCGCAGGCGGGCACGCCGATCAACGCCAGCGCGTCGGCTACGAAGTCGGAATTGGTGGGCACTTGATACCTGGGCAGCATAGTTGGCAGATGATAAACCACATTACTGGCCACCGCCATCAAACCCGTTTGCGCGCGCTCCTAAAAACGACAATGCCCGGCGAACCGGGCATTGTCGTATCACTTGCTTTTTTTATCAGTGCGCTGTGGCGCCGGCAGCGCCGATGCCGGTCTCGGAACGCATCTGCTGCGCTTCATAGCCGGCGCGGTCTATGCGCGCGCGGCCGCTCTTGTCCAGCAACGAGAACACCACGATGCAGACGAAGGCCAGCGGCATCGAGAAGATGGCCGGCGAGGCATACGGGAACAGCGCGCTGCCGTGGCCCAGCACATCCACCCACACCGACTTCGACACCAGCGTCAGGCCCACGGCGGTAATCAGGCCGACAAAGCCGCCGATGGTGGCGCCGCGCGTGGTGCAGTCCTTCCACAGCACGGACATGAACAGCACCGGGAAGTTGGCCGACGCCGCGATCGCAAACGCCAGCGACACCATGAAGGCGATGTTCTGCTTCTCGAACACGATGCCCAGCACCACGGCGACGATGCCGAGGATGATGGTGGTGATCTTCGATACTTTCAGCTCGCTGCCGGCTGGCGCCTTGCCCTTCTTGATGACAGTGGCATACAGGTCGTGCGACACGGCCGACGCGCCGGACAGGGTCAGGCCGGCCACCACAGCCAGGATGGTCGCAAACGCCACCGCCGAGATAAAGCCGAGGAAGACGTTGCCGCCAACAGCTTTGGCCAGGTGCACCGCCGCCATGTTGTTACCGCCCAGGAGCTTGCCCGCAGCGTCCTTGAACTCCGGATTGGTGCTGACCAAAACAATGGCGCCGAAACCGATGATGAAGGTCAGGATGTAGAAGTAAGCGATCCAGGTGGTGGCCCAGAACACCGACTTGCGCGCTTCCTTCGCGCTTGGCACGGTGAAGAAGCGCATCAGGATGTGCGGCAGGCCGGCGGTGCCGAACATCAGCGCCATGCCGAACGAGATCGCGGAGACGGGGTCCTTGATGAAGGTGCCAGGGCCCATGATGGCTTCCTTGTTGGCGTGCAGTTCCACCGACTTGGCGAACAGCGCCTCGGGGCTGAAATTGAACTGCGCCAGCACGGCAATCGCCATGAAGCTGGCGCCGCCCAGCAGCATCACGGCCTTGATGATCTGCACCCAGGTGGTGGCGGTCATGCCGCCGAACAGCACGTAGATCATCATCAGCGTACCGACCAGCACCACGGCGACCCAGTATTCAAGGCCGAACAGCAGTTTAATCAGCTGGCCCGCCCCCACCATCTGCGCGATCAGGTAGAACGCCACCACCACCAGCGTGCCGGAGGCGGAGAAGATGCGGATAGGTTCTTGCTTGAAGCGATACGCCGCCACGTCGGCAAACGTGAAGCGGCCCAGATTACGCAGGCGTTCCGCCATCAGGAAGGTGATGACGGGCCAGCCGACCAGGAAGCCGATGGCGTAGATCAGGCCATCGTAACCGTTAAGGAATACCGATGCGGAGATGCCGAGGAAGGAAGCGGCCGACATGAAGTCGCCCGCGATCGCCAGACCGTTCTGGAAGCCGGTGATGCCGCCACCGGCGGTGTAGAAGTCGGCGGCGGAGCGCGTCTTGGCCGCAGCCCATTTGGTGACGAACAGTGTGAACACCACGAACACGGCGAACATGATGATCGCGGTCCAGTTGGTGGGCTGTTTGACGGCCTGACCAAGGTCGCCGCCTGCCGCGAAAGCGGCGCCGCTGGCGGCCATCAGCATCAATGCCGCGGCGTTGCGTTTGATGGCGTTCATGCTTTCACCTTGTCGTGGATGGCTTGGGTCAGCTCGTCGTAGCGGCTATTGGCGCGGCGGACGTAGACGCCGGTCACCAGCACGGTAAACACGATCACGAACAAGCCGATCGGCATGCCCCAGGTCATGACACCGTCGCCGGTTTTTTTGGCGAGGAATTCTTTGTCGAATGCGATCAGCAGGATGTAGCCGTAATAGACCACCATCATGAGCGCGGTGAGTATCCAGCCGAAGCGGGAGCGCTGGCGCACCAACTGCTGATAATTGGGATCGTGTTTGATCTTTTGAACCAGATCGTCTTGCATTGTGTGTCTCCGTTAAAGCGCTCTTCTATCCGAGCTTGTGCCCAGCATAGAAGAGCAGCCTTACCGGCGCCTTACATCAACGCACGTTGTATCTGCTGCAGGGACGATGGATCTTCAATCGAGGTGAGGTCGCCGGGATTGCGGCCTTCGCAGATCGCCTGGATGGAGCGGCGCAGCAGCTTGCCGGAACGCGTCTTCGGCAGTTGCGTAACGAAGTACACGCGCGCCGGCCGCGCCACCGCGCCAAGCTGGCGGTCCACCACCGCCATGATGTCCTGCTCGCTGGTGGCCGCGCTGGCATCTTTCAGGATCGCGAAGGCCACCGCCACCTGCCCCTTGATCTTGTCCTCCACGCCCACCACCGCCACTTCGGAGACGTTGGGATGGCTGGTGATGGACTCCTCGATCTCGCGCGTGCCGAGCCGATGGCCGGCGACATTGATCACATCGTCGGTGCGACCAAGGATGAAGTAATAGCCATCCCCATCGCGCACGCCCCAGTCGAAGGTCGAATACAGCATTTTGCCGCCATGTTGCGTCCAGTAGGTGTCGACAAAGCGCTGGTCGTTGCCGTACACGGTTTGCATGCAACCCGGCGGCAGCGGACCTTCGATCATCACCACGCCTTTTTCATTGGTCGCGCATTCCGTGCCGGTGGTTTCGTTCACCAGCCTGACCTTGTAGCCATACATCGCCACGCCAGGGCTGCCGAGTTTTGTCGGCGCGTCTTCGATGCCTTTGGCGATGGAGAGGATCGGCCAGCCAGTTTCGGTCTGCCAGTAGTTGTCGATGACCGGCACGCCGAGCTCACCGGCGATCCAGCTGGAGGTGGTTTCATCCAGCGGCTCGCCGGCCAGATACAGCGCCTTCAAGGACGATTTGTCATGCTTGCGCATGAACTCCGGTGGCTGCTTGCGCAGCACGCGGATGGCGGTCGGCGCCGAGAACATGCGTGTGACCTTGTACTTCTCGACGATGCGCCACCAGATGCCGGGATCGGGACAGATTGGCAAGCCCTCGTACATGATGGTCGCCATGCCCGCGATCAGCGGGCCGTAGACGATGTAAGAGTGCCCTACCACCCAGCCAATGTCGGAGGTAGCGAAAAAGGTTTCGCCGGCGCGGCCGCAGAAGTTGTGTTTCATCGACGCCGCCAGCGCCACCGCATAGCCGCCGACATCGCGCTGCACGCCTTTCGGCTTGCCGGTGGTGCCGGAGGTGTACAGAATGTACGAAGGTTCGTTCGATTCCAGCCACGCCACCGGCACCTGCGCCGCCAAATGCGATGCGCGCAGCGCGGCGTAGTCGACGTCGCGGCCCTCGACGCGATTCATCGGCGCCAGGCCGCGATCCACCAGCAGCACGCGCGCCGGCTTGGCCGAGGCCAGTCCGATCGCCTCGTCCAGCAGCGGCTTGTAGGGAATCGCCTTGCCGTTGCGCGAGCCGGCATCGGCCGAGACTATCAGCACCGGCTTGGCGTCGTCGATGCGGCTGGCAAGGCTGTTGGCGGCAAAGCCGCCGAACACCACCGAGTGCACCGCGCCAATGCGCGCGCAGGCCAGCATGGCGAATGCGGCTTCGGCGATCATCGGCATGTAGATCAGCACGCGCTCGCCCTTGCGTACGCCGAGCGACTGCATCATGGCCGCCCAGCGCTGCACTTCCGCGCGCAGTTCGTTGAAGGAGTAGCTGCGCTCCGTGTTGGTTTCGGTGGAGATGGCGATCAGCGCGGGCTGGTCGCCCTGCCCGCCGGGCAAGCACCAGCGGTCCACCGCGTTGTGACAGAGGTTGGTCCGTCCACCCACGAACCAGCGGGCAAATGGTGGATTTGAATAATCCAGTACCTGGGTGAACGGCGTGTTCCAATCAATGAGCGCAGCTTCGTCCTGCCAGAATTGTTCAGGCGTGACGATAGAGCGCAGATAAAAATCAGCGTACTTCATGTCTCCTCCAAAGGTTACCCCCGTCGTTCCGGCGGCAGGCGCCAACTCAATTAACCGGTACGCGCACCCAGCCTTCCATCAGTACTCGCGCGCTGCGGCTCATTACCGCTTTTGTCACGCTCCATTCTCCGTTCCGTCGCACCGCCTCGGCGCCGACCCGCAAGGTGCCGGACGGATGGCCGAAGCGCACCGCGCCGCGTTCACCGCCGCCCGCCGCCAGATTCACCAGCGTGCCCGGAATCGCGGCGGCGGTGCCGATGGCGACAGCGGCCGTGCCCATCATGGCGTGATGCAGCTTGCCCATCGAAAGCGCGCGCACCAGCAAGTCGATATCCTCCGCAGCCACCGGCTTGCCGCTGGACGCGGTGTACGATTTCGGCGGCGCCACAAACGCCACCTTGGGCGTGTGCTGGCGTGTGGCCGCCTCGCTCAAGTCCTTGATGAGACCCATGCGCAGCGCGCCATGTGCGCGGATGGTTTCGAACATCGCCAGCGCCCTGGCGTCACTGTTGATGGCGTCTTGCAGCTCGGTGCCGGTATAGCCGATGGCGTCGGCGTTGATGAAGATGGTCGGAATGCCGGCGTTGATCATGGTCGCCTTCAACGTGCCGACGCCGGGGACCTCCAGGTCGTCCACCGGTTGGCCGGTAGGGAACATGGAATTTGACACATTCGCGTCTGCGCCTTCTTCCTCCGCCGCCGGGTCCATGAACTCCAGTTGCACTTCGGTTGCCGGGAAGGTCACGCCATCCAGTTCAAAATCGCCGGTCTCCTGCACCTCGCCGTTGGTCATCGGGATATGGGCGATGATGGTCTTGCCGATATTGGCCTGCCACACACGCACCACCGCCACGCCATCGCGCGGCACGCGGGCCGGATCAACCAGCCCGCCGCTGATGGCGAACGCCCCCACCGCTGCCGACAGGTTGCCGCAGTTGCCGCTCCAGTCGATGAAGGCCTGGTCGATGGAGACTTGGCCGAACAGGTAGTCGACATCGTGGCCGGGGCGCGTGCTCTTCGCCAGGATCACAGTCTTGCTGGTGCTGGAGGTGGCGCCGCCCATGCCGTCGATCTGCTTGCCGTAGGGGTCCGGGCTGCCGATCACGCGCAGCAGCAGTTGATCGCGCGCGGCGCCCGGCTGCTGCGCCGCTTCCGGCAGATCCTGCAAGCGGAAGAACACACCCTTGCTGGTGCCGCCACGCATATAGGTGGCGGGAATTTTGATTTGTGGTTTGTGCGTCATTTAAGCTGCCTTTGCCGATTCGAGGAAGTCCTGCGCGAAGCGTTGCAGCACGCCGCCCGCTTCGTAGATCGACACGTCTTCCGACGAGTCGAGGCGGCAGGTCACCGGCACCTCCAGTCGCTCGCCATTGCGGCGGTGGATCACCAGCGTCAACGTGGCGCGCGGTGCGCGTGCGCCGATCACGTCGTAGGTCTCGGTGCCGTCCAGCGCCAGCGTCAGACGATTCACACCCGGCTTGAACTCCAACGGCAGCACGCCCATGCCCACCAGGTTGGTGCGGTGGATGCGCTCAAAGCCTTCCGCCACAATCGCCTCCACACCCGCCAGGCGCACGCCCTTGGCCGCCCAGTCGCGCGACGAGCCCTGACCATAGTCGGCGCCGGCGATCACGATCAGTGGCTGCTTGCGGTCCATATACGTTTCGATAGCTTCCCACATGCGGGTGATTTTGCCTTCCGGCTCCACGCGCGCCAGCGAACCGGCTTTCACATTGCCGTCCGCGTCGCGCACCATTTCGTTTTTCAACGTTGGATTGGCGAAGGTGGCGCGCTGCGCGGTCAGGTGGTCGCCGCGATGGGTGGCATAGGAGTTGAAGTCCTCTTCCGGCAGGCCCATTTTGTGCAGATACTCGCCGGCGGCGGAATTCATCATGATCGCGTTCGACGGCGACAGATGGTCGGTGGTGATGTTATCGCCCAGCAGCGCCAGCGGACGCATGCCTTTCAGCGTGCGCTCGCCTGCCAGCGCTCCCTCCCAGTATGGCGGACGGCGGATATAAGTCGATTGCGGACGCCAGTCGTACAGCGGCGCGGCGCGCTCGCCGCTATCTTCGCTGCGCGCGAACATCGGAATGTAGACTTTGCGGAAGTGATCCGGCTTCACCGACGAAGCGACGATGGCGTCGATCTCTTCATCGCTCGGCCACAGGTCTTTCAGCGTGATGGCTTTGCCGCTGGCATCGTGTCCCAGCACATCCTTCTCGATATCGAAGCGGATGGTGCCGGCGATGGCGTAAGCCACCACCAGCGGCGGCGAGGCCAGGAAGGCCTGCTTGGCGTAGGGATGGATACGGCCGTCGAAGTTGCGGTTTCCCGACAGGACGGCGGTGGCGTACAGGTCGCGCTCCACTACCTCCTGCTGGATCACCGGATCCAGCGCACCGGACATGCCGTTGCACGAGGTGCAGGCATAGGCCACCACGCCAAAGCCCAACTTTTCCAGTTCCGGCATCAGGCCCGCTTCTTCCAGATACAGCGTGACGGCTTTCGAGCCCGGCGCCAGCGAGGACTTGACCCACGGCTTGCGCAGCAGGCCGGCCTTGTTGGCGTTACGCGCCAGCAGACCGGCGGCGATCATGTTGCGCGGGTTATTGGTATTGGTGCAGCTGGTGATGGCGGCAATGATGACCGCGCCATCCGGCATCTTGCCCGGTTCATTTTCCACCACACCCGAGATGCCGCGCGCCGCCAGATCGGTGGTGGCCACGCGCTTGTGCGGATTGGATGGGCCGGCGATGTTGCGCACCACGGTGGACAGGTCGAACATCAGTACGCGCTCGTATTCCGCGGTCTTCAGGCTGTCCGACCACAGGCCGGTGTGCTTCGCGTAGTTTTCGACCAGTTCCACCAGCGCGTCATCGCGGCCGGTCAGCTTGAGGTACTTGATGGTTTGCCCGTCGATGGAGAACATCGCGGCGGTGGCACCGAATTCGGGTGCCATGTTGGAGATGGTGGCGCGGTCGCCCAGCGTCAGCGCGGTCGCGCCTTCGCCGTAGAACTCCAGATAGGCCGATACCACTTTTTCCTTGCGCAGGAATTCGGTCAGCGCCAGCACGATGTCGGTGGCGGTGATGCCCGGCTGCGGCCTGCCACTCAGCTCAACGCCGATGATGTCCGGAAGACGCATCCACGAGGCACGGCCCAGCATCACGGTCTCCGCTTCCAGCCCGCCGACGCCGATGGCGATCACGCCCAGCGCATCGACCATCGGCGTGTGCGAGTCGGTGCCGACCAGCGTGTCCGGATAAGCCACGTCGTCCGTCACTTGAATCACCGGCGACATGCGCTCCAGATTAATCTGGTGCAGGATGCCATTCCCCGGTGGGATCACGTCCACGTTCTGGAATGCCTTCTTGGTCCAGTCGATGAAGTGGAAGCGGTCTTCGTTGCGGCGGTCTTCGATGGCGCGGTTCTTGTCGAAGGCGTCGGGATCGAAGCCGCCGCATTCCACCGCCAGCGAGTGATCCACCACCAGCTGCGTCGGCACCACCGGATTGACCAGCGACGGATCGCCGCCCTGGTCGGCAATGGCGTCGCGCAGGCCGGCCAGATCGACCAGCGCGGTCTGGCCCAGAATGTCGTGGCACACCACGCGCGCCGGGAACCATGGGAAGTCCAGATCGCGCTTACGCTCGATCAGCTGCGACAGCGAGGCGTTCAGCATGGCCGGATCGCAGCGGCGCACCAGGTTTTCCGCCAGTACGCGCGAGGTGTATGGCAGTTTGGCCCAGGCGCCTGGCTGGATGGCGTCGACGGCTTCACGCGCGTCGAAGTAGTCCAGTTGGGTGCCCGGCAAGGGCTTGCGGAAATTGGTGTTCATTTGCGGTCCTTGATCGGGACGAATTTCAGGTCCTCCGGGCCGACGTAGTTGGCGCTTGGGCGAATGATCTTGTTGTCGATGCGCTGTTCGATGATGTGCGCCGACCAGCCGGAGGTGCGCGAGATGACGAACAGCGGCGTGAACATCGCCGTCGGCACACCCATCATGTGGTAGGACACGGCCGAGAACCAGTCCAGGTTCGGGAACATCTTTTTGATTTCCCACATCACCGATTCCAGACGCTCGGCGATATCGTACATTTTGGTGGAGCCGGCTTCTTCGGACAGCTGGCGTGCCACTTCTTTAATGACGACGTTGCGTGGATCGGAAACGGTATACACCGGGTGGCCGAAGCCGATCACCACTTCCTTGTTGGCGACGCGGCTGCGGATATCAGCTTCGGCTTCGTCCGGATTGTCGTAGCGCTTCTGGATTTCGAACGCCACTTCGTTGGCGCCACCGTGTTTCGGGCCGCGCAGCGCGCCAATCGCGCCGGTGATGGCCGAGTGGATGTCGGAGCCGGTGCCCGAGATCACGCGGCTGGTGAAGGTGGAAGCGTTGAATTCGTGTTCCGCGTACAGGATCAGTGAGGTGTGCATCGCGCGCACCCACGAATCGCGCGGCTTCTCGCCGTGCAGCAGGTGCAGGAAGTGGCCGCCGATCGAGTCGTCGTCGGTTTCCACTTCGATGCGCTTGCCGTTATGGCTGTAGTGGTACCAGTACAGCAGCATGGAGCCGAAGGACGCCATCAGGCGGTCGGCGATGTCGCGCGCGCCGGGCGTGTTGTGGTCATCTTTTTCCGGCAGCACGCAGCCCAGCACGGAGACGCCGGTGCGCATCACGTCCATCGGGTGGGCCGATGCGGGCAATGATTCCAGCGCCGACTTCACGGCTTGCGGCAGGCCGCGCAGGGATTTCAGTTTGGCTTTGTAGCCTTTCAGCTCGGAGGCGGTAGGCAGTTTGCCGTGCACCAGCAGGTAGGCGATTTCTTCGAATTCGCAAGTGGTGGCCACGTCCAGGATGTCGTAGCCGCGGTAGTGCAGGTCATTGCCGGTTTTGCCGACGGAGCACAGCGCGGTGTTACCAGCGGCGACGCCGGACAGGGCGACGGATTTTTTTGGTTTGAAGGTGGTGGCTTCGGTCATTTTAGTGTCTCCTATTATTTCTTTTGTGCGGCGAACAGTGCGTCCAGCTTCTGTTCGAAATCGTGATAGTTGATGCGCTCATACAGTTCGGCGCGGGTCTGCATGGTGTCGACCACGTTCTTCTGCGTGCCATCGCGGCGAATGGCGCCGTAGACGTTTTCCGCCGCCTTGTTCATGGCGCGGAAGGCGGACAACGGATACAGCACCAGCCCAACGTCGGCGCTGCGCAATTCGTCCACGGTGAACAGCGGGGTCGAACCGAATTCGGTGATATTGGCCAGCACCGGCACTTTGACGGCGGCGGCAAACTGTTTGTACATATCGAGCGTGATCATCGCTTCCGGGAAGATCATGTCGGCCCCCGCTTCCACACAGGCGACAGCGCGTTCGATGGCCGCGTCGAGGCCCTCCACCGCCAGCGCGTCGGTGCGGGCCATGATAACGAATTGGTCGTCGGTGCGCGCGTCGACGGCGGCCTTGATACGGTCCACCATCTCATCCTTGCTGACGATTTCCTTGCCCGGACGATGGCCGCAGCGCTTGGCGCCCACCTGGTCTTCGATGTGGGTGGCGGCGGCGCCGAACTTGATCAGCGATTTGACGGTGCGGGCGACATTGAAGGCGGAGGCGCCGAAGCCGGTGTCCGAGTCGACCAGCAGCGGCAGGCCGCACACGTCGGTGATACGGCGCACGTCGGTCAGCACATCGTCCAGATTGGAGATGCCGAGGTCTGGCAGGCCAAGCGAACCCGCCGCCACGCCGCCGCCCGACAGGTAGATCGCCTTGAAGCCGGCGCGCTTGGCCAGCAAGGCGTGGTTGGCGTTGATGGCGCCGACGACTTGCAGCGGGGATTCTTCCTGGACGGCTTTGCGGAACGCGGCGCCTGCGGAGTAGTGACTCATGTTCTGACCTTTCGATGTTGCGTTGAAGTTGGGCTCTCCAATGCAAGGCCTGTGCCAGAACGTCAAGCTATACAAATCAATCACTTACATCGCACACCGTGTTTCATTTTGAAACACTGAAACGAAATTGAACTATAATTGAAACATGCGACATTCCACGCCCCTGCCTTTCGACGCCAACGACAAGCCGGTTATCTGGACGGTTTCCGTGTCGCGCCTGTCCGATCTGTTCCGCGACATCACGCTGGAATACGACAGCCTGGCCACGATTGAGCCGATCAATCTCGGTTTCGACGAAGCGGCCAGGCATATCCGCGAGCGCCTCGCCACCGAGCGTTGCGACGCGGTGATTTCGGCCGGCTCCAACGCCGCGTATCTGAAAGGCCGCCTGTCGGTACCGGTGGTGATCGCCAAATTCAGCGGGCTGGATGTGATGCAGGCCCTGGCGCGGGCGCGGCGCGTGTCGGACCGCATCGGCATCGTCACCTATCAGGATCGGCTGGCGGAGCTGGCCGAATTCTCCAGCACCTTCGGCTTCGACGTGGCGCAACGCACTTACGTGACCGAGGAAGACGCGCGCGCGCAGATCAACGATCTGAAAGCGGCCGGCATCAAGGCGATTGTGGGCGCGGGCCTGATCACCGACCTGGCGGAGGAGGCGGGACTGACCGGCGTGTTCGTGTACTCGGCCGCCTCGATCCGCCATGCGTTTGACGATGCGCTGGAGATGGCGCGCCTGACGCAGCTGGAATCGAATCGCGGCCGCGCGCGCGGCGCGGTGGTGACGGACACGCTGCGCGCCAAGCATGGCATCAATGACCTGCGCGGCGATTCGGCGGCGATGGAGACGGTGCGGCAATCGGTGGTGCTGTATGCGAAATCGCCAGCGACTGTGCTGATACAGGGTGAGACCGGCTGCGGCAAGGAGCTGGTCGCGCAGGCGATTCACCGCGAGGCGCCGCGCACCTTGGGCCAGAACCGGCCGTTCGTGGCGGTTAACTGCGGCGCGATTGCGGAGTCGCTGCTGGAATCGGAACTGTTCGGTCATGAGGAAGGCGCCTTCACAGGTGCGCGGCGCGGCGGCCACGCGGGGCTGTTTGAAGCGGCCAATCACGGCACGCTGTTCCTCGACGAGATCGGCGAGATGCCGCTCACGCTGCAAACGCGCCTGCTGCGGGTGCTGGAGGAGCGTGAGGTGGTCAGGGTGGGCGGCACGCGGCCGATACCGGTCAATGTGCGCATCATCAGCGCCACGCATTGCGATCTGGAGCAGCGCGTGCGCGAGGGCCGCTTCCGCGCCGATCTGTTCTACCGGCTGGCCGTACTGCGCCTCTCCCTGCCGCCGTTGCGCGCGCGCGTTGAAGATGTGCTGCCGCTGGCCGAATGGTCGCTGAAAAATGCGCTGGCATCATTGGGGGCGCGGCCGCATCCCAACCTGCACGCCGAGATGACGGCCTGCGCGCCGCTGCTGCAACGCTACGACTGGCCCGGCAACGTGCGCGAACTACGCAACCTGACGGAGCGCCTGGCGCTGTTCCTCGCCGCCGAGCCGCTGCAAGCGCTGACGCCCGCCTTCGTCCTCAGCGTCGCCCCCGAACTGGTCGCCCGCCCTGCCCCGCCAGCGCACACCGGCTCGGCGCCCGCCACATGGCCCGGCTCGAGCTACGACAGCACACCGCCGGGCGCGTGGGCGGTCGCCGCGCAAACACCCGCGCCGTGGCCTGCCTCCGGCGCGCCAGCCGAGCGCATCTCCGACGTGCTGGCCCGCTTCGGTGGCCGCCGCGACGCCGCCGCCGACTACCTCGGCATCAGCCGCACCACCCTCTGGCGCAAGCTGAAAGCCGAGGGCTGACTACCACTCATCACGGCGGAAAAACCGTTCATCCCAAAGCCGTCGCCGCTGGCGCGACGCGACGATAGCATGGTCTCACTTACTCACCAACGGAGAACACCATGCTGATCAAAGCCATCGCCGCATTTGCCGCCACTTTCATGCTGGGCCACGCCGCCGCTGCCGAACATCCTGCCTTCAAGGTCGACGTCACCGGCACGGGCGCCCCCCTCATCCTGATTCCGGGCCTTGGCTCGTCCGGCGACGTCTGGGATGGCACCGTCAAGCACTACTGCGGCAGCGGCAAATACCAGTGCCACGTACTGACGCTGGCGGGTTTCGCCGGCCAGCCCGCGATTGAGGAGCCTTTGCTGCCGGCCGTCGAGCAGCAGTTGAGCGACTACATCAGCGCCAATCGATTCACCAAGCCTGTGATCATCGGCCATAGCCTCGGCGGCTTCCTCGGCATGAAGCTGGCGGCCGACCATCCCGAACAAGTGGGTCAATTGGTGATCGTCGACACGCTGCCGGCGCTCGGCGCGGCGCAGGTGCCAAGCGTGACGCCTGCCCAGTTGAAGGAGATGGCCGCCAGCATGCGCGCCAACATGCAGGCACAGGACGCCGCCACCTTCAAAGCCGCGCAGATGAAGATGATGCGCACCATGATCACGCGCCAGGAAGACATCGACAAGGCGCTGGCCCGTGGCGGCCTGTCGGACCGCCGCACCGTCATCGACGTGATGGCCGACATGACGGCCACCGATCTGCGCCAGGAGATCAGCCGCATCAAGGCGCCAACGCTGGTGCTGGGCACCTGGATCGCCTACAAGGACTTCGCGCCCAAAGCCGCCATCACCTCCGTCTACACCGGCCAATATGCGCAGCTCAAGGGCGCAAAAGTGGAGATGGCCGACAATGCGCGTCACTTCATCATGTACGACGATCCGGCTTGGATGTATGATCGCATTGATAACTTCCTGAACTAAGCCATGAACCACGACCGCCCTTTCATCGCGCGCCTGAACTGGTACTGGATCTTCCAGTTGACCGGCTGGGGTTTCCTCCCCCTGTTCGCCATCGCCATGGGCGCGATGCGCTCGTCGGGCCTGATCTGGGTGATGTGGTGGGGAGCCGGCAGCGGCATCGTGATCTCCGGCGTGTGGCGCCAGTTGCTCAAGCGCCGCACGCTCAACGGACAGCGTATCAGCTGGAAGTTGGTCCTATGCGGCGTGCTGGCTTTAGGTGTGATCCATACCTTCGTGCAGTACCTTGGCTTCCTGATGTTCACCCCATCGCACATGATGAAGGGCTACAGCTGGCTGCCTTCGGCGCTGCTGTCGTGGTGGGCGATTTACCTGGTGTGGAATATCTTCTACATGGCGGTGCTGTCGCTGCGCCGCGCCAATCGCGCGGAGGCCGAGTCGCTGCGGCTGGAAGTCGCCGCCAAGGACGCGGAGTTGCGCGCCTTGCAGGCGCAGGTCAATCCACACTTCTTCTTCAACAGCATGAACAGCGTGCGTGCACTGATCTACGAAGAGCCGGATGCCGCCGCGCTGATGATCGACCAACTGGCGAGCGTGATGCGCTACGCGCTGCAATCGGGCCATCATGACACGGTGCCGCTGTCGGCGGAGATCGAGGTAGTGCAGGCCTATCTCGCCATCGAGAAGATCCGCTTTGAAGAACGCATGCGGGTCAGCGTCGAAATCGGTGTGGGTCTGGAGCAGGTGCGCATTCCGCCGATGTCGCTGCAAACGCTGGTGGAAAACGCGGTCAAGTACGGCGTCGAGACCAGCGCCACCGGCAGCGAAATCCGCATCCGCGCGCAACGCATGGATGACGGCGCGGTGCATATCGAAATCGCCAATCCGGGTGCGATTGTGCCGTTTGCGAATTCCACCAAGGTTGGACTGGTGAACACGCGCAAGCGGCTGGCGTTGGCGCTGGGTGCGAACGCGCAGCTGGACTTATCTGAAAACAGTGGCTGGGTACGCGCCACACTCACCTTGCCGGAGGCCGCGTAATGCGCGCATTGCTGATCGACGACGAGCGCCTTGCGCGCGCTGAACTGCGACGCCTGCTGGCGGCGCATCCTGATGTGCAGATTGTGGGAGAAGCGGTCAACGCCGCCGATGGCGTGCAACAGATCGCCGCCCTCAAGCCCGACCTGATTTTCCTCGACGTGCAGATGCCCGGCGGCTCCGGCTTCGACATGCTGGCCGCGCTGGAGGATGCGCCGAAAGTCATCTTCACCACCGCTTTCGATCAATACGCGCTGCAAGCGTTCGAAGTGAACGCGCTGGACTACCTGCAAAAACCGATACAGGCCGCGCGCATGGCCTCCGCCCTGCAACGCTGCGCCGCGCGCCACCACCGCGCCACCGCCTCAAGCGCAGGCAAGAAGCTGTTCATCAAGGACGGCGAGCGATGCTGGTTCGTGGCGCTGGAGGACATCCGCCTGTTCGAATCGGAGGGCAACTACACGCGCGTTTACTTCGGCCAGCAACAGCCACTGATGCTGCGCTCCCTGAACCAGCTGGAGGAAAAACTGGACCCGCAGCGCTTCTTCCGCGCCAGCCGCCGCCACATCGTAAACCTCGACCACGTCGAACAGGCCGCACCCAACGATGCCGGCGGTCTCGATCTCGTCTTGCACAACCAGCTCGCCATCGAAGTCTCCCGCCGCCGCGCCCCACAGTTCAAAGTCCTGACGAGTCTATAACGCGACAACGTTGAGCCACCTCAGCCCGCTTTCACTCTCCGTTTGACCTGCTATAGTGACTATGACCACTATGGCGCATGTGGCAAATTATCGAAAGCCGGAAAGCAGAGAAGCAGTTAAGAGATTCCGCGCCTCAAGACGTTATCCGTCGTTACGAGACGTGGAAGGACATAGCGCGCCACTCCGGCTCGCCCGGACTGCAAAAAATAAACGGCTATCATGACGAGGCGCTGAAAGGTAATTGGCACGGTTACCGTTCCTCTCGCTTAGGACCAAAGTGGCGCGTGATTTATCAGGCCTTAGACGATATATTGTTGATTGAAGTTGTGGAGGTGAACGCTCATGTCTACAAAAAGCATTGATATCCAAGATTATCAGCCTGCAAAAAAACGGACTGACATCTCCGTTGGGGAGTCTGTTAACGCCATACGCAAACTACAAAACATTAGTCTCGGACGGCTGGCCAAAATCACCCACATTCCCGTGCCCACACTTCAAGCCATAGAGAACGACGCTCTCCCGCTTGATATTGAGAGGGCTAAACTATTGGCCCGCGTACTACGTGTTCATCCCGCTGTCCTCGTTTTTCCAGGGTGGGAAGTAGAAGACTAAGTTCTCAACGCTTCCGCCGGAGGCAGGCGCATGGCGGTCCAGGTGTGGCGGGTGGTGGCGATGAGGGCTGTCGCCAATGTGAGCAACAGTGCGAAGGCCAGGGTCCAGTAGCCGATGGGGGCGTGTTCTGTGTAGCCGCTCAGGTGGCGTTCGATCACTACCAGTCCGACCGGCAGGCTGATGGCTGCGGCGATCAGGGTCATGGCGCCGATTTCGCGGATCACCAACAAGCCAATGTCGGCGCGGCGCGCGCCGTGCAGTTTGCGCAGGACGATTTCCCTGGCGCGGCGTTGCACGGTATTGGCCGATAAGGCATAGGTGCCGAAGGCGGCGATTGCCAGGGCGATGCCGGTCGCCAGCGCCAGCAGTCGCGCCATGCGGGCGTCGTCCGCGTAGTGCGCTTTCAGTACGTCCGATGCGCGATAAATCTTGGGCAGCGCGTCGGGAAAGTATTGAGGCCACAGCGCGTTTGCCGCACGTTCCACCTCCGCCGGCGCGCCGGCGGCACGCACGCTCAGTACCATGCCGTGGTCGCCCAATGCATAGGCGGTGGCGGGCGGCGTCTCGCGCAGGGAGTGGAAGCGCAGTTCCGGCGCGATGCCGACGATGCGCGCGCTGATCATGGCGTTGTCGAATCCGGTGAAAGTTACCGTCTGCCCCACCGCCTGCTCGGCGCTGGCGAAGCCCAGGGCACGTGCAGCGACGGCATTCAGCACCATCGCGGTGGCGTCGTTGTCTTTATCTATCGCCGACTGGAACAGGCGTCCCGCCTCCGGCGCGATGCCATACAGTTCGAAGAAGTTGGCGCTGACGGTTTTCATTTCCATCGACGCGGTTTCGCCGCCGGGACGCTTGAGCATGCGCGTCCACATCCAGTCGAGACGCCCGACCGGGTCTTGCGAGACAGCGACACCGGCCACGCCCGGCTGCGCTTTCAGGGATGAGATCAGGCGCCTGGCTTTGTCGGCATCACGGATATGGCCCGGCATGTCGACCACCACGATCGGCGACGGATCGAAACCTGGCGTGGCGCGCATTGCATAATCGGTTTGCCAGGCGATGGCGATGGTCACACTGGCCAGCCCCATCGCCGTGCCGATCTGGATCACGGTCAGCGCGCGCCGCCATTGCATGCTGCCGCGCGACTCGGCATCGGGCCGGCCAGCCAGCACCTGCGTTGGATGCACGCGCAGCGCGATCCATGCCGGATAAGCCGCCGTGGCGGCACCCAGCAGCGCGCCAATGCCAAACGCCGCCGCGATGTTCTGCGCGGAGAACAAGCCGTCCAGCTGGCGATTCACCAGCTGCGAGAAGACCGGCAGCGCCAGCCACGCCAGCAGCAGGCCAAGCGCGGTGGCGGCCAGCGCCAGCAACATGGACTCCAGCAGGAATTGCAGTACGATTTGCGGCACGCCGGCACCCAGCACTTTACGCATCGCCATCTCGCGCTGGCGGCGCAGCACGCGCACGGTGGTCAGGTTGACGTAGTTGATCGCCGCCAGCAGCAGGATCAGCGCGGCCAGCACCGCCAGCCCGGTGACGATGCGCGGACTGGCGCGGTCACCCGGCAGTGCGATAAAGCTGTTGGCGATCTTGTCGTCGAAGTAGGCCTCGCGCAGCGGCGAGATGGCCAGCTCGATGGCCTTGCGCTGGCCGAGGCGCTCGCGCACTTCGGGCGGAAACTGGTTCAGGCTGGGCGCTTGGTCAACGGCCTGCTGCAACTGCGCGACGATGGCCGGCAGCGATGCGCCCGGCTGCAAGCGCAGCAACATCTTGGTCATCCAGCCATGTTCGCCGGTCAGCATCTCGTGACGGATGGCCGGCTCCACCACCGCGCTGTTCACGCCAAACAGCACCTCGAACGGAATGGTGGTGTTGGCCGGCGGCGATGGCACCACGGCGCCTACTTGCAGCGTGTGCCCGTCCGCCACCATGGTCCGGCCCAGCGCGTCGCGCGTGCCGAACAGGCGCAACGCGCCGGCCTCGGTCACCACGAAACGGTCCGGCCTTTCCAGCGCCGAGGCCACATCGCCTTGCAAGGCGCGCATGCCCAGCAGCGATGGGAAGCCCGGCAGCGTGATCAGGCTGCGCACCGTCATCAGGTTGCGGCCAGCGCGCACCGTCAGCGGCGTGACTTCAGGGCGTGCGGGAATGTAGCTGGTGACGTCCATCACGCCAGGCGTCTTCAGCGCCACCTCGCGCAGGAACATCGGTGCGATGTCGAACAGCGGCGACGACGGCTCCACATTGAAATGGTGCTTGACCACGTAGACCTGCCCCACCTCCGGCACGTGGCTGTCGTACTCCAGCGAGTAGCGCACGAAGCCCAGCAGCAGCAGACTCGCCGCCAAACCTATGCTCAGGCTAAGGATGGCCGTCAGGGTGTAGGCAGGTTGCTGTATGAGCGTGCGCCAGGCGATGCGTAAATCCATGTCTCAAAATCCTGTGATGAAGTTATCGCACCAATCTGCAACATCCATGCCACGCGGTTTCAGGCCTGCTTTGTCCGGAACTGAACGCGGCCAGTGTTCAATTCCGGACATTCAGTCATTTGACCTTGTTCGGGAAGGCCGGATGTGCAGGACGCACCGGCGGGTTCTTCGCCAGTTCGGCCTTGATGACTTCAATCGCTTTCTCCAGCTGCGGATCGCGGCCGGCGATGACATCCGCCGGATTCTGATCCACTTCGATATCCGGCGCCACGCCCTCGTTCTCCACGCCCCAGCCTTTGTCGCGGGTCCAGAAGGCCAGGTTGGGCGCGGTGATGGTGCCGCCGTCCAGCAGTACCGGGAAGCCCAGAATGCCAACCAGCCCGCCCCAGGTACGCTTGCCGATCAGCGGGCCCATTTGGTTTTGACGGAACATCCACGGCAGCAGATCGCCGCCGGAGCCCGCGGTTTCGTCGATCAGCATGGTGCGCGGACCCTGGATCGAAGCGGACGGCGTTTTCATGTCGGCGCCATAACGCATGGTCCACCAGGCGATTTCCTTCTTCTGCAAAATCTCCAGATAATAATCGGCCACGCTGCCGCCGCCGTTGAAACGCTCGTCGATGATGACGGCGTCCTTGTCGGCCTGCGGGAAGAAGTAGCGCTTGAAGTAGGTATGGCCCAGCGTCGTGGTATTCGGCACGTAGACGTAGGCCACGCGGCCGCCGGTGGCGGCATTCACCTTGCGGATATTCCCCTCGATCCAGTCGCGGTTGCGCAGCGCGTCTTCAGCCGCCACCGGTACCACGGTGATGGTGCGCGACTTGCTGCCATCCGCATTCGGGCCGACGGTGATGTCGATGGCCTTGTTGGCGGTGTTTTCAAAAGCGCTGTACAGGTTAGTCTCCGCCCGCAACTGCTTGCCGTCCACCGCCAGCAGGTATTCACCTGCCTTGACGTTGAGGCCCGGTTCCGTCAGCGGCGCGCGCAGGGCCGGGTTCCAGTTCAGGCCACCGTAGATTTTCTTGAAGCGGTAGCGGCCCTCGCTGATTTCATAGTCCGCGCCCAACAGGCCACCTGGCACCGGTTTGGCGTCGGTGAAGAAGTCGCCGCCGGCACCGCGATGGTGGCCGACACCGAGTTCGCTGCACAGCCACTGGATCACGCGATTCAGATCGGCGCGGCTGGACAGCTCCGGCAGGAACTGTGCGTACTTGGCGCGCATCTTGTTCCAGTCGGCGCCGTGCATGCCGGGGTCATAGAAGTAATCGCGATTGATGCGCCACGCCTCGTTAAAGATCTGCGTCCATTCCGCGCGCGGCTCGGCGCGCACTTCGATGGCTTCCACCTTGATCTTGCCTTCGCCTGGCGTCAGCGTCTTGGCGGTGGCGCTGCCCATGGCCCACGCTTCCTTCACGCGGTACAGCAGCTTCTTGCCGTCCGCCGAAACCTCATATTGGTCGGCTTCGGCCAGCAGCGTTTCGGCCTTGCGGTCCTTCAGATCGAAACGCTGGATGGCTTTCTTGCCGTCGGTATCGCGCAGGAAGAAGACCTGGCCGGCCTCGCCCGCCTGCAAGTCGGACAATCCGGCCGCAGGTACAGGCAGGTCGACGATGCGCGTGTCGATGCCTTCGAGGTCGATGCTGATCGGCGCCACTGGCGCGACGGTGACTTTGGGGTCGTCACGGCCGGTCCTGGGATCGACCTTGGGCGCTTCCGGCTTGGCCGGTGTGGCGGCCACCGGCGGATTCGGTGGCGTTGGCGGCGCACCCTTCTCCTCGTCGCTTTCCTTAATGAGCGGCGACGGCAGATCGCGCCGCAGGGTCGCCATCCAGATGGTGCGGGTGACGCGGTTGTCTTCATTCTGCTGAGAGAACCAGTTGTTGGTCGGTCCGGCGTTGGTGGAGGCGAAGAAGTACAGGTACTTGCCGCTCTTGTCGAACACTGGGTCGGCCACGTCGGACAAGCCGTCCGTCACCTGCCACGATTTGTTCTGCTCCAGCGAGTAGATGTAGGCGCTGCGCGTGTACGTCATCGAATTGAGCGTATAGGCAACCCAGCGCGAGTCCGGCGCCCATGCAGGTTGCAGCGTGACTTGCGGGCCATACAGCGGTTCCGATGCGATTTTCCTGATCGCGCCCGAGGCGACATCCATCACATACAGTGTCCACGAATTATCGATGTAGGCGATCTTCTTGCTGTCCGGCGACCACACAGGATTCAGATAGAAGCCGGAGCCGTTCAACTTGTATTTTCGCGGCTCGCTTTTGCCATCCTGCGCGCGGACGTGCAGCGCGTACTCGCCGGATTCGTCGGAGAAGTAAGCCACTGAGCGGCCGTCGGGCGACCATATCGGCGAGCGTTCGTGCGCCGCCGGCGTCTGCGTCAGGTTGCGCACATCGCCTTTATCCGCAGGGATGGTGACGATCTCGCCGCGGAATTCATAAGCCACGCGCGCGCCGGATGGCGAGATCGAGGCATTGCGGATGTACTTGGCGCCGCTGACCCAGCGTGGGCGCGACAGCCCCAAGTCCGCATTCACACCGATGGTCAGCTTGTGCGCCTGACCACTGGCCAGATCCAGCGCATGCAGATAGCCTGCCTGCTCGTAGACGATGCGATTGCCGAACGCCGAGACGTTCAGCACCGGAAAGTCCGTATGCCGCGTCAGCGCGCGCACCACCCTGGTTTTGACGTCGTAGGCGTACAGATTGAATTCGCCATCGCGGTCGGAACGGAAGTAGATGGTGTCGCCGATCCAGGCCGGATCGACATCGTTGGAACCGCCGGCAGGCTGCGGAATAGTCACCGCCGACTGGTCGCCGCGATTGAACAACCACAGGATGGAGTGCGTGCCACCGCGATAATGCTTCCATTGCAGGAAGGCCGGCGAGAACGGGTTGTAGACGATCTGCTTGCCATCCGGCGACCATGCGGCGCGGGCAGCGTTCGGCACTTCCAGCTGGGTCTCGACGCCGCCGGCCACCGGCACGGTGAACAACTTGCGGAAGCGGTTATTGAACGCCGCGCGCGGCGACGTGAACATCACCGCCTTGCCGTCCGGCGTAAAGGCCTGCGCCACGTCCGCGCCCGGATGCCAGGTCAGGCGCCTGGGCACGCCGCCTTCGATCGGCAGCACATAGACATCGGTATTGCCGTCGACCTGCGCGCTGTAGGCGATCAGTTTCCCGTCCGGCGAGAATATCGGATTCGATTTCTCCCCCGGATCGGCGGTGAGGCGGCGCGGCGCACTGCCGTCGGCATTGGCCAGCCACACATCGCCGGCGTAGATAAACGCCAGGTGCTGCGCGGACAATGCCGGTTCGGTCAACATGCGGGTATCGCTGGTGTTGGGCAGCGCCAGTACAGGTGCGGTAACACCCAGCGCCAGCAGAACGCCAGCTACGGCGCGCGCGCTCACGTGCTTCATACAGCCTCCTTATTTCAGTGCAGGGATCACCTGCGGTTGATAGGGCTTGATGGGTTTTTCCTTTAAGGTTTTTTCCAGCAGTTGCAGGGCGGTTTCGAGCTGATGGTCTTGTCCCTGATAAGTGGCGTGCGGCAGGTTGTCGACCACCACGTCCGGCGATACGCCCACGCCTTCGATCAGCCACTGGCCGTCCTGCGTGTTGAACTGTCCCATCTCCGCCACGCGCGCCATGCCGTTGTCGCTGAGGCGATTGTTATCGCTCAGCCAGACGCCGGCGCCAGCGGTGCGCTTGCCGACCAGTGGCGCCAGGCCCAGCGACTTGATGCCGGCCGCGAAGGTCTCGCCGTCCGAGTAGGTGTATTCGTCGATCAGCACCACCAGATGGCCACGGAAGGTGTTCTGCATATTCCCCGACGGCTGCACGCCCGGCGGCGCCCAGAAGGCCCACGCCTTGCGCAGCAGCTTCTCGATGATCCAGCTGTCGATATTGCCGCCATTGTTGCGGCGGACATCGATGATCAGCCCCTCGCGGTTCACATTCGCGTAGAAGTCGCGCGCGAACGAAGCGATGTCGCTCGGACCCATGGCACGCAGGTGCAGATAGCCGATGCGGCCCTTCGACGCAGCTTCCACCTGGCGCGCGCGCGATTGCTCCCAGTCGCTGTAGCGCAGCGCGGCCTGCTTCGCCATATTCACCGGCAGCACGATCACGGAACGCGTCTCGGTCTTGCGCTTCACTTGCAGCAGCACTTGTTTATCGGCTTGATTCAGCAGCAGGTCGGCGATGTCGCGCGCTTCCAGCACCGGCTTGCCGTTGACGGCGGTGATGACGTCACCCTCTTTCACGTCCACACCCGCTTGTGCCAGCGGGCCGCGTTGCGATGGCAATTCCGGCTCGCTGGCGTAGATGTGGTCCACGCGATAGCCTTCGGCGGTGCGCGACAGCAGCGCGCCCAGGCCGGCCGGCGTGCCTTCCGGCGGCGAACGGCGGATGTCGCCGGGACGGATCTGCGAATGCAGCGCCCCCACTTCGCTGATCATCATGCCCAGCACATCGTCCAGCTCCGCGCGATCGGTGACGCGGTCCACCAGTGGCGCGTATTTGGCGCGCACGGCCGGCCAGTCGGCGCCGCGCATCTTCACGTCGTACAGAAAGTCGCGGTGCATGCGCCAGGCGTCGTTGAACATCTGCTTCCACTCAAGGCGTGGATTGGAGGTGAAGGTCCAGTCGTCCACCTTGACCTTGGCCTTGCTCACATCCGTTGGCGCCTTGGCGCCGGCATCCACCACCAGCATGTCTCCCGGACCGGTGGCGAAAGTGCGGTAGTAGACATGTTTCTTGTCGGCCGAGAGATCGTATTCGCGCACGCCGGTGGCAAAGGTCTCGGGTTGCGGTCCGTTGCTGGCGATGGCCAGCGTTTTCAGATTGGCCTTGCCGTCGTTGCCGTCGGCGTCGAGGAAGTACAGGCGCTTGTCGTCCATTTGCAGACCAAGGTAGTTACCGGCGGCCAGCGGCACTTCGTACAGACGATCCGCCAGCCCGGCGTAGACGACGGCCGGCAGGGCTTTGCCTGTGGCCTTGGCCGCGTCTTTCGGCGCCGTCTTGGCGACCGCCTTCTCCGCCGCTTTTTCGGCCGCCTGCTCGGTCGCGCCTTCGGCCGGCTTGTCGCCCGGCTTGCTCAGTTCATCGTCCGGCTTGAAGGGGAAGCGATTATCCGATTGCAGCGCCAGCGCGTAGATGCCGGTACGCTTGTCGAACACCGGTCCCATATTGCGGTCGCCCCACGGCGAGCCGTTGGCCAGCTGGAAGTTGCGGGCCGAGAGGAAGTACAACCATTTGCCGTCCGGTGAAAACACCGGTGAGCGCGAGGTGTAACGGTCGCTGGTGACGAAGGCCAGCTGTTTGCTGTCGATGTTGTAAAGGCCGATCTGGTTGCGCTGCTCGGTGCTGGCGGCGCGCACCAGCGCCAGGTTTTTGCTGTCGGGCGACCACTGGATTTCGTCGTAATCGCCCAGGCCCGATTTGCCGGCGTCGTCGATCACCGTGTTGGCCTTGGTGGCCAGGTCCAGCAACCAGAAGCGGCCCTTCTTATCGGTGTGGCCCAACCAGCGGCCGTCCGGTGACGGGTACAAGGCCCAGCGGTGGTTGTTGCCGTCCCTGGTCAACTGCTCGCCCTTGCCCGAACCGTCGGCGGCGAATTTCCAGATTTCGTTTTCGCCGGTGCTGTCGACGATGGCGTAGATGGCTTTGTCGTCGTGGCTGAACACGGCCTGGCGGGCGCGCGCGCCTTCCGGAATCGCGATCTCCACGCGGCGTTGCGCGCCGGTGCCGGCCACGCTCACGCGGCCGCGCGCGGTCAGCACAATGCGCTCCGACCTGCCGGCGATTTGCACATTGGTCAGGCTGTCCAACGGCGAGCGGATCTGGCGCGTGCGGGTCTGGTCGAAGTCGGAGACGAGGCTGACGGCAAGCTGCTCGTCCCTGTTGGCTTGCAGGTCCAGCACATGCAGATCGGCGCCCAGCTGGTAGACGATGCGGCCGTCGCCGACGGCGGCGTTGCGCACGCCCCATGCCGTGTGCTGCGTCAGTTGGCGCGCGTCGCTGCCGTCGGCGGCCATGGACCACAGATTGTCCGAGCCGCCGCGGTCGCTGATGAAGTAGAGACGGCCTTGCCACCACATGGGGCGCTTGTTGTTGCCGGTGTCGGAAGCCAGCAGTCGCACCGCTTCGGCATTGCCATTCACGTCGTAGCGCCACAGCTGCGCGTGCGCGCCGCCGCGATAACCCTTGACGTTATCGTTGGTCAGCGCCAGGCCGTTGCGGGTGAAGTACAGCGTCTTGCCGCTGTCGTCGAGCGCGGCGTCGTTGGCGTCGGCCAGCGGGAAGATGCGGCGTTGCAGATCGTTCGGCTTGATGGCGGCGATCACAAAGCTGCGGCCCGGTCCGGTGCCGCTGGCCATGCTGACCAGCACCTCGCCCTGGGCGCTCCAGCCCAGCACGGACACGGCGCCGTTCTCAAACGTGATGCGCCTGGGCAGGCCGCCGGCCAGCGGCATCACGTAGGCTTCCTGCGCGCCTTCGTAAGAAGCCGAGAAGGCCACCCACTGGCCGTCGTGCGAGATGGCGGCGTTGGTTTCAGCGGAGGGATGGGTGGTCAGGCGCTGCGCCTGGCCACCGTGGGCGCTGGTGCGCCATAGATCGCCTTCGGCGGTGAAGACCACATTGTCGCCACGGATGGCGGGGAATCGGTAGTAAGCATCGGCGGCGGCGGCGGAGGACAGCAGGCCAGCGGACATCAACATCAGGGCAAGCGGGTGGGACAGTTTCATGAGACCGTGTCGGTAGTGTCGAATGGAACGACAATTCTGGCACAGCTTGCCCTTTACAGAAAGCTACCGCCGGCGTTTTCGACAGGCTGTTTCCGCATGGCCGTACAGCACCACGCCCAGGCTGCCGGTGGGCTCGCCCTCGCGCTCTTGCCCGATGCGCGTTTGCAGCACTTCGACGGCGGTGAATTGCTGCGGTGCGAGATGCAAGTCTTGCGCGCTCAGCACCAGCGCCTGCCGCTGGCCGCGCTCCAGTTCCAGCACCACGCTGGCCTCGCGCGCTTCACGCCCATTGGCAGCGGGCGCGATGGCGCGGTGCAGCGTCAATTGCCGCGGCCGCGCCAGCACCGGATCGGCACGCACCACGCGCGCCAGCTTGCGCAAGGCCTCCTCGCCGAGCGGCCGCGCCTCGACCAGATAAGCGCCCTGCTCCAACGCCGGATTGCCGGCCCAGAACACAAACGCCTGCTGGCCCGCCGCGCTGAGCATAGCCGATTGCAAGTTGTACTGCGCCCAGTGGCGGTCGCTCATCGGCGATGGCGCGGATGGGCCGGGATCGGGCTCGGGCGGCGTGCTGCTGGCGTGCACCAGCAGACAGAAGTGCGCGGGAATGCTGGCCTGCTCCGGCGTCCAGATCATCGGCGGAAAATGCGTGGGACCGGTGACAGCGCGGCCCGGCACCGGCCGGGTGGCGCTCAGGATCAGCTGTGGGCTGGCAAAGCCGGTGGCCGGATCGGACCAGTACACCCGCACTGTCACCAGCGCGTTGGGCACGCCGCGGTTGTCGACATCGACGGAAATTTGCAGCGCTTCGTCCGGCAGGTAGGTGCCGGGCGGCGTGCTGTAGTCGACGCCCTGCACGTGTATCGACGGACAGAGCCAGCTGGTCACCGGCGGCATGATCTTGGTCAGCGGCCGCTGCGAGGCACGGCCTTCGTCGCCGTTGAAGTACGGGATCACCAGCCACGGGTGGGAGGTGTCGACATCGTCGTGGTCCATGGCGGCTCCTTACAAGGCGGTTTGCGGATAGGCCAGCGCGACCTCCGGCACCGGGTCGTCGTTGATCGAGCCGGTGGCGATGTCCCAGCAATGGTGGCCGGCGTCGCGGTCGGCATCCATGTCGAGGTTGGGACTGTCGAAGTCGCCGCGCGCCAGCTGTTCCCAGATGTTGTTGGCCAGGCGTACCGCCGCAGTGACGTAATGGTCCGGCGTCGACAGGGGCGGATGCGGCGGCGGCCCACCCGCCACATGTTCAACCGGCGTAAGCGGCGCGGTTTCGTAGCCCGCGTTCGGCTGGGCGCTGGCGCGGCGCGGGAATGGCGCCGACGGCGGCATGACGGTGAACTGCGCGTGCACCGGTTGCAGCAGTTGCAGCGCGTTCGGGTAGATGATGCCGAGCACCGCCAGATAGTCCGCCGCGTCGGAAAAGCCCTGCCACAGATACATCTGCAACTGCGCCAGCACGTCGCAGATGTGCACCGCTTCGTCGGTGGCGGCGAAGGCGCTCAGCGCCTGGCCGTTGGTGCCGGGCTGCGGCTCGGGGAAGCTGGGATCTTTCTTGGGCGAGCCGCCGCCGCATACCGCGCCCAGCGTGAAGATGCACAGCAGGACGATGCCGATGGCGATCAGGGCCACCAGCAAGCCGGCCCAGCAGGTTTTGCTCTTGGTCTCCTCGCTGTCCGACTTGGAGGGCGCGCCGCCGGGCGGCGCACCGCCACTGCTGGCCGGCTTGACGCCGGTGTCCAGCGGCGGGAAGGCATCGGGCTTGGCCGCCTTGCGGATTTCCAGTGCCAGCAGCATGGGCGCGGGCAGCGGCGGCATCTCGAACGTGGCCAGCAGATCGATATGGCGCAGCATGCGCTGGTAGCCGGCGTTGAGGTCCGGCAGCGGCGCGGTGACACGCATATCGTAGGTGCCGCTCAAGCTGTCTTGCAGCAGTTGTTCGATCTGGGCCGGCAGTTGCGGCGGCAAGCCGGGCGCGCCCCAGCGCAGCAACTGGGCCAGCTTTTTCAGTGACGGCAGATCGGCGCGATGCTCTTGCAGCCAGCCGCCGGCGGCGTAGCGCGCCAGGCGATAGCGGTAGGGATGGGCACGGCGCGGACCGCCCACGGTGCGCGTCTGGAAGGCGCTGCCGGCCACGTTGCCGCCGTAGCCGGCCAGCACGCCAAAAGCGAAGGCGCGCGCGCCGCCGTCATGCCCGGCTTTGGCGGCGATGTTGCGGACAAAAGCGTCGGTGCGGCGCGCCAGGAACAGGTCGCCCCAGTTCCAGTCGGGGGTTTTCTTGTCGGCCTGGCGTGGATGGCGGCCCAGGTAATGCGGCGGCGACATTTGCGCCGGCAAGGCCATGGCGGCGGTGATGACCTGGTTGGCACGCTGCTCCAGCCCGCTCAGCAGCGCGTTGGCTTGCTGGAATTTGCCGAGCGCGTCCGGCGCCGCGGGATCGGTCAGGGAGGACTCCAGCGCCGCGCGGGCCTTGCCGACGTCGTCGTAGATGTCCAGGCCGTCGCGCCACAGGTCGGCGGCCTGTTGCAGCATGTCCAGCTCGGCGCCGTCGCCGGCGGCGTGCGCCAGCAGGTGGTCGGTGAGCGCGCCGAGCCGGGCCAGGTCGCCGTCCTGCGCCAGCGCATCGAGCGTGCGCGCCTGCGCCTTGTGCTCGTCCGGATTGCTGTAGCTGGCCAGGCGCAGTCGCGCATGCAGTTCGTCCAGCACGGCCATGTGGCCGACATAATCGATCATCGCCGCCTCCGCTTTGATAACGGTCCAACGCTGTTTATCTTGCGCCGGCTCGGTGCGGAGGTATTGATCTGGATCAGAAAAAAACCCGCCGGGGGCGGGTTTTCGGTTTAGTCGACTTCGACGGTTTCCGGTGGCTGGCTCGGCGCCGCATCCGGCGGTTCCGGGAAGTCCAGCTTGACGTTGTCCTTGTCGTCCAGATCGACGATGACCTTGCCGCCGGTGACCAGGCGGCCGAACAGCAGCTCGTCGGCCAGGGCCTTGCGGATCATGTCCTGGATCAGGCGCGACATCGGCCGCGCGCCCATCAGCGGGTCGAAGCCTTTCTTCGCCAGGAAGGCACGCAGTTTTTCGCTGAACACCGCTTCGACTTTCTTCTCGTGCAGCTGTTCTTCCAGCTGCATCAGGAACTTGTCGACCACGCGCAGGATGATTTCCTCGTCCAGCGCGCGGAAGCTGATGATGGCGTCGAGGCGGTTGCGGAACTCCGGCGTGAACATGCGCTTGATGTCGCCCATCTCGTCGCCAGCCTGCTTGCTGGTGGTGAAACCAATAGTCGACTTCTGCAAGCTCTCGGCGCCCGCGTTGGTGGTCATGATGATGATCACGTTGCGGAAGTCCGCCTTGCGGCCGTTGTTGTCGGTCAGCGTGCCGTGGTCCATCACTTGCAGCAGGATGTTGAAAATGTCCGGATGGGCTTTTTCAATTTCATCCAGCAGCAGCACGGTGTGCGGCTTCTTGGTGATGGCCTCGGTCAGCAGGCCGCCCTGGTCGAAACCAACGTAGCCCGGCGGCGCGCCGATCAGGCGCGACACGGCGTGACGCTCCATGTACTCCGACATGTCGAAGCGCACCAGCTCGATGCCGAGGATGAAGGCCAGCTGCTTGGCCACCTCGGTCTTGCCGACGCCGGTAGGACCGGAGAACAGGAAGGAGCCGATCGGCTTGTCGGTCTTGCCCAGGCCGGCACGCGCCATCTTGATGGCCGAGGCCAGCGCTTCGATCGCCGGGTCCTGGCCGAACACCACGTTGCGCAGGTCGCGGTCGATGGTTTGCAGCTTGCTGCGGTCGTCCTGGTTGACGGTTTGCGGCGGGATGCGGGCGATCTTGGAGATGATGTCCTCGATCTCGGTCTTGCCGATGGTTTTCTTCTGCTTCGACTTCGGCAGGATGCGCTGGGCGGCGCCGGCCTCGTCGATCACGTCGATGGCCTTGTCCGGCAGATGGCGGTCGTTGATGAAGCGGGCAGCCAGTTCGGCCGCGGTCGACAGCGCCGACGACGAGTATTTCACGCCGTGGTGCTCTTCGAAGCGCGACTTCAGGCCGCGCAGGATCTGCACGGTCTGCTCGACGGTCGGTTCATTGACGTCCACTTTCTGGAAGCGGCGGCTCAGCGCGTGATCCTTCTCGAACACGCCACGGAACTCGGTGTAGGTGGTCGCGCCCACGCATTTCAGCTGGCCGTTGGCCAGGGCCGGTTTCAGCAGGTTGGACGCGTCCAGCGTGCCGCCCGAGGCCGAGCCGGCGCCGATGATGGTGTGGATCTCGTCGATGAACAGGATGCCGTGCGGATTGTCCTTGAGCTGTTTCAGCACCGCCTTCAGGCGCTGCTCGAAATCGCCGCGGTACTTGGTGCCGGCCAGCAGCGCGCCCATGTCCAGCGAGTAGACCACGGCGTTTTGCAGGATTTCCGGCACGTCGCCCTGGGTGATGCGGTAGGCCAGGCCTTCGGCGATGGCGGTCTTGCCGACCCCGGCTTCGCCCACCAGCAGCGGATTGTTCTTGCGGCGGCGGCACAGGATCTGGATCACGCGGTCCACTTCCTCTTCGCGGCCTATCAGCGGATCGATCTTGCCGTCGGCGGCCGACTTGTTCAAGTTCTGGGTGAACTGGTCGAGCGGGCTTTCCTTGCTCTGGCCCTCGCCGGCCGGCGCGCCCTCTTCCACGCCTTCCGAGGCCTTGGCGGCGTCGGACTGCTGATCCTTGCGCACGCCGTGCGAGATGAAATTGACCACGTCGAGGCGGGTCACGCCCTGCTGGTGCAGGTAGTACACCGCGTGCGAATCTTTTTCACCGAAGATGGCCACCAGCACATTGGCGCCGGTCACTTCCTTCTTGCCGTTGGAAGCCGACTGGACGTGCATGATGGCGCGCTGGATCACGCGCTGGAAGCCGAGCGTCGGCTGGGTATCGACCTCGCCCGTGCCGGGCACGGTCGGGGTGTTATCACCAATAAAATTGGTCAGGGTTTTGCGCAGATCTTCAATGTTGACGGCGCATGCACGCAACACCTCGGCAGCCGAAGGGTTGTCCAGCAAGGCCAGCAGCAAGTGCTCCACCGTGATGAATTCGTGGCGCGCCTGTCGGGCTTCGACAAACGCCATGTGCAAACTTACTTCCAATTCCTGCGCAATCATACTTCCTCCATCACGCATTGCAGGGGGTGGCCTGCCTTGCGCGCATGCGTTAAAACAAACTCCACTTTGGTACAGGCTATATCTTTCGAGAACACGCCGCACACGCCTTTGCCATAGCGGTGCACACTGAGCATGATCTGCGTCGCGGTTTCGCGATCCTTGTTGAAATACTCCTGGATGATCGCGACCACAAACTCCATGGGCGTATAGTCGTCATTCAGCAACGCCACCTGGTACAGAGGTGGCGGTTTCAGCGTTTGCCGCTCCAGGAGGGTTTCGGTGTCATGCTTGGTTGCCATACGCTTATATTCTAATGCTTTCGGGGTTGATGCAATGTGCATTTCGCTGCACATATCCAATTGTTTTCCATCTTACGCGCTTTCTGGACTTGCCGCAGATGGCGCCCCTTTCCCCGAAATCAAGAGTTGCTTTTTCGCCAATCGTCTCAAAAGTAGCAAAATGCCCACAAATCTGCTTGACTTTCAAATTTGGTCCGCTAACAATGCGTTATCGGCTGCGTGCAGAAATGTACATGTTGATAAGAAGTGGGCGTGAGGAGAGGGGCAAGAAGCTTCTTGCTTTTATGGCTCGTGTGATCTGTTTTAATTTTGAAAGTTCTTTTTATGGCAACTGGTACTGTTAAGTGGTTCAATGATTCCAAAGGTTTTGGCTTCATCACTCCAGATGACGGCGGCGAAGATTTGTTCGCTCACTTCTCCGCAATCAACATGAACGGTTTTAAGACCCTCAAAGAAGGTCAAAAAGTTCAGTTCGAAGTCACGCAAGGCCCTAAAGGCAAGCAAGCTTCCAACATCCAGTCGGCTTAATTGTTTAAGCCTCAGATGTAAAAAACCTCGCCCTGCGGGGTTTTTTTTCGTCCCTGCCCCGCGTCTGTCCTGTTGCAATTTCACCTCCCCTCGCACTGAAGATTTTTTTGTGCAGCGCAAGATTCCTTTAGCGTAAAATCACAGGCTTACAACTAATTCAACTTTAATGCAGGAATAACAAATGATCTTTGTGACAGGCGGCGCCGGCTTCATCGGCTCCAACTTTGTCCTCGACTGGTTGGCGCAGTCCGAGGAAACTGTGCTGAATTACGACAAGCTGACCTATGCCGGCAATCTGAACAACCTGGCCTCGCTCAAGCAGGACGCGCGCCACACCTTTGTGCGCGGCGACATCTGCGACCAGGCGCAGGTGCTGGCCCTGTTCCAGCAGCACA
>NZ_WNKY01000038.1 GCF_009720825.1 Duganella radicis | reverse complement strand
GGCGGCGCCAACACTGGCGGCGCGGCCACCGGCGGCGTGGGCGGCGCGGCCACGGGCGGTGCGGGCGGCGCGGTGGCGGTGAGCGCCGGCACCTTCAATATGTCCAACGCCATGAGCAGTGTCGGCCAGTCGGCCGCCGGCATCATGGTCGCTTCGCAGAACAGCGGCATGTCGTCGTTGATTCAGCAAAGCGTGAACGTGCAGTCCAACCTGAGCCTGGGCCGCTAAGCATGAGGCGGGGCGCTTGCGTCCCGCCTTTCGTACAAAGGAGGAGATGTATGCAGATAGCTTTCATCCTGGCTGCCGGCGTGGCGCTGGCCGCGCCGGTGTTCGACAGTGAGCCGGTGGACGACCAGCGCCTGGCCGCGCTGCATGCCGGTGCGGACACGGTCAATAACGAGATGCGCGTGAATGGCGCCGTCACCGGCAACACCACGTCCAATGTCGTCAGCGGCGCCAACACCATCAGCAGCGGGGCGTTCAGCAGTGCCTCCGGCCTGCCGGTGGCGATACAGAATTCCGGCTCGAATGTGCTGATACAGAACGCCACCATCATCAACATTCACATGCAATGAAGATTATCCCTTTACTGATGCTGGCCTGCCGCGCCCATGCCACCGACCTGCCGGCCGTGGATGGCGGCAGCTACGCGCTGCACGTCACCAGCCTGAAGGAAGCGCGCTTCCGTACCACGGTGCGCCAGCATTTCGATTTCAGCTGCGGCTCGGCGGCGCTGGCCACGCTGCTGACCTATCACTACAACACGCCGGTGTCCGAGCAGGAGGCGTTCAGCGCCATGTATGCGCAGGGCGACCAGCAGAAGATACAGCGCGAGGGCTTTTCGCTGCTGGACATGAAACGTTATCTGGCGCAGCGCGGTTTTACCGCCGATGGCTTCTCGCAGCCGCTGTACAAGCTGGCGCAGGCGCGTCTGCCCGCCATCGTGCGCATCGCGGAAAACGGCTACTGGCATTTTGTCGTCATCAAGGGCGTGGACGAGCAGCGTGTGCTGATCGGCGATCCGGCCGGCGGCACGCGCGCCATGCGCCGCGCCGAGTTTGACGCCGCATGGCCGGACCATCTGCTGTTCGTGATTCACGAGTGGCCCGGCCAGCCGGGCTTCAACCTGGCGTCCGACTGGAGCGTGGCGCCGCGCGCGCCGCTGGGCGAAGCCATCAACCGCGCCAGCCTGACCGATATCACGCTGCCCAAGAACGGCGGCGGCAATTTCTGAAAGGAGGGGCCGCATGCGCACGATGTTATGGAGTTTGCTGCTGGCCTGCGCGGCGGCACAGGCCGATCCTGCCGAGGCCTGGCTGGCTGTCGACGACAGCCAGCTGGAGCAGGCGCGCGGCGGTTTCGATGTGGGCAACGGCATGCTGGTGTCATTAGGTGTCGAACGTTTGGTTTCGATCAATGGCACTGTTGTAGCAAACACCCATTTTTCCATCCCCGATATGACACAGTTGAGCGCTGCGCAAGCGCAGGCGGCCAGTGACGCCATGGCCGCCGTGCTGGTGCAGAACAATCTCAACCAGCAGGCCATCCGCACCCAGACCACGATCGACACCACGGTCGCCAATCTGGCGTTGCTGCGGGCCGTCAATTTTGAAAGCGGTCTGCGCGACGCACTCAGTCGCGCGGCAGGCAAATAGGGGAAAGCAGATGCAAGCAAACGCAAAGTGGCTGGCCGCAGCAATGCTGGCCAGCGGAACCGTCATGGCCGAGCCGGAGCAAGTCGGCACGGCGCCGCCGCAGGACAGCCGGCCGCCCGCCGTGGCGCCCTTGTTCGAGCAGCCGGGCGTGCTGACGCCGCGCGGCAAGTTCGTGCTGGAGCCGTCGCTGCAATTCGGCTATTCGTCCAGCAACCGCGTGGTGCTGGTGGGGTACACGATTATTCCGGCGCTGCTGATCGGGCTGGTGGACGTGCGCGAGGTCAAGCGCAACACCACCACCGCCACCATCACCGGCCGCTATGGCCTCAGCAACCGCGCCGAGCTGGAATTGAAAGTGCCGTATGTGTACCGTTCCGACTCCACCGTCAGCCGCGAGATTTTTACCGGCACCGGCGTCGACCGCGTGTTCGATACCAGCGGGCGCGGTATCGGCGATGCGGAGCTGGCCTTGCGCTACCAGCTGAACGAGGGCGGTGCGGACCGGCCATACTATGTGGCCGGGTTGCGCTTCAAGTCGCGCACCGGCGACGATCCGTTCAGCGTCGTCACCGATTGCACCAAGCGCTGCGTCGGGCCCAACGCCAGCGGCACCGGCCTGCCGCTGGAACTGCCGACCGGTTCCGGTTTCTATGCCTTGCAGCCCAGCCTGACGTGGTTGTACTCCAGCGATCCGGCGATTCTGTTCGGCGGCGTCAGCTACCTGTACAACTTCAAGCGCGACAACGTCAACCGCCGCGTGCTGGGCGGCGAGCTGGAACCGCTGGGACGCATCGAGCCTGGCGATGTGATCGGCTTTAACTTCGGCGTCGGCCTGGCCCTGAACGACCGGGCATTGATCAGCTTTGGCTACGATCACAGCTCGATCGCCCGCACGCGCCAGAACGGCGTGCCGGTGGCCGGCTCAGTGCGCACGCAACTGGGCACGCTGCTGACCGGTTTCTCGTACCGCATCAGCGACCGGCGCACCGTCAACATCGCGGTCGGCGCCGGGCTGACGCGCGACACGCCCGATGTGCAACTGTCGTTCCGTTTGCCAATGACGTTTTAACGAACTTCTTGTATTTGAGGTATTGTAGTGCTCCTGACAATTTCTAAAATAGGGGAGCCATGAGCACACGTACTTTGACCGTCATTGCCGCGCTGCTGGTCAGCGCCGCCGCACAAGCCGGCGCGCCCATGGCCCGGTTCCAGGCGCCGGGCTTTTATCGCACCACGCTGGGCGACTTTGAAATCACGGTGCTCAACGATGGGACGCTGGATCTGCCGGTGGAAAAACTGCTCAAGCAGCCACCGGCCAAGACCATCGCCGCGCTCGACAAGGCCTTCCTGAAAAGCCCGGTGCAGACCTCGGTCAACGGTTTCCTGATCAACACCGGCAGCAAGCTGGTGCTGATCGACACCGGCGCGGCCAGCCTGTTCGGGCCGACGCTGGGGCAGTTGCTCAACAATTTAAAGGCGTCCGGCTACAAGCCGGAGCAGGTCGACGAGATCTACATCAGCCATATGCATGGCGACCATGTGGGCGGCCTGGCGTCCAATGAGCAGCGCGTGTTCCCGAACGCGGTGGTGCGGGCCGGGAAGCTGGACGCGGATTACTATCTGAACCCGGCCAATCTGGACAAGGCTTCCGCCGACGCCAAGGATAACTTCCAGGGGCCGATGGTGTCGATCAACCCCTACGTCAAGGCCGGCAAGTTCCAGCCCATCGTGGCCAACACCGAGCTGGTGCCGGGGATTAAATCCTATTTCAATGGCGGGCATACGCCGGGCCATATCACTTACGTGGTGGAGAGCAAGGGACAAAAGCTGGTGCT
This sequence comes from Duganella radicis, assembly GCF_009720825.1. Taxonomy (GTDB): domain Bacteria; phylum Pseudomonadota; class Gammaproteobacteria; order Burkholderiales; family Burkholderiaceae_D; genus Rugamonas; species Rugamonas radicis. The sequence continues at coordinate 54,590 of NZ_WNKY01000038.1, read as the reverse complement.
GCTGGGCGACCTGCTGCATGTGCAGTCGGTGCAGTTTGAAGATCCGGGCGTCGGCATCCAGTTCGATACCGACAGCAAGATCGCGACCGCCGAGCGCAAGGAAGCGTTCGCGGCGGCGGCCAAGGAGGGTTACCTGATCGGCGCGCCGCACCTGTCGTTCCCGGCGCTGGGCCACGTGCGGGTCAACGGCAAGGGCGGCTACGTGTTTGTGCCGGTGGCCTACACGCAACCGCGCTAAGACATCAGGCCAGCGCCGGATAGTCGGTATAGCCTTCTTCGGTGGCGCCATAGAAGGTTTCGGCTTTCCATGGATTGAGCGGGGCGTCGGTTTTCAGGCGCTCCACCAGATCCGGGTTGGAGATGTAATCCTTGCCGAAGGCGATGGCGTCAGCGTTGCCGCTGTCCAGCACGCGCTGCGCCACCACCTTATCCATTTTCTCGTTGGCGATGAACACGCCGCCGAATTCCTTTTTGATCAGCGGCGCCAGGCTGTCTTCGCCCACCGCTTCACGCGCGGCGATGAAGGCGATCTTGCGCTTGCCCAGCTCGCGCGCCACGTAGCCGAAGGTCTCGGCCGGATTGGAATCGCCCATGTCGTGCGAATCGCGGCGCGGCGCCAGGTGCATGCCGACGCGGTTCGGACCCCAGACTTCGATCACGGCATCGGTCACTTCCAGCATCAGGCGGGCGCGGTTTTCGATCGGGCCGCCATACTGGTCGGTGCGCTGGTTGGTTTTATCTTGCAGGAACTGGTCCAGCAGATAGCCGTTGGCGCCGTGGATCTGCACGCCGTCGAAGTCGGCTTTCCTGGCGTTTTCAGCGGCCTTCTTGTAAGCGGCCACCACGCCGGCCAGTTCGGCCGTTTCCAGCGCGCGCGGCACCGGATACGGACGCTGCGGACGCAGCAGGCTGACGTGGCCCTGGGCCGCGATCGCGCTGGCCGACACCGGCGCCTCGCCGTTCAGGAAGCTCGGGTCCGAGATGCGGCCCACGTGCCACAGCTGGGCGAAGATCACGCCGCCCTTGGCGTGCACGGCGGCGGTGACTTGCTTCCAGCCTTCCACCTGCTCATCGGACCACAGGCCCGGCGTGTCGGCGTAGCCCACGCCTTGCGGGGTGACGGCGGTGGCTTCGCTCAGGATCAGGCCGGCAGTGGCGCGCTGCGCGTAGTACCTGGCCATCAGCGCGTTCGGCACGCGGCCGCCGCCAATCGCGCGGGCGCGGGTCAACGGTGCCATGACGACGCGGTTTTTCAGGGTGATATCGCCAATGGTGATGGGATCGAACAAGGTTGGCATGGTGATGTTCCTTATAGTTGCATTTGATCGATGAAAGCCTGGATGAGGGCTTCATCACGTTTGAAATAGTTCCACTGGCCGACGCGCTGCGAGGTCACCAGCCCGGCCTTGACCAGCACGGCCAGGTGGGCCGACATGGTCGATTGCGACAGGCCGGCGCGGCGGTCGATCATGCCGGCGCACACGCCCAGGCTCAGCGGGTGCTGCTGCTCTGCAAAAAATACCTCGGGCTCCTTCAGCCACGCCAGAATCTGGCGCCGCGTGGGATTGGCGAGGGCTTTGTGGATCGCGTCTATGTCCATGGTGGGCTATATGTATCGTGTTTTTCCGATTTCAATATCGCCATCTTACGATATAAAAGAAAAACGTGCTGGCGGCCAAAAAATCCTTTATGTTATTGGAACATTGTTGGAAATCTAACGAGGGTCGTATGTCGAGTCATTATCTGGATGTGGCGGTGGGGCTGTCTTACACTTTCCTGGCGGTGAGCCTGCTGTGCAGCGCCACCCGCGAGGCGATCGCTTCGCTGTTCCAGACGCGCGCCAAGGTGCTGCTGGACGGCGTGCTGACCATGCTGCACGAATCGGCGGCGCGGCCGAAGGTGCGCGGCATCGTGCCGTCCATCCTGCGCCTGCTGCGCGTGCGTGGCGGCTTCGGACTCGACAAGCTGGGCGCGCAATCGCTGACCGCCGAGGTGATGCGCCATCCGCTGATCACCGGCATGGCGCAGCAGGGGCGCATGCCGTCGTATATTCCGTCGACGATCTTTGCGCGGGCGTTTGTCTCCACGCTGAGCGCGAAATACGGCAAGGGGCCGACGGCGGCCGCGCTGCTCAACAGCGTCGGCAACGAGGGGTTGACGCGCACGCTCTTGGCCATCATGGGCGATGGGCCGGACGACGAGGCGGCGCTGGAGAACGCGGTGCGGCTGTGGTACGACACAGTGATGGAGCGCATCAGCGGCTGGTACAAGCGGCGCTCGCAGTTCGTGCTGTTCCTGGTCGGACTGTTTTATGCGTGCGTGATGAATATCGACGCGCTGCAATTGTCGCAGCGCCTGTGGAATGATTCCGCGCTGACCGCGCAGCTGGTGCAGAAAGCGCAGGCCGCCAAACCGGCGGCCCCGCCGGCCACCGAAGCCGCGCCGCTGGAGCAGGCCAAACAGGGCAAGGCGCAGGCCGATGTGCTGCAAGCGCTGCCGATAGGTTGGCCATCGGCGCGCTTTGAGGGCGTGAGCGGCGTGTGGCCGTTCACCGTGGCGCTGACGTTCGCGCTGATCGGCTGGATCGCAACGGCGTTTGCCGCCTCGCTGGGATCGCCGTTCTGGTTCGACGGCATCGGCTGGCTGCTGGCCCTGCGCGGCACCGGCGCCAAACCGGCCGCGGAGACCACGGCGCCGCCGCCTGTCGTCACGCTGCCCAGCCTGAGACGCTAGTGAGCTTGAAGCGTGCTTCTTTGCGCAGCGAAGCCAATCCAATATTGGCTCGGGTCGTAGTCTGGAATCTGTTCAAACAGCAGTTTGCCAAGTATCGAATCAAGCTCTTGTGCTTGATTTTCGGACGTGTTGAGCAGTAACGTGCAGAGCACGATGCTATCTTGAAGATCTACCTCGCTATGTATGCCGCTCACAACGACCCGATACTCTGCCGCCAGAGAGAAGGCAAGGTGGTTGCACTTGACCATCAAGGACTCAGGTACTCCATCGCAGGACTTATCTACCCACATTTTTGTGGCTCCCGAATAGACTTTGATCCTTGGATTATAGATAGAGTTGAACGCATTGGTGATACAAGAACCACGGCAGCGCAACTGTGTTGATTACGCTGCCGAACTTGTGGAGTCAGTTTATCGCTCAGGTTCGTTTCGGATTTCTGGACCACCGGAGACTATTTTGTACTGCTCGGGTTTGAGTTCCTCGATGCCAGAAGCTGCAAGGGGAGAGGCCTGCTTCTTCAATTGTGGATGCCTGGCAGAAGACTGTTTCGCATCTTTGGTGAAAAATGGAATACGCATACTTGATTTCCTAAAAAAGGTTTTTGGGAACAGGGCAGTACGCGAATCAGTCTAGCAGGCTCTTGTGGCAATCGCAATAATATGGTTGCGCCAAGGTTGGTCGTTGCATAATGAGAGGCGCTACAGTAGCATTGGCTTCGATGACTGCGGACGCATTGCTGCGTCTATTTTTTTTGCTTGTACGATGAAAGAGCCTGATGAGTCGATTATTTCGGCCAGAAGCTGTGGCGCATAAAAACCAGCGCTTGCATGGCACGGTGGTGCTGGCGAATACGTGGTCGCACGTCGCGCTGACCATTTTCTTTTGCGCCATCGTTATCGCGTTGATCGTCTTTGCCTGCTACCACGGCTTCACGCGCAAGGAAACGGTTGATGGCGTGGTGGTTCCTGACCTCGGTGTCATTCGCTTGGTCGCGCCCCAGTCTGGCGTGATCACGAGCATCCAGGCCAAGGAGGGCGATCTGCTACAGGTCGGCGCCCCAGTATTCGTGCTGACCAGTGAGCGCACCAGCGCGAAAGGTGCTACCCAAGCTGCCATCAACGACGCGTTGTCTTCCCGCATGGCGCACCTGAGCCGTGAGCTTGAACAGCAAAGCATACAGAGTGGGAATAAGTCCCAAGAGATCAACCAGCGCCTCCTGAACCTCAACGTCAGCCTCAAGCGTCTGGACACTGAATTGGCTTTACAACGCCGTAAGACGGACATCCTGCGCGACTTGTCCGCGAACTTGAGCAGCCTCGCCACGGAAGGTAGTGTTCCAAAAAACGCCGCCAGCCAAAAAGCTGCGGAGTTGATCGAGCAGGAGTCGCGGGTTTCCGCTCTTGAAGGCGAACGTTTGAGTATTCAGCGAGATATTGAGGCGCTCACCGCCTTGCGTAGCGACTTGCCATTGCAGAGCGGCCGTGAAGCCTCGTCGCTCAAGCGGAGCATGGAGGAACTCAAGCAGCAGGCCAGCGAAAACGAAGCCAAGCGCCAGATCGTCGTCCGCGCCGACGCCAGCGGCAGGCTGGCCGGCATTGTTGTCGATCAGGGGCAAGCTGTGTCCGGCGAACAGCGCTTGGCGAGCTTGCTGCCGAAAGATAGTCAGCTGGAAGCGGAACTGTACGTCCCCACGCGTGCCGCCGGCTTTGTGCGCCCCGGTACCAAAGTCTTGCTGCGTTATGACGCGTTCCCGTATCAAAAATTTGGTCAATTCAATGGCCAGGTCCGCGAGGTATCGATGACAACGATATCCTTGGCGGAATTGAAGCCGGCAGCGTCAGCCGAGCCGGTCTACCGCGTGCGTGTGAGGCTGGATAAACAGGATCAGCCGCAAACCCTGAAACCGGGTATGCAGTTGTCCGCCACGCTGGTCCTTGAACGGCGCACGTTGATGGAGTGGATATTCGAACCGTTGCTTGGCATTTCTGGCCGCTTATGATGGAGCCGCATTGAATGGAAGGTATAGCACTGCATCGCAAGGTGCCGATTTATTTGCAGACCGAGGCCAGCGAGTGCGGGCTGTGCAGCCTGGCGATGGTGGCCGATTATCACGGTTATCGCACCGACCTTGCCTCGCTGCGCTTGCGCTTCCCAATCTCGCGCAAGGGCGCGACGCTGGAAAGCCTGATCCGCATTTCGCAAGCGCTGAAATTGGACAGCCGGCCGGTCAAGCTGGACATGCACAATTTGCCGCAACTGCAACTGCCGTGCATCATTCACTGGGATATGGATCACTTCGTGGTGCTGGTGTCGGTATCGAGTCGTCGTGCCGTGATCCACGATCCGGCGATTGGTCTGCGCAGCTTCACAATGGCCGAGTTCAGCAAGCACTTTACTGGAGTGGGGCTGGAATTGAGTCCTTCCACTGACTTTGCACCAGCAAACCAGAAGCTGCAATTTACGCTGCGCGGCTTGATGGGACACATTGTCGGTTTGAAGCGGGGGCTGATACAAATCCTGTTGCTGGCATTGGGACTGGAGGCTATCTCGATAGCGCTGCCGTTCTTCCTGCAATGGGTGGTCGATCATGCGCTGCTTTCAGCCGACCGGGACTTGCTAACCACACTGGCTTTAGGCTTCGGCCTGCTGATTCTGGTACAGGCGGCGATTAGCGCCGTGCGCGGATGGTTTGTTGCCGCCATCAGTACCCAGCTTAATTTCCAGTGGCTCGGCAATGTGTTTGGGCACATGGTCAAGCTGCCTCTGGAGTATTTTGAAAAGCGCCACGTTGGCAACATCATGTCGCGCTTCGGCTCCATCACCTCCATTCAAAAAACCTTGACTGGCGGCTTCGTGCAAGCGGCGGTGGATGGCGTCATGGTGGTGGGGACGTTTGGCATGATGCTGATGTACAGCCAGCGTCTCGCCTGCATTTCGCTGATCGCGGTGGGGCTGTACGGCCTGATGCGCTGGGCCTTGTTCCATGGTTTACGGACCGCGACCTCCGAGCAGATCATTCACGCCGCGAAGCAAACCACGCACTTCTTTGAAACTGCCAATGGCATACAGAGCGTGAGGCTGTTCGGCAAAGGGGAGCAGCGTCGTGCGGGTTGGTTGAATATTCTGGCCGAACAGTTCAACGCCGAACTGCGCATCAGCCGAATTCGCATCAGCTATGAAACAGCCCAAACCTTGCTGTTCGGGCTGGAGCGCATACTCATCGTGTGGCTGGCGGCATTGGCGGTATTAGACCGTTCCTTCACCACCGGGATGCTGTTTGCGTTTGTCGCCTACAAGGACCAATTTTCCACGCGGCTGGCGGCACTGGTCGATAAGATCGTGGAATTCAAGATGCTGAAGTTACATGGTGAACGTGTCGCGGACATTGTGCTGGCACAGGTGGAGGAGGCTGGCCCCCACGATGCCGACGAGGTCGACATCGATGAATTATTACCGAGTATTGAATTGCGGGGCGTCTCTTTTCGCTACTCGCCCACCGAGCCTTATGTCTTTGAGAATATCGATCTGAAGATTGAAGCGGGGGAGAGCCTGGCGATTACTGGCACCTCGGGCGGAGGAAAGACCACCCTGGTGAAGGTGATGCTGGGCTTGCTCGCCCCCACGCATGGTGAGGTACTGGTGGGCGGCCGGCCTATCCACCGCGTCGGTCTGACCACGTACCGGAATATGGTTGCCACCGTAATGCAGGAAGACCGCCTGTTCTCTGGCTCTATTGCGGAAAACATCAGCTTCTTCGATCCACTACCGGAATGGAAGCGCATCAAAGAGTGCGCTCGGCTGGCAGCAGTGGATGTGGAAATCGACAGTATGCCGATGGGCTACAACACCATCACGGGCGATAGCGGCGTGGGTATTAGCGGCGGTCAGAAACAGCGCATCCTGCTGGCACGAGCGTTATACAGGAAGCCGCGCATTCTGGTGTTGGACGAAGCGACCAGTGAACTGGATGTTGACAATGAAAAAAGCGTCAACGCCACGGTCCGGGCGATGGGATTGACGCGCATCGTCGTGGCTCACCGTCCCGAGACGATTGCCAGTGCCGAGCGCGTCGTCGTGCTGAAAGCGGGACAACTGGTCGAAGTGAGCGAGCCAACCTTGGCGCCGCGCGCTAGGATGCCGGCTTAGTGCCCTCGCGCTCTGTGCACTTGGCGGATTGAATTGCGCGTTCGGTGATGCCATCTATACGCTTGATGGCTTCTGGCGTGCAGGAGGCGCTATTGATCGTGTGCAGCTGCGGTTTGCTATGCATCTCCTTATAACCGGTGAAGATGAGCCCTGCCGCCGCGCAGGCCATGAGTAGCCAGTTGATCCTGGTCTGCATGTTCAGGCGGCGAAGTGCAGGGCGAGACCAATGGCGGCTGGCAGGGTCTGGATCAGAAGAATGGAACGCTTGACGGTAATGCCGCCCCATACCCCGGCTACCGCCACGCAGGCCAAACCGAAGACCGTGAAGGCCGAGGCGATGTTTGCGTCGGGGTGCACGAAGCCGACCACCAGCGCGGCCACCAGGAAGCCGTTGTAGCAGCCTTGATTCGACATCGCTGGCTGGACGATCTCTGCTTTCTCTTTACTCAGGCCGAACACGCGGCGGCCGCGAGAATTGAACAATACTGTTTCCAGCAAAACGATATAGACGTGTATCAGCGCCACCAATGCGGTGACGATTTGTGCTGCTAAAAGCATGGCTCTCCCCGTTTTTAATAATGTTGAACAAGCATTATCGCCTGACCACGGCTGCTGCGGCTAGAGGCGCGGCACCAATTTTGGCGCAATGCGGTTAAAACGCCGGATTGACCCGCGCGAGGTAGTACCACTCGCTGTTGGCGCTGGCCACGTTGTCAGGGAACAGGATGCGGCCTTCGTATTCGGCTAGCACCGGTGTGCCATCGGCGCGACGGCCGATTTCTTCGCCTTGTTTTACTGGATCGAAGCTGGACCAGTTGCGGCTGAACGTGTCGTCGGCATGCTGCTTGTCGTAGACCGTGACCATGCTTAGGGCCTCCATGTTTTCTGATGCGATCGGTGCTGGCGAGGGGGCGTCGATCAGGCCGAGGAAAGCCAGTGTGTTGAGGATGGCGCGGTAGGCCACTTCCGGGGCTTGCGGATCGTTGTGCTGGCCGCATTCGAGGGTCAGCGCGTAGCCTCCGGTGGAGCGCATGTATTCGGTGGTGCCCATGCCGTAGCGCAGGACGGTTTGCAGTTCGCTGCTGCCGCTCATGCGACGCTGCACGCCGGCGCCATAAGTGCGCAGCCAGCCGTCGACGAAACGGCGTACGCCGAGACGACGCGCCAGTGCGCGTTCTTGCTCTTCGTGCTGGAATGGTTCGAGCGGGCCGTCGTTGTTGCGCGGGCCGACCATCACGAATGGTTCGCTGGCCGCGTTAAAGGAATGCAGATCGAGCAGCACCTCATGCCGCGCGAGAAGAGGGCAGAGCCAGTTGGCTAGGCGATCCTCAAAATCCTGTGGATTCGAATTCGGGAGCAAATTGCGGTTCAGGTTACGCTCACCGGCGCGCTCGCCCTTGGCATATGCCAGCGGATTGGTCACCGGTACAAAGGTCACGCTACCTTGGCGGATCAGCAGTGCGTCGGCATTCAGCTCCTGCATCACGCGCTGGATCGCCTTGGTACCACAGGTCTCGTTGCCATGAACGGCACCGGTGATAATCAGGTTTGTTCCGGCATGCTCACCGCTGTACTGATGAGAGATGAAGTGCATGTTATTTGCAAATGGAAGATCCGGTGCGGGTAGCAACGCACCGGATATTGCCATCCTAGACCTGGGGATCGTTTTTAACTTGCGGACCACCCGCGACAGCCCTCACTTCGGCCGGAACCAGGATCTCGATTTTGGAGTCCGATGTTGGAAGCGAGGTAGCGTTTACAAGCGGAGTTTCCGATGGTTGTTTATGAGTTGCGAACAGCGATAAGGTCATTTTCATTTGTAAGCTCCTGTTGTGTAACATGTTTGTGAGAATGTGATTTTTTGCTGTGGGCGGGGCCACTTCAACTGCCGCCGTAGCGGCTTTGCTCGTGACTTTTATCGTTGCGGATCATTCTGAATTACGGACCACCTACGATTGCCGTCATTTCGCTAGATACCAACACTGCAAACTTAGGTATCGAGCTAATTAGTATGCCACGATTACGATTTCTTATGATGCTAATTACTGTTCCGGTTCGTTCTGAACCTGAGGATCATGCGAGAAGGATACACCTTCCGAATCTTTGAAATTCAGAGTAATGTTAAAGGTCAGTTTTGCCGTATTTGCGTCACTGAAGGTCAGCTGTTTTCCGCTGCGACTCACGGTAGCAGGACTCAACTGGTCGTTATGGGCCGGATCAACCGTCATGCCAGTAAACGTAACGTTTTTGCCACCACTGTCATAGATTTGATAGTTGATAACGGTGTCGACTTGAGTAACCCAAGGAACAGCGGGCGCGGTTTTAACAAGATATTGACCTGGTTGAGCACCAGGCTGGACTTTAACTAGGATATTGATGAATGGCGTTGATGCGATAAGTTTGCTCATGGCTTTACTTTCTTAGGTGGGTGGTATGAAAGGTAATGTAAATAGGACGGGTCCCTGTACTGCATTTGCTCTAGCAATTTCTCTTCGTTTACGACCTGATCCCGTTTATTGAGGCAGATATGTGCCTTTACCCAAGGCGCAATTACATGAAAATCCATACTGCTTTTAACCAGTGGTAATAGCAAGTCTTGAACTTGTCTACAGTACGAATGGGCTGTAACCTCATCCTTGGCTTCTTGGAACTCCGCACCTAATAACAACGCATCGGCTAGGGCGCGCGAAATGGCGAGATCTGCTGGGGCGGCTTTATGTAATTGCCGCAGTTTGGCCACAGCCTCATTGAGCATTAATTCGGCCTGCAGGGTTTTATTTTCACGCATCAGCAGCGATGCGCGACGTCGCTGTACTGACGCCCCAAGCATTTGGAGGTTAAGCTTCTTCGGTTCCAGTTGGCTCAATTCCGCAAAATTCTTCTGTAACTTGTTTAAGCGCCCGAGGGAAGAGGCCGCTGGTTCTTTACTTTCCGTTTCAACCATACGCCATTCCATCGTGTGTAGATTTCTTTGCCAAACCCGGTTGCTGGTGTCTTTGTCTACGATGATCTGAAGTAGTTCATGTGCACGTTTGGCGGCATCATGGCTGGCGGATAGATCTCCGCAGGCTTGCCGTAGCTCCGATTGGTGTGACCATGCATACGACAGACGACTGATCCATAGAGTGTCGCTGGGATAGGTCATATGCAGAGATTCCAGCAACTCTAACTCTCGATCGTATCGTAACCGCGCCTCAGCCAACTTCCCTAATTGCATTTCTACGCTTGCTTGCCAAGATAGGCTGTCGGCCAAATCAGAAGTTAGTTGCTTGTCGCCGACTTTTTTTGCGTAAGCCTTTGTCTTCAATTCGACTGATAAGGCAAACTCTTTCTCGGCCCGATGTATATCGCCGCTGCGCAAAGAAAGCGTCCCCAGACTGTTGTGCGCGTAGGATTGCTCAATCCAGCCATTGACATCATCCGGTGCAGCATCAGCAAAGCGGTTCGCATAGTCGCGATATTCTTCGAAGTAATGTCGTGACTTATCCCATTCCTTTTGATCCAAATGGATTTGGCCTAGCCAGAAGGCATTTTCACCGGCGATTTTGAGTAGCGGGGTGTTTTTTGGTAAGGACTTTAGCTGGTTCTGAAGTATTCCTCGTCCGGCCAGCAAAGCGGTATTGGCGCCGATTGGATCGGCGCGTGCCAGCCGTACCTCCGAAATTAACTGCAGTGATTTGGCTCGTTGGGTAAGCGTTGTATCGTCATTGGATTGTGTTGTATTAGATAAGTAGGACAGCGCACGATTACTAATGCTGTCCAGTAGATCCAGCTTGCCCAAGGGGCGTAGCTTGTCCGCGAACTCGCCCAGCATGTAGCCCATCAAGTCCTCGGCTTCTGCACGATGAGTCTCAGCTTGCGTTTGCGCGGATCGTGCAGTGAGGCCGAGAGCGGCGGCGAGGATGGCCAGGCTGGTGACCACGATCATCACCCCCAGCCGCACGCGCTCGCTGCGGCGTTCGCTTTGCAGGGAGGACTGGATGAATTGCTGTTCCTGCGGTGTCAGGCTCAGGCTGCTGGTGGCCAGCAGTTGGCGCGCCTGGTTGGTCTGGGTGCCGGAGGGCAGCAGCATGTCGCGCTTGCTGCCGCTGTCGTGCCAGCGCCGCGCCTGTGCGCTGATGCGGCTGCGCATTTGCAGCGCCTGCCGGTGTTCCTCGATCCACGCCACCACGCGCGGCCAGCGCCGCAACAGGGCTTCGTGCGCCAAGCCGAAGGCCGGGGCGCCGCCCTGCAAATCGCTGACGAACAGGTGGGCGTCGACCAGCGCCTGCACCAGCTTATGCTCGGCCTCGTTGTGCAGGGCCGACCACGGCACGCGGCGCGAGCTGACCGTGGTTTCATCTTCCGCCACCAGCACCAGCTGCGACAGCACATGGGGCAGGGCGGCAATCTGCGCCGCGCCCAGGGCGGAAATCACTTGCTCGGCGCGCGCGCCGATCGCTCCTTCCAGGCCGCCCATGGCGTGGAAGGCGGCGTGGCTCAGTTCGCCATCGGCGCTGCGCTGGCGGTACAGCTCTTGCAGGCAGTATTGCAGCAGCGGCAGGCTGTCGGCGCCCGAGAGCGCGGTCCGGCACAGCAGCTCGTCCAGGCCTTCGCCTTGCGCGTCGATGGTGTAGCGCAGCTGCGCCACCTGCGCCGGGTGGCGCACGATCTGGCCGATGTCGGCGCTGCCGGGCGGCGTCAGGTCGTAGTGGCCGCCGTTCAGCTTGAGGTTCATCAGCGCCGGGTAGGAGGCCAGTTGTGGGTAAAAGTCGTTGCGGCAGGCCAGCACCAGCTGCATGCAGCAGGAACGCGCCAACTGGTCCAGCACGTTGATGAAGGCGGCCCGCTCGCCATCGTTCACATGCGGCAGACGGAACACGGCTTCGAAACGGTCGATGAACACCAGCAGCCGGATCGCCGGCAACTGGCGTTGCAAGTGTTCGATCAGCAGCGGCAGGTCGTGCGCCAGGCGCTGGGCCAGCCCCGCCGCGCTGATGTTTTCAAACAGAAGCTGGCCGTCGACCTCGGCGTCGAGCAGCACGCTGGCCAGGGTTTCCAGCAGGCCGGACTGGCCCATGTCGGCGCAATCGAGCTGGACGTGGTTGCTGATGGCGATGCCGGATTCGGCCGGCGCGGCGCCCGCTTTCAGCGCCGGGATCAGGCCGGCCTGCACCAGCGAGGTCTTGCCGGCGCCGGACGGGCCCAGCACCAGCACCATGGCGCAGGCGGCCTGCGCTTGGGCCACCACCACCTGCACCAGCTGGTCGACGCTCAGCTTGCGGCCGAAGAAGATGGCCGCGTGTTGTTCTTCAAATGCCTCCAGCCCGCGGAAGGGCGAGGCGTGCAGCCAGCTGCCCTGGCTGACTTCATCGTCGTAGCTGAGCTCGGCCAAGAGGCGGTAGCCGCGCTTGCGGATGGTTTCGATGTAACGCGGTTCGGTGGCCGAATCGTCCAGCGCGCGCCGCAGCTGGGTGATGATTTTGTGGATGGCGTTGTCGCTGGGCGAGATGTCGCCCCAGCAGGCATCGAGCAGCGTTTCGGCCGAAATCACCACGTGCGGATGGCGGCACAGGTACAACAAAACGTCCATGGCCCGCGGTTCCAGCTGCCGGTTGAGCACCCCGCAACTGAGCGTGTTGGTGGCGGGGTCCACCCGCCATTGGCCGAAACGAAAACTCTTGTGCTTCATCCTACCTCGAACATTTCTTTTCCAATCAATGACTTAATCGGCCTGAAGGTTTTCGGAAGGCCAGCTGGAGGGCGCCCCGGTAAAGTCATCGTTCAGAAAATACTAACACTATCCTGAAAGAAATAGTTGAACATTTACCACGGAGTGCCAATGACTGTTTTAACCGGCGTGAAAGCACCGTTTGAACTGACGCAGTACGCAATAGCAATCAAACAACAGGGGATCGACTTCGTGATCCGGCATTACAGCCATCAGGCGGGCAAGAGTTTGTCGCTGGCCGAGGCGCGTGCGCTGACCGATGCCGGGCTGCAAATCGGCGTGCTGTGGGAGGCGGCCGACGGGCATCTCGGTTATTACAACCGGGCCCAGGGTTGCGCCGACGGGGCGGCGGCCTATCTGATGGCGCAGTCGGTCATCGCCCAGCCGTCCGGGTCGGTGATTTACTTCGCGGTGCCGGAGGTGGCCGGGGTGGAGGGGGCGGCCAGCCGCTATTTCGAGGGCATCAATCAGGCCTTCCGGGCGGCGGCGCCGGACGAGCGTCAGTATCAGGTGGGCGTGTACGGTTCCGGCGCCTGCTGCGACCGCATGGTGGCGCGCGGCCTGGCCACGGCCTGCTGGCTGGCCGATGCGGAGGACGGCGACTACCAGGATTACAGCCTGCGTCAGCAGGCGGGGGCGGTGCTGCCGGTGGATGACGGCCAGCGCATCAGCGTCGGCGTGGCGCGCACCAGCGCCGCGCGGCCGGCCGGCCTGTTCCGGGTGCTGTGACGATGAATATCTGCTTCACCGAGACGCCGTCGCGTAAAACGGTCAAGCCGTCGCGGACCATCTTCCTGAACAATGTCGGGCAGGACGTGACGCTGAAATTCGTCACCGCGCCGGACCACGTGCTGGCGGCGTACGCGATCAGCACCGGCATCAGCGCCGCCATCGATTACATCCGCATGGGCGAGACGGATTTTTATTCCTGTCACAGCCAGAATGTGGTGATCCCGGGCGGCAGCACGGCGGTGCTGTCGCTGTCCAACGGCGTGCTGACCATGACTGTTTCGGCCGCCTAACCCATCTCGATCACATCGAAGGGCGATTGGGTGGAGCCGAGGAAGGCCATGACGGCGCGGCCGCGGTCGCCAGGGTCGTGACCGCGGGTGGCGTCGACCACGCTGCGCAGGCCGGGGATGATCTCGCTGATGTGCGGGCTTTCATAGGCCTGGACCAGCAGCACGGCCAGCTCGGTGGCGCGGCCGCGGTTATTGCGCATGCGTTCCTCCAGCACCGCCAGCAGCGCGCGCTGCATGCGCGGGGTGGGGTTGTCGATGTAGCCGAACACCAGCGGCGTATTGCTGATCGCCTCGCACAGGCGTCGCTCGATGTCCTCGGGCTTCACATCGGAAGCGATATCGAAGTAAGCGCCATTCCAGCGCGTGCGCTCGTACGGGTGGCCGGGCGGGAAGGAATCGGCCGTCTCAAAGCCGAGCCAGTGGCTCAGGCGGCGTAGCCATGTCAGTAAGATTTCCATCATCCCGGCATTTTATCCGTTATGGAGCGCCTGAGTGCGGCGCATCAATATCTGGTTTTTATGTTCTGCATGGCTCCAAGGTGACAGTGGCCGAGTTGATCGGCGCGGGAACGGGGCTGGAGAAGCTGATTTATCTTGGGGCGTTGCGTGCATCGTTTTATGTGGGAGCGGTCGTGGGCAGCATCGCGGTGGCAACGGGGCGTTCCCTGGCTGGTGGCACGTCATTGTCTGATGTGCTGATGTCGGCGCGGGAGAACAATTTGCACCGGCCTTGGCTTGCCGGCGTGTTGATGCGGTGGCCCGGCATCTATCGGCCTCAGGTCAAATCGAGGAAGCACTATCGTCATGCCTGGGGCCAGCCATGAAGGACGGGTTCGCGCTGCTCGCGGCGGGATGTATTTTTGCGGTGCTGGCTTGGGCCTCCTGGCACTGGTGGAGCGAAGACATTAGCTTTGGGGTATTGGTGATTTTGCTCCTGGGGTATGCCGTCGATAATTATCAGTTGCGGTGGCAAGTCCAGCGTCTGCTCGCGGAGCGCGAAAAAAATGGCCGGGACTAGCCGGCCAAGGTTGGGAAGTGTATTCGGCAGCCGCAGGCGGGACGTCCCCGCCTGCGGCTGCTGTAACTTTTACGCCCGGGCTTCTTCGCCCAGTTTGCCGGCGCGGAAGTCTTCGACGGCGGCGAAGATTTCCGCCTGGGTGTTCATCACGAACGGGCCGTATTGCGCGATCGGCTCGTTCAGCGGCTGGCCGGCGATCAGGATGAAGCGGCTAGCTTCGTCCGTGCTGACGATGACGCCGTCCGCGCCTTTGGTGTTGGCCAGGATCGCCATGCGGCCCGACGCCACGGCCTTGCCATCCACGTTCACCGATCCGCGATAGGTGAAGAGGAAGGCGTTATGCCCTTCCGGCAGCACCTGGCTGAAGCTGGCGCCGGCGGGCAGATGCACGTCGAGGTACAGCGGTTCGGTCACTTCGCGCCGCACCGCGCCGTCCACGCCATGGCTGCGGCCTGCGATCACCTTGACCTTGGCGCCTTCGGCGGTTTCGAACACCGGCACGTCAGCCCCATTGAAGTCGCGGTACCACGGGTCGCGCATCTTGTCCTTGGCGGGCAGGTTCAGCCACAGCTGGAAGCCTTCCATCACGCCGTCTTCCTGCTCCGGCATTTCGGAGTGGATGACGCCGCGGCCGGCCGTCATCCACTGCACGCCGCCATTGGTCAGCAGGCCTTCGTTGCCGGCGCTGTCCTTGTGGCGCATGCGGCCTTCGATCATGTAGGTCACGGTTTCAAAGCCGCGATGCGGATGGCTCGGGAAACCGGCGATGTAATCGTTGGCCTGGTCGCTGCCGAAGTTGTCCAGCATCAGGAACGGGTCCAGGCGGCGTTGCAGCGTTTGCGTCAGGACACGGTTGATCTTCACGCCCGCGCCGTCCATGACGGCCTGGCCGGTGATGATGCGTTCCACGCTGCGTGCGGTGTTTACTTGATCGGTCATGTCCTTCTCCTTGTTTATACCAGGATTGCGTTGATTTCCGCCTCGGCCTGGGCTTGCGCCTTGGCCACGGCTTCCGGCCCCATGCCCAGACCTTCGGCGAACACGTATTGCACATCGGTCAGGCCCACAAAGCTCAGGAACATCTTGATGTGCGCCAGCTGGGTGTCGGTCGGACCGTCACGGTGCAGGCCGCCACGCGACAGGGTCACGTAGACTTTTTTGCCAGTCAGCAGGCCGACCGGGCCGGTTGGGCCGTACTTGAAGGTCACGCCGGCGCGGGCAATCGCGTCGAACCAGGTTTTCAGCTGGGCGGTGATGCCAAAGTTGTAGGTCGGCGCGCCGATCACGATCACGTCGGCCGCTTGCACCTGGGCGATCAGGGCGTCGTCCAGTGCCACGCGGGCGGCTTGTTCGGCGGTGCGCTGGTCGGCCGGGGTGAACAGGGCTTGCAGGGCAGGCTCGTCCAGTACCGGGTGCGGATCGGCGGCCAGGTCGCGGCGGCTCAGGGCAGCGGCCGGGTTGGCGGCCCGCAGTTTGGCGACCAGGGCATCGGCCAGGCGGGTCGATTCGGAACCGGTGCTGCGGGCGCTGGAGTTGATTTGCAGGATGTTCATGGCGTTGCTCCTTAAGTATTTGGTTGAGTGCTGCGTCGGTGGAGTCACTTTAATCGTTTCAAATACCATGCGGAAGCCATTAAAATGGATAACATTAATCCACCAATGGAACAATCATCATGGAAATCGATCCCGGAGACCTGCTTTTGTTCGCCCGCATCGTCGAATGCGGCAGTTTCAGCCTGGCGGCGGAGCGGGTGCAGTTGCCCAAGTCCACGGTGTCGCGCCGCATCACGCTGCTGGAAGGCAAGCTGGGCGAGCGCCTGCTCCAGCGCACCACGCGCAAGCTGGTGCTGACCGAGTTTGGCGCCAGTCTGCTGGAGCATGCGCGCAAGGTGGCGGACGAGACCGATGCGGCCGGTGCGCTGGCTCAGCACCGGCAGGGCGCGCCCAGCGGTTTGTTGCGGGTGTCGATGCCGGCCGACTTCGCCAACGTGGCAATGACGGCGGTGCTGGCGCGGTTCATGGACCGCTATCCGGGCATCTCGCTGGAGCTGGACTTGTCGCCGCGCCGGGTCGATCTGATGGCGGAGGGTTTCGACCTGGCCATCCGCATGGGCAATCTGCCGGACGACGCTTCGCTGGCGGCGCGGCGCATCACCTTCAGTTCGCTGGCGCTGTATGCCTCGCCCAAGTACACCAATCTCCGCGGCTTGCCCGAGCATCCGGATGACCTGTTCAAGCATGATTTGCTGAGTCTGCCGCCGCGCGTGAATGGGCTGATACGCTGGCATCTGCTGCGGGGGAAAACTTCGTGGGAGCGTGAGCTACCGGTGAGGTTGCTGGCCAATTCACCGGAGCTGCTGGTGCGCATGGCTGCCACCGGCATCGGCATCGGCGCTTCAACCGAGGCGATTGCGCGGCCGTATGTGCAGACGGGGGCGTTGGTGCGGGTGCTGCCCGAATGGGGCTTCCCGCAGGTGACGGGGTGGGCGGTCTTCCCGGGACGGCGGCTGATGCCGGCCAAGACCCGGGCGCTCCTCGATACGCTGGAAGCGGCCTTCGCAACGGGTGTTGCGGCCGGGCTGTGATTACTTTTTCAGCTGGGCCATTTCCTCGCCCAGCTGGACCGAGCCGGCTGGCTGCCAGGCCGGGTTGAATTTCAGCACATCCTTCTGGAACAGCATCACCACGGTGGAGCCCAACAGGAAACGGCCCAGTTCATCGCCTTTTTTCAGCACGATGTTCTGGTCGTCGTATTTCCACTCGGTGACTTGCGGCAGACGCGGCGGATTGACCACGCCGTGCCACACGGTGGCCATGCTGCCGACGATGGTGGCGCCGACCAGCGTCATCACGAACGGGCCGTGGGCGGTGTCGAACACGCACACCACGCGCTCGTTGCGGGCGAACAGGCCGGGAATGCCGCGCGCGGTGGTCGGGTTGACCGAGAACAGCTCGCCCGGCACATAAATCATGCGGGTCAGCTTGCCGTCGATGGGCATGTGGATGCGGTGGTAGTCGCGCGGGCTCAGGTAGAGATTGGCGAAGCTGCCGTGCTGGAATTGCGCGGCCAGCCTGGCATCGCCGCCGACCAGGGCGGTGGTGCTGAACTGGTGGCCCTTGGCCTGGAAGATCTGGTCGTTCTCGATGTCGCCGAACTGGCTGATGCGGCCGTCGACCGGGCAGATGTAGGCGGCGTCGGCCAGCGGGCGGGCGTCCGGGCGCAGGGCGCGGGTGAAGAATTCGTTAAACGTCTTGTAATTGGCGATATTCGGATCGAGCGCTTCGTCCATATTGACGTTGTAGCGGCCGACGAACCAGCGGATCAAGCCGGTCGTATATTTACCGGCCTTGGCGCCGGCGACACGGCCGGCGAAATTGGTCAGCGCGCTCTTCGGGAGCAAATATTGCGGCAAAACGGCAAGACGATCGGACACGGTAGTAAATCCATACAAATTAACGATCGCGCATTATAGCGTTGTATCGAAAGAAAACAGCTAATTTACCCCTTGCGGGCAATAGCGCAGATGATGACCACATTCTCGTGGGACTAGCCGATTATTTGGTATTGCTGCGCTGAGGCGGCTTGAATCTGGAATTGGTGTAGTTCGTTTGCGCCGGGGAAGGTGTCGATGCCGGGCAGGCACAACGGCTCCCAGCCATAGCGATATGCGAATTCATCCCAGCTATGTCCCTGCGCGCTGATTGCTGCCAGCGAATCGAGGATGTCGACCGATTGCCGGGCTCCCAGACTGGTCAAACTATCACGGAAACGCAAATCGGCATCGAAGTCGAACTTAATCAAGGCCGTCCTTGATCTTTTGTTTCAATATCGCTATTTCACGCGCGCAGTCTTCGGGTGTGGCTGCTTTCACCTTGCCGGAGGCGAGTATTTTACGGTGCAGGGTGAGGTCGAAATCGGGCGGGAGTTGAAAGGGGGTCATGCGGGCACCGCCCAGGATTGCCGGCCGGTCGTTGGTGATGTAGGTCGAGGATGGTTTCAGTTTGCGGTTCATGGCGTGCCTCCTGATTCTTCAATTATGCGCGTATATATGAATGCGGATTTGATAAAAAACAGGGCATAATGCGGGAGTTCACTCATCCTACAACTTGCCAAATCCGTATGACGCCGATTCGTGTGATGCCTGTCGCTGTGCTTTCCGTTTGCGTTGCCGCCGGGGCGGCGCGTGCCGAGGCGGAGAAGCCCAAGCAGGAAGAGATGCAGAAGGTGGAGATCAAGGGCTCGGCCGCCAAGTATGATGCGCGCCGTGATGATACCGCTAGCAAGACGGTGGTCAATGCGGAGGAAATCCAGAAATACGGCGATACCTCGGTCAATGACGTGCTCAAGCGACTGCCCGGGATTACCGTCGGCGGCGCGGCCGGGCGCGGCGGCGGCGAGATCCGCATGCGCGGCCTCGGCGTCGGCTATACCCAGATCCTGATCAATGGCGAACGCGCCCCGGCCGGCTTTTCCATCGACAGCCTGGCTCCGGATGTGATCGAACGCATCGAGGTGCTGCGCGCCGCCAGCGCCGAATTCAGCACCCAGTCCATCGCCGGCACCATCAATATCGTGCTGAAAAAGGCGCTCAAGGCGGCCCAGCGCGAGCTGAAGCTCAGCCAGGCCAAGGGCAGCAAGTCCAGCAGTTCGCCCAGCATGAGCCTGCAAATGTCGGACAAGCAGGACCGTACTTCGTATTCCTTCGGCGCCAACGCCTGGCATTTCCGCTACGACCGCATGACGCCCACCTGGGAAACCGGCGCCGATGCCGACGGTGCGCCCGATTATGCGCGTGCCTCAAGCTGGCAGGACAAAGGCAAGGGCGACGGCTTCAATCTCTCGCCGCGCATCAACTGGATGCTGGAGGGCGGCGACACGCTCACCTCGCAAACCTTCTTCAACTGGAACCGCTTTGCCAGCAACAGCCACGGCCGCACCGAGACCGCTTTTGGCGACGGCCCCGATTACGACCGCAGCGACAACTCGTACAGCAACCACAGCGCCTTCGGCCGCACCGACCTGAACTGGGTGCACAAGCTGGAAGAAGGCGCCAAGTTCGATCTCAAGGCCGCCGTCAGCGAGGCGCGCAACACCGCCGATTCGCTGCAACTGGCGGGCAATCGCGGCTTGCCGGCCACGCTGTTGCGCACCGTGACGTCGGCAAGCACGGAACAGGGTTTCAGCACGCAAGGCAAGTACTCCACGCCGTACACCTTCGACGACAAGGACGCCGCCGAGCACGCGCTGTCCATGGGCTGGGACGCCGGCGTCACCCAGCGCGACGATACCCGCGTGCAGCGCGACGCCGATCTGCCGGGCAGCTCGCCGATCAACAGCGACGAAGGCTTCACCGCCAAGGTCACGCGGCTGGCGCTGTACGGCCAGGACGAATGGAATATCACGCCGCGCTGGTCGGTCTACACCGGCCTGCGCTGGGAAGGGCTGGACACCCGCGCCGACGGCGACAGCATCGATCCCGTGCAAAATCGCTCCAGCGTGTTCAGCCCGCTGCTGCAAACGCTGGTCAAGCTGCCCAACAAGAAGGACCAGATCCGCTTCGCGCTGACCCGCACCTACAAGGCGCCATCGACCGCCGCCCTCATCCCGCGCAAATTCACCTCGACCAACAACAGCCCGACCGAGCCGGACCGTCGCGGCAATCCCAACCTCAAGCCGGAGCTGGCGCTGGGGCTGGACGCGTCGTTCGAGCACTACTGGGGCGACGGCGGCCTGCTGAGCGCCAGCGCCTCGGTGCGCCGCATTGAAAATTACACGCATCAAGGCTTGTTCTACGAAGACCAGCGCTGGTTCTCGACCGCCATCAACGACGGCCGTGCCGAAACGCGCGGCATCGAGCTGGAGGCCAAGTTCCCGGCGCGCGTCCTGGTCGACCATGCGCCCAACCTCGACCTGCGCGCCAGCGTCAGCCGCAACTGGTCGCGCGTGGATAGCGTGCCCGGCCCGGACAACCGCCTCGACCAGCAAGTGCCGCTCAGCGCCACGCTGGGCATCGATTACAAGACGCCGGACGGCCAGATGAGTACCGGTAGCAATTTCAGCTTCCGCAACGGCGGCCTGGCGCGCCTCAGCGGCACGCAGGGCGGCTACACCTCGGTGCGGCGCGACCTCGACGTCTACGCCTTGTGGAAGCTGGACCCGCAGAACAATCTGCGGGTGGCGGTGTCCAATCTGTTGGCTCAGGACTACACCACCGAAAGCCTGTACAACGACAGTCACGGCAGCATCAACCGCATGACGGTTGCCAGCGGCGAGGCGCAACTGCGCGTCACGGTAGAGACACGCTTCTGAGAATGGTATGATGCTCTGGTGAAAAAACCGGACACCATCGATACTCTCCCGTCAGATGACGCAAGTGTGCGCCTGGCGCTGGCCGAGGTGCGAGATTTGCAGCGCACCGTGGCGGCCTTGCGCTCCGAGCTGGAGCACGCGCATCAGGAGCGCCAGCGGCAGGTGCAGGATGCGGTCTCGGCCGCGCAGGGCGACATCCTGCAACTGCGCGACACCATCGTCGCTCTGCGCACCAGCCTGGAGAAGGCGGCGCAGGAGCGCGTCGATGCGCTACAAGCCGCCTCCGCCGCCCATCACAGCGAAATCACCCAATTGCACGAGACCATACGCGCCATGCGCACGGCGCTGGAGGCCAAGGCATGACAGCCGGCGACCAGCCCGCCCTCAACGCCCAGCGCAAGCGTTTGCGCCAGGTCGAGCTGCTGCTGGAAGTGTCGCGCCGCATGGCCGCTTACGATACGCTGGATGAAATCCTCACGGCCCTGGTGGAAGTCACCACCGAGGAACTCGACGCCGAGCGCGGCACGCTATTCCTCAACGATGCCGAAACCGGCGAGCTGTTTTCCCGTGTCGCCCAGGGCAATATCCAGCGCGAGATCCGCTTCCTGAATCACACCGGCATTGCCGGCCACGTGTTCACCACCGGCGAGCCGGTGATCATCGCCGACGCCTACGCCGATGCGCGCTTCAACCGTTCGATCGACGAGCAGACCGGCTTCGTCACCCGCAACATCCTGTGTGTGCCGATCAAGACCGTGAAGGGCGAGATCATCGGCGTGTCGCAGACGCTGAACAAGAAGCGCGGCAAGTTCACCCGCGGTGACCTGCAATTGCTGGAAGCGCTCACCACCCAAGGCACGCTGGCGCTGCAAAGCGCGCGCTTCCTGGAAAGCATGAAGAAGATCCGCCGCCAGGAAATGGAATTCATCGATGTGGTGTCGGAAGTCACAGCCGACATCAAGCTAGGCTCGCTGCTGCAAAAGGTGATGGGCGAGGCCACGCGCCTGCTCAACGCCGAGCGCTCGACCCTGTTCCTCAACGATGAAAAGACCGGCGAACTGTGGTCGGAAGTGGGGCAGGGACTGGAGTCGCTGCAAATCCGCCTGCCGAACAATGCCGGCATCGCCGGCGCGGTGTTCACCTCCGGGAAGACCATCAACATTCCGTATGCCTACGCCGACCTGCGCTTCAACCCGGCTTTCGACAAGAAGACCGGCTATTTCACGCGCTCCATCCTGTGCGTCCCCATCGTCAACAAGGCCGGCAAGATCATCGGCGTGACGCAGGTGCTGAACAAGCGCGGCGGGCCGTTCAGCGCCGAGGACGAGTCGCGCCTGCGCGCCTTCACCGCGCAAATCTCGATTGCGCTGGAAAACGCCAAGCTGTTTGCCGACGTCCAGCAGATCAAGAACTACAACGAGGCCATGCTGGAATCCATGTCCAACGGCGTGATCACGCTGGACAGCCAGGAAAAAATCGTCACCTGCAACGAGGCCGGTCTGCGCATCCTGCGCACCAGCGCGGCCGCCATTGTCGGCCGCGCCGCCAGCGATTTTTTCGGCGGCGCCAATACCTGGATGCTGGACAAGCTGCGGCGCGCCGAGGTCAATCAGGACGCCGAGCATCTGATGGATGTGGAACTGGTGCTGGGCGAGGAAACCCGTTCGGTCAACCTCAGCGTGCAGCCGCTGCTGTCGATGGAAAAGAAACGCATCGGCTGGATGCTGATGATCGAGGACATCTCCAGCGAAAAGCGCCTGCGCTCGACCATGTCGCGCTACATGGACCCCGGCATCGCCGACCAGATGGTGGCCAATGGCGCCGAAATGCTGGGTGGTAAAAACGTGCCGGCCACGGTGCTGTTCTCCGACATCCGCAGCTTCACCACCATCACCGAGCAGTTGGGCGCGCAGGGCACGGTGACCATGCTGAACGAATACTTCACGCTGATGGTCGACTGCATCCAGCGCGAAGAAGGCATGCTGGACAAGTTCATCGGCGACGCCATCATGGCCGCCTTCGGTATCCCGGTCGGCCATGAGGACGATCCGGACCGCGCGGTGCGCGCCGCCATCGCCATGGTGACCGAGCTGCGCAACTGGAACCTGGTGCGGGCGGGCGAGGGCAAGCCGCCGGTGGAGATCGGCATCGGCCTGAACACCGACCTGGTGGTGTCGGGGAATATCGGTTCCAAGAAGCGCATGGACTACACCATCATCGGCGACGGCGTGAACCTGGCGGCGCGGCTGGAATCGGCCTGCAAGCAGTACGGCGCGCGCATCCTGATCAGCGAATTCACCTACCGGGCCCTGCGCGGCACCTACCGCACGCGCGAGGTCGATATCGTGGTGGTCAAGGGCAAGACCAGGCCGGTGTCGATTTACGAGGTGCTCGATTACCACACCGACGACAGCTATCCCTCGCTGCTGGAGGCCATGGGCCTGTTCCGCAACGGCCTGCAAAGCTACCGCAAGCGCAACTGGAACGCCGCCTACCAGCTGTTCGAGGAAGTGCTGGCGCTGAATCCGCGCGACCCGGTGGCCGAACTGTATGTGGACCGCTGCCGCCACATGGCGGTCAATCCGCCGCCGGCCGATTGGGACGGCACGTTTATCATGGAATCCAAGTGAATGAAAATTCCCCGGAGTACGCTTGAACAATGGCAGGTGCTGCAAGCCATTGTCGAATGCGGCGGTTATGCGCAGGCGGCGGAGGCGTTGCATCGCAGCCAGTCGTCGGTCAGTTACATGGTGGCCAAGTTGCAGGAGCAACTGGGCGTGGAGCTGCTGGAAATCGACGGCCGGCGCGCGCGACTCACTAAAACCGGCGAGGCCTTATTGATCAAGGCGCGCGAATTACTGGGCGGCGCTTTTCAGCTGGAACAATTGGCCGGCAGCCTGGCCGAAGGCTGGGAGCCGGAAGTCAGTATCGCGGTCGATAGCCTGTTCCCGGTTGAACTGCTGGTGCAGGTGCTGCGCGATTTTGAACCGTGGGCCAAACATACCCGGGTGAATCTGGAAGAGACGGTTTTATCGGGCTCGGAAGATGCGCTAATAGAAAAGCGTGTGGATATCGCCATCGTCAGCGGCATTCCGGCCGGTTTTCTTGGCGACGCCCTAATGGATATCGAGTTTGTCGCAGTGGCCCATCCCTGCCATCCGCTGCATGCGCTGGGACGCGAACTGGAGGTCGAGGATTTAAACCACAACCTGCACATCGTGGTGCGCGACTCCGGCACCTTGAATCCGCGCGATCACGGCTGGTTAAATAATAATGGGCGTTGGACGGTTACCAGTCCGCATACCCGTATGGAATTGATTTGTAATGGAATCGGCTTTGGTTGGCTGGCGGAACACAAGATTCAAAAACAATTGGAGCAGGGCCTGCTCAAGCCGTTGCCTTTGCGTGTAGGGCAAAGAAGAAAACTCTCGCTGTCGCTGGTGGTGGCCAATCCGGAATTAGCCGGGCCGGCCACCTGCCGCCTGGCTAATTTAATTCGCAAAGTTGTCGTGGACGGAATACAGCTGCGCCCGCTATGCGAATGAAAACGGCCTTTATGTTTCTAAACAGTTGTGGAAAATATTCACTTTTATCGCTATATTGGAATATAGCTAGAGTGCAGCCACCAAGTTATGGTAAATTGCGCCTATCAAATAACCTATCGCCAAGAAGGAATTAAGATGACGACTTACCAGGAATACAAAGCGAAGATCGCTGAACTGGAGAATCTGGCCGAATCCGCCCGTAAAAACGAAATTGCACAGGCGAAAGAAAAAGTCACCGCCATCATGCGTGAATACGGTCTGACCATTGCGGATCTGGGCGGTGTAACCAAGGTTAAAACGTCCAAGCCGCGCGCACCGGTGCCAACCAAATACCGCGATGACGCCACCGGCCAGACCTGGACCGGCCGCGGCCGCGCTCCGAAATGGCTGGAAGGTAAGAACAAGGACGATTATCTGATTAAGTAATTCCGATGCGGGCGGGGTTTATATTGAAACGCCATCGTTTCACTGTATTATTCTCCGCCTTAATCGGCATATTTTCTCCTGCGGCTGGCGCGGCGGACACGCTGCTAAGTCCGGCCCGGGTATGGACCGGCGAGGGCCAGCCGCACGCCAATTGGGCCGTGCTGATCAGCGGCGACAAGATCGCCGCCGTCGGCCCGGCCGACAAAATCGATATTCCCGCCGGCGCCGAGCGCATCAATCTGCCGGACGCCACACTGATCCCTGGTTTAATGGATTTGCACTCGCATGTGCTGCTGCATCCATATAACGAAACTTCGTGGGACGATCAGGTTTTAAAAGAATCGGTCGAATACCGCACCTTGCTGGCAGGACGCCACGCCGCCGCCACTTTACAAGCCGGCTTTACCACCTTGCGCGATCTGGGAACCGAAGGCGCCTTGTACGCCGACGTTTCAATTAAAAAAGCGATTAATGACGGTGTAATACCGGGGCCGCGCCTGTTTATCGCCACGCGCGCGATTGTCGCCGCGGGCAGTTACGGACCGTCGCCACGCGCCTATCGTGCCGACGTGGATTTGCCCAAGGGCGCGCAGGAAGCCAGCGGCGTCGATGAAGTGGTGAAGGCGGTGCGCGAGCAGGGTGCGCGCGGCGCCGACTGGATCAAGGTCTATGCCGACTACCGGACCGGTCCCGACGGCGGCGCCCACGCGACATTCTCGCAGGCCGAGCTGAATGCGCTGGTGCAGGCCGCGCACGAGTCGGGCCGCAAGGTGGCCTCCCACGCCAGCACCGACGAAGGCATGCGCCGCTCCGCGCTGGCCGGCGTCGACACCATCGAGCATGGCTACGGTGGCAGCGAGGCCACGTTCAAGCTGATGGCGGAACGCCACGTCGCTTACTTCCCGACGCTGACCGCGCCGGAAGCCACCAGCGAATACTTCCAGAAATACCAGCGCGGCGGCCCGCCCACGCCGTCCATGCAGGCGGCGGCGCGCGCTTTTCAACTCGCGCGCAAGCTGGGCGTGGTGATCGGCAGCGGCAGCGATGTCGGCGTGTTTGCCCATGGCGACAATGCGCGCGAGCTGGAATGGATGGTCAGGCTCGGCATGACGCCGCTGGAAGCCCTGCGCGCGGCAACCGTGGTCAATGCGGAAGTGCTCGGCCAGCCGGCGCTGGGCCAGCTGCGCGCAGGTTATCTGGCCGACGTGGTGGCGGTGCAGGGCGATCCGACCCGGGACATTGCCACCTTGCGCAAAGTGCAATTGGTGATCAGGAACGGAACGATTTTCCGCCGCCCATGAGCCCGGCACAGTCATTTCGTGAGATGATAGCGAAATGCCATCGATTCCTCTTTTTCCGCTGAAGACCATCCTGTTCCCTGACGGCCATTTGCCGTTGCAGGTGTTTGAAGTACGCTATCTCGATCTGATCAAGCGCTGCATCGCCAAGGGCGAGGAGTTCGGCGTGGTGTCGCTGCTGGACGGCAGCGAAGTGCGGGTGCCGGATCAGCACGAAACCCTGTCCGCCTGCGGCACCATGGCGCGCATCCTTGACTGGAGTGCGCCGCTGCCGGGCCTGCTGCAAATCTCCTGCATCGGCACCACCCGTTTTCAGATCAAATCCGCCGAACAGCTCAAGCATGGGCTGTGGATGGCGGAGGTGGACGAGGTGGCGGAGGACATGGTGGTGCCCATCCCGAGCGAACAACAGGACGTGGCCAACGCGCTGGGCGCGCTGATCCGCTCCTTGCAAAAAAAGCAGATTTCCACCGCCAATATGTCGCTGGCGCCGCCGTACCGGCTGGACGAGGCGGGCTGGGTGGCCAACCGCTGGTGCGAGCTGCTGCGGCTGGACATGGAAGAGAAGCAGCGCCTGCTGCTCCAGGAAAATCCGGTGCTGCGGCTGGAGCTGGTGCAGGACGTGCTCAGCGAGAACGGCCTGCTGGACAACCACTAATCCGCGTGCGCCTCGCTGGGATCGTCCAGCGCATGCACGCGCACCGACCACATCACACCGGCAATCAGCAGCACGATGGCGGCAATCTCCAGCGCGCGCGGCAGTTGCTGCTTGTAGATGAAGCCGTACAGCAGCGCGAACAGCGTTTCAAACAGAATCAGCTGGCCGGACAAGGTCAGCGGCACCTTGCGGCTGGCCACATTCCACAGGTGGTTGCCGATCACCGACGCGCCCAGTGCCAGCAGGGCGTTGACGATCCAGAACACGCCCCAGTCGCGGCCAGTGGCCACGGCGGCCGCGCCGGTCACCTCGCCATGGAAGAGGGCAAACGCCAGCAGCGCGATCGCCAGCGCGATCAGGCCGCTGGAAATGCCGTACAGCGACGACCATTCGCCGCTGCTGAAATGCGGATTGCGCTTGAGGTAGCGCGCGTTGTCGACCGAGTACCAGGTCCAGCAGCACAGCGCGCCGGCCGCGCACAGCACGCCCAGCAGCTTGTGCGCCAGCGGCATGCCGTTGCCGGCGTCATGCGTGAACACGTCGATGTTGATGCAGGCGATGCCGGCCGCCACCAGCAGCAGCGGCAGCGTCAGCTGTTTGAGCGGCACCGAGCCGTGGTCCTTGTGGCCCATCAGCGTGACCGAAATCGGCAACACGCCGATGATCAGCGAGGTCGCCGCCACACCGGCGAATTTCACGCCGAGCGCCAGCAGCATGTAGTAGACGATGTTGCCGGCCAGCGCGTGCTTGACCATGGCGATCATGTCGTTGCGGTCCAGCCGGCCGAACAGTGGCTTGAGGCGCGTGCCCATCAGGGCGGCGGCGATCAGGCCGTAGGCGATGTAGCGGCCGCAAGCCATTTCCAGCGGCGTGAACGCGCTCAGGAACACCGGCGTGATGAACACCATGCCCCACATCGCCCCCGCCAGCAAACCGCATAACACGCCATTCCACATCACGCACACTCTTTCCAAAGCACAAAAACAAAATAAGCCATAGAGTGTCGCATATCTGCGTGACTTTGTTGGAGGGTTTTATCATGTCAGATCAGGACAACCTGGCTGTATTGCGCCAGCACGCCTTGCCGCTGGACACCAGCGACGATCTCGACGCTGTGCTCGATCACGTTGGCGACGCCACGCTGGTGTTGATGGGCGAGGCCAGTCACGGCACGCGCGAGTTCTACCGCCTGCGCGCCGATATCAGCAAACGGCTCATTGTCGAGCGCGGCTTTGACGCCATCGCCGTCGAGGCCGATTGGCCGGACGCGCTGCAAGTCAGCCGCTTCGTGCAAATGACCGGCAGCGACCAGACCGCCGACCAGGCGCTGTCGGGCTTTCAGCGCTTCCCGCAATGGATGTGGCGCAACGAGGAGGTGGTCGACCTGCTGTACTGGATGCGCCTGCACAACCAGCATGTGCGGGACGCCGCCCGCCGCGTCGGTTTCTTTGGCCTGGATTTATACAGCTTGCACAAATCCATGCGCGCCGTGGTGCATTACCTCGACCAGGTCGATCCGGAAGCGGCGGGCCGCGCGCGTGAGCGCTACAGCTGCATCGACCATATCGCTGCCGATCCGCAGCGCTACGGTTATGCCACCGCCTTTGGCCTGCGCGAGGATTGCGAGGACGAAGTAGTACGCCAATTATCCGAACTGAGCGGCGAAGCCATGCGGCATATGAACCAGCCCGGCGTCGCGGTGTCGGACGAGCTGTTCTATGCCCGGCAGAACGCCCGCGTGGCGCAGAACGCCGAGAGCTATTACCGCGCCATGTTCGGCAGCCGCGACCAGTCGTGGAATATCCGCGACACCCACATGGCCGATACGCTGGATGCGCTGCGCGCCCACATCGCGGCCCGCAAGGGCAGTCCCGCGCGGCTGATCGTCTGGGCCCACAACTCGCACCTGGGCGATGCGCGCGCCACCGAAATGGGGCAGGGCGGCCAGCTCAATCTCGGCCAGCTGATGCGCGAACGGCATGGCATGGAACAGACTTATCTGCTGGGCTTTACCACCCACGAAGGCACGGTGACGGCGGCCAGCGAATGGGACGGCCCGGCCGAACTGAAGCGCGTGCGGCCGTCGCTGCCCGGTAGCGTGGAGGCGTTGATGCATCAGCTGGGAGAGCGAACGGCGGCGCGCTTCCTGTTGCCGCTGCGCGGCCGTGACAGCGTGCGGGCGGCTTTGCCGGCACGGCTGCAGGAGCGCGCCATCGGCGTGATCTATCGTCCCGAGAGCGAGCGTATCAGCCACTATTTCCACGCCGACGTGGCGCGGCAGTTCGACGCGCTGATCCACGTCGACCGCGGCAGCGCCATCAAGCCGCTGGAATACTCGGCGCACTGGGCGACGGACGAGCTTCCGGAGACATATCCGTCAGGACTGTAGCCGCCAGCACGGCAACCAGCGCGACATTGATCAGCACGGTCAGCCAGAATCTGACGAGGAAGCCAGTCTTGCGGGACTTGTGGCGCAGCCACCGCTGCGCCAGCAGGCCGCCGGGCCAGCCGCAGCACAGCCCCAGCACCAGCAAGGTGCGCTCGGAAATGCGGCGGCGCTGGTGGATGGCCGCCGACTTGTCGATGGCGTAGGCGATGAAGCAGGCCACGCTGGCGGCGCCATACAGCGACGCCAGCCATAGCAAGGCGAGGGCGATCAGAAGTAGCTCAGGCCGAGGGCGGCCTTGACTTCATCGGCGGTTTGCGCCGCCACTTCGCGCGCGCGCATGGTGCCTTCTTTCAGAATCTGCATGATGTAGCCCTTGTCCTTGGCCAGTTCCTCGCGGCGGGCGCGGATCGGGGCCAGCATCTCTTGCAGCACGGCTTCCAGGCGTTTCTTGACGATGGAGTCGCCCAGGCCGCCGCGCACATAATGGGCCTTCATTTCTTCCAGCTGGTCTTTTTCCGGATCGAAGGCGTCCAGGTAGATGAAGGCGACGTTGCCTTCCAGGTGGCCCGGATCTTCCACGCGCAGGTGCAGCGGGTCGGTGTAGAGCTTCTTCACGGCGGCGGTGATCTCGGCGGCGCTGGCGCCCAGGTTGATGGTGTTGCCCAGCGATTTGCTCATCTTGGCCTTGCCGTCGATGCCCGGCAGGCGGCCGATGTCCGGCACCAGCGCCTTGCACTCGACCAGGATCTCCTTGTCGGCGATGCGGTTGAAGCGGCGCACGATTTCGTTGGTCTGCTCGATCATCGGGATCTGGTCTTCGCCGACCGGCACCAGCGTGGCCTTGAAGGCCGAGATGTCGGCCGCTTGCGAGGCAGGGTAGGTCAGGAAGCCGGCCGGGATGTCGCGCTCGAAGCCGCGCAGGGCGATTTCGGTCTTCACGGTCGGGTTGCGCTCCAAACGGGCGACGGTGACCATGTTCAGGTAGTAGAAGGTCAGCTCGGCCAGCTCGGGAATCTGCGACTGGATCAGGATGGTGGACTTGGCGGGATCGATGCCGACCGCCAGGTAGTCCAGCGCCACTTCGACCACATTGCGGTGCACCTTGTTGGTGTCGTCCATATTGTCGGTCAGCGCTTGCGAGTCGGCCAGCATGATGAACTGCTTGAACTGGTGCTGGTATTCCACGCGGTTGCGCAGGCTGCCGACGTAGTGGCCGAGGTGCAGCGGGCCGGTCGGACGGTCGCCGGTCAGGATGATTTGCGGACCTTTCGGTGCGACGGCGACGGCTTCGGTAGTGGACTGTTCAGGCAGACTCATCAGGATTCCTTTGCGTTGCCCGGTCTGTGCGTGGATGTAAAAACGCCACCAGACGAGGGCGGCGTTGATAAAAATATCACATCACTATGTGTAGACAGTGGCCGCTCGCGCTAGGAGCGGCGCCAATACGTGCAGGCGTGAAGTGGGGCATAAAAAATCATGGCCGTATGGTTGCAGGTCGGTGGCTATCTGTCAAGGTCGGGAACCATCTCGCGCGGCAGCCGGTCTAAGCCGAAAAGGAGAACAATATGGCTAACAATTTCAATATGGTGGCATTCATGGACGCACTGGTAGAAGGTGGATTTACACAGCAGCAGGCCAAGGCGCTCGCGTCTGCCCTGTTTGAACTGATTGACACACATTTGGTGACCAAGGAGTATCTGGACATGCGGCTGGCAGAGTTGCGCGCGGAGTTTCGTGCGGAGCTGGCATCTCTCAAGGCTGAAATCGTACAGTGGCTATGCGGTGTGATTATCGTGCAGACGGGCGTGACGGCGGTGCTCTTTAAACTCCTGCATTAAATGGTATATTGCTCCTTTGGTAATTTTCCTAGGAGCCGATATGCGTCGTACCGTGGTGGCAGCGTTGCTCGCCTTGTCTTTCCCCGTTTTTGCGCAAACGCCGGCCATGGCGCCGGATATCCCCGCCAAGTTCGATACCACCACCCCCAACGCCGACTACATCAAGCGCGATGTCATGATTCCGATGCGCGACGGCGTCAAGCTGCACACGGTCATCGTCATTCCCCAGGGCGCCCGGCGCGCGCCCATGGTCTTGTCCCGCACGCCCTACAACGCCAGCGGCCGCGCCAGCCGCAATAACAGTCCGAGCATCGCCGCCATCGTGGGACAGGGCGACGAAACCATGGTCGGCGAAGGCTACATCCGCGTGTTCCAGGACGTGCGCGGCAAATACGGCTCCGAAGGCGATTACGTGATGACGCGTCCGCTGATCGGCCCCCTCAACAACACCCGCACCGACCACGCCACCGACGCCTGGGACACCATCGACTGGCTGGTCAGGAACGTCCCCGAGTCCAACGGCAAGGTCGGTATGATCGGCTCGTCCTACGAAGGCTTCACCGTGCTGATGGCGCTGACCGATCCGCATCCGGCCCTGAAAGTGGCGGTGCCGATGAGTCCCATGGTCGACGGCTGGCGCGGCGACGACTGGTTCCACAACGGCGCCTTCCGCATGCCCAACCTGAGCTACATCGCCGGCCAGACCGGCGCCAAGGGCGGCGGCAAGCAGCTGGCCACCGGCATCTACGACGATTACGAAGGCATGCTGCGCGCCGGCTCGGTGTCCAGCTACGCCGCCCAGTTCGGCCTGGATAAGCTCAACTTCACCAAAAAACTGTTCGAGCACCCGGCCTACGACAGCTACTGGCAGCATCAGGCGCTGGACAAGATCCTCGCCAACAAACCGCTGAAAGTCCCGACCATGACGGTGGTGGGCTACTGGGACCAGGAAGACATCTACGGCGCCTACGCCGTCTACGATGTGCTGGAAGCGAAGGATACGGCCAACAACAAGAACTTCCTGGTGGTCGGCCCATGGCGCCACAGTGGCGTGAATTACGACGGCTCCAGCCTTGGCGTATTCAAGTTCACCGGCGACACCGCGCTGGAATTCCGCCGCGACGTCATGCAGCCTTTCCTCGACCAATATCTGAAGGATGGCGCGCCGGCCGCCGATACGCCGCCGGTGCTGTTCTACCAGACCGGCGTCAATCGCTGGCAGAAGTTGCCGCAATGGCCGGTGGCGCGGCAACTCAAGCCGCTCTACCTGCAAAACGGCTTGAAGCTGGGCTTCGACGCGCCGCAGGATGGCTACGACGAATACGTGTCCGACCCGGCCAAGCCGGTGCCTTTCGTGCCGCGCCCTGTGCGCATGGGCGACGGCAATGTATGGCGGCCATGGCTGGTGAGCGACCAGCGCGCTGTCTCCGACCGCACCGACGTGCTGACCTACGTCACCGAACCATTGAAGAGCAAGGTGCGGATCGCCGGCCAGACCATGGTCAACCTGATGGCCGCCACCACCGGCACCGATGCCGACTGGGTGGTGAAGCTGATCGACGTCTATCCGGACGAAGTGCCGTCGCAGCCGGAGCTGGGCGGCTACCAGCTGGGCATCGCCATGGACATCTTCCGTGGCCGCTATCGCAACAGCCTCGAAATGCCGTCGCCGATTCCTGCCAACGAAGTGCAGCGCTACCGCTTTGCGCTGCCGAATGCGAACCACGTATTCCTGCCGGGCCACCGTATCATGGTGCAGGTGCAGTCAAGCTGGTTCCCGCTGTACGACCGCAACCCGCAAACCTATGTGCCGAACATCTTCTACGCCAAGCCATCCGATTACCAGAAGGCCACGCTGAAGGTCTATCACAACAGCGCGGTCGAGCTGCCGGTGGTGGAAGCGAAGTAAGCGCGGTTAGCGCGGACGCACGCTGTCACTCAGCACGTCCGCGCGGAAGTAGCGCAGATAGCCGTCCATGATCTGATTGGACTTGCCGGCTTTTTCCAGCGCCTCGCGGATCGCCGCCTGGTCTTCCGGCTTGAGCGCGTTGGAGATGTAGGCGCCGCTCTGTTGCCACGGCAGTTCGGGGATGGCTTCGAATTTCAATTTCTCCTGCAAGCCTTGCACGCGATGGTCGCGGCGGATGGCGCCGGCCATCAGCGTCGGTCCCATGATGGTGACGTCGGCCGATCCCGCATGCAGCAGGCGCGCGATGCCGATCACGTCCACCTCCACGAACAGGCGGCCCTGTTTTTGCAGCTCCTCGATCAGCGCCGTATAAGGCTCGCCGTAGTCGAAGCCGCGCACCACCGCCACGCGCAGTTCCTTGCGTGCCAGCAGATCTTGCGCACTGGCGATGGGCGCGCGGCCATTGTTCAAGGAGATCAGCATGGCGCGATGCGTAATCATGGGGATGAAAGTCCCCAGCAGGTCGCGCGCCGGCGTGCGGGAAGCTGGCACCAGCACGTCCGCCGTGCCGGCCTTGAACATCGCCACCTGGCGTGCGCGCGGCACCACGGTGAACACGAAATGGCAGCCGGCCTTGGGGCCGATGGCGCGCAGCACGTCCGGATAAATCCCTTTGACGCTGGTCCCCTCGACGATCACGCTGGCGCCGTTGGCCGATACCGGCGCGGCGATGTCGCGCGAGCAGCCGGCATAAGCGTTGTGCGCCAGCAGGCCGGCCGCAAGCAGCAGGGCGTGTTTCACGATTGCACCGCGTGCTTGCCGAAGTAGCGCTGCGCCACGAAGATGGCCACGGTCTGCATCACCGCGCACAGGTAGAAGGTGCTGCCCACGCGCCAGTCGCCGGACGACAGGTGGCTGACTTCACCCAGGATCGCGGAACCCAGCAGCGGCATGAAGATCACGCCCACGCTGCTGATCGATTGCAAGGACCCCATCAATTCGCCCTGTTCGTTGGGCGGCGTGCTCTTGGAGATGATGCTTTGCAGGGCAGGGCCGATGGCAAACGACAGCACATTGCACATGATGAGCACATACATCATCCAGCCCTGCGTGGCCAGGCCGTACAGCAGGTAGGTGATCGCGCCCGACACCAGGCCCAGCACCGACAGCTTCACCTCGCCGAAGCGCTTGATCAGTACTCCGAGCAGGCCAGCCTGCACCACGGCCGCCGTCAGGCCAACGCAGAACAGGGCCGCGCCGTTCTGGCCCGGGGTCCAGTTGAAGCGGAAGGTGGTGTACAGCACCCAGGTGGTTTGCAGCATCATGGCGGCCAGCGTCACCAGTGTGTAGGTGACGATCAGGCCGCGGATGTCGGTTCGGCGCCCCAGCTTGACCAGCGCCGCGAACGGATTAATCCTGGACAGCGTGAGCGGCGCGCGGCGACCGGCCGGCAGCGACTCCGGCACCACGAAATAACCGTAGGCGAAGTTGGCCACCGACAGCGCGCCCGCCACGTAGAACGGCAAGTGCAGGTCGACGGTGCCGAGCAAGCCGCCCAGCATCGGCCCGCAGATGAAGCCCAGGCCAAACGCCGCCCCGACCTTGCCGAAGCTCTTGGCGCGGTTCTCCGGCGTCGAGATATCCGACGCGTAGGCCGACGCCACCGACATGCTGGCCGACGACATGCCGCCGATCACGCGGCCGATGAACAGGCAAGCCAGGTTGGGCGCCCACGCGGTGGTGAAGAAGTTGATCGCCATGCCGGCCATGGAATACAGCAGCACCGGGCGGCGGCCAACGCGGTCGCTGATGGCGCCCAGCATGGGCATGAAAATAAACTGCATCAGGCCAAAGGTGGCGCTCATCACGCCATACCAGTAGGCCTGATTTTCGCGCGTACCGGTGAATTCCCCCACCAGCACCGGCAGCACCGGCACAATCAGCCCGATGCCCAGCATGTCGATGAAAACGCAGATCAGTACAAAATTCAGATTGCCCGGAGATGCAGGTTTGGTCATGGGTACTCGGATATCGGTTTACGGCGCGGCCGGGCTGGCGGCCCATTCGGCGATGAAGGTGTCGCGGAAGGCGATCAGTTCTTTGAGGCGGGTTTCGCCGAGGCGGCGGCCGGCGGCGGTCTGCATCTTGCCGGGCAGGGTGGCCAGCTTGGTGTCGATGTGGTCCAGCGCGTAGGCCTTGTCGTCCAGGTCGCGGTGCAGCGCCATCGGGTCGTCCGGATGCGCCAGCGCCGAATCCATGCGGCCGGCGGTGTAGAACAGGCGCGCCAGGCCGACCGCGCCCAGCGCGTCCAACCGGTCGGCGTCCTGCACGATGCGCGCTTCGATGGTCTCCGGCCGGATGCCGGCCGAGAAGCTGTGGCTTTCGATGGCATGCGCCACGGCGGCCAGTTTATTGGGCGGGAAGTCCAGCTCCGCCAACTGGCGGCTGGCCAGCAGCGCGGCCTTGCGCGAGGCGAGGTGACGTTCCGGATCGTTCTTGGGCAGGTTGACCAGGTCGTGCAGATAGCATCCCGCCAGCACGACCAGCGCGTCGGCTTCGGGGTAGTCATCCAGCAGCAGGCTGGCGTTGCGCCAGACGCGGTGCAGGTGGTTGGTATCGTGCGCGCCGTCTATCCCTTGGGCTGCGTTAGCCAAAGCGACCAGGCGTGGGTGCCAGCTGTTGAGCAAGCTATTCATCGTTCTCCCTGAGTGTGGACGATTTTGGCTCAAATCATACACCATGGCTGAAATAATAATCTGGAGCTTGCTATAAGGTTATTTATTGCCAAGACGCATTTATTTGCTGCAAAGGAACTTTACTTGAGGTAACATTATGGGTAATCACTTTAGCAATGAAGGAAAACTCATGTCTGACGTCCGCGAATACCTGGCCTTCACCCTGGGCAAGGAAGAATACGGCATCGATATTCAAAAAGTCGCTGAAATCCGCAGCTACGAAACGCCAACCCGCATCGCCAACGCGCCGGACTTCGTCAAGGGCGTGGTCAACCTGCGCGGCATCATTGTGCCGATCGTGGACATGCGCATCAAGTTCAACCTCGGCACCCCGACTTATGACCAGTTCACCGTGGTCATCATCCTCAACATCGGCCACCGCGTGGTGGGCATGGTGGTGGATCGCGTGTCGGACGTGACCATGCTGCTGCCGGAGCAGATCAAGCCGGCGCCGGAAATCGGTTCGGCCATGAACACCGAACATATCGTCGGCCTGGGCACCATCGACGAGCGCATGCTGATCCTGGTCGATATCGACAAGCTGATGTCCAGCGCCGACATGGGCCTGATCGAGAACACCGCACTGGCGGCGTAATCCTGGCCGGGCAGGCCCCGATGCTGGTTCCGTTTTTGATTTACTGTGAGAGGTAGGTGCAAGAATGAATATGTTGGCGAATATCAGTATCGGCAAACGCCTGGCCCTGGGTTTCACGATCATCCTGGCGTTTGCGATGCTGATCACCGGCATTGGCGTGTGGCGCCTGCAAGGCGTGGCGTCGGCCACCAGCGAAATGATGCAGGTGCCGCTGGCCAAGGAGCGCATGATCTCCGACTGGTCGGGCAAGATTGATAGCGGTATCCGCCGCACCACCGCGATCGCGCGCAGCAGCGATCCCTCCCTCGGCGCATACTTTGCCGAGGAATCCAAGGCCTCCTCGGCCATTTCGTCCGAGCTGCAAAAGAAAATCGAGACGCTGATTTCGGACGCGGACGAGAAGGAGCTGTTCACCCGCATCGGCGAGCAGCGCAAGGTCTACCTGTCTTCGCGCGACCAGATCGCCAAGCTGAAAACCGCCGGCGAGCTGGAAGAAGCCAACAAGATTTTCGAGAACGTGTTCCGTCCGGGTACGGCCAAGTACCAGGAATTGATCATCGAGCTGTTGAAGATGCAGCGCGCGAAGATCGACGCGGCGGCCCAGCATATCGAGGATATCGCTTCCAGCAGCCGCAATCTGCTGTACGTGCTGGCGGCGCTGGTGCTGGCCTTTGGCGTGACCTGCGCCTGGCTGCTCACCAGCGGCATCACCGGTCCGCTGCAAGAGGCGGTGGAGGTGGCGCGCCGCGTCGCCGGCGGCGACCTGACCGGCCATATCGACGACAGCGCCAAGGATGAAACGGGCCAGCTGCTGTCGGCCTTGAAGGAGATGAACGCTTCCTTGCTGGGCATTGTGACGGATGTGCGCAGCGGCACCGATCACATTACCACCTCGTCGTCCGAAATCGCGCAGGGCAATCAGGATCTGTCGCGCCGCACCGAGCAACAGGCGGGCGCGCTGGAGGAGACGGCGTCCTCGATGGAGGAACTGACCTCGACCGTCAAGCACAATGCGGACAATGCGCGCCAGGCCAACCAGCTGGCAGCATCGGCGGCGCAGGTTGCCGTCAAAGGCGGCGAGGTGGTGGCGCAGGTGGTCGGCACCATGGATTCGATCAATCAGTCGTCCGGCAAGATCGTGGATATTATCGCGGTGATCGACGGCATTGCGTTCCAGACCAATATCCTGGCGCTGAATGCGGCCGTCGAGGCGGCGCGCGCCGGTGAGCAGGGGCGTGGTTTCGCGGTGGTGGCGTCGGAGGTGCGTAATCTGGCGCAGCGTTCCGCTTCCGCCGCCAAGGAAATCAAGGCGCTGATTGGCGATTCGGTCGAGAAGGTTAACCTGGGCAGCAAGCTGGTGGCCGATGCCGGCACAACGATGGATGAAATTGTCGCCAGCGTGCACAAGGTCAGCGACATGATTTCCGAGATCACGGCGGCCAGCAGCGAGCAAAGCGCCGGCATCAATGAAGTGAATCAGGCCATCGGTTCGATGGACGCGGTGACGCAGCAGAATGCGGCGCTGGTGGAGGAGGCTGCGGCTGCGGCGGAATCCATGCAGCAGCAGGCGGCGGCGTTGGCGAAGGCGGTCAGCGTGTTCAAGGTGCATGACAGCGTGACGCAGTTCACGCCGCGCAGCGGCACATCGCGCGCCCCATCTTCCCGCCGCCCGGCGCTGGAACTGTCCCGTCGCCGCGCATAAGGAAGGCCGGCCGCGCAAGCAAGGAGCGCCAACCGCGCCGCCTTGCGGTGTTTGCCGCGCGCAGGCGGGACCCGTGCCGGCGGAAGGCGCCACCGGGCCGCGCCGCCGGTCTAGTCCGCGCTGGCGTGACCGGTGATG
The DNA here is from genome assembly GCF_009720825.1 of Duganella radicis. Taxonomy (GTDB): domain Bacteria; phylum Pseudomonadota; class Gammaproteobacteria; order Burkholderiales; family Burkholderiaceae_D; genus Rugamonas; species Rugamonas radicis. The sequence goes on along the minus strand of NZ_WNKY01000038.1, from coordinate 16,420 downwards.
GCCTGTTGCGACAGGCGGTCGGCGTCGCCATTGCGGTGACGCGGCACCCAGCGCAGCTGCACCGCGCCCAGCACCGACATCAGCTCCACCACGCGCGCGCGATGCGCTTCCAGTCCTTTGGCCCCGCGCACCGCGCCCAGATTCACATCATTGATCACTACCTGACTATCGCCGCACACGGCAAGCCCGCTGGCGCCTATCTTCACGGCCATCTCCAGCAGCGCTGTCAAGGCCAGATACTCCGCCTCGCTGCTGTTGCCATGGCCGGCGCGACGGCTGATCTCCACCCGCTGGCCGTCCGGCCCGCATAACAGGGCGCCGATGCCGATCTGTCCCGGATTCGGATGCGCCGATCCGTCAAACCACCCGCGCCACGCCGCCACCGGCTGCATGGCGGCCTTGCGCTGCGCCAGTTTTTGCGTGGCCCGCGCCTGTCTTGCCAGGCGCCGCTCATCATCATGCCGGCGTAACTGCTCGCGTTCCGACAGCAACCGCGCCAGGCCGGCCACGCCGGCGGCCAGGGTCAACACCTGCAACAAGGCCTGTGCCTCGGTCACCTGCGTGCGCGCCACCAAACGGCGCGCGGCCACGCGCTCGCCCTTGAAGGCGGCCGTGGCCAGCGTTTCAAACTCAAAGTTGTTCATTAATCGCGACGGCGGTTGTCGGGATGATGATCATAGCGGTTGGGGACGCCGTCGCCATCGCGGTCACGGTCGTAGCGGTTGGGGATGCCGTCGTGATCCCGGTCGCCGCGGCCACCGCCGCGATAATCGCCGCGATTGTCGTGACGATCGTAGCGATTCGGGATGCCGTCATGATCGCGGTCGCCGTTCGGGCCGCGCTCCCAGCGCGCCTCTTCACGGAACCAGCGGCCATCGCGTTCCACCCAGCGCGGCTGCGCATACACATAGCCAGGACGGGAGGCGATCCAGTTACCGCCTATCCAGACGTGGCGATTGGCGCGCCATTCCCAGTAGCCCGGCGACCAGATATAGCCGGGGCGCGGATCGGGAATGCGTTCATAGCGTGGTGGCGGCGGTGCGACGGTAATGTAATCGACGCGCGACGGGCCGTTGTCGACCATCACCCAGCCGGCCGGGCTCAGACGCCAGCCGCCGTCGGCGCGTACCCATTCGGCGGGACGCCAGTAACTGCCGGCGCGTTCACGTTCCCAGTGGCCGCCGGCCCAGACGTGGCGATAACCGTCCCAGTTCCAGTAACCTGGCGCCCAAACATAGCCGTGGCGCGGCGCTGGTACGCTTTCAAAACGTGGAGGCGGCGGTGCGTTGCCGATCACGACGCTGACGCCGACCTGCGCGGAGGCGATGGATGGTGCAAAGGCTGCTGCGCTCAGCGCCAGTATGGCGGTCGCAAAAATTGGCTTGATCATGATAGTGTCCTCCGTCTTCTGATTGCGCTGGTTTCTGCGCATGGACGAACTATATCAAGCGGTATCAGGTGTTGCTTTGAATGATGCAGTTTTTTACATATGACACAAAGCTGTGTGCCGCTGTGTGCGACACCGCACAGACCTTAAATGGCCTTGGTCTGCTTGGTGTCGGCGGCCAGCGTGGCGGCGCGTTCTTCCAGCACGGATTGCAGCTTCTGTTCTGGCGTCAGGCGTTTGGCGCTGACCACCACCACCTGCATGTTGGGATCTTGCGTTTCCACGGCCGATTTATCCAGAGCGTAGGTTGCGCCGCAAGCCAGGGCCACAGTCACGACGAACAGGGTTTCGAAGTTTTTCAGGACGTTCATTTTGCTTCCTTTCGGTGGTTAAAGTGAGTTTCGATGTGCTCACTGTATCCAAAGGCCTGTCAAGGCGCGACGGGATTGCGACGAGCCGCATTTTCGGCGGTCCGAAATGCGTTTTGGCGCGATGGGAGGTGGGTTTTTCCTTGCCCCTCTGCTAAGGAACAGCAGATTCCAACCATCAGCGCGAGGGGCAAATGCCGCGATTCATCCATACGATTCTGCAAGCCTGGAGCGAGCGCCAGCGCGCCCGCCGTCGCAGCGCCAACCTGCGCGCCGGCCAGCGCGCCGGCGCTCGCTCGCGGATCATGTGGCTGGCGTTGGCGAGTCTGTGCGTCGCGCTCGGCGGCGGCGTGCTGATTGCCGGCCATGCGCGCCATCTGGCCGCGTCCACCGCCAGCACGCCGCAATCGGCGGCCAACGTCCGTGCCGCCAACGCTTACCAGTCCGTCCTGCCGGGCATCGCATTCACCGTGCCTGAACAAGCCGGCATCAGCGTCACCCTGCATCCCGGTGGCGCCTTGCTGGTTGCCTCCGGCATGCAAGCCGCGCCGCCAGTGCGCGTTGACCTGTGCAGCCAGATGCGCAGCCCGACCGACAACCGCCTGCTGCCACTGCGCCTCGGCTACCGCTTCGACGACGTTCAGCGCTGGGTGGCCTCGAACGCGCAAATCCCGTTGCGCAACGTTCTGCTGGTGGCCGACAGCAGCACCGGCGCCGACACCATCCCCGAAATCCAGATCGAAGGTACCGCCCGTGCCGACTTCGCCGATCCGCTGAGCGAACCGCTCCAATTGAGCTGGCGTAGCAAGCAGACTGACACCCGCTGGCTGAGCGACGCGAGCTTCGGACAAATAGAGCAGGGCGCCAGCGGCCAGGTCGCGCTGCGCCAGCAAGGATGGCTGTTGTGGGGCGCGAACGCCGCGTTGCGTCTCGAACGACGCAGCAACGCCATGTGCCCGCAGGCCGGCGAGCTGCTGGTGCAAATGTACCGCGCCGCCGCACCCGCCGTCAGCGTCGCCGCCGCTGGTGTCGGCACGAGTCTCGCCAACGTCGTCAGCACCGCTCTTGGTCCCGCGCTGGTGGTTGCCTTCCCTGCGCGCGGCCGCGCCGTCGGCACCTATCTCGCGCCGGGCGCCTATCAGGTGCCCAACGCCGCAGCCAGCGCGCTGGAAGACCAGGCCCTGTTCGAACAGCTGCAAGCCGAAGGGCTGGTGCGACTGACCGCCAGCGGTACAATCGAACTCGCCCCGCGCGATCTGCCGCAATGGCAAGTCGCCGGCGCCGGCGAACGCGCCGCCGAATTGCGGAACTGGCGCCAGATCAAACCCGGTCCCGCCACGCACAAACTCTTCAAGCGCCTGTACTATCAAGCCGATGGCGCCTACGTCCGCCAGCAGATCGACATCTACAACAGCGAACGCCGCCTGCTGGCCTGGCGCATCAAAGCGCCGGAAGGGCTGGCATTGGACTGGACCGCCAGCGCCGGCGGCGGCGATGCTCCCCTGATGGTTGCCACCACCAGCCAGATGCCCGTCTCCGCATCGCGTTTGTTCGCATCGCTGCCGCAAGGCTGGCAGCCATGGATCCGCGTGGCCCGCTGGCCGCAAGGCGGCGACAGCGACGGCGCCCGGCCAACCGTCCACCTCACGGTGACGCTGCCGCGCGCCGCCAGCGGCGGCGAAGTGCTGCACTTGTTAGTCGCCGGCCGCGTCGTAGGCGGCACGGCCAACATCGGCGATTTTGCCGGCAGCGCCAGCGCCCGCATCCCTGGCGCCGTCCCCCAACTCGCGCCAGCCTGCGCCGGCCGCACCTGCGCCAGCAATGCCGACGCCATCGCCCGACTTGCGCCAGCCTGCGCCGGCCGCACCTGCGCCAGCAACGCCGACGCCATCGCCCGACTCGCGCCAGCCTGCACTGGCCGCGCTTGCGCCAGCAGCAGCGACGTCCAGCAAATCACCCTCACTCTGCAAGCGGGCGCGCGCACCGTCCAGCTGGACGTGCAGCCTCTGGACTTCAACGCCCCGGAAGACCAGAAATACCGCCACCTGCGCGTCGCCAACGGCCGCCTGATCTGGCAAGCACTGGCCCAGACCGACAACACCGCATCGCACACCGCCGCACCGTCGCCAGTCCAACTGGAAGACCGCAACGGCAGCACCTTGTGGGCCGACGGCGCCCCCAGCGAAGCGGCGACCGAGGCCGGCCTCGCGCCACTGCTAGGCCTCAATACCGAACACGCCAGCAGCATCGCCGGCATGCTCGCCCGCCTGCCCGCAAGCGACGGCGCGGTGCGCGCCAGTCTCACACTGGACTTGTCCCTGCAAGCCCTCAGCCAGCGCGTGCTGGACTGTGTCGCCATGCAGCGCGGTCGCTGGAGCGAGGGCCGTTGCACCGGCGGCCAAGCCGCACCTGAAGGCCGCCACGCCGGCATCGTCATCCTCGACACCGAAACCGGCGACATCCTTGCCGCAGCCGGCGCCGGCGCGGGCAACGTCACCAGCGCCAACTGGGCCGAAGTACGCGACTTCGACCGCACCAGCCCCGCGCGCAGCCCATTGCGCTTGCCGGCCCTCCAGCACGACGGCGGCGCCCACCAAAGCCCCGGCTCCACCTTCAAGGTCGTGAGCGCGCTCGGACTTGAAATCGCCGCCCAAAGCGATCCCCAGATCGACGCGCTGCTGGGCGGCATGCCACTTCCCGCCATCAACCGCCTGGCCGCACAACGCGGCTACGGTTTCCAGACCGACGCCGCCAGCTACCCGCTGAATCCGCGCCTGGCCCACATCACCAACTACCGCGAACAAAGCCTGGACCGGCGCGCTCAGGAAGGCCGGCTTGGACTGGCGCAAGCGCTGACCTACAGCCTGAATACCTGGTTCGCCTGGTCCGCCGAACTGAGTGACCGCAGCCTGTTCGGCCGTCCGGACGGCGGCGCGCCCGACCTGCAAGCCCTGGACGCCAATGCGCTGGACGGTATCCGTCCCATCGTCGCCGCCGCGCACCGTCTCGGCTTTGAACAATCGCTGCGGCTGGACGGCGGCCTGCTGCCGGCCGATTTCAGTTGGCGTCCATGGGACGCGCTGCAAGCCTCGCCAGCCCACATGGACCCGATCCACACGCGTCACGAACTGCGCCAGATGGCCATCGGGCTGCGCATGCAGGTCACGCCGCTGCAAATGGCGCTGGCTTCGGCGGCGATCGGGCAAGGCAGAGTGGTCGCGCCGCGCATGCTGCTGTCGCTGGGCCGGGGGCAAAGCAGCGTGCCGGCCGCGCCGCCACTGGGCATCCGGCTGGACCGCATCAAGGCCGGCATGAAAGGCGTGGTCGATGTGGGCACCGGTGCCGGCGCATTCCGCGGCGCGGCGCTGGCCGGCGTGCGTCCTGGCCTGTACGGCAAAACCGGCACCGCGCCGAGCGGCGAGGACACGGCCACGGTCTGGTTCACCGGTTGGCTGGAGGCGGGCAGCTTGCCTGGCCAGACCCACCGGCTGGCGATGGCGGCCTTCGTCAGCCATTCCGACGCCACCGGCGGCGAGCATGCGGCGCCAGTGATCGCGGCCATCCTGTCCACGCTGGCGTCGCAGAACGCTGAACAGAAGGGGAAATAGCCTTGTAAACGGAATAATGCTTACTGCCTTTTTGTGGCATGCTTGGAAAGCCTTTTTGACTCACTTTTACTTACAGGACTTTATGCGCTTGCCAGGAACCCGGTATCAGGAGCACGGCTGGGAACAAGTGCGCAAGCTGCTGGGACTCTGCTCGCTGCAAGCCTTCCGGCAGATTGAGATGCACCATGTGCTCGATCCCGAGCAGCACGCGGCGCTGCTTGACGCTTATACCGATGCGGTAGCGGCGTCCCTGCGCGCCAACGCCCGCACCGCGCGCGGCGAGGCCGAGGGCAATAGCTATGGCGAGAGTGTCTATGAGCTTTCGCTGGGCCTGCTGTATGAATTGCAGGCGCAAACCGCTTACTGGACGGCGTTTACCGCCGCCATGGCCAGCGAATATGCGCGCAGCGGCGCGTTCTGGCAGGATGCGGCGGCCGAAGGTGTGCTGCGCAAGAAGGTCAACGATATGTACGCGACCTTGCGCGACAAGGTCGATGCGGACAATTACATCGTCGCCACCGGACGCGAATGTTCGCCCAACAAAATCTACACGTATCGCATGCTGGATACGGCGTATCGCGAGATTGCCGGCTTGTTCGCGGCCTGGGAGCAGAATGCGGCGCAGGTTGGGGCGATACTCGGCAGGCCGCTGGCCGGTACGCCGATCGAGGTTCGGCAGATGAAGTCCATCGGCGGTTGCAAGGCCGAGTGGATTATTCGCTGGAGCGAGTCGCTGGAGCGGTTTGGCGGCTCGCCGGGGCCGTTGCATACCAAATCCAAACGCTTCGCCAGTTTGAAGAATAGTCCGGACAAGATCGCGGCGCTGCTGGTGGAAATTGGCGATTATGAGGAGTTGTCCGCCAATATGGACAGCGCCGACGACTGGCAGGGGGAGGCCGGCGAGGCGGCGCTGTGGCTGGAAGATTACTGGCGTGTGATGGGCGAGTCCGAGCAGGTGGAAGCCAGCGGCCAGTCGCAGGACGAAGACCGCATCCTCGCCGCGCCCGCGCTGGACGACGATGTCGCCGATGCCGATGCCGATGCCGATGCCGCCGGCATCCTCGCCGGGGAAGCCGCCGAGGGCGGCGCGTGGCCGGGGGCGGGCGCCAGCATGGACGCCGCGCCGCTCAGCGAGACCGACCTGGCAGCTGAACAATCCCGCGCGGAAGACCTTTCCCTGCCCCTCCGCTATCTTGAACTGGCGCGGGCCGCGCAGGATGCCGGCAGCTGGACCGTCCGCATGATGCGCGACGAATCGCTGCCGATCCGCCTGGCCGTGTACCACAAGCTGCTGGGCGCAGCCGACGACACTTACCCGGACGCCTGGCTGGACCCGTCCACTGGCGAGCTGCCAACCTTGCAGCAACTGGCGTCGCTGGACCAGATTTCGATGCCGACGCTGCGCAAGCGCCGCAATGAAGCAATCGCCAGGCTGCAAGCAGCGGGCGCGCAATGAAGGAGAACGATTTGAACTCAGCAAAAGATGATCTGGACGCGCGTCTGCAAGAACGCGTGCTGTTGTCGCGTCCAGCGCCGGGCGACCGCCTGATGCTGGCCGACGCCACGCTGCTTGCAGCATTGGACGGCTCGCGCCCCCTGACGCCGAACGAGCGGCAAGCGTTATCGGCATCGCCCCTGACCTTGCGCCGCTTCCGCCAGTTGTCGCTGGAGCGGCATGCGGCCGCGCCAGTGGCCGCCAACGACCCGGTGTGGACCGGCAGCAGCGGCATGTTGCGCGCCGCGTCGACCGCATCAAGCGCAGAGGAGCTGGAGGCGCTGGTCACCGACGATGACCACTGGACCTTGCACTTCCTGCGGCAGGACGGCGGCTGGCAAGTGATCCTGAGCCTGTCGGCCGAAGCGCCATTCGCCACGCGCCTGCTGCGCGAGCAGCCGCAGTTGCGCGTGATCGATGGCGGCGGGGCGATTGTGCTGCAAGGCCGCCTGGATGCGGATGGCGAGTGTGAACGCGCGTGGCCGTTCGCGACGGCGCCGGCATCGCACTTTCAACTGTATGGAGCCGGCTTTGCCGTTGAACCGGTGGCGCCGTAGATGATGGGATTATTCAGCCGTCGCCGCAAGCAGGCCACCGATACCGGTGGTCTGGGCACCACTCTGATCGCGCTGCGGCTCGAAGCGGGGGATGTCGCGCCTGCGCAAAGCACGGTAGTGGTGTTCAACGCGGCTGGCCATGCGCGCCGCATGGCGGCGGGGAAGGTGTTGTGCGAGCAGGGCGAGATGGCGTTCTGTTTTCATCCGGGGCCGTACACGGTGGACTTGATACCGTTCGCCGCCGCGCCGGAGTGGGGCTTGCGGTTGCGGTTCGTGGTGGACGCGGCCAATCCGCGCGTGCCGCAGCAGCGCTTTGATTTGTTTTTGTACAGTGAGACGGCGGGGCGCCTTATGGTGGCGGATTTTGGCGTGTCGGTGGAGCTGGCGTTGCAGGCCGAGCTGGCGCAAGGGGCGCTGGACCTGCCGCCGTGCACCACGCTGGAAGAATGGCACGCGTTCCGCGCCGGCCTGAATCAGCTGATGTACTCGCGCTACGGCGTGACGGTGGACGATTGCGTGCCGGTGGACCTGGGCGAGCAAATCGACTACGCCACCATCCTCCAAACCCGCGCCCAGCAAGAAGCCGCCGCGCATACCGTTGCCGCTGCGATGGAACAAACGCCCGCCGCGATGCCGCCGGCCGGGCAGTCCGCGAACGCTGGGATAGAACACGCACCGGCTGCTGGCGTCGCGAACGCGCCGATAAGACTCGCGCCGGCCGCGGCTTCAGCAGCCGGGCAGACCGTGAACGCTGCGGCGGGGCACGTTGCTGCTGCCGCAGCTCCGGTCGGGAAAGGGGATGGCACGTCGGACTCTATGCCGACCGCTGCGCGGCCGGGTGGACACGCCGCTGCCGCCGTTCCTTCTGCCGGGCAGGCTGCGGATGCTGTGCCGCGCGGTGGCCCCGTCACGGCCGCCGCGCCGCCGTCCGTGCGCACGGCGGAGCAGGATGCGCGGGCCTTGCGGCGCCTGTTCCTTGAGCTGCCGGCCTTGAGCGCCGAGCTGCGTTTGCTGGCGCTGCCCGAAGGCCTGCCGGTCTTCCAGCAGCATCAAGCTTTGCTGCTGCGCCTGGGCATGGCCGCGCTGAACGTCAACACCATGCCCTCGCTGGCATGGTCCGCGCCAGACCAGCCACTGGCCGCCATTGATCAAGCCCGCCGCGCCACCCAGACACTGATCGCACAAGTGGCGCTGGACGAAGCCTGGTCCCTGCTGGCCCGCCTTCAGCTCGCAGACCCGCAACAGTGGCCGCAGCTACTGGACGAGGCAGACCGCATCTGCGCCAATCTGGAAACCGGCCTGTCGCTGCGCCGCAGCGCGCACATCCCGCGCATGGAGCCATCGCTATGACCACCATCTCTATCACCGCCGTGCCGACCAACGCCGAATGCCGCAGCATGCTGGCCGACGGCCGCATCCTCACCATCACCGCCAGCCACCGCCCACGCGCCAACCGGGCCGACGTGAAGTGTATCGTGCCGAACGCTCCTGCAATCGCAGAACGCATGCAGCAAATCGTCCGCCTCGCGCGCCACACCGAGGTCCGGCTGGACAGCCGCGACCAAGTGGTGCTCAGCATGGACATCACGCCCGCCGCCAGCGAGCGAGATTGGGAACTGGCCGCCGTGCTGGCCGACCGCATGGTGCGCGGCCTCCATCCGATCACACCGGGCCAGCACACCAGCGCCCAAGGCAGCTCCGACGCCTGGCACCTCGGCCGCGTCGACGGCGTTGTGAGCGCCGCGCCCGCCGCCAGCGCCACGACCACGCTCGCCGCCGGCGCAGCGCCCACGAGTGCAACCGCCGTCCGCATCGCCACCGAACCGCACGGCGCAGGCTTCGTCGCCGACGCAGAGGCGGCCAAGGACATCGGGCAGGGCGAGGGCGCGCTGCACATCACCCATCTCGGCGCCCTGAGCGGCCACGCCGACCTGTCGTCCGCCGTTTCCACCGTCCGCACCTGGTTCCCTCTGCACAGCGGCGGCATCAACGATAGCCTCGGCTGGCTGGAAGTCAGCGTCTTCCCGCTGGACGTCCCGGCGGCCAGCGAAGAAGACGGCATCGCCGCTCCAGGCCTCGACCTGGCCGCTCAGCAGGAAGTCCGGCAAACGCTCACCGCCGCCCGCCACTTCGACGGCAAAGGCCTGAACCGCTGGCGCACCGTGGTCCGCTTCGGCCAGCCGCGCTTCCAGGGCGGCTCCTATCAACTGGCGCTGGTGATGGCCGACCGCCTCGCACGCGGCCGGGAGTTCGTCCCGCGCGGCCGCATCATCGCCACCGGCAGCTCAACCGCCTGGCACGCCGGCCGCGTCGACACGGTAGAGGGGCGCGAGCCCAAGCTGGAATTAATACTCAATCAAGTCAACCACGGCGACCGCGTGCTCCTGCCCAAAGATTGGCAAGACCAGCTACCGCCCGGATACGCCGCCGGACTACGCCAGAAAGGCGCAAGTCTTGCCTGTATTGACAAGATTGGCATGATTTAAACGTGCGCTGGAAGCAAACCGGGCGCGCCCTGCTAAAATCGGCAATTCGCAGGGCAGCCAGAGAGATGAATCGTAGAAGGAGTCTGACATGTTCCAAATGTTTGGTTTTGGCGGCGTTAAATGCCCGCGGTGCGAGCACAAAAACGGCGACCAGTCGGGCTACTGCAAGCACTGCGGCCTGACGCTGGGCGCGCCGCGCAGCGAACCAGTCCTGCGCGACAACCGCTGGATACCCGGCGATAACGAGCTGGCCGTGTACTTCGGCGTCAGCACGCTGTCCGGCATCTTCACCAAGACGTTGCGCGTGCCGGCCACCACCCGCGCCTACATCCTGCAAGCCGACAAAGCCACCGAAGTGCCGCAGGGCGAATACGAAATCGAAGGCTTCTTCACGCGCCTGAACCATCTGCTGCGCAACCAGAATGCCGAAATCCTGATCACCCGCAGCCTGCCATTGCCGGTCGAGTTCTCATTCAGCGACCTGCACACCGCCGAGCACCTGAAGATATCGGCACGCTTCACCATCTCGGTCCGGATCGAAAACGTGCCGGCCTTCGCCCAGCACTTCATGACCGTGCCGGGCGTGGTCAGCACCCTGCATCTGCACGAGTTACTGGAACCGTCGGTGCGCCAGCTGGCGGCGGAATTCGTCGGCAGCCGCTCGATCCGCGAGATGGCCGGCAATGCCGACCTGCGACTGCAACTGAACGAACGCCTGCAAGCCGCTTTGAAAATCCGCCTGGTCACTTACGGCCTGGCGGCGGACGGCGTGGAAACCGCCGCGCTGCGTCACGACAAATTCGATCACAACCGCGAGCGCGTGGGCACCATGTGGCTTGTGGCGGACGAGCGCCATGTGCAGCTGGAACACGTCAAGCAGCTGGACGAAATCTACAACGAAGAAGAATGGCAGGCCATCTGGCGCGAAGAGCAGAAAATGCACTCGGAGTTCCGCCGTGCCGAACTGCGCCAGGACGCCAGCATCAACAAGGCCGAACTGTCGCTGAAAGAGGCCGAACGTGTGCAAGCCATCCGCGCGCGCGAAGTGGAGCTGTACAGCCGGGTGATGGAATCCAAGACCCGCAAGGTAGCGCTGGACAAAGGCGCCGGCACCGTGCTGGCGGATCTGGAGCACGAACTGGCGCGCAACAAGGCGCACCGCGTCGGCGAGCAGGCCGATTGGGAGCATGTGCGCCATCTGGCGCAGATTCGCATGCGCACCGAACTGGAGGTCTTGCAGCAGACCGCCGCCGAACAGCGCCAGTTGGCGCAGCAACGCCTGTCACACCAGCTGCGCCAGCAGGCGATCGAAAGCCAGATCGCCCAGGCGCAGTTGATTGAGGACGAATCGCACCGCCGCAGCGAACTGGCGGCCCTGCGCCAGCGTGAGAAGGACGAGAAAGCGCGCGAGCTGCAAATTGAAGCGGAAGCCCACGCCGCCCGCATTCAGGGCATGACCATGGCCAACGCCGCTCGCCGGCGCGAGGCGGAGCGCGTGCAGGAGTGGGAAGACCAGCTGGCGCTGGCGCGCCAACGCGAACTGCTGCGCGAGGATGTCGTCAAGGACGCCGCCAACGCCGTGCAAGTGGCGGAGATCAATCAGAAGATCGAAGACCTCAAACGCACCGGCGCGCAAGCCGACGCCGTCGCCCAGTATGAAAAACTGCTGCGCACCATCGAAGCGGATGGTATCCACGCACGCCAGAACCAGGCCAACAACAAGCAGGCCATGCTGGACCAGCTGGCGGTGGACGAGCAGCGCCTGATCCTCAAGCAGAAGGAGCAGGAAGCCGCATGGCAGCACGAGCTGCGCAGATTCGAGCAGGAACGCGCGGCGGCTTTCAGCATTCAGCAGTCGACGCAGGATCACGAGATCCGCCGCATGGAAACCATCAACCGCCTGAGCGACATGGCGATTGCCGCGGTGGCCGCGCCGTCCAACGTGGAAGCGGTGGCGCAGATCATGAAGCTGCAAATCCAGGGCGGCATGTCGCCGGAACAGATACAGGCGCTGGCGCAGGTGGTGGCCGCCGAACATGGCGTGTCGCCGGCGGAAGCGGCGCGCATGGCCTATGAACGCGTGCTGGAAGAGCGCGCGCACCGCGACGCGGAGCTGGACAAGGACCGCCGCTATCAGGTCGATCTGCTCAACACCCAGAACGCCGCCGCTGTTCATACGCGCCGTTGCGCCAACGGGCATGTGGTCCCGGCTGCGCGTGCCCATGATAAATTTTGCGCCGAATGCGGCGCACCTGTGACGTAGGAATAATGCAGACAGCAAGAGACAAGATCCGCGAATTGCGGGCCTTACATGATGACGGTTTGTTGAGTCTCCAGGAGTTCGACCGTCGCAAGAACGCCATCCTCGACGCGGAATACGCGCCGCCGGGAGGCAGCGCCGCGCCTGTCGCTCTGCCGCAGCGCCAGGGCACCGAGCTGGGATTGATGGGCGGGCAGGAGATCGGCCCGCAAAACCGCCGCTACCGGCTGGAGCGTTTGATCGGCATGGGCGGCATGGGACAGGTGTGGCTGGCGACCGATCTGGCCACGCACGCGGAACTGGGTCACAGCGACCAGGTGGCGCTGAAAATTCTGCCGCCGCAGCTGACGCAAAGCGCCACCCACGCCAAGCTGCTGATCGAGGAAGCCACGCAGGCGCGCAAGCTGGCGCATGAAAACATCGTGCGGGTGTATGAATGGGCGCAGGACCCGGCCACCTCCAGCTACTTCATCATCATGGAGTATCTGGAAGGTCAGGATCTGGATGCCTATCTGGCCGAGCAGGGGCAGCTGACGCTGGAGGCGGTGCTCAAGCTGCTGTCGCCGGTGGGCGAGGCGCTGCAATACGCGTGGGACAAGCACAAGCTGGTGCACCGGGATCTCAAGCCGGGCAACGTATTCCTGACCCAGCGCGGCGAAATCAAGCTGCTGGACTTCGGCATCGCCTCGCGCGCACGCAGCGCCGGCAGTAGTCTCGGTTTGCAGACGCCGAACGCCGGCACCGCCGGCTACCGCGCGCCGGAATCCGGCACGCATCAACGGCAGCCGGCGCCCAGGCTGGACGTGTACGCGGTGGCGGTAATGATCTACCAGCTGCTGGAAGGCCGCATGCCGTTCGACGATATGCGGCCGGCGGATTTTCATCCATCGCCGCCGCGCGGCCTGAATGAACGCCAATGGAAGGTGCTGCAAGATGGCTTTGCGTACTTGCAGGAGCGTCGTCCGGCATCGGTGAACGAGTTGCTGGCGGCACTAGGCCGCGCGGCCGGTCCGACCGAGGCGGAACTGGCGGCACAGGCCGAGCAAGCGGCGCGCGAGCGTGAAGCCCGCGAGCAGCAGCGCAAGAAAGAGCAGGCGGCGCAAGCGGAGCAGGCGCGCGTTGATGAAGAAAAACGCAAGGCGATGGTGGCCGAACTGGCGGCACGCCGCCAGGCCGAAGCACAAGCGGCCGCAGTCGAAAAGCAGCGGCTGGAGCAGCAGCGGCGCGCGCTGGAGGCTAAGCAGCGCGCCGAAGCGGAAGCTGCGGCGCAGGCGCGCAAGCAGGTGCTGCGCGAGCAGTTGCTGGCGCGCCGCGAAGCCGATGCGAAAAAAGCGCGCGAGGAGCGCGAAGAGCAGCAGCGCAAGGCCGCGCAGCTGAAGGCGGAAGTCGCGTATCGGCAGGAACAGGAACGGCATCGCAAGCAGCAGGCCGAGCGTCACGCGGCTGAACTGGCGGTGCTGACGGCCAATGCGCCGGTGGCCGATGCCAGCGGCGTGCTGCGCGACCGTTTCCTTGATGGCTCGGGCAATGGCCCGGATCTGGTGCTGATCCCGACCGGCCGCTTCCAGATGGGCTCTCACGAACATGAGCAGGCGACGGCCATCAAGGCTGGCGCGCAGAAAAACTGGCTGGAACGCGAATTGCCGCAGCGCTGGGTGGGCATTGAGCATTCGTTTGCGCTGGGTCGCTATCCGGTCACGGTGGCGCAGTGGCGCCGCTTCGTCAAGGACACCGGCTGGGAATCGCAGTCCGATACTGACTGGCGCGCTCCCGGCTTCGCGCAGACCGACGAGCATCCGGTGGTGGGCGTCAGCTGGATGGATGCGCAGCTTTACCTGCGCTGGCTGTCGGAGAAAACCGGCCATCTGTATCGACTGCCGACCGAGGCGGAATGGGAGTATGCCTGCCGCGCCGGCACCAAGACCGCCTTCAGCTTCGGCGACACCATCAGCACCGAGCAGGCCAACTACGATGGTCACTACACCTACAATGGCGGCCAGCGCGGCGCATATGTGCAGGGCACCAGCAAGGTAGGGGCGTACCAGCCCAATCCGTGGGGGCTGTTCGACATGCATGGCAATGTGTGGGAGTGGACGCAGGACGTGGTGCACGATAACTACGTCGGCGCGCCGGTCGATGGCAGCGCGTGGGAAGAGGGCGGCGATCCTGTGCGGCGCGTGTTGCGCGGCGGCTCGTGGCTGTACAACCCGCGCTACCTGCGGTCGGCGGTGCGCAACGGCTTTTCGGCGGTGCTGGCGAATGACATCGTCGGCTTTCGCGTCGCACGCAAGCTGGCATAAGGTATACTGTTGGCCTTTGAAAATCAGGATTCCCTATGAGCGCCTTGCCACCATGCCCCAAATGCAGTTCCGAATACACCTACGAAGACGGCGCCAATCTGGTATGTCCGGAGTGCGCGCACGAGTGGACTGCCGGCGCTGCCGAAGCGGCGGATGAAGGCGCGCGCGTATATCGCGATGCGGTTGGCAATCTGCTTCAGGATGGCGATACCGTCACCGTCATCAAGGATCTGAAATTGAAAGGTGGCGGCGGTGTGGTGAAGGTTGGCACCAAGGTGAAGAACATCCGACTGGTCGATGCCGATCACGATATCGACTGCAAGATCGACGGCTTCGGTGCCATGAGTCTGAAGACGGAATTTGTCAAAAAGGTGGTTTGATCGTCACCGTGGAGTAGTGCGAGTGCACGCTCCAACCCAGGGTTGAATACAGTGCGCGGCCGGCCTGGGTCGCCACCAGCACGCGTTGCGCGGCTTGCGACCGCTGCGCCGTTCCCAACGCCGCCACGATGGCCGCACCCAGTCCCTGATGCTGATGTGCCGGCGCGGTGGCGATGCGGTCGAACACAAATACGCCCTCATGTTCCACCGCGTAGCCGCTGGCGGCCAGTGTGTCGTCTTCGGTGAAAATACGGGCGGTGGTGACGGAGGCTTCGGTTTGCACTTGCAGCCAGTAGCCCGGCGGCAGCGACGGTATCGGATTGCGTCCGGGCTCCTTGGTCATCAGATAGCCGGGCGGTTGCAGCTGCCACTTCGGCGTGACCAGCGACTCCAGCAACGCCGCGCCGCCGCACATCTTGATGAAGATGTAGGGCTCATCGATTTCCCGCGCCAGCTCGGTGATGCCGGGCGACGGGCCGGCAAACACATAGCGGCGCAGTTCCTGCGGCATGCCCGTGTCCACACGCAGTCCGCCGCGATCCGGCACTGGCTGCGGCAGATTGCGCACGACCGACCGTGCGCGCAGCCAGCGCTCCAGCAGATCCGCGTCCGGCGGCGTGGGTGACAAAGTGCGCATTTTGGCTATCGGCAACATGCTATTCTGGCGTGGTTGAACATAGGAGGCACGATACCGTTGTTTGCCCGCGAATTCAAAACTTTATTGCCACTGGTGTGCGCCAGTGATCCAAGAGCGCAAAGCCAACCACGCGCTGGCCTGCGCCGAAGGGCGCCGCCGTTGACCAAGGCGTTATTTAAGATGCTAACAAAACAGGGAGACCACGATGATATCGATCGCTGCATTGGCGCTGGCCGTGGAACTTGGCGCGGCCACCGATGGGCATTCCAATCTCACGCCCGTACAAACACACGGCGCGTTGCGGATCGAAGGTTCGCAACTGGTGGACCAGCATGGCAAACAGGTGGCCCTGGCCGGGCCGAGCTTCTTCTGGTCGAATACGGGCTGGGGGCAGGAGCGTTTTTATAACGCGGAGGCGGTGAAGACTTTTGCCACCGGCTGGCACGCTTCGGTGGTGCGCGCCGCGATGGGCGTCGATGAAGGCGGTGGCTTGCTTGAGGATGTGGCCAACCGGGCGCGCGTTGAAACCGTGGTGGACGCCGCCATCGCCAACGGCATCTACGTGATCATCGACTGGCATTCGCATCATGCCGAGCAATACCCTGACCAGGCGGTTGCGTTTTTCACGGCGATGGCGCGCAAATATGGCGGCACGCCGAACGTCATCTACGAAATTTATAATGAGCCGCTGGATGTCTCGTGGAGCGGCACTATCAAGCCGTATGCTGAAAAAGTCATCGCCGCCATTCGCGCTGCCGATCCCGATAATCTGATTGTGGTCGGCACGCCGAAATGGTCGCAGGATGTCGATGTGGGATTGTGTCCCACGACGTGGTGTATGAAGACTTCGCCGGAATCGGCGTTTAGGAAGGCAGCTTGAGGGCGGCCATTGTGATTCTTAAGGTAAATTTGGGTTTGCGAAGACTCAACTCAACCAGAGGA
>NZ_WNKY01000037.1 GCF_009720825.1 Duganella radicis | reverse complement strand
AGCGACAGCCGGCGCTTCGGCAGCGGCCGGCGCTGCGACCGGGACCGCTGGCGCAGCGGCCGCAGCGACCGGTGCAACCACGGCGGCATCAGCGGCCGGCGCGGCCTTTTTGGCGCGTGGCTTGGCCGCTGGTTTGGCGGCCGGGGCCTCCCCTTCGGCGACAGCGACGGCGGCGTCAGCCTTTTTGGCGCGCGGCTTTTTCAGAGAGGCTGGCGTCAGGCTGGCGGGTGCATCGGCGGCGGCCGGCGCGACGGCTTCGTCCGCAGTGGCAGCCTTAGTCTTGCGCGGCGCCTTGGGCTTGGCGGCAGGCGCTTCGCCTGCGGCGATGGCCGCGTTATCGGCTTCGATCTGCGCCTTGGTACGGCGTTTCGGCTTGGCGACAACCTCAGCTGCGGCTGCGTCGTTGACGGTCTCGGGGGTATCAGGTTTGTTCATTATTCGTTTCTTGGTTGTGCTCAGCGTCAACCGTTAAATCTGGCGCAGGGCCGGTTTCTTGCTCAGTGGCTTGTTCGGCGCTCTCTTGCGCCGCTTTTTCAAAGTTCTCTTGCAGAGCCGCCTCCAGGGTTTCCATGGCGTTCTGACCATCGCTGATTTGCTGCAACGGCGGCAGCTGGGACAGCGAATTCAAGCCCAAATCATCCAAAAACTGCTTGGTGGTGCCCAGCAAAGCCGGACGCCCCACCACATCGCGATAACCGACGGCATCCACCCAGCCCCGGTCCTCCAGCATCTTGATCGTCTGCGAATTGACGGCTACGCCGCGTATCTCTTCGATATCGCCGCGCGTCACCGGCTGGCGATAGGCGATGATGGCCAGCGTTTCCAGCGTCGCCCGCGAATACCTGGGCGGTTTTTCCGGATTCAGCCGGTCGAGATACAGTTTCATCTCGGGCCGACTCTGGAAACGCCAGCCGGTCGACAGGCTGATCACTTCCACACCTTTGCCGGCCCAATCGAGCCGCAATTCTTCCAGCAATTCCTTGATGGTGTCGGCACCGATACCGGGGCCGCGCGGGCGATCCTGGTCGTCCAGTTCGACAAACAGCTTTTTCAGACTGTGGATCGATAACGGCTCACGAGCGCATAGCAAGGCGGTTTCGAGGACTTTTTTAGCCTCAACATTATCCATAAGCAAAATCGAAAGAAATCAATCACATTCAGTGAGGCTGGCGGGAGTTACTCGCTGAAGCTGCTTTTCCGACGCCAAGGCCTATGCGCACCTGGCGGGAGAGAGGGACATGCCGGCAACGGCCTGGACCGTTGCTTTCTACGTGAAACGTGGGCAGGAAGCCAGACGTTTCATCCAACAACGCGAATTGTACCTGATAAAACCACAAAACGCGCATTTCGACGTCATCGAAATGTAACTGAGCTTACGCGCAGGCAAGTCTTTCAGACAAGATTGCCGAAACGCCAACAAAGGCCGGGTATTCCGCCGTGATCACCCAGGTCGGCACGGCCGACAGGTATTTGTTGAAGCGGCCTTTGGCTTCGAAGCGGGCGCGGAAGCCGGAACGGTCGAAGCGCTCGCCCAGTTTCGGCACGATGCCGCCGCCGATGTAAATGCCGCCCTGCGCGCCCAGCGTCACGGCGATATTGCCGGCGATGGTGCCAAGCATGCAGCAGAAGGCTTCGATGGCGTCGTCGCACAGCGAGCATTCGCCGGCCAGCGCGCGGCGCGAGATGTCGGCGGCGCTCAGCTTTTCAGCCGGCAGGTCGTTGTGGTCGGCCAACGCGCGGTAAATCAACTCGATGCCGGCGCCGGACATCAGGCGTTCGGCCGACACGTGGTCGAATTCTTTCCAGGCGAATTGCAGGATCGCCACTTCGGTCGGATTGGCCGGCGAGAAGGTCACATGGCCGCCTTCGCTCAGCAGCGCGGTCCAGCCATCCTTGCCCGGAATCAGGCCGGAGACGCCGAGGCCGGTGCCGGCGCCGATCAGGCCCAGCGGGGTGCCCGGCACACCGACGCCGCCGCCGACCTGGTGTTTTTGCGTCGCCGACAGCTGCGGCAGCGAGCTGGCCAGCGCGGTGAAGTCGTTCACCACCACCAGGGTGTCGAAGTTGACTTCGCGGCGCAGCGCCTCAATCGAGAATGCCCAGTGGTGGTTGGTCATGCGCACCATGTCGCCGGTGACCGGATTGGCAATCGCAATCGCGCCATTCCGGATGCCGGTGACGCCGGCCTGGGCGACGGATAGCGAGGCCAGGTACGCGACCAGGGCGGCGGCCAGGGTCGGGTAAGCGGCGCACGCCAGCACTTCGATCGCTTCAATCTTGCCCGGCGCGGTTTCCAGCGCAAAGCGCGCGTTGGTGCCGCCGATGTCCGCCAGCAGACGCGGGCCACCAGGGAAAACAGTGGACAGGGAGGGAGGCGTTTGTACGGACTGAGCTGTCATGATGGATCGAAATTAGTTGAGGCCTAAGCTTAAAGTATTTTGCCATTTTCAGGCAAGCACAGTTTGTAGTTTTAGTACAGTTTGCTACACAAGTTTGCAATCCGGGATATTTGCTCCGTAGTATGACTACCGCACCACAAATTGGAATCGATTCCAATCCACCCCTGAAAAAAGCGCCGCTGGCGCGCGGCGCTACGCTCTTACGCCGAGGCGCGACTGTCTTCGCCCAGCGTTTCGGTCGGCGCGCGGAAGGCGGCATTCCACGCCTCCAGCCCGCCGTGCAGCGGACGGGCGCGGTGGTAGCCCTGCCCGATCAGGGTCTTGGCCACGTGGGCGGCGGTGACGTCGTTGGGGCAGCTGCAATACACGATGATGTGGCTACCTTTGTCCAGGCCGCTGATGCCGGTGGCCGGATCGCCGCCGTTGAACAGCAACGCGCCAGGCACGGCCGGGTCCAGCATCTGCGCGGTCACGCTGCGGGCGTCGATCAACACCGGCTGCTTGCCCTGCTCCAGCAGCTTCTTGAAGTCCTCGATGGTGATACGCTCCACCTCCACCGACTGGCGGAAACGCTTGCGCTCGACATACTTGAACGCCACGAACAGCGCCAGCAGCACGCCCAGCACGATCAGCGCGGTGGTGCCCATGGTGCTCAGAATATCCAGCACCTGATCGACGCTGGTGTGGAAGAAGGCGCCGATGGCGATGCCGGCGCCGCTCCAGACCAGCCCGCCCAGCACGCTGAAACCGACAAACACGCCGGTGCGCGTGCCCATGGCGCCGGCCAGCGGCGGGGCGATGGTGTTGAAACCGGGGATGAACTTGGCGACGATCAGCGCTTTCGGGCCCCAGCGGTTGAAATTGTCCTCGGTCTGGCTCACGCAGTAATCGGGCGACAGGGAAATCTTGCACAGCAGCTTGAGGATGCGCTTGCCGTAGTAGCGGCCGGCGCGGAACCAGAAATAATCGCTGATCAGGCAGGCGACCATGGCCACGCCCAACACGGCCGGCCAGTGCGTATCGCCGTCGACCGACATGGCGCCGGCCACGATCAAAATCGGGAAGGCAGGAATAGGCAAGCCGATCTGCTCGACCAGCACAATGCCGAACACGATCAGGACGCCATATTCTTGCAGCAGGAGGATTAAATTCGCCATTCGGATATCTTAACTTAAAAATCGCTTAACCGTTGCCGGGGATCGCAGCCAGCAAGGCCTTGGTGTAGGCTTGCCGCGGATGGCGATACAGCGTCTCCGCGTCGGCCAGTTCGACCACGGCGCCGTGCCGCATCACCATCACCTGGTCCGCCATCGCCCTCACCACCGCCAGGTCGTGCGAGATGAAGATGTATGACAGGCCCAGCTCGTCCTGTAAATCCTGCAAAAGTTTGAGCACCTGCGCCTGTACCGACACGTCCAGCGCCGATACCGATTCGTCGCACACCAGGATCTCCGGCTGCATGGTCAGGCAACGCGCAATGGCGATGCGCTGCCGCTGGCCGCCCGAGAACTGATGCGGGTAGCGGTGGAAGGCGTCGGCCGGCAGGCCGACTTTGCCAAGCAGGGCCAACGCCGCCGCCTGACGCTCGCTGTCGTTGGCGCCGATGCGGTGAATGCGCATCGGTTCCAGCAGAATCTCGCCCACGGTGAAGCGCGGATTCAGCGAGGCGTAGGGGTTCTGGAAGATGATCTGAATGCGGCGCTTGTAGGCCTGGAATTCGCGCGCGGACATGCTGAGCAGGTCGCGGCCGCCAAACAACACGCTGCCGCCGCTGGCCTGGTGCAGGCGCAGCAGGGTCAGGCCGACGGTGGTTTTGCCGGAGCCGGATTCGCCCACCACACCCAGGGTCTGGCCGCGCGCCAGGGTGAAGGAGACGTCTTTCACGGCGTGGAACTGGCGCTTGCCGAACCAGCCCTCGCGCTGGGTGAAGTGCTTGCTCAGATTGCGCACCTCCAGCAACGGCGCACCTTCGCGGCGCGGGCGTGGCGGCGCCTCCAGCCGCGGCCGGCAATCGAGCAGCATGCGGGTGTAGGCGTCCTGCGGCGCGCTCAGCACCTGCTGCGCCGGCCCCGCCTCCCTCACTTCGCCGTGGCGCATGACCACCACCTGATCCGCAATCTCCGCCACCAGCCCCAGATCATGCGTAATGAACAGCACCGACATCGCATGCCGCTGTTGCAGGCGCCCGATCAGTGCCAGGATTTGCTGTTGAATCGTGACATCGAGCGCCGTGGTCGGCTCATCGGCGATCAGCAGCTTCGGCTCGCAGGCGATCGCCATGGCGATCATCACGCGCTGCTGCTGGCCGCCGGACAGCTGGCCGGGATAGGCATCGATCCGGTCCTGCGGAATGCCGACTTCCTCCAGCAACTCCAGCGTGCGGCGGCGCGCCTGCGCCCTGCTCATCTTCATATGCAAGCGCAGCACCTCGCCGATCTGCGCGCCGACCGTGAAGACCGGATTCAGCGACGACATCGGCTCCTGGAAAATCATGGCGATCTCTTTACCGCACAGCGCGCGGCGTTGCCCGCCGCCCAGCGCCAGCAGCTCGCGCCCATCGAACACGATGCTGCCGGCCACGCGGGCCGCCGCATCCAGCAAGCCCATCACCGCCAGCGCGCTGACCGACTTGCCGCTGCCCGACTCGCCCACCAGCGCCACTGTGGCGTTGCGCGGCACGCTGAGCGACACGCCCCTCACCGCTTCAACGCCGCGGAAAGCGACGCGCAGATCGCCAATGTCGAGCAGGCTCATGTCTTCACCTTGGGATCGAGGGCGTCGCGCAAGGCGTCGGTGAACAGCGAGAACGCCGTCACCAGCAAGGCCATGGCGACGGCGGCGGCAGTCAGCTGCCACCAGCGGCCGAGCAGCAGTTCGCCCTGCGCCTCATTCAACATGCTGCCCCAGGAAACCACGCCGGCCGGTACGCCAAAGCCCAGGAAACTCAGGATGACCTCGGCCTTGATGAAACCCACCACCAGGATCGACAGCTGCACCAGCGCCACATGGCTGGCGTTGGGGAAGATATGGACGAACATTCGGCGCCAGTGCGAGGCGCCGATGGCGTCGGCGGCCAGCACGTATTCGCGCGCCTTGTGCTTGAGGTACTCGGCGCGCATCAGGCGGTACGGCCCGGTCCAGCCGGTCAGGCCGAGGATCAGCACGATGGTCGGCACGCCTTTCTGCTGCAACACGGCGGCCACCGCC
Source organism: Duganella radicis (assembly GCF_009720825.1). GTDB lineage: Bacteria > Pseudomonadota > Gammaproteobacteria > Burkholderiales > Burkholderiaceae_D > Rugamonas > Rugamonas radicis. The sequence goes on along the minus strand of NZ_WNKY01000037.1, from coordinate 54,937 downwards.
AGTATCATCAGCACAGAGGGAATGGCGGTGAAAACGCTGTAGAACCAATTGAAGAAATCATCCACCACGCCGCCGCAATAGCCGGACAGCGCGCCAAACAAGGTGCCGATGCCAACCGCCAGCAAGGCCGCCACCAGGCCGACCACGATGGAAGTCTCGCCGCCCTTGATGGTTTTCTTGAGAATGTCGTGCCCCCACTTGTCTGCGCCAAACGGCAGGGTCGCCAGCCTGCCGGCGCCGGCCGCCCGACCGCCTTCGCCAGCGGCCAGTTGCGCGCGCAATGCGCGAACATCGTCGGCCAGCGGATCGAAGGGATTGTCGGATAAAGCCTGCGGCGGCGCGGCCGGCGCCACCGTCGCCGCGCTGGCGCCGACAAAGCCGGGCGGCGCGTAATTCACGCCGACTTCATTCGCCCAATCCGCCACGATCAGGCCACTGGCCGACAACATCGCCATCAGCAAAAACACCAGCACCACCGCCAGCGACGCCATCGCCAGCCGGTCGGCCCGCAAGCGCAGCCAGGCCAGAGTCCACAAGCCCTGCGCCCTCATGACAGCCGGACCCGTGGATCCACCGCCTGGTACAGCAGATCCGTCAGCAGATTGAACACCATGGTGGCGATGACCACGTACACCGTAATCGCTTTAATCACCGGGAAATCGCTGCGCTCCACCGCCAGGATCACCTCGCGGCCGATGCCGGGGATGCCGAAAAAGCGTTCCAGCAAAAACGCGCCGATCAGCAGCGCCGGCAGGTTGGACATTACGTAGGTCAGGATCGGAATCGCCGCATTGCGCAGCACGTGCACCCACATCACGCGCCGCTCGCTCAAGCCCTTGGCGCGCGCCGTGCGCACATAATCCTGCCCCACCTCATCCAGCACGAAGCTGCGGAACAGGCGCAAGGTCGGCGCCAGCGACACCGCCAGCCCGATCAGGATCGGCAACACCGCGTAACGCGGCCCCTCCCAGCCCTGCACCGGAAACAGGCCCAGCTTGTAGGCCAGGCCATACTGGAACACCATGATGTACACCAGGATGCTGACTGACATTCCCGCCGTACAGGCCATCATCACCACACGGTCGGTCAGCGAGCCGCGCACAAAGGCAATCATCAAGGCCAGGGCAACGCCGAGGGCCGTTTCCAGCACGGTCAGCGGCAGCAGCACCGTCAGGGACGGTCCCAGCCGCGTGGCAATGATGTGGGAGACCGGTTCGCCGGTCGCCCAGCTCAGGCCAAAATCAAAGGTCGCGATCTGCCGGATAAAAATCCACAACTGCACGTAAAAAGGTTCATCCACGCCCAATTGGCGGCGAATTTTGGCGATACTCGCGGCATCGGCCATCTTGCCGGCCAGCAGGTAGGCCGGATCGCCGCCCACCCAGTTAAACAGCATGAACACCAGCAGCACCGCCCCCAGCAAGGTCGGCAGCATCTGCCACAGACGGCGAACAATGTAGGCCAGCATTCCCCATCCTCAAATCCATCGGCTCGGGCGCCATGACCACGACGCGCCGCAAAAGTGGCCCTCACGATACCGCAGATTGGCGCCCTCGGCCTGCTCCAAGGCCCTCGGCCATATTCCCCATAGAAGCTGTGCGCATAAGCTTTAATGCTTATTAAATAAGGACTTAGGCATAAATCGATCAAAATTTGCCACGCGGCAAACTCAAGCTTTTTATCTGTGGCATAAATGTAACACTCTGTTACGCCATGAACACAGATTAACAAAAATTAATATGCATCAAATTAGTGCGACGCAATAGAGCGTCGCCGTACTTTTGCTTTTATTTTGATAGCAAATCAATTTTTCTATCGTTTTCACACCTACGTGCACCAAATTAGAGCGTTTTTTTAACTGGTTTTAGAGCGTTATTGACTTCTGGGAAACGATGAAGTTTCACCATCTATATAAGGGTTTCCACATTGACAGAAATTTAGCCTAAATGATTTGATGAGAGGCGAAAAGAACGTACATGTTTTTTTCTCAAGGGTAAAAAAATTGCCCACTAAAAATATACATACCAACACACCCGTTGTTCATCGTTTTAATTTGGGAGCTAAATAATGATGGTTGAAACCGTATTGTCGCGATCAGTACGCCTGATCTGCGCCAGTGGCCTGGCGCTGGGCATGCATGCCGCCGTGGCACAAACTGCGGACGCGCCTATCCAGCGCGTGGAAATTACCGGTTCGAGCATTAAGCGTATTACCGCTGAAGGCGCGCTGCCTGTGCAAACCCTGTCCAAGCTGCAAATCGAGCAGTCCGGCGCCACCAATGTGGCCGACCTGATCGCCACCCTGCCATCGATGCAAGGTTTCACCACTTCGTCGATGTCGGTCAACGGCGGCGGCGGCGGTCTGCAAACCGCCTCGATCCACTCGATTGGCGAAGGTTACACCCTGGTGCTGCTGAACGGCCGCCGCCTGGCGCCTTCGACCTCCGGCTCCACCGTCAACCTGGCCAGCATCCCGCTGGCCGCCGTTGAGCGCGTCGAAATCCTGACCGACGGCGCCAACACCCTGTACGGCTCCGACGCCATCGCCGGCGTGGTCAACTTCATCCTGAAGAAAAACCAGCAGGACGCCATCATCGAGGCGTCCTACAGCCAGCCGCGCAGCAGCGGCGGCACCACCTCGACCGCCTCGATTTCCAAGGGCTGGGGCGACCTCGACAAGGACGGCTACAACCTGCTGCTGTCGGTGGCGCACGACGAGACCAAGGCCTCGTGGGCGCGTGACAGCGAATTCTCGAAGTCCGGCGTGATCCCGTTCTATGACAACGGCAAGGCCTACAGCCTGTACCAGCTGAGCTCGAACTCCATCCCGGGCACGGCCACCGTCAAGTACACCAAGAAAGACGGCTCGGTCAGCAGCGCGGCCTTCAGCCCCAACCTGTTCGCCACCGGCACTTGCAACGGCGCCAACCTGTTCAGGGTCGGCAACCGCTGCCTGTACGACTATGCGGCCACCGTGCAAAACACCCCGGGCCTGAAACGCGACAGCGGCTTCGGCTCCCTGAACGTCAAGATCAACGAGAGCCTCAACTTCTTCGCCGAAGGCCTGATCTCGTCGTTCTCCAACACCGCGCAATACGCGGCGCCGGCACAGCCGCTGGGCCTGCCGCTGAGCAGCCCGCTGTACAGCAAGTACATCACCCCTTACCTGACCCGCCTGGGCGTGCCGGCCGACGCCACCGTCAACACCGTGACCATGAACCTGCGTCTGGTCGACGCCGGCGGCCGCGCCGACGAATACAAAACCATCGCCAAGCACGCCGCCTTCGGCTTCGACGGCGTCTGGCGCAACATCGACTGGCGCGCCGCCTACACCCACTCGGAAAACAAGCAGACCGACACCGCCGCCGGCGGCTACATGAGTCTGAACGCCTTTGACGCCCTGGTCGCGGCCGGCAAGTTCGATCCGTTCGCGCCACCGGGCACCTCGAAAGAAGCGCTGGCGCCAGCCGTACTGCACAACGTGTTCAGCGTCACCAAGTCGAAGATCGACATGGTGCAAGCCAGCGGTTCCGCCGAAGTCTTCACCCTGCCAGCAGGTCCAGCCCAGCTGGCGCTCGGCGCCGACTTCACCCGCCAGGCTTACTCGGAAGAGCCGGACGCCTTCTCGCAAGGCCAGAACAAACAGCAGCCCAACTTCACCGACGCGATTGTCGGCGGCGGCGCCGGCGCCCTGCCGATCGACGCTTCCCGCAAGAACTGGGGTGCTTACGGTGAGCTGCTGCTGCCTGTGCTGAAGAACATGGACCTGACCGTGTCCGGCCGTTACGACGATTTCAGCGCCGTAACCAACGACAAGAACTTCGATACGGACGGCAACCTGATTGCCCCGGGCAAGCAAGGCGAGTCGGCCAGCAAGGCCACCTACAAGCTGGCGCTGCGCTGGAATCCGGTGGAATCGGTCCTGATCCGCGGCTCCTACGGCACCGGCTTCAAAGCCCCGACCATGACCAACATCGTCAAGCCGCTGGTGAACGGCGGCTCGTCGGCGTTCCACGCCTGCCCGATCACCAACGCCAGCGACCCGCGCTTCAAGCTGTGCAACCCTGGTTCGTCGGAATACGGCCTGCTGAGCGGCGGCAACGCCGCCACCGGCGCGGGCGCCCTGAAGCCTGAGGAATCGAAACAGGCCACCCTGGGCATCCGGGTTGAACCGACCAGCAGCCTGTCGATCGGCTTCGACTTCTGGGACGTCAAGCTGACCAACCAGATCCAGACCCTGTCGGAAGACCTGGTGTTCAACAATCCGGCCGTGTACGACAGCCTGCTGCGCACCTACTTCGACCCGATCCAGAAGCAGAACGTGCTGGTGGCGGCGCTGACCCCGTTCAACCTGGCCAGCTCGCATTACCAGGGTATCGACTGGGATCACACCTTCAAGACCAACACCGCGCTGGGCAAAGCTTCGTTGCAGTGGACCGGTACCTTCATGAGCAAGGCCGAGCAAACCACGCCGGGCACCGGTCTGGAGAAAAATATCGGCCGCTTCAACTCCTACTCGGACGTCACCTTCCGCTGGATTTCGAAGCTGACCGCGACCCTGAACACCGGCCGCTTCACCCATGCGCTGACCGCCAACTACCACTCGGGCTACATCGACCAGGTGTACAACGAGGATGATTCGGTGGTGCGTGAAGTGCTGGCGGACGGCACGCTGGGCGACTACGTGCCATTCCAGCGCAAGGTGTCGTCGTACACCACCTTCGACTGGCAGACCAAGGCGCAACTGGGCAAGCAGTTCACCCTGACCGCCGGCATCAAGAACCTGGCCGACATCGCGCCGCCATTCACCATCCGCAACGCGGGCGGCGGCAACCAGTCGGGCTACGATGGCCGTTACACCGACCCACTGGGCCGTACCTTCTACCTGACCGGTTCCTACAAGTTCTGATCAGTTAGCAATCAAAGCGGAAACTTTCAAGGGCTCCTTCGGGAGCCCTTTTTTTGCATATCCAACTTCTGAGCCAAGGCAAAAAAAATCCCGGCATTTGCCGGGATTTTTTTGCCGCCACAAGTTCTTAGAACTTGTAGTTGCCGGTGATGTAGAACGAACGGCCGGCCGGATCGGTGTAACGGCCATCGTAGCCGATCTGATTACCGCCGCCCGCATTCTGCAGGGTGAACGGAGGGTTGCGGTCGAACAGGTTCTTGATGCCAGCGGTCAGCGCAAACTTACCGAAGTCATACTTGCCTTGCCAGTCGAAGGTGGTGTACGAAGGCGTCCACAAACCTGGGAAGGCCACCGAATCGCCCACACTGCCGTCCGGATTCACTGCAAACACGGCGGTGTCCGCTGGATAAGCCTGGTCGTGGTAGCCCGACTTGTAGTGCGCGGTGAGTGTGTTGGTCAGCTTGCCGTTGGTCAAGCTCAGGCTGACGTTGGACTGCACGCGGAACACGACACCGTTGTCAGGACCAAAGCGGCCCAGATCCGACTGCACCTCGCCGCCAGCGGTGGTGGTGTAGTTTTGCTTGAGCATGTAAGTGCCGTTCCATGCCGCGCGCAGATCGCCGATGGCGGTCTTGTTGCGGTAGCTGAAGTCCCAGTCGATACCGCGGTAATTCGCCACCCCGCCGTTGATCGGCGCCAGCAGGTAAGCAATCGTGGTATAGCCGGCTGGATCTGGATACGGATTCACGAACAGGTTTTTGTACTGTTGCGGATTGGCGAAGCCAACCTGCTCCGGCACGCCGGCCGACAGCACCTGGTTGCGGATCTGGACGTTCCACAGGTCCAAGCCCAGCGACAGCCCGCGCAGCGGTTCAATACGGCCGCCCAAGGTCCACTGCTTCGATTTCTCTGGTTGCAGACCTGCCGCGCCGCTTTGGCCGTTAGGACCGGTCAGCAGGTCATACTGTGCCAGACCCACTTGGCAACCTGGCGAACCAGGGAATGGGCAAGCGTAGCTACCAGCGGTGCTGCCGTTGAAGGTATTGGCGCCGGCGATATCGCTCAGGTTGGGCGCTTTGAAGCCGGTGCCGTAGGCGGCGCGCAGCAGCATGCTGTCGGTTGGCGTCCACTTCAGGCTCAGCTTGTAGGTGCCGGCGCTGGAGGTGTTGCCGATGTCGCCGCCAGCCAGACGTGGGATCAGGCCGCTGGCGTCGGGCACGGAAGCGAAGATGTAATCGCTGTGCACTTTGTCGTAACTGTCGTAACGGCCGGACACCGTCGCTTCCAGGGTTTTATGCAAAGGCAGCAACACCTCGGTGAACACACCCCAGTTATCGCGGTTGGCACCGAACGGCACTTGGCCATAGTTACCGCCGACTGGATAGTTCGACGATACCGGCTGGGTCGAGAAACCCGAGTTCGACAGGATCAGCGAGCTGTAATCGACGGTGTACTTGGTCTTCGAGTAATCACCGCCCAGCGAGATGATGGAGGTGCCGCCGGGCAGCGTAAACAGATCGTGCTGCGCGCCTGCGTGCAGGGTATTCAGCGTCGACTTGGTGCGCGAGAACACGGTGCCGTTCAGCAGCGCACCTTTGAGCTGGTCGGCGCCCTGGCCGGTCACTGGATCGTACTTGCCTGCGGCGACCAGGCCGTCCAGCATGCTGAAGTCCGAGTAGCCGCCTGCCGCGGTGTCCTTCAGCTTGGTCTGCGACAGGATCAGCGCGGCATTGTAAGTCCAGCCGAAAGCCGAGCCATCGATACCGGTGGCGAAGTGGCTCGCGGTGGTCTGGTATTCATCGGCACGGCCGCCGATCAGCACCGAGCGATAGCCCAGCGTGGCGTTGCCGGTCGGATTCTCCAGGCCGTTCTTGTCGAGGTAGGCCTGCACGTATTTCGCATACAGCGCAGGGAAGCGGGTGGTGGCGTTGACGCCCATCGGTTGCGCCGACGGCGCGTACTGCGCGGTCATCGCATATTGCGACAACACCAGCTCGGCCCACGCCGAGGTGTTCTCGTTGATCTTGAAGCTTGCCTTCAGCAAACCGCTATCGCGGCGGCTGCCCGGCACGTCTTCCACCGTGGCCGCATAGTTGAAGCGGCACTGCGTGCCCAGCGGCCCCGCCAACGCGCTGCCGCAGTTGCCGTTGGTGGCCAGGTAAGGATTGATCGCATAGCCGACCGGATCGGCGGTCGAGCCTTTCGGACGGGCGTTGAAGGTAATATTGGCAGGCTCGGTGTTACCGGTACGCTGGTCGAAGTAATACTGCTTGCCGCCACTGTTAAATTTGAAGAAGGCGCCCTTGGCCGAGAAGTCGCGCTGCAAGGCGGTAATGCGTTCCTGCTCTTCATGGCTGTACGATGCCAGCACGTTCCAGCCGTCGCTGTCGAGGTCGCCCCAGCCCTTGGTGATGCCGGCGCTGCTCCACGAGCCGCCGTTTTTCTTCGGCTGGCCGTAGGTGGCGTACGCCTCGCCCTTGGTCATGTTTTTCTTCAGGATAAAGTTGACCACACCGGCGATCGCGTCGGAACCGTACAGGGCCGACGCGCCGTCGGTCAGAATCTCAACGCGCTCCACGGCTTCCAGCGGAATGCTGGACAGGTTGACCGCGTAGCCACCGCCCTGGCCCGAGCCGATGGCGCTCGGCGCCACGCGCTGGCCGTCCAGCAGCACCAGCGTGTATTTCGAGGGCAGCGAGTGCAGCGATGCGGTGGTAACGCCGGCGCCGCCGCCGTTGACCGAACTCGACGAAGGCACAAAGCCCTGCATCGACGGCAACATCTGGATCAGATCGGTCGCGGAGGTAGCGCCCGTCTGCTTGATTTCAGCCGCAGTCAGCACTTGCACTGGCAGCGAACCTTCCTTTTGAATGCGTTTAATCGACGAACCCGTAATTTCAACCCGTTGCATGGGTTGATTGTCTGCCACCTCCTGCGCAATGGCGGGCAGTGCCAGCAAGCCCATGCTGGCGACTACACTGCCCGAGAACATCAGGCGCAACGAACGGGACAGCACTCTTTCTTGAATCATGACTAACCTCCGGTTTTTTTTTTGGGGATACAACAATCCAACGCCCTTAGCCGGATAAGCTTTGGGACAGCGGGAAACTCTTCACTTTTGGGGAATTACTTTAGGAAGGTGTTCAACGACACCGGCCATGCCTTCTATCAGAGCATGCCACTAGATTAAGTGTCAACCGAACCAAAGGAAAGTTTGGCGTTCTTACAACAGACTTGATAGTCTGACGCAAAAAAGGCAGGCCCCAACACTCCATTGGGGCCTGAAATGCTTATTTTGCCGCGTTTTCTGCGGCCAGCGTCGCCAGGCGGCGCTGGCGCACCGCAGCGGCCAGGCCTTGCAACACTTGCACGCTGCTGTCCCAGTCGATGCAGCCGTCTGTGACCGACTGGCCGTAGGTCAGTTCCTTGCCTGGAACCAAGTCCTGGCGGCCGGCCACCAGGTGCGATTCCACCATCACGCCGACGATGCGCTGCTCGCCGCCCGCCACCTGGCCGGCGATGTCGGCGCACACCGGCACCTGGTTCTCCGGTTTCTTGGAACTGTTGGCGTGCGAGGCGTCGATCATCAGGCGCGGCGCCAGGCCTTGGGCCGAGATGGCCTTGCAGGCTTCCTCCACACTGGCCGCATCGTAATTTGGCGTTTTGCCGCCGCGCAGGATGATGTGGCAGTCCTCATTGCCGTTGGTCGAGACGATGGCCGAGTGGCCGCCCTTGGTCACCGACAGGAAATGGTGCGGCTGCGAGGCGGCCTTGATCGCATCGACGGCGATGCGCACATTGCCGTCGGTGCCGTTCTTGAAGCCGACCGGGCACGACAGGCCGGACGCCAGTTCGCGGTGCACCTGCGACTCGGTGGTGCGGGCGCCGATCGCGCCCCACGAGATCAGGTCGGCGATGTACTGCGGCGAGATCACGTCGAGGAACTCGGTGCCGGCCGGCAGGCCCAGCTCGTTGATGTCGCGCAGCAGCTCGCGCGCCATGCGCAGGCCGTCGTTGATGCGGAAGCTGTTGTCCATGTACGGATCGTTGATCAGCCCCTTCCAGCCCACCGTGGTGCGCGGTTTTTCGAAGTACACGCGCATCACGATTTCCAGGTCGCCCGCCAGTTCCTTGCGCAGCTGCACCAGGCGACGCGCATATTCCATGGCCGCTTTCGGGTCGTGGATGGAGCACGGGCCGATCACCACCATCAGGCGGTCGTCCTGGCCGTGCAGGATGCGGTGCAGCGCGTTGCGCGCGTTGGCGGCCGTCTGCTCCGCCGCTTCCGTGCACGCAAACTCGCGGATCAAGTGGGACGGTGGCGTCAGTTCCTTCATCTCGCGGATGCGCAAATCATCGGTACGGGGCATTGCTGTTCTCCAAGTGATCTAAAAAAGTAGGGATAAAAAAAAACCGCCTCGGTGGGAGGCGGTTTTTTGGGATTCTGCTGGGACTCGTCTTGCTTCTACGTGCACCGGCCGCTAACTCCACCGCCTTGGGTTGGATAGCTAAAGTAAAACCAGCCGGTAAAGAAGAATTTGGTCATGGGTTGACTATAACGCCAGAGTTCTTGGCTTGGCAAGCGATTTTTTTTCGGCGAGAAAGCCTCCCAACAAAACTTTACATCTTCAAAGTCGTCTTTACATCTTATCTATTGTGACCAGATGTAATGCCTGCTCACAGGCAAAATGCGGGCTGGCACGGTGACTGGCGGTCAATGCAAAAATCCGCCTTTACATGTGTGTTTGTTTGCCACTGTTGGATATTCGCATAATTATCTTTCGATCATTGTTGGACTCGCTACTGAATGTTTTGATGGGCCTCCACAACCCCAAAACAAAATCAGGAGTGACAAACCCATGATGATAGAAAGAGCTCTTACCCGATCTCTGCGCGTGATGTTTGCCGGCGGACTTGTTGTCGGCATGCACACCGCCGTTGCGCAAACCGACGACGGCACGATCCAGCGCGTTGAAGTGACCGGTTCCAGCATCAAGCGCCTGGCCACCGAAACCGCGCTGCCGATCACCAGCATCAAGGCATCCGACTTCGAAAAACAAGGCCTGACCACCGCCGCCGAGGTGATGAACACCCTGTCGATGAACCAGAGCTCGACCGGCAGCACGCAATCGGTCGGCTCCGGCACCGGCGGCATCGCCACCGCCGACCTGCGCGGCCTGGGCAGCAACAAGACACTGGTCCTGCTGAACGGCCGCCGCCTGGCCAGCCATCCCTTCAACGGTTCCTCGGTCGACCTGAACATCATTCCGGTGTCGGCGCTGGACCGGGTGGAAGTGCTGCGCGACGGCGCCTCCGCCATCTACGGCACCGACGCCATCGGCGGCGTGATCAACTTCATCACCAAGCGTTCGGTACAGGGTGGCGCGGTCAGCGTCGAACGCTACCAGCCGCAGGCGAGCGGCGCCGGCGGCGAGTCGCGCCTCAACCTGTCGGGCGGCTACGGCGACCTGGACAAGGATGGCTGGAATGTGTTCGGCGTGATCGACCTGCACAAGCAGACCGCGCTGGACGCGGCCGAGCGCGACTTCTCCAGCACCAGCGTGCGTCCCGACAAGGGCGTGAACAACAGCAGCGGCACCTCGCAGCCGGGCAACTTCTACTCGGCCAACGGCATCACCGGCAACCCGTACTACGCCAGCGGCTGCGTCGGCAAAGGCCTGATCGCCAACGCCGCCAACGGCACCTGCCGCACCAACACCGTGGCCTACATCCAGGACATTCCGAAGACGCAACAGGAATCCTTCCTCGGCAAGGCGACCTTCAAGCTGAGCGAAGACAAGGTTGCTACCATCGAATACCTGCACAGCCGCTCGACCAATCAGAGCGCGATCGCACCGTCGCCGCTGACCGGCATCACCATGACCTCGGCCAGCCCGTACTACCCGGGTGGCAGCGCCGGCGTGCCGGCGGTGGCCGGCCTGACCGGCGAGAACCTGACCATCAACTGGCGCACCGTCGCGGCCGGCAAGCGCGAGGGTTATGACACCTCGATCTCCGACCGCCTGGTGCTGGCCTCGGAAGGCCTGATCGGCGGCTGGGACTACAACGTCGGCCTGACCTATGGCGTCAGCAAGGCGGCCAGCGCCTTCGTCGGCGGCTATACCAACGACTCGCTGATCAAGGCCGGCGTGCTGAGCGGCGTGCTGAATCCGTTCGGCGAGCAATCGGCCGATGGCCAGGCCTACCTCGACGCCGCCCAGCTGCGCGGCGAATACCTGTCGGCCAGGATGACCAGCATCGGCGTGGACGCCAAGGTCAGCCGCGAAATTGTTCAGTTGCCGGTGGGCGACGTCGGCTTCGCGGTGGGCACCGAATTCCGCCATGACAAGGCCACCTACGATGTCAACACCGCCCTCGCCTCGCAGGCGTCGAGCTCCGGCTACGCCGACGCCCAGGACCAGGCCGGCCAGCGCAACATCTCGGCGCTGTACTCCGAGCTGAGCGTGCCGCTGGCGAAGACGGTGGAACTGTCGGCCGCCGCCCGCTACGACCACTACAACGACGTCGGCGGCAGCTTCAATCCCAAGCTCGGCCTACGCTGGGAAGCCAGCAAGCAGCTGATGTTCCGCACCTCGTACAACACCGGCTTCCGCGCGCCGACGCTGTACGACCTGCACGGCCCGGCCACCTCCACCTTCACCAGCAACGCCTATGACGATCCGGTGCTGTGCCCGGGCGGCGTGGCGGCGGCCGGCGCCAATCCGAACGTGGCCTGCAACCAGCAGCAAACCATCCGCAGCGGCGGCAACGCCAATCTGAAGCCGGAGAAATCCAAGACCTTCGCGCTGGGCGCGGTGTTCGAGCCGACCAGTGCGGTGAGCGTGTCGCTGGACTACTTCAACATCAAGATCCGCGATTCGATCGGCACGGTGGCGGAGTCGACCATCTTCGACAACTACGAGAAGTACAAGAGCTACTTCGTGTACTCGGCCGATGGCAAGACGCTGCAATACGTGAACGCGGTGCTGGACAATCTGGGCGAAGTGAAGACCTCGGGCATCGACGCCAGCCTGCGCTGGAAGCTGCCGCGTTCGGCTGCCGGCGACTTCACCTTCCAGTTCGATGGAACGTGGGTGCACAGCTACAAGTACCAGAACGAGACCGGCGGCGAGTTTGTGGAGAACGTCGGCGTGTATGGCGACAATGCGCCGGTGTTCCGCTGGAAGCACAACGCCACCATCAACTGGAAAAAAGGCGTGTGGAGCGCGGCGTTCGCCAACAAGTACCTGAGCGGGTATGAGGATGAGAACGATGTGGCGGCGAAGTACTACCACCATGTGCGGGCGTACTCGACATATTCGCTGTCGGGCAGCTACGGCGGCTTCAAGCACACCGACCTGACGGTGGGTATCAAGAACCTGTTCGACAGCGCGCCGCCGTACACCAACCAGGGCACGACCTTCCAGAGCGGTTACGATCCACGCTACACCGATCCGCTGGGCCGTACCTTCTACGTGAAAGCGACCTACAAGTTCTAAAGTAAAAAGCCCGGCTATATGCCGGGCTGGTCATCTCAGGCGGTACCGCCGACGGTCACGCCGTCGATACGCAGTGTCGGCTGGCCCACGCCCACCGGCACGCTCTGGCCTTCCTTGCCGCACACGCCCACGCCCGGATCGAGCTTCATGTCGTTGCCGATCATCGATACGCGGTTCAGCACTTCCGGACCATTGCCGATCAGGGTCGCGCCCTTCACCGGATAGGTGATCTTGCCATTCTCGATCATGTACGCCTCGCTGGCCGAGAACACGAACTTGCCGTTGGTGATGTCCACCTGGCCGCCGCCGAAATTCACCGCGTACAAGCCGTTCTTCACCGACGCCAGAATCTCGCCCGGGTCCTTGTCGCCGCCCAGCATATAAGTGTTGGTCATGCGCGGCATCGGCAGGTGCGCGAACGATTCGCGGCGGGCGTTGCCGGTCACCGGCATCTTCATCAGACGCGCGTTCATGGTGTCCTGGATATAGCCCTTCAGGATGCCGTCCTCGATCAGCGTGGTGCACTGGGTCGGATTGCCTTCATCGTCGATATTCAACGAACCGCGACGGTCCGCCAGCGTGCCGTCATCGACCACGGTGACGCCCTTGGCCGCCACGCGCTCGCCGATGCGGCCCGAGAAGGTCGAGGAACCCTTGCGGTTGAAGTCGCCCTCAAGGCCGTGGCCAATCGCTTCGTGCAGCAGGATGCCCGGCCAGCCAGGGCCCAGCACCACAGTCATCGGACCGGCCGGCGCCGGACGCGCATCCAGATTCACCACCGCCGAATTCACGGCATCGGTCGCATACTGATCCAGCAGCGCATCGCTGAAATAACCATAGTCGTAACGGCCGCCGCCGCCCGACGAGCCGACTTCACGGCGGCCATTCTGTTCCACGATCACGGTGAGCGACACACGCACCAGCGGACGGATATCGGCCGCCAGCACGCCATCGCTGCGCACCACCAGCACCACGTCGTACTCGCCGGCAAGGCTGGCCATCACTTGCACCACCCGCAGGTCCTTGGCGCGCGCCATTTTCTCGATACGCTCCAGCAGCTTGACCTTGGCGGTCGCATCCAGCGACACCAGCGGATCGTGCGGCAAGTACAGCGAACGGCCGCCGATGTGATTCATGGCGCCGGCCACTTTCACCTTGCCGGCGCCGGCGCGGGCGATGGTGCGGGTGGCGGCCGCGGCGTCCAGCAGCGCCGTTTCGGAGATTTCATCCGAATACGAAAACGCCGTCTTGTCGCCGGACACGGCGCGCACGCCCACACCCTGGTCGATCGAGAAACTGCCGGTCTTGACGATGCCCTCTTCCAGGCTCCAGCCCTCGTTCTTGGTGAACTGGAAATACAAGTCGGCGTAGTCGACTTTATGGGTGAACATGGCGCCCAAGGTCTTGAGCAGCTTGCCTTCGTCCAGCCCGAACGGCGTCAGCAGGATATCGCGCGCTACGGCCAGGGTGGACAGGTTAGGTTCAAATGGCTTCATGGTGATGCTTTCTGTTAGGTGTTACCGGCATTGTAGTGGATATCACATGGTCCGGTGTTTCAGCGCCGGCAGGCTGTCGCGCACGCCTTGCATGTAGCCGAGGTCGATCTCGCCGGCCACCACGCCCTCGCCTTCGGCCAACACCGATTTGACCGTGCCCCAAGGGTCGATCAGCATGCTGTGGCCCCAGGTGCGGCGGCCGTTCGGATGGGTGCCGCCCTGCGCCGCCGCCAGCACATAGCACTGGTTCTCGATGGCGCGCGCGCGCAGCAAGATTTCCCAGTGCGCCATGCCGGTGGTGTAGGTGAAGGCGGCCGGCACCACGATCAGCGACACCGGTCCCAGCGCGCGGAACAGTTCCGGGAAGCGCAGGTCGTAGCACACCGACATGCCGACCTCGCCGAACGGCGCCTCGAACGCGCCCACATGCTTGCCCGGCACGATGGTCTTCGATTCGTTGTACGACTCCGTGCCCTTGGTGAAGCCGAACAGGTGAATCTTGTCGTAGCGGCCCACGTGCTCGCCCCGCAGGTTGTACACCAGTGTGGTGTTGATGACTTTCCCGGCATCGTCGGACGCCAGCGGCAAGGTGCCGCCGATCAGCCAGATGCCCAGCTCGCGCGCCAGCCCGGACATGAAGTCCTGGATCGGCCCGCTGCCGAGCGGCTCGGCCACCTTCACCTTGTCGCTGTCGTTCAGGCCCATGATGGCCCAGTACTCCGGCAGCAGCACCAGTTGGGCGCCCTCCCCGGCGGCCTGGGTGACGAGACGGCGCGCGGTGGCGATGTTCTCGTCCACCGAGGGCGAGGAAATCATTTGTACGGCGGCAACGGTATGATTCATGGCGATCCTTTTGCGGGTTCCAGTTTGGTAGCGTCCAGCTTGGTGACCACCGGTGCTTTCCACGGGCCGGCCACCTGCATATGATAGGTCAAGGCTTTCATCACCGGTGCGCTCAGGAACAATTGCGCCAGAAAACTGCCCAAACCGATCACCGGATTGACGGCCAATGCATACACCAGCGGCGCCGTGCCCAGGTTGACCTCCGGAATCACCACCACATGCAGGTTGGCGGTTTCGTTGGCGATGTCGGCGCTGCCGTCCATCAACACAGTGGCGGCCACGCCGTGCATTTTCAAGTTGTCGGTCTTGGCGATGCCGTGGTTGATATTGGCGTTGGCGGTGATGCCGTCAAACGCCAGGCCTTCCGAGAACACGTCGTGGAAGTCCAGCTTGAGCAGGCGCGGCAGGGCTTGCAGGCTGAGCACGCCCAGCAGCTTGGCCGCGCCCGGGTCCTGCTTGAGGAACTGGCCCTTCTCCACATTCATGCCGATCTGGCCGGACAGGCTCGGCAGGTCCAGCGAATACGGCACGCCCTTCCACGCGATATTGCCCTTGAGCGTACCCTTGCCGCCCTTGAGGGTGTCGGCAAAGCCGAAGCGGTCCAGCAGCTTGCCGGCGTCGGCAATGTCGAGGTTGAAATCGAGCGTGGTGTTGTGCACGCCCTCCTTGCTGACCCACTTGCCGGTGCCGGCCAGCGCGCCGTCGGCGTTGACCAGCGCCAGCTTGTTGACGCGCCACTCGCGCGCGCCCGGCAGCTGCACATTGTTGGCTTGCAGCTCCAGCTGGCCCAGCGGCTTGTTGAACAGTTCGAAGCGCTCGACCACCACGTCCAGCGCCGGAATGGTGGCGGCCGCGCTCTTGCCGTCCAGCAGTTCCTGCACTTCGCCCGAGGCCGATTCGGGAATCACCAGCGTCGACAGGCGCGCCGTCACCTTGCCGAGGCCGGCGCCGGTGGAGGGCTCGGCCCAGGTCAGGTAGCCGTTGGCCTGGGCCGAATCGATGTTGGCCTGCCAGGTCGACTTCTGGTGGGTGACGCCAACCACCACGTTTTCCAGCTTGCGGCCGCCGATCACCAGCTCGCTGGTGCGGGCGGCGATGGCATCGGGCAGCACGTACTGGGTGACGTCGGCCGCGTCGGCGGACGAGGCCGCGCCGGTCTCGCCCTTGCCGGCGACGGCGTCGCCAAAGTCCAGCCAGTTGTCGACGTTGAGCTGGTGCAGGCTGAGGTTGAAGGCCAGGCCGCTGTCCGGTTCCGGCGCCGGCGCGTTGACGCCGATGCCGCCGCGCACCAGCTTCCAGTGCTGCTTGCTGGCCTTCTGGCGCTGGTAGCGCGCGGCGATATTGCCGCCCAGCGTGATGCGCATATCGTCGTGCAGCAGGCCGCCGGCATCGGCCGTCAGGCCGCTGGTCAGCACGAAGCGCAGCGGCATGGCATCGGTCGCGCCCTTCTTCACCGGCGCCGGCAGATCGAGGCCGAGGCCGGTCAGGCTGGAATCGACCGCCACCACCACCTGGTGGTCGCGCACGGTCACGGTGCCGGCGTAGCGGGTGGCGCCGCTGAAATGATCGGCCAGGCGCTGCATGGCCGGCATCGGGTAAGCCTGACGGAAGCCGTCGACGGTCAGCAGCCCGCCCAGCCGGACGACGATGGCATGGTCCTTCTGGCTGCCGCCGGTGATCGACACCGGACCGCCGAGGAAGTTGCCGGACAGCTGATTGAGGTTGACGCCCTGCTCGTTGAATTCGATCTTGCCCTGCGAGGATTGCACCACCGGCAAATCGTTCATCAGCACGATATCGTTGTTCTGCAATTGCAGCGTGCCGTTGACCTTGGTGTCGATGGCGTGCGCCAGCGGGATGCGCAGGCTCAGGCCCAGCCTGGCATTGCCGGTGGCCTGCGTTTCATCGGTGAAGTGCGAGATCCACTCCAGCACCGGGCTGCTGGCCACGTACTTGAGGAATTCCTGCATGGCCCCGGCCGCGCTGCCGTCGATTTCCAGCATGGCGTCGTGGAGCATCAGGTCCGGAATCACCGCCTTCACATTGCTGAGCGCGACGCCGCCGGTGGTGGCGGTGTCGCCATGGATTTCCATGCGCGCGCGCTCGAACACGAAGCTGCCCTTGATGTGCTCGGCTTGCGGCCACAGCGGCAGCGGCTTGCCATCCTTGCCCAGCTCCTTGCCGTCATGCAGATAGTGGCCGGGTTCGTAGTTGAGCTTGCCCTCGGCGAGCTTGCCGGCCACGCGGAATTCGCCTTTCGCCTTGTCCTCGCCATGGAAGGGGAAATGCGCCAGGTCGCCGCGCAGGCGGATGCTGACGTCGCTGGCCACGCCGCCTTCCAGCGCGCCGGTCAGCCAGTTGTGCAAATCGTGCGGCGTCTGCATCGGCAGGTAGCGGCCGATGCGGTTGAGCTGGAAGCCGGTCAGGGTGCCGCTCAGGTCGGCCTTGCCCGGCCCTTTGCCGGCCAGCGGCATGGTGTGCGTGCCTTGCAGCGTGCCGCGCATGCCCTCCTGCTCGAAGTCCATGCTGTCGATCTGGAACAGCAGCTGGTTGTCGGCCTCAAACGACCAGCGCGCTTTCAGGTTGAGGTGGTCGAAGGGCATCGACGCTTCGGCGAAATAATCCGGCATCTGCAACACCAGCTGCTGCGAATTGAGGTTGAAGCTGCCGCCCTTTTCGGTGGCGTCGATCGAGCCGCTCAAGTTGTCGAAACCGGGAATGGCCGGCAGGCCGGCGATCGCCGGCGTCTTGCCCATCTTCGGCTGCGCCATGCGCGGCGGCTGCGGCTTGAGGCCCAGCCCCAGCAGGTCGCCCTTGATGCGGTAAGTCTGCAAGGCCGGGAAGGCGCCCTGCCATTCGGCCGAGAAGTTTTGCAGCAGGCCGCGCGGCGCGAAGCCCGCCAGCATCTTGTGCTGGTGCTCGCTCAGCGGCAGGCGTTCGGCCAGGCCGGCCAGGGTTTGCAGGTCCAGCTGGCGGGCGCGCAGCTCGACCTTCTCCGGCCTGGCGCCGGCCGCCGCCACATACGTTTCCGACAGCGAGGTGGGCGCCATCACCAGGCCGTCGCGCGTGGTCAGGGTCAGGTTCTGCAACGCGACGCTGTGACCCAGCGCGCCGAAGCCCGGCGTCTTCGCGCCCTTGCGCGCCAATGGCGGGCGGATCTCTTCGCGCATGGCGATGCGGCCGCTCATCTGCTGCAAGTCCAGCAGCGGCAATTCCTTGCCCAGCACGGCGGTGAGGTTGGCGAAGCCGACGTCGGCGGTGAAGCCGGTCAGGCGCGACTGGTCCACGCCCACCCAGGCGCGCAGCGAGCCGCTGCCGCTGCTCAGTTCGAACGGATAGTCGACCCACGCCTTCCATGCCAGCAGATCGGTGTCGCGGATGTCGGCATAGATCTCGCCCTTCCACATCGAGACGTTGGAAATGCGGGCGCCAAACGCCGGATGGGTGAAGTCGGCGCGCAAGTCCAGCGGCGCGGCCAGCGCGGCCGACGGCGTGGCGCGCACCGCGAACTGATGGTGCAGCCACTGGTTGCGCAGCACCACCGTCACATTGTCCAGCGCCAGCGGCGGCGCGGCGCGCTGACGGTCGGTCCATTGCAGGCGGCCTTCACGGATGACGATGTCGCGCTGGGTCAGCAGCCAGTCCAGGCCGGTGCCATCGCTGGGCTTGTTTGGATCGATGTAGATGCCGGCCACGACCAGGCGGCCGTCGGCCTCGCGCAGGACTTCCAGTTCGGGACGGTTCAGCTCCAGCACGTGGAAGCGCAGCTTGGCGGTCACCACGGTCCACCACGACAGCGTGGCCGACACGCTCGGCAAGCTCAGCGCGGGACGGCCCTGCTGGTCGTGCAGCACCACGTCGCCCAGGAACAGGTTGGGACGGAAGCCGTTCCACGAGGCGTATACGCGGGAAATGGTGACGCGGTTGCCGACCGCATTGGTGGCCAGGCGCTCGATGTCGCCCTTGTAGTGGTCGATGTTCGGCAACACCGCGTAGCGCAGCGCCAGGAACAGGACGGTGAAGGCAAAATACAGCAGCAGCGCCAGCTTCAGGGTGAAGCCCAGCACGTGGTGGGTGGCCAGGTTGCAGATCCGGTAGGCGGCACGAAGCCGATGCCAGCGCGCGGCCAATGGGCCTTCGCCTGTCACGGTCTCCTCCTCTGGTTTTTGCATTAATACGCTAATAAATCAGGCCATGCATCAAATAAATAGCTAAACTCGGTTTCCGGAGCAATTTTACCTTATCACTCTATGAGTTCACCGTCCGTCTCACGTTTCTACCAGCGTTGGCTGGCCGCAGCCCCCGACCGCAAGGCCAAGATCGATGATCTGGCGCAATTATCGCTTGCCCAGATCAATCTGGAAGAATATTTACACAAAGAAGCAGAAGGCGGCCTGCCACTGGTGCGCGCCATGCGCCGCCTACGCAATCTGCTGGTCTGCACCCTGATCCGCCGCGACCTGGAAGGCCAGGCCAATCTGGCCGAAGTGGTGGAAACCATGACCCGCTTCGCCGATTTTGCCATTCAGAAACATATGGCCGAACTGCACGCAGAGATGGTGGCCGCGCACGGCCAGCCGATCGGTCGCGATTCCGGCGCGCCGCAGGAAATGATGGTGCTGGCCATGGGCAAGCAAGGCGGCGGCGAACTCAACGTGTCATCCGATATCGACCTGATTTTCGTCTATCCCGAGGATGGCGACACGGTGGCCGAGCCTGGCTCTGGCCAGCGCAGCCTGTCCAACCATGAATTCTTCGTCCGCCTCGGCAAGAAACTGATCGCGGCGCTGTCCGAGATCACCGAGGATGGCTATACCTTCCGGGTCGACATGGCCTTGCGCCCGAACGGCAATTCCGGCCCGCTGGCGGCCAGCATGGGCATGGTGGAGAACTACCTGATCGTGCAGGGCCGCGAGTGGGAGCGCTACGCCTGGGTAAAGGCGCGCGCTGTCACCGGGCGCGCCGAGGATATCGCCGCGCTGGATGGCATTGTCCGGCCGTTCTGCTTCCGGCGCTACCTGGACTTTGGCGTGATTGACGCCATCCGCAATATGCATGCGCAAATCCGCGCCGAGGTGAACCGCCAGGAGCGGCTGCACCCGGACCGCAGCAACAACGTCAAGCTGGGGCGCGGCGGCATCCGCGAAATCGAGTTCCTGGCGCAAGTGTTCCAGCTGATCCGCGGCGGCCGCGACGCCGCCCTGCGCGACCGCTCGACCCGCACCACGCTGCGCATCATCGCCGAGAAAGGGCTGTTAAGCCACGCCATCGTCTATCAACTGCTGGCTTCCTACACCTTCCTGCGCAACCTTGAGCACCGTCTGCAATACCTGGACGATGCCCAGACCCACACCCTGCCGGCCAATGACGCCGACCGCCAGACCGTGGCCGAGATGATGGGCCTGCCGGACGTGGCCACCCTGCTGGCCCAGCTGGACGCCCACCGCCAGTTCGTGGCCGGGCAGTTTGACGAAATGTTCTCGGACAAGACCGAAAGCAGTGAAAACGATATCGAGCTGCAATCGAGCAATGAATGCGCCGATCCCGACAACCGCGAAGCCATGGTGGCGCGCTTCACCGCGCTCGGCTTCGACGATCCGGAAGGCGCCACCAAGCGCCTGATCGCCACCTGGCAGGCGCCGCGCCTGCAATCGCTGCCCGAGGCCAGCCGCAACCGCCTGCAAGGCCTGATCAACACCGCGCTGCCGCTGATCGTGCAGGCGGCCGCCGAATCGAGCGGCGGCAACCAGCTGGCCACACTGGGCCGGCTGCTGGATTTTTTGGAAGCCATCGCGCGCCGCTCGGCCTATCTGTCCTTGCTGACCGAATACCCGCATACGCTGGCGCGCGTGATCCGCATGGTGCACGCCAGCGGCTGGGCCGCCCTGTTCCTCAGCCAGCACCCCATCCTGCTGGACGAACTGCTGGACGACCGCGTGCGCAACGCCGTGTTCGACCCGGTGGCGCTGGCCGCCGACATCGACAGGCAGCTGGCCGCCTGCCCCGGCGACACCGAGCGCCAGATGGACATCCTGCGCGAAATCCACCACGCCCAGCTGTTCCACCTGCTGGCGCAGGACCTGGCCGGCGACCTGACGGTGGAAAAGCTGGCCGACCACCTGTCGGCGCTGGCCGACACCATTGTCGCCGCCACCATCAAGGCGGTGTGGCAGACGGTGGCCACGCGCCACCGCGAGGTGCCGCTGTTCACGGTGATCGCCTACGGCAAGCTGGGCGGCAAGGAGCTGGGCTACGTGTCCGACCTCGACGTGATCTTCCTGTACGACGATGCCGACCAGGAGGCGCCGGCCCAGTACGCCAAGCTGGCGCAGCGCTTCATCACCTGGATGACCTCGCACACCTCGGCCGGCATCCTGTTCGACATCGACACCGCGCTGCGCCCGGACGGCGCCAGCGGCATGCTGGTGTCCAGCGTCGGCTCGTTCGAGAAATACCAGAGCAACTCGGCCTGGGTGTGGGAACACCAGGCCCTGACCCGCGCCCGCTACTGCGCCGGCGACAGCGCCATCGGCCAGCGCTTCGAGCAAATCCGCGAAGCCGTGCTGCGCAAGGAGCGCCCGGCCGACGGCCCGCTCAAACAGGAAGTGATCGCCATGCGCAAGCGCATGGTGGACGCCAAGGCCAACACCAGCGCCCTGTTCGACCTGAAGCAGGACCCGGGCGGCATGATCGACATCGAGTTTATCGTGCAATTCCTGGTTCTCCAGCACGCCGCGGCCTATCCTCAGTTGACGGCGAATTCCGGCAATATCGCCCTGCTCAAGCTGTGCGGCGAACTGGGCCTGGTCGATGCCGGCCTGGCCGCCAGCGCGGCCGACGCCTACCGCAAGTACCGCAAGCTGCAACACCAGTTGCGCCTGCAGGGCCAGGACCTGGCGCGCATCGACCCGGCGCTGGTGGGCCCGCATGCGGCCAATGTCACCACGCTGTGGCAGGCCATCTTTGGCGACAATGTTGCCACATAACAACGTTGTCGCTGTAAAAAGGTGCAATACTCCCGAAGTCAGTTTAACAACACAAGGAGATCGAAATGAAAGCACTATTCGGCGCCGCCCTCCTGTGCCTGGGCATGCTGGCAAGCCCGGGCGCGGTTCTGGCGGCGGACAAGGGTACGGCGGACGAAGCGGTGGCGATGGTCAAGCGCGCCGTGGCGATGGTCAAGTCGGCCGGCAAGGAGAAGACCTTTGCCGCCATCGCCGATCCCGCCAACACCGCCTTCCATGACCGCGATTTGTATGTTTATGTATATGACCTGAATGGCGTGGCTTTGGCGCACGGTAATAATCCTAAAATGGTCGGCAAACCTTTGCTGAATTTAAAAGATAATGAAGGTAAATTGCTGATTAAGGAAATGGTCGATATTGCCAAAACCAAGGGCAGCGGCTGGGTCGATTTTAAATGGCCGAATCCGGTCACCAAGGCGGTTGAATCCAAGTCCGGTTATGTCGAGCGCGTCGACGATTTCCTGATCGGCTCGGGTATTTACAAGTAACTCCTCTGCCTGGTCCGCCCGGACCAGGCTTCTCCCCCTCGCCAGCAAGCCTCACCAAGCCGGTGCAAGCATGGCCAAAATATGCCAATTATTGGCACATACCCGCTAAAAATTAGCATTAAACCTGCTTTTGCAGCGCTTATCTCCGATATTTTCCACGAAATACCACTACGTAATACGCGTACGCACATCCCGGCGACGGTACCCGATTAAATACCGGACCATACCGTTCGCATCAGTAATAATAATTAATCCGAATTAAATAAAATCGTCCCCGCATTTTATATATTCAATGTCGTGCTCTGCCTTAAGTACGAGTATGAAACTGGTTTTATTTCCCATCATCATCAGACACATTTCGTTACACTTGTGGCCCTGTTGCTTTTTTGCGAATGTTGGATTTTTTACGCCCTTTTACGTTTACAAGATGACTACGAAGTCGTTAAAGTTGGTCAGTTAAACCAAGAAATTTAACAAAAAATAAACGTAGAGATGTTTAAATACACCCTAAGGAGTTCCGCAATGATGAAGGAAACAGTTTTATCCCGTTCCGTGCGCATGATCTGCGTAGCCGGCATGGCGATGAGCGCCCAGGTAGCATTCGCACAAGACGCCGCGCCGGCAGATGCGGTGCAGAAAGTTCAAATTACCGGTTCGCGCCTGCTCTCGCCGAGCGCCGAATCGCCAACCCCGCTGCAAATCCTGACCTCGGCCGACATCGCCGCCTCGGGCGCAGTCAACCTGCAAGACCTGTTGCAGAAGAACCCGACCCTCGGTACGCCATCGCTGAGCCGTACCAACTCGAACTTCCTGACCTCGGGCGGCGGCGTGTCGACCGTCAACCTGCGTAACCTGGGCGACTCGCGCACCCTGGTGCTGGTCAATGGCCGCCGCTTCGTGTCCGGCGTGCCGGGCGACACCGCGGTCGACCTGAACACCATCCCGACCGACTTCATCGAGCGCGTCGAGCTGCTGACCGGTGGCGCTTCGGCAACCTACGGTTCGGACGCCGTGGCCGGTGTGGTCAACATCATCCTGAAGAAAAACTTTGAAGGCGTGACCGTCGATGCCTCGACCGGCAAGAGCGACAAGAGCGACGACTTCAAGAAAAAACTGGCAATCACCTTCGGCACCACCTCGGCCGACGGCGCCAGCAACATCATGGGTCACTTCGGCTATTCGAAACAGGGCGCCGTGATGTCGAAAGACCGTCCGGGCCTGGGCGCCAACATCGACCAGTACTCGCTGGCCGAAGCGGTGACCGGCGACGTGCGCGACATCTTCAAGACCATTTCGCCGTACTACTCCAGCTTCGCGCCGCAAGGCCGCTTCTTCTACGGCACTGGCGGCGCCAGCTACACCTATGACAAGAACGGCAACCCGATCGGCTGGTCGACCAACGGCAGCGCCACCCTGCCGGCCTCCGGCTTCAACCGTTCGCAATACCGCACCATCGCCGTGCCGACCGAGCGCTACTTGTTCGCCACCAATGGCAACCTGAAGCTGAACGACAACCACAACGCGTTCTTCGAAGGCACCTACGCCTCGACCAAGGTGGACACCAACATCGAACCGTTCGCGCTCGACTCGTCCAACGTCTTCCGTCCGACCGGCGTGGTGCAAGGCGAGACCATGGTCAACGGCGTGGCCGTGCGCAATCCGATCATCCCGCAGTACCTGTGGGACCGCATGACCGACACCGACGGCGACGGTCTGAAAGACTACCGCTTCACCCGCCGCCTGACCGAGTTCGGCCCGCGTCACAGCAGCGTCAGCCGTGGCACCCTGCGCCTGGCCACCGGCCTGAAAGGCACCCTGCCATTCACCAACGACTGGAACTACGAGGCCTTCGTCAGCTACGGCCGCACCACCGAGTCGCAGGCGTCCACCGGCCAGATCAACATCGTCAACATGCGCAGCGCGCTGGCTGGCGTGCCCAACCCTGACCCAGGTGGCGGCGTGATGTGCGCCGACGCCCAGGCGCGTCGCGACGGTTGCGTGCCGATCAACGTGTTCGGCCTCGGCACCATCTCGCCGGAAGCGCTGAAATACGTGACCGCGCCAGGCTCGCTGGAAACCGCGATCACCCAGAAGATTGCCGGCGGCACCATCACCGGCGAACTGCCATGGGGCCTGCCAGCAGGCAACATCGGCCTGGCGGCCGGCTATGAATGGCGCAGCGAAGATTCCAGCGCCGTGCCGGACCCGCTGACCCAGGCCGGCCTGAACGCCGGCAACGCCACCCCGCCAACCTACGGCAGCTTCATCGTGCGTGAAGAATTCGTGGAAACCCGCGTGCCGCTGCTGAAAGACCAGGCCTTCGCGAAAAACCTGGACTTCCGCGGCTCCTTCCGTCACGGCGACTACACCACCGTGGGCAGCACCAACAGCTGGAACGCCGGCCTGGAGTGGGCACCCGTGTCGGACATCAAGTTCCGCGGCACCCGCGCCGTGTCGACCCGCGCGCCTAACATCAGCGAACTGTACCAGGCGCCTAGCCAGGACTTCCCATCGGTCAGCGACCCATGCGAAGGCGTGACCGCGACCGCCAGCGATCCGGTCAGCGTGGCTTGCCGCGCCGCGCCGGGCGTCGCCGCCAACATCGCGGCCAACGGCGGCGTGTTTACGCTGAACCAGGCCGACAAACAGGGCGTCAGCGGCTACAACCGCGGCAACCCGAACCTGAAGGCGGAAAAAGGCCGTTCGACCACCGTCGGCGTGGTCATCACCCCGACCTCGATCCCGATGCTGAGCAAGTTCACCTTCACGGCGGACTACTTCGACATCAAGATCTCGGACGCCATCGTCGGTACGCCGCGCCAGTTCGCGCTGCAACAGTGCTACGGCGGCAATACCTTCTACTGCCAGTACATCACCCGCCGCGCCACGGCCGAAGGCTCGAACAGCCCTGGCTCGATCAAGTACAGCGACACCTCGCAGGAAAACAGCGGTGGCCTGGGCACCAAAGGTATCGACTTGACCGCCTCGTGGGCGGACAAAGTGGGTCCTGGCCGCCTGAACGCGAAGATCGCCTACACCTACCTGAAGACCCTGTGGAACGTGCCGACCCAGGGCGCGGACAAGGATGAATCGGCTGGGGAACTGGAATCGCCACGCAACAAGGCCGTGCTGAACCTGGCCTACAAGTGGGGCAACTGGGGCGTCAACACCACGACCACCTACACCGGCCGCGTCAAGCTGGACGATCAGTTCCTGAACACCTACGAGAATCCGGAACTGGCGCCGAAGATCGGTTCGTACGCCACCACCGACTTCCAGGTGACCTACGACATGAAGAAGAACTACCAGCTCTACTTCGGCATGGATAACGCCTTCGACAAGAAAGCGCCGCCAGTCGTGACCGGCCTGCCAGGCAACACCACCGGTACCGAGACCGACGCATCGGCTTACGATCCGATCGGCCGCCGCTACTACCTGGGCCTGCGCGTGTCGCTGTAATCCAAGTCGGCCAGCTGCCCTCCGGGGCGGTTGCCCGAAGCCCGCCGGGTTCACGCCCGGCGGGCTTTTTTCATGGCGGCGCGCGATGCGTCACGCCAAATCTTTCGGCCAGATCCGCAAGCCGCCGATCCATGCCCAAATCCCCCAAGGTCTGCGCCCTCGGGGCTGGAGGTGTGCCGCAGGCGATCTCGCCGATAATCATCAGATGAGTAAGCACAGCATCCTGATGCAGGAGCCGCTCCAACGTCGGATTGCGATGGCGAAAGTGCTCCACCCAAACGGATGTATCCACCAGGACGCCGTGTTTCACCGTGCCGCCGCAGTCCTGTCACGCGGGATGTCCGCCATGTTGGATGCCGAGCCGCCGAGCGCCGCGAGACGCTGGGCGGCGCGTACTCGGACGAAGGTCTTGACAGCCTCGCGAAACAAGTCCGCCTTGTCCATCGAAGGGTCCGCTACCTCAAGTGCCTTCTGATACAACTTATCATCAATCGTTACGGTGGTGCGCATCCTAGCCTCCAACATCAATATTGATGCGATATTGCGCCGAATTCAGCATCTCCGCAAGCGTAAAAAAACCCTCCGCGGCTTGCGCCGGGAGGGTTGTTTTGCAGACGCCGAGGATTACTTGGCGTTCATCAGCGCCACGGTGGTGTCCAGCATGCGGTTCGAGAAGCCCCACTCGTTGTCGTACCACGACGACACTTTCACCAGGCGGCCCGACACTTTGGTCAGGGTCGAGTCGAAGTTCGACGAGGCCGGGTTGTGGTTGAAGTCCACCGACACCAGCGGTTCGGTCTGGTAGGTCAGCACTTCCTTCAGCGCGCCTTCGGCGGCGGCCTTCATCAGGGCGTTGACTTCGTCCACGGTGGTGTCGCGCTTGGCGATGAACGACAGGTCGACCAGCGACACGTTGATGGTCGGCACGCGGATCGCGAAACCGTCCAGCTTGCCATTCAGCTCAGGCAGCACCAGGCCCACCGCGGCGGCGGCGCCGGTCTTGGTCGGGATCATGCTCATGGTGGCCGAACGGGCGCGGCGCAGGTCTTCGTGCATCACGTCCGACAGCACCTGGTCGTTGGTGTAGGCATGCACGGTGGTCATCAGGCCGGTTTCCACGCCGATGGCGTCGTTCAGCGGCTTGACCAGCGGGGCCAGGCAGTTGGTGGTGCACGATGCGTTCGAGATCACGGTGTCGGTGGCTTTCAGCACGTGCTGGTTGACGCCGTACACGATGGTGGCGTCCACGTCCTTGCCGCCCGGCGCCGAGATGATCACCTTCTTGGCGCCGCCCTTCAGGTGGGCCGAGGCTTTTTCCTTGGTGGTGAAGAAGCCGGTGCACTCCAGCACCACGTCCACGCCCAGGTCGCCCCATGGGATTTCAGCCGGATTGCGCTGTGCGAACACGCGGATCACATCGCCGTTCACGATCATGTTGTCGCCGTCCACGGTCACGGTGCCAGGGAACTTGCCGTGGGCGGTGTCGTAGCGGGTCAGGTGAGCGTTGGCCTTGGCGTCGCCCAGGTCGTTAATCGCCACGATCTGGATGTCTTGTTTCTTGCCGCCTTCGTAGAAAGCGCGCAGCACATTACGGCCGATACGGCCATAGCCATTGATTGCAACTTTGATCGTCATACTTTGCTCCTGATTAGAAATATTAGTACCGCAATAAGCAATTATAGATTAAGCAATGACAGCTTTGACTTTCGCCACCACGTTTTCCACCGTGAAGCCGAAGTGCTTGAACAGCACGCCTGCCGGAGCCGACTCACCGAAGGTATCGATGCCGACAACAGCGCCTTCCAGACCGACGTATTTGTACCAGAAATCGGTGACGCCGGCTTCGATTGCCACACGTGGCACGCCTTTGGTCAGCACGCTGGCCTTGTAAGCGGCGTCCTGACGGTCAAATACATCGGTCGATGGCATCGACACCACGCGCGCCACGATGCCCTCGCCCGCCAGCGCCACAGCGGCGGCCTGCGCCAGTTCGATTTCCGAACCGGTGGCGATCAGGGTCACTTTGGCGTCGGCCGCCTCCTTCAGCACGTAACCGCCGCGCTGGATATCGGCGATCTGCGCCGCGCTGCGCTCCTGGTACGGCAGGTTCTGGCGCGAGAAGATCAGGGTCGACGGGCCATTCTTGCGCTTGACCGCCTCGCCCCACGCCACCATCGATTCGGTGGTGTCGCATGGACGCCAGTTGTCCAGGTTGGGGATCAGGCGCAGCGACGACACGTGTTCCACCGACTGGTGGGTCGGGCCGTCCTCGCCCAGGCCGATCGAGTCGTGAGTGAACACGAAGATCGAACGCTGCTTCATCAGCGCGGCCATGCGCAGCGCGTTGCGGCTGTAGTCGGCGAAGGTCAGGAAGGTGGCGCCGAACGGGATGTAGCCGCCGTGCAGGGCGACGCCGTTCATGATGGCCGACATGCCGAACTCGCGCACGCCGTAGTTGATGTGGTTGCCTGGCTGGCCGGAACGCACCGGGGTGACTTCCTTCCAGTTGGTCAGGTTGGAGCCGGTCAGGTCGGCCGAGCCGCCCAGGAATTCCGGCAGCACCGGCGCCAGCGCCTGGATGGCGTTCTGGCTGGCCTTGCGGGTGGCGATGTTTTCTTTCTTCTCGACGGTCGAGGCGATGCCGGCGGCCAGCGCCGCTTCGAAGTTGCCCGGCAGCTCGCCCGCCATGCGGCGGCTCAGTTCAGCGGCTTCGGCCGGGAACTTGGCGCTGTATTCGGCGAACTTGGCGGTCCACTCGGCTTCCTGTTTGGCGCCGGCGGCCTTGGCGTCCCAGGCGGTGTACACGTCGGCCGGGATTTCAAACGGGGCCGAGGTCCAGCCGATGTACTCGCGCACGGCGGCGACTTCCTTCTCGCCCAGCGCGGCGCCGTGCACCTTGTCGCCGCCTTGCAGGTTGGGCGAGCCCTTGCCGATGACGGTCTTGCAGCAGATCAGGGTCGGCTTGCCGGCCTGCTTGGCGGCGGCGATGGCGGCCGCGACGGCGGCCACGTCGTGGCCGTCCACGGCGCGGATCACGTTCCAGCCGTAGGCTTCGAAGCGGGCCGGGGTGTCGTCGGTGAACCAGCCTTCGACCTTGCCGTCGATCGAGATGCCATTGTCGTCGTACAGGGCGATCAGTTTCTTCAGGCCCAGGGTGCCGGCCAGCGCGCAGGCTTCGTGCGAGATGCCTTCCATCAGGCAGCCGTCGCCGACGAAGGCGTAGGTGTAGTGGTCGACCACGTCC
Source organism: Duganella radicis (assembly GCF_009720825.1). Classification (GTDB taxonomy): domain Bacteria; phylum Pseudomonadota; class Gammaproteobacteria; order Burkholderiales; family Burkholderiaceae_D; genus Rugamonas; species Rugamonas radicis. Next base: position 25,975 of record NZ_WNKY01000037.1, on the reverse strand, counting down.
AGGCCCGGCTTGTTGAATTCAGCCGCCAGCAGCCACTCGGCCAGCGCCATGCCGACCGCGTTGGCGATCCCCTGGCCCAGCGGGCCGGTGGTGGTTTCCACGCCCGGGGTGTAGCCGACTTCCGGGTGGCCCGGGGTCTTCGAGTGCATCTGGCGGAAGGCCTTGATGTCATCCATGCTCACGGCGTAGCCGGCCAGGTGCAGCAGCGCGTAGTGCAGCATCGAGCCGTGGCCGTTGGACAGCAGGAAGCGGTCGCGGTTCACCCACTGCGGGTTGGCCGGGTTGTGGCGGTAATGGCCGGACCACAGCGCAACAGCGATTTCGGCCATGCCCATCGGCATGCCTGGGTGGCCGGAGTTGGCCTTCTGGACGGCGTCCATTGCCAGCGCGCGGATCGCGTTAGCCATTTGGGTGGTTGGGAGCGTAGAAGTCATCGTCGATATCACGGAAGTATGGAAACTGGGCGCAAGGGCGGTGCTTGCAGAGCCCATTATTTTACCAGACGATGACATCCACCATTTAAAATTGCAGCTCTACTTATCCGGATACCACGTTATGCCCCGCTTCTTTTGCCCCCAGCCGCTGGCCATCGGCGCCCATGTCACCCTGCCGGAAGCGGTCGCCCACCATATCCAGGTGCTGCGCCTGGCGCCGGGCGGGCTGATCACCTTGTTCAATGGCGAGGGCGGCGAATATACCGCCAGCCTGAGCGAGATCGGTCGCCGCAGCGCCAGCGCCGAGGTCAAGGCGCACACGCCGCGCGAGGTCGAGCTGCCGTTTGCCGTGACCCTGGCGCAAGCCCTGCCCGAAGGCACCAAGATGGATTGGATTATCGAAAAGGCCATCGAACTGGGCGTGTCGGGCTTCCAGCCGCTGGCGGCGCAGCGCTGCGTGGTCAAGCTGTCGGCCGAGCGGGCCGGCAAAAAGCTGGAGCACTGGCACGGCATCATTGTCTCGGCCTCCGAGCAGAGCGGGCGCAACCGTCTGGCCCAGCTGGCGCCGCCGCAGGACTACAAGCACTGGATCACCCAGCAGGACCTGCACCGCCGCATCATCCTGACCCCGCGCGCGGAACAGTCGCTGGCCGACTGGGCGCGCCACCATCCGCCGCAGGCGGTGACGCTGGTGGTGGGGCCGGAGGGCGGCCTGAGCGAACAAGAGGAGGAACTGGCCCTGCGCCACGGCGCCCTGCCCCTGGCCATGGGCCCGCGCATCCTGCGCACCGAGACCGCCGCGCTGGCGGCGGTGTCCATATTAAGTGCGGCTTGGGGTGGCCTCTAATATAAACAGCAGTCAAAAAAAAATCCCATCCGCACTGAGCGCGATCTTGAGCGCGCTCAGGCTGATGGGATTTTTTGCAACTCTGAAGCTTAGAACTTCAGGCTGGCACCGAAGGTGACGTAACGACCCAGTGCGTCGTACGCGTTCGGGAAGGTGTTACCACTGTCCATGGACGTGGTCGACACGTTAGCACCGACGATAGGCGGCTTCTTGTTGGCCGCGTTGTTGATGCTGACGTTCAGACGCAGGTTCTTGTTGTAGTTCCACACGCCCGACAGGTCCAGGTAGTTGTACGCCTTGATGTGCGAGTACTGTGGCAGGTAGGTGCCCGAGCCCGGCTCTACATCCACCGCGCTGACGTAACGCCAGTTGTAGCCCACCGCGAAATCGCCAACGTTCCAGGTGGTGCGCTGGTTGAACTTGCGCTTGTACACCGGAGCGGTCGAATTGCTGATGCTGGCGCAAGCAACCGAGTAGTAGCCGATGCAATCGCGGGTAGCCGAAGTTGGCGTACCTTTGAAGTCAAACTTTTGCACCTGGTTCAGCGCGAAGGTCAGGTCGAAGTAACCGAACTTCGGATCGAGGTTCAGCTGCTTGGCCTGCAAGCGGTAGTTCACGTTCAGGTCGATACCGCTGGTTTCCTGGTAGCCCGAGTTCGACAGCGGAGTGAACACACCCTTCGAATCCGCACCGTTGAAGGTACCGTTCGCCGGGTTACGGCCAATCGCCGCGCACGCATCGTTGAAGGCGAACGATGGGTTGAACTTAGGATCGTAGCAACCTTGCAGGATGTCGGTGGTGCTCAGGCTCGACACCGCTTTGTCGATCTTGATCTGGTAGTAGTCAAGCGAGATCGCCAGCTTAGGCAGAGGCTCCCACACGAAACCGATGGTCTTGGTTTTCGCTTCCTCAGGGCCCAGCTTAGGATTGCCGCCGGTCAGGTTGTTGATCTGGCCCGACGATGGCAATGGCACGGAACCGATTTCGCTGGCAGGAACGCCGGTCAGACGGCACAGGTTCGACAGGGTGCCGGCCTTGTTGGCGTCAGCCGCGTTGATCTTCGCCAGTTGGCAAGGATCTTCCGCCACGTTGGACAGGCCGGTGGTCAGCGGTTGGAACAGTTCGTTCACGTTCGGCGCGCGGGTCGCCTTCTGGATGTTGGCACGGAAACGCAGCGAGCGCACCGGCTCCCAGTCGCCGCCGATTTTCCAGCTGCTGTAGCTTTGCTTGGCGCCAGCGGTTTCGAACGAGGTGTCGCGGTAGCCGACTTCGCCGTTCAGGGCGCGGATGAATGGCTTGTCCTTGATCAGCGGGATTTGCGCCTCAGCCGCGTACTCTTTCAGCGTGAAGGAGCCAACGCGGTCCGGCGTCGGCGCGCCGGTACCCAGCACTTCACTCTGGATCTGCGATGCGGCGTCCGATTGCGTGCCGGCGGTGGTCTTGCGCTGTTCGGCGCTGACTGCCATGGTGATTGGCTGGCCAGCCCATGGGCTGACAAACTTGCTGCCGAAGTCGCCCGACAGGTTCAGCGAGGCGACGTCTTGCTGCACGTTTTGCAACAGGATCGCGCTGGAGTTCACGAAGGCCAGCTGGGCCGGGGTGATGCTGCCGGCGGCGCCGAACACGTTCAGCGGCACGCAGTTGTTGGCGGTGTTGACGCAGGCGGTGGTGCTGACCGCGTTCAACGCTTGCTGCACTTTCGACAGCGAGCCCCAGTTCAGACGGGTCTGGATCTGGTCGGCGGTGCCGCGGCTCCACGACGCATCATAGGTCCAGTCCCAGGCCAGGTCGCCCTTGACGCCCAGGTTGTATTGCAGGGTCTTGTTGTCGAAGTTGTTGAAACGCGGGCCCAGCTCGACGAAGCGGCGGTTGACCGTCATCGGCACCATGGTGGTGTTGCCGACCACGCAGTTGGCCGCCGAAATGCCGCGGCGTTCGCAAATCTGCTGGCGGGCCGCGGCTGGAATGAATGGGTTACCGATAGGCACGTTGAAGACGTTGCCGAAGGTGCCCGATTCCGCCAGGGTCGAGCTCACTTTGCTGGTGGTGTAGAACACCTCGGCATAGACGTCGGCGTGGTCGTTGATCTTGTAGTGCGCCAGCGAGGTCGCTTGCGTACGGTCCAGACCGGTTGCGTAGTAGTTCAGCGGATTGGTGTTGTATTGCACCAGTGGGCTGACCAGCTTGCCGCTGGCTGGATCGATCTGCCAGTTGCCCGCCAGGGTGTCGGTACCGCCGGCGCCTTTGCTGATCGCGAAGCCGGAAGGAATGGTGGTGTTGGAGCCGGTAGGCTTGCCGGTCACCGAGCTCAGGCTGGTCACGCCGTAAGGACGCGCGCCCTGGGTCACCGGGTCCGAGGTGGTTTTGCCGATGCTCAGCACCACGTTGCCGCGGCCGTCATCGAGGTTGGCGCCCATGGTCAGGTCGGTGCGCTTGCGCTTGCCGTCATGGTATTCGCTGGTGCCGCCGTAGGAGGTGGTGACGTCGATACCGGTGAAGTTTTTCTTCAGGTTGAAGTTGACCACGCCGGCCACGGCGTCGGCGCCGTAGGCTACCGACGCGCCGCCGGTCAGCAGGTCCACGCGACTCAGCAGGGCGATAGGAATCGAGTTGGTGTCGACGGTGCCGTTCAGGTTGAACGGTACCAGGCGGCGGCCGTTGATCATCACCAGGGTACGGTTCGGGCCAAGACCACGCAGGTCGATGGTGGCGCCGCCGCCGGAACCGTTGTTGGTGCCTGGGCCGATTGCCGGCACGGCTGCTGGCAGGCCCTTGAAGAATTCTTCAACCGCTACAGGCTGGGACGATTTGATTTCCTCGGCAGTCACCGACGAAATCGGGCTGGTCGAGGTCGTGCCTGGGGTGGTAATGCGGGTACCGGTCACTTGCACCGATTCGATTTTTTGCGGTGCGGCTTCCTGTGCAATGGCGTTGTGCATCATTGCGGTCATGCCGACCAGCATCGAGCTGGCGAACACGGTGCGCAAGGTACGCGACATCATCTTCTCTTGAATCATTGTAAAACTCCCATTATTGAACTCCCTTGATGAGGAGAAACCTAACCAAAAACGATGCGGGGTTTTATTTAAAAACCCCGGCATATTGAATGGCCAGCCTGTAGGATTCTTTTAACCTGTGAATGATATTTAGCCTTGAGGCCGCGATGGCCTCTGGGAATATCAGGGTGCTGAATCTCGCTTATTAACACCTGGCAAAATCGTGATTTGCAGGCGCACTGCATGAAACCATTGGCTTGCCGAAACTGTCAACCGCACAAGCCCGATGTTTCATTAAAACAACGAAAATCAACTGGGGAAACAATGCAAGGAGTTTACGCAACGGACTTTTGCTGCATAGCGACAATTTTCATTACCTATCGATCAATTCAAGTTGTAACAATGCTTTTATTTGTGTAAAAACAGATTAAATCGAATTAAATATCGTCAAAAACCATAAATTCGTGGATTCACCTTGCCTTGGCGAAATTGACTGAAGCGCAATATTTGTGCGACGCAGCATTGCAAGTGTGTCATTGTGTGCACAAAAGCATAGTTGCCGCGCTTACCGCCCTTGAAAATCGCTCGGCGATAAAAATTGCTATTTTGCATCAATGTTGTTTTCTTACAACGCACAGTTTTAGTGCATCGATGAATGGTCTGGCGCATATCGTTATGCGGTTTTCATTTTATAAATTTTTTTATATTTTCATTTACCGGTCATTTAAATATGAATTAATCCGCCGGCGGCCGGAGTTAATACCTGCGGCATATTAATGCGGGGAGGTTAGACTGATGCCTTGCTCCAGAGGTAAAATAGCGGCTGCGGCTGCCTGCCGCATCGCTCTCCGCTAGCTACGGAGCCCTGCCACCTGCTGGAAATCCACCATGTTGAGATTGAACGAACTCAAGCTTCCGCTGGACCACACGGAAGACCAACTGCCTGCGGCCATCATCGCGCGCCTGGGCATCCAGGCCGACGAACTGCTCGGCTTTACCATCTACAAGCGCAGCTACGACGCGCGCAAAAAATCCGCCATCGTCCTGATTTATTCCATCGATGTCGAATTGAAAAACCAGGCCGCCGTCCTGCAACGCCACCACCATGACGTGCACATCATGCCGTCGCCGGACACCGCCTACCAATTCGTGGCCGACGGCCGGCAACTGGCCGCCCATCCGGACTTCCAGCGTCCGGTGGTGATCGGCATCGGCCCCTGCGGCCTGCTGGCGGCGCTGATCCTGGCGCAGATGGGCCTGCGCCCCATCATCGTCGAGCGCGGCAAGATCGTGCGCGAGCGCACGGTCGACACCTTCGGCTTCTGGCGCCAGCGCAAGCTCAACCCGGAGTCGAACGTGCAGTTCGGCGAGGGTGGCGCCGGCACCTTCTCGGACGGCAAACTGTACAGCCAGATCAAGGACCCGAAGCACTACGGCCGCAAGGTGCTGACCGAGTTCGTCAAGGCCGGCGCGCCGGAGGAAATCATCTACGTCAGCAAGCCGCACATCGGCACTTTCCGCCTGGTGAAGATGGTGGAGTCGATGCGCGAAACCATCGAGGCGCTGGGCGGCGAATACCGCTTCGAGAGCAAGGTCACCGACATCGATATCGAGGAGACCGGCGCAGGCCGCCAGGTGCGCGGCCTCACGCTGGAGAGCGGCGAAAAAATCGTCACCAACCATGTGATCCTGGCCATCGGCCACAGCGCGCGCGACACCTTTGACATGTTGTACCAGCGCGGCGTCTACATCGAGGCCAAGCCGTTCTCGATCGGCTTCCGCGTCGAGCATCCGCAATCGCTGATCGACGCCTGCCGCTTCGGCCCCAACGCCGGCCATCCGATCCTGGGCGCGGCCGACTACAAGCTGGTGCACCATGCCTCCAACGGCCGCGCCGTGTACAGCTTCTGCATGTGCCCGGGCGGCACGGTGGTGGCGGCGGCGTCCGAGCCGGGCCGCGTGGTCACCAACGGCATGAGCCAGTACTCGCGCAACGAGCGCAACGCCAACAGCGCCATCGTGGTCAGCATTTCGCCGGAAGTCGATTACCCGGGCCACCCGCTGGCCGGCGTCGCCTTCCAGCGCGATCTCGAAGAGAAAGCCTTCAAGCTGGGCGGCGGCACTTACAACGCGCCGGGCCAGCTGATGGGCGACTTCGTGGCCGGCAAGGCCTCGACCGAGTTTGGCGCGGTGGTGCCGTCGTACAAGCCGGGCATCACCCTGACCGACCTGGCGCAGATCCTGCCGGAGTTTGCCGTGACCGCGCTGCGCGAGGCGTTCCCGGCCTTCGACAAGCAGATCAAGGGCTACTTCAAGCATGACGCCGTGCTGACCGGACTGGAAACGCGCACCTCGTCGCCGATCCGCATCAAGCGCCGCGACGACACGCTGCAAAGCCTGAATACCAAGGGCCTGTTCCCGGCCGGCGAAGGCGCCGGTTATGCCGGCGGCATCCTGTCGGCCGGCGTGGACGGCATCAAGGTGGCGGAAGCGGTGGCGCTGTCGATCGCCGCCGCACAACGCTAACTCCCCGGCTAAAACCTGGGGTCAGTTCTTGCATTCATGCATGAGCCCGTGTGCGATTGCAAGAACTGACCCCGAATTGGGTCAAGTTTTACCATCCCGCACCGGCAGCCGCAGCTTGATGCGGCAGCCGGTGCCCGGCGCGCTGGCCACCGCCACCTGCCCGCCCATCTGGTGCACGATGGTGTAGACGATGTGCATGCCCAGCCCCGAGCCGCCCTGCCCGCGCTTGGTGGTGAAGAAGGGTTCAAACACGCGCTCGCGCGCTTCCGCCGTCAGGCCGACCCCATCGTCGGCAAACTCCACCTGCAACCAGTACGCTCCGCCGTCCAGCACCATGCGCGCCGCCAGCGTGATGCGGCCCGGACCGCCGTTGGGATAGCCATGCTTGGCCGCGTTCATCAGCAGGTTGGACAGCACCTGCGACCAGCGTCCGGCGTCCAGCCAGGTGCGCAGGTCGGGCGCGATGTCGACCTCGACGGTGAGGCCGACCTTGCGCAGCTCGGGTCCGTGCGCCGTCACCACCCCCAGCGCATGCTCGCGCAGGACGACGTCCGACACATGCTCGCTGCCCTGGTCCACCGCCAGCTGCTTGAAGTTGCCGATCAGGTCGGCCGCGCGCGCCAGGTTGCGCTCGATCAGCTGCGCCCCTTCGCGCAGGCGCTGCGCCATGGCTTGCAGCTCGGAGCGGCTGACCCGCTCGCCACTGACGCACTTGAGCAAATCGTCGGCATAGCTGGCCATGGTGGAGGCGGCCGTCACCGCCACGCCGATCGGCGTGTTGACCTCGTGCGCCACGCCCGCCACCAGCGCGCCCAGCGCCACCATTTTTTCCTGCTCCACCAGCGTGGCCTGCGCCGCCAGCAAGGCTTCGGTGCGGCGCTGCACCTTGGCTTCCAGCTGCTGCTCGCGCTCCTGGTGCTGCAACTCGGCGGCGCCGCGCGCGGCAAACATCGACAGCAGCGACAGCGCCAGCAGGCGCTTGTCTTCGGAGATCGGCCTGGTGTCGATGGCGGACAGGATGCCCAGCGTGCGCCCTTCGGTATCGATCATCGGCATGCCGATGTAGCTTTCGGCCCGCATCTCGACCAGCAGCGTGTCCTGCGGATAGTCGGCCTGGATGCCGCTGGCGTGGAAGCACATGCACTGGTCGGTCACGTCCTGGCACGGTGTGTGGCGCAGGCTGTATTCCATGTTGGGCAGGTAATCCTTGCCGGCCCAGACCGCCAGCGTGCGGATGCCCTCGTCGCCGTCGGCCATGGTGATGACGCGGCCGGCGATCACGTAGGTGACGTCCAGCGCGTGGGCCAGGTCGCGCACCAGGATGCGCAGGAAATCCTCGCCGCGGGCGCGCGAGGTCGAGGCCGTGATCGAGCGCAGCGCGGCCTCGGCCAGCGTCCGCCCATCGGCCGCATCGAACAGCGGTACCGCCTGCTTCTCCTCGCTCATAGACTGGCTCCAGCTCGCTAATTCCCGTCCATTGTATCGTTATTTTTCAGCGTAAACATGGTTGAATATTTACGCAAGAACTAGCACGGTTTAGCCATAAACAGTCGAAAACTTTGTATTTTTGTGTAAAAAAACCGTAATTTTCAGCAAAAACCGCAGGAAGTGTTGTTTATTTCAATGTTGTTACAGACCGAGAATTGACCGTGCGCGGCCCGAGGTGGTCTGATGACTCTGCCCTGAATAATTTCACTTATAGATTATTCATAGTGTAAGTTCTGATAAAAAAGTAGCAAGAAACACCCCCAAGGAGTTGATCAATGATGATGGAAACAGTTTTGTCGCGTTCGCTGCGCATGATGTTCGCGGGCAGCGCCGCACTGATGCTGGCACAACCGGCATTCTCCCAGGACGCGCCTATCCAGCGCGTTGAAATTACCGGTTCGGCAATCAAGCGCATCGACGCTGAAACCGCCGTGCCGGTCACCGTGGTGAAGGTGGAAGACCTGAAGAAGGAAGGCATCACCACCATCGAGCAAGTGATGGCCAGCCTGAGCGTGTCGCAATCGCAGCAGGGCACCAGCCAGGCCGTGGGTTCCGGCACCGGCGGCGCCTCCTTCGCCGACCTGCGCGGCATCGGCCAGAACAAGACCCTGGTGCTGCTGAACGGCCGCCGCCTGGCCAACAACGCCATCGACAGCTCGGCCCCCGACCTGAACATGATTCCATTCGCCGCGCTGGAGCGCGTGGAAGTGCTGCGTGACGGCGCTTCCTCGCTGTACGGTTCCGACGCGGTCGGCGGCGTGATCAACTTCATCACCAAGAAAGACTTCCAGGGCGGCACCGTCACCATCGGCGCCGACAGCCCGGAAAAAGAAGGCGGCGCGGCCAGCAACATCAACGCCGGCTACGGCTGGGGCGACCTGGAAAAGAACGGCTTCAACATCTTCGCGATGGTGGACCACCAGGAACAAGGCCGCGTGGGCGGCACCCAGCGCGACTACAACACCCGCTACGCCGGCGGCCTGTCGTCCTCGACCTACCCGGCCAACTGGGCCCAGGGCGACCTGTCGGGCAACCCGGCCGGCCCGGACTGCACCAAGGGCGTGTTCCTGGTCAAGGGCAAGAACGGCCTGTGCCAGATGACCACCTCGTCCTTCGTGGATTACGTGCCGAAGAGCGAACGCACCACCGGCCTGGTCAAGGGTACCTTCAAGATCAATGAAAACCACGAACTGGGCATCGAATTGCTGTCGACCGAGAGCAAGGTGGAAACCCAGGTGGCGCCGGTGCCATACGGCGGCCTGTACATCAACCGCCTGCGCCCGGACGGCACGCCTAACCCGTACTTCCCGACCGCCGCCGGTCTGAACCCAACCTACATGGACCTGGCCGGTTCGATCACCCCGGGCGTGCAGCCTGGCTTCGTGACCGCGCGCTGGCGCGACATGCCGAACGGCGCCCGTGCCGACGAGAACATCAACAAGCAGCAGCGCGCCGTGGTGTCGCTGAAGGGCGTGCTGGCCGGCTGGGACTACGAGACCGCCGTGTCGTACAACGAAAACAAGATCACCCAGAACCTGTACGGCTACAGCGATGGCAACATCATCAGCAAAGGCGTGCTGGAAGGCGTGATCAATGTGTTCGGCGACCAGAGCGCCGCCGGCACCGCGCTGCTGAACAGCGCCGCGCTGAGCGGCAACGAGCGTAACTCGAAAGGCACCAACAAGGCCGCCGACCTGAAACTGAGCCGCGAAGTGGGCGACTGGCTGAACACCGGCCACCAGGCCGCGCTGGCCGTGGGCGCGCAGTACGAGCACCAGGAATTCCACGACGCCGCCAACGCCGAGTTCGCCCAGAAAGTGGTGGCCTCGACCGGTATCGATCCTGGCCTGCTGCAGGAAGGCAGCCGCAACGTGTCGGCCTTCTACTCGGAGCTGAACGTGCCGGTGCTGAAGAACCTGGACATCACCGCCGCCTTCCGCTACGACAAGTACAGCGACTTCGGCCACACCACCAATCCGAAGTTCGCCTTCACCTTCCGTCCGGTGAAAGACCTGCTGTTCCGCGGTTCGTACTCGAAGGGCTTCCGCGCGCCGTCGCTGTACGAGCTGCACTCGGCCAACTCGTACACCAACTCGGCCAACACCCTGGACGACCCGATCAACTGCCCGGGCGGCACGCCGGCGCCGGGCAAGTCGGCCTCGGCCAACTGCTCGCAGCAGTTCCAGGTGCTGAACGGCGGTAACGCCAAGCTGGCGCCTGAGCGTTCGAAGAACGGCACCGTGGGCGTGATGTGGGAACCGATCAACAACCTGTCGCTGAGCGCCGACTACTGGTCGATCCGCCTGACGCAGCAGATCGGCAGCCTGCAAGACTACGACGTGCTGGCCGATCCGGTGACCTTCGCTGCGAACTACCACCGCAACGCCTCGGGTGACCTGGCGATCGACGGTTCGCAGTGCCCTAACCCGATCACCTGCGGCTACATCGACCTGCGTACCGAGAATCTGGGCGACGTCAACACCAACGGTGTCGACCTGTCGGCGGCCTACAAGCTGCGCACCAAGGACTACGGCGCGTTCACCTTCAACTACAGCGGCACCTGGGTGCACAAGTACGAGTACCAGAACTTCGCCGGCGACGTGATGCACCAGAAGGTCGGCGTGTACTCGGGCGACGGTCCGATCTTCCGCTGGCAGAACACCCTGAACGTGAACTGGACCCAGGGCAAAGTCGGCGCCGGTCTGGTGGCGCACTACAAGTCGGGCTACATCGACCAGGAACCAACCAACACCGTGCCTTCGTACACCACCTGGGATGGCTACGGTTCGTGGAAAGCGGCGGAAGGCCTGACCCTGACCGCCGGCGTGCGTAACCTGTTCGACCGCAAGCCGCCACTGTCGTACCAGACCGGTAACTTCCAGGCTGGCTACGATCCACGCTACACCGACCCGGTCGGCCGTACCCTGTACGTGCGTGGCACCTACAACTTCTGATCGGAAGTTGAAATGAGAATCCCGGCTCCGGCCGGGATTTTTTTCGCCTATAGCCAGCCGGCTTTCTTGAAGCGCCGGTGCAGGTAAAGGCACACCCCCACCATGATGGCGATCGCCATCGGATAACCGAACTTCCAGTCCAGCTCCGGCATGTATTTGAAGTTCATGCCCCACAGCCCGGCAAACGCGGTCACGATCGCGAAGATCGCCGCCCACGCCGCCAGCCGTTTATTCACCTCGCTCTCTTCAATCGCCACCATCGACAGGTTGACCTGAATCGCGGTCGCGATGGTGTCGCGGATGCCATCCAGCGAGGCGCTGATGCGGTGCAGGTGGTCGTGCACGTCACGGAAGTATTCCTGCGTATCCTGGCACATCGACGGCACGCGGCCGCCATGCAGGCGCCCGACGGCCTCCATCAGCGGCGCCACCACGTGGCGCACCACCGTCACCTTGCCCTTCAACTCGTACAGGCGCTGGATGTTGTCGCGCTGCTGGCCCTGGGTGAAGATCAGCTCCTCGATTTTTTCCAGCTCGGTTTCCAGCATGTCCAGCACCGGGAAGTAGCGGTCCACCACCGCATCCATCAGCGCATACAGCACGAAGGCCGGGCCCAGGCGCAGCATGTGCGGCTCCTTCTCGGCGCGCGCGCGCACGCCGAGGAAGCCCTGCTGGTTGTCGCCATGGCGCGACGACAGCACATAATTCTGGCCGACGAACATATCGACCTCGCCCACCGCCACCTCGCCGCCACGGCATTCGATGGTCTTCACCACCACGAACAGCGAGTCGCCATACTCCTCGATCTTGGGACGCTGATGGCCGCGGCTGGCGTCCTCCACCGCCAGTTCGTGCAGGCCGAATTCCTCCTGCATCTCGGCCAGTTCCTCGGGCTGGGCGTCGCGCAGCGCCACCCATACAAACGTCTCCGGCTTTTCGACATACTCGCTGATGTCTTCGACCGGAATGTCGGCCAGTTTTTTACCATCCTGGTAGGCCACGCAATTAATCAGCATACGGTTTCCATAAAAAAAAAAGCTCCTGGCTTCGTCAGCCAAGAGCTTACCTCAACCCGGCGCCAGAGCCGGAACTAGTCGTCCTTGGCGCCGTCGATGCCCAGTTCGGCGATCTTGCGGGTGATGGTGTTGCGGCCGATGCCAAGCCGCACCGCCGCATCGTTCTTGCGGCCATGCGTGTGCTTGAGCGCGGTGCGGATCAGGGCCGATTCAAACTGCCGGCCCAGCACCGCCATCACTTCCTGCTGACCGCCGCTGAGCATGCTGGCGGCCTGGGTTTCCAGCAAGGCCAGCCAGGCATCCGGTCCGCCGGCGCCGTTCACGCCAGACTCCAGCGTCGCCACCGAGGTGACGGTGCCGTGATGCTGTTGCGCGCTGTAGCTCTCGGCCGGCGCCGGCGCGGCCGCCGCGACCGTGCCGCCGGCGGCGCCGCTGCCCTGCTCCTGCGACAGCTCCAGCGGCAAGTCCTTGATCTCCACCGTCTGGCCCGGCGCCATCACGGTGATCCAGTTGCACAGGTTTTCCAGCTGGCGCACATTGCCCGGCAACTCCAGGCCGCACAGGAATTGCAACGCGGCGTCGCTCATGCGCTTGGCTTCCACGCCCAGCTGTTTCGCACTTTGCACCAGGAAGTGGCGCACCAAAATAGGGATATCCTCGCGCCGCTCCCTCAAACTGGGCAGACGCAGGCGTATCACGTTCAAACGGTGGAACAAATCCTCGCGGAACAGACCGTCGCGCACGCGCTGCTCCAGATTTTGGTGCGTGGCGGTAATCACGCGCACATTGGCCTTCAAAGGCTGATGGCCACCGACGCGGTAGAAGTGGCCGTCCGACAGCACGCGCAGCAAGCGCGTCTGCAAATCAAACGGCATGTCGCCGATCTCGTCGAGGAACAGCGTGCCGCCCTCGGCCTGCTCGAAGCGGCCCCGGCGCGTGGTTTGCGCGCCGGTGAAGGCGCCGCGCTCGTGGCCGAACAGTTCCGATTCCAGCAAGTCCTTCGGAATCGCCGCCGTGTTCAAGGCGATGAAGGGCTGCGCCGCGCGCGGCGAGTGCTTGTGCAGCGCGCGCGCCACCAGCTCCTTGCCCGAGCCCGATTCACCGGTGATCAATACCGTCACATTCGATTGCGACAGGCGGCCGATGGCGCGGAACACCTCCTGCATGGCCGGCGCCTGGCCGAGGATTTCCGGCGTTTCGGCCGGGCCCGATTCCACGCTGGTCTCGCGCAGGCTCTCATCGAGCGCGCGCCGGATCAGCTCGACGGCCTTGTCGATATCGAAGGGCTTGGCCAGGTATTCAAAGGCGCCGCCCTGGAAGGCCGCCACGGCGGAATCCAGGTCGGAGAAGGCGGTGATGATGATGACCGGCAGGCCGGGGAAGCGCGACTTCACCAGTTGCAGCAGGTCGAGGCCGGAATCGCCCGGCATGCGGATGTCGGACACCAGCACCTGCGGCGTCTCGTACTCCAGCGCGGCGATGGCGTCGCGCGCGTTGGCAAAACTTTTGGTCGCCAGGTTTTCCCTGGCCAATGCTTTTTCCAGTACCCAGCGGATCGATTCGTCGTCGTCTACTATCCAGATTGGCTTCATTGTTTATGTGCATTCCTATGGCAACGGCAACAGGATACGGAAATCCGTAAATCCAGGCCGGCTCTCGCACTCGATCACGCCCATGTGCTGCTGCACGAAGGTCTGTGCCAGGGTTAATCCCAGGCCACTGCCCCCCTCCCTGCCGGACACCAGCGGGTAGAAGATGCGGTCGCGGATCTGCGGTGCGATACCCGGTCCATTGTCAATGATATGCAAGTCTAATGCCAGCCCGTAGCGGACCTTGGCCAGGGTGACCTGACGCGCTACCCGCGTCTTGAAAATAATTTGTGCATCGCCCGCGTCGATCTGCGCCGACAGCGCTTGCGCGGCGTTGTGCGCGATGTTCAGCACGGTCTGGATCAGCTGCTCCTTATCGCCGCGGAACTCGGGGATGGAGGCGTCGTAGTCGCGCAGGATGGTCAGGCCGGACGGGAACTCGGCCAGCATCAGGCTGCGCACGCGCTCCAGCACTTCGTGGATGTTGACGTCGCCGACGATGTGCGGCCGGCGGTGCGGCGCCAGCAGGCGGTCCACCAGCGTTTGCAGGCGGTCCGCTTCCTTGATGATGACCTGCGTGTACTCGCGCAACTGCACCGCGTGCAGCGCCGGCAGCTCCATCTCCAGCAACTGCGCCGCGCCGCGGATGCCGCCCAGCGGGTTCTTGATTTCGTGCGCCAGGTTGCGGATCAGTTCCTTGTTGACCTGGCTCTGGTCGAGGATGCGCTCCTCGCGATCGAGCTTGAGGTGCTGCTGGTTTTCGCGCAGCTCGATCAGCACCCCGCCCTGCGGCTCCTCCACCGCCGAGACCATGCTGTGCACATGCAGCGGATCGCGGCCGGCGCGCTCCAGCGTCAGGTCCTGGCGCAGGTCGGAAAACTTGTGTTCGCGCGCCTGCGCGCAGATGTTGTCCAGCTCGTCGGGATTGAGGAATTGCGCGCTCAGCGTCTGGCGCGACAGCGCCTTGAGCGAGCTCTCCAGCAGATTCTCGGCGGCGGCGTTGGCGTAGGCGATATGGCCCTCGCCATCCAGCAGCACCACGGCCGAGGCCAGCAACTCCAGCCCGGCCAGTGCCGGCGGGCGGTGGATGGCGGCGGCCGCGCGGGCGGCGATATGACTGACTAGGCTCATCGGATATTCGCGATCTCACGTTTCAAGGCATCGACATTCTTTTCCGAGCGGCTGATGCTGTCGCGCATGGCGGCCACCCGTTCCTGGTATTTGGCGTAATTGCGTTCATCGCCGCGCCGTTCCGGCTCGCCGTTGTTGAACTCGCGGCGCAACTCGGCCAGCTTTTGCGTTTCGTTTTTCAGTTCGTCTTCAAGAATGCCGCGGCGGTCGGCGTCGCGCGCGCGCTGCTCGGCGCTGTCGACGCGCGGAAAGGCGCCGGGCGTGGCCACCGGGGCCGGCTGCGCGTTGCGCGGCGATGGCGCCGGACCGGCACGACGCGGCGGCGCCGGCACCGTCATGCCGGGCAGGTCCATCAGCTTGCAATAGCTGCCACGGTTGATGTCGGTGAACTCCACGCTGCCGCCGGGCGGCTGGCACTTGTAAATCTGGCCGTGCGCCGCGCCGCAGGCGCCCAGCGCCAGCAACACGCTCAATTTCAAACTGGTTCTCATTCGTAAATCCGTGGGTGGAAAGCTTCCATCCCGAATATACAACATCCAATAAAAAACGCGGGGAAAGCATGGCCTGCCCCGCGTTCTTTGCTACCTCACCAAGCGGTGATTACAGCGAGTAGTACATGTCGAACTCAGCAGGGTGAGTGGTCATGCGCATACGTTGTACGTCTTGCATCTTCAGTTCGATGTAGGCATCGATCATCGAATCGGTGAACACGCCGCCACGGGTCAGGAACTCGCGGTCTTTGTTCAGGTTGTCCAGCGCTTCTTCCAGCGAGGCGCACACGGTCGGGATCAGTGCATCTTCTTCCGGCGGCAGGTGGTACAGGTCTTTCGACGCTGCTTCGCCCGGGTGGATCTTGTTCTGGATACCGTCCAGACCAGCCATCAGCAGTGCGGCGAAGCACAGGTAGACGTTGGCCAGCGGGTCCGGGAAGCGGGTTTCGATACGGCGGCCTTTTGGATTGGCCACGTGTGGAATACGGATCGAGGCCGAACGGTTTTTCGCCGAGTAAGCCAGTTTCACCGGTGCCTCGAAGCCTGGCACCAGACGCTTGTACGAGTTGGTGCCCGGGTTGGTGATCGCGTTCAGCGCCTTGGCGTGCTTGATCACACCGCCGATGTAGTACAGCGCGGTTTCCGACAGGCCGGCATAGCCGTCGCCTGCGAACAGGTTGACGCCGTCTTTCCAGATCGACTGGTGCACGTGCATGCCCGAACCGTTGTCGCCAACGATAGGCTTCGGCATGAAGGTGGCGGTTTTGCCGTAGCTGTGGGCCACGTTCCACACCACGTATTTCAGGTTCTGGGTCCAGTCGGCGCGCTCAACCAGGGTCGAGAACTTGGTGCCGATTTCGTTCTGGCCGGCGCCCGCCACTTCGTGGTGGTGCACTTCAACCGGGATGCCCAGCGATTCCAGGATCAGGCACATTTCCGAACGCATGTCCTGGAAGCTGTCCACCGGAGGCACTGGGAAGTAGCCGCCCTTCACGGTTGGACGGTGGCCGCTGTTGCCGCCTTCGATTTCCTTGTCGGTCGACCACGATGCTTCGTCCGAGTCCACTTTCACGAAGCAGCCGGACATGTCGATCTTCCAGCGCACGCTGTCGAAGATGAAGAATTCTGGTTCCGGGCCAAAGTAGGCGGTGTCGCCGATGCCCGACGATTTCAGGTAGGCTTCAGCGCGCTTGGCGATGGAGCGTGGGTCGCGGTCGTAGCCTTTGCCGTCAGCAGGCTCGATCACGTCGCACTGCATGAACAGGGTGGTCTCTTCCATGAACGGATCGATGCGCGCGGTGTTTGGGTCCGGCAGCAGGATCATGTCCGAAGCTTCAATACCTTTCCAGCCGGCGATCGAGGAACCGTCGAATGCGTGACCCGATTCGAACTTGTCGATGTCGAAGGCCGACACAGGCACGGTCACGTGCTGTTCTTTGCCACGGGTGTCAGCGAAACGGAAATCAACGAATTTGACTTCGTTTTCCTGGACCATTTTCAAAACTTCTACGGCCGTAATTGCCATGCGTATCTCCTAAAGGGAATATGTGGAA
Organism: Duganella radicis; assembly: GCF_009720825.1. Classification (GTDB taxonomy): domain Bacteria; phylum Pseudomonadota; class Gammaproteobacteria; order Burkholderiales; family Burkholderiaceae_D; genus Rugamonas; species Rugamonas radicis. The sequence goes on along the minus strand of NZ_WNKY01000037.1, from coordinate 8,950 downwards.
CTCGTGATGCCATGATAAGCAGTATCCGTGCCAGCCTGAAACGCATTACTACAGAACAATCGCGCACTTATTTGGTGCGTTTCCTGCATTTTGCACCTTGTGAGTGCATTTTAGGATTTTTTCTGAAAAGCGCATGGTTTTGGTGCATCGGCGTAGCGTACTCGCGCGGACGCCATATAATAAACTCAAACTTATTCCTGGAACACCTTATGAGCAAAATAGATGAGATTCTGGCCCTGGCCCGCAGCCGCAGCAAGGATTGGGCGTATCAGGGCGCGGTGACGCCGGCCGAGGCGTACGAGCTGCTGAGCCTGGAAAACGCGGTCAAACTGGTGGACGTGCGCACCAATGCCGAGCGCGACTGGGTGGGCCGGGTGGCGATACCGGAGGCCCAACATAGTGCGGTGCAGTGGAACATCTATCCGGGCGGCGTGGCCAATCACGCATTTATCGAGCAACTGAACTCGGTGGCGCGCAAGGACCAGGTGATTTTGTTCCTGTGCCGCTCCGGCGTGCGCTCGCGTGGTGCGGCCACCCTGGCCAGCGAACACGGCTACCAGCACTGCTACGACATCCTGGAAGGCTTCGAGGGCGACAAGGACGAGCACGGCCACCGCAAGCACATCAACGGCTGGTGCCACGCCGGCCTGCCCTGGATCGGCGCTTAAGCCGGGGTCAGACCGGCACGCTATCCAATGCGGCGGGCGTGGCCTCGCCCATCAGGAACTGGATGCGCTTGCGCACGAACTGGATGTGGCTGCGCAGGCCATACAAGCCATCCGCGAACGACAGCGGGATCGATACCTGGTTGACCAGCTCCTCGATCTCGTTGAGGCGCTGGAGCTGTTCCTCATACACCTGCATGCGCGTCGCTTCCGGCGCCTCCTCCACCTTCTGCTCCACCGCCCGCAACTGGCCATACCAGCGGTACACGCGCGAGCGGATGCGCCACACGTACAGCGGCGGAATCACCTTCGACAGCGGCAGGATCAGCGCGCCCAGCGCCACCACCAGCACCCACATGCGGTCGAAGAAGTTGGCCAGCCAGAAGGTCATGTAGCGTTGCAGGAATGGCGGGCCGCTCTTGTAAAACTTGGCCGCTTCCGGGTCAACCGGAATCTCGCTGTACTTGGCCGACGGGAACTGCCCCTGCTGCTGGAACCAGCCGGCGCCGCCATGGATGCCGGCCGCCGCCTGCACGAACAGATCCACCAGCGCCGAGTGCAAATCCTCGCGCGCCACCAGCGTGGCGGTCGGCGCGATCAGGTTGTAGTCCTCGGCCGGCAGATTGCGGCCGAGATCGACGATCCCCTGCGGCAGCACCACGTGGGTCAGGAACGGCAGCTTGCGCGAATAGGCTTCGGCCTGATTGAAGTCGAACAGCCTGATGCCCGGCGTCTGCAACAGCATCTGGATCAGCGGCGCTTCCGGCGCCGAGGTGAACACCAGCCCGTCGATGCGGCCTTCCAGCAGTTCCACCGTGGCCGGCGTATTCGCCAGCGAAAAGCGCTCCACCTCGCCCTTCTCGACGCCATTCAGTTCGAGGATCTGGCGGAACAGGCGCGGCGAGCCGGCGCCTTTGGGACCGTAGTTGATCTTCTTGCCGCGCAACTGGGTTAATTGCGTGATCGGCGGCTTGCCCTTTTCCTCGCGCAGGAACAGCCAGAGCGGCTCGACGAACAGGCTGCCCAGCGAGGACAGGCCTTCGCGCTCGGCCGCCTCCTCGTTGGTGGAGCCGCTTTGCACGAAGGCGATATCGACCTTGCCTTCCTTCAGGTTGCGCAGGTTTTCGCTGGAGCCGGCCGAGGGCACCAGCGTCACCTTGACGCCGTGCCTGGCCAGCGCGGCCGCGTATTTCTTGCCGAAGTCTTCGTAGGCGGAATTTTCCTGGCCGGTACCGAGCCGCACCGTGCGCGGCGGCGCCGGGTCCACCAGCCAGTAGGCCAGCAGGCAGACGCCGACAATCGCCAGCACGGTGGGAGCGGAAGCAACGATCAGGTCACGAATCGAGAATTGCGTGAACTTGATTATCTTGGACATGTGGTGGCGCAGAGGTTTCATGGGCTGATACATTACCACACGTCCCCTGCCGTCAGCCTCCGCAAGCCTGCAACGCCGGCTTGGCCGCCTCCGGCGCCACGCCACCGGTGCGCACCACCACCGCCGGCGGCGGTCCGGCCTTCGGCGGCGCGTTCGGCTCGATCAGCGGCATCAGGCTCGGCGCCAGCACCACCAGCAGTTGCACCGGCAGCGCGCTGGTGAAATCGTAGTTCTTCGATTCCGGCCCATGCACATAGGCCGTCATCGAACCGAAGAAGCGCTCGCCGATATTGAACACAAAGGTCGCCGAGCGGTTCACATAGCGCGACTCGATCAGGCGCCCGCCGGCCGCGTACACATCGAAGCGCTGGTCGCCGGTGCCGGTCTTGCCGCCCACCGGAATGATCGAACCATCGGCCGACACGAAGGCCGACTTGACGCGCTTGGCCGTGCCGTCCGACACCACGCCACGGATGGCGTCCGCCACCACCCGCGCCACCTCCGGCGACAGCACCTGCTCGTTGGTGGTGGGCGGCGCCTTGGTCACCAGCGTTTCATACGGCGTGCCCTTGGCGAAGTGCAGCGAGCTCACGCGCTGCGAACTCTTGCGCACGCCGCCGTTGACGATAATCCCCATCATCTCCGCCAGCGCGGCCGGCCGGTCGGCCGAAGCGCCCAGCGTGGTGGCGTAGGACGGCACCAGCGAGTCGAACGGATAGCCCATCTTCTTCCACTGTTTGTGGATTTCCATGAAGCCTTCCATCTCCAGCAGGCCGGCGATGCGCTTGTCCTGCGCGTGCTTGCGGTGGGTCTTGAACAGCCACTGATACACTTCCTGCCGTTCCTTCTCGCTGGCCGCCGTCAGCTCCGACAGCGTCGCCCCCGGATGCAGGCGCAGGTAGGCCGCCATCCACAGCTCCAGCGGGTGCACGCTGGCCAGGTAGCCGCGATCGGCCAGCGACCATTTGTCGATCGCATACTGCTCGTACAGCTTGGCCACGCGCTCGTCCGGCACCTCGTTCTGCGACGGCAGGTTGTCCTTCAGGAAGGCGGCGAACTGCTCCTGCGTCGCCAGCGGATACACGGTGCGGTGGATCACCGCCAGCCGCACCGGCGTGCCGCGGATATTCGCCAGCAGGATCTTGTCGTAATCCTCCTTCGGCTTGCCCTTGTACTTGGCGTAGAAGCGCGCCAGGAACTCCTTGCCTTCCTTGTCGGCGAAGCGCGCCAGGTAGCCGGCGCGGCGCGGATCGTCCGCGTCCGACAGCAGCGAGGCCGACGAGCCCGGCACCGAGAACATGTAGTACTTGGCGACGTCGCGCATCAGGCGCACGAACACCAGGTTGGTCGAATGGCGCAGCGCCTCGGTCACGGTCAGGATCTTGAAGTTGTCTTCCTTGGAGAAGTTGCCGAAGTGGTGCAGGCCGCCGCCGGTGAAGAAGCCCTCGCCCGGATTGCCGGAATACTTGCGCTCCATGGCCGCGTTCAGCATGGCCGTCAAGCCGCGCTTCTCCGGATCGGGCGGCAGCGCCTTGAAGTACTCGATCGCCCATTGCGACAGCTTGTCCTGCGGATCGACCTTGACCTGATTCAGCGCGGCCGCGTCCATGCCGCCGTACTTCTTGTGCAGCTGGTCCATGATGTCCAGATAGGTGATCAGCGTGCGCAGCTTGGCGGTCGAGCCGAGGTCCAGCTTGGCGCCCTCGTTGATGTCCAGCGGCTGGTCGAAGTTATCGGTTTGCAGGCGCAGCAGGTTGTTCTGCTCGCCCTTCTCCAGCAAGGTGAAGCTGTACACCACATTGGCCGGATCGCCGTTGCCCAGCATGCCCTTGCCGGTCAGGCCGGCGGCCTTGGCCTTCTCCGGATCGCGCAAGTCGCGCAGCACTTGCGTGACGGCGGTCTGCGCCTGCGCGTCCAGCGTGCTGACCACGCTCAGGTCGAGACGGTCCAGGTTGTACATGCGGTTGTCGCCCAGCAGATTGGCCAGGTGGTTGCGGATCGCGTTCGAGGCCTTGCGGCTGACGAAGGTTTGCGGCGGCGCCGACTGCAAGCCATTGCCGGTGGCCGGATGCAGCTTCTGCTGCAAGGCCACGTCGCGCAGCGCCGGCGTGATGGCGCCGTCGTTGGCCAGGATGCGCAGGTGGCTGTTGGCCAGCACTTCCAGGTCGGCCGCGCCGTCGCCCAGATAGTAGCTGGGGCGGCGCTGCGCGATCATCAGGCTCAGCGCCTCCTTGAAGATCAGCGCGGTCTCGGCGTCGGGATGATCGAGCTTGCCGTTCAGGCGCGTGTTGACGTCGTCGAACTTGCGGCCATACCACACCCACATGCCGTCGCCGATGCCGTTCACTTCGCCATAGCCGGGCTTGGCCGACAGCGGCACCGTGTTCAGGTATTCCAGCACGATGCGGCGGCGCGCCTTGGTGGTGTCCTCGCCGTCCTGATAGGAGCGCAGGCTGGCCGACACCATCTGCTGCAACTTGTCCTTCATGGAGCTGGTGCGGCCTTCCGGCGAGTGGCGGTATTTCTCAATCTGCGTGGCCAGCGTGCTGCCGCCGGCCGCGCGATGGCCGCCGGCCACGGCGCTGGCGGTCTTCTCCAGCACCGCCTTGCCGAGGCGGTCCCACTCCACCGCCGGATTGCGCTTCGGATAGGTGTTGTCCAGCAGCTCGCGGTTCTCGATGAACAGCAGGCTGCTCACCAGCACTGGCGGCGCCTGGTCGAATTGATTGTAGATGCGTTCCGGATAGCTGGCGGCAAACAATTCCTGCGCGCGGCAATCGACAATCGTCAGGCCGGTCTTGGTCTTTTCGCGGTAGGTGGCAAACACGCCCATGTCGGCCAGCTCGGCCATCTTGGGCGAGATGCGCGCCTGCGCCGCCACCTGATAGTCACGCGCGCTGAGCTTGCTCAGGTAATCCGGCAGGCCGGCGTAGCCCAGCCGTTCATCGTACGGGCTGTCGTGCGGGAAGCGGATCGATTTGCTCGGTCCCTTCTCCACCTTGTAGCTCATCTTGCTGGCCAGGTCGCTGAACAGCTTGGCCTGCATGGACGAGGTCAGCGATTCGCGATAGCCCCAGTACACGGCAAACGACACGCCGATCAATAACACCAGCAGCAAGGCATTGCGCGAGCGCTTGCTCTTGCGCGGCGTGCCGCCATCTTCCGGCGGCAGCGGCGGGTCCATTTGCGCCTGCGCCAGATGGGCTTCGGTTTGTTCGGGGGTGGGAGACGGCACCACGCGCAGGTGACGCTTGCGGCGATAACCAAATGCTGCCGCGCCTGCACGCAATTTGCGCACTGCACGCACAACCAGACGGGGCCGGCGGAAACGACGATTGCTTAACATATGATTCAGACCGGTCGATGTTTCAGTAGAACTTACTAGCTACACTTGCTAGCTTCCATTGCACCACATCACAGCGCTGCTGACCGGGGCAGACGCACAATAAATTGAAAGCGCCGTTTGTTTTTCGCAAAAAAACAACGGCGTTCTACCGTATGGTGGAACGCCGTTGAACCCTGTTGATAACAGCGCGCACTAAATGTTGCTGAACTCTACATTGAGCTTGCGCAGCTCGTCGCACAATTGGGTGAAAGCGGCGGCCGTTTGCACCGGTTCGCCCTTCACGCCCAGCTCGATATGACGGCGCGTTTGCGCGTCGCCCACGCTCGGCAGGCTGAACACCTTCACGCGCGGGTACTGCTGTTCGATCGCCACCATCAGCGGCGTCAGCGCCGATTCGGCCGCCTCGTACACCAGCACCGATTGCTCCATGCGCGGCTCGCGGTTGAACAGGTCGGCGTAGTGGTGGTCCAGCACCCATTCCAGCATCGGCCACGCCATCACCGGGAAGCCCGGCACGAAGTAATGCCTGTGCAGGGCGAAGCCGGCGATGTTGTTGTACGGGTTGGGAATCAGGGCCGCGCCTTCGGCGAATTCGGCCATCTTCAGGCGGTGCAGGTTCTCGGCCGAATTCAGGTCGGCGGTCTGCCCCGCTTCCTGCGCCATTTGCAGGATGCGCTGCTGGATGTTGCGCTTGCCCTGCTGGTGCAGCACCAGTGGCTTGCCCAGCGCGTCGGCGGCGGCCTGGCGCGTGTGGTCGTCCGGCGTGGCGCCGATGCCGCCGCAGCAGAACACGATGTCGTCGCTGGCAAAGGTGCGTCTGAGGGTGGCGGTGATGCGCTGCGGATCGTCGGGCAAAATCTCGGCCCAGGTCAGTTGCAGGCCGCGCGCCGCCAGCATCTGCACCACCTTGGGGAAGTGCTGGTCGACGCGCCGGCCGGACAGGATTTCGTCGCCAATAATGATGAGTCCGATTGCCATGTCTACTCCTTGGAAATGACTTCTTGCGCGCGCAACTGCGCCAGCGCATCCATGCAATAGTACGCGAACCACAGGCCGGTGAAGATAAATACCAGCACGTACAGCCAGATCGAGGCCGCCGCCAGCAAGGGGAACAGCACCACCGCCATCACCCCGCCCAGCCAGATGGCGCCCGGCAGCGCGCCGGCGGCGCCCGAGATCACGCCGATGATCAGCAGCGGCCAGCGGTGCTGGCGCAGGATCTGGCGGCGCTCCTCGGCGCTGGCGTAGTCGGCCAGCGTGTCGTACACCATCACGCGGGTGGTCAGCCAGCCCCACAACAGCGCCTGCACCGCCACCGCCAGCGGCGGGAACAGGTACAGCGGCAGCGTCAGAATCCACAGGCCCATGAAGACCGCCATGCCGCCCAGCGCCACGCCGACGCTGCCCAGGATGGAGCCGCCCTTGCGCTGCTCCAGTTGCGGATAATGGCGCAGGCCGACGTGGCGGCCGATCACCGGCATCGCCACCACGCCGATGAAGATCAGCGCGGTCAGTATCATCAGCGGCAGCAGGCCCAGCATGGCGATCAGCGGCGCCACCACCGCCGTCAGCGTGCCCAGGCCGACGCTGCGCAGCCAGCTGGTGCTGGTTGGGAACAGGTTATATTCGGTGAACAGCGCGTGCAGCTGGTCGACCAGCGGTTGCAGGTAGAAATATAGCAGCGCCGCCCACACGCCCAGCGCCAGCAGGAAGGGCGCGATGCTCATCAACAGCATCTTGCCGTGCCATTGCGACAGGAAAGCGCGGCTCCACGCGCGCAGAACACCAACCATCAGACCACCTCCTTGCGTGCGTATTCCACCATGCGTTTCAGACCCAGCCATTGTTGCGCCCAGAAGCCGCGTCCGTATTCGCGGCCCGGCGTGCCGTCCGGGCCCGGCAGCTGGTCGCGGATGCCGGTGGCGGCGAATGCCGGCGTGAAGTTCGCGGTGCGGAACAGGATGTCCCACACCGGCAGCAGCACGGCGAAATTGCAGCCGCCTGGCTTGCCGTCGGCGTTTTCATGGCCGGCGCCGATGGCATGGTGCATGCGGTGATAGCGCGGCGACACCAGCAGGCGCTCGCCCAGCCAGCCGAAATGGACACGCACGTTCGCGTGTTGCAGGCTTTGCAGGATGCGCGACACCGACACCAGCAGCACGTACTGCGCCGGCTCGACGCCGATGCCGAGCGCGATCACGCCCATGTAGATGTCGCGCAGCAGGTCGTCCAGCAGGTGGTTGCGATTGTCGCTCCACAGGTTCATGTTTTGCTGGCTGTGGTGCAGGCCGTGCAGCGCCCACCACCAGTTGAATTTGTGCGAGCCGCGGTGATACCAGTAATCGAAGAAATCCAGCACCACGAAGTACACGAAGAACGCCGCCAGCGGGCTGATGCCTGGCCACAGCGCTTCCAGGTTGAACGGATGGAAGCCATCGAAGCGCAGCGCTGCCGCCACGCTGTCCAGCAGCGGATCGAGGGTGAAGAAGATCAGCACCGGGAAGATGCCCACGCGGTGCAGCACGGTGTACAGGAAGTCGTTCCAGCGGGCGCGCGGGTCGGTGATCTTTTGCGCCGGTAGCATGGATTCCAGCGGACGCAGCACCAGGAACAGCAGCGCCAGCTCCAGCACGCCGATCAGCAGCCACTCGGTGCCTTCGAAGGCGTCTTCGACAAACTCGCCAAAGCCGAGCTGAAACACCAACGGCTGCACCACGGTTTCAAACAACCAGCCCTGGGCCAGGCCCAGCCAGTCAGAGAAGGTGTCTATCATTTTTTATAGTCCGGATGCTCGCGCAGGGTGGCGAAGCACATGTCTTTTTGTTCCAGCCCGCTGATCAGCGGTTCGAGGTTGGCCGGCGCCCAGGCGTCTTGGCGCGACCAGATGCCCATGTGAATCAGCACGATGTCGCCGCCGCGCAGGTCGCGCAGCAGTTTTTTCAGCAGCACCTCGTTGGGATAGGCGCTGCTGGACAGCTCGTCGCCGGAGAAGCCGGCCGGCGACCAGCCGGCGTGCGCATAGCCGCAGGCCTTGCCCATCTCCAGCAGGCGCGGCGAGGTGCGGCCGGCCGGCGCGCGCCAGATCGGATCGAGGTGCTTGCCGGTCAGTTCGACAAAGCGCTGGTCGACGCGCTGGATTTGTTCGCAGTATTGTGCGGAGCTCAGGCTGATGGGCTTGCCGGCGCTGTCGCCGAAGCCGGGCTTGACCACGATCTTGCCGTTGGCGCCGTCCTTGGCGTAGACCACGTGGTCGAAGGTGTGCGAGCCGATGGCGTGGCCTTCCGCCACGCGCGCCTTCCAGTAGGCCGACCAGGAGGGATCGAGCGAATAGTCGCCGCGCACGGTTTTCTCGTTGGCCAGGAAGAAGGTGGCCTTGATCTTGTGGCGCTTCAGCGTATCGGCGATCAGCTCGGCTTGCGACTGGCTGCCGGTGTCGAAGGTCAGGTAGATGGTGCCTTTGCAGAAGGCCGGCGCGGCGGAGGCCGGGGCGCTCGCCGCGCTCACACTGGCGGAGGCGGGACGAGCGCCCACCGCGGCGGCCATGCCGGCCGCGCGCGCTTCGGC
>NZ_WNKY01000036.1 GCF_009720825.1 Duganella radicis | reverse complement strand
GCCACCGGTAGCCGCCGCACCGGCGCCGCGCCCTGCGCCGCCGCCGCGCGCGGGCGACAAAGTGGAAGTCATCAAAGGTCTGGAGCGTAGTTCACAACAATTTTAAGCATTGGAGAACGCGACTTGAGTATCGTATCTTCCGCGCCATTCCCTTCCGTGCCGCTGGGGGCCGCCGCCCTCGCGGTCCTGCTGAGCGCCGCGCCGCCCGCCACCGCCGCCACCGGCCAGCTCAAGCCGCCCAAGCCCGCCGCCGTCGCCAACGCGGTCCCGGCCGCCAGCGCCGCGACCACGGCGCCGGGCGCTGCGGCAGGGATCGAACTGGCGCGCGAGATCACGCTCTCTGCCGGCAAGTCGACGCTGATGCGCCTGCCCTACGCGGCCGCGCGGGTGGCGGTGGGCGACGCCAAGGTGGCCGACGTCATCCTGCTCAACCCGAGCGAAATCTACATGCTGGGCAAGACCACCGGCGCCACCAACCTGATCGTCTGGAACAAAGCCAATCAGGCCACGGTGATCGACATCACCGTCGGGCTGGACACCGCCGCGCTGCGCCAGCAGTTCAGCGAACTGTTCCCCAACGAGCGCGACATCCGCATCACCGTCTCCGGCAATTCGCTGATCCTGCACGGCACGGTGGCCGACTCGGTGCGCGCGGCGCAGGTGGTGGCGGTGGCCACCGCCTACCTGCAACGCACTGCGCGCAACGGCAATCAGGGCACGGCCGCCGCGCCCGATGCGGCGGCACAGGCGGCGCAAGCGGCGGCTGGCAGCGGCGCCCCCACCGCCGCCTCCGGCGCGGCGGCCGGCGCCGCCTTCCAGGCCGCCATGGACCCGATGTCCGGCCTGTCGCAAGGGGGCAACGGTGGCGGGCGCGTGGTCAACATGCTGTCGGTGGCGGCGCCGCAGCAGGTGATGCTGGAAGTGAAAATCGCCGAGGTGTCGAAAACCCTGGTCGACCAGCTGGGCGCCAGCGTCGGCCTGAACGGCTCGCGCGGCAGCTGGACTTACACCATGCTGTCCAATCTGCTGAGCGGCAATCCGGGCAAGGTGGATGCCTTCAACAGCAAGAGCGGCAAGTTCGTCACGCTGGATGCGCAAAAGAACGACGGCCTGATCAAGGTGCTGGCCGAGCCCACCGTGATGGCCATCAGCGGACAGGAGGCCAGCTTCCTCGCCGGCGGCAAGATCTACATTCCCGTCTCGCAAAGCAATACCGGCGGCACGCCGCAGATCACGCTGGAGGAAAAGGAATACGGCATCGCGGTCAGGTTCACACCGACCGTGCTGGATAACGGCCGCATCAACCTGCGCGTGTCGCCGGAAGTGTCGGAGCTGAACCGCGAAGGCATCGGCGTCAGCGCGACCGGCAGCACCGCCACCGCCATCCTGCCCTCGTTCACCACGCGGCGCGCCAGCACCACGGTGCAGCTGTTCGATGGACAAAGCTTTGCGATAGGTGGGCTGATCAAGAACAACGTCACCAGCAGCATCAAGGCGTTTCCGGGCCTCGGCGAGATACCGATACTGGGCGCGCTGTTCCGCAGCAGCGATTTCCAGAACGACCGCACCGAGCTGGTGTTCATCGTCACGCCGCATTTGGCGCAGCCGCTGCCGGCCGACCACAAGCTGCCGACCGACGACTACGTCCAGCCCAGCCGGGTCGACTTCTTCTTGAACGGCAAGCTGGAAGGCGCGCCACCGTCCACGCCCGCGCCAGCCCAGGCCGCGCCCCCCGCGCCTTCCGTGCCGACCGTGCCGGCTGCCGGCGCCGCACCGCCCGTCGCGTCGCCCGGCGGTGGTGCGACGCCACCGCCCGCCGCCCCGCCCTCGGGCGGCAACCACTAGGAGGCGCCATGCGAACACTCGTCATCCTGCTCGCCGCCCTGCTGACCGCCTGCGCCAACTCGCCCCGCCTCGACCGCGAATTCGGCAGCAGCGTGCGCGCCGCCCGCGCGCAACAGACGCTCAATCCGCAAGCCGGCCGCGAATCACCGCCGCGCCCGGTCAACGGCCTTGACGCGCAGGCGGCGGCCGGCGCCTACCAGAACTACCAGCAATCCTTCATCACCAAGGACGACCAGAGCAACAACTTCACCATCGGCGGCCGACGCTAGGCCAACGCTAAGGAGCGGCACACTTGAAGATCACCGTCATATCCCGCGACGAACGCCAACTGGCCGACCTGATGCGCCTGCTGCGCGCGCGCTCGCCCTCCGATGAAATCGATCACCTGGTGGGCAACGTCAGCCGCACCGCCGCCCTCACCGACGAACACCTGCCGGACGTGCTCATCATCGACCGCCCGCAAAGCGACGACGGCGACCTCGAACAACTGGAACGCTTCTCCGCGCAATACCCCAACATCGCCTGCGTCGCCCTGTGCATCGACCAGGACCCGCAATTCCTGCTGCAAGCCATGCGCGCCGGCGTGCGCGAAGTGCTGCCTTCGCCGGTGTCCAGCAACTCGCTGTACCCGGCCATGGAACGCATCGCCGACAAGCTGGAACGGCGCGGCCAGACCAGCGGCAAGGTGCTGGCCTTCATCTCCTGCAAGGGCGGCAGCGGCGCCACCTTCCTCGCCACCAACCTCGGCTACGCGCTGGCCGCCAGCGGCAAGCAGAAAGTGGCGCTGATCGACATCAACCTGCAATTCGGCGACGCCTCGCTATTCGTCTCCGATCACAAGCCGCTGGCCACCCTCAGCGACGTGGCGCAACAGATTCACCGGCTCGACCCGTCCTTCCTGGCCTCGTCCATGCTCAGCATTACGCCCAACTACGGCGTGCTGGCGGCGCCGTCCGATCCGGCCCACGCCAACGACGTCAAGCCGGACCACATCGACGCCATCCTCAAGCTGGCGCGCCGCCAGTACGACTTCGTGCTGCTGGACGTCGGCCGCAGCCTGGACGCGGTCAGCATCCGCGCGCTCGACCACGCCGACCAGATTTTCCCCATCCTGCAAACCACGCTGCCCTACATCCGCGACAGCAAGCGCCTGCTCAACGTGTTCCGCTCGCTGGAATACGGCAAGGAGAAAATCCAGCTGATCGTCAACCGCCACGACAAGAACAGCGAAATCCGCCTGAAAGACCTGGAGAGCGCCTTCGACGCCGAAATCGCCTTCACCATCCCCAACAACTACGACTCGGCCGCCGCCTCGGTGAATCAGGGCGTGCCGGTGCTGCAACTGGAGCCCGGCGCGCCGATCAGCCAGTCGCTGGCCGAACTGGCGCGCAAGCTCAGTGGCGAGGCGGCGCCGGTGCAGCAAGGCGGCAACTGGCTGGCCAGGCTGGGCCTGCGTAAATAGAGGAACGCATCATGAGCAATCCCGTCTCCCTGCGTGAACGACTGGAAAACACCGATGTGCGCGGCTCCGGCCAGCGCGTGCAAGGCGGCATCGACAACCGCGCCTACCAGAAACTCAAGCAGCGCCTGCACGCCGCCCTGCTCGACCGCGTCGACCTGGAAAGCATGCAGCGCCTGACGCAGGACCAGATCCGCGTCGAACTGCGCAACCTGGTCGAGAAACTGCTGGAAGAAGACGCGGTGGTCATCAACGACGCCGAACGCAAAACGCTCACGCGCGACATCCAGAACGAAATGCTGGGCTTCGGCCCGCTGGAGCCGCTGCTGGAGGACCCCACCGTGTCCGACATCCTGGTCAACACCTACCGGCAAATCTACGTCGAGCGGCGCGGCAAGCTGGAACTGACCGACGTCACCTTCAGCGACGACGCCCACCTGATGAAGATCATCGACAAGATCGTCTCGCGCGTCGGCCGCCGCATCGACGAATCGAGTCCCATGGTGGACGCGCGCCTGCCGGATGGCTCGCGCGTCAACGCCATCATCCCGCCGCTGGCCATCGATGGTCCCATCATGTCGATCCGCCGCTTCTCGGCCGACCCGCTGCGCCTGGCCGACCTGGTGGCCTATGGCTCGATGACGGCCGACATGGCCGAGGTGCTGCAAGGACTGGGCAAGGCCAAGGTCAACATCGTCATCTCCGGCGGCACCGGCTCCGGCAAGACCACCATGCTGAACGTGATCTCCGGCTTCATCAGCCCATCGGAACGCATCGTCACCATCGAGGACGCGGCCGAGCTGCAACTGCAACAGCCGCATGTGGTGCGGCTGGAAACGCGCCCGCCCAACATCGAGGGCAAGGGCGAGGTCACCCAGCGCGCGCTGGTGCGCAACGCGCTGCGCATGCGGCCCGACCGCATCATCCTCGGCGAGGTGCGCGGCGCCGAAGCGCTCGACATGCTGGGCGCCATGAACACCGGCCACGAAGGCTCGATGGCCACCATCCACGCCAACACCCCGCGCGACGGCCTGACGCGGCTGGAGAACATGGTGTCGATGGCTGCCGCCAGCCTGCCCACCAAGGCCATGCGCCAGCAGATCAGCAGCGCGGTCGGCGTCGTGATTCAGGTCTCGCGCCTGACCGACGGCAAGCGCAAGGTGATGTCGATCCAGGAAGTCACCGGCATGGAGGGCGAGATCATCACCATGCAGGAAATCTTCGCCTTCAAGCAGACCGGCCTGGCCGACGACGGCAAGGTGCTGGGCCACCACACCGCCACCGGCATCCGCCCGCGCTTCATCGAACGGCTGCGCAACTTCGGCGTCAACATCGGCTCCACCGTGTTCGACCCGTCGGGATACTGATCATGGACCTGCGGCTGCTGCTGTTCAGCATCCTGATCTTCGCCGCCGTGGCGCTGGCGGTGTGGGGCGCCTACACCGGTTGGAACAACGCGCGCGGCCCCGAGGCCGAACGCATCGCGCGCCGCCTGCGCAACGCCATCGGCGACAGCGGCAGCGAGCTGGCGGTGTCCATCACCAAGGAACGCACGCTGGCGCACGATCCCGGCATGCAGCAGCTGCTGACACAACTGCCCGGCATCCAGAAGCTGGACCGGCTGCTGCTGCAAACCGGGCGCGGCATGAACGCGGCCCAGCTGGTGGCGCTGATGGCCGGCTGCCTGCTGATCGGCTTCATTGTCGCCAGCTCGCTGCGGCTGCCGTGGTTCGGCCGTTTGATGCTGGCCTGCGTGACGGCCTCGCTGCCGGTGTTCGAAGCCATGCGCGCCAAGCGCAAGCGCATCCTGCGCATCGAATCGCTGCTGCCCGACGCGCTCGACATGATGGGCCGCGCCATGCGCGCCGGCCACGCCTTCCCCACCGCGCTGAAAATGGTGGGCGAGGAAATCCCCGATCCGCTGGGGGCGGAGTTCCGCATCGTGTTCGATGAAGTGAACTTCGGCGTCTCCATGCCGGACGCGCTGATGAACCTCGCCTTGCGCGTGCCCAGCACCGACCTGCGCTACTTCGTGATCGCGGTGCTGATCCAGCGCGAGACCGGCGGCAACCTGACCGACCTGCTGGCCTCTATCAGCGCCATCATCCGCGACCGCCTCAAGCTGCTGGGCCAGGTGAAGGTGATGTCGGCCGAGGGCCGCATGTCGGCCTGGGTGCTGGGCCTGATGCCGTTCGCGGTGGGCGGGCTGGTGTCGGTGGTGAATCCCGGCTCGCTGGAAGTGCTGTTCACCGATCCGGGCGGACGCAAGATGCTGACCGTGGCGGCGGTGCTGATGGTGATCGGCATGCTGATGATACGCCGCATCACCACCATCCGGATCTGAGGAGGCGGCGGCCATGACCATCATACAAATCATGTTCCTGCTGGTGGTGTTCATCGCCGTGTTTGCGGGCGTGGTGCTGGCGGTGCGCCTGTTCACCGTCAACCCGGTCAAGGACCGGCTGGAAGCGCTGCACGACCGCAGCCAGGTCACGCGCAAGAGCGCCGTGTGGATCGAGGCCATCGTCAACCTGGCCGCGCCGCTGGCGAAACTGTCGCTGCCGACCGAAGGCTGGGAAAACTCGCCGGTGCGCATGCGCTTCATCAACGCCGGCTGGCGCACGCCGTCGACGCCGGCGCTGTTCTTCGCCGGGAAAACCGGGCTGGCGGTGCTGCTGCCGCTGATCGTGTTCCTCTACCTGAGCAGCAAGGCCGTGGCCACCGACGGCAACGTCAAGCTGTTCTGGATGGTGGTGGCCGGCGGCCTCGGTTACTACCTGCCCAACGTGGTGCTGAATCACGTGGTGAAAACGCGCCAGCGCGACATCTTCGAATCCTTCCCCGACGCGCTCGACCTGATGACGGTGTGCGTGGAGGCCGGCCTGGCCATGGACGCCGCCCTGGCCCGCGTGGCCAACGAGATCGGCCTGAAAAGCGTGGTGCTGGCCGAGGAGATGCAGCTGGTGACGCTGGAACTGCGCGCCGGCAGCGCCAAGGACAAGGCCCTGCGCAACCTGGCCCTGCGCACCGGCGTCGAGGACGTCGACGCATTGGTCACCATGCTGATCCAGGCCGACCGCTTCGGCACCAGCATCGCCGACTCGCTGCGGGTGCAATCGGAACAGCTGCGCACCAAGCGCCGCCAGCGCGCCGAGGAGCACGCGGCCAAGATCTCGCTCAAGCTGCTGTTCCCGCTGATCTTCTTCATCTTCCCCAGCCTGCTGGTGGTGCTGCTGGGCCCGGCGATGCTGAACCTGTACCGCAACCTGCTGCCCGCCATGGCCGGCACCAATTAACAGGAGACGACATGACCTTGCGTTATTTGCTGGCCCTGATGTGCGCACTGCTGCTGGCTGCCTGCGGTGGCGGCGGCAGCGGCGGCGGTTGCACCGCCATCGATCCGAACCGCGACAGCAGCCTGCCCGGCTGCCCGACCACCACCACGCCCAGCACCAAGCCGACGCTGACCATGACCGTCACCGACGCCAGCGGCGCCGCCGTCACCACGCTGGCGCCGGGCGGCAGCGCCGTCGTCACCGCCACGCTGGTGGACGCCAACAACAAGGCGGTGCCGAACAACGCCGTCACCTTCAGCAGCACCGACAAAAACGCCGTGTTCTCCTCGGCCGGCGGCACCGCCGTCACCGACGGCAACGGCAAGGCCACCATCACCCTCAGCGCCAGCGCCGCCAGCGCGGCCGGCGGCTACGCGGTCACCGCCAACGCCACCCTGAGCGGCAACGCGCTGACCGTCAGCGCCAGCTACAACGTCAGCTCGCCGCCACCGGCCGCCGCCAGCCAGCTGGTGTTCGTGTCGGCGCTGCCGCAGACCATCGCGCTGAAAGGCACGGGCGGCGCCGGCCGCCAGGAAACCGCCACCGTCACCTTCAAGGTGATGGACAACAGCGGCAACGCGGTGGCCGGCCAGCAGGTCAACTTCGCGCTCAACACCAGCGCCGGCGGCATCACCCTCAGCCCGGCCAGCGCGACCAGCAACTCGGCCGGGGTGGTCACCACCAGCGTCTCGTCGGGCACCATCAACACGCCGGTGCGCGTCAGCGCCACGCTCGGCGGCGGCGGCATCGGCACCCTGTCCGACCAGTTGGTGGTGTCGACCGGCGTGCCGGAGCAGAACAGCTTCTCGCTGAGCGCCGTGATCCGCAACGTCGAAGGCGGCCAGTACAACGGCTGCACCGCGCCCACCGGCACCCTGATCAGCGCTCGCCTGGCCGACCACTTCCACAACCCGGCGCCGGACGGCATCGCGGTCAGCTTCACGGCCGAAGGCGGCAGCGTCGATGCTTCCTGCCTGACCGGCCTGACGCAAACCACCCAGCCCGATGGCACGGTGGTCACCACCAAGGGCACGCCGGGTGAATGCTCGGTGCGCTTCTGCCCCGGCAACCCGCGCCCGGCCGACGGCCGCGTCACCGTGCTGGCGTACGCGCTGGGCGAGGAAAGCTTCGTCGACAGCAATGGCAACAACCGCTACGACGCCGGCGAACCGTACACCGATCTGGGCGACCCGTTCCGCAACGACCGCGCCGTCACCGACGCCAACGCCAACGGCATCGATGACATGTATGCCAGCGGCAGCGCGGCGCGCGTGGCCGGCGAGCAGTACATCGATTCCAACAACAACGGCAGCTGGGACCTGAGCGGCAATGGCGTCTACAACGGCGTGCTGCAAAGCGCCGGCGCCGGCGGCAGCGCCAACACCGTGCATGTGCGGCAGTCGCTGGTGATGGTGCTGTCCAACAGCACGCCGGCGGTCAGCCTGCTGGAAAGCGCCAGCCCCACCGGCGGCACCCTGACGCTGGAAGCGTGCAGCAACGGCACGCCCTTCGTCAACACGCCGCGCACCTACCACTTCGCCATCCGCGACAACAACCCGACCGTGTTCGCCAGCAACCGCATGGCGCTGTATCCGGGCGATCCGCTGTGGCGCTACGACCGGCCCGGCAACCCGCTGCCGGCCGGCACCCAGATCCTGTTCACCGCCTCCAACGGCCTGCTGCAAAGCAGCGCCACCGTGACCGTGCCCAACACCGGCGCGGCCGATTCCAGCGCCTGGGTGTATGCCGTCACCATGGCCAGCGACGCCACCCAGACCGCCACTTACGTGTGCAGCAATGTCAGCAGCTCCGGCGTGCTGAACATCACCGTGACCACGCCCAACGGCACCATCACGCAATTCACCTTCCCGGTGTCTGACTGATGAACCAGCCGCCCGTCCCCTACGCCGACGGCCGCCTGCATGCGCGGCCGGACGTGCTGCGGCTGATGGACCACCAGCGCCAGCCGCCGCTGGAAGCGGGCACCCATCAGCTGTCGTTCGGCGACGGCCGCAAGGCGCTGCTGCACGTGCCGCCGGACGCCAACGCCGAGGGCCGCCGCCTGCACCTGCTGTTGCTGCTGCACGGCGCCGGCGGCCGGCATGGCGGCGGCGATCACATCGCGCTGGGTCACGCGGTGCGCCATGGCGCGCTGCTGCTGGTCCCGGACGCGCAGGACAGCA
Source organism: Duganella radicis (assembly GCF_009720825.1). Lineage (GTDB taxonomy): Bacteria > Pseudomonadota > Gammaproteobacteria > Burkholderiales > Burkholderiaceae_D > Rugamonas > Rugamonas radicis. The sequence goes on along the minus strand of NZ_WNKY01000036.1, from coordinate 52,752 downwards.
GCTGGGACTTCCTGCGCGGCGGCTTCGGCGCCGACCTGGCCTTCATCGACCGCACGCTGCTGTGGACCATGCAGCGCTATGAAGTGGACGAGCAGGCCATGGCGATCGCCGGCTTTTCGGACGGTGCCTCGTACGCGCTGTCGGTGGGGCTGATGAACGGCCATCTGTTCAGCGACATCCTGGCGTTCTCGCCGGGCTTCATGGCGCCGCTGCGGCGCGAGGGCCTGCCGCGCATCTTCGTCTCGCACGGCAAGGATGACCGGGTGTTGCCGGTGGCGCGCGGCGCGGCCATCGCGCAGCGTCTGGCGCAGGAAGGCTATGAGGTGGCGTACCAGGAATTCGACGGCGCCCACATCGTCTCGCCGGCGATCGCGCGCGCGGCGCTGCACCGGCTGGAAGAGTAGCTTACTCGGGCTGCGCCACGCACACGCGGTTGCGGCCTTCCGACTTGGCCACGTACAGCGCCTTGTCGGCCGCCTCCACCAGCATGCCGGCCAGGTGCACGCCGCGCTTGGGCGAGATGGTGGCCACGCCGGCGCTCAGGGTCACATGGGCCAGCGGGCTGCCGCTGTGCGGCATCTGCATGTGCGCCACCGCCTGGCGGATGCGCTCGGCCACCGCCTGCGCGCCCGTGACGTCGGTGTTCGGCAGCAGGATGCCGATCTCCTCGCCGCCATAGCGCGCCGTCAGGTCGCCCGGCCGCTTGGGCGTGAGCGCGCGTATCAGCTTGCTGACGGTGCGCAGCACCTCGTCGCCGGCGCTGTGGCCATACACGTCGTTGTACTGCTTGAAGTAGTCGACGTCGATCATGATGAACGCCAGCGTGTCCTCGTGCCGGGTGGCGCGGCTGAACTCATTGCCCAGCGTGACGTCGAACTGGCGCCGGTTGGCCAGCCCGGTCAGGCCGTCCTGCATGGCTTGCCGCTCCAGCGTGCGGTTGGCGCTTTCCAGCGCGTCGCGCGCCTTGCGCAGCTCGGCCTCGGCCAGCGCGCGCAGCTTGATCTGGTCCACCAGCCGCTTGCCGAAAAAGCCGATCAGCGCCGCCAGCACCACCACCCCGATCGAACGAGTGAAGGTATCGCGGCGCCAGCGCTCCAGCATCTCCTCGCGCGAAATGCCGGCCGTGACAAACAGCGGATAGTGCTCCAGCGGCCGGAAACTGTGCAACCGTATTTCGCCGTCGTGCAGAGACTGGAAAAAGGCGCTGCCGGCGCGCGCGCCGCCGGCCTGCCGCGCGTAATGGCGATACAGCTCGCTGTCGCGCATGCTGCTGCCGACCCGTTCGGCGTCAAACGGCTTGCGCAGCATCAGCACGCCGTTGTTGCCGACCAGCGCCACGGCGCCGCGCGCGCCGACGTCAAAGCTCTGGTAAAAACGGCGGAAATAATCGATGTCCAGGGTGGCCAGCACCACGCCGCCGAAGCTGCCGTCGGCCTTGTTCAGGCGGCGCGACACCGGCATGATCCACTTGCCGGTGTCGCGGCTGATCACCGGGTCGCCCACGTGCGGACCGCGCTCGGGATGGGTGCGGTGATAGATGAAGTATTCGCGGTCGGCGTTGTTGTAGGACTGGCTGAGCACGCCGCGCGAGTTGACGATCCAGCGGCCGTTTTCATCGTACACATACAGCCCCACCAGCTGTGGCAGATTTGCCACCTGCGCCGTCATCTGCCGTTGCACGCGCGCCAGCGCCGGCGCGGCCTGGCCATCGGTCTCGATGCGTTCGACCAGATCGGTCAGCGCGGTGTCGGCCGCCTTGATGGTGTCGTCGGCCTGCTGCGCCATGGCGCGCGCCACGTTGGCGCCCAGCCGTTCCATCTCCAGCAGCTGGAAGCCGCGCGCATTCAGGCTGCGCCAGACGTCGACCCCGACCAGCGACAGACAGACCACGCTGACGAACACCGTGGCCCAGAAAGTAATGGAAAATCGCTTAGACATAGGCGCGCGCAGGAGATGGCACTCCTGACGTTATACCGCAAAAATGGTGCCCCGTGGAACTAGCCCTGCGCCAGCATCGGTTGCAGCTTTTGCCACGCCAGCTCCGGCGTCAGCTTGACCATGCAGTCCTGGTGGCCGAGCGGGCATTCGCGCTGCTTGCACGGCGCGCAATCGAGGCGCAGCGAAATCGACGCCGCCAGGTCGGAAAACGGCGGCGCGTGATCGGGATCGGTGGGGCCGTACAGCGCCAGCACCGGGCGGTTCAGCGCCGAGGCGATGTGCAGCAGGCCGGAATCGTTGGCCACCACCGCCGCCGCGCGCGCGATCAGGGCGATCGCTTCCGGCAGGCTGGTGGCGCCGGCCAGGTTGAACACCGCAGCGCCCGCATTTGCCCCAGCTTGCAAGGCCGCCGCCACCTCGGCGCAAGCCTCCTGGTCCTTGGGCGAACCCAGCAACGCGATCTGGGTCGATGGGTCGCGCGCCAACACTGCCTGCGCCAGGCCGGCGAAGTGGCGCGCCGGCCAGCGCTTGGCGCCGCCGAATTCCGCGCCCGGCGCCATCGCCACCAGCGGCCGCGCCGGGTCGATGGCGTGGCGCGCCTGCACCGCCGCGATCTGCGCCGGCGTGGCCATCAGGCGCGGACGCGGCAAGGCCGCGCGCAGGCCCGGCCCCTGCACCGTCACCGGCGGCCTGGCCAGCGCCGCGTAGAACGGCACCATGGGGCGCGGCGGCAGCTCGTCGTGGTGCATCACATTGATCATGCCGTAGCGGCTTTCGCCCTTGTAGCCGACGCGTTTCCTGATGCCGGCCAGCCACGGGATCAAGGCGTACTTGATGGTGTTGGGCAGCACGTAGGCGTCGGCGTAGCCGCGCTTGCGCAGCAGGCGGGCGAACTTCCAGCGCTGACGCAGTTGCAGGGCGCCGTGGCGGAACGGCGTTTCCAGCACCTCGTCCACCTCCGCCACCTGCTTCCACACCGACGACACGCCGGGCGGCGCCAGCACGTCGATGGGGCGCTCCGGATGGGCCGCGCGCAGCAATTGCAGCAGCGGCTGCGCCATCACGGCGTCGCCGATCCAGTTGGGGGAAATAATCAGGGTGCGCAGTGCATTCAACGGGCTTCCTCCTTCGCATTCAGGCACAGTCCCGCCAACAGGAACAGCATCATCGCGTAAAACATATTGCTGCGCACCGACCAGAAGATCACTTCCGTCAGGCCGAAGCTAAAGTAACTCAGGACCAGCAGCATGCCGGCCAGCGCCGGCGCGCGGGCGCCGCCGCCACGGTGCATCTGGGCGCGGAAAAACAGGAACGGCATCAGCAAGGTGGCGCCCCAGGCCACCAGCCCGGCCACGCCGCCAAACACCGTGGCCTGCAGGATATCGTTGTGGAAGTGCTCGAACTCCAGCACATACGGATGGACCCGGCCGGACTTGACCAGCTCCTGCATCTCCGCCTTCACGGTCGGGATGGAGGCGCCCAGCAGCGGATGGCGCTCGATCAGTTGCAGCGCGCTGCGCCACAGCTCCAGCCGGATGCCGACGCTGGTGTAGCTCGGGCCGCCGCTGAAATACTGCTGCACGTCGCTGATGCCCTCGTCGATGCGCTCGCGGGCGCCGGTCTGCGGAATAAAGTAGGTGCTCACCAGCAAGGCCAGCGCCAGCAGCGCCAGCCCCTTGCGCAGGCGGCCGCGCAGCACATGGCCGTAGCGCACCAGCAGCACCACGGAAAACAGGATGGCGACCCAGCCGCCGCGGGTGCCGCTGGCGATCGAGCCGGTCAGGCCGGCCAGCGCGCCCAGGCCGGGCCAGATGGCGGCGCGGCCGGCGAAGTCCAGCGTGCCGGCCAGGCACATCAGGGCCATGCACAGCATGATGTCGCCAAAGGTGATCGAGTTGATCAGGCCGCCCGGGCGCTCCACCCCCATGCCCCAGCGCTGGTAGGCGATGAACACGGCGCCGGCCACGGCGCCGGCGATCAGGCCCCACCACAGCGCCTTGCGGCTGGGACGGCAGGCCAGCACGGTCAGCATCACGGTGGAGGCGGCCAGCATGCGGAACGGTTTTTCCAGGTCGCGCAGGCGGCCGTCGCCGCTGAGCAGGCCCAGGAACAGGGCCAGCAACAGCACCGCGCCAAACGCTATCAATACCCCGCGAATCTCAGTAAGATGGCGCAACAGCTCAGGCCAGCCCCGGCGGTGGTAGACCACGGCGGTGATCAGGAAGGCGAAGCTGCACAGGCCAACCCCCGGGCGGGTGATCAGCAGCAGGAAGGGGAAGGCAAAAATCAGGCTGTGGATAAAGACAGTGCTGGCGGTGGACTGGGCTGAGGTATTATTCATTCATATTATCGTTTATTGCAAAAAAGCAATCTGCTACAGCTCGCTATGCCACCCGTCCTTATTTCCGTCGTCATTACCACCTACAACCGGCCGGATGCCTTGAGCGCCGTGGTCGAAGCCTGCTTCTCCCAGGACGATCACCGGTTCGAAATCATTATCGCTGATGACGGCTCCGGCCACAACACGCAGCAGGCCGTGGCCGCGCTGGCGGCCCGTTCGCCGGTGCCGCTGCGCCATGTCTGGCAGGAAGACCTGGGCTTCCGCGCGGCCCGCGCGCGCAACCTCGGCACGCTCGACGCCCGGGGCGACTACATCGTCTTCCTCGACGGCGATTGCGTGCCGCAGCGCAATTTTATCAGCCAGCACCGCAAACTGGCGCAGCGCGGCCACCTGGTGCAGGGCAGCCGCATCCTGCTGAACCAGCCCGCCACCGCGCGCGTGCTGGGCCAGCGCATCGACTTGCAGGCGCTGGGTGCCGCCGACAAGCTGGCCTGGCGCCGCCGGGGCGACCTCAACAAAGTGCTGCCGCTGCTGTTCACCCTGCCGGACGTGGGCCGCACCAGCAAGCGCTTCACCTGGCGCCGCATCAAGAGCTGCAACCTGGCCGTGTGGCGCGCCGACCTGGAGCTGGTCAACGGCTTCGACGAAAGCTTCCTCGGCTGGGGCCACGAGGATTCCGACCTGGTGGTGCGCCTGTTCAACGCCGGGGTGATGCGCAAGGATGGCGCCTACGCCACCGAGGTGCTGCACCTGTGGCACCAGGAAAACGCGCGCGACCAGGAAACCAGCAACCGCGCCACCGTGCTCCAGCGCGCGGCCGACCGCACCGTGCTGGCGGTGAAAGGATTGCGCGCATGAAGCCGCATCACCCCGACGCCCCGCTGCTGAGCATCCTGGTGCCCGGCTACAACGTCGAGCGCTTCATCACCGACTGCCTGGAGCACATCGTCGCCCAGATGGGGGGCCAGCACGAACTGATCGTGGTGGACGACGGCTCCACCGACGGCACCGTGGCGCGCGTGCAGGCGGTGCGGGCGGCCCATCCGCGCCTGCAGATCCGGCTGGTGGAGCAAGTCAACCAGGGCATCTCCGACGCCCGCAACCGCGCCCTGATGGAGGCGCGCGGCGAATACATCCTGTTCGTCGACAGCGACGACCGCCTGCTGCCGCGTTCGCTGGAGGCGCTGGAGCGGGTGATCGCCGAGCGCCGCCCGGACGTGATCGCCACCGCGCTGCGCATGTGGCATCCGGACGCGCCGGACAAGGATCGCGACGTCTACATGAGCTACGAGCCGGAGCGGACCATCACCTGCCAGGACGCCATCCTGACCTCCTTCTTCAACGACCGCCACATGTACGTGTGGTGCAAGGTGTTCCGGCGCGAGATCTACGCGCAGGAAGCCATGCCGCTGTTCCCGTCGCGCCGCCTGTTCGAGGACGTGGCGGTGGTGCCGCGCCTGTTGCAGCGCTGCCGCAGCCTGGTGTACCTGCCGCACGTGCTGCTGGCGTACCGGCAGCACCCGGTCAGCATCACGCGCGTGATCAGCGAGCAGTGGTGCGTGGATTTCGTCTCGGCGCTGGCGGCGGTCAAGCCGCACTTCGAGCGGGCCGGCGTGAGCGCGGCGGTGCGGGCGCAATTCGACCTGGCGGTGTGCCACTTCTACATCGGCATGGTGAAGAACTCCTACCAGCTGCCGGCGGCGACCGGCGACGCGGTGCGCGGCAAAGTGCGCGGCATCTTCCTCGACAGCCTGTTCGGGCCGCCGCAGCAAGTGCTGGCCGGCATGGCCGGCCAGGGCAAGCAGTCGGCGCACACCGCGCGCCAGGTGCGGCGCGCGCTGGAGGGCAACCGCTGGTTCCACTTCCAGCAAACGGCGGTGCGCAAGCTCAAGCTGTGGCAACGCCTGGAACGCACCCGCGCCGCCCAGCGCTAACCATTCCGGGGTCAGGTCCTCCATTTCTACACGAGCCCAACCGTAGCCTCGGCTACGGTTGGGCTCGTGTAGAAATGGAGGACCTGACCCCGGAGTTTATTCCAGCATGCTGATGCGGACCAGGTCGGCCACGTTGTCGACCCCCAGCTTGCTCATCAGGCGCGCCTTGTGGACTTCCACCGTGCGCACGCTGATGCCCAGCGCCGGGCCGATGTCGCGGTTGTGACGGCCCAGCACCACCAGTTCCATCACCTCGCGCTCGCGCGGCGTCAACTCGTTCAGCAGGTTGGCGCTGCGGCTGCGGCGCTGCTGCTCGCTCTGGTTGTCGCGCGCCCGCGCCAGCGCTTCGTCGATGGCGGCGATCAGCTTGGCGTCGTCCAGCGGCTTTTCCAGGAAGTCCACCGCGTCCGCCTTGAACGCCGCGCGCGCCGTGCTGACGTCGCCATGGCCGCTCATCACCACCACCGGCATCGGACAGCCACGCGCGCGCAGCTCGCGCTGCAAGGTCAGCCCGTCCATGCCGGACATGCGGATATCCACCAGCAAACAACCACTCCAGCCGGCCTGCCAGCCCTGCAAGAAGGCCTCGGCGCCGGCGAACACCGCGGTACGGTAGCCGCGCACGCCCAGCAGCAAGCCCAGCGCATCGCGCACGGCCGGATCGTCGTCGACGATGAAGACGGTTAAATCATGCTGCACCATAGTTTTCCTGCCCTTCCACTACGCGGCGCGCCAGCGGCAGCGCCAATTTAAAAATGCCGTGATCGCCCACCTCGGCCCAGAGCGAGCCGCCGTGCGCTTCCATAATCGCCCGGCTCAGCACCAGGCCCAGTCCCATGCCGCTGGCCTTGGACGAGACAAACGGCTCGAACCGGCGCGCCGCCAGCTCGGCCGACACGCCCTTGCCGCTGTCTTCCACCGTCAGCTGCAAGCAGCTGTTCTTGCCGTGGCGCTTGCTGTCCAGCTGCTGCGCCGACACCGTGATGCGGCGCTCGCCCGCCGGCCGCTCCTGCACCGCGTCGAGCGCGTTGGCCAGCAGGTTGCGCAGCACCAGCTCGATCTGCAAGCGGTCGGCCAGCATGGCCAGCCCCGGCATCTCGTCCACCTGCAACACCACGCCATGCTCGCGCAGCGCGCCGAAGAACTGCTGGCTGACGCTGGACACCAGTTGCGCCGCCTCCACCGGCTCCAGCTTCATGGCGCCGGTGCGGAAGAAGTCGCGCAGGCGCCGCACCACGTCGGCCGCCCGGCCCGACTCGGCGATCATGCGCTGGATGGCGCTTTTCAGCATTTCGCCGCCCTCGCCACGTTCCACCAGGAATTCGCAAGCCTTGCCGTAGGCGCTGAGCGCCGTCAGCGGCTGATTCAGTTCATGCGCCAGCGCGGCGGCCATCTCGCCGGCCGCCGCCAGCCGCAGCGACTGCTTCAAGTCGTTCGACACCTGGCGCACCTCATCCACCACGATGCCGATCGAAAAACCCACCAGCGCCAGCATGGCGTCCAGCATCTGCAACTCCGGCACCTCGATGTTGACCGCGTTGTTCCACTTGACCAGCGCGCCTATCCCCAGTTGCAACACGAACACCATCAGCGCCGTGCCGTACACCCCCTGCCGCGTCGCCGCCCACAGCACCGGCAGGAACAGGAAGTAAAAATGCTTGAACTCCGAGGTTTCAATGGTGCCGAACACCAGGTACAGCACGCCGATCGACAGCGCCAGGTAGCCCAGCGTTTCATAGCGCCACACCGTGGCCCGCAGGCGCTGCCGCCCCTGCGCACTGGACAGCATCCACAGCAGCGGCATCGACACCAGCATGCCCACCATGTCGCCGATGCCAAAGCGCAGCACCACCGCCGCCCACGCGCCCGGCGGAATCAGCCCGGCCAGCGACAGCAGCGACATGTACACCACATCGTTCAGCAGCGCGCCCACCAGCAGGATCAGCACCCATTGGAACAGGCGGTGGCGGCTGTCGAACACGCCGCTGTTGCCAAACACCCGCCGCAACACCTCGCCGATGGCGCCATAGCCGACCGTCAGCCACAGCGACAGCAGCAAGGTCAGCCCCAGCCCAGCCGGCATGCCGCGCACCACCACCTCACCCAGCACCAGCGCGATCCACCACGGCAGCGCCGCGCGCCAGCCATACACCAGCCAGCACACCAGCCCCAGCGCCGGGTCCGGATTCCAGGGCGTGATGTTCAGGCCGTACAGCGGATCGATGTAGGTCGCCCAGTCAAATAGCAGGTACAGCGCGATGAACGCGGGGAATACCAGGTAACGGGGCACAGGAGAGGCGGTCATACGGGCCGGTTTGTATCGCAATGTATCATTATGCGTTGCCCCAGCTCATCTTGCATTGCTTTTCGCAGTACGCGTAACCCTTAGCACAAGCGCCTCTCCTCTATACAACAGTTCAATTATCTAAGCAGCAATTATTACGGGAAATCCGTAGATCTTTACCCCAATTTACATTGCGTTACACGGACACTACACTCGCGACTTGCCCACAAGGCCCTCCATTGGAAGAGTTCGATGACGCAGTCCATCACCATCCGCTCCGGCGCAGCAGGCTTTACCGGCCTGAAACAGCTGCGGGAAACGCTGAAATTGTCGCTCCGCGCGGCCGTGCACCGCAACGCCACCCTTGGCTGGCTGGAACTGCTGAACTCCCACCCCATGTTTGCCGAGCTGGTCAAAGCCAGGCCGCGCCTGCTGTACAAGATTTACCGCCCTTACCTGAGCAACACCATGCCGATCGGCCAGCGCCTGCACCTGCTGCGCGAGCACTACCAGCACATCTTCCGCCGCGGCCTCGGCCCGCTGACGGTGCAGGCCGCCCGTGGCGCCGTGCTGCTGGCCAAGGTCGAAGGCAAGAGCGGCCTGCCCTACCAGCTGCAATTGCGCGCCATCGAGCCGATGGAACGTGAGGGCGAGCTGGTGCTGCAACTGCTGCAAGGCGGCGAGCTGGTCTACAGCTGCGCGTTTTCCTTCGTCCACAGCGAGCAAGGCATGCTGCTGGGCGTGGGTTGCATGCAGGGGCCGCGCGGCGAGCACGGCCTGCAACTGATCAAGGATGCCACCCGCGAGCTGCACGGCCTGCGTCCGAAGAACCTGATGATCAAGCTGCTGGGCCAGTTTGCCCACGACCATGGCTGCGCCGCCCTGCGCCTGGTCAGCAACGCCAACCGCGTGGTGTGCGGCGCCACCCGCCAGGGCAAGGTGCATGCCGATTACGATACGCTGTGGCAGGAACTGGGCGCGACCGTGCGCGCCGACGGCGATTATCAGCTGGCCAGCGAGGCGATCTGCGCGCCGGACCTGGCCGCGATTGCCTCCAAGAAGCGTTCGGAGGCGCGCAAGCGCCATGAAACGCTGTGCGAAATGGCGCAAGCCATGACGGTCAGCCTGCACGCGCCGCGCATGGCCATGGTCGCCGTCATGGCGGAGCGGGCGCCGGTGCGAATGGAAGAGGAAGAGGATAAGTACGCACTAGCGTAAAGAAATCCGGTAACATGGGCTTTTCGTCCGAGGAGAAATACCATGCGCGTGGATATTTATTGCCGAGATGAAGCACAGGGCAAACACAGCTATCTGGCTGTACCGGAAGGCAAGCCGATTCCGGAAGAAGCCACCAACACCGACTGGCACGCCGAGGCCAAGCACGTCGAAGTCGACGACGAGCGCGACGAACTCCCCAAATACCACATAGAACATCCGCTGGCGCAGATCGGCGCCAAAGGCTACGCCATCACCGGCGTCAGCGCGCAGTTCTGAGGCGCCACCGGCGTGCCGTCACTCCGGCGCAAGCCGGAGTCCATGGAGCGCTGGCTCAGCATGGGTCCCGGCCTGCGCCGGGACGACGCTAGTATTCGACCGCGACGTCCTGCGCGCCCAGCACCTGCTTCAGCGCCAGTTGCAATTCGTCGGACGGCGCCACGCGCCAGGCTTCGCCCAGCTGCAACACGCAGCTGACGCCCTGCGGCTGGATGCGCGCCGACACCGGCAAGCCATCGGCCTGGCGATGCGGCGCCAGCACTTCGGCCACCTTCCTGGCGTCCACCGTGGTCGGCAACGCCATGCCCAGCTGCTTGCCGTGCTTGACGCGCGAGCTGATGATGTCAAACACCTTCTCGGCCGAAATCCGCAGGCCGCCCGAGAAGCGGTCTTCCGACACCTTGCCGATCACCGCCAGGAATTCATCTTCCTTGAACATGTGCTTGTTCTCTTCGAACACCTCGGCGTAGACGGTCACCTCTACCACCGCGCTCTTGTCGTCCAGCGTGACGATCAGCAGCTTGCCGCGCTGGGTCATCTGCGGACGGATGCCGGTGATCACGCCGCACAGCATGCGCGGATCGCGCGACGGCTCCAGATCGGCCAGCTTGGTGCGGGCGAAGCGGCGCGCTTCCGGCGCGAACGAATCGAACATGTGGCCGGACAGGTAGAAGCCCAGCGCGATCTTCTCTTCCGCCAGCTTCTGGCGGTCGGTGAACGGCGCGGCCTTCACATAGTCCGGTGGCGGCTCGAGATCGCTGTCGTCGCCGCCAAACAGGCTGACCTGGTTGGCCGACTTGGCCTGCTGGTCGGCATATTCCATCGCGAAGCCGACCGACGCCAGCAGCACGGCGCGGTCGACGCCGAGGCAGTCGAAGGCGCCGGCGCGGATCAGCGATTCTATCGTGCGGCGGTTGATCTGCTTCTTGTCCACGCGCTTGCAGAAATCGAACAGGCTGGTGAACGGACCGTCGGCCTCGCGCGCGGCGATGATGGCCTCGATCGCATTCTGGCCCGCGCCCTTGCACGCGCCCAGACCGTAGCGGATCTGCGTCACCTTCTTGCCGGTGACCGAAGGCGGCGGGCCATCCGGCACGAAGCGGAATTCCGACTTGTTGATGTCCGGCGGCAGGATGGTCAGGCCGCAGATGTCGATCGCATCCTCGACCAGGATCTTCACCTTCTCGGTGTCTTCCATGGCCAGCGACATATTGGCTGCCATGAACGCGGCCGGATGGTGCGCCTTCAGATACGCGGTGTGATACGACAGCAGCGCATAGGCGGCGGCGTGCGACTTGTTGAAGCCGTAGCCGGCGAACTTTTCCATCAAGTCGAAAATCTCGTCGGCCTTTTCTTCCGACAGGCCGTCCTTGGCGGCGCCGGCGCGGAAGATGGCGCGGTGCTCGGCCATCTCCTCGGCTTTCTTCTTACCCATCGCGCGGCGCAGCATGTCGGCGCCGCCCAGCGAGTAGCCGCCGACTATCTGCGCCATCTGCATCACCTGCTCCTGATACACCATGATGCCGTAGGTTTCGGACAGAATCGATTCGGTGCGCGGATCGGGATAATCGAATTTCTCGCCGTGCTTGCGCTTGCAGAAGTCCGGAATCAGGTCCATCGGGCCCGGACGGTACAACGCCACCAGCGCGATAATGTCCTCGAAGCGGTCGGGACGCGCGTCTTTCAACATACCCTGCATGCCGCGCGACTCCAGCTGGAACACGGCCACGGTTTTGGCCTTGGTCAGCAACTCATACGAAGGACGGTCGGTCAGCGGCAGCTTGGCCAAGTCGAAGTCTTTTTCTTCCGGATCGAGCGCCTTGATGTAGCGCACCGCGCGGTCGAGAATGGTCAGCGTGGTCAGCCCCAGGAAGTCGAACTTCACCAGGCCGACGGCTTCGACGTCGTCCTTGTCGTACTGCGACACCACGCCGGAATCGCCGGACTGGGTGTACAGCGGACAGAAGTCGGTCAGCTTGCCCGGCGCGATCAGCACGCCACCGGCGTGCATGCCGATGTTACGGGTAATGCCCTCCACCTGCTGCGCCAGATCGAGCAGTTGCGCCACCTCTTCCTCGTTTTGCTGGCGTTCCTTCAGCATCGGTTCTTCTTCGATGGCCTCGGCGATCGACACCGGCTTGCCCGGCTTGAACGGAATCAGCTTGGAGACGCCGTCGCAGAAGTTGTAGCCGAAGTCCATCACGCGGCCGACGTCGCGGATCGCGCCCTTGGCCGCCATGGTACCGAAGGTGGCGATCTGCGACACCGCGTCGCGGCCGTACAAATCCTTCACGTGCTGGATCACCAGCTCTCGCTTCTCCTGGCAGAAGTCAATATCGAAGTCGGGCATCGATACGCGCTCGGGATTCAGGAAACGTTCGAACAGCAGGTTGTATTTCAGCGGATCGAGGTCGGTGATCTTCAGCGCGTACGCCACCAGCGAACCCGCGCCCGAGCCACGGCCCGGACCGATCGGCACGCCATTGTTCTTGCCCCACTGGATAAACTCCGCCACGATCAGGAAGTAGCCCGGGAACTTCATCTTGATGATGGTGTTGTTCTCGAACTCCAGACGGTCCTCGTAGCGCTTGCGGTTGGCTTCGCGCTTGACCGGATCCGGGTACAGCTGGATCAGGCGTTCTTCCAGACCCTTCTTGGTTTCGGCGACCAGGAACTCGTCGATGGTCATGCCGGGGGTGGGGAAGTTCGGCAGCTGCGGCTTGCCCAGCGTCAGCGTTAGATTGCAGCGCTTGGCGATCTCCACCGAGTTTTGCAGCGCGGCCGGCAGATCGTGAAATAGCTCGCCCATCTCCTTCTGCGTCAGGAAGCGCATCTGCTCGTTGAAGCGCTTGACGCGCTTGGCGTTGGCCAGCATCTCGCCCTCGGCGATACACACGCGCGCCTCGTGGGCAATGAATTCTTCCTGCGAGATGAACTGCACCGGATGGGTGGCCACCACCGGCAGGCCCAGCCTGGACGCCAGCGAGACGGAATGGCGCACCTGCATCTCCTGGTTCGGCTGGCCGGCGCGCTGGATCTCGATGTAGAAATGGCCGGGGAAAATCTGCGCCCACTTGCGGGCGTTGGCTTCGGCCAGCGCCGGGTTGCCGTTTTCGATGGCCATGCCGACGTCGCCGAAGTGCGCGCCGGACAGGGCGATCAAGCCGTTGGCCGGATTATCGTCGGGCAGCAGCGCGTAGGTTTTGGAGGTGAGTTCTTGCAGCCACTCGGTGCGGATTTCCGCGCGGCCCTTGTATTGATTGGTCAGCCAGGCTTGCGACAGCAGCTCGCACAGCTGGAGGTAACCCATGCGGTTCTTGGCGAACAACATCAGGCGCGACGGCTTGTCGCGGTTTTCATCGTTGGTGATCCAGCAATCGACGCCGACCACCGGCTTGATGCCCTTGCCGCGCGCCGACTTGTAGAACTTCACCATGCCGAACATATTGGCCAGGTCGGTGACCGCCAGCGCGCCCTGCTGATCCTTGGCTGCCTGCTTGACCAGATCGTCGATCCGCACCAGGCCGTCGACGATGGAATATTCCGAGTGCACCCGCAAATGGACGAAAGACGGTCCCGCAGGGACAATTGCAGCGCCGCGCATTTCTTGTTCGTTTGCTACCATGTTCATAGGTGGGTTCAATACAGGTTCGATAACCCCCTATTTTACCGCGCATGGGTTCGCAGGACTATGTAAATACCAACCCGCCAGCCGCCTGCGCGGCCTTAATGAGTTTGCCATCAAAACTAGCGAGTGCAGCCCCCAGGCGCAACGCAAGCTCAAGGTAACAAGCATCATAAGCTGTGAGGTCATGCTGGCGCGCCAAGGTAATCACCTCACCATGATGGGTGGCAGCAAGGGCACTATCTATGCTGATCGAGAGTTGGGCCAATAGCCGCAAGAAATGCGTACTCTCCCCCTCTGTCACGACACGACGACGCTCTCCAACGAGCAAACCATTGGCGACCTCCAAATACCAAAGTGGCGGCACAACTACCGGCGTCCCCGGCATCGACAGTAAAGCTCTATCGGCACAAGCCCTTTCTGCCGGATCGGCACGTTTAAATATCCAGGAGAGCGTCATGGATGCATCAAGAACCAAACTCATGTTCTCCCCTCTGCTATCCAATCGAGAATTTGCTGCTCTTCCACCCCCTCAATCTTTTCAAACTGCCTCATTGCTTCAACCGCGTCTTGCGAGCGGGTATGCCACATCTGCATCCGACGCAAAATATCTCTTGTCTTGGCTTCCAACCCTTTTTCGTCTAAATAAAAGCCTGGATTTTCGGCCAATAATCCCTGGTCGGTTGTAAAAGAATCGGCATCACCAAAAAGCTCATCGAGTAATAGAAAGAGCGGCTCGGGCAGTGGTTCTTTCTCATCCAAAAATTGGTTGATGAACGTGCCGCTAAATTCCTGAGCAGATAATTGCTGACGCAGGAAAAGTCCAATGAGGTAGGAAAATTTATCAAACGCCGTCCGCATGATGCGCTCCCTCCAGTCGCTTTTCTGATTAGACATCTGAACGGCGGCAGAGTTCAGTCAAATTCGTCACCCTGCTCAAATTTTAGGCAAAATTAGGACTTGCCCGGCAATCGCGCGTATAATGTCGCCTTTCCCTTTTTTGATCCCCACACCATCATGCAAGCTAATACCGCTTTACAAGCTGAAGCGCATGCTGGCGCTGCAACCCAGCACGTCAACATCGCCGCCTACAAATTCGTCACCTTCGATAACACCGAAGCGATGCGCCCGCAGTACCAGGACATCTGCCAGCGCCTGGGCCTGAAAGGCACCATCCTGCTGACCCCGGAAGGCATCAATATGTTCCTGTCCGGCCCGCGCGGCCATATCGACGAATTCCTGGCCTGGGTGCGCAGCGACGCCCGCTTCGCCGACTTGGAAGTGAAGGAAAGCTTATCGGCCGAGCAATCGCACAAGCGCATGCTGGTCAAGATCAAAAAAGAAATCATCACCATGCGCATGCCGCTGATCAAGCCGGAAGAAGGCCGCGCGCCGTTCGTCGAGGCCCACACGCTGAAACGCTGGCTGGACAACGGCGTCGACGACAACGGCAAGCCGGTGGTCATGGTCGACACCCGCAACGATTTCGAAGTGGACGTCGGGACCTTCAACAACACGGTCGATTACCGCATCAAGAAGTTCACCGAATTCCCGGACGTGATCGCCGCCCATAAGGCCGACTTCGAAGGCAAGACCGTGGTGACCTTCTGCACCGGCGGCATCCGCTGCGAAAAAGCCGCCATCCACATGCAGAACATCGGCTACGACAACGTCTACCAACTGGAAGGCGGCATCCTGAAATACTTCGAGGAAGTCGGCGGCGACCACTACACCGGCGACTGTTTCGTGTTCGACTACCGTACCGCGCTGAACCCGAAACTGGAGCCGACCGAAACCGCCCAATGCTTCAACTGCCGCGCCGTAGTCACCCCGCGCCAGCAACTGTCGCCGGAGTATGTGTATGGGAAGTCTTGCCCGCATTGCTACGACAAGAAAAACGCCGGCTAATTTTCATCGTCCCGGCACTGCTTCTTTCGCCGGGACATAAATAAAGCGCCAGTCGGCGTAACTCTCAGCAGCATCAAACCCCGCCTGCTCATCCGCAAAATTGCCGGTTTTGACAGGCGTGGAGGTTGAGTGGCTGTACACCCCCATGATGCCGCCGTCAGGCGCCTGCACCAATCCCCAATCTGCTGACAATGTCATGGGATCCAGATAGATACGTCGTAGATGATGTACAGTCCCCGCCATACGTCTGTCGGTTAGTAAATCATCCAATTGCGTCGGAAATCGCTTGATCGCTCCAGGCGTACGCTCGTAATAAGCACCGATCGCCCGCTGGAACTCGCCGCCAATATAAAGCAGTTCCCGCTCCTTGATTCTTTGCTGCGCTGTTGACCACAACTGCCCCGTCGCCGCCAGAGTAACTCCCATGATCGCAACAAAAAACAGCAGCGCCATGTAAGTAAAGCCGCTCTGATGTCGCTTTTTCACGCTCGCCATGTCACAGATCTCTCAACGCCGTGCCATCGCTCGCCACGCCTGTGGCACCGCTATGCACATCGAAAACAGCCCCCTTCTCCGGATCATTCGGCGGTGTCACCGTCCATGTGTGGTTGCTTTCCGTGAAAGGATCAACCGGAATTTTTCTGAGATAACGACGCTTGATCAAATCATCCAAGGCCGCCGGATACTTTCCGGTATCGGAATAATGCTTGTCGATGACATCCCGGAGCGTAGTAAGGTTTTCCTTGAGTACTGCTTCTTTCGCTCGATCGACATTGCCGATATAGCGCGGAACAGCAATTGACAGCAGTGAGGCGATGATCGCCATCACGACCAATAACTCGATCAAGGTAAATCCCGTCTGTCGCTTCATTGGCTCCCCTTCACCACTGACGGTAAGGAACATCGTTTAGTCCATTACCAGGTTCCAGCGAATAAACGTCATACACATCGTTGCCTTCTTTAGGGTTTTCCGCCGTAGAGGCGTAGCTGCGTTTCCCCCAAGTCGATGAAGGAGGCGTGGTCGTATCTGTGGCAAAGGGATCGCGGGGAATCCGTCTGAGAAAATAAATGCGATCGCCAACTGGACTTCTGGCATCGATCACGCCATCGACCAGCACTTCCAGGCTGCGAGGATAGCCGGATTCGCCGGCAGCCACTGCAATGCGCCCCTGGTCCGCAGCTTTTTTGTACGCATCTAATGCTTCGCGCAACTCAAGCAAGTCTCGACGCAGTTCCTGCTCCTTATTCCGTTGCAGCGTCAACTCAACCATGGGAAAAGCCACACTCGACAATATGCCGACGATCACCACGGTGACCAGCAACTCCACGATGGTGAAGCCGGCGGCCGAACGCGAAACGCCGCGCGCCATACGCTGTCCGATCATTTAGTTAACAACCGTGATGGATAGCGGCTGCGGTGCCGATGGGGTGATCTGCTTACCTCCCATTACCACCGGAGCGCTCATCAGCCACTTAATTTCCGCCGGCTGCCGCGCTGACAGCGCACGCATCGTCAGGACTACGGCGTTATCTTCGCCAACAGCGCCATCCGTACCCGACCTTACAACGCTCACCGATATTTTCCCGCCAGCCTGGTCAACATTACTGGACATACTGGTCTGCGCATCACGCTGGCTGAAATATGGACCTTCAGAGATCGACACAACTTGCAACAGCGAGGGATCGTATCCAAGCTGGAATGGCAAGCTACGTACTCCACCATCAGACTTCAAGCGCACTGCGACTTTAAATTCCTCTCCAACCTTGGCTTGCGCAGGTCCCAGCAAGTTCAGGCTCAGAGCGCTAGGCGTCTTGGCGCCAGCCGCGATCTGCCCGCTAACATCGCGGGCCGGTTCATTGATATCAACGGAATCGCTCGCTAGCGATGCGCCGACCAGTAACGGCTTGGTACGCATCATATTTTCAGTACCCGACCAGAATTCACTATCCAATCCATCCGGACGCTCAATATTGCGAATCAGATGCGGCGTAATAGACAAGACGATCTCGGTCTTTGACCGGTCATCTTTCTGACTGGAGAACAAACGCCCCAGCATCGGTATATCGCCGACACCTGGAACACGGCTCGCGGTCGTACGATCCTCGTCGTTAATCAAACCACCCAGGATCTGTGTTTCACCATCCTTCAAGCGCAGCACCGTCGATGCAGAACGCGAACCTATCTGATAGGCCAGCGATCCGGCAGGCGTGCGCACCTCACGCACCAAAGAACTCACTTCAAGCGCCAGCTTGATGGCTACTTCATCCTGCAGATATACATTCGATTCCACTTCCAGCTTCACGCCGACATCCAGATACTGCGTGCTCTCGGACGACACACCGTTAGATGTCGTCGTGATATTCACGACCGGGACTTTATCGCCAATCATGATCTTGGCCTTCTCACGATTGCGGGCACGGATGCGCGGGTTGGCGAGTATTTTGGCGTCGCCAATCTCACGACGCAAGTTGACGGTAGCGCTAGGAATCGTGATGCCGATACGATCGGAATTCAGGCCACGCAAGTCACTCAGCGTAGCAACGCTGCCACGCGACAACGGCGTCAGCGTCATCTGATTCGGCCACTGGACACCGAGCTCTGTCAACCGTGAACGTTGGACCTCCAGCACCTCCACTTCCAGCATCACCTCTGGCTCATAAAGGTCGTGCATGGCAATCAGCTTTTCAGCTAGCCGCACAGCCTCAGGCGTATCGCGAATCACGACAAGATTAAGCTTTTCATCAATAGAGATATCCTTGGCCTTCAACAGATTTTTCAGCACAGACTGAATCTGGCGAGCATCCGCATTGGTCAGATAAAAACCTTTGACCATCAGCTCCTGATATTCCTTCAGCTTGTCTGGCGTGTTCGCGTAGATCAGGATGGAATTCTTGTTCAGAACCTTTTTCTCTAACCGATTGGTCTGCAAGAGCAACTCAATGGCATCCTCCAACGTCGCCTGGCGCAAGTAGATGGTGGTGCGCAAATCTGGCCGAACGTCCTTATCGAGCACAAAATTCACGCCGGTAGAACGGGCCAAAGCATCAAGTACGATTTTCAGGCTGGCGTCACGGAACTCCAGATTGATCGGTTTACGCTGGGCAGAAAAAAACTGCGGCTCGGCGATACGGGACTTCAGTATCTGCTCCTCAATTTTGCGTCTTAAGTCCATTGCGCTTGCATTGCCAGGACTTTCTTTCAAGACCATCTTCACTTGCGACAATGCGCGCTCCAACTCTCCCTTCCGCAGGTTTTCCTTGGCTTGATCAAGCAACGGCGCATAGCGCCTGCTGCGCTCAATCGAAGTCAAGCCCTCCAATGCGCGCTGATTTGCAGGTTCCAGTCGTTGCACCTGCAAATACAGCGCCTCCGCGCTCTCCAGCTTGTTCGCCGTATAGTCCGCATCTGCGGCAGACAACAACCTCGTCGTCTGCTCTGCTCGCCGATTCAAATAATCGGACTTAAATGCGACATTGCCCGGCTCCTCCCTGACAGCCTGTTCCAGCTTGCGCAAGCCCTCCTCTGATTTCCCCGCCGCGAGCAAGTCCATGCCTTCTTTGTGATAGCGGTCTCCGGCGCAGCCGCTTAACAGCAATGCCAGACACACCCATTGCAATCCTTCTCCCCATCGCTTCATTATTGACTCGCTTTTATTCAGTACCGACCGGCAGTAGCTGCTTGCTGTTCAAGGGAAGATAGACGATCACCAAATTACCGTCCTGCATACCTTCCAACCTGTAGTTATTATCAAAAATCTCGCCCTTGCTGACCGCAAAGGACTGCTCCCCCTTCACCAGGTACATCACCGACACGCCACCATCCAGATCCAGCTTGCCTGCAAAGCTGTACGGCAAAGGCGGCGCGACTGGCGCAGAGTCGAGCGTTGTAGCGGGTACTGGCTTTGCCACCGCAGGCGCGGCAGTTGCCCATGACTTCATCGCAAAAGGATTTGCGTCATTGGCGGCGACATAGGTCCGGGCCATCCGTTCCAGGGAAATTCCGCTGCTATCGTCAGCAGCAACAACTTGTTCCCGAATAGCTGGCCTCTTCGCGTTTGGCGCCACAACCTCAGTCGCAGCACTACCCTCTGCACGAAACACAGAATAGGAAAAGATCAGTGTTCCGCACAGCAGACCGTACAGTATCAAGCGTCGAAAGATGGGCTTCATTCACGCCTCAGAAACAAAGTAAACCGAAGCTCAGCCTCAACCACCACATCATCGGATTTTTGTCGATGAAAACTGATATTGTCGAGTGAAATGGTCGGGACATCAACCAAAGCTTGAATCACAAACTTCCGTATCGACACGTAGTCACCCTTAACTGGCAAAACTAATTCGTAGCGCAGAAGATAGTCAGCTTTTGTCGAAACCAGACGGTATTCTCCGCTGTCCAAATTAATACGGTGTTCACTCGCCGCAGCGTATAGTTTCTCCATCGCGTCAGGTACCGATGATCGCGCTGGAAAGGTACGATAAAAACTGTCCAGTTGTTCCTTGTTCTGCAACTCAGGCCGGCGCGCCTCTTCCACCATTCTCACTTGTGCAGGCGCCGATTTAGCAGCCTGTAACTGCACCAACGCCGGCACCAACAATATCGGTACAAACAAGACGGTAAGCGCCAGGAGTAAGATGGCGGCAACTCCGCTAGCACCTATGTAGCGAGCTGCACTGCGAATCGCCCAATCGATCCGCGCCACATCCAAACGCATCATGGCAATTGCTCCTGAGTTTTCCGAAGCCAGTCTGCCGCTACGACAAAACGGACGGGCTTTTGCGGATCCTGGATTTGCACCTGATGGCTCTGTATCACAACATCCCTTAACAGCGGGCTCTGCGCCAGGCGACGCTCATAGTTCAGCATGGTTGAGAGATCCCGCGTCTCGGAGGTAAAGCTGATACGGCCACGTTCCGCATCCGGCGCCACATCGAGCAGCACGACGTCTGCATCAACCGTATTCTCCATCTCGTTGAATAAGCGATCCCAAGGCAGCGCCAAGCGATCAATGACCCGATTGGCGTACTTGATCTCCTCGTCCTTTGCGGACAACACCTCGGCATTTTGCCTCGTCGCGCTGGCATCAGACTGCACACGCGCCAGCTTGCTTTGATGCGCGCGAATGACTGACAACTCCTGCTCAGTCTCCTCATACTTCCATACGCAATAGGCAGCCAGGACAACTGACAACAGCAAGAATATCTTTCCTGCTTGTTGTAGCAAACTAAGGTGGCCGGAAAAATTGAAATTCAGCTGGCGCACGTATCATGCTCCTTGCCGCTGATAGTCACAAAACGGACAGCGTCATGAGGAAGTCCCTGCAATAGGATTTCACGCTCCAATACCGTATCCATATCCATACAAGGCAGCGAGCGTATGCTGTGCCATTTCCCATCCTTGATACAAGCCAGCACACAACGCGACTCGTCAATCGATGCGAGCAAGGCGTGAGCCCCCAACCGCTTGCGATATCGGTTAAACATACCCATGAACATCGGCCGAACCGAGTCGAGACGCATGCCACCTTCGGTAAAAATGTCGCGCAACTCCTTCAGCAACGCTTGGTCGATGGCACATGCGACGCCAGGAATACCGTAGCCGCTCAAATCTGTCTGAATTTCCCAGTTGTCCGCAGCACTGCCGTACACATCTGCAAAGCAGGCTCGGCCCAGTGCGGATATCTCCGCTGTGGTTTTCACCTCGCTATGCCATGGAACCAACTGATAACGCGCGTAACAATCCGACACAACCAGCTCCACATTTGCACGCGGCTGGTCTGCTAACCATGTTTTCAAAGTGCTCAACGGAGCCCGCCAATTCGAGGCGGATGCTTCCGCATCAACTGCAATTGGCAGCGAGGCACCGCGCCGGGGTTTCCAGCCGCGTTCAATCGGCGTGACTATAATCCGCGCCGGATGCAGCTCCACATGCAGGCGCCTAGTCAACGAAGGTAACACGGTTAATTTCCTCTAAAGTAGTCCGACCATCCGCCATCAGGGCCAGCGCTGAATCGCGCAGGAAGCGCGTACCATT
This sequence comes from Duganella radicis, assembly GCF_009720825.1. Classification (GTDB taxonomy): domain Bacteria; phylum Pseudomonadota; class Gammaproteobacteria; order Burkholderiales; family Burkholderiaceae_D; genus Rugamonas; species Rugamonas radicis. The sequence continues at coordinate 31,197 of NZ_WNKY01000036.1, read as the reverse complement.
CGCACGCGCCGCTTCCTTGATATTGCGAATCGGTGCACGCGATACAATCAGCTCGCGCATTTCGTCGTTCAGCAACAGCACCTCGCCGATCGCGTGGCGACCTTTATACCCGCTGCCCCGGCAGTGGCCGCAGCCTTTTCCGCGACAGAAGTTCATTGAAGCCGCCTGCTCCGCGCTGATACGCGAAACGGCCAAGTCCTCAGCACTGGGCTTGTATGGCGTACTGCACTGAGTACAAATCAACCGTAGCAGCCGCTGCGCCAGAATACCGTTCAATGCGGAGACAAAGCTGTACGTATCCACTCCCATATGAAGGAAGCGGCCCAGCACATCGAACACATTGTTGGCGTGCACACTGGTGAGTACCAAGTGTCCTGTCAGGGCCGACTGAACGGCAATTTGTGCCGTTTCAGGATCACGAATTTCGCCTACCAGTATCTTGTCCGGATCGTGTCGCAAAATAGAACGCAATCCCCGGGCAAACGTCAGCCCCTTTTTCTCATTCACGGGAATTTGCAGCACGCCAGGCAGTTGATACTCGACTGGATCTTCAATCGTGATGATCTTGTCCTGGCCGTTATTAATCTCCGAAAGGGCCGCATACATGGTGGTGGTCTTGCCACTGCCAGTCGGTCCCGTCACCAAGAGCATGCCGTATGGCTTGTTGGCCAACATGCGAATCTCTGCCAGCGACAGCGGATCAAAGCCCAGCAAATCGAGGCGCAAGCCCTGCACCTGATCGGTTAGCGTGCGCTTGTCCAGCACGCGTATCACGACATCCTCGCTGACCAGGCTAGGCATAATCGAAACGCGATAGTCGATTTCCTGGCCTTTGACCGACAATTTGAAACGGCCATCCTGCGGGATGCGGCGCTCCGCAATATCCAACTCCGCCATGACCTTGATGCGCGAAACCACCTGCTCCGCCATGGCCAAGCCAGGCACAGCGATGATACTGGCCAGCACACCATCTATACGGTACTTCACCTGCAAACCGGTATGAGTAGTCTCGATATGAATATCGCTGGCGCCGATCTTCAGCGCATCATAAATAGTCGAGTTGACCAGTTTCACGACGGGACTTGTGTCCTCGGCTATCGACGCCAGCGACAACTTCTCTACCGAGTCATCGGATATCGCCTCTTCCGGCAAGCTCTGAGCATTACTATCGATCGCGCGCAGCGTCTCCTCATGCATGGCGAAGTAAGCCGCAAGATCCGCACGATGGGCTACCCGGTATTCAACGATAGGAGCAATCGTATCGATGAAGTTCTGCAAGCTGAGATCAAAGGGGTCAGCAACAATGCACACCAACACTGTGCCATCCCTCACTAGAAAGCAGTTGCGCTGAACCGCCGTGTGGTACGACAGAAGTTCAAAGGCTGGCGTTAGCTCGTACAGCGCTTCAATTACCACAACAGGCCAGCGCAGCGTCATGCCCAACCGGCGCGTAAACTCAGCGGGAGCAAGTACGAGGTCTTCTTCTAAAACGTCCGTCAAACGGCGATTAGCCGATAGCGCTTTTGCCCGGGCTTGCTCGATCACAGCGGGGGAAATCATGTCCTGCGAAGTCATTGCAAGCTATTGGCAAGTTCAAAAATAGGAAGGTACATCAAGACCACGATCGTGCCAATCACCAAGCCTATACCTATCATCAACAGAGGTTCAAACAGCTTGGTAAACCAGTCAACCCAACGGGCAATCTCATCATCATACAGGCCGGCAATCCGCTCCAGCGATTGGCCCAACTCGCCAGACCGCTCGCCGACGATTAACAGCCGGACACCCACATCAGTCGCCAGCCCATTGCTAGCAAACGCATCGGAAACCGCGCGCCCCTCACGCACCATGATCGCGGCATGGGTCAGCCCGCGTTGCAAGGCTGGCTGCTGTAGCAGACCACGAACCATTTCAAGCGCACCGACGAAGGGAATACCGCCATTCACAAGCATCGCCAACGTACGGGTAAAACGAGCCAGTTGATATAGCCGAATTTTCTTGCCAATCACAGGCAAGGACCAAAGCGTTTTTAGCAGACGGGCTTTGACGGAAGATCGGAAAAGTAGATACGTAGTGCCAGCAATGAAGCCCAAAGTCGCAACACCCGTCTGCCAACCATACGCTGAAATAAACTGCCCCCACTTCATGAGTACACGGGACATCCAAGGCAAATTACGCCCCAAGTCTTCATACACAAGACTGAACCGAGGTACCACATAACCAAGCAAGAAGAGCACAACGAGCAAACCAACAGCCATCAGCAACAACGGATAAACCGACGCAGCGACAACCTTCTCACGCACTCGGTTCAACTGCCGGTGATACGCCAAGTAGCGCCGCAATGCCTCCACCAGATCGCCAGTACGTTCCGATGTGCGGATCGTGGCGACGTACAACACAGGGAAAACTTCCGGCATGCTCGCCAATGCCTGAGAAAACGTCTTACCTTCTCTCAGCATCGTCAGCAAAGAACCAAGTATCTGATGGGACTCCTGCGTCTTTGACTTCTGTTCCAGAGCATCAACCGTCTCGACCAAGCTCAACCCTGCTTCCAACAAGGCAAGCAACTCCTCGCTAAACAAAGCTATGGAAAAGGAAGGCCCTACCTTAAAAGAAAAGCCGTCCAACTGACGGCTTACAGAGATAACCTGAAATCCCAACTCCAGAGCCTGGCGCCTTGAATCTTTTTCATCAACCGCTGCCAAAGATAACGTACGACTGCTCGTAGATGCGCGATACACCTTCAATTTGAATCGCATTAAGAATCCTTTGATGCCTGCACAAACGACAATATTTCAAATGAAAATTCGTCAATATTGACACCAGCAGAAAAAATCTTTTCCAAATGACGAGAATAAAGATTCACTACATCACTCGCAAGGCTTATCGTTTCTTCCTTACAGCATTAACAATATCCCCTGATGACTTATCCGCCAGGCAATCTCCTGCACCGATGATAGCACGAGCTTCTAGAACATGATGTTCAGGGTCAGCAGAATTAATCTCCACCCATGTGGCGTCAATTCCCTTAGATCGAATTGCATCATAATATTGTCGCTGACCTTTTATCGGAACCACAGAATCTTGTGGGTCGGCCAAAAAATAAAGAGGTGGCACGGGCTGCTTAAGCTTATCGATGTTAAGAATCGGGTCATAGGATTTTTTCATTTCCCTTTTCACACCAGCAGCAGTTAATTTTCCGGATTTTGTAAAATCCACAATAGATAACAAACCAGAGGCAATGACTGCACACTTAATATCTGAACGTCGGCTCAATATCCCAGTGGCAATCAACCCTCCGGCGGACTGTGCAGCCAAGGCAAATTTCGTAATTCCAAACCTCACCTTTAGCTCATCAAGGACAGCATTAATTTCCACTATCTCAGTTTCAGTGTGATAAGTTTTTAGAAAATCTCCAGTTGATCCCATCAAACCGGGGCGAGCGATATAAATAAAGGATGCATTTATTGCTTGAGATGTACGAAAAGCTGATTTTATCAGTACGTCTGGATTCAAATTTGGATACGTGATCTGTGGATTAACATCGCCGGGAATAAAAATAACGGCAGCTTTTCCCTCTTTAAAAGAAGCATAATAAAAATAGCATCCAGATTTTTTTTCATCAACATTAACCCAAAGCGCTCCTTTTTTTTCTTCACATTCACTGCGCTCAAGATTGTTTTTTGTTAAAATTGGATTGAAAAACATCTTTTCAGCCATCACATTTTTCAAATTTAAAATGATCAAGGAGAAAAAAAGTATTTTTGAAATCTTACTCAATTTTATCCATAAATATATCAAATAATAGAAATAACCACGCCCTTACCAACAGATCTATCCAATTCCATTAATTCAAAACCTTCCCCAACCACGATCTTATCGCAAACCTCATCCCAGCTTGGGAAAGAAATTTTCGTTTTTAAATATTCCCCTGGGTAGTGCATTTCACCATCCTCATAAGTATGAAATCCACTTACTAAATAATTAATTCCATCGAATTTATGGTGAGGGGCATACCCTGTTCTGATACCATTTTTTTTTGGATAAGGAACGTTATCACTTATATATACTTCTGCATAAATATGCGCCATATTAACAACCTTAAAAAGCGTGCTCAATAGATTTCACAGCTTTATTAAGTATATTTATCCCAGCTTGGCCGTTAACTGTAACCACACCACTTTTAAAAATAAAAGGGTCGATCTTACCTAAGGTAACAGAAAAATTACTTAATACGCTAGTCTTTACTTCAATCTTAATAACGGCCGCATAATCGGATGCGAAATCAGCAAATTTAACTACTTCATCAAGGCTAAAACCAAATTGCTTCATCTCACTCCCATTAGGACCAAAGGAGAATTTCTTACTTTTTATTAATGCATTGAATTCCTCAGGACTAACTGCACGGAATAACGTAGTAGTCTTTCTACTCGAGTTGAGAAATTTTATAGCATCCCCAGCAACATTCAACACACGCCCTACAGGCACTCCGTTCGAGGCGATCAACAACATATTTCCGACAACTCGATCAGCAGGTGTCACGCGCCAAGAATCTCCCGCACTTCGATCACCAGGAACCTCTACAACGGGAACCTCAATAAGCTTACCATCTTCATCTGTAACTTTCTCTAACCGATCAGCACCCAATCGCGCTGCCGAATCTTTAACATCTCCAAATTGCTCGCGCTCGACTCCACTTGAGCTGCACGCACAATTGACTTTCTTATGATCGTCAACAACCTCCTCGTCATCAAAACCGCTTGGATCGACCATGACCAGCGGATTATTTCGAGTATAAGAATAACGATTGTAAGATTGCAGATCCGTCGGATATGGCACTCCTGGGTCAGCACTTAAGAAACGTCCGGTAGATGGGTCATACACTCGACCGTTCATGTGAATCAGATCCAGCCCGTCAAGATGCTCGTGGTTGGTGTAGCCGCGATCGGTGTTCACGCCCGCAATAACGTTATTCGGATCCATCACGCCGGCGGGCGTGCGGCGTTTGCCGAACGGCTCGTACGCCATCCGCTCGATCACCGCCCCCGATGCGTTGGTCACCGTCGTGGTCGAGCCCAAATGGTCGCGGTGCATGTACAGCACGGTCTTATCGCCGGTGCCGCTCTGCTTGATCAATGCCACCACGCCACCGCCCGCCGTCACGAAATGGCGATGCTCAACGGTACCATTGCTCTTCACATCCTTCTCGTACAGCAGGCCGCCCGCGTTGCCTGGGTTTATGTAAGTCGTCGTGGTGCCGTCGGCCGTCATCTTGATGCGCTGGTGATCCGGACCATAGACGAAACTCGCCGTCGACGCCTGACTGGACAGCGTCAGCGGCATATTAAAGCTGGTCCAGGTTTCGGTGCGCCCCTTGGCCGGGATCACGTTGTTCGATGCGTCACGCTGCACCTCCTGAATCAGATTGCCCACGGCGTCGTAGCTGTACTGCCGGGTGCCACCATCTACCATCGCGATATGGTCCACCGCGTGTGGCCGCAGGTTGACCGCACCATAGGTGTACGTCCCCGTGTCGGAGCGGCTGGTGATGTTGCCGATGCTGTCGTAGCCATAGGTCTGTGTCACCACACCTGCCCCGCTGGAGTTCACCGTGTTGCTGGTCAGGCGGTTCAGTGTGTCGTACAGGAAGCTCTCCGACAAGCTTTGATTGGCGTCCGCACGCGTCAGCACGTTGCCGTTCACGTCATAGGTGAACGACAGATTCTGCACCGTGTTGCCGGCGCCGGCCGCGATGGTTTTTGTACGCCCCGTGGCCGGATCGAACACCTGCTGCGTCACCACGTTGTTGCCATAGGTCTGCTGCGTTAGGTGGCCTTCCGCATCCATCGCGTTCGCTTGCCAATACAAGGCGCTGGTGTCCGCGTTGCGAAGTTCTTTCACATACCCGTTGCTCGTGTAGATAAACTTAATTTTCAAGCCGGTTGGGTAGGTCATCGTGTCCAGCCGAAGGTTCGCGTCGAACGATCGCGAAGCGATGTATCGCTCCGTTGCCGATGTATTTATGGCTTCAGTGGTGACGTCGCCAAGCGAGTTATAGGTCAGATCTTTAACGTAGCCATTGTCCGATTTCACATGGCATAAACTCCCCGCGCGGCAGTCGTCATAGGCCCAGGTGCTCGTTAAATCCGGCTCAGTGCGGCTGGTCAACCGCCCGAGCACGTCGTAAGCATAAGTCGTGACCTGCCCTTTGGGAGAGGTCTGTTTGACCAGCGCCCCCACGGCGTTGTACTCGTAGAGCCAGGTACCCAGATCCGGATCGATCATCGACGTCTTATGGCCGTAGGCGTCATACGTCATCTGGGTGACATTTCCCTTGGGATCGGTTGTTTTCGACAGGTTGCCGTGAGCATCATATTCATACTTCAGCGTGCTTCCGACAGCATCCTCGACCTGCGCAATCAGGCCCACGTTGTTTTTAATGGTCGTCCGGGTCTGCCTCAGAGGATTGGTGACCTTAGTGGTGAGCCCGTCGTACTCCGTCGTAACGACCGCGCCGTCTGGCCCTGTCGTCTTCGTCACCCGATTAAGATCATCGTATTCGAAGTAGGTCCATTGCTGGGGTTGATTCGCATAGTACGGCCGGCTTGAACGATAGACGCGACCGAGCTCATCGTATTCGGTATCTTTCCGAATCACGCTGGTACCATCGAAGCCTTGGGTTTCGCTACGAACCTCGCGTTCGGCAAGGTCGAAATAAGTTTTCTGCCACGGCTCAAGATTTATCGCAGCATCACTGTTAACCGATCTTTGTATGACGTAGGCCGCATTTGCGGGACAGGTAGCCGTGCCATTGTTCACGCCGACGCAATATGAGTACACCCAACCTCGGTAGGTCACCCCTGCGGGAGGATATGCCGCCGATTTCCTGCCAAAACTATCGTAGGTGTAGCGGTAAATGTCACTGCTCGGAGCTGTATAGGATTGAATGACGCCAAAATCGGAGATATAGCTCCTGGATGTTTTTTGGTTTAATGAATCTGTCGAAGTCAGCGGAAATTGCGCGTATGTACCATAGTTGGTGCTGACTCCACGCGTGGTGATTGCAGCATTGCCGGTGGCACCAGATGTTATGGTCGTGTTGTTGAGGTTTCCACGGATGTCATACGCATATGTTGTTGCCAATTTAACACGAACATCGTCAGGCTCGACATATGTCGTGAACAACTGCCCATTCGCATAATACGTTTGCGAAGAAGTACGCTTGAGCGTGTTGCCTTGTGCCGCGCCCACCAAGGAAAGCATCAGAGCGACGCAAATGATTGATGGCTTTACTACTGCTTGAAATTTCGAATAATTCATCTTTTTACCGATATTTTTTGAGCGCGATGCCCCGGCGCGCTGTACATGGAGACGACTATTCCACATGCGCAGCGCCGCTTCAGATGAGAAGTAATGATCAAGGAGATACGCTGGTCTCGACAGTACTGAGAGGTCGACCGATATACCAATTGGCCTCGTCGTTCAGATAGGTTCTAACGGTCGTCTTGCTGTAACCACCCTCTGTCGAACTGGTTGTTTGGAGCGGATTGCCCCATTGATCAGGTTGGATCGTGACCTTGTTCCACGGAAGTACCGCTCCGTTCAGATCCCAAGTGTTGCTCAGGCTGACGCTCAAATACGGCAAGTAAGATTTGCACGCGCCAGTAACACAGCCACTCAGAGTTTTCGAGATCAAGAAGTCATAAGTGTTTTCATTTTTGCTGAGCTGCACGTCCCCTGCGCTCTTCACCAGCCAGGTAGTCGTGGAGGCAGCCAAGCCAACATAGGGCCAGTCTTGCCGGTAGACGGTTCGACTTTTTCGTTTCGATTCAATTTGCTGCGACTCCACCCACGCAAACCCAAGTAGATTTCTACCCATGCCAGAGGAAAATCCAGGGTTGTATTGGCCACTATAATTCGCTGCCCAGCCCAGAAAGGCAGCGCCCACACCCATCTGGGTTCTCGCACTGACGTTCTCCTTCAGGCCCCCGTATTTGTACGTGGTGGTTAATGTTCCGCCTATGCCATTTGGACTTGAGACCGCAGCCACGACATACAGCGGAATTTGCAGATCTCGCAACGGGTAAATCGATGCCGAAGCTGGGGAATCGAGCTTGGTGTACACGCTGACATCGGTCAGTGGCTTGTAGCTAATGTTCGTGGTACCGCCAAGTCCGCGGCTGATTGACGTCATCAGGTCAACCGCCGCGTTGTTAGCCAGCATTGCATGCCAGCGGCCATCCGCACTGGAGAAGCGCATTAAGTCGGTTTTGCCATCACCGTTATAGTCAGCGCTAAGGTCCTTGTTTTCGGCAGTGGCCGGTCCCGCCACGTCACTGCAGGCGAATCCGCTTCCGCTTGCCATGCACAGCCGCCATTGCCCGGTCGCGGCGTTAAACGCTGTCAAGTCGGTGCGCCCGTCGCCGTTGAAGTCACCCGCCACATTCCCTTGCACACCCGCCGCATGGGCCACTACCGTCGAGCAGTCGAAACCTTTCCCGGTCGCCAGGCACATTTGCCACTGGCTGTTCGCGCCGTTATAGGACATCAAATCCGTCAAACCATCGCCGTTAAAGTCACCGATGACATTGTTTTGCGTGCCGCCGCTGTGCGCGGCCACCGTACCGCAGGTAAACGCGTTGCCGGTCGAGAGGCACATCGACCATTGACCGCTTCCGAGGTACGCCATCATGTCGGTCCGGCCATCGCCGTTGAAGTCGCCAAAAACGCTATCGCCGGTGGTTGCCGCAACGGTGCTGCAATCGAACCCGGCGCCGTTGGACAGGCACAGTTGCCACTGGTTGGTGGCAAGGTAGCTGATCATATCGGTCCGGCCATCCCCATTGAAATCTCTGGCAATGCTGGCATCACTCCCCGCTTGCACGACTGAGCAATTAAAACCGGTGTCGTTGGCAAGGCATAGGTTCCATTGATTGGCGCTGCCGGAATAGACCATGATGTCGGATTTACCGTCGCCGTTGAAGTCGCCCACCAAGTTCTTGACGTCAGCACCGGAAACCAGATTCACGTCCGAACAATTGAAGGCGGTGCCATTCGACAGGCAAAGGTTCCAGACATTGCCGGAACCGCTATAGGCGAGGATATCGGCCTTGCCGTCGCCGTTGAAGTCGCCAGTTACGCTGCTTTGGCCAGCCACCGGGCCGGCCCAATAACCGCTGCCGTCACCCGCAAAATTGGGGACAGAGCCTTGCCACCCGAAGGTCATCGACGGCATGCAGTTGATGCTTTTGTCGCATTCCGTAATGCTGGTAACGCGACTGCGCTGCGTCGTCGGACTTTTGTCGTAGGCAATGCGATATTCACGTATCAACGGCTCTACCGACTGCCCGTCGTCTAGATACAGATAGCTCCGTACGGACGTTAACCTGACAGGATTTGCCGTCTTGTGCCCCATCTGGTACGTGGATGTTATTTCGGTGGACGCGAGGTTTTCGTAGCCAAATCGGACATTGTTAAGCTTAAGCCGGAGGCCGGCAGTTTTCAGAGAATAGTCAAAATCATCGTTTCTGGTGTACTCCACGCTAACAGGATAGCGCTGCGCCGAAACAGCGGAATCTGAATAATTAATCTGGTAATAATTGCCCTTCACGTCATAGACTTGATACAAGGACCAGGAAATATACCGTTGTCTGTCGGCAGAAATTACTGTGGCTGCCGCATCCCCGAAGGCCAGCTTTTGCCCGGATTTGGTCCAGACCTTGAACCGGGTTGGGCCCAGATAACTGGGACCATACGAGACAATTTTGGAGATGCCATCTATCTCGGTACGATATTCCGAACCCTCACCGCCAGGAGCACCGCTCACCAAAATCAAACGCTGCCCATTCATGCAAAACTGGTCGGCCGCCTCGGCATTCACGCCGCTCAACTGCCCGTCCTGTGCGACGCTGGTGCCGCAACGGGTGATAGTGGAAAAGCCATTGATCGACCACCCAACGCCCATCAGCCCGGTACCGGCGCTACTGCTGTACGTCAGCGACAGGTCCGGTTGGACACCGGCAACGCCAGGTGCGACTTGAATGGGTATGGTGAAGGTCGCGGCGCCGTTGGCCCCGACCGAAAATTGCGCCGGGGTTTGCATTTGCGCTGGCGCGGCGAAGGAAAAAACGGGAACAAGAACGAGCGGTAAAAGCGCACGCGGTACAAACCGGGGCATAACATCTCCTGAGGCACTGAAATTTACCAAAACGCAAATTCATTGCGTCAAGACTTTAGATTAAAGCAATGTCCAAATAGTAATCTTTTTCTTTAATTTAGGCAATTATTATTATTTTGGTTTCATGCTCTCAAAAAGGAAGCCACTTGAGATCATTACCGGATTCGGGAAATGCCATTCAGCGCCCCACCTTGCAGTCAGTTTAGGCGAAGGGTAGAAATGGCAGCAGCGCATTGGGCTGGCTATTGGGTGCGCTAAGAGATTTTCAGTACGCGGGACAGCCAGCGCAGCGGATCGAGTCCGTTCAACTTGGCAGCGTGGGAGCAGACTCGGGATGACGACGGCACGGTAGTCGGTCTGCTCCAAGTCGGTGAACAGCTAGTTCTTCTTGACTGTAATTGGACGGATGGCGATCTCGACGTGTTGATTACCCAAACTGGCATGTGGCCTTGGCAGTGCTGCTGCCGGTGACGACAGTGCGTTGCGTTGCCAAGCGTGCATAGCTATCAACCACGAGATGACCGCGTACGCTTCGTTGAAACCCACATCCTCCAGCGCTGGCTGGACAACGGCGTCGACGACAACGGCAAGCCGGTGGTCATGGTCGACACCCGCAACGATTTCGAAGTGGACGTCGGGACCTTCAACAACACGGTCGATTACCGCATCAAGAAGTTCACCGAATTCCCGGACGTGATCGCCGCCCATAAGGCCGACTTCGAAGGCAAGACCGTGGTGACCTTCTGCACCGGCGGCATCCGCTGCGAAAAAGCCGCCATCCACATGCAGAACATCGGCTACGACAACGTCTACCAACTGGAAGGCGGCATCCTGAAATACTTCGAGGAAGTCGGCGGCGACCACTACACCGGCGACTGTTTCGTGTTCGACTACCGTACCGCGCTGAATCCGAAACTGGAACCGACCGAAACCGCCCAATGCTTCAACTGCCGCGCCGTGGTCACCCCGCGCCAGCAATTGTCGCCGGAGTATGTGTATGGGAAGTCTTGCCCGCATTGCTACGGCAAGTAGTGGAAACGGCGTAAGCTGATCGGCCGCCGGGCAATCCGGCCGCCGATGTTATTGTCTGGCGCGTGGCACCAGCTGCTGTAGCGCCGCCTGATAAGCATTGCGGGCGGTCTGGTACACCGCCAATTTAGCCTGGAGTTCCGCCATCTGCTTCTCCACAAACTGTAGATTAGCAACCTGCGCTTGCGCCTCTTCACCAAGTTCGCTCAGCTTGTAGGTGACGCCGTCCACCGTCACTTCAATCTCATCATCCATGGTCAACGAAAATAGCTCAGTGCTTCGACTATATCGTCCGCACCCAGAGTGCCGGCAGCGGCCCGCAGACGCAACAGCGCCAGCAAATAGGTATAACGCGCCTGCGCCAAATCGCGTTTGCTGGTATACAGCTGTTGGCGCGCATTCAGCAAATCGACATTGATACGGACACCGCCTTTGATACTCTGCTGCGTCGCGGTGATCAGCAGTTGTGCCGACTCCACCGCACGATCCAGCGCCGCAATGCGCGCGACACTGCTCTTGACCAAACTGAATTCTTTGCCAACCTCAACCAGAATCTTATTCGTCTTCACATCCAGCTCAGCCTTGGCTTTCTCGAAGCCCGCGACCGCCTGACGCGTACTGGCACTCACCGCACCGCCGGCATACAGTGGGATATTCACTTGCACACCAATGCTGCGCGAAGTCGAATCCTGGTTCAACGTCGTCAGCGTATCGGACTTGCTCTTGCTATAGCCGGCCACAAAATCCACCCGTGGAAAATGGCCCGCCCGATTTTTGTTGATCTCCTGCCGGTTCGATTCGATGGCAAAACGTTGTGCATCCAGATCCGGATTCTGTTCAAGGGCAATCTTTTTCCATTCATCCAGCGAACTTGGCTCCAGTGGCCTGAGCGGAAAAGTGGCGCCCAGAAGATCGATCGCCTCCACCGGCTCGCCCACCATCGCGGACAACGCCGCCAGCGCGGTCTTCTGAACGTCCTGCGCCTCGATCAACTGCACCTTCGTCAACTCCAGTCTGGCCTGTGTTTCCAGCACATCGGTGCGCGTCCCCTCTCCCTGCTGGAACAGCCGCTGGTTAGCCAGCAGTTGCTCCTGCTGCGCATCGCGCTGGGCTTCGGCCAAGGCCACCTGCTCCGCGCTTTGCGCGGCATCGAAGTAGGCGCCGGCCACGCGTACCACCAGATCCTGCCCCATGCTCGAAAACTGCGACTCGGAATATTTGGTCTGCGCCAGGCCTTGCTTATAGCGCGCCAACGCGTCCAGGCTAAACAAGGTCTGCCGCAGTTGCACACCGGAGGAACGGCTGTAGTAAACCGGATGCGTAGTGGACTCGGTGCCTAGCAAGCCGGGCTGGGTCAGATCGGCGCGGATCTTACTGCCCGAATAACTGGCGCTCACCTGCGGCAGCAAAGCCGCACGGCCAATGACCGCATATTCCTTGCCACCCAGGCTATCCTGAAAGGCCGAGCGATAAGTCGGATCGTTGCGCAGTGCGGCATCATAGGCCTGCTGGAGATTCATTGCGCCTGCGGCGCTCCCTTGCAATAACAAAGCGCTGCACAGCGCACGGCACAGTACCGTTTTCGTCAAGCGAAAAGCACGGGAATGAAGCATGCTTAGTCCTCCGTCAATGCCGATTTGGCACGGTCAAATACGGGCTTCAGCAGGTAGTTCATCATTGTCCGCTGGCCAGTGATGATGAACACTTCCACCGGCATGCCCGGCTGAATATTCAATTTGTGCGCGGCGATCATCTGCGCGCCTTCCGGCGTCACCTTGAAGCGGACTTTATAATACGGCGGGACATTGGCGCGCTCGTCTACCGCGCGGTCAGCCGACACCTGAATCACTTGCCCCGGGATGTGCGGCGTCTTGTTCGCATTGAATGCCGAGAAGATCAGTTCGACCGGCAGGCCGTCGTGCACGCGGTCGATCAGATTGACCGGCAACTGCCCTTCCACCACCAGGCCGCCATCGGAAGGCACCACGTCCATCAGATGCGCGCCCGCGCCCACCACGCCGCCCTCGGTAAACACGTTCATACCGACCACGATGCCGTCCACCGGCGACTTGACGTCGGCATTGGCCAACTCCTGTTCCTGGGCGATCAGGCGACTGCCTTGCGCATCCGCCTCTTTCTGCGCATCGCTCAACGAGCTGCGCACTTCCTTTTGGAATTCCTGGGTGCGCTGAGAACGACGCAGCGCCAACTCCAGCACCTGGCTCTGATAACGGCCGATATTGCCAATATCCTCGGAATAGCCGCCACTCACCTGCGCATAAGTGCGTTCCTGATCAAGCAGCCGGCTACGCGGCACATAACCTTCTTTGGCCAGATCGCGCAAACCATCGAGCTGTTCCTTGAGGAAGCCCATCTGCGCTTTCTTGCTGTCGCGCGATTCGATCAATCCTTGGACCTGTTGTTTCAGGCCGGCGATGTTCTCATCGACGGCAGCCAGTTCGTCCTTGAGTGCCTGCCGGCGCGCGTGCATCAGTTGCGTCTGCAAGGCCATGATATCCTTGATGCGCGCATCGTCCTTGTATGGCGCCAGTTCGGCTGGCAGCGCAAAACTGGCAGCGCCGTCGCGTTCCGCCTCCAGACGCGCGACACTGATCACGCTGCTGAAATACTGGACCCGCGTGATCTCCGCCTGGGCCCGCACTTGCACCGCGTTCATCCGCACCAAGGTCTGTCCCGCTTTCACCACGGCGCCATCCTTGACCAGGATTTTCTCAACGATGCCGCCAGCCAGATGCTGGACGGATTTGCGATTGCCTTCCTTGGCCACCACGCCGCTCAGCGGCACCCCCTTGTCGAGCGGCGCCAGCATGGCCCACACCAGAAAGCCGCAAACCCCGACCAACACGATCAGCCAGCCCAGACGCGCATACGAGCCGGCATCCACATTGACCGTCAGCGGCGCGACATCATGCGAGACGACGTCCGCGGCTTCGTCTTTTTTATTGAGAAAATTACTCATGATTATTCCTGTTCCTTCACTGCCGCTTGTGCTTGCGCCTCAGCGGCCTGCTGCGCCATCATCGCCTGTGCCTGTGCCTGTGCCTGTGCCTGGGCCTGCTGTTGGGCCACCAGCGCACGCTGCGTTTTTTCCTGCAACGCGTTCAGCACCAGATTGCTCGGTCCAAACATATCCAGCGAACCGTCGCGCAGCAACAACAGGCGGGTGGTGATGCTGATGATGCTGGTGCGGTGCGTAATGAGAATGATGGTTTTGCCGCGCTGACGCAAATCGTTGATCGCCTGCACCAGGGCCTGTTCGCCAACATCGTCCAGATTGGAGTTCGGCTCGTCGAGCACGATCAGCGACGGGTCGCCGTACATGGCGCGTGCCAATCCGAGACGCTGGCGCTGCCCGCCCGACAAGCCACCGCCGCCATCGGCCAGCAGCGTGTCGTACCCCTGCGGCAGATGCAAAATCATCTCGTGCACGCCAGCACGCTGCGCGGCCAGCACCACCTGTTCGGCATCAATATCGCCGAAGCGGGCAATATTCTCGCTGACGGTACCGGCGAACAGCTCGATATCCTGCGGTAGATAACCGATATGCGGGCCCAACTCGGCCTTGTTCCATTGGAAAATATCCGCGCCATCAAGACGCACCGAGCCCATCATGGCTGGCCACACCCCAACCAGCAGCCGCGCCAGGGTCGACTTGCCAGCGCCGCTGGGGCCGATCACGCCCAGCACCTCGCCCGGTGCCAGAGCGAAACTCAGACCTTTCAGAACCGGCGCGGTGGTGCCCGGCGGCGCGGCCGAAACGGCTTCGATGGTCAGTTGTCCCAACGGCTTCGGCAAGGCCATGCCTGCCGGGCGTACCGGATTATTTTCCAGCAAGGCGGTCAGCCGCTCATAGGCGCTGCGGGTGCTGCTCCAGGATTTCCAGACACCGATCACCTGCTGCACCGGCGCCAGCGCGCGGCCGATCAGGATCGAGGCTGCAATCATCATGCCCGGCGTGATCTTGCCCTCGATCGCCAGCAGGGCGCCCAGCCCCAATACCAGCGATTGCAGGGCCACCTGCACAAACTTGGTGACGGCGCCCACCACGCCGGCCTTCTCGCTGGCCTCGGCTTGCAGGCGCAGGAATTTGCCATGCAGCTTAAACCAGCGGCCCATCAGATTGGGCAGCATCCCCATCGACTCGATCACCTCTGCATTGCGCAAATTGTTGGTGGCCAGATTGCTGGAAGCGATCGCCATCGTGTTGGCCTCGGCCAGCGGTTTGCGCGAGACGATCTCGTTAATGTAGGCCAGCGCGACCAGCACCACCGTGCCGCCCAAGGCAAACCAGCCCAGCGTCGACTCGAAGGCGAAAATCACAATCAGGTACACCGGGAACCAAGGCGCGTCGAAGAAGGCAAACAAGGCGTTGCCGGTCAGGAATTGACGGATATTGGTCAAATCCTGCAACGCCTGCCCGGCATTGCCGCCAACCCGCTTGAGATTTTGCTCGAACGCCGCCGAGTAGATGCGTTTGTTTAATTCCATGTCGAAGCGTGCGCCGACGCGCACCAGCACGAAGCTGCGCACCAGATCCAGGGCACTCATGGCGAGGTAGGCGATCAGCATGATCACGGTCAGCATCAACAAGGTCAGCTCGTTGCGGCTGGCCAGCACACGGTCGTACACCTGCAACATATACAGCGACGGCACCAGCATCATCATATTGCTGATCGCGCTAAAGCAACCTACCGTGTAGAACGTGCGCCGGAAAGTCAGCAATACCTGCTGGATTTCGTTTTTCGGTTTAAGAAGTTTTTTCATGGGAATGCGAATAACGTTCGAGGTGAGTCCGCGGCGGGCGAACGGTCAGGCGACAGATTATAGACCAAGTTCATCTAATAATGTGACGTACATCACAAATTTATACCATGCCGCAACATACCGCAACATTTCGCTCTCAATAGAAAAACCCCGCCTCCTTGCGGAAAGCGGGGTTTTTGATCATCCGAACCCGGTCAGCCGGGCTCGGAAGCGATCCAGTCCGGGGACTGAATTACGCCAGGGTGATCACGCCAGCAGCGGCGGTACCGGAGACGTTCGAACCCACCAGAACGATGGCTTCCAGCGTGGTGCCACCACCTGCGCCGTCAGCATCGTACACCACCAGGGTGTCGGTGCCGGCTGCGGCGGTGGTCCAGATACCGGTCGATGCTGCGTAGTTACCATGTACCAGCGACACGGTCGTGCCCGAAGCGGCAGCGATCGTGGTACCTGCTGCACCGGTGAAGGTGTTCAGGATGCCGCTCAGGTCAACGGTATCGCCAGCGTGCAGGCCGGTGACGACGTCGGCGCCGGTCAGCGCGGTGACGCCCGACACGATGGCCGCGCCGGAGAAGGTCTGGCCGGCTGCGGTTTGCACGATGCCGTCAACCACGCCAGCGACGTGGGTGCCGAAGGTGATGACGTCAGCGCCAGCGCCGCCGGTGATCAGGTTGGAGCCGGTGCCGACAGTGATGGTGTCCGCGCCGGTGCCGCCGGTGATAACGTTTTGGCCGTTGCCAGCGGTGACGGTCGCGCCGCCGTTGCCGGTGGTGATGCTGTTGTTGCCGTTGCCCACGGTGATGGTGTCGCCGCCGCCGCCGCCGGTGATGCTGTTGTTGCCATTGCCGGAGGTGATGGTGTCAGCAGCGGTGCCGCCGGTGATGGTGTCGCCACCGTTACCGCCGATCAGGTTGCTGGCCAGGTTGTTACCGGTCAGGGTGTTGGCGGCGGTTGCGCTACCGACGATTTTCAGGCCATTGGCGGTCGCAGCCGAAGCGTTCACGGTCACGGTGCCGGTGGTCAGGTGCGCGTCGATCACGGTATTGACGTTGGCAGCCAGGGCACCGGTGGTGATGCTCAGGTTACCCGCGCCCGAGGCGTTGACGTTGGTCAGCGCGGTAGCCGAGGTCAGGGCGCCGATGGTCAGGTTTTTGGAGGCCACCAGGTTCAGGGTCTCAACACCGGTCAGCGATGGGGCAGCCAGGGTGGCGGCGGCCGTCGAGTTGGTGAGGGTGACCACGTCCAGTTGACCAACGGTGGTCGCACCGGTTACGCCAACGGTGATCGCTTGCGCGCCGCCGGTCAGCGAGATGTTTGCAGCTTGGGCTGCGCTCAGGCCGGTGGCGGTGACGGTTGCGCCGTCCAGTACAACCGAGGTAATGCCAGCGAACTTGCTGACGTCAGCGCTAACGCCGTTGCCCAGTTGCAAGATTTCAAAGCCGGTGAACAGTGCGGCCGGGGTGGTGGCGGCATTGGCGCTGTTGGTGATAACCAGCTTGTCGGCGGTGCCAGCACCGCCGCTTACGGCAACGGTTTGGGCAGCAGCGCCGGTGGTCACGACATCCGCGCCCGAACCGCCCAGGTAGGACTGGCCCGAAGCCACGGTGATGGTGTTGGTGCCGCTCGAACCGGTGGCGGTGATCACAGCGTTGGCAGCCAGGGTGGTGGTGCCGAAGTTGACGCCAGCAGCGCCGGTCAGGTTGACGGCGGTTGCCAGGGTGGCGCTCAGGCCGGTCAGCACGTTGGTTGCCGAACCGCTCGAAACGATCTTCACGGTGGTGGCGTTCGAGTCGGTGTAGGTACCGGCGGTGATGCCACTCAGGTTGAAGGTTTCGGTGTGGTTAGCGGTGCTGTTCACCACGGTCACGCTGGCAGCCATGTTGGTTGCGTTCACGGTGGCAACAGCTTGGCCGGTGGCGGTGGTGGTGCCGGCATTGGTCAGGGTAACCGAGGTCAGCTTGTTGCCCAGGGTCGAACCGTCGGTGATCGAGTTGGTCGCGCCGGCGTTGCCGTTGATGGTGGCGCTGGTCAGGCCGGTGTTGGTGGTGGCGGTGACGTTCACGGCGGCAGCCGAGGTAGCAGCGGTCACGTCGGCGGCCACAACTGCGTCGGCGGCGTTCTTGGCGGCCAGTGCCAGCGCGTCGTTGACAGCGTCAGCGGAAGCGGCGACGGTGGCAGCGGCGGTGGCGGCGGTTTGCAGCGGGGTCACGATGTCTTGCGCGGCGGTACGAGCAGCTGCGGTCGAGGTCGCCAGGCCGTTTTGGAAGGCCAGGTCAATCGCGATTTTCTGAGCGCTGGTGATCGCGCCGGCCGACAGTGCGGTCTGGGTAGCCAGCTGGATCGACAGGGCGGTGGTGGAACCTGCGGTCGAGTTGGTTGCAGCGGCGATGGCGGTAGCCAGCGTGGTCAGGTTGGTGACTACGGCGTTGGCTGCCACCAGGGCTTTACCGGTGGTGTCGGTATTGCCGGTAGCGGCGGTGTTGACCGTGGTCGCTGCGGTCTGGGTCGCCAGGTGAGCAGCTTGATCGGCCGGCGACACGGCGGTCGAGGCGTTGACGGTGAACGAGGTGGTGTCGGTGATGGTGACCGCGCCGCCTTTGGAAGTCACGGTGGCGGTGCCAGCCGCAGCTACAGCGGTGGTGCCGGCAGCCGAGGTGTTGACGGTGGTGACATTGCCAGCGGCTTCAGTGGTGCCGCCAACGGCGATGTTGCCAACCGAGGTATTGACGGCAACGTTTTTGCCGCCATTGAGGGTAACAGCGCCCAGGCTGGAAGCCACATTGATGTCGGTGGTCGCCGAAGCGTTCACGCCAGCGATGGCGCCGGTGCCGCCCGAAACGTTCAGGGTGTTCACACCGGTCCAGCCCGAGATGTCGGCAGCAGCAACGCCGGTCGCGCCGGTGACGTTGACGATTTCGACGTTTTGCACGGTGGTGCCAGCGGTCGCCAGGGTACCGGTGGTGACGATGTTCAGGCTGTCGGTGCCGTTGCCGCCGTTGATGGTGTCCAGCGAACCCAGCGAATCAGCACCGGTGATAACTGGTGCATTGATGATGTCGTTGCCGGCGCCGGTCGAGATGGTGTCGATGCCGGTGGTCAGCACAGCGGTGACGGTAGGAATGCTCTGGGTCACGATCGAAGCCAGAGTCGAGGTCACGGTGGTGTTGAAAGCGGTGGTGTCGGTGGTCGAATCGACGATCGACAGCATGTCGCGAGCGGTTTGCGCTGCGGTTTTGCCGGAGTAAGCTACGATTTCAGCGGCGGTGTCGATCGCTGCGGTGAAGTTGCCGGCAACGGTGGTTTTGTTGGCAACGGTGGCTGCGTCGGTGGCGTCAGCGCCATCCTTGGTGGCAGCAGCCATGATTTGTGCGGCGGCTTCAGCGCGGGTCATCGCGCCGGTTTGCAGGGCGTTGGTCCAGAAATCCAGGCCGGCGACCAGCGGGTCACGGTTCAGCACGTGGTTGTAGATCGCAACGATGAAGCTGGCGTCGCTGCCGGTGCCGTACAGGGTCGACGATTCGGTGCTGCTGCCGAAGCTGTCCAGGATCGCCTTGACCGTGGAGTTGGTGCGCGCAACAGCGGCCAGACCGTCCATGGTGGTTGGCGCGTCAGCTGCGGCCAGGGCGGCGGTCATGTTGATCAGACCCGAACGGTCTGCAGGACGGCCAAAGTAAGCAATGTAAAGCTGCTCGGCTACTGCGGTGTAATCTGCGGCTACGGCCATGATGTATATCCTTTGAGTTAATGTGGTTTAAACCAAGTATCTGCATCCAGGCCCACACAGCGCTGCACGGGCATGGACGTTTTTTTGCAGAACAGGGAGTATATTGCCAGATAGGGAAAGCGGTGTTGTGACGGCCATCACAAATGCGGAGGAAAATGACGATTTTTTGTAATATTTTGTGTTTTTCTTCGCTTTCGATCGCGAATCAAATCCAGTCAAACGCCTTGATGGCGATTGGATGCCGCTTTTATAGGCAGTTCGCACCATCTTTTAAAAACCGTCCGCCGCATTTAAATAAGAGCGGCGCCCCGCCTCTCCCCCGGGGTAAAAATGGGCAGGAGAAAAACAAAGTGCCGCACGAGGCGGCACATTTAAAACCGGAACCCAGTGCCTTAATGCTTCCAGGTAGTGGCACCTTCCGCTGTGTATTTTGAGCTATTCAAGCTCTTAAAGACATAACCCGCCTGTTCGGCCTGATTTCCGCCCAGATAGCCCTTGATCGTGGCATCGGACACCCCGTCACTGGTCAACACGCCGGTCGCACCGATACTCCCGCGGGAATTCATGGTCAGCGCCGCATCGGCAGTGTAGACCGTCAGGCCGGTGGTAAATCGACGGGTGCCGAAATCCACGCTCAATTGCGCATCCTTAACCGCCGCAGCCACCGGATCTTTACCGCCCTCCTGTAATATAGCTTCGCTGCCAGTCAATACAAAAGCCGCAGTGCCCTCCTTCGGCATCACCAATTCGGTATTCTTCAAGCGGCTAATAGTATAAGCGCCCACCGTATAACCATTCTGGTACGTCCCATTGCGCATTTTGGCCAGCGCCTCGGTATCGGCAGCCATCCCGGCCACCGCCTGCCAACGTCCCCACTGAATCTCAGGCGGGCTGGGCACAACCGGCGGCACCACAACCGGTGGCGTCACGACCGGCGGTGTCACCACCGGCGGCGTCACCGGCGTCTCGGTCACCACCTGTGGCGGCACGGTGACACTGTCCGGGCCACTGCCACTGCCACTGCCACTGCCACTGCCACTGCCACTGCCGGTTGGCGCATTCTTGCCGGCGTTGATCAGGCTGGGCTCCTTCTGTGCATCCAGGATTACATCCGGCGTCAGCACTGGACTGACGGCGGCCACAGGCTTGCCGACCGGTTCGTCGCTGCGCGGCGGCACGCTCTGATCCGGCGACAGTGCCGGTCCGCGCAACAATTGCGGCACCTTCTGGCCGCGCTGCACCTGCAACAGCACATCGGCCTGGCCGGCGAACAATTCACGGCTGGCACTACCCTCGCAAGGACCGCTGCCCTCGGGACCACAGGCGCCGGCGAAGCCGCTCATCACGATGCCGCCCGACACCACCGCCACCCGCGACGTTTCGCGGTCGGTGAACACGATGAAGTCGGTGCCGCGCACGCCGATCGCCGCCACCGGGGTGTTGAAGCGGAAGTTCTGGCGCGCCTGCTTGACGGCAGTGCCGGAAATGCTGCGCGCCACGCCGTTCAGCAACTCCAGCTTGACGCGGGTGTTGCCGGGATTGGCCAGATCGACATGGTAGGTGGTCACCCGCGCCTTGCTGTTCGGGCGCAGGATCAGGAAGCCCTGGTCCACCGTCTTGACATACACATAGCCGTCGGCGCCGGTGGTCAGCTCGTCGCCCTCGTTCACTGCCGCATCGAGCGTGGCCGCGCGCGCGGCCAACTGCACCTGGCCGGTGACGAACACCACCTTTCCGGCCTCGCCGGCGGCAGCCACGGTGGACCAGAGCAACCCGGCACCGGCACTCAGCAAGACTAAAAGACGACGCAACATGATAAATTCCTCCTCAGCTAGCATTTTCCGCATTCTGGAGGTAAAGTATGTGACTCCGGTCACATTATTTCAATTGGATACAATTTGGAACGCGTCCGCGCCACACTGTACAGTTGCAAGAAAAATATTTCCTCAGGCACATAGTGCAGCTGGGGGCAAAGCGCTATACTTGCGCCTTATTTTATACCCGCCCGGCCGGGAAGCGGCGCTCCGCGGCGCCCCGGCGGGCGCCGATCAGACCTTGACCTTGGGCCAATTCATCTCTTCCGCACCCCTGCTCCGTGCCGGCATTGCCGCGGCGGCCTTTCTGCTGACCGCCTGGTCCCAGTGGCTGGCGCCGGCTGGCGCCCGCTTCGCCGACGAATGGCTGCGCGACCGCTTCATCGCCCTGCGCGCGGTGGCCACGCCGGAGTCGCGCATCCTGGTGGTCGACATCGACGAGAGCAGCCTGGCGCAATATCCGTGGCCCTGGCGCGCCCGCCTGGCCGACCTGATCGAGCTGCTGCTGGCGGATGGCGCGCGCGGCGTGGCGCTGGATATTTTGCAGGAAAAACCAGCCGACGCCGGCGGTGACGCCCGCATGGTCATGCTGGCCCGTCATGGCCCTGTGGTATTGGCCCAACTGTTCGATTTCGCCCGCCAGCCGCAGCCGCTGCATGGCGGCGTGCTGGCCGGCGGCGTGCCGGCCGCCAGCGCTGCCGGCGTGCCCGCGTACGGCTATCTCGCCAACCACGCGGAGCTGGCCCAAGCCGCCGTTTACACCGGCAATATCGGCGTCGTCCCCGACCCTGACGGCACCCTGCGCTGGGTGCCGATGTACGCCACCTTCGGCGGCAAAAGCTACCCCACGCTGGCGCGCGCCCTGTTCGATTGCTGCGCCGGCGGCGCGCCGCTGGCCATGCCGCCCGGGCCGCTGCGCATTCCCTACCGGCGCGCGTGGTCGGCCTACAACGCCGCCAGCGCGGCCGAGGTGCTGGAGCGGAAACTGGACCCGGCGCAGGTGGCCGGCAAACTGGTGCTGATCGGCTCCTCGGCGCTGAGCATCGGCGACCGGCTGGCCACGCCGCTGGGGGCGTCGACCGCCGGATTGCTGGTGCACGCGGCGGTGCTGGACACCTTGCTGGAACGCCAGGCCGGCCACGCGCCGGCGCCCTGGCCGGGCCGCTGGCTGGCCTTGCTGTTCTGCGGCGCCACCGTGGCGCTGGTCAGCTACACGCTGGCGCGACGCTCGGCCGCGGCCAATGTGCTGCTGCTGGCCGCCTGCTCGGCTGTATGGCTGGCGCTGGCCTACGTGATCGTGCCGCACGATGACGATTTCTCCAGCGCCGGGCCGTTGCTGTCCAATCTGTTCCTGCTGGCGATCGCCGTGCCCTTTCATTGGCAACTGGCCCAGCAGAAGTCGCGCCAGCTGCTGGGCACGCTGCGCCAGTATGTGGCCAAGGAAGTGGTCGACGAACTGCTGCGCAGCGACCTCAAGGACCCGCTCAAGCCCAAGCAGTTGCAGGTGACCACCCTGATCGCCGACATGGAAGGCTATACCACCCACGTCGAATCGCTGCCGGTGGAGGAGGCGGCCAGGCTGACCACCGCCTTCCTCGACTGCCTGACGCGCCCGGTGCTGGAAATGCACGGCACGCTGGACAAATACACCGGCGACGGCCTGGTCGCGTTCTGGGGCGCGCCGCTGCCGATCGCCGACCACGCCGACCTGGCGCTGGACGCGGCGCAGTCCATCCTGCGCGAGGTGCGGCGCATGAGCGCGCTGCGCGTCAGCGAGGGCAAGGCGCCGCTGCGGGTGCGCATCGGCATCGAAAGCGGCCTGGCCATGGCCGGCGACTACGGCACCGCCTTCCGCAGCATCTACACCGCCGTCGGCGACAGCGTCAACACCGCCTCGCGGCTGGAGCAGGCGGCGCGCGATTTCCCGCACGACGTCATCATCGGCGCCGGCACCGTGGCCCGCGCCACCCGCCACCGCTTCCGCGCGCTGGGCGAGCAGCGCCTGCGCGGCAAGGAAAAAAGCGCGCTGCTCTACACGCTGGAGGAGGCATGACGGCGCGCCGCCTGATCGTGGCGCTGCTGCTGGCGCTCGGCCCGCTGACGGCCGCCGCCACCGACGCCGAGGCGCCGCCGCCGGCGCCGCAGGACGAGCTGTACCTGGAGGCGATGCGGGCGCTGGCCGACGGCCGCGCGGAACTGGCCACCGACCTGTTGATGCGCTTTCTGGAGCGGGAACCGCAGCATGCCGGCGCCTGGCTGGACCTGGCCATCAGCCAGTGCGAGCTGGGCCATGCGGCCGAGGCCGAACGCCTGTTCGACGAAATCGTGCGCCGCTTCCAGCCACCGGACGGTATCGTCGAGGTGATCGCCGGCTACCGCAAGCGCGGCTGCCTGCCGGTCAAGGACCGGCGCGAGCGCATGGCGTTTTCGCTGGCGCGTGGCTACGACACCAACGTCAACCAGGGCGCCAGCAACGCCTTCTTCAGCACCGGCAGCGGCAGCAACACCATCGAATGGGAGCTGACCCCGGAATACCTGCCACGGCCGGACCGCTACACCCTGCTGTCGGGCGACTACAGCCGCAACCTGAACGACCGGGGGCTGCTGGGGTTTGTGCAGTTGCGCATGCGCCGGCACGACGACGTGCGTGAACAGGACACCCGCTCCTTGCTGCTGGGGCTGGAGCAGCAATGGCAATTGGGCGACTGGCGCGGGCGCGCCACGGCCGCCCTCAGCGCGCTACAGCTGGACAACCATTATTACCAGCGCCAGGCCCAGCTGCAACTGCGGGCGACGCCGCCGTGGCGTCTGTCCGAGCAACTGGATTGGTCGCTCACCGCCGGGCTGAGCCATGTCACCTATCCGACCCGGGCCCGCTACGACAGCAACACCGTCGAGCTGGGCAATTCGCTGAGCTGGCGCCGCGGCCCGTTCCAGGCGCTGGGCGGCGTGGGCGTGTTGTCGGACCATGGCCAGACCGGCCGCCTCGGCGGCAACCGCGACGGCTGGTATGGCAATGTCCTGCTGTACAGCCTGGTTGGCGACAACTACACCGCGCAAGCCGGCTGGACGCGTCAGGTGTGGCGCGGCAGCGAGGTGTATTCGCCGGGGGTGATCGATCTGGTGCGTCACCAGGACACGCGCCAGTTCAACGCCGGCCTCACGCTGGAGCTGGGCGCCCGCCAGAGTCTGCAACTGGAGTGGCGCAAGGTGGACAACCGGGAGAATATCTCGCTGTTTCAATATAATAGCCGCACCGTCCAGCTGACCTGGCGCTGGGATAATTATTGAGAAAGCTGCATGACGAACCGTAATCCGACACCCGCCGAGCCTGCGGCAGCGGCCGGCGCCGCGCCAACGCCATCGGCCGCCGGCGGCGACCTGGCGCCGCCAGGCACCGCTGCCGATCCGAATCAGCCCGTCAAGATACAGATCCATCTGCGGAAGATTCCACTGCTGGCCGATCTGAGCGATGAGGAAATCCTTCGCTTGCAGGCCGACATCCGCATCCGCCAGTACAACAAGCGCGACGTAGTGCTGCAGAAGGGCGCCGCCGGCGACAGCCTGTTGTTCCTGCTGAGCGGCCAGCTGCAAGTGATCGACGTCACCGAGGATGGCCGCGCGATCGGCCTGCGCATGCTGGCGCCAGGCGACTTCTTCGGCGAGATCGCCGTCATCAACGGATCCATGCGCTCGGCCTCGGTGGTGGCGCTGACGCCGGTGCTGGTGGCGTTGCTGCCGCGCGCCACCGCCCTGCACCTGTTCTCGCACTCGCCGTCGGTGGCCAACCAAATGCTGCGCTTCCTGGCCGAGAAAGTGCAGCGCGACTCCGAATTCCGCGCACTGCTCAGCATTCACAACACCGCCAAGCGCATCTACACCTTCCTTGAATTGCTCAAGGAAAAAAAACCGGGGGAAGAGCTGGAGGTGGTGGAAAACCTGCCCACCCACCAGGACATCGCCAATATGATCAACACCAGCCGCGAGACGGTGACGCGCACCCTGCTGGCGCTGGCCCAGCAGGGCATCATCAAGAAAGGCTCGCACCGCCTGATCATCATCGATTCGGCGGCGCTGCAAAAGCTGGCGCAGGGCTGAGGCGGCCTCAGGACGGCAGCAGTTGCCGTTCCGCCAGGAAGGCCAGCACCTGGGCGGCGCACTGCGCCGGGCTGTGGTGGACGGTGTCGAGCCGCACCTCGGGCGCCTCCGGCGCCTCGTACGGCGAGTCGAGTCCGGTGAAATGCCGGATCTGGCCGGCGCGCGCCTTCTTGTACAAGCCCTTGGGATCGCGCCGCTCGCACTCCTGCAGCGGCGTGTCCATGAAGATTTCAATGAACTGCCCCGCCGGCAGCAACTGGCGCACCATGGCGCGGTCGGAGCGGAACGGCGAAATGAAGGCGCTCAGCACGATCAGGCCGGCGTCGGTCATCAGCCGGCCGACCTCGCCCACGCGGCGGATGTTTTCCACCCGGTCGGCGGCACTGAAGCCGAGGTCGCGGCACAGCCCGTGCCGCACATTGTCGCCGTCCAGCAGATAGGTGTGCAGGCCGCGCTCGGCCAGGGCTTGCTCGACCAGGCCGGCGATGGTGGTCTTGCCCGAGCCGCTGAGACCGGTGAACCACAGCAGGCAGGGTTGCTGGCGCAGGCGCAGCGCGCGGCTGGCGCCATCGATCTTGAGCTCCTGCCAGACGACGTTGGTACTCATCTCAGGCCGGCGGCTGGTCGGACACCAGGCACACGTCGCCCTGCCAGCTGATATAGCCGTGCGACTTGATATGCCACTTGACCACGCCGGGTTCGATCTCGTCGGCCGAGGTGACCACCGGACTGTCGAAGCGCACCTCGGCGGCGTAGGCCTGGCTGTATTGCAGCACGCCCTCCTTGCTGCCGGCGGCCAGCAGCACGCGCCACGGCAACGGATTGTCGTTATCGTTGCGCGTATTGAAGCGCAAATACACTTGTACTTTTTCCATCATTATCCTTAAAACATCCTCGGCTCGGCTGGGCGGATCATACAGCGCGCACCGGGGACAGGCAAGCGACCCGGCGCGGGCCGGTGCTATAATCCGCCGCGATTTTTCTTTTGCACGGATGGGAACATGGGCAGCATTCAAGTCAGGCAACTGGGCAAGGCCTACAAGCAGTACCCGACCCGCTGGTCGCGCTTGCTGGAATGGGTCACGCCCTTCCTTGGCGTGCGCCATCGGCTCAAATGGGTGCTGCGCGATATCGACTTTACCATCGCCGCCGGCGAATCGGTGGCACTGATCGGCGTCAACGGCGCCGGCAAGAGCACCCTGCTCAAACTGATCACCGGCACCGCCCAGCCCACCCTGGGCAGCGTGACCACCCACGGCCGGGTGGCGGCGCTGCTGGAACTGGGCATGGGCTTCCATCCCGACTTCAGCGGCCGCCAGAACGCGCTGATGGCCGGCCAGCTGATCGGCCTCAGCGTCGAGGAAGTGGCGGCGCTGATGCCCGAGATCGAGGCCTTCGCCGACATCGGCGATTATCTCGACCAGCCGGTGCGCGTGTATTCGTCCGGCATGCAGGTGCGGCTGGCGTTCGCGGTGGCCACTGCGGTGCGGCCCGACATCCTGGTGATCGACGAGGCGCTGGCGGTGGGCGACGTGTTCTTCCAGCAGAAATGCTATGAGCGCATCCGCGGCTATTGCCAGGCCGGCACCACGCTGCTGTTCGTGTCGCACGCCATGAACGCGGTGTATTCGCTGTGCAACCGGGCGATCCTGATCAGCGCCGGCCGCATCGCGCTGGACAGCTCGCCGCGCGAAGTGATCGACCTCTACAACGCTCACGTGCTGCGCCAGCGCGACGGCCTGCCGCCGCCCGCGCCAGTGGCGGCCAGCGCGCCGCCGCTGCCGCCCCCTGCCGAGACCGAGACCGGGACCAAGGCCGGGGCCGAGGCGGGGACCGAAGCCGCGAGCGCTGCGACCGCCGCCACGCCGGTGCCGGCCGCCGCGCCGGCCACCATCGGCTCGTTCGAGCACGGCGGCGCCCGCATCGAGGCGGTCGGCCTGTACCTGGACGACCAGGAGGCGGCCACCGTGATCAGCGACCGCGCCGCCACCGTGCGCGTCGACGCCCGCTTCGGCCAGGCCTACGACGATCCGCACATCGGCTTCCAGATCCGCAACGCCCGCGGCGAGGCGGTGTTCATGACCAATACCTACTGCATGCGCCAGCGCATCGGCCCGGTGCGCGCGGGCGAGGCGGTGCGCGCCGAATTCTCGTTCAAGGCCAGCCTGGCGCCGGGCGACTACACCATCACCGCCGGCGTGGCCGAGGGCGGCGCCGGCGACGGCGATTTCCGCCAGACCCTGACCCGCCAACAGGACGCCGGCGCCTTCACCGTGCTGCGCAACCTCGACGCCATCGTCTGGAGCGGCGTCTGCAACCTCGACCCGATCGTCGAAGTCCAGCGTCAGGCGGCGACAATGTAATAAATTGCAAGCGCACCGGACACGCGCCGGTTTGCCGCTATAATCGCCGGTTTTGCCGCCGCCCTGTCGCGAACCGCATGAATCTACTGCTGACCACCTCCCAATCCTTCCTGCTGCTGGACACCGACAGCGGCCACGCGCGCCGCCTCGATGGCGGCCGCGGCCTGTACTACGGCATCGCCCGCCACGGCGAACACCTGTACGTGGCGGCGCGCCGGCGCCTGGTGTCGTCCGATGTGCCCGCCGCCGACGAACGCGGCGAAATCCTGATGTTCGACCGCCGGCTGCGCCCCTGCGGCAGCCTGCGCGCGCCGTTCCCGCTGCGTGACCTGCACGAGATCGCCTGGCACGACGGCAAGCTGTACGCCACCGCCTCGCACGACAACCTGATCGCGGTCTACGATGGTCAGCGCTGGGAGGAATGGTATCCGTTGGGCGGCCCCGGCGTGGGCGACCAGAACCACCTGAACTCCTTCATGTTCGAGAACGGCTTGATCTGGATTCTGGCGCACAACCGCGGCCCGAGCGAGCTGTACGCCTTCTCACTGGCCGAGCGCCGCCAGGTGCAGCGCATCGCGCTGGGCAACTGCGGCCACAATATGTGGCGCGAGCAGGGCCAGATGCTGACCTGCTCGTCGGCCGAAAGTCGCTTGCTGGGCGACCAGGGCTTCGAACTGCACACCGGCGGTTTCCCGCGCGGCGTCGCCTTCAACGCCACGCGGCGCTGCCTGGGCATCTCGGCGCTGATCGAACGCAAGGCGCGCGACTTCACGGTCGGCAAGGTGCGCGTCTACGACCGCGCCTGGCAAGCGCTGCACGACATCGACATGGCCGGCGAGGGGCTGGTGCTGGATCTGATGGAATTGCCGGCCGGCTTCGCGGCGCCGCCCGCCAGCGCCTGGACCCGTCTGGGCGCGGCGCTGGGCCTGTCGGCGCCACCGGCGCCGTCGCTGCACTTCGCGCCGCAGCCGCCGCACGACGACTGAGCGCGCATGCATTACAACTGGAAACATTTTAACGCTTGGCAGAATGGCAAGCATTACGCGGCGCCATGCTATACTGCGCCGGTTTGCGCCCGT
Organism: Duganella radicis; assembly: GCF_009720825.1. Classification (GTDB taxonomy): domain Bacteria; phylum Pseudomonadota; class Gammaproteobacteria; order Burkholderiales; family Burkholderiaceae_D; genus Rugamonas; species Rugamonas radicis. The sequence goes on along the minus strand of NZ_WNKY01000036.1, from coordinate 2,128 downwards.
GCCATCCCGGCCATGGCAACCTGCGCCGGCCACTCCTTATCCCATATGAAGACTTCGATTTTTCCGCCGTCCGCCGGCGCCCTGACCGCATGATGTCGCTTGCCATGATCAGCGGGGTGTGGCGCTACCGCGGCTTTGTGCTTGGCAGCGTCAAGCGCGAATTCCAAAGCAAGTACCGCAACGCCCTGCTGGGTGCGGCCTGGACCGTCCTGAATCCGCTGGCCATGATCGTGGTCTACACCGTGATCTTCTCCCAGGTCATGGGCAGCCGCCTGCCCGGCACCGGCACGCCGTTCGCCTACAGCATCTACCTGTGCGCCGGCGTGCTGACCTGGGGCTTGTTCGCCGAGATCACCAGCCGCAGCCAGGCGGTGTTCATCGAGAACGCCAACCTGATCAAGAAGCTGCAATTCCCGCGCATCTGCCTGCCCATCATCGTGGTGCTCAACGCGCTGGTCAACTTCGGCATCATTTTCGGCTTGTTCACCGCCTTCCTCATCGTTTCCGGCAATTTCCCCGGCTGGGTGTTCCTGGCCGTGCTGCCGGTGCTGGCACTGCAAATCCTGTTCGCCATCGGCCTCGGCATGATCCTGGGCGTGCTCAACGTCTTCTTCCGCGACGTCGGCCAGTTCTTCACCATCCTGCTGCAATTCTGGTTCTGGTTCACCCCCATCGTCTACCCGGTGAGCGCCCTGCCGCCCGCGGTGCGGGAGGCGCTGGTCTGGAATCCGATGGCGGCGGTGGTGGGCGCCTACCAGACCATCCTGGTGCACGGCCAGTTGCCGGCCTGGGACAGCCTGCTGCCGGTGACGGTGCTGGGCCTGGCCTGCTGCGCGCTCGGCCTCGGCCTGTTCCGCCGCCGCGCCGGCGAAATGGTGGATGAACTGTGATGAGCGTCGCCACTTTCTACCGGGCTTTTGAAGACCGCTATCGCGGCGACCGCGCGCTGATCAAGCAGCGCCTGCGCGCCTATGTGCCCTTCCTCGACGCCCTGGCCACGCTGGCGCCGCCTGGCCGGCCGGCGGCCGCGCTGGATCTCGGCTGCGGCCGCGGCGAATGGCTGGAACTGCTGGGCGAGCACCAGATCGACGCCCGCGGTGTCGACCTCGACGCCGGCATGCTGGCCGCCTGCCACGAGCGCGGCCTGCGCGCCGAGCAGACCGACGCCGTGGCCGCGCTGCGCGCCTGCGCCGACAACAGCCTGGCGCTGGTGTCGGCCTTCCACCTGGTCGAGCACGTGCCGTTCGAGGTGCTGCAAACCCTGATCGCCGAAGCGCTGCGCGCGCTGCAACCGGGCGGCCTGCTGATCATGGAAACGCCGAACCCGGAAAACCTCAGCGTCGGCGCCACCAGCTTCTACCTCGACCCCTCGCATGAAAAGCCGCTGCCGCCAATGCTGCTGGGCTTTCTGGCCGAGTACGCCGGCTACGCGCGCCAGCGCACCGTGCGCCTGCAGGAGCCAGCGCAGTTGCATGACGCCAGCCATCAGACCACCCTGATCGACGTGCTGGAGAACGTCAGCCCCGATTACGCCATCGTCGCCCAGAAAGCCGCGCCGGCCGAGGTGGTGGCGCCGTTCGAGGCGGCCTGGTCGCGCGAGTACGGCTACACACTGGGCAGCCTGGCGCAGCGCTACGAGCAGGACGCGGCCCAGCGCCTGGCCGAGCTGCACGCCATCGCCGGCCGCCAAGCCGAACAACTGGTCGCCGCCAACCAGCGCCACGCTCAAGCGGCCGCCGTAGCCGCCACGGCCGCCGCCGAACAGGAGGGCCGCCTGGCCGGGCTGACGCGCCACATCGCGGAACAGGACGGCCGCCTGGCCGGGCTGGCGCAACATGCCGCCGCGCTGGAAGCGATCCAGCAGGCGCAGATCGCCCAGCTGTCCGACCGCATCGCCGAGGCCAACCAGGCCACCCAGGCCGCGCTGCAACACGCGCACGCCATGCACCAGCAGGTGCAGGCCATGTTCAACAGCACCTCATGGAAGCTGACCGCCCCCTATCGCTACGCCGGCGGCCTGTTGCTGCGCGCCCGCGCCGGCGCCAAACGCGGCCTGCGCGGTCCCCTGCTGCGGCTGATGCGCGCCGTGCTGCGCCAGCCGCTGCTGAAGGGCGCCGCGCGCCGCGTG
>NZ_WNKY01000035.1 GCF_009720825.1 Duganella radicis | reverse complement strand
AGGCGCCCGGCCGGCGCCGGGGTGGCGGCCGCCGCGGCCGCCGGCTCGTCGGCCTTGTTCAGGTAAGTGATCTTGGCGGCCGCGCGCAGGCGCGCCAGCTCGGCCGCGGCGGCGTCCTTGTTCTTCTTGTTGACCAGGAATTGCTCGATCTGCGACGCCGCCGCCTCCAGCGACACCGGGCTGTCCTTGACCTCGGCGATCGAGATCAGCAGGCTGCGCTCGCCCTCGCGGACGATGAACAACTGCCCTTTCGGCATGCTGAGCAGCTTGCGCGCCAGTTCCGCCGGCAGGTCCGAGCTGGTGCGGCTGACCTGGTTGCGGACAAACTTGACCTTGTGCGCGTCCATCCAGGCCGCCACCTCGTCCAGCGACTTGGCGCTGTCGATCGCGGCCTTGAGCGGGTCGTCCAGGTCGCGCGTGGCCAGCACCAGCTGGCGCATGTCCAGCGCCTTGCGCTGCGCGAAGAATTCCGGATGCTGGGTGTAATACGCCTCCACCTCGGCCTGGGTCGGCTTGGCCGGCGTGCCCAGCCGCTTCTGCATGTAGGCCTGGGCGATGATCAGCGCCTTGGCGCGCTCGATCGACTGCACCACCGCCGGGTCGCGGTCGGTTTTATCCTTGGCCGCCTCGATTTGCAGCAGCTGGCGGTCGATCAGCGCCTCCAGCAGCTGCTTGCGGGCCGCCTCCTGCTGCGCCGCCTGCACGTTCGCGCGCTGCAATTCCTCATTCAACTGCAACACGGTGATTTCCTCGCCATTGACGCTGGCCAGCGCTTGTCCGGGCTTTTTCTCCTTGCCGCCGCCGCAGGCGCTCAGGCCGGCCGCCAGCAGCAACAGGCCGGCGCTGGCCAGCAGCCGCGGATTCAGTTTCTTTTTCGCACCCATCAAATTTGCAACGTGTGTATGGTTCAAGATCATTCCTTAATCGGTGTGTAGGACAGGAGAGGAATGAGCCCCTCCCGATGGGATATCTTACGCGAGCCCATGATGTCAAATCAATAAAAACCCACGCCCGCCGGAAGCCCCTCCGGCGCGCAGGGCATGGGATTTATCTAAATGACCACTTACTGGATTCTAAAGCAACCTTCTGCGTTCGTCATCAAGAAACACAATCGAACGCGCCGCCTAAGCCTCGCCTAAGTCGGCGCGCCGCCGCCTCAATGGGCATTGTCGCGCTTGAGCACCACTTTCACGGTGCGCAGGATGATCCAGATGTCCAGCCACAGCGACCAGTTGCGCAGGTAATCGAGGTCGAAGCGGATGCGCGCCTCCATTTTGTCCAGCGTCTCGGTCTCGCCGCGCAGGCCGTTGACCTGGGCCCAGCCGGTGATGCCGGGCTTGGCCTTGTGGCGCAGCATGTAACCCTTGATCAGCTTGCGGTACTGCTCGTTGTGCGCCACCGCGTGCGGGCGCGGCCCGACGATGCTCATGCGCCCTTGCAGCACGTTGATGAACTGCGGCAACTCGTCCAGCGAGCTGCGGCGCAGGAAGCCGCCCACCTTGGTCACCCGCTGGTCGTTCTTGGTGGCCTGCACCACCTTGGCGCCATCCTCGGCCACCGTCATCGAGCGGAATTTGTAGACGATGATTTCCTCGCCGTACAGGCCGTAGCGGCGCTGGCGGAAGATCACCGGTCCCGGCGAGGTCAGCTTCACCGCCAGCGCGATCACCAGCATGATCGGCAGCAGCAGGATCTGGATGAACAGGCCGATCACGATGTCGCTGGCGCGCTTGACCAGGCTGTTCAGGCCGGTGAACGGGGTTTCGCAGATGGCGATCACCGGCATGCCGCCGACATTGTCGAAGCGCGCCTGCATCAGGTCGAACACATAGATGTCGGGCAGGAAGTACACCGAGGCCGTGGTGTCCTGCAACTCGTCCAGCAGCTTGCGGATGCGCGGCTGGGCCGAGATCGGCTGGCTGATGAAGATCATCTTGGTGCCGTGCTCGCGCACATAGGCGGCGATGTCGCCCATCCGGCCCAGCATCGGCTGCTGCATGTCGGCCGGCCAGCGCTCGGACTCGCGGTCGTCGAAGAAGCCGTCGACCTGCATGAACAGATTGGGATGGTTGGTGATGGTGCGCGCGAACTTGAGGCCGACGTCGTTGGCGCCGACGATCAGCACCGAGCGCATTTCGCTGGCCCGGGTCGGGTCCAGCCCCAGCTTGTGGGCGGTCAGGTGGCAGGCCAGCAGGATCACCGGCGTGGCGACAAACCAGGCCAGCACCACCTGCTCGTTGTAGTAGCGGGTCACGCCGCACACCTTGCCCAGCAGGGTCAGCGCCAGCGCCGTCAGCACCCAGCCCACCAGCACGTCGCGCGAATAGGCCAGCTTGCGGCCGCTGCGCCAGGTGCGGTACGGGTCAATGTGTTGGTAAATCGCCGACGAGACAAAGAACGCCATCACCATCAGCAGCAGGGCGTGGCCGTTGAACGGCACGCCGTACAGCAGCGACGCCAGGTACAGCGTGCCCATGATGATCAACGGGTCGAGGATGCGCTGGAAAAACGAAATCAGGGGTATATCATTAATGGTCATGGTGTACTTTAGAACTGCGCGTAAGCGCTGAACGACGCGCCTTTCGACTTGTAGCTATTGGTGCCCGCCAGGAGGCTGCCGGCGCGGGTTTCGCGGAACGCCCCCAGGTTGAACTGGATGGTCGGCTTGGGCGTGTAGGTCAGGCCGACCGAGGCGCGCTTGCCCGAGTCGCTGGCGTCGCCGGGCAGCGTCACGGTGCTGACCTTGGTGAAGTCGCGCGTCTCGCGCCGCAGCTGGGCGTCGGCCGCCAGCTTGGCGGTGGCCTGCCACACCGCGGCCAGGCTGGCGCCGCGGCTCAGGCTGGCGTTCACCAGATTGCTTTCCACCGCGGAGAATTCGCGCCAGCCCGCCAGCGTGAACTTCAGCTTGCCGGTGGGGGTCCAGATGCCGGTGATGCGGCCGTTGGCGCCGCTGCTGTCGCGGCCGACGAACTGGTTGTGGTCGCGCCGGGCCCAGCCGGCCAGCATCTGCACCTGCGTCACGCCGCTGAGTATCCAGTACACATTGGCCTTGAGCTCGTCCTGCTGATAGTCGTTGTCCAGCAGCACGCCGCCCAGCACCGGGTGGTTCGGATACTCGCCCTTGAGGTGGCGCGCCACCAGGCCGAAACGGCTGCCGCTGGCGGCCAGGTAATCCACGCCCACGTCCGACACGTCCTCGGTGCGGTCGTTGAAGCGCTGGCTGCTCAGGTCGTACTGGTATTTATAGCGGTTGAAGCCACCATGCACCTGCCAGCTGCCGGCGAAGCGCCAGTTGCCGTCCGCGTACACGCGGCGCGAGGTGCGGATATTGCGTTCGCTGCTGTGGTAATCGGTGAACGGCGTCAGCGTTTCCGAATAGCTGCCGCCGATATGGCCGCTGAGGTCGCGCAGCGCCGCCCACTGCCACTCGCCGGTGAAATCCTTGCCGTTGTAATTGAGCTGGTCGTAGTTCTTGAAGCTCACGCGCGACACCTTCAGGTCGGCGGTGAACTTCTGGCGGCCGATCGGCCGCTCCAGGTTCAGGCCGGCTTGCAGCTGGGTGATGCTGTCGCCGCGCCCGAGCCCGCCGCTGACGCCGTCCGGCAGGCGCAGCAGATTGTCGTCGTAGCTGTAGACGGCGCTGACATACGGGTGGATGGTGTCGCTCAGTTCCGCCTGCGCCGTGCCGCACAGCGCGCTAACGGCCAGCGCCAGCGCCGCGCGCCGGCGCAGCGGAGCGGCATCAACAGGAGGGAAAGGGGCGATCTGGGGGCGGGGGTGACTATGCATTCGGGTATCTTTATTTAGACATTAATAACAATTTTTCCATGTTACCAGTAAGTCCACGCACCGGTAATCACAATCCAGGCCCCTAACAGGCCATTGGTCACCGCATGGGAAACAATGGCTGTCCACAGGGTGCCGCTGCGCATGTACAGCGCCGCATAGACGGCGCCAGCCACGATGCCGGCCAGCCACTGGTTATGTTCAACACCAAACAATACCATGCTGACCACAAAAGCCTTCACACCCACCGCCGCCGGCGCCACCCGCAGGAAATCGGGCGCGGCCATCCAGCGCAGCAGCCAGGAGCGCCAGAACAGCTCCTCCATCACCGGCACCACCAGCGCCGCGCCGGCGATGCGCACCGCGATCCACAGCCAGTTTAGCCGCTCGCCGTCGCGCGGATCAAATCCTGCCGGGCTGCCCACCACCATCCAGCCGGCGTCGAGGTTAATCCACAACACCAGCACCAGCACCCCGGCCGCCACGGCTAGCAACAGGTCGCGCGGACGCACGTCCCAGCGCGCCAGCTCGCTGTAGCGGCGCCAGTACAGCATCAGCAGCGCGGCGATCAGCGCAATCTTGACCGGATACAGCCAGCGCAAGTCCTGCACGCCCAGCCGTCCCAGCAGGTCGGCCACCACGATGAAGGCGATATAGACGGCAAACGGCAGAATACGCGGCCAACTGTCACGGTCTAGCACGGGCTCCCCTGATGAGATACAAAACCGTGAATATACTACAACATTATGGCCGCGCCTTGTGGACAGATTTGCAATCGAGTTACTTCGTGTCAGCTTTTACCGGCCTCGATCGCTTCCCAGCGCTCCAGCGCCGCCAGCAATTCCTCCTCGATGGCCGCGATGCGCCCATTCACCCGCTTGGCCTCGGCGGCGTTCTTCTTGTAGAAGTCGGGATCCGACAGTTGCAGCGTCAGCGCGGTCTGCTCGTCTTCCAGCGCGGCGATCAGCCTGGGCAACTCTTCCAGCTCGCGCTGCTCCTTGAAGCTGAGTTTTTTGGGCTTGGCCGCCGGCGCGGCGGGCGCCGGCGCCGGCTCGGCCTTGGGCGCGGCCGGCTTGACGGCCTTGGCCGGCGCCGCCACCGTGTCGCGCACGCGTTCCCAGTCGCTGTAGCCGCCGACGAATTCGCGCCACTGGCCCTCCCCTTCGGCCACGATCACCTGGGTCACCACGTTGTCGAGGAAGGTGCGGTCGTGGCTGACCAGGAACACGGTGCCGGAGTAGTCCTCCAGCAGTTCCTCCAGCAGTTCCAGGGTCTCGATGTCGAGGTCGTTGGTCGGCTCGTCCAGCACCAGGCAGTTGGCCGGCTTGGCGAACAGGCGCGCCAGCAGCAGGCGGTTGCGCTCGCCGCCGGACAGCGACTTGACCGGCGAGCGCGCGCGCTCCGGCGAGAACAGGAAATCGTTCAGGTAGCTCATCGAATGTTTGCGCTGGCCGTTGATCTCGACCCAGTCGCTGCCCGGCGAGATGGTGTCGACCAGGCTGGCCTCCTCGTTGAGCTGGGTGCGCATCTGGTCGAAGTAAGCCACCTCCAGCTTGGTGCCCAGCTTGGCCACGCCGCTGTCCGGCGCCAGTTCGCCCAGGATCATTTTCAGCATGGTGGTCTTGCCGGCGCCGTTGGCGCCGATCAGGCCGACCTTGTCGCCGCGCAGGATGGTGCCGCTGAAGTTCTTGACGATGGCGCGCTCGCCGTAGAACTTGCTGATGCCGTCCAGTTCGGCCACGATCTTGCCGGAGCGCTCGCCCACCGACACTTCCAGCCTGACCTGGCCCTGCTGCTCGCGGCGCGCGGCCCGTTGCAGGCGCAGCGCCTCCAGCCGGCGCACGCGGCCCTCGTCGCGCACGCGGCGCGCCTTGACGCCCTTGCGGATCCAGATTTCCTCCTGCGCCAGCACCTTGTCGAACTTGGCGTTTTCCACCTCCTCGTTTTCCAGCAGTTCGGCCTTGCGGGTCTGGTAGGTGCTGAAGTTGCCGGGGAAGGACAGCAGGCGGCCGCGATCGAGCTCGATGATGCGGGTCGCCACGTTGTCGAGGAAGGAGCGATCGTGGGTAATGAACAGCACACTGCCCTTGAAGTCGCGCAGCAAGCCCTCCAGCCACATGATGGAGGTGAAGTCCAGGTGGTTGGTCGGCTCGTCCAGCAGCAGCACGTCCGGCGCCGACACCAGCGCGCGCGCCAGCGCCACGCGCTTTTGCATGCCGCCCGAGAGTTCCTTCATCAGCAGGCTGTCGGGCAGGTTCAGCTTGCCCAGCACGGTGTCCACCTTGTTGGCCAGGTTCCAGCCATCCTTGGCGTCCAGCACCACCTGGATGTCGTGCATGCGCGCCATCAGGGCGTCGTCGTCGCCCTGGCCGAACTGGCCGGTGAGCGCCTCGTATTCCTTGAGCAGCGCGGGCAGTTCGCCCAGGCCGGCCGCCACCGCCTCATGCACCGTCATCTCCGGCGCGAACACCGGCTCCTGCTCGACGTACACGATGTTCAGGTTCTGCTGCATGACCAGCAGGCCGTCGTCCAGCTTGAACTTGCCGGAGATGATCTTCAGCAGCGAGGACTTGCCAGTGCCGTTGCGGCCGATCAGACCGACGCGTTCGCCGGTTTCGAGGGAAAATTCAGCGTGATCGAGGAGCGCAACGTGGCCGAACGCCAGTTGCGCGGAGGAAAGGGAGATGACTGCCATAGTGGGGTCTGCTGGTGCCGGCGCCGTGCGCGAGGCCACCGATAAATGAATGAAGCCGATATTGTACCGGCTGTTGCCGGCGATCGAACAACTTCACGCGGCCCCGCCCACCGCCGGCGGCGGGCGGAACTGCCGCAACCCCTTAGCTGAGGCGACGGCGCAGCAGCGCCAACCCGGCCATGCCGGCCAGCAACATGGCGGCGCCGGTCGGCTCGGGCACCGACGAAATGGTGTAGATTTCGATCGCGCCAAAGGTAACATTCGGCGTTTCGTAAATCGAATTGTCGAGCAGGCTACGGTAGAAATTATTGCCACTCTCATCCATGTACGAGTACATCAGCGACAGGCCGTGGGTCATGTCGCCCGTGACAGCCAGGTCATTGCCGGCGCCAAAGGCCGGACCGTAATTAATGTCATTCAGGGTCTGGTACGACCCCATCGAAGGGATCACATACGATGTCGACACCTGAGCATGCTTGGTGCCATTGGTCAGGTTGAACAGGAAACCGGTGCGCGCCGACTGTGGATCGGTGATATTGAAGCTGCCGGTGGTCGACCAGCTCTGCGGGTTGTAGCCGCCCACCAGCCAGGTTTCGCCTGCGGCGTTGCTTGCCTGCATCACTGCAAACGTACGGCCCTTGCCATCGGCTGCCGCATGGAAACTCGCCGAGGTATCGCCTGCGGTCTTCGTATAGATATTGGTCAGCTTGATTGAACCTTCGCCCAACCAGCTGGTAAGTTGCGCCTCGTCAGCTGCGGTCAGCAACGGGGTTGCGGCGTTGGCGCACGCACCAAACCCCACCGATGCCAGCAACAGCAGGGTGACAACGCCGCGATGAATGTTTCTCTCCATAATTCCCTCACCAGATATTTACGCAAATATTGCCTTTAGTGCTTATAAAATATAGCATAATCTAACGCGCATAATTGCTTTTTTTATTATTTATATTCACTTTTTTTATCCTCAAAGAAACAGCACCATGCGTTGCCGCCCTTCCCTGTTCTCACGTCAGCGAGGCGCCGCGCTGTTGCTGCTCATGGCTTTGGGCGGGCTAGGGGCGGCCTTGTTGCTGATGAGCGCCTTCCAGCCGGGCTCCGGCGAGCGCGCCAACGAACAGCAGACCTACAAGCGGCTGGCCGAGGCGCGCGAAGCCCTGATCGGCTACGCCGCCCAGCACGGCAGACTGCCGCGGCCGGCCACCTCCGCCCTTGACGGCAGGGAGCGTCCGCAGCAATGCGACAGCGGCGCAAGTTGTACCGGTTTCATTCCGTGGGTCACCTTGGGGATCGAGGGCGCCGACAGCTGGGGAAAAATGCTGCGTTACAGCGTGACGCCGGCATTCACCGTCATTCCCATCCAGGCCATGTTCGTCGGCGGCGACAAAATCATCGTCACACGCGACAACAAGGGGCAGCCATTCTACCGGGTGGGGCGCGAGGGATGCGCCCTGTTTGTCCAGTGCCCGCCGGCGGTCATCTTCTCCAGCGGGAAAAGCAATCCAGGCGTCAGCGTCTACGGCACGGCGCTGCTCAACCCATCCAGCACCAATCTCGACGAGCGCCAGAACGACACCGCCACCAACAAATTCATGAGCCGCGCACGCAATACCGACCCCGCCCTGCCCGGCGGCGAGTTCGACGACCTGGTGACGTTCGTGCCCACCCAATTGCTGTACGCCCGCATGCGGCGCGCCCAAGTGCTGAAATGATTCACCAGGAAGGCATCGCTCGGCTATAATTGCGCCGCGTCCTCCCCGTAGCACAATGGATAGTGCACATGCCTCCTAAGCGTGGGATACTGGTTCGATTCCAGTCGGGGGGACCACTGCCGTCACCTCGATCTCCACGCGGGCGCGGTCTTCCACCAACGCCGCCACCTGCACCGCCGTCATGGCCGGATAGTGTGCACCGATGATTTCACGGTAGGCGCGGCCGGTTTCCTTGTAGGCGCCCACGTATTCGTTCTTGTCCACCACGTACCATGTCATGCGCACGATGTGTTCCGGCCGGGCGTCGGCTTCGGCCAGCACGGCGACGATGTTGAGCAGCGCCTGGCGCACCTGGCCGGCGAAATCGTCAGTGTGGAACACGCCGTCGCCGTCCCAGCCTATCATGCCGCTGACGAACACCATGCGGCCGCTGGCGGCCACGCCGTTGGCGTAGCCGCGCGGACGCGCCCAGCCTGGCGGTTGCAGTATCTCCATCATGCCTCCTTCAGCAGCTCGCGCGCGATGATCAGTTGCTGCACCTCGGTCGCGCCCTCGTAGATGCGCAACGCGCGGATTTCGCGGTACAGGCTTTCCACCACCTGTCCGCTGACCACACCGAGCCCGCCAAACATTTGCAGCGCGGCGTCGATCACCTGCTGCGCGGTTTCGGTGGCGTGCAGCTTGGCCATGGCCGCTTCCTTCGTCACCTTGCCGCCCCGGTCGCGCTGCCATGCGGCGCGGTAGGTCAACAGGGCCGAGGTGTCGATGCCGGTCGCCATTTCGGCCAGCTTGGCTTGCGTCAGCTGAAAATCGGATAGCACTTGTCCGAACATCTGGCGCGTGGTGGCGCGTTGCAGGGCCTCGTCCAGCGCGCGCCGCGCGAAGCCCAGCGCCGCCGCCGCCACCGAGGTGCGGAACACGTCCAGCGTGGCCATCGCCACCTTGAAGCCCTGCCCCGCCTCGCCCAGACGTCTGGAGGCCGGCACACGGCAATCGTTGAACCGCAAGCGCGCCAGCGGATGCGGCGCGATGACGTCGATGCGCTCCGCAATCTCAAAGCCCGGCGTGCCGGCATCGACGATAAAGGCGCTGATGCCGCGCGCGCCCGGCTGTTCGCCGGTGCGGGCAAACACCACGTAGAAGTCGGCGATGCCGCCGTTGGAGATCCAGGTCTTCTCGCCATTCAGCACGTAGTGATCGCCATCCCGCAGCGCCGCGCACTGCATGGCGGCGACATCGGAACCGGCCTGCGGTTCGGACAGCGCGAACGCCGCTATCGCCTCGCCGCGCGCCACGCGCGGCAGGTACTCGGCGCGATTGGCTTCGCTGCCAAACAGGCTGATGGCCCCCGAGCCCAATCCCTGCATGGCGAACGCGAAGTCGGCCAGGCCATTGTGGCGCGCCAGCGTTTCGCGGATCAGGCAAATCGCGCGTGTGTCGATGCTGTCGTCAATGCCGCCATGCTGCTTGCCGCCGATGGCGTGACGCAGCCAGCCGCCCTCGCCCAGCTGGCGCACCAGTTGGCGGCATGCCGCGTCCACGTCATCGCCATGAGCATGCGCCACATGCTGCGCGGCCCATGCATCCAGTGTCTGCTCCAGCGCCGCGTGGCGCGGTTCAAAGAACGGCCACGCGAGGTAGTTTTTATCGCTCATCAGTTACCCTCGAACTCAGGCTTTTGTTTGGCCACGAAGGCGTGATAGGCGCGATGGAAATCCTGCGTCGCCATGCAGATGGCCTGCGCCTGCGCTTCCGCTTCGATCGCCTCGTCCACGCCCATATTCCATTCCTGTTGCAGCATTTTCTTGGTCATGCCGTGCGCGAAGGTGGGACCGTCGGCCAGGGCCTGCGCGTAATCGCGCGCGGCGTCCAGCAGCGCTTCCGGCTCCTGCACACTATTGAAGAATCCCCAGCGCTCTGCCTCCGTGCCGGACATGGAGCGGCCGGTGTACAGCAGCTCCGCCGCCCGTCCCTGCCCGATCACGCGCGGCAGCAGCGAGCAGGCGCCCATGTCGGCGCCGGCCAGGCCCACGCGCGTGAACAGGAAGGCGGTCTTGCTGCGCGCCGTGCCGATGCGGATGTCCGACGCCAGCGCGAGGATGGCGCCGGCACCGGCGCACACGCCGTCCACCGCCGCGATCAAGGGCTGCGGGCAGGCGCGCATGGCTTTCACCAGATCGCCCGTCATGCGGGTGAAGGCCAGCAGGCCGGGCATATCGAGCTTGGTCAGCGGACCGATGATGTCATGCACGTCGCCGCCGGAGCAGAAGTTATCGCCGGCGCCGGTCAGCACCATCGCCTTGATGTCGTTGTCGTAAGCCAGCGCGCGGAACAGGTCGCGCAGTTCGGCGTAGGACGCAAAGGTGAGCGGGTTTTTGCGCTCCGGGCGGTTCAAGGTCAGCGTGGCGACGCCGCCGCTGGCCTCGAACAGAAAATGCTGGGGTGTGTACTGCATGGTGATTCCTTATTTCAGTCGCTGCTTCATGGAAGACAGGATCTCGATCAATTGCGCCTTCTCGCTGCTGGGAATGTCCTGCAACAGTTCCTCGATCCAGCTTTCGTGTTCCGCCGCCATGGTGGCAAAAGCCTTGCGGCCGGCCGCCGTCAGCTTGACGCTGTAGGCGCGGCCGTCCTTCGGATCGGGCACGCGCACCACCAGCTTTTCCTGCTCCAGCTGGTCGGTGATGCCGGTGATGTTACCGCCCGTGACCATCATGCGCCTGGACAGTTCGCCCATGCGCAATCCCTGCGGATGCCGTTCCAGCTGCGCCATCAGGTCGAAACGCGGCAGCGTGATGCCGAAGGTGGCGCGCAACCGGCTACGGATTTCGTTTTCGATCTTGACGGTGCAGGACAACATGCGCAGCCACAGTTTCAGAGACTGGTGGTGGTCTTGGGTCAGGCGGCTGGCGAGATCCAGCTGTTCTTCTTCATCTTCCATCGTTTCCTCGTGCCAGATTTCTTTCCATTTGCTGTTTGCCAGCCAGGTATTGCCTGGGCCATGCCACCGCCGTGTAGCCAATGCGCGCCGCCTCCGCCAGCGTCCACGCCGGATTGGCCAAGTGCGGTCGTCCCACCGCGCACAGGTCGGCGCGGCCGGCGGCGATAATGCTGTTCACATGGTCCGCCTCATAAATCGAACCCACCGCGATGGCGCCGATGCCGGCCTCGTTGCGGATGCGGTCCGCGAACGGCGTCTGGAACATGCGGCCATATACCGGTTTCTCAAGCTTGCTCACCTGTCCGGACGAGCAGTCGATCATGTCGGCGCCGGCGGCCTTGAACAGGCGCGCGATCCGCACCGCGTCGTCCGGCGTGATGCCGCCCTCCACCCAGTCATGCGCCGAAATGCGCACGCTCATCGGCTTGTGCGACGGCCACGCGGCGCGCATGGCGCTGAAGATGCGCAGCGGGTAGCGGCAGCGGTTTTCAAGACTGCCGCCGTATTCGTCGCCGCGCTGGTTGGTCAGCGGCGAGATGAAGGATGACAGCAGGTAGCCGTGGGCGCAGTGCAGTTCCAGCCAGTCGAAGTTTGCCTCATTTGCGGCCAGCGTGGCGCGCACGAAGTCGGCCTGGACGCGGTCCATGTCGGCCGCCGTCATTGCGCGCGCGGTTTGCGAGATGCCTTGCAGGTATTGCTGCGGCGAGGCGGAATAAAGCGGCCAGTTGTCCTTGTCCAGCGGCTGGTCGATGCCGTCCCACATGGCGCGGGTGGAGCCTTTGGCGCCGGCGTGGCCCAGTTGCAGGGCAATGGCGGCGTCGCTGTGCTGGTGGACGAAGTCGGTGATGCGCTTCCAGGCTTGCGTGTGTTCGGGCGCATACATGCCGGGGCAGTAAGGCGTGATGCGGGCATCGGCGGAGACGCAGGTCATTTCGGCGAACACCAGCGCCGCGCCGCCCAGTGCGCGCGCGCCGAGATGGGCCAGATGATAGTCGCCCGCCACGCCGTCGACTGCGCTGTACTGCGCCATCGGCGAAACCAGAATGCGGTTTTTCAGCGTGAGGCCGCGCACTTTGAACGGCGTGAACATGGGCGGCGGCGCGGCGGCGATAGTGGCGGGCGGCAGCCCGGCCTGCGCGGCGGCGCGCTGCGCGAACCAGCGTTCGTAGCCGTTCACGTAGGCGGCGTCGCGCAGGCGCAGGTTTTCGTGCGACAGGCGCTGGCTGCGCGTCAGCATGGAGTAGGCGAATTGCGGCGCCTCCATCGCCGTGTAGCGCTCGACGTTCTCGAACCATTCCATCGAGTTGCGCGCCGCGCTTTGCAGCTTGAGGACTTCCACCGCCCGCACTTCTTGATATGCGCCCAGCGCGGCGGCGGTATCGCCATGGGCGCCGAAGCAGCGCGCCAGTTCAATCGCATCCTCCAGCGCCAGCTTGGTGCCGGAGCCGATCGAGTAATGCGCGCTATGCGCCGCATCGCCCATCAGCACCACCGGCACCGCGCCATGCCAATGCACCCATTGGCCGCAGACGATGCGCGGGAAGGTGATCCACATGGCCGAGCCGCGCAGGTGCGCCGCGTTGGACATCAGCTTGTGGCCATCCAGCTGCTCGGCAAACAGCTGCTCGCAGAACGCGATCGATTCTTCCTGCGACATCCGATCCAGCCCCGCAGCGCGCCACACCGTCTCCGGGGTTTCAACGATGAAGGTCGAGGTATCGGCGTCGTACTGGTAGATATGCGCCTGGAACCAGCCGTGCGCCGTCTGCTTGAACGCGAAGGTGAAGGCGTCGAACCTCTTGCGCGTGCCCAGCCATACAAAGCGGCAGCGGCGCGCTTCGATCTGTGGCTGGTAGCTGTCCGCGTAGCGCGTGCGTATGCGGCTGTTCAGGCCATCCGACGCGATGATCAGGTCCGCATCGTACTGCTGCTCGTCCGTTACCTCGGTTTCGAACACCAGCTCGACGCCCAGTTCCTCGCAGCGGTACTGCAAGATGTTGAGCAAATGCTTGCGCCCTATGCCGCAAAAACCATGGCCGCCCGAGGTCACCTTCCCGCCCTTGAAGAAGACGTCGATATCGTCCCAGTGATTGAACGAAGCCTCGATGGCCTGCGCGGTCGGTGCGTCCGCCTCCGCCAGATTGCCCAGCGTCTGGTCGGAGAACACCACGCCCCAGCCAAAAGTATCGTAGGGACGATTGCGCTCCACCACCTTGATCTGATGGGCCGGATTCTGCTTCTTCATCAGCAGCGCGAAGTACAGGCCCGCCGGGCCGCCGCCTATGCAAATAATCTTCATCTCATTCAGCACGTAATTTGAAGCGTTGCAGCTTGCCGGTTTCGGTGCGCGGCAAGGATTCAAGGAACTTCACCGAGCGCGGATACTTGTACGGCGCGATCTGCTGCTTCACGAATTCCTGCAACTGCGTCACCAGCTCCGGCGACGGCTCAACGCCGGCGCGCAGCACCACATGCGCCTCCACGATCTGCCCGCGCTCGTCGTCGGCCTTGCCGATCACGCCGCACTCCGCCACCGCCGGATGGCGCAGCAGCACATCCTCCACTTCCGGCCCGGCGATGTTGTAGCCGGCCGAGATAATCATGTCGTCGGTGCGCGAGCGGTAGTAGAAATAGCCATCCGCATCCATCTCGTACGCATCGCCGGTCAGGTTCCAGCCGTTGAACACATAATCGCGCTGCCGCTCATCGTCCAGATAGCGGCAGCCGGTCGGCCCTTTCACCGCCAGCCGGCCGATCACGCCCGGACCTACCGGCTTGCCGTCCCGGTCCAGAATGCAGGCCTGATAGCCCGGTATCGGCTTGCCGGTGGCGCCGGGCCGCACCTGGTCGCCGGCGGCGGAGATGAAGATGTGCAGCATCTCGGTCGCGCCTATGCCGTCTATCATCACAATGCCGGTGGCCTGGCGCCAGCTTTCGCGCGTGGCCTGCGGCAGCGCCTCGCCGGCCGATACGCTTTTCCTCAGGGTCGACAGATCGAACTGCCCGACCATCGCCGCCATCTGCCGGTACAGGGTGGGCGCGGTAAAGCACACTGTAGCGCGGTAGGTCTCTATGGCTTTCAGCAGAGCGTCCGGCGTCAGCTTCTCCATCAGCACCGCCGTCGCGCCAACGCGCAGGGGGAACAGCAACAGGCCGCCCAGGCCGAAGGTAAACGCCAGCGGCGGCGTGCCGATGAACACATCATCGCGCTGCGATTGCAGCACCGAGCGCGGGAAGCAGTCGCAAATCACCATCACGTCGCGGTGGAAGTGCATGGTGCCTTTGGGGATGCCGGTGGTGCCGGAGGTAAAGCTGATCAGGCACACATCATCGGCAGCCGTATCGACCGCGTCGAAGTGCGCCGGTTGCGCGGGCAGCAGTTGCTCCAGCGAGGTGCCATCGGCGCCAAACCACAGCATGTTGGCGCGCGCCGCATCGGGCAGCGTGGTCGCCTCCATTTCCGCGCGCAGATTGTCGGCGCACAGTACCGCGTTGACTTGCGCCTTGTTGGCGATGGCGCCCAGTTCGCGCGCACGCAGCAGCGGCATGGTGGGCACGGCGATCAACCCGGCCTTGATCACCGCCAGGATGCAAGCCGCCATCATCGGCGTATTGGCGCCGCGCAGCAGCACGCGGTTGCCGGTCTCCAGTTTCATCGGCCCGCGCAGCACGTGGGCGATGCGATCCACCTGCTCGCGTAACTGCGCATAGGTCCAGTCGCCGCGAGCGCCGCGCAAGGCGAGATGCGCCGGGTCCACCGCCGCGCCGTCGAGCAGCCCGGCCGCGCAATTCAGGCGCGGCGGATACTGCAATTCCGGCAGGTCGAAGCAGAGTTCCGGCCACAACGCCTGCGGCGGCAGATGCTGGCGCGCGAAGTGGTCGGTGTAGGCGCTGGCTGCGAGAGGAGTGTTCATGGTCGCCCTGAAGTTGAAGTCAATCAGATATCCGCTGCACTGTGCAGCAGATACTTTAAACTTAAACTATCCCGGCATCAAGCGTTTATGCGGATTCCTGACGCACCAGGCCCGCCTGGTGGATGACGGCACGCAGCACGTCCGCCAGCGCGGCCTGCACCGCTTCGTTGGAGAGCTGGCCGGGAGCGACACTCTTCAAGGCGTCAGCCGCGCCGTGCAGGCCAAGCGTGACGCAGCCGGCGTGCAGGCGGTCGATGCGCACCTGCGCCTCGGCCTGCTCGCCCTTGGCCAGCATGGCTTGCAGATCGCCGCTGGCGGCGTTCAGCTGGTTCTGGAAGCCGCTCAGGTAGACCAGCAGGCGCTCGGCGTTGATGCCGAGCCGGCGCAGCGTATCGGCCGGCGTTTCGGCATCATGCTCATAGCCGCTGGCCGCCTGGTCGAGGAAATTCACCAGATGCACGCGCACCTGCTCCGCCTGGAACGGCTTGACGATATAGCCGGCGGCGCCGGCCTTGGTGGCTTCCAGGACGGTATCCTTGTCGTTGGCCGAGGTGACCAGCACGAACGGCATGCTATTGATTTCGGCGTGCGCCTTCACACGCTGTAGCAGCTCCATGCCGGACAGGCGCGGCATGCGCAGATCGCAAAAGCAGATGGCGGGGCGCAAGCCGGCTTCCAGCTGTTGCCAGGCATCGGCGCCGTCTTCCGCCTCAACGATGTCGAAACTGCCGCAGCTATCGATCAGGTGCATCAGCACCATGCGCGAGACGACATCATCGTCCACTACCAGAACTTTCATGTGGCTCCCTGTGTCGTTTTGTTTGATCTTACATCAATCCACATTTCTTGCAACGTCCCGGACATCAAAGATAGCGCCTTACAGTGTGCTAGCCGTGCGCACCTGCTCCAGCAAACGGCGCAGCTGCGGCATGGCCGACTCCACCTGCCGCCAGTTGCCGTGGTCCGCTTCCATCTCCAGATCGCCGCACAGCGCCTGCAATTCCTGCTCCTCCAGATAGCCGGCGCTGCCCTTCATGCCGTGCAGCAGACGGCTGGCGACTTCGCGGTCGCGCTCCAGCAGCGCCAGTTCCAGGTCGGCCAGCCGGATCGGCGCATCCTGATTGAACACGCTGCGCAAACGGGCTTTCAGATCGCTAGCGCCACCGCTGTGCTGCGCCAGGCGCGAGGTCTCCAGCGAGGCCGGCGCCACGCCGAACATCGAGTCCAGTTCCGGCGTACCCAGCGCCGGATTGCGGCGCGGCTGCATGCGCGGCAGCTGGAAGCCGCGCTGCAACTGGCGTTCGATCGCGCGGCTCAACTGGAAGTGCAGCTTGTCCTCGTCGATCGGCTTGGTGAGGAAATCATCCATGCCGGAAGCCAGGTAGCGGCTGCGGTCTTCCTCGCTGGCGTTGGCGGTCAGCGCGATAATCATCAACTCCTGGTCGCGCACCGGCGCGCCATCCGGGCCGCCGGAGCGGATCAAACGCGTGGCGCTGGCGCCGTCCATCTCCGGCATGCGGCCGTCCATCAGGATCAGATCATAACGCGTCAGCGAGCAGGCCTTCACGGCCAGCGCGCCATTGGCCGCAATATCCACCTTATGGCCGAGGTCTTCCAGCATCATGCGGATGATAATCTGGTTGGTCGGGAAGTCTTCCGCGCACAGGACCTTGAGCTGATGGCTGAGCGGCTCGCGCGGCACATGCGGCACCACCGGCGGCGCCACGCCGATCGGCAGCGGCAACTCAAACATGAACACACTGCCCTGGCCCGGCGTGCTGACGGCGTTGATGCTGCCGCCCATCAGTTCCACCAGCTGGCGGCAGATCGCCAGTCCCAGCCCGGTGCCGCCGTAGCGGCGCGTGGTGGAGGCGTCGGCCTGCTCGAACTGCTGGAACAGGCGGGGAATGGCCTCGGCCTCGATGCCGATGCCGGTATCGGAGACACTGAAGCGGATGCGGTCAGGCTGGCCCTGGTCTTGATCCGGCGCGCGCTCCACGCGCATCTTGACCGAGCCTTGCTGCGTAAACTTGAAGGCATTGCCGACCAGATTGACCAGCACTTGCCGCAAGCGCGATGGATCGCCCACCACGAACTGCGGCAAGCCTTCCTGGAACTCCAGGCTGAAGCCGACGCTGTGCGCCGCCGCCTGCTCCTCGAACAGGCTGACCACATTCTCCACCGCCGCCGACAGCGAGAAGTCGATGTTCTCGATGGTCAGCTTGCCGGCCTCGATCTTGGAGAAGTCCAGCAGGTCGTTAATGATGGACAGCAGCGACTGCGCATTGGCCTGGCCGCGCAGGATTTGCTCGCGGGTGGCCGCCGCCATGTGCGGATCGCGCAGCGCGAAGCCCAGCATGCCGATCACGCCGGCCAGCGGGGTGCGCATCTCGTGGCTCATATTGGCCAGGAACTCCGACTTCTGGCGGGTGGCGTCTTCCGCCTTCTGCTTGGCGTAGCGCAGGCGTTCCTCGTTATCCTGCAAGGCGCGGTTGGCCAGCGCCAGCTCCTCGGTATGCAGTCGCACCTGGCGCTCCTGCGCCAGCAATTGATCCTGCGTCTGGCGCAGAGTTTGCAGCGTCTCCGCCAATTGCTGATAGGCGCGCGCGTTTTCCAGGCCGGCGGCGGCGTGCGAGGCCAGCGTTTGCAGCATGTCCATGTGCACGCGCTGGTAGGCGTTGCGTTCCGTGCTTTGCACGCACAGCAGGCCGACCACCCGGTCGCCAACGATCAAAGGCGCGTACATCATCGCATGCGCCGCCGCTACCGGCTGGCCATCCTCGCGCACGCACGGCACCAGCGTATCGAGGCCGGAATCGTCCATGTAGTCGCGATATTCCTTGCGGAAGTCGTTGATGAGAATCGGCTTGCGATGGGTGACGCACCACACGGCCAGCTGATTCGGCTGGTCCAGCCGGCGCTGGTAAGGCAAGGTGCGTACGCCGCTTTCGGTGGCGAACGGGAAGTCGATCACGCCCGCCTCCTCGCGCACGAAGCCGATGCCGAAGATTTGCGCGTTCATCAGGTGGTTGACGTGACGGTACAACGTCTGCATGGTGGTTTCCATGTCCAGCGAGGCGCTCATCTCGCGGCCCAGCTCACTCAGCACCGAGATGTTGCGGTGGGCCTGCTCCACTTCCTCTTTCTGGCGCTCGGTGTCGATGCGGCGCTGCTCGGCCTCGGCGCGCTGCGCCTCCGCTTCCAGCCGGCGGCGCTCCAGTTCATGCTTTTGCTGTTGCAGCTGCTGGTTCTTGTACTCGACTTCCGCCGTGCGCGATCCCACCAGATGCTCCAGCCGCCACTGCTGGTGGCGTAAGGCGCGCACGCGCGCATGGTAGACAGCGTAGGCGGCGCCCGCTGCCAGCAGCGCCAGCACGCTGCGGAACCACCAGGTCTTCCAGAACGGTGGCTGGATGAAGATCTCCAGCGTGGCGGCGTTATCGTTCCAGATGCCGTCCTTGTTGGCGGCCTTCACACGGAACACGTACCTGCCGGGGTCGAGATTGGTGTAGGTGGCGAAGCGCTTGGTGGAATCGGTGACCACCCAGTCCTCGTCGAAGCCCTGCAACTGATAGGCGAAGCGGTTGCGCTGCGGCGCGGCATAGTGCAGGGCCGCGAACTCGAGCGAGAACACCGAGTCGTTTTCCAGCAGCGTCAGGGCGCTGGTGTGTTCGATGGCGGTTTTCAGCACGTCGGGATGCTCGCCCTGCCCCGGCCTGAGCGACTTGTTAAAGATCTGGAAGTCGGTGATCGCCACGGTCGGCGCCACGCTGTTCTCGCGCACCTCGGCCGGAGAGAAAGCGGTGATGCCGTTAAAGCCGCCGAAGTACAGCGTGCCGTCCGGCGTGCGCAGCGCGGCGCCGTCGAAGTAAGCGCCTTCGATGGTGCCGTCGGCGCCGCTGTAGTTGCGCACCAGTCCCGTCTCGATATTCAGGCGCGACAAGCCGCTGTTGGTGCTCATCCAGAGATTGCCCGCGTCGTCCGGCAGGATGGAGGCGATGGCGTCGTCGGCGATGCCGTCCTTGCGCAGATAGCGGCGGAATTTCACACTGCCATCGGCGCCCACTTCCATCTTGTTCAGGCCCGCCGCCGTGCCGACCCAGATGGTGCCGCGCGCGTCCTCGTACAGGTAGTGCACTTCGTCGTGACTAAGGCTGCGCGGATCGTTGGGGTCGCGGCGGAAGTGGCGGAACTTGCCGGTCTTGCGGTCCAGCAGATCGAGGCCGTTGAAGGTGCCGATCCACAGCTGGCCTTTGCGGTCTTCCAGTATCGGCCGCACCACGTTGTCGGACAGGCTGCCCGGATCGGCCGGATCGTGGCGGAAGGTGGTCGATTCCAGCGTGACGGGATCGAGCCGGTGCAAGCCGCCGCGCGACGCGATCCACAGCATGCCGTTACGGTCGCCGACGATGTTGCGGATGGTGTCGCTGGCCGGATCGCCACGCACAAAGGACAGCGAGCGGATCGCGCCGGTGCCGATGTTGAGATGATTCACGCCAGCCGGGCCGCCCAGCCACAGGTTGCCGTTCTTTTCGCGCCACAGCGCGGTGACCTGGTCGTCGCTGATGCTGTTGGCGTTTTGCGGATTGTGGCGCCACACCCGGGTTTCGCCGGTCACCGGATCGTACAGATTCAAGCCGCCGCCGCTGCCCAGCCACAGCTTGCCGCGGCCGTCGGCCACGATGCCGCGTATCTTGTTGTCCGACAGCGAGTTGGCTTGTTCGGCCTGACGCACGATGCGCGCGAAGCCGCCACTACCCATGTCCACCCGGCTGACGCCATCGTTCCAGGTGCCGACCCAGAAGGTGCCGACGCGGTCGCGGTACAAGGCGGAGATCTGGTTGTCAGCGACGCTGTGGGTGTCGCCGATCTGGTGGCGGTACTGCACCAGGCGCTCCTCGGAGGGCATCCAGCGGAACAGGCCATCGGCCAGCGAGCCTGCCCACAAATTGGCCTCGGCGTCTTCGTACAAGGTGGTGATGCTGACGCCGGCCTTCAAACCTTCGCGCAGGCCGAGGCGGCGGCGCTGCGGCTCGGCACCCAGCAGGCGCCATTGTTCCAGGCCGGCCTGCGTGCCCACCCACAGCGTCTGCGCGCTGTCGACTTGCAGCGCGATGACGGAATTGAACTTGCTGTCGCCGCTGGGGTCGATGGTGTAGTGCTGGAAGCGCGTGCCGCCCGGCGGCAGCATGTCAAGGCCGGAGGCGGTGCCCACCCACAAACGGCCGGCGGCATCGCGCGCCAGCGCGTTCACATGGTCGTTGGCCAGGCTGCCGGCATCGGCCGGATCGTGATGCCAGCTGGTGAAGCGCTTGCTGACCGGATCGAAGTGATGCAGGCCGTCGGCGCTGGCCACCCACAGGCCGCCCAGGCCATCGTCGGCGATCGCGCGCACATGGCGGTTGCCGTTGCCGCGCTGCGAGGACTCGCGCGGCAGGAAGTGGGTGAAGGTGCGGGTGGCGGAGTCGTAGCGATCCAGGCCGCCGTCGGTGCCCACCCACAGCTGGCCGGAGCGGTCCAGGTGCAGCACGCGCACCCAGTTGTCGGCCAGGCTGCGCGGATCGGAGATGGCGCTCTTGTAGGTGACGGTGCGATAGCCGTCGAAGCGCGTCAGGCCGGCCTGGGTGCCGAGCCAGATGAAGCCCAGCTTGTCCTGCGCGATGGCCAGCACGGTCTCCTGCGCCAGCCCATGCTCCACGCTGAGCTGCTCGAAGCGCAGGGTGCGCGGCGGCGCACCGGCCGATGCGATGGCGTGCCATAGCAACAGCAGGGGAAGGAGATAGCTCAGACCGCGCATGCGTCAGGATTCAAAGAAGGCCAGCACATCGCTCTTGCGCGCATGGGTGTCGCGCTGGCCGAGGCGAATCAACTCGCAAGTGTAGGTGGATTCAAACAGCAGGTAGGACGCCAGCGCGGCGCCGCGCGTTTCGGTGGCGCCGATGCCGGACAACATGGTGCGGATCGGCGCCGGCAGGCTGGCGATGTGGCGGCTGGCGATATCGTCCAGCCGTTCGGACGGCGCGATCACCAGCAATTCGATCGGCTTGAGCGGCGTCTTCTCCAGGTACTCCGGCGGCAGCATGGACAGGGTCTTGTTGACGCGCTCAAGCCGCTCGATATCCACCGCCAGGCTGTCGAGGAAAATGGACGACATGGCGTGGCCGGCGATCTGCGCCAGGCTGGGATAACGGGCCGCGTTCTTTTCGGCGGCGCTGCGCGGCGGTTCGGTCAGGCGCCCCGCCCCCACCACCAGCACCTTGCTGGCGCCGAGGTGGATCGCCGGCGAGATCGGCGCCAGCTGGCGCATCGAACCATCGCCGCAGTACTCGCGGTGGCCGCCCATGAACAGCGGCGTGGCCGGGAAGATGAACGGAATCGCCGACGACGCCAGCAAGTGTTCGACGCCGATCTGGTCCTGCAAGGCCACCCGCTGCATGCGTATCCATGGCGCGATGTCGGCGGCGGTCTGGTAAAAGGTCAGGTGATTACCGCCGGTGTAGGACGAGGCGGTGACGGCCAGCGCATGCAGCAGGCCTTCGGACAGCGCCATGTCGAGGCGCGGCAAATCCAGCATGCGGTGCAGCAGGCCGACCAGCGGCGTGTTGTCGAGCAGGGAGGCCGGCGGCGCGGCGCGCCATTTGCGCAGCAGCCAGCCGAAGGACAACAAGGACAGCCAGCGCGCGCCGGAGCGGATCACGCCCAGCGAATCGGCGCGGTAGACCTCTTCCACCTTGATATGCTGCCAGACGTCGAGCAGCTTTTGCACGCCCTCGCCGAAGTTATCGGCGCGGCAGGCCAGCGCGGTGGCGTTGATCGCCCCGGCCGACGTCCCGCAGATGATGTCGAAGGGATTGCGCGCCGGTGGCCAGCCCTCTTCCCACAGAATCTCCGAAATTGCCTGTAGCACGCCGACCTGATAGGCGGCACGGGCGCCGCCCCCGGTCAGGATCAGGCCTGTTTTTTTATCTCGTCCCATCTTGCAAGATTAGCAGGGTCTGTGCCGTTTGGGGAGGAGTTAATCCCCTAAAACGACACCTTCCCGGCGCGGATCGGCGCCGCCGAACCATTCTTCCCTGCCGTTGACGGTGCGGCGCTGGATGCCCTGCAAGCCCGAATTCTGGTCGTATTCGCGGATATCGTGACCGCGCGCTTTCAGCTGCTCGACCACCGCGCGGCTGACGCGCCCCGCTTCCAGCTCGGTCGGGCCGTTGCGGCTGCCGATATTGGGCAGGCTGATGGCCTGCTGCACGTCGAGGCCCCAGTCCAGCGTGCCGACCAGCACCTTGGCCACGTAGTTGATGATGGCGGAGCCGCCCGGCGAACCGGTGGCCAGCACCAGCTTGTGCGTGCCCTTGTCGAACACCAGCGTCGGCGACATGGCGCTGCGCGGACGCTTGCCCGGCTGGACGCGGTTGGCGATCGGGCCGTTTTCGTCCTGCGCATCGAAGGAGAAATCGGTCAGCTGGTTATTCAGCATGAAGCCGTCCACCATCTGGCGCGCGCCGAAGGCGTCTTCCACCGAGGTGGTCATCGACAGGCCGCCGCCAAAGGCATCCACCGCCACCAGATGCGAAGTGGATGGCTTGTCGATGGCGGTATCGGCGCCCCATGCCACCTGCATGGTGGCCGGGGTGCCGTATCTGGCGCGGCCCATGGATTGCTCGCCGATCAGCGAGGCGCGCTGTTTCAGGTAGCCCTTGTCCAGCATGGCGCTCACGCCCTTGCCGGGCAGCGGCACGAAGTCGGTGTCGGCGACGTAGCGGTTGCGGTCCGCGTAGGCCAGGCGGCCGGCTTCGGTGAACAGGTGGATGCCTTCGGCGGTCAGTTGGCCGTTGACCGGCTTGTACGGGCTGATGTCCCGGTTCTCCAGAATGCCCAGCATCTGCGCGATGGCGATGCCGCCCGAGGAAGGCGGCGGCGCACCGCACACCGTCCATTTTTTATAATCGCTACAGATTGGATCGCGCTCCCTGGCCTGATAGCCGGCGATGTCGGCGGCGGTCAGCTTGCCCGGATTGGTGGGATGCGAGGCCACCTTGGCGGCGATGTCCTGCGCGATGCGGCCCTTGTAGAAAGCATCGGCGCCGCCGTCGGCGATCTCGCGCAGGGTGCGCGCCAGCTCGGGATTTTTCAGCACATAGCCGACCGCGCGCGGCTTGCCGTCGGCATCGTAGAAATAGGCGCGCGCCACCGGGTCGCGGGCCAGGAATTTATCGTAGGAGATCAGCGCGTTCAAACGCGGGCTGACGGCAAAGCCGTTTTCCGCCAGCTGGATGGCCGGCTGGAACAGGACTTTCCACGGCAGCTTGCCGTGCTGCTTGTGCACCAGCTCCAGCATGCGCAACACGCCCGGCGCGCCGGTGGAACGGCCGCCGACCACGCCAGTTTCGCGCGACACCGGCTTGCCGTCCTTGTCCTGGAACAGATGTTCGTCCGCAGCGGCGGGCGCGGTTTCGCGGCCGTCGTAGGATTGCACGCGCTTGCCGTCCGAGTACATCAGGAAGGAACCGCCGCCGATGCCGGACGATTGCGGCTCCACCAGCGTCAGCACCATCTGCACGGCGATGGCGGCGTCGATGGCGCTGCCGCCCTGCTTCAGCATCTGATAGCCAGCTTGGGTGGCCAGCGGGTTGGCCGCGGCCACCATGAATTTTTGCGAGGACTTGCCGGCTTTCTCGGCATAGCCGGTGGCGATTTCCGGCGCATGGTCCGGCGTGATGCGTTGTGCGTGGACCGGCAATGCGCCCAGCAGGGCAAGACTCAGCGCGAGGATTTTCAAACGATGCATGGACACTCCAGAGTTTAGCGGGCCACCACAAACGCGCCGGCGCCGATCAGGAGCATGCCGAGGATTTTCATCGGCGTCAGCGTTTCATGCAGCAGTTGGGAGCCGAGCAGCGTCACCATCACGATGGTCACGGCGGTCATGAAGGGATAGGCGATGCTGATTTCCAGTCTGGCCAGCGCGAAGGAATAGCAGACAAAGCCCAGCACATAGGTGCTGCCAGCGCCGCCCAGCCAGGCCAGCCGGGCGAAGCTGATGCCCTCGCCGGCGTGGCTGGACATTTTGATCAGGAAGGTGGCGGCGGCGCTGGCGACGGAGGCCAGCACCAACCAGAGATAACCTGCGATAGATGGATTCATCCGCAGATTATACCGTCCTGCCCAATTACTTGGGCTGCATGCGGATCGCGCCGTCGAGGCGGATGGTCTCGCCGTTCAGCATCGGGTTCTCGATGACGGCTTTCGCCAGCATCGCATACTCGGCCGGCTTGCCGAGGCGCGGCGGGAACGGCACCATGGCGCCCAGCGCGTCCTGCACCTCCTGCGGCATGCCCATCAACATCGGCGTTTCGAAGATGCCCGGCGCGATGGTCATCACGCGGATGCCGTTGCGCGACAGGTCGCGCGCCATCGGCAGGGTCAGGCCGGCCACGGCGGCCTTGGAGGCGGCGTAGGCGGCCTGGCCGATCTGGCCGTCGAAGGCCGCCACCGAGGCGGTGTTGATGATGACGCCGCGTTCGCCGGTGTCCAGCGGCGCGTTCTTGCTCATGGCGTCGGCCGCCAGGCGCGCCATGTTGAAGGTGCCGATCAGGTTGATGCTGACCACGCGCTGGAACAACTCCAGCGGATGCGGACCGTCCTTGCCCACCGTCTTGGCGGCCGGGGCCACGCCGGCGCAGTTGATCACGCCGCGCAGCGTGCCTTGCGCCAGCGCCGCGGCCACCACCGCCTGGCCGTCGGCTTCGGCGGTGACGTCGCACTTGACGAAGACGGCGTTCAGTTCGTCCGCCAGCTTCTGGCCGGCTTCGGCCTGCACGTCCGCCAGCACCACCTTGCCGCCCTGCTCCACGATCATGCGCGCCGTGCCCGCGCCCAGACCCGAAGCGCCGCCGGTGATGATGAATACGTTGTCCTTGATCTGCATTCCTGTCTCCTGTCTTATTTGACGTTTACGTAAACGTCAGCATTATAACAAGGCGGCAGGGATGGCATCCAATCGGGCGACTTCGTAGGTGGGAATGGCTTCGGAGATGTTGGGCAGGCGCTCGGGGTTGAACCAGCAGGAATCGATGCCGTAGCGGTTGGCACCGAGGATGTCGGCATCCAGGCGGTCGCCGACGATCACGGTTTCGGCCTTGCCGACCTTGCGCGCCATGCCGGTGGCGTATTCGAAGAAGCGGCCGTCCGGCTTGGCGTAGCCGCAGGCTTCCGAGGTGGAGATGAAGGAGACATAGTCGCCCAGCCCGGACGCGGCCACGCGACGGTGCTGGATGGCGTCCACGCCGTTGGTGATGATGCCGACCTCGCCCACCGCCGCCAGCCGGGCGCACAGCGCCAACGCGCCGTCGATCAGCACCACGGTTTCGGACAGCGATTCCAGGTACAGCAGGCTGGCGGCCTCGGCATCGAGCGCCAGCCGGTTGGCCGCGAAGGTCTTGCGGAAGCGCTCGACCTTGAGGAAGTCCTTGCTGACGGCGCCGGTCTCGAAAGCGCGCCACAGCTCGGTGTTAATCGCCTGATATTGCGCGAACAGCGCGTCGGTCACGTCGCGGTGGCCCAGTTGGTGCAGGGTGCGCACAAAAGACAGCTGCTCGGAAGCCTTGAAGTCCAGCAGGGTGTCGTCCAGATCAAAAAGAAAGAGTCGATGTTTCATAACTCGACAGTTTACACGCTCTTCCTTTTGAACCTAGCATTGAATAGTCGCGCCTGAGCGGTTGCACACTTTGCCGGAGGGCGTGACCACGGCGCCGGCGCCCAGGCTGTTATAGCGTACGCCGTTGGCGCCGTAACAGCCGGCGGCGTCGCAGCTGGTGGTGGGCACGGGCGGCTTGACGATGCCGTCCAGCGCCGGCAATGGCGGCGAGGTCGGCATGGCCACTTTGGGCGGCGGCTTGGCCGCCGGCATGCGCTGGATGATTTGTGGCACCGGACGGCGCGGCATCGGCACCTTGGCCGGCGCGGTGCGGCACGGCTCCACCGCCAGCGCTTTACCATCTGCGCTGAGCTTGCAGACTGGCAGCCTGGCGTAATCCTCGGCGGCTTGATCCGCTTGATCGGCCTGGTCGGCCCAGGCGTATTCACACACCGCCATGCCGAACAGGAACACGACCGTGAAAGCGGCTGATTTCGCAATATTCATGGCCTTCCCTCCCTCTTTCCATTATTAGCCGCACAATCGCGGGAGGGAAGCCATGGATACAATTGGTAACCTTTACTGCTGAACCGGCATCGGCGGCGGTGGCGGCACCTCGGCCGGCGCCACCCTGGCTTGCGGCGGCGGCGCCGAGGACGACACCGCCAGCCAGCCGGCGGCCGGCAGCAGCGGCACCAGCAGCAGCGCCACGATGTTGATGATCTTGATCAGCGGATTCACCGCCGGGCCGGCCGTATCCTTGTACGGGTCGCCCACGGTATCGCCGGTCACGGCCGCCTTGTGGGCGTCCGACCCCTTGCCGCCGTGGTGGCCGTCTTCGATGAACTTTTTGGCGTTATCCCAGGCGCCACCGCCGGTGGTCATGGAAATCGCCACGAACAGGCCGGTGATGATGGTGCCCATCAACATGCCGCCCAGCGCGGCCGAACCCAGCAGCATGCCGACCAGAATCGGCACCACCACCGGCAGCAGCGACGGCACAATCATTTCCTTGATGGCCGAGGCGGTCAGCATGTCGACCGCCTTGTCGTACTCCGGCTTGCCGGTGCCTTCCATGATGCCCTTGATGTCGCGGAACTGGCGGCGCACTTCCACCACCACCGCGCCGGCCGCGCGCCCCACCGCTTCCATCGCCATGGCGCCGAACAGGTACGGCACCAGGCCGCCGATGATCAGGCCGACGATCACCATCGGATTCGACAGGTCGAAGGAAATACTGCGTCCGGCCGATTCCAGCGCGTGGGTGTAATCGGCAAACAGCACCAGCGCGGCCAGGCCGGCCGAGCCGATCGCATAGCCCTTGGTGACGGCCTTGGTGGTGTTGCCCACCGCGTCCAGCGGATCGGTAATCGCGCGCACCGAGTCCGGCATGCCCGACATTTCGGCGATGCCGCCGGCGTTGTCGGTGATCGGACCGTAGGCGTCCAGCGCCACCACGATGCCGGCCATGGACAGCATGGCGGTGGCGGCGATCGCCACGCCGTACAGCTGGCCCAGCTGGTAGGACACCAGGATGGCCGCGCACACCGCCAGCACCGGCCAGGCGGTGGATTTCATCGATACGCCCAGGCCGGCAATGATGTTGGTGCCGTGGCCGGTGGTCGAGGCTTCAGCGATATGTTTGACCGGATGGAAATCGGTGCCGGTGTAGTACTCGGTGATGTAGACCATTAGCCCGGTCAGCACGATGCCGACCACGGTGCAGCCAATCATCTTGTAGCGCATGGCGTCGTCCGGCCACAGCTGCCAGGTCACCACCACGAAGCCGATCAGCGACAGGCCGGCCGCCCACCACAGGCCGGTGTACAGCGCCGACATGATTTTCTTGCCCGGCTTGGCCTTGACCATGGAGCAGCCGATGATGGAGCCGATGATGGACACCGCGCCCAGCAGCAGCGGATAAATCACGGCGGTCGGGCCGGCGGCGCCCATCAGCAGCGCGCCCAGCAGCATGGTGGCGATCAGCGTCACCACATAGGTTTCGAACAGGTCGGCCGCCATGCCGGCGCAGTCGCCGACGTTGTCACCGACGTTATCGGCAATCACCGCCGGGTTGCGCGGGTCGTCTTCGGGAATGCCGGCTTCCACCTTGCCGACCAGGTCGGCGCCGACGTCCGCGCCCTTGGTGAAGATGCCGCCGCCCAGTCGCGCGAAGATCGAAATCAGCGAGGCGCCAAAGGCCAGGCCGATCATCGGCTTGATGACGTCGTGCAGCGTCTGCGTCGGATTCGGAAAGGCTGACGAGGCCAGGCCGGTCAGGAACATATAGAACAGCGTCACGCCCAGCAGGCCCAGGCCGACCACCAGCATGCCGGTGATGGCGCCGCCCTTGAACGCCACATCCAACGCCTCGTTCATGCCCTTGGCCGCCGCTTGCGCCGTGCGCACATTGGCACGCACCGAGACGTTCATGCCGATGAAGCCGCACGCGCCCGACAGCACGGCGCCGATCAGGAAGCCGATGGCGGTATGCATATCGAGCAGGACAGCAATGAGGATGAGCAGCACCACCCCGACAATCCCGATGGTGCGGTATTGGCGCGCCAGATAAGCGGCGGCGCCCTGTTGTATCGCCAGCGCGATTTCCTGCATGCGCGGATTGCCCGCGTCCTGTCGCAGAATCCAGCTCCGCGACCAAAGTCCATAAACCACGGCAATGATGCCGCACGCAACTGCCAACCATAAGCTGCCTGCCATAGTGTCCCCTTATTGTTGTTGATCGATCCCACAAACCACACTTCAACCAGCCGCTGCTTGTGGCAACGGCTCGCTAACCTGCGAACTGCAAAACTGAAAAACTGGGATGGCGTCGGCGAAAAAAAAGCGGACCATCGGTCCGCTCTACTTTAACCCTTATTTCGATAGCGCGGCAAACGCGCTGTCGCGAATTTGTTCAACGGGGCCGACGCCCTCGATGCGGCGGTACTTCGGCGCGCCCGGTTCACCGGTCTGTGCCCAGGTGTTGTAGTAGCCCAGCAGCACCTCGGTCTGGTTGTGGTAGACGTCCAGGCGCTTCTTCACGACTTCGGCCTTGTCGTCGTCGCGCTGCACCAGCGGTTCGCCGGTGACGTCGTCCTTGCCTTCTTCTTTCGGCGGGTTGAACTTGACGTGGTAGACGCGGCCCGAGGCCGGGTGGCAGCGGCGGCCGTCCATGCGTTCGATGATCTGCTCGTCCGGCACGGCGATTTCCAGCACGTAGTCCACGGCCACGCCGCCGTCCTTCATGGCGTCGGCCTGGGCGATGGTGCGCGGGAAGCCGTCGAACAGGTAGCCGTTGGCGCAGTCCGGCTGGGCCAGACGGTCCTTGACCAGACCGATGATGATGTCATCCGACACCAGCCCCCCCGCGTCCATCACTTTTTTGGCAGCCAGACCCAGCTCCGTGCCAGCCTTGATGGCGGCGCGCAGCATATCACCAGTGGAAATTTGCGGGATGTTGTATTTTTCTTTGATGAAATTAGCCTGAGTGCCCTTGCCGGCACCTGGTGCTCCTAACAGAATGAGACGCATGAAGTTTCCTAAAAACAGATTTGGGATATGGGGTTAGTTAGTGTCAGATCGTACGAAACTTACCACAAAACTTAGTCTTTACGCCAATTTCTGCTTGATATTCCGTGTGAATATCGCACAGTTACAGACGTTATATCAGCACTTACTGACTTGTACCTGACGTTTTTCTACCCGGATTAATAGTGCTGGCGGACCCGCTCCAGGTCTTCCGGCGTGTCCACGCCGGCGGCCGGGGCCGAGTCCGTGACGTGCACGGCAATCGGATAGCCGTGCCACAGCACGCGCAGCTGCTCCAGCGCTTCGATGCTTTCCAGCGGCGACACTTCCAGCGCCGGATAGGCTTGCAGGAAGTCGTTGCGGTAGGCGTACAGTCCGATGTGGCGGAGCGGTACGTAGCCGGCAGGCAGGTGATCTTTGGACTGCGCGAAGGCGTCGCGGTTCCACGGTATGGTCGCGCGCGAGAAATACAGGGCGCGGCCGGTCTTGTCCAGCACCACTTTCACCACGTTGGGATTGAAGGCATCGGCGGCCTCGTGCAGCGGGTGGGCGCAGGTGGACATCGGCACGTCGGCGCCGATGCGGGCGGCGGCCGCTTGCAGCAGGGCCGGATCGATCAGCGGCTCGTCGCCCTGCAGGTTGACGATGACCGCGTCCAGCGGCAACTTGAGCTGCTGCGCCACTTCGGCGATGCGGTCGGTGCCGGAGGGATGGTCGGCGCGCGTCATGCACACCTCCACGCCATGCTGCTCGCAGGCGGCCTGGATGTCCGCGTGGTCGGTGGCGACGATGATGCGCGAGGCGCCCGACAGCTGGGCGCGTTCGGCCACGCGCACCACCATCGGCTTGCCGCCGAGGTCGGCAAGCGGCTTGTTCGGCAGGCGGGTCGAGGCCAGGCGGGCCGGGATGATGACGATGAAAGACACTGGCTTATTCCGCCTTGTCTTGCAGGGTGCGCGCCTCGTCGGCCCACATGATGGGGATGCCGTCGCGGATAGGATAGGCCAGGCGATCGCCTTTGCAAATCATCTCCTGCGCCTTTTTATCGTACTCCAGCGGGCCTTTGCAGACCGGGCATACCAGGATATCAAGCAATCGAGCGTCCACGACATTTCTCCACAATTTGGTCGGCTAGCGCGCGGTCGATGCGCGCTGTTACCGGGACGACCCACAGGCGTGGATCGTCGCTGAGTTCTTCAATTTGCGCACATTTTACTGCATCCTTCTCGGTCATCAAGATAAGGTCGGCCTCGAGGGCGGCAAATGGACGGTCCTGGAAGTCGTGATGATCGGGCAAAGGCAGCTCGGTGATGTGCAGGCCGGCAGCTTTCAGCATGCCGAAAAAGCGCGCTGGATTGCCGATGCCGGCGGCGGCGGCGATGCGCAGGCCACCCGCGCCGGCGCCGGCAGCCTGCTGCCGCGCCAGCTCGGCCAGCGTGCGGCGCTGCGTGCGGTCGCGCAATTGTTCGGCGACGTCGCCGGCCAGGATCATCTGCACCGGCGCGCCCGGGGCCAGCGGCACACCCGCTCCGGCATGCCCTGCCTCAGCGGCCAGCGACGCCCCAGGGTCCGCGTGCGCAGCGTTGCGGCCCAGCGGCGCGCCCACCGCGGCGGCCAGCGCCGGCGTCAACTGCGGCGCGTTGATGACGGTGAAATCGCGCCGGCGCGAGACCGGTTCGCGCAGCGGCCCGGCCGGCAGCAGCCAGCCGTTGCCCGCGCCTCGGCCATCGAACAGAATAATTTCCACGTCACGCTGCAACTGATAGTGCTGCAAGCCGTCGTCGGTCAGCAGGATGTCCACCTCGGGATGCGCGGCCAGCAGCGCGCGGCCGGTGGCGGCGCGGTCGCGCCCCACCATCACCGGCGCGCCGGTGCGCTGCCTGATCAACAGCGGCTCATCGCCCACCTGCGCCGCGGTCGACGCCGCCGTCACCTCGCGCGCGCCCACTTCCGAGCTGCCGAAACCGCGCGAAATCACCCCCGGCCGCAAGCCGGCCGCCTGCAAAGCCTGCACCAGCCAGATGGTCAGCGGCGTCTTGCCGGTGCCGCCGATGTAGATATTCCCCACCACCACCACCGGCACCGGCAACCGCGACGATTTGAGCACGCCCGCGCGGAACAAGGCCACGCGCAGACCGCTCAGCAGGCGAAACAGCAGAGACACCGGCCACAAGGCACAGGCCAGCGGACCGCGCCGCAGCCAGTTACGCGTCAGCGTGGACTCCAGCGCCGACGATTTATTTGCCGCCACCGGTTTGCGCCGCGAAAGTCAGTTTCTCGTAGCCGGCAATGCGCGCGGCTTCCATCACATTGATCACCATCTGGTGCATGGCGAACTGGTCGGCATTGACGATCACCACCGGCGACTTGCCGGCCTGGCCGCCCTTGCCGGCCGCCTCGCGCAGCGCCTGCGCGAAGCCGTTCACATCGCGGAACGACACCGGCTCGCCGTTGATGGTGTAGTTGCCCTTGGCGTCCACCGTGACGTTGAGTTCAAACGGCTTCTCGGTGGCCTTCTGCGCATCGGCGGTCGGCAGCGTGATTTGCAGCTCGGTGAACTTGCTGTACGTCGTGCTGACCATCAGGAAAATCAGGATCACCAGCAGCACGTCGATGAACGGGATCAGGTTGATCTCCGGATCTTCGCGGCGCTGGCCTTTGCGGAAATTCATGGCGCGTCCTTACTTGCGCTTGCTGTGGACGATGTCGACAAACTTCACCGCCTGCTGCTCCATGTCGATGATGAAGCTGTCCACCAGCGCGCGGAAATGGCGGTAGAACACCAGGGTCGGCATGGCGATCGCCAGGCCGAAGCCGGTGTTGTACAAGGCCACCGAAATACCGTGCGCCAGCGCCGCCGGATTGGAACCGGCCGCGTTCTGTGAACCGAAAATCTCGATCATGCCGACCACCGTGCCGAACAAGCCCATCAGCGGCGCCAGGGTGGCGATGGTGCCCAGCGTGGTGAGGAAACGCTCCAGCGTGTGCGCCACGCCGCTGCCTGCTTCCTCGATGGACTCCTTCATTACTTCGCGCGGCGCGTCCACATTGCGCAGCGCGGCCGACAGCACGATGCCCAGCGGCGAGCTTTTTTCCAGCTTGTCGATGATATCGGGCGTGATGTTGTTGTTACGGTAGACCTGCACCACCTCGTCCAGCAGCTTGCGCGGGATGATCTTGCCACGGCGCAGATACATCAGGCGTTCGACAATCAGGGCCATTGCGACGATGGACGCGATCAACAACAGCCAGATGGGCCAACCAGCAGCTTGGAATATGGCGAGCAAGACGAACTCCTAGATATTAACAACCGAATGGCGCAATGTATCTTGTTGGGCCGATGTCGGCAAGTGTCTGGTGGAGTTCTCAACATTTTCTGTGGACAATAATGTGTGCAAGCCAACAGCTTCATAGCTAAACCATTGATCTGTAAGGAGATACTCACCCAGCTTAAAAATCGCGCAGCTGCGGTCGAGCTTATCCCAGTTATGCCCATTTTCTGTGGACAAGATTGTGAGCAAGGAGTTGAACTTATCTCAAGCCATTGATTTAAAAGGATATTTTCTCTTTGCATAAAAAACGCGCAGCTTTTTCGTAGCCAAACTACGCTGTGCACTTCCCCACACTTCGTGTGGATAAGATTGTTAGCAAGCACTTTCACAACATGAAACACCCTTGATTTATAAGGGATTTTTTGCCCTGAGTAAAAATTTGGCACGAGGGTGTTTTTAGGCGGTTTTCAGAAGAAAAACAGGTTTATCCACCGGCCGGCGGCGACGCGCTACTGATCGCTTTCAGCTATCGCGCGCAACTGTGCACTTCTGCACATTTTGTGTGGATAAGATTGTTAGCAAGGCGCAAGTTAGAAAATCAAGTCATTGATTTGTCATCGTTTTATTGCCGTGCGCAAAAATAAAGCAGGCGATTTCGCGGGTCAGGCAGTGCATTCGGATGCACGCAAATTCACGTCCGGCGATATTCACCGGACCAGGGTTCATAATGACCAGCGCCGAGTTTTGCACAAATTCTGTGGATAAAAGTGTGCGAAACAGTGCACACCCAACCCTAAGTCATTGATTTGTCACGATATACTTTCTTTGCGTAAATTTTGTGCATGATAAAATCAGCAACAAGAAAAAGGCTATCGCTCACCTAAGTTCCACACATCTTTTGTGGATAACTTTGTGCGTAACCGCTGTTGCCAACCGCAAAGTGCTTGATCTGTAAGGGTTTTTCCGCCCTGCACGCAAATACGGCAGAAATGTTTACCCTTTAAAATCATGGACCTACCTATAATACCTGGCGTTTTTGCTACTCTGTGACCGCTGTGTGACCAAACGCACATAGTGTGGATAGTTTCCTTTTTTGAAATTCTATGACCTTCGACAACCGCCAAGATTCCGCCCCGGTGCTGACCGTCAGCGCGCTCAACCAAGCCGTCGCGCGCCTGCTGGAACGCAGTTTTCCCCTGACGTGGATTTCCGGCGAAGTGTCCAACTTCACGCGGGCGGCGTCGGGCCACTGGTACTTCACGCTGAAAGATGATGGCGCTCAAGTGCGGGCGGTCATGTTCCGCGGCCGCGCGCAGTACGCCAACTTTGTGCCCCGCGAGGGCGACAAGGTCGAGGTGCGGGCGCTGGTCACGCTGTACGGACCGCGCGGCGATTACCAGATCAATGTGGAAGCGATCCGCCGCGCCGGCGTCGGATCGCTGTTTGAAGCCTTCCAGCGCCTGAAGGAAAAGCTCGATGCGGCGGGCCTGTTCCATCCGGACCGCAAGCGCGCGCTGCCGATGTTTGCCCGCACGGTCGGCATCGTCACCAGTCCGCAGGCGGCGGCGCTGCGCGACGTGCTGACCGCCTTGCAGCGGCGCGCGCCGCATGTGCAAGTGGTGCTCTACCCTACTCCGGTGCAGGGCCAGCTGGCGGCGGAAAAGATCGCGGCAGCCATCGATACCGCCTCGCTGCGCGGCGAGTGCGATGTGCTGATCGTGTGCCGGGGCGGCGGCAGCATCGAGGATTTGTGGTCGTTCAATGACGAGGAAGTGGCATATGCGGTGGCGAATTGCCGCATGCCGGTGATCTCCGGCGTGGGTCACGAGACCGACTTCACGATCTGCGACTTTGCCGCCGACCTGCGCGCCGCCACGCCGACGGCGGCGGCCGAACTGGCGGTCACGCCGCGCGCCGACTGGATCGGCTCCCTGAAGGCGGACGTGATCGACATACGCCGCGCCATGCGCCGCGCGCTCAACGACGCGGAGCAAACGCTGGACGGCTACACGCGCCGCCTGTTGAACCCGAGCGCGCAGATCGACCAGCAACGCCACAAGCTGCGCGCGCTGGCGACCAACATGACGCACGCCAACCGCGCGCCATTGACGCAAGCACGTCATCAACTGGATCGGCTGAGCGGCAGGCTGGGCGCGCGCAAGCCGGATGTGACGGCTTCGCGCGCGGTGCTGGCCAACTTGCAGCATCGCGCGGCGACCGGCATCGCACGCCAGCTGCACCAGAAGCGCGATGCCCTGGCCGCGCTGTCCTCGCAACTGGAATTACTGAATCCCCAGCGCACGCTGGAGCGCGGCTACGCCATCGTCACCAACCAGGAAGGCGCCATCGTGCGCGCACCGTCGCAACTGAAGCCACAGACCTCCGTCAACCTCCGCCTCGCCGAAGGCGCCGCGCAGGTCGGCATCGACAGCGTCGACTAAGCGGCCGACAGCATGGCCGACATGCCGGTCAGCACGGGGTTTTGTTCGATGATGACGTAGGTGGGAATGTGGGCCAGGTAGTCGGAGAAACGCCCCTTTTGCTCGAAGCGGGCGCGGAAGCCTGAACGTTCGAAGAAGTCGCTCATTTTCAGCACGATGCGGCCGCCGATGTAGATGCCGCCTTTCGCGCCCAGGGTCAGCGCGACGTTACCCGCCACGGTGCCCAGCATTTCGCAGAAGGCCAGCAGGGTTTCTTCGCACACCGGATCGAGCCGGTGCACGCCGCGGTCCATGATTTCGGCGGTGCTCAGATTCTGCGGCTCCACACGCGCGCGCTCGCACAGGGCGCGGTACACCAGCGAGATGCCGATGCCCGACACCAGCCGCTCGCTCGACACATGCTCGTGATAACGGCGCGCGTAACGCAAAATATCGATCTCGCGCTCGTTCATCGGCGCGAAGGTGGCATGGCCGCCCTCGCTGTCGATGGCGATCCAGCGGTCGCCGGCCGGCACCAGCCCGGATACGCCCAGGCCCGCATCCGCCCCCACCAGCCCGATGGTGGCGCCGCTGCGGATGATGCCGCCGCCGATTTGGTGCTTGTGCTCCGGCGCCAGATACGGCAAGGCGCTGGCCAGCGCGGTGAAGTCGTTCACCACCACCAGCGATTTCAGACTGAATTGCGAACACACCGCCTCGATCGAGAACGACCAGTGATGGTTGGTCATGGTCACCCAATCGCCATCGATCGGATTGGCGATCGCGATGCCGGCGAAACGCGCCTGGTAGCCGCCCGCCGCCACCGTCGCCGTCTGCGACAGATAGGCCACCAGCGCGGCGCCCAGCGTCGGATAGGCCTGGCATTCGGTCACCCAGATCGCCTCGATCCGGTTGGGCGCGGTTTCCAGCCCGAAGCTGGCGCTGCTGCCGCCAATGTCGGCCAGAATGCGCGGGCCGTGCGCGAGGTGCGAAAAAGCGTCGCGTTTCATGTCTCTTTCCGATCTGTCTCTTGTAGTTCTCGCATGCACTTGAATTATATGACATTGCATGTCATGAAAACGTTTTCAAGCGGCTACTCATTAAATACCCTCGGCAGCGGAAAGTCAATGCACCTTAAGTTTTATGGTAACCTTCGGCGAAAAGGTTTTCAGAACTACATCGATAAAGGAAGTACCTTGGCAGACACACCTCACTCCTCCGGCCCATCGACCCTGATGGATGTTGCGCGCCAGGCGGGAGTGTCACCGAGCACGGTGTCACGT
Source organism: Duganella radicis (assembly GCF_009720825.1). Classification (GTDB taxonomy): domain Bacteria; phylum Pseudomonadota; class Gammaproteobacteria; order Burkholderiales; family Burkholderiaceae_D; genus Rugamonas; species Rugamonas radicis. The sequence goes on along the minus strand of NZ_WNKY01000035.1, from coordinate 26,474 downwards.
ATTCTCAACGGCACCGCCAAGGTCTCGGACGACAAGCGCCAGGCCGTGCTGGCGGCCATCGAGCAGATGAATTTCGCGCCCAACCAGATGGCGCAGGGCCTGAAAAAGGGCCGCTCCATGACCATCGGCATCGTGGTGCAGGATATCTCCTCCCCGTTCTTTGACGAAACGCTGCGTGGCGTGGACGACGGCCTCAAGGGCACCGGCTTCGCCTCGGTGATCGTCAGCGGCCACTGGAACGCCGAAGAGGAAGCCGACCGCATCCGCCTGCTGCTGGCGCGCAAGGTCGACGGCATCATCCTGCTGTCGGGCCGCATGGCGGACGACACGGTGCTGAAATTCTCGGCCCAGCGCCCCATCGTCTCCACCGGCCGCGCGCTGCAAACCCGCAGCGCGCTGGGCTTCAAGATGGACAATGAATACGGCGCCTACCTGGCCGTGCACCATTTGATCGAGCTGGGCCACCGCCAGATCGCCTTTATTTCCGGCCCGTCCAACAACAGCGACGCCGACGAGCGCCTGGCCGGCTACAAGCGCGCGCTGCACGAGGCGAACATTCCGCTGGACGAGAACCTGATCGTCGAGGGCAACTACCACGAGGCCAGCGGCATGCTGGCCATGAACCGCCTGTTCGATACCCACCAGAACTTCACCGCCGTGTTTGCCGCCAACGACCTGAGCGCCTACGGCGCGCGGCTGGCCTTGTACCGCAAGGGCATCCGGGTGCCGGACGATATTTCGCTGGTCGGCTTCGACGATCTGCCCGGCTCGTCCTACACCACGCCGCCGCTGACCACCATCCGCCAGCCACTGTACGACATCGGCCGCATCGCCACCCAGGCGTTGCTTCGCATCATCAACGGCGAGGAGGCGCGCGGCGAGGTGCCGCCGCTGGAGCTGATCGTGCGCGAAACCACGCGCCGGGTACGTTGACGTCTATAGTATCCACACAAAAAGCCTGCCTTTTCAGCGGTCGCCGCCCATCCGCTTTACAATGGTGGGCGTTTCGACATTTTTAACACCTACACAAAGGAAGAACAATGGAACATACCCTGCCACCTCTGCCATATGCCATCGACGCCCTGGCGCCTGCCATCTCGCAAGAAACGCTGGAATACCACTACGGTAAGCACCACCAAACGTATGTCACCAACCTGAACAACCTGATCAAAGGTACCGAGTTCGAAAACCTGTCGCTGGAAGAAATCATCAAGAAATCGTCGGGCGGCATCTTCAACAACTCGGCGCAAATCTGGAACCACACCTTCTTCTGGAACAGCCTGACCCCGAACGGCAAAGGCGCACCAAGCGGCGCGCTGGCCGACGCCATCAACGCCAAGTGGGGCTCGTTCGACAAGTTCAAGGAAGAGTTCACCAAGTCGGCCGTCGGCAACTTCGGTTCGAGCTGGACCTGGCTGGTGAAAAAAGCCGACGGTTCGCTGGACATCGTCAACACCTCGAACGCCGCCACCCCGCTGACCACCGATGCCAAAGCGCTGATCACCATCGACCTGTGGGAACACGCTTACTACATCGACTACCGCAACGCCCGTCCCAAGTTCATCGAGACCTTCTTCAAGCTCGCCAACTGGGACTTCGCTGCCGCCAACTTCGCCTGAGCGATCCCGGCAGCGTAAGCCAGAAAGCCCGCTCCGGCGGGCTTTTTTTCGCCCGTTTGATGTACGACAAAGCCGTATCAACGTGCTAGCATATCTTTTCAAGGCGAAGGCCATCTCCGACTTATCGTGTAAGCGCAGCTAAAGCAAAAATGAGAAGAAAATGACACTGGACATCAGGGGAAGTATCAAGAACACGAAGCTCAGTCACAACCCTTATGTTGTCTTCGAAGAGCTGATCTCCAACGCCATCGACTCTTATCTCATTCGAAAACACAGTGATCCTTCCGCGCCGGCGATGCGGATTCAAATCGACATCGACTTCACTCCGGCCGATATTCTTGACGACAAAGAAGATCTCGCTGTTCGCTGTCTGGACAACGGTTGCGGCCTTGGCGAGCAACAGCTGGAGGCCTTCCTGACAAAAGATACCTCTTACAAGGATGATCTTTCCATATCGGGGATCGGGAAATGCAAAGGCGCCGGGCGCATACAGTACTTCCACCACTTCTCATCCCTGGCGATAGACAGCACCTACCGTCAAGACGGCGGCATCGTTCGCTGCGTGATGCAGTATGCTGAACCGAAAAAGCAAATTACCGCCGAGGACTTCAAAACGGCAAGCGGAAGCGAAGACGCTATCGGCACTACCGTCAGACTTCAAAACTTCAAGGATTCAGTACGAATCCGGATTGCACGTAATGAAGCGCTAAGCAGCATTTTTTCGGCGTCGAATCTCAAGCATCAAATGCTCGTCGCTTTCCTTCAAAGACTGATCGGGCTGGATGAACGCTTGGGTGACTTCGAGATTACTTTCATCAGCCGCCATTGGAAATTTCCTGAGCAGCGTGCCTCGCTCAAACATTCCGACCTGCCGGAGGTGACAGCGGAGCGCATGGTCCAAGTTGAAGAACGCGACCCGCTCACAGGGAATAATCTCGGCACACATCAAGACTTTAAACTTTCTCATTACCGCCTTGAGGCCAGCAGCTACAGCCTGCCCAAGAACGCAATCGCTTTCTGCGCAAAATCGTCTCCCGTCAAGGATATTACACCCCGATATTTACGAACACGCAGCGAACAAAACAATCCAGTCAGCGGCTTCCACCATATCGTGCTCATCGAAAGCGACTACCTGGACCAACAAGTCAATGAGCAGCGCGACGATTTCGACAATATCCCTGATGAAATTCCGGCCAACGATATGTACGTGTCTGGCAAGCTATCCTATTCCGCGATATATGACGCTATCGATCAGGCAATTGATGAAATGGTCGCGCCCGCCGACTGGAGCAAGGAAGAAGTTCTCAGGGACGTTATCGATCAATTCGGTATCAGCGAAGACATGCTGCAAGATACGTCGACACGCATCGTCTATGGTGAATCGGCGTATTCGATCGCTCAACGCGTACTGAAGAAGTACCAGGAGCGCGTGCTGGACGAAACAGCGGAGATCTACAACCTGAAGCAGGAGATCATGCAGGCGGAGCCCGACAGTGAACTGTTCCGCAAGAAGATCAACGAACTGGCCTGGAAATACACTGCGTCTCTCAAGAATTTTGACATGGCGAATCTGTCGCAACTGATCGTACGCCGCGCAGCGATCATTCAAGTCTTGGATTTAGCATGCAGCAAACAATTGCCGGCTCAAACTGCCACGGACATTCTGCGCCGCAAAGATGAACGTATCATCCACAGCATCTTCTTCCCAATGCGTAAAGACAGCACGGAGTGCGTGGACCATGATATCTGGCTCCTGAGCGAAGAGTACCACTACTACGATTACATCGCCTCTGATATTCCGCTTTCAAGCATTAAGTGGGATGATGGAACGAAGGCTTTCGACAGCGATATCGATGACAGTTTCCTGAAGCTGCTTGCAAAACGAGCTGGTGATAATGCGGCAAAACGGCCGGACATTGCCCTGTTCAGCAAAGAAGGATCAGCAATCATTATCGAATTCAAGGCTCCCGGCGTATCAATGGATGAGCACATCGGCGATCTGACGGAATATGCCCATCTGCTCGCGGCAAAATCTGGTGGGAAGATCCAGAAATTCTATGGGTATCTCATCGGCGACACCGTCAACCCGCTGCGCTTGAGCGGCTGGACATCGTTCCCAACCGGGGACGGATGGTTCCATTCAACTCCGTTAACAGACCCGCATACCCGCGTATCGCTCGGTGAAACCTATTTTGAAATATTACATTTCAAAGATGTAATCGAACGAGCCAAGAAGCGGATCGGGATTTATCAGAGCAAGCTAAAACTCAACCTGGACATTCCCAAGAAAATGACCGGCACATAGCAACGCAAGTGGCAGATGCCCACTCCTGTGAATCTTCGGCAGCGCAGCTATAATCGTCGGGCCCAACCTCACATGGAGACTGATTAATGACCTACCTCGCGTCCCCGCACCGCTATGATGAGATGCAGTACCGCACCTGCGGCCGCAGTGGCCTGAAGCTGCCGGCCATGTCGCTCGGCTTGTGGCATAACTTTGGCGACACCAACAACCTGGCCTCGCAGCGCGAGATGCTGCGCACCGCGTTCGATCTGGGCATCACCCACTTCGACCTCGCCAATAACTACGGCCCGCCCTACGGTTCCGCCGAGTCCAACTTCGGCCACCACTTCAAGCAGGATTTCAAGCCGTACCGCGATGAGCTGATCATCTCCACCAAGGCCGGCTGGGATATGTGGCCCGGCCCTTACGGCCAGGGCGGTGGTTCGCGCAAGTATGTGCTGGCCAGCCTCGATCAGTCGCTGCAACGCATGGGTCTCGATTACGTCGATATCTTCTATTCCCACCGCTTCGATCCCGATACGCCGCTGGAGGAAACCATGGGCGCCTTGGCGCACGCGGTCCATCAGGGCAAGGCGCTGTACGTGGGCGTGTCGTCCTACTCGGCCGAGAAAACCGCCGAAGCCGCGCGCCTGCTCAAGGAATGGAAGGTGCCGTGCCTGATCCACCAGCCTTCCTACAATATGCTGAACCGCTGGATCGAGACCGAGGGTTTGCTCGATACGCTGGGCAAGGAAGGCATCGGCTGCATCACCTTCACCGCGCTGGCGCAGGGCATCCTAAGCGACAAATATCTGAACGGCGTGCCGGCCGATGCGCGCGTCAATCGTCCGGGCGGCGGCTCGCTGCTGCCGTCGCACCTGAGCGAGGCCAATCTGGAGCGCGTGCGCGGCCTGAATGAAATCGCCAAACGGCGCGGCCAGACGCTGGCGCAGATGGCGCTGGCCTGGGTGCTGCGCGATCCGCGCGTCACCTCCACATTGATCGGCGCCAGCAACGCCGCGCAAATCCGCGAGAACGTGGCCGCCTTGAAGAACCTGAGCTTCACGCTGGAAGAGCTGGCGCAGATCGATGCGCAAGCGCAGGAAGGCGCGATCAATCTCTGGGCCGGATCGTCGTCGCACCGATAATGGATCGCTTCAATGCCATGCGCATCTTCACCCGCATTGTGGAACTGGGCAGTTTCAGCAAGGCGGCGGAAGATTTGCAGATACCGGCCGCCACGGCCACCTACACCATCAAGCAGCTGGAGGCGCGCCTGGGCGTGCGCCTGTTGCAGCGAACCACGCGCCACGTCAGCACCACGCTGGACGGGCAAGCGTATTACGAACGCTGCGTGCGCATTCTGGCCGACGTCGAGGAAACCGAGGCCGGCTTCGGCAACAGCGGCGTGGCGCCGCGCGGCAAGCTGCGGGTGGATTTGCAGGGCACGCTGGCCCGGCATTATGTGCTACCGCGCCTGAAGGAATTCTTCGTCCGCTATCCGCGGATTGAACTGGAGATCGGCATGGGCGACCGCCTGGTCGATCTGGTGCGCGATGGGGTCGATTGCGTGCTGCGCGTGGGCGAGTTGCGCGACTCCAGCATGGTGGGCCGCCGCGTCGCCAGCTTGCAGCAGGTGACTTGCGCCAGCGCCGCTTATTTCGAGCAGCATGGCGTGCCGCTCACGCTGGAAGACCTGCACGCGCAGGGCCACCGGGCGGTGAATTTCTTCTCGTCCGCCACCGGCAAGATGTTCCCGTTTGATTTTATCGTCGATGGCGAGGAGCGCAGCATCCACCTACCGGGCAGCGTGTCGGTCGGCAGCGCCGAAGCCTACGCCGCCTGCTGCGCCAACGATCTGGGACTGGTACAGATGCCACGCTATCACGTGGAACAGGAACTGCGCAGCGGCGCTTTCCGCGAGGTGCTGGCGGAGTGGCGCCCGCGCCCGATGCCGGTGTCGGTGCTATATCCGCACCAGCGCCAGTTGTCGCCGCGCGTGCGCGTGTTTGTCGACTGGCTGTCGGATGTGATGAGCGTGGCCAGCTAAAAACTAGCCGCTGGTGCGCGACCAGTCGCGCCGCTCCACACGCGCCAGCTGCGGCGGCACATCACGCTCGACATTGTCGTCATCCGGCTCCGGCACCGCTTCGCGGAATTCGCCGTCCACCACAGGAATCGCTTCGACGTGGTCGAAGCCGATATCGCTGCCCGCTTCCGACATGTCCACGCTGGCGCGCTCACCGGTGCCTTCGGCGTCGGTGTCGCTATCCAGTTCGGTATCCGGTTCGCCCACGACATCACTGCCGCTGTCGGAGTTGTCGCTCGGCCCCAGCGCGCGCGTGCCGTGGCCGCGTCCCAGTGTGCGGTCGTTGCCTGCCGGGATGTTGTCCGGGTCCAAGGTACTGTCAGCCATGACTGTCTCCTTATCAAAAAACCATTGGACCACCATGCGCCACACCCCGTCGGTGTGCTAGCGCACATAAGGCTATCGTTCTCATAGGAATTTTTTACTTTACAAATGTAATATTCATCTCTATAGTTAAGCCATCAACCAAGGAGAACATCATGAGCACCACCACCAAACACCTGCTGACCGCCGCCGCTACCGTCGCTTTCGCGATCGCCGCCACCGCTACCACCGTCACCAGCGCCTTCGCGCAAACCACCGCGACGCCGGCCGCCACCACCGCTGCCGCCACCAGCACCGCCGCCCAGAACACCGTGGCCAACAGCGCGCTGGCATCGGTCAAAGTTCAACCTGTCGGCAAGACCCGCGCCGAAGTGCAAGCCGAGTTCCTGGAAGCCCGTAAAAACGGCACCCTGCTGGAAACCGAAGCCGACTTCGACGTCGCCCAGACCCGCAAGCACGTCATCGCCAAGTAAGCAGTGAAACGCGCGTCCGCCACCGCCTTCGCTGCTGCTGCCCTGCTGGCCGGTTGCGCGGACATGGGCAAGGTCCGGCCACAAGCCGTGCCACTGCAAGCCGCCGCCCTGAATCCGGGCAAGGCGCTCGGCGCCGCCAGCGCCAACATCGCCTGGCCGGATGAGCGCTGGTGGGAAGCGCTGCATGACGCGCAGCTGAACCGGCTGGTGAACACCGCGTTGAGCGACAACCCGTCGCTGCGCGCGGCGCTGGCCCGCATGCGCCAGGCCGAAGCCCTGGCCGGCGTGGCCAAGGCCGCCACGCAAGCGCGCGTGGATGCCTCGGCCAGCGCCGACCGCGAGTTGTACTCGGCGCACAGCACGATCCCCGCTCCGCTCGCAGGGAACTACGCGTGGAAGAACACCGCCACGCTATCCGGTTCCTACGATCTGGATTGGTGGGGTCGCAATCGCGATGCGCTGGCCGCCGCGCTGGATGACATGCACATGGCAGCCGCCGAATCGCAGATGGCGCGCCTGACGCTGGAGACCTCCATCGTCCGCGGCTACGTCCAGCTGTCGCTGGCCTATGCCTTGCAGGACAGCGTGGCGGAGAATCTGGCGCAGCGCCAGCGCATCCTGGACATCACGCGCCGCCGTAAGGCGGCCGGGCTGGCCAGCGATCTGGAGGTGGCGAATATCGAAACAACGCTGCCGGCCGGACGGCGCGAGCATGAGCAATATGGCGAGACCATTGCCCTGCTGCGCAACCAGCTGGCGGCACTGATCGGCAAGGGACCGGGCGACGGCGATACGATCGCCCGGCCGATGCTGGCCTTACAGGAAGGCGCCGGCGCAGCGGTGCCGGCCAACCTGCCGGCCGAACTAGTCGGCCGCCGTCCCGACATCGTGGCGCAGCGCTGGCGCGTGGAAGCGGCCAGTTCGCGCATCGAAGGCGCGAAGAAGGACTTCTACCCAAACGTGAATCTGGCGGCGTTTGTCGGCATGCAGTCGCTGGGCTTCGGTCACTTCCTGGATGCCGGCTCGCATATGCGCGGCATCACACCGGCCGTCAGCCTGCCGGTGTTTGAGGGCGGCCGCTTGCGCAGCCAGTTGGGCAACCAGACCGCGATCTACGACGGCGCGGTCGAGCAGTACAACGCCGCAGTGATACAAGCCATGGCGGACGTCGCCAACGCGGTGGTGAGGATAGAATCGGTGAGGCAGCAGGATCGGCTGGCGCAACGCGCGCTGGCATCGGCGCGGCGCCAGCAGCAGTTGGCGGAAAAGGCTTACGCCGCCGGCATGACGGATTCGCTGAATGTCATCAACGCACAGCTGACCTTATTGAACGAACAGCAGCAAATGGCGCAAGTGGCTGGCAAACAACTCGATAACTTCGCATTGTTGATGTCCGCGCTGGGTGGAGGCATAAATCTGGATTCATATTGATACATCAATAGTACAATCAATCCTTTCCAAAAATATTAGAGGAGTGGCAATGAGTAGTTTTGAAGCGACTAAAAAACGCCTAAAAAACATCCATGGCCGAATACCGGAGTTCCCAGAGGAGTTGATGCGCCTGGTGCGCATGACTTACCACATCCAGAAACGGATGAAAGATTTGAGCAACGCCGCGCTGCGCAAATACGAGCTGGTGGACGCCAGCTACATGGTGCTGGCAGTGCTGTACGGTTCGGACAATGAGACATCCACCGCATCCACGCTGGGCGAAGCCTGCATGGAAAAGCCGGCCAATCTGACGCGCGTGTGTAACGACCTGGAAGCACAGGGTTTGATCACGCGCGGCAACCGCCCTGGCGACCGTCGTTGCGTGATGATCTCGCTGACCGACGATGGCCGCGCATTGGCCGAGAAGGTGCTGCCGGAGGTATGGAACAAGACCACGCGCGCTTACGATGGCTTTAGCCCGGACGAAGTAAAACAACTGGAATCGCTGCTGAAACGGCAGCTCGATAATTTAGAATCTCTTAGCTAGACCTCAGCACATGAACGCATCTCCCGCCGCCCAGCCCTCCCCGGAACACAGCGCGGCGCGGAGAGTCTTCAAGTGGTTTCAGTTCCAGACAGCCGACTGGCTGCGCACCGAAGGCGAACGCTGGATCTTTGTCGCCAAGGCCATGTTGGCCTCCTTCTCCGCTCTATGGCTGGCCTTCCGGCTGGGCCTCGATGCTCCCTACACCGCACTTGCCACCACCATTATTCTGGCGATGCCCAGCAGCGGCATGGTGCTGGAAAAGGCGTTCTATCGTTTTCTTGGCACGCTGGTGGGCTGCTCGGCCGCGCTGGCGCTGGTGGCGTTGTTTCCGCAAATGCCGACGGTGCTGTTTATCGGGCTGGCGTTGTGGGTGGCCTTGTGCACCGGCGGCGCGGCCATGCATCGCAATCAGCAGTCGTACAGTTTTGTGCTGGCCGGTTATACGGCGGTGATGATCGCGGTGCCGGCGGTGGATGCGCCTTCCAATGTGTTCACGCTGGCGGTGACGCGCGTGACGGAGGTTGGGCTGGGGATTATTTGTTCGGCGGTGGTGCACGATGTGATTTTCCCGCGCCGTCATTCGCGCGCGGTGATGCGCACGGTGCAGGCGCGCTATGCGGGCTTTATTGGTTTTTGCCAGCAGGTGCTGGAGCATCGCATCACGCCGGAACAGGCGGAGTTGAATCACCTGCGCTTTGCGGCAGATATCGCCGCGCTGGAATCGGGCCGCGCCGCCGCGTTCTTTGAAGCCGGCCATTCGCGCAGCCACACGCGGCAGCTGCACGCCTTCAATGCGGCATTCATGACCGCGCTCACGACTTTCTACACACTGCACCGCCTCGCCCACCGCCTGCGCGCAGCCGGCGGCGTGAACGGCACGGGCCGCGTCGACGAGGGCGTGGCCGACGCGGTGGGCACAGGCCACGTCCACGCGAGTGAGGCCGATGCGCGGCATGCGGACCACGACAACGCGGGTGCGGGTGCGGGCGCGGGCGGTGCGGGTCATGCGGATGGTGCGGGGCGGGTGCTGTCGCAGGTGGAGCCGATGTATGCGCATATGGCGGCTGCGCTGCGCGACGAGCTGACTTCGGCGCGGCTGGCGCAGATGCGCCATGCCTTGGCCAACGATATCGCCGCCGCCCGCGCGCAGTTGGCGGACGGCCCGGCGCTGGAGCGCGCGCAACAGATCGATTTCGACACGGCTGTCGAGCTGCTGGAGCGCTTCGCCGGCAACCTCGCCGACTTCGCCGCGCTGTACCACGGCCTGACGCAGCAGAAGCGCCAGCAGCTCAGCGATCCCGGGGCTTACTCGCCCAAGACGCCGCCCGCCATCATCGTCGCCAGCGGCTTTCGCGCCGGTGCCACGCTGCTGGTGACGGCCGCCATGTGGTACTGGCTGGCCTGGCCCGCCACCATTAACGCCATCCTGATGGCGACGATTTTCTGCGCGCTGGCCTCCTCCTCGCCACGTCCCACAGTGCTGGTGCAGCAAGTGCTGATCGGCTTCCTGATCGCCATGCCGTTGGCCTTCATCACCGAATTCCTGATGGTCTCCAAGGCCGACAACTTCTACCCGCTGCTGCTGGCCGCCCTGCCCCTGTTTGCCTTCGGCGCTTACCTGAGCAGCGGCGCGCGCTGGGGCGGCGTGGGCGTCGGCCTCGGCATGTTCTCCGCCACGCTGGTGGTGCCAACCAACCTGATGCGCTACGACGTCGAATCCTTCATCAGCAGCGAACTTTCGCTGACCCTGGGCGTGGTGGTGGCCTACCTGATGTTCAAGGTGGTGCTGCCCGAGCACACCATGGGCCATCGCGGCCACGTCGCCGCCGCGCTGTGGCGCGAAGCGCAGAGCGCATGCGGCGCGCGCCTGCACCGCCTGAAGCGCCGCTTCGACAATCGCGTGCGCGATCTGCTCAGCCAACTGAACGCCGCCGCCGGCCCGGCGCCCAATGCCGAAACCCGCGCCGTGGTGCGCCAGGGCCTGACCTTGCTGGAACTGGGCCACGCCATCATCGAACTGCGTCAATTGATCGCCGCCTCGCACGCCGGCGCAGCGCGCGACAGCCTCGAAGCGGTACTGAGGCTGCTGGCCGCCTACGTGCGCGCACCATCGCGTCAGGCCGGCGAGCGCGCACTGCAAGCCGTACTCGATGCCGGCACCGCGGTGCGCGCCGCCCTGCCCGACGCCCATCCCGAACGGCGCGCGCGCCTGCATACCGCGCTGACCGATCTGCATTCCATCTACACGTCCTTGCTGGACCAGCTTTCAGGAGATTCCCATGCCGCGTGAAGTCGATTTCTTTGGCGTGCTGCTACCCGGCGTGCTGCCGGTGTTCCTCGCCGCCGTGCTGCTGCAACTGGTACTGGACGCGGGCCTGAGCCACATCGGTGCATACCGCCGCAGCTGGCACCCGGCGCTGGTGCGGCTTTGCATGTTCGTCTGCATCTTCAGCGCCCTGCTGGTCACCCTGTACAACTAATTCTTCAACCAAGAGAGCCTTCTGTGAGCGCATCTAAAATTTTCCGATTTTGCCTGACCCTGTTGTTGCTGGCGGCGGCCCTGTGGATGGGCCGCTCGGCGTGGGACCATTACATAGAATCCGCATGGACCCGCGATGGCCGCATCAAGGCCGACGTGGTCAACATCAGCGCCGATGTCGCAGGCACCGTGACCGAAGTTCTGGTGCACGACAACCAACTGGTGCGGAAAGGCGATGTGCTGTTCGTGGTCGACAAGGCGCGCTACGAAAACGCACTGGCGCAGGCCAGGGCCATGCTGGCGTCGCAGCAGGTGGAAAAAGGCCGCCGCACGCAGGAAGCCAGGCGCCGCGCGGGCCTGGACAACGCCATCGTCTCGGCCGAGAGCAAGGAAACCGCCGAAGCCGCGGCAGGTACAGCGTCGGCGCAATATCAGGCCGCGCTGTCGGCGCGCAATCTGGCGGAGCTGAACCTGGAACGCACCGTGGTGCGGGCGCCGGTCACCGGTTATGTCACCAACCTGAATGTGCATGCGGGCGATTTCGCCGCCGTCGGGTCGGCCAAGCTGGCGTTGATCAATAGCGAGTCGTTCTACGTGGTCGGCTACTTTGAAGAAACCAAGCTGCCGCTGCTGAAGGTGAACGACAAGGTGGCAGTACACATGATGAGCGGCGCGGCGCAACTGCAGGGCCACATCGAAAGCATCGCGCGCGGCATCACCGACCGCGACGCCAACATGGGCCGCGAAATGCTGGCCGACGTCAACCCGACCTTCAACTGGGTGCGGCTGGCGCAGCGCGTGCCGGTGCGCATCCACATTGACGCCAAGCCGAAGGATCTGGATCTGGTGGCCGGCACCACCTGCTCGGTGGTGATCCATGGATAGCCAGCTGATACGCCTGTTCCTCGACGCCGCGCAGCTGGGCAGTTTTTCGGCGGCTGGCCGCAAGCATGGCTTGTCGCCGGCGGCGGCCAGCGCCAGCATGCAACGGCTGGAGACGTCCTTGCAGGTCAAGCTGTTCGAGCGCACCACGCGCCAGCTGCGGCTGACCGAGGAAGGCCGCTTGTACCGGCATTTCAGCGAGCAGGCCATGGCCTTGATGGCGGAGGCCGAGGCCAGCCTGCATGCCGGCACCGGCGCGGTGCGCGGCGTGGTGAAGATTTCCGCGCCGTCCGACCTTGGGCGCAATGTGCTGCTGCCGATGCTGGACGAATTCCGCGCGCAGCATCCGGAGGTGCAATATGCGCTTACCCTGACCGACAACACCGCCAACATGGTGCAGGACGATATCGACCTCGCGCTGCGCTACGGCCAACTGGCGGACAGCGAGATGGTGGCGCGCGTGTTGGCGCCCAGCCGGCGCGTGGTATGCGCGGCGCCGTCGCTGATCGCGAAGGATGGCGGCCCCGCCACGCCGGAAGCGCTGGCCTGTCTGCCGACGCTGGTGCTGGTGACGGCGCTCGGGCCGATGCAGGAATGGCGCTATCGCAGCAACGATGAAGCCGACGAGCGCCTGTCGGTGCGCGTGCAACGCACGCAGCAGAGCAATGACGGTGAGGTGATCCGCAAGTGGGCGATTGCGGGCCAGGGCTACGCGTACAAGTCGATTCTGGATATTTCGGACGATCTGCGCTGCGGACGGCTGGTGACGGTGCTGGACGAGTATTTCACGGACAGTGCGCCGCTCAATCTTCTCTATCACCGCAACCGCTATCAGCCGCCGCGCATCGCACAGCTTATTGCGTTTTTGCAGGAGCGCTTTGCGGACCTGACATGAGACCCATTTGCTGTAGCAACGTGAGGTTGTCTTCGAGGTGCCAGTTTTCGGCGATGCGGCCATCCACTACGTGATACAGGTCGAAGGCCTGGAAGTCGATGGTCTGGCCCTGGCCTTGGGTTTCGCCGAACTTGCCGGTGAAGTGGCCGGTGAAGTGCAGGCGCACGGTGACGTGGTCGCCGTTTGGGACGATGTGGGTGGCCTCGGCGCGCAGGTCGGGCACGGCGGCGCGGAAGGCTTTGGAGGCTTGCAGCGGGCCGTTCGGGCCTTGCTCACGGCCCGCTGGCAGCGTGCGGTCGATGAAGTTGGGGGCCAGCGCTTTTTGCGCCAGCGCGGGGTCGCCGGTGTTCCAGAAGGCGGCGTAAGTGCGGGCGGCGTCGGCTACGGGGTCGGCGTGGGCGGCGCTGGCGGTGAGCAGGCTGGCAAGGACAAGGGCTTTCATGGTGGGCTTCCTTTCGTGGAGTGAAAGGAAGCCATTGTCCGCGCCGCCCGCCGACAGGGGAATGCGGTCGGCGCTTGAAGCACCTTCAACGAAAGATGGAAGATCAGCGCGCGCCAGCGGCGTCGATGATGGCGCCGCTGACGTAGGAGGATTGCTCGCTCAGCAGCCATAAAATCGTTTCGGCGATTTCCTCCGGCTGGCCGCCACGCCCCAGCGGCACGGTGGCCGCCAGTTTGTTGACACGGTCCGCATCGCCGCCGCTGGCGTGGATGTCGGTGTAGATGATGCCAGGCCGCACGCAGTTCACGCGGATGCCTTCCGGACCGACCTCTTTGGATAGCCCCAGCGTCATCACATCCACCGCGCCCTTGGAGGCCGCATAGTCGATGTACACATTGCCGCCACCATGGCGCGCCGCGCCGGACGACACGTTGACGATGCCGCCACCCTGCCCGCCGCGCGCGGTCGACATGCGCCGCACCGCCTCGCGACTGCACAGGAAGTAGCTCAGAATATTGGTATTGAAGACGCGCTGCAAACGCTCGGCCGGCATATCGGCCAGTTTGCCCTGCTGTTCCAGCACGCCGACGTTGTTGACCAGCGCCGTCAGCGGCCCCAGTTCTTCGTCGACGGCAGCGAACAGCCGCAATACGTCCGCCTCGACGCCGACATCGGCCTGCACTGCAATCGCTTCGCCGCCTTCGACCACGATCTGCGCGCGCAGGCGCTCGGCCGCAGCGGCGTTGCTATGATAGTTGATGCACACCGCGTAACCGCGGCGACTGGCCAGCAAGGCCGTCGCCGCGCCGATGCCCCGGCTGCTGCCGGTGACCAGCATCACCTGCTTCATTACTTGTCAGGGCTGAGGTGACTCAGCGCGTAGCTCAGGTGCTGCCACCAGTGCTCGCGCGACTGCACGGTGCGCAGGCATTTTTTATCCAGCTCGGTCTTGAACACCGGGTCCATGCACTGCTTGGTAAGCAGCGCATTGCGCTGGTTCTCGGCATTCACCAGCGCCACGCACAGCCAGAAAATCACGCCCAGGAATACAATCACCAGGCTCCACGCCAGATGATTGATGTAGGCCCATTCAAACAGGTTCTCCAGCGCTGGCGAAGATTCCTTGTAAATCTTCATGACCTGGCCTTCGGCCTCCTCTTGCTCGTTTCTTGGGAATTTCATGTCAATACCCGTCCTTCCTTGATTACTTCTTGCCGGCGCGTTCCTGCAAGGACTTCGCCACCAGGCTGTCCACCACCTGGAACATGACCTTGTGCGCCGCGTCGGCCGACGTCAGACCGTGGCCCGCCACTGCCGGCGAAGTGGTGTAGCGGCCGTCGATCACCAGTGCCGGCACACTATCCAGTTTATACTGAGTTGCCACCTGCTGCCCGCGTTTCAGCTTGGTCTGCACGCCGAAGGAGTTGAAGGCTTCCAGGTACTTGGTCTTGTCCACGCCGTTCTTCACCACGAAGTCCAGCAAGGCCTGGTCGGTGTTCAGGCGGTTGCGCTCGACGTGGATGGCGTGGAACAGCTTTTCGTGCAGGTTGGTGATGTTCATGGCTTCCAGCGTGTAGAAAGCCTTGGCTTGCGCGTCGTCGCCCATGTGCATGCGCTTGAAGACGATCTTGTCGCTGTTCTTTTTCACCCAGTCGGCCAGCAGCGGATCGAGCGCATTGCAGTGCGGGCAGTGGTACATGAAGAATTCCAGTACCTCGACCTTCTTGCCCGTTTCAGGACGCGGGCCGTTGACGGTGTTGTAGTCCAGGCCATCCTTGAAGTCGGCGGCGGCGGCGGCGGCGGCGGCGGCGGCGGCCATGAAGGCAACGGTGGCAAGCAGTGGACGCAGGAAGTTCAGGAAACGCATATCTATCCTTCAATGAGATAAGTGGCAAACGCGGGCAGATTACCACTTTTTCCCCGCTTCGGCCCAGGTATTAAGCTGGCTTTAAGGCCGGTGCTGCCGGGCTGTCTCCAGTTTTTCGCACAGCACGGCCGCGCCGTCGGCAATACGCGGCGAGGCGCGCACCAGCAGTTCACTGTCGAGCATGAACAGATTGTTGCGCTGCACCGCCAGCAAGCCTTGGTACGGCTTCCAGATATTGATGCCGGACTGGCCGTCATGCCGCTCGCCGCCGATCACGGCTTCCGGATTTTCCTGCAACACGGCCTCGGTGCTGACCGAGGGCGCCGTCACTTTCAGGCCGGCGAACACGTTGCGGCCGCCACACACGCGCAAGACGTCGCTGACGATATGTTCGCCGTTGAGCGTGAACAGCGGCTTTTCCCAGATCTGGTAGAACACTTTTACCGGCGGGCGCTGGGCGTAGGTGCTGGTCAATCTGGCGATCTTCTGGCGATAGTCGCGCGCGGCCGTTTGCGCGGTGGCTTCGGTGCCCAGCAGTTGGCCCAGGCGGGTCAGGCTGGTGGCTACCTCCTCCAGCTTTTTCGGTTCGCTGTAGAAGATCGGGATGCCCAAGCTTTTCAGCTGCGCCAGCTGGCGCTCGGTGTTCCCGGTTTGCCAGACCACCAGCAGATCCGGGCGCAGCGCCAGCAGGCGCTCCATGTCGATCTGGGCATCGCTGCCGATCACCGGGATGCGCCTGGCCGCTTCCGGGTAGTCGCTGTAGCTCATGGCGCCGACCACGCGCTCGCCGCCGCCGGCCGCGAACAGCAGTTCGGTGACGTGCGGCGCGGTCGAGATCACGCGCTGCGCCGGCCTGGCCAGCGTGACGCTGTTGCCGGCGTCGTCCCGCACCGTGATGGCTTGCGCGGCGCCGCCGGCCAGCGCCAGCATCATGAGCACGCGGCGCATCAGAACTCGTAGCGCGCCGAGATTTTCAGCTGGCGGCCGTCCGATGGATAGATGCCGTCCTTGCAGCCGAAGGCTTGCGAGTAGTAGCGCTTGTCCGTCAGGTTCTGGCCCGACACAGCCCACTCCCACTGGCCGAACTGGCGCGCATAGCGTGCGTCCAGCGTGGTGAAGGACGGCATCTCGGCCGAGCAGGTGTTGGTGAAGTCGCTGCCGTAGCGCTGTTGGTCGACCCACTGCACACCCACGTCGGCGTTCTGGCCGTCGCCGGTCCAGGCCAGGCGGGCGCTCAGGGTATTCTTCGGCACCAGCACCATCTCCTTACCGTTGTTGGCGCCTGCGCGGAACTTGGCTTGCACGTGCTGGTAGTGCGCGCTGACGGCCCATGCGGCGTCGATCTTCTGTTCCGCATCCAGCTCGAGTCCCTGGCGGCGGGTCGGGTCCAGGTTGGTGTTGGCGCCGAAGCCATTGATGGTCGGGTCGTAGAAGATTTCGTTGGTCAGGTTGTGGCGGAATACGCGCGCGGTGATCTTCTGCACGGCGTTGGCGTAGCTCAGGCCCAGCTCCGCGTCATGCGACTGCTGCGCCGCCAGCGGCTTGTTAGGCTTTGGCGTGACGGCATTCTCGTCCGAATTCGCCACGCGGTAGCTTTGCCCCAGTTTACCGAACACGGTGACCGCGGTGACCGGCATGTAGCTGGCTTGCAGTTCCCATGCATTCAGGCCCTGCACGATGTTGTAACCGGCGCCGGCCAGCGGATCGGTGAAGTCCTTGTCGAAGATTTCACGGCGCACACCGGCCGAGATGCGGCCTTCGTGCGCGGCATCGAAGCGCAGTTCGTCGCGCAAATACAGCGCTTTGGATTTCTGGCTGGCGTCGGCGTTGGAGGTGGCAAAGCCCGCGAAGTCGGCCAGGCCGGTGCGCTCCCACTTCATGAAGTCGATGCCGGCCACCAGTTCGTTCACCATGCCGTTGATGGCACCCAGCTTGCGCACGCGCGGCGAGAACTGCCAGGTCTTGCTTTCGTAGGTGGTGTGGTAGGCGCCGGCGCTGGAGATGTAAGCCGCTTCGACGGTCTTCTTGCGGTACGACAGATCGGCGGCGAGGTCGTGGCCAGCCACACGGTATTGGCCGAACACGGTCAGGCGGTCGCTGTCGAGCGAGCCGTTGTCGTCCGGTGTCTTGGTCTGGCGCGGGTTGGCGCTGAACTGCGCTTCGTTCAGCGATCCGGCGAAGCGCATGTCCTGGCGCGCGCCTTCGTAACGGAAGCCGATGCGGTCGAACTGGTTGGCGAACCATTGCGCACCGCCGCTGAAATGGGTTTGCTTGAAGTCGTTGTTGTCGCGGTAGTTGTCGCTGCGCTGGTGGTCCAGCGTGGCGTCGGCCGCGAAGTTTTCCCAGGCCTGGGCGCCGGAGACGCGCACTTCGCCGGCGTGGAACTGGCCGCCCTCGACGAACACGCTGCCACGGCGGCTGTTGGCGCTCGGGCGTTTGGTGACGATGTTGATCACGCCGCCGGTGGCGCCGTCGCCATACAGCACGCTGGCGCCGCCGCGCGTGATTTCGATGTGGTCCACGGTGTCGATCGGGATGGTCGACAGGATGGCGTTGCTCAGTTCATTTTCCGACAGGCGCACGCCGTCCACCACGAGCACCAGATTCTGGCTGCTGTTGGTGCCGAAGCCGCGCAGATCGAGGCCGAAGTCCGGGCTGCCGTCCAGCGACTGGCGGCCGTACACGCCGCCCACTTTGCGGATGGCGGCATTCACGTCGCTGGCGCCGGAGCGACGGATCTCGTCGGCGCTGATGATGGTGGCGCCGATCGGGGCCAGCGCCGGGTCGGCCTCGAAGCGCGCGCCGGTGACGGTCACGCTGCCAAAGTCTTCGGCCTGCGCGGCAAAGCACAGGGTAACGGCGGCGGCCAGCAGGCAGGGACGGAATACGGTCATGGTCAGTCTTTCAAAATTTAGGCCCCGACATTATACGCGTGACAAGTTGATTCAGTTTTTAGATATGATCCATCTATATTTACAGCATTGATTGCGGAGGGATGCGTCCTTATAGTGAAGACTGAAAGGAATTCTCTATGAAACTACCTACTTACTTCCTGTCGCACGGCGGCGGCCCCTGGCCGTTCATGATGGACCAGGTCGGCCATTTGTACGGCAAGCTGGATGCCTCGCTGCGCGATATTCCGCGCCAGATCGGCGTGACGCCCAAGGCGGTGCTGGTGATTACGGCGCACTGGGAGGGCCGCGATTTCATGCTGTCGTCGGCGGCGCAACCGCCGATGATTTACGACTACGGCGGCTTCCCGCCGCATACCTACGAGGTCCAGTACCGCGCGCCCGGTTCGCCGGACCTGGCGGCGCAGGTGCGGCAACTGCTGGAAGCCGGCGGCCACAAGGCGCTGCTCGATCCGCAACGCGGTTTCGATCATGGCACGTTCAGCGCCATGTATCCGGTGTATCCGCAGGCGGATGTGCCGATCGTGCAGCTGTCGCTCAAATATGGGCTTGATCCGCTGACGCACCTGGAGGTGGGCCGTTTGCTGGCGCCCCTGCGCGAACAGGGCGTGCTGATTGTCGGCAGCGGGCTGAGTTTCCACAACCTGCGCGCGTTCAACGCGGCGGGTGCGGCGGCGTCGCATGCGTTTGATGACTGGCTGCGCAAGACCATGGCCTTGCCGCCGCGGGAGCGCAGCGCGCAGTTGCTGGAATGGGAACGGGCGCCGGCCGCGCGCATGGCGCATCCGCGCGAGGAGCATTTGCTGCCCTTGATGGTGGTGCTGGGCGCGGCGGAGAATGAGGATGCCGCCGTGCCGTATCACGAAGACGCCTTCATGGGCGGCCTCGCGGTCAGCAGCTTCAGGTTCGGCGAAGCGGCCGCGGCGTGATCAAGTACCGCGCTTGCCGTTGGCGGCGGCGCGGGCTTTTTCTTCGGCGATGGCGGCTTTCTCGGCCGCCTTCTTCGCCATCTCGGCCTGGTGCGCCGCGAGGCGCACGTCGCGCGTGTCCGGCGTCTCCAGCGAGATGCGGCCCAGGGCGCCGCTGCGGTAGTCGCCCAGGAAGGTGTGCGCGGCCTTTTCGTAATCGAGGTCGCCGCCCTTCTGGCGGAAGCCGCGCTTGATGCCGACGCCCTCCACCACGCCGATGGCGTCCATTTTTTCTATCTCCTTGAAGCCGTAGCGCGCCACCAGCAGGTCCGGGTAGCGCGCCAGCAGCTCGCCGGCCAGGAACTCGGCCACTTCCTCCTCGATCAGCGCGTTGGCGCCGATGGCGTGGCTGGCGGCCAGCATCAGGCCATCGCTGGGCAGGGCGATCTTCGGCCACAGCATGCCGGGGGTGTCGACCAGGATGGTGTTCTTGTCGAGGTAGAGTTTTTGCTGCTGCTTGGTGACGGCCGGTTCGTCGCCCACCTTGGCCACGCGCTTTTTCAGCAGGGCGTTCATCAGCGTCGATTTGCCGACGTTGGGGATGCCCATGATCATGATGCGCAGCGGCTTGGTCGGCACGCCGCGGTGCGGCGCCAGCTGCCTGGCCAGCTCCGGGATGCGCGCCACGTCGGCCGGTTTCTTGGTGGTCATGGCGTAGGCGGTCACGCCGTCCTGGGCGTTGTAGTACGCGGTCCAGGCGGCGGTGGCGGCCGGATCGGCCAGGTCGATTTTATTGAGGATTTTCAGGCACGGGCGCTGGCGGAATTTGCGCAGCTCCTCCACCATCGGGTTGGTGCTGGCCTCGGGCAGGCGCGCGTCGACCACTTCGATCACCAGATCGGTGTTCTCCATCTGTTCCGCCGCCTTCTTTTTGGCGGCGTTCATATGCCCCGGGTACCATTGTATCGACATGCTGTGACCTTCAAAAACGTTCTGACAACCCGCTATTTTACCTTTATCATGAGGCGCTTTGAACCATTAATTACATAAACAATAACTCCGGAGTGCTGAAGATGAGCATAGCTGCACCGTTCAACCCGAAGGAAATCACCCTTCGCGGGATTATTCTGGGCATTCTGATCACCTTGGTGTTCACCGCCGCCCAAGTCTACCTCGGCCTGAAAGTCGGCCTGACCTTCGCCACCTCCATCCCCGCCGCCGTCATCTCGATGGCGCTGCTCAGCGCCTTCAAGGACGCCACCATCCAGGAAAACAACATCGTCCAGACCATCGCCTCGGCGGCGGGCACGCTGGCGTCGGTGATTTTCGTCCTGCCCGGCCTGTTGATGATCGGCTGGTGGGCGCACGTGCCGTTCTGGCCCACCTTCGGCGCCTGCGCCGTCGGCGGCGTGCTGGGCGTGATGTACACGGTGCCGCTGCGCCGGGCGCTGGTGTCGCAGTCCGATCTGCCCTACCCCGAGGGCGTGGCCGCGGCCGAGGTGCTGAAGGTCGGCATGGCCTCGCGCGAAGGCGCGGCCGAGGGCAAGGCCGGCCTGCGCGCCGTGGTGTGGGGCAGCCTGACCTCGGCCCTGTTTGCCGCCGGCGGCGCCGCCAAGCTGATGGCCGGCGAGGTGGCGGTGTTCTTCCGCACCGGCGCCGGCGCCACCGGCATCGGGGCGTCGAGCTCGCTGGCGCTGATCGGCGCCGGCCACCTGATGGGCATCACGGTCGGCATCGCCATGCTGGCCGGCCTGATCATCGCCTGGGGCATCCTGGTGCCGCTGATGAGCAATCTGACGCCGCTGGCGGCCGGGGTGGCGGTGGCCGACCACGCGCTGGGCATCTGGAAGACCCAGGTGCGCATGATGGGCGCGGGCGTGATCGGCATCGCCGCCATCATCACGCTGGCCGGCCTGGCCAAGCCGATCCTGGGCGGCCTGAAGTCGGCCATGGACACCGCGCGCAAGGCCAGGCTGGAGGGTGCGGTACTGGAGCGCACGGAAATGGACCTGCCGATCTTCATCGTCGGCCTGGTGACCCTGATCTCGCTGGTGCCGGCTGGCTGGCTGCTGGCCAGCTTCCTGCAAGGCGGCCCGCTGGCCGCGCTGTCGGCGCCGCTGGTGGCGGTGGGCGTGGGCTATGTGCTGGTGGCCGGCATCTTCGCCGCCGCCGTGTGCGGCTACATGGCGGGCCTGATCGGCTCCTCCAACTCGCCGGTGTCCGGCATCGCCATCCTGACCATCCTGGGCGCCGCGCTGAGCGTGGGCATGGTCGGCCGCACGGTGATGGGGCCGGAGGTGGCGCAGGCGCTGATCGCCTACGCGCTGTTCGTCACCACCGTGGTGCTGGCCGTGGCCGTGATCGGCAACGACAACCTGCAAGACCTGAAGACCGGCCAGCTGGTCAACGCCACCCCGTGGAAGCAGCAGGTCGGCCTGCTGATCGGCGTGGCGGCCGGCTCCTGCGTGGTGCCGCCGGTGCTGGAGCTGCTGAATCACGCCAACGGCTTCGTCGGCGCGCCCAACCTCGACGCGATCTCCGACTAGCCGCTGGCGGCGCCGCAGGCGCTGCTGATCTCCACCCTGGCCAAGGGCGTGATCGGCGGCAACCTGCAATGGGACTTGCTGGGGTATGGCGCGCTGATCGGCCTGGGCCTGGTGCTGATCAACTTCGCGCTGAAACACTCCAGCCACGGCAAGTACAGCCTGCCGCCGCTGGGCGTGGGGCTGGCGATCTACCTGCCGAGCGCGGTGATCACGCCGGTGGTGATCGGCGCGATCACCGGCTGGCTGTTCGACCGCGCGGTCGAGCAGCGGGCCGGCGGCGAGGCGGCCAAGCGCATCGGCGTGCTGGTGATGTCCGGCTTCATCGTCGGCGAGAGCCTGTTCAACGTGGCGCTGGCCGGCCTGATCGTGCTGTCCGGCCAGGGCGAGCCGCTGGCCATCGCCAACGGCATGAGCGAGGGCCAGAGCATGACCATCGCCCTGATCGCCGGCACCGCCATCGTCTGGGGCCTGTACCGCTGGTCGGCCAGGAACGGCCAGGCGGTGCAAGACTAGGCCGCATGCGCCCGGTCGCGCGATCGGGCGCTTAAATCTCCGCCAGCGCCCTGAGGTGGGCCACCACGCTGCGGCCCAGCGCCGACAGGTTGTAGCCGCCCTCCAGGCAGCTGACGATGCGCCCTTGCGCGTGCTGGCGCGCCACCGCCATGATCTGCTCGGTCATCCACGCGTAGTCGGCCTCCACCAGGCCCATGCCGCCGATGTCGTCCTCGCGGTGGGCGTCGAAGCCGGCCGAGATGAAGATCATTTCGGGCCGGAAGGCGTGCAGCGCCGGCAGCCATTGTTCCGTCACGATCTTGCGCACCACGTCGCCCTTGCTGTGGGCCGGCACCGGCACGTTGACCGCGTTGGCGGTGATCGGCTGCGGCGCGCAGTACGGGTACAGCGGGTGCTGGTAGAAGCTGACCATCAGCGCGCGCGGCTCGTGCAGGAAGGCTTCCTCGGTGCCGTTGCCGTGGTGGACGTCGAAGTCGACGATGGCCACGCGTTGCAGGCCGCGCACCGCCAGCGCGTGCTTGGCCGCCACCGCCACGTTGTTGAACAGGCAGAAGCCCATCGGCTCGCCCGGGCGCGCGTGGTGGCCGGGCGGGCGCACCGCGCAGAAGGCGTTGTCGATGTCGCCGTCCAGCACCGCGTTGGTGGCGGCCACGGCGGCGCCGGCCGCGCGCTGGGCCGCGCGCCAGCTCCAGGCGTTGAGCGCGGTGTCGGCGTCCAGCGGGTAGGTGTCGCCGTCGGCCGGCACGTTGTCGCGCACGATGGCGATGGCGTTGGGGCTGTGGTTACGCTCGAGGTCGGCCAGCGCGACCAGCGGCGCCTCGCGGTGCTCCAGCAGGTCGCTGATGTGCGATCCGATCAGCTGGTCGGCGATCGCTTGCAGGCGCGCCGGCGACTCGGGATGCCAGTCGCCCATGTCGTGACGCTGGCAGTCGGGATGGCTGTAGATGGCTGTGGTCATGTTATGTTTACTGCTGCGAGCTGTTTCTCGCATAGAATCCCCTCAGGCGCTAATCTACCATACATATCATGAGCACAAAATTGCATGCCGTGGCACGCCAGGTGGGCGACATCATCGTCGGCAAGGAGTTGCAGATACGGCAGGCGCTCACCTGCCTGCTGGCCGGCGGCCATTTGCTGGTGGAGGATGTGCCGGGGGTGGGCAAGACCACGCTGGCGCACGCGCTGGCGGTGTCGCTGGGCCTGCGCTTCAACCGCATCCAGTTCACCAGCGACCTGCTGCCGGCCGATGTCAACGGCATTTCGATCTACGAGCGCGAGAGCAATGGCTTCGTGTTTCATCCGGGGCCAATCTTCACCCAGGTGCTGCTGGCCGACGAGATCAACCGCGCCACGCCGAAGACGCAGTCGGGCTTGCTGGAGGCGATGGAGGAGCGCCAGGTCAGCGCCGACGGCGTGACGCGCGCCCTGCCCGCGCCGTTCTTTGTGATCGCCACCCAGAATCCCACGCATCAGATCGGCACCTTCCCGTTGCCGGAGTCGCAGCTGGACCGCTTTCTGATGTGTCTTTCGCTCGGCTATCCGGACGCCGCCGCCGAGCGCGCGCTGTTGATGGGCGAGGACCGGCGGGTGCTGCTCAAGTCCTTGCAGGCGGCCATGACGCCGGCCGAGCTGGCGCAGGCGCAGCAGGGACTGCGCCAGGTGCACGCGTCGGCGGCGCTGGTCGATTATGTGCAGGCGCTGGCGGCGGCCTCGCGCCGCAACGGCCTGTTTGCCGAGGGCCTCAGTCCGCGCGCGGCGATCGCGCTGTTGCAGGCGGCGCGCGCGTGGGCGGCGCTGGAGGGGCGCGACCATGTGCTGCCGGAGGATGTGCAGGCGGTGCTGGTGCCGGTCTGCGCGCACCGGCTGCGGCCGCTGAAGTCGGCGCACGGGGTGGCGCTGGCCAGCCGCGATCTGGTCTTGCAGCTGCAAGCGTCGGTGCCGGTGTAGCCCATCATGGTGGCGGCGCTGCAAGCCTGGTACCGCTGGGGCCGCGACCGGTGGCTGTTCCAGTTGCGCGACCGCGAGCCGGGCACGGTGGTGCTGACCATGCGCCGCGTGTTCATCCTGCCGACGCGCGCGGGGCTGATGTTTGCGGTGCTGCTGCTGGTGATGCTGGTGGGCGCGCTGAATTACAACCTGGGGCTCGGCTTCGCGCTGACGTTTTTCGCCGGCGCCTGCGCGGTGGCCGATATGTATCTGACGGCCAGCAATCTGGCGCAGTTGCAACTGGCGCCGGGCCGCGCGCCGCCGGTGTTTGCCGGCGAGGAGGCGCGGTTCGAGCTGCATGTGCTCAATCCCGGCCGGCGCGACCGGTTTGCGGTGTGGCTGGGCTTTCAGCAGGATGGCGCGCCGCGCTATGTGACCGATGTGGCGGCGGGCGGCGCCAGCGCGCTGCCGCTGGCGGTGCGCACCGGTGAGCGCGGCTGGCTGGCGGCGCCGCGCGTGCGGCTGGTGACGCGCTTTCCGCTGGGCTTGTTCAAGGCGTGGAGTTACTGGCGGCCGGACGCCAGGGTGCTGGTGTATCCGGCGCCGGAGTCGCCGCCGCCGCCACTGCCGTCGAGCGGCGCGGCCAGCGAGGAAGGGCATGGCACGGTGGGGCTGGATAATTTCGCCGGCATCCGCAGTTATCAGGCCGGCGATCCACTGCGGCATCTGGCGTGGCGGCAGATCGCGCGCCACGATCCGGCGCTGGGCGGGCAGCTGGTGAGCAAGCATTTCGAGGGCGGCGCGGTGGCCGAGTTGTGTCTGGACTTTGCCGCGCTGCCGGTGCGGATGGGGCTGGAGCAGAAGCTGTCGCGCATGGCGGCGTGGGTGCTGGAGGCCGAGCGGCGCGCCCTGCCCTACCGTTTCCGCCTGGCCCAGCATGACTACGGCCCGGCGCTGGGCGACGCCCACCGCGCCAGTTGCCTGCGCGCGCTCGCCCTGTTCGGCCGCGAGGGCGCGCCATGAAGGCCATGCGGCTGACGCGCGACAAGGCCGACACGCTGTTGCTGCTGGCCGCCGCGCTGATGGTGCTGGCGCCGCATTTCGCCCATCTGCCGCCGTGGATCGGCGCGCTCAGCTGCCTCACGCTGCTGTGGCGCGCGGCGCTGACGTGGCTGGGCAAGCGCATGCCGCCGGTCTGGCTGCTGGCGCCGGTGGCGATGGCGGCCATGGCCGGTGTCTACGCCAGCTATCGCACGCTGCTGGGGCGCGACGCCGGCGTCGCCATGCTGGCGCTGCTGCTGGCCTTCAAGCTGCTGGAGATGCACGCCCGGCGCGATCTGTTCGTGGTGACGTTCCTCAGTTTTTTTGTTCTGTTGACCAATTTTCTCTACTCGCAATCGATCCCGGCCGCGCTGTGGGTGGCGCTCACGCTGGTGGTGCTGCTGACGGCGCAGCTGTCGTTCCAGTACACCGGCGCCGTGCCGCCGCTGCGCCAGCGCCTGCGCACCGCCGCCACCCTGTGCGCGCTGGCGGCGCCGCTGGCGGCCGTGCTGTTCATTGGCTTCCCGCGCATTCAGGGACCGCTATGGGGCCTGCCCGGCGATGCGTCGGGCGGCAGGACCGGCTTGAGCGACAGCATGGCGCCCGGCTCGCTGTCGTCGCTGGCGCAGTCGGACGAGCCGGCCTTCCGGGTGCGCTTCGCCGACGCCGTGCCGGCCCAGCGGCAGCTGTACTGGCGCAGCATTGTGCTGGGCGATTACGACGGCCGCACCTGGACCCGGGTGCCGCGCAAGCGCGGTCTGCAACGGCTGGAGATCGCCGTCCAGGCGCGCGGCCAGCCGGTGCGCTATGAGGTCACGATGGAGGCCAGCCACACGCGCTGGCTGGCGCTGCTGGAATTGGCCGGGCCGGAGTTGCGCCTGCCCGGCCAGCGCCTGCGCGACACCGACGAGATGGAGCAGTACACCGCCGATCCGGTCGACCAGCGCCTGCGCTTCGGCGCCAGCGCCTATCTGAGCTACACGCTGCAAGCGGGCGAGCAGCCGCAGCGCATGGCGCGCTGGCTGGAGCTGCCGGCCGGCTACAACCCGCGCACGCTGGCATGGGCGCGGCAATTGCGCGCCAGCGTCGCCGGCGCCGCCGCGGGCGACATGGGCGAGCCGGCGGGCGGCGTCGGCGACGCGGCGAATGGCGCGACGGGCGGTGCGAATGGCGCGGCGGATGGCGCGACGGCCGGCGCGACGGATGGTGCTGTCGGCGCGCAACGCCGACACCTTTGGCGCCGACATCAAGAAAATGAACACCGCGCGCCTGACGGCGGCCGAGGTGCGCGAGAGC
>NZ_WNKY01000034.1 GCF_009720825.1 Duganella radicis | reverse complement strand
GTCGCTCGCCATCCGCCAGTTGCCAGCTGCCACCCGCCACCCGCCACCCGCCACCCGCCACCCGCCACCCGCCACCCGCCACCCGCCACCCGCCAGACGCCAGACGCCCCTCGCCCGTCGCTCGCCATCCGTCATCCGCCGTCCGTCATCCGCTGCCCGCCGTCGCGTCCACCGTCGTTGCGCCGCCAGCTTCCTGTCGCCGCAGCGACAGCCCACCGCGCCACCGATCTCGCGCTGGCGCTCGCTGCGCTACATGGCCAGGGCTGGCGCGGAGACATGGCCAACGTGGTAGCGCTGTTCTGCGGCTGCGGCGCTTCCCGGCCCGGGGGCATCGCGCCACAGGCACAGGCGCGTGATGGTCCACGTCACCGACTCGAAGCCGATCACCACAGCCAGCGCACCCTTTGCCAACGCCTCGCGCGCAAACGCCTCCTCCTGCAAGCGCAGTTCCGACAACGCGCTATACGGCGCAATCACCGCGCCACTGCGCGTCGCAAACCGCGCCTCCCGCACCGCCGGGCCAACGTTAGCATGCCAAGGCGTCCAGGTCCTCACCGAGGGCCAGCCAAACGCCCGTGCCACACCCGCAAACGCCGGCCCATTGAGAAACCCATGCATGGCCTCCTCATCGCGCCAAAGATAAAACGGCGCATACGAAGACTCCGGCCCATCCGCATACAGATACGCCTTGAAGACCAATCCCGGCAAACCATCCAGCAACGGCCCTTTCACCGCAATGCGCTCGCGGATCACGCCCATGTCGTAATCCGCCGGCAGCACAAAGCTGTACTGCATCGCAATCACGACCGCGCTCCCAACAAGGAAGCCGCTGGCCGGCCGCCGCCAAACGACCAGTCATCCCCCTGCGAGGACGACACCACCACCATCACATCCTCCGGCCGCAGACCTGGCGACTCCGCCAGCAACTCCACCAGCCGCCGGTAAAACGCCTGCTTCATCTCCGTGCTGCGCGGCTTGCCGATGGTGATCGCGATCAGCACGAAATCATCTGAACGCGGACCACCCTCGTACGAACGGTCGAACATCATCTCGTAGGGCTCATGCTGATGCACCAGCTGGAAGCGGTCATTCTTCGGCACATTGAACGACTCCTCCATCGCCCGTTGCAAACCATCGCCCAGCGCGCGGATGTACTCAGGCGACTTCCCCTTCAACAAAGAAATACGGCTCATAGGCATGATGATTCCTCCGATTGTTTAAGCAGATTGATGGCGGAAGCCGCCGTCGGCCAGCCCGAATAAAACGCCAGGTGCGTTATCAGTTCGGCCAACTCCTCGCGCGAAACGCCGTTGTCTCGCGCCCGCTGCAAATGAAACGGCAACTGCTCCAGCCGGTACAGGGCCACCAGCGCGGCCACCGTCGCCAGACTGCGCTCGCGTGGCGACAGGCCGGGGCGCTGCCAAATATCATCGAACAGCACGCGGTCGGTCAGCTCCGCCAGCTTGGGCGCAATGCCGCCCATCGATTCCTGTCCTGCGCTGGATGCCATGGTATCGCTCCGGTGGTGATTGACAAGGACAAGATACAGGCATAACTTAATCCTGAAAATCAGGAATATTTTGATCAATAGTTCGATAAAGCGGGATGGTTATGCGACGGATTACCTTTGACCTCGATGTCTTGCGCACCTTCGTCACTGGCGTGGACATGGGCAGCTTCGCCAAGGCGGCCGACCGGCTGGGACGCTCCACCTCCGCCGTCAGCGCGCAACTGAAAAAGCTGGAAGATCAACTTGGCATGCCGGTGCTGCGCAGGGAAGGGCGCGGCATGATCACCACGCCGGCCGGCGAATCGCTGCTGGGCTACGCGCGCCGTCTACTGGAACTGAACGACGAAGCCGCAACCGCCGTGCGCGGCGCCGAACTGGCCGGGAGTGTGCGGCTCGGCATCCAGCAGGACTTCGGCGAGCAAATGCTGACCGAAGTGTTGGGCCGCTTCATCCGCGTGCATCCGCAACTGAGGATCGAAGCGCGGGTGGCGCGCAATTCGGAATTGATGGAGCTACTGGGCGGCGGCAAACTGGATCTTGCTCTGGCCTGGGACGGCGGCGCACCCGCACCGCATACGGTGAAGGTAGGGCGCTTGCCAATGCGCTGGATCGGCTCAGCCGACGAAACGCGGCTGTCGCTGTCCGAACACGAACCGCTGCCGCTGGTGATGATGGATGCACCGTGCATCATGCGCAGTGCCGCCACGCGCGCGCTCGATAGCACCGGCACCCCTTGGCGCATCGCCTTCACCAGTCCGGGCTTGTCGGGCGTATGGGCTGCCGCCGTGGCGGGGCTGGGCGTTACCGTGCGCACCGAAATGGGCCTGCCGCCGTCGCTGCGGGTGCTGGACGACCCGCGCCTGCCGCCGCTGCCGGAAGTCGGCCTGCTGCTGCACCGCGCCGAAGCGGAACTGAACCCGCCGGTGCAGCGCCTGCACGATATTGTGCTGGAGGCGCTTACTTCCTGATGCGCACACCGGCCAGTTGCGCCACGCCGGCCAGCGTGGTTTGTGCCGCGTTCAGGCCAAGCAGGAAGTCCTTGTCCGAGTAATTATCGTAGGTGTCGGTCGGCTGGTGCCAGTTCGGATTCCAGCCGGCCCCGATCTGCTGCCCGCGTTCGTTCTCGCGCAGCGAAATCGACGGCACCAGATCCATGAACGGCGTCGAATCGGTATTCGTCATGTGGAAGCCGACAGCGGCCGGATAGTTGGTCGCGTACTTGTCGTTGGCGGCGCGGAAGGCCCACGCCAGCCTGGCCGAACCCTCCGCCTGCCTGGACACCGACTGATACTCGATGTTGACGTCCGCCTCCAGCCGCTGCTCCGGCGGTGAGACGTAAGTGACCTTGCCGTCCGCGCCCACTTTCGGAATCGGCATGCCATGGTCGTACATCATCATGTCGTGCTGGATCATGCCCAGCCACTTCGGTTCCGGATATTTACCCGAGCCTTTGGGCGACTCGATACCCTGCAAATCCTTGCGCTGCTCGACGTAGGCGGCGGCGCCGTTCAGGCCCGTCTCCTCGTTGTTCCACAAGATGAAGCGGATCGAGCGATCGGTCTCCACGCCCGGCATGCTGAAGATGCGCGCCAGCTCCATCACCAGCGCGGTGCCGGAACCGTCGTCATTGGCCGCTTCGCCGAAGCCGATGCCGTCCATGTGGGCGCTGACGATGTACATCTCCTCCGGATGCGTGGTCCCGACCTTGGTGCAGTAGACGTTCTCGCGCAGCGAGGTGCCGACCGGCGTCTGCTCGGCGTTCAGCGCACGCAATCGCTCGTCCGGCTGGCGCATCGGATCGGTATTCACGCCGGTCGGAATGCGATTGCCGAACAGCGTGCTGCCGCCCTGGCCCGGCGGACCGCCGGCGCCGCCGCTCGGAATGCCCGGCGCGCGCTTGGGCGCGGGTTCGCCCGGCGCCGGCTGTGTAAATTGATATTGCAAACGTTCCGTGTTGGTACAACCGTAGGACTTGAGTTGCGCCTCGATCCAATCCAGCGCCTGGCGATTGCGCGCGGTGCCCTGGCGGCGGTCGCCGAATTTTGTCAGCCCCTTGATGGTGGCCTTGTACTTCTCCAGTTCCAGCTGCTTCACCAGTGTGGCAACAGGGTCCGCCTGAGCGGAAGCCAGCGGCGCGGCAAATGCCAGCGCCACGCTCAAACCTAAAACTGCTTTCATATTACGTCCTTGTGGTCAAAGAGGCCGGGACATTGTGCATGAGATAAGGGCGCTTGCGAAGTAAATCTATGTAAGCGCCGCACAACACTACGATACAAAACGAAGGCACACCGCAACTTTGCAGACAAATTGGATAGCGAAGATGGTGGAATGAAAACACATCTCCGATCGCGCATGCTGCGTAGCTGCCTGTACCTGCTGGCCATCTTCCTGTTCTGCTTCAGCTACTGGATTCATCGATCCTTTGGCCAGCCGGATCTGGACCAGATCGCGTACCACATGAACTTCGGTATGGAGCTGATGGACACCGTGGACCCTGCGGTCACCTGGCGCTTTGTGCGCTGGTGCGTGATGGCGCCGCTGGTGCTGCTGGCGCTTCTCTTCTATGTGGAAGCCAAGGTGCGCTGCGTGATCGCGCACGCGCCGCAGTGCTGCCATGTGCTGTTCTATCGCATTCACCGCTGGTTCCCGCAGCTGCTGGTGTTTGGCGCGACCACCTTCTGGATGTGCGATGTATCGGCCTTTAAATATGTAACAGCCGATTTCGGCCCCGATTATTTTGGCGCCAACTACGTTCGACCCAACGCCGTTTCTGTGATAGCGCAGAAGCCGAAAAATCTGATCCTGATTTACGTCGAGAGCCTGGAGCAGAGCTATACCTCGCGCGCCACTTTCGGCCACGACTTGCTGGCGCCGTTGACCGGCTTGCAAGGAACCAGTTTCGATGAGTACCAGCAGGTGCCGGGCACCGGCTGGACCATCGCTGCCATGGTGGCGACCCAGTGCGGCGTGCCGCTGGAGCGCATGACCATCTTTGACGGGAACACGCAGGGGCAGGTGATGAACTCCTTCCTCAAGAACGCTGTGTGCCTGACCGACTTGCTGGCGGAACGCGGCTACCGCAACGTCTTCATGGGCGGCGCCTCGACCAACTTCGCGGGCAAGGACAAATTCCTCAGCCAGCACCACTACCATGAAGTATATGGGCGCGAGGAGTGGCTCAAGAGCGGCGTGTCGACCAGCGACATGAATGGCTGGGGTTTATACGACGCGGACCTGTTCAGCCGCGCCAGGACCAAGCTGCGCGAGTTGAAAGCCTCCGGCGGGAAATTCAACCTGACCTTGCTGACAGTGGATACGCACGAACCGGAAGGGCACCTGTCCTCCCATTGCGCGCAGCGTGGCTTCGCTGGGTTTGAAGGCGTGGTGTCGTGCACGGCGGCCGAGGTGGCGGACTTCGTTCACTATGCGAAGGAGAACGGCTATCTCGAAGACACCAACATCGTGATCCTTGGCGACCACCTGTCGCGCAAAAACCCGCTGACGTCGAAGTTGGTGCAACTGCGCGACCGCACCATCTTCAACAGCTTCATCTCGCAGGACGCGCCGGCGCCGAACCGCAAGGAACTGCTGCACTTCGACCTGATGCCTACCATCCTGGAATTCACCGGCTACGCGGTGAAGGGCGGGCGCATGGGCCTGGGCTACAGCGGCTTCAACCAGCACCCCCTGCAACCACCCAAAGACCGTCTGCCCGAAATGGACAAAAACCTGCTGAATCGCTCGGAGTTGTACATGGCGCTGTGGTCGGACCCGGACGATCACTGAAGTTGTCAATGGCGCATGAAGCCGCGTAAAATGCGTGGCACGCGGGTGTAGTTCAATGGTAGAACGGCAGCTTCCCAAGCTTCATACGAGGGTTCGATTCCCTTCACCCGCTCCAGTCCAATCAAGATCGTTAACCCTTGCCCGGCGCCGCCTTCACCAGGTTGTTGCGCAGCTTGACCACGGCTTTTTGCAGCACCGGGAATTCTTCCGGCGTCAGGCCGGTGGCGTCGCGCAGGTTCATGTGCAGGGCGCTTTCGCGCAGGGCGCGGCCTTCGGCCGTCAGCCCCACACGCACCTGGCGCTCGTCGGCGGCGTCGCGCGCGCGGTGGACGTAGCCCATCGCTTCCAGTTTCTTCAGAATCGGCGTCAGCGTGTTGGATTCGAGATACAGTTTCTCGCCCAGCCCGCTCACGGTCTGGTTGTCTTCTTCCCATAAAGCAATGATGGCGATGTACTGCGTGTACGTCAGCCCCAGCTTGTCCAGGATGGGTTTGTAGGCCTTGCCAAAGGCCAGATTGGCGGAATAGACCGCAAAGCACAGGAAATCCGAGAGTTGCGTGGTCGGTTTGCTCATGAATACCTCCTTCGGTAGATGTCTCGATTATACAGCGGATACGATTTAATCGGAATTGCTTGACACGGCAAAAAATGCTGGTAATATACAACGCATACGCTTCAATCGAATGCGATTTAAATCAACCCAGCCAAAGGAGTTAACCATGAGCAAAGTACTGTACACCGGCAAAACCCACACCACCGGCGGCCGCGAAGGCGCAGCCCGCAGCAGCGATGGCCGTCTGGATATCAAACTGTCCTCGCCCGGCAGCACCGCCGCCGGCACCAATCCGGAGCAGCTGTTCGCCGCCGGCTGGTCGGCCTGCTTCATCGGCGCCATGGGCCTGGTGGCCGGCAAGCTGAAAGTGACGCTGCCGGCCGACCTGTTCGTCGACGCCGAAGTCGATCTGAAAAACGACGACAGCGGTTACTTCCTGGCCGCGCGCCTGAACGTCAGCCTGCCCGGCCTGGACCAGCAAGCCGCCCGCGCGATTGTGGATGGCGCCCATCAGGCGTGCCCATATTCGAAACTGACCCGTAATAACATCGACGTGCAAATCAACCTGATCTGAACGAAGGAGCGCATCATGTCCAACCACGATCTGCACCACGGTTCCTGCCACTGCGGCGCCGTCCAGTTTGAAGTGCGCACCGCGCTGACCCCGGCCGCGCGCTGCAATTGCAGCCTGTGCCGTCGCAAGGGCGCGCTGATGTCGCCGCCGTTCGCGGCGGCCGAGTTGAAGATCGTGAAGGGCGAGGATGCGCTCACCCTCTACCAGTTCAACACCCGCGTGGCCCGGCATTACTTCTGCAAGCACTGCGGCATTTATCCATTCCATCAAACGCGCAAGGACCCGCTGCTGTGGCGCGTGAATATCGGCTGCCTCGACGGCGTCGACCCTTACTCTTTCGAAGCCGGCGTCAATGATGGCGCCAGCCTTTCCACCGTTATCCTGGAGGACGCATAATGAACAAGACCATTCAAGCCATCGCCTTCGCCGGCGCACTGTTCGCCCTGTCGGGCGCCACCCACGCCCAGGCCGCCGACGCGGCCCCGGCCACCTTCAAGACCATCAAGCAGATCAACGCCGGCGAGCTGAATGTCGGCTACGTGGACGAGGGCCCGGCCAACGGCCCGGTGGTGATCCTGCTGCACGGCTGGCCGTATGACATCAACAGCTATATCGACGTGGTGCCCAAGCTGACCGCGCAAGGCTACCGCGTGATCGTGCCGCACCTGCGCGGCTTCGGCACCACCCGTTTCCTCGATCCGAAGGCGGTGCGCAACGGCGAACCGGCCGCATTGGCGACCGATGTGATCGCGCTGATGGATGCGCTCAAGATCGACAAGGCCACGCTGGCCGGCTATGACTGGGGCGCGCGCTCCGCCGACATCGTTGCCGCGCTGTGGCCGGAGCGGGTGAAGGGTCTGGTCTCGGTCAGTGGTTACCTGATCGGCAGCCAGGAGGCGAGCAAGCAGCCCTTGCCGCCGGCGGCGGAACTGCAATGGTGGTATCAGTTCTACTTCGCCACCGAGCGTGGCCGCGCGGGCTACGAGAAGAACCACAAGGACTTCGCCAAATTGATCTGGAAGCTGGCATCGCCGCAGTGGAAGTTCGATGACGCCACCTATGACCGCAGCGCCGTGGCGCTGGAGAATCCGGACCACGCGGCGGTGACGGTGTACAACTACCGCTGGCGCCTCGGCCTGGAATCGGGCGAGGCAAAGTATGCGGATCTGGAAGCGAAGCTGGCCAGGTTCCCGAGCATCTCGGTGCCGACCATTACGCTGGAAGGCGACGCCAATGGCGCGCCGCATCCGGAGCCGGCCAGTTACGCCAAGCGCTTCACCGGCAAGTACAAGCATGAACTGATCGCCGGCGGCATCGGGCACAATCCTCCGCAGGAAGCACCCGACGCCTTTGTCAAAGCGGTGATCGAAGTCGGCAAGCTTTAACGGATCAACGCAATCAGGATGATGATGGGCAGGGGGACGCCGAGCATCCACAGTAGTATCGAGCGCATGGTGTTCTCCTTGTTTTAAATGGTGCGCTGCGTGACCACCACGCGCGCATGATCCCGATTGCGGCCGCCCACGATGGCGGTGACCGCGGCCACGAAAGCGCCCAGCAACAGGGCGACAAACATCCACAGTGCCGAATGGGCCGCGGCCTTGCGTGCTTCCTCGGCCGCCGCCGCGGCTTTGTTTTTGGCGTCGGCCGCCGCCTGTGTGGCCTGGGCGTAGATCAGGTCCACGCGCTGTTCGGCTTCCGCCTGCGTCACGCCGGTGCGCTTGGCGATCAGTTGCGCGAGATAGAGGCGGTCCTCGCCACTGATCTTGCCGGCGGCGAGATCGGTCAGCAGGATGCGGTTGACTTCCGTGCGTTGCGCTTCGGTGGCCACGTCGCCGTTGGGCGAGCGCAGGATCATGTCGGCAAAGTAGGTGTTGGCGCGGCCGTTGTTGCCGGTGGCGTTGGCCGTGGCGGCGCCGGCGGCCGGTGCGGCGGCGGTGGCGACCGCATTGCCGGCATCGATCGCGCCACTCAGGACGGCGCGCGTGCCGCCGCTCACCACCGCCACCATCAGCAGCGTGGCGACGGCCCATGTCAGCAGGCCATGCGCGGTGTCGCGGAAGTACACTTCATCGCCATGGATGGCGGCCCATTTCACGCGCAGGCGCCCGGCCATGTAGCCACCGATGCCGGATGCGGCCAGCTGCATGAAGGCGATCCACACCACGCTGGCGGTGCCGAGCGGCTTGTCGTTGTACTGGTAGGGCGAGACTGAAGACAGGCCCAGGCCCACGCCCAGTATCAGCAAAATGAATGACAACGCCGTGGCGGCTGCGGCGCCGGCCAGGATGGCGCCCCATGAGACGCCGGACTTGAAACCGTCGCCGTCCGCTGCGACTGTGGCGACAGGCGCGCCGGCGCCGGCCACGCCCGCGTGTAAAGTTTGTGTTTGCATGATGGCTCCTTTTCTGTAAGTGAGAGTGATAATGCGCTGACGCGCGTGCCCGGTATGTTCGTGCGCCCACATATGGATATACTGTGGCCCTCATCCATGGAGGCAAATGCATGAATCGTGTCGGACCGCGGCAACGCTTATCTACCCGTCTGGTTTTTCTCGGCAATGGCCTGGCCATGGCGGCATGGGCGCCGCTGGTGCCGTTTGCCAAAGCGCGGCTGGCGCTGGGTGAGGCGGAACTGGGCTTGCTGCTGTTGTGCCTTGGCGGCGGTTCGCTGATGGCGATGCCGCTGACCGGCATGCTGACCGCGCGCTTCGGTTGCCGCCTGGTGATGCTGATTTCCGGTACGCTGGTCTGCCTGTTCGTGCCAGGACTGGCGTTCGCACCCAGCCCGCTGCTGCTGGGCGCCACGCTGTTTGCGGTGGGCGCTTCGATCGGCACGATGGACGTGGCGATGAATGTGCAGGCGGTGATCGTCGAGCGCGAGAGCGGCGGCTCGCTGATGTCGGGCTTCCACGGCTTGTTCAGCGCCGGCGGCTTTATCGGCGCCGGCCTGATGGCGGCGATGCTGTGGGGAGGCGTGACGCCGACCGCATCGGCCGTTGTCATCGTGCTGCTGGTGGCCGCCTTGCTGTTGCTGGCCGCGCCGCACATGCTGCACGGCGCCGATGGCCCGGCGCGCGAGGGGCCGTTGTTCGTGATGCCGCATGGCGCGGTGATTTTCATCGGCGCGCTGTGCTTCCTGTCCTTCCTGTCCGAGGGCGCGATCCTGGACTGGAGCGCGGTGCTGTTGACGATGGAGCAGGGGCTGGACGCCAGCCGTGCCGGCATCGGCTACGCGGCGTTTTCGGTGGCGATGACGCTGGGCCGCCTGACCGGCGACCGTGTGGTGCGCAAGCTTGGCGGCAAGCATGTGCTGCTGCTTGGCGGCTTGTGCGGCGCGGCCGGTTTCTTCCTGTCGGTGCTGGCGACTACGGTGCCGCTGGCGCTGGTGGGCTTTGTGCTGGTGGGACTGGGCGCTCCAACGTGGTGCCTATTTTGTTCACGGCGGCCGGCAACCAGCAGGCCATGCCGGCCAGCCTGGCGATTGCGGCGGTGACCACCCTGGGCTACGCCGGTATCCTGGCCGGGCCGGCGCTGATCGGCTTCGTGGCGCATGCCTCCAGTCTGAACCTGGCCTTTGGCGGCCTGGGTTGCTTCATGCTGCTGATCGCCGCCAGCGCCAGGCTGGGAGCGGCAACCAGACCGGCATAATCAGGCGATCTTGCGTTCGGCGCGCTGCGTCAGGTATTGCACCATGGCGCGGTGTGAGGGCAGGTCGGCCAGGGCGCGCTGCGACATCTGCGCGATCATGGCGAATTCCTTGCGCGCTTCCTCGGTGCGCGGCAGGGTTTTGCCGTTGGCGTACAAGTCGGTCGCGAACTCCATCCCGTACAGCACATACTGCCAGCTCGACGGCGGATACATTTCGTAGTCGACCACGAAGTCCATGCGGTGCGGCGCGCGCTTGCGCCACATGGCCAGCTTGTCCTTCAAGGAATCCGGAATGCTGGCCGGATCGGCGTTATCGATCCAGAACGGGTTGTCGTTGCGCTGCGTGAGGCAGTAATGCAGCTTGACGAAGTCGACGATGCGCTCGTAGCGCGCCTTCATCATCTCGTTGAACACCTTGGCCACCGGTTCGAAATCGCCATCGTGCGGGAACAGATAGCTGACCAGATATGCCGCCGTTTCAATCAGGCCGATGCCCGACGATTCCAGCGGCTCCAGGAAGCCGCCCGACAAGCCGACCGCCACGCAGTTCTTCACCCAGTGCTGGTCGCGGTAGCCGACATTCAGCTTGAGCTGGCGCGGGTTGCGGCCTTCCGCCTGCTTGCCGATGTAGCCGCGCAGGATTTCCTCGGCGCGGGTGTCGTCGGTATGTCGGCTCGAATACACATAACCGATGCCACGGCGGTCATGCAGGCCGATATCCCAGGTCCATCCCGCTTCATGCGCGCTGGCGATGGTGTAGGAGGGGATGGGCGCATCCGGCTGCTCGTACGGCACTTGCATCGCCAAGGCGCGGTCGACGAACAGCACGTCGTTGATGTTGCGGAAGGCGGTGCCCAGCGCATCGCCGATCAGCGCCGCGCGGAAGCCGGTGCAGTCGATGTACAGGTCGGCCGTCAGCTGGCTTTCCTCCTTGGTGTGCACCGCGCCGATGGCGCCATCGTCATCCAGCGACACCCGTTCCACCGTGGCCTGCACATGCTTCACGCCCAGCGATTGCGCGTGGGTGGAGAGCAGGGCGGCGAACTTGCCGGCGTCGAAGTGGTAGGCGTAGTTCAGCGGTCCCATGAAGTCGCCGTCGCTGGGGCGCTTGGGCGCGTGCGAGGCATCGGCCACGCGTTTCTGCATGGTGGCGGCGGCGGCAAACGCCACGTCCTTGCCGGCCGCGCCTTGCAGCCAGTAGGGCAGCAGTTCCGGGCCGCCAGGCCGCTGGCTGGGCACACTGAATGGATGGAAGTAGTGGTCGGCGCCCGGCGCGCCCGGTGCACGCACCCAGTGGTCGAAGCGGATGCCCTGCTTGAAGGTGGCGGTGCATTCGCGGATGAAGCGCGCCTCATCGATGCCGATAGTCGCCAGCGTGCCGCGAATCGACGGGAACGTGCCTTCGCCGACGCCGATGATGCCGATTTCCTTCGACTCCACCAGCGTGATGTTTACCGCATCGGCATCGGCGCCGGTGCCCAGTTGTTTGGCCAAAAAGCAGGCCGTGAGCCAGCCGGCGGTGCCGCCGCCGACGATCAGGACGTTCTTGACGCCATGTTTTGGTAACGTTTTCATACTATGAAGTGTCTCCGAGGCAGAGGTCCCGCAAAAGGCGGAGGCCGGCGATACAACGCTGCAACAATTTTTAATTTGACATCGGTGATCTGAATTATGTACTATGAAATCGATTTCACAAATACAGAAAACGTTTTCATGAAAATTGAAATCGTTTTCACACAACATGAAATCGTTTTCCACGATAAATGGTAGCACCGCCCTCCCCCTCGGCGATCGCTACGCAAAGGAGACTTATGAACGTCCACGTACCGCAGTCCGGGAAGCGCTTGCTGCTGTCCCCTATCTCGATGGCCATCCTCGCCCTGGTGGCCGGCACCAATGTAGTCCACGCTGAAGAAGCCCAGGTCGCCACTGCCGCCGCAGCGCCGGCCGCGGAACAAGCCGCGCCGGCGGAAGCCGGCAAAATCACCGAAGTGTTTGTTACTGCGACGAAGCGCACGACCTCGCTGCAAAAAACCCCGGTGGCCGTGACCGCGCTGAACTCCGCCGCACTGGATGACAACCACGTACAAACCATCCAGGACGTCGTCAATCTGGTGCCGGGCTTCTCGGCCACCGGCCAGGGCGACCACGGCGTGATCACCATGACCCTGCGCGGCATCGGCAACGACTCGGCCAAGACCGAGTACGCCGACCCGGAAGTGGCCAGCTTCGTCGACGGCATCTACTCGCCGCGTCCGGAAGGCGCGACCGCGCTGCTGTTCGACCTGGAGGCGATTGAAGTCCTGCGCGGCCCGCAAGGCACGCTGTGGGGCCGCAACTCGACCGTCGGCGCGGTCAACATGCAGACCGTGAAGCCTGAAATCGGCAGCAACGCCGGCAACTTCGAAGTCGGCTACGGCAACTACACCCGCATCGGCGCCCGTGGCGCGTTCAATATCCCGCTGAGCAACACCATGGCGATGCGCGTGTCCGTGGTGCACGAGCAGCACGACGGCTACGTCGATTACCAGGCGCCGGTAATTCCATCGCTGGCCGCCCAGCAGGCCGCCGCCGCGCCGGGCATCGCCGACTGGAACGCCAAGCACCCGAACAACCCGGTCACCTTCAAGCCGATCAACGAAAACAGCTACATCCGCAACGGCCAGAAGTACAACGCCCAGGACCAGAGCGCGGTGCGCCTGAGCTTCCTGTGGCAGCCATCGGCCGACCTGAAGTGGAACATCTCGTACGAGCACTACGTCGACCGCGGCACGCCCAACATGAACCTGTTGCAGCAGCAGCGTCCAGGCCAGGAGTTCTGGTCGGCCCTGATCGACACCGCGCCTAACGTCAACCGTGATTCCAACTCGGTGCGCAGCCGCGTCGACTACCAGATCAACAACGATGTGGCGCTGGCCTACATCGCCGGCTACTCGCGCTTCAACGGTTCGTCGACCTTCGACCAGGATGGCGGCGCCAATCCGGCCACCAGCTTCACCACCGTGGGCGCTCCGGGCAACGCCGGCTACCAGGCCAACAACACCGTCTGGTCCAAGTACAAGAACTACAGCCATGAGCTGGAGATCATGTCGACCGGCAAACGCGACGTCGACTGGCTGCTGGGCCTGTACTACGCCAACGAAGACAACGGCATCCGCTTCGACATTCCGATCATGAACGGCACCGAGATCGGCACCGTGAGCTGGCAGGGTTCCTTCATCCAGCCGAAGGAGACCGTGGATTCGAAAGCGGCCTTCGGCCAGGCCACCTGGAACGTGAACGACCAGTGGCACCTGACCGGCGGCTTCCGCTACACCTCGGACAAGCGCGAGAACATCGGCGGCACCGGCAACGGCTGGAGCAACTACGATGTACCGCAAGTGCCGGTGAGCCCATCGATGAACCCGCTGGTCCCGGGCGGCAACAACGGCTTCACCACCTACTCGTTCAACAGCGGCAGCTACAGCGACAGCAAGCTGACCGGCCTGGCGCGCGTGACCTACGACATCGACAAGAACAATATGGTGTTCGCGTCGGTATCGACCGGCTACAAGTCGGGCGGTTTGCAGGATGGTGGCCGTCCATACGGTTCCGAGACGCTGACCAACTACGAGATCGGTTCGAAGTCGACCTTCCTCGGCGGTAAAGTCCGCATGAACAACTCGGCCTACTACTCCAAGTTCAAGGGCTTCCAGTTCAGCGCGCCGATCACCAATCCTGACGGCACCCGCGGCCTGGCCACCAACAACGCCGAAGGCGCGACCGTGTGGGGCCTGGAAACCGAGATCGCCGCCAAGATCACGCCGGAAGACCGCGTGCAGCTGACCGCCGCCTACACCAACGCCAAGCTGAAGCACCTGATCGGCGGTTCCAACGACTACAACCTGCCGGCCTGCCCGATCGTTGGCATCAGCACCTGCCTGGACGTGACCGGCAACACCATGCCGCACTCGCCGAAGTTCAGCGCCCAGCTGCAATACCAGCATAGCTTCGCGCTGGCCGACGGCACGCTGATCCCGCGCATCAGCACCCACTACGAAACCGCCAGCTGGCTGAGCGTGTTCAACCTGGGTGAGCCGGATCGCCAGAAGGCTTACAACCGTACCGACCTGGGTCTGCGTTACGACGCCAACTCCAAGTGGTACTTCGACGCCTTCGTCCGCAACGTCGAAGACGGCAAGATCAAGACCAGCGCCATGAACGCCAACGGTCCGTGGCAAGCGCAGTACCTGCCGCCACGTACCTTCGGCATCAACGTGGGCCGCTCGTTCTAAGCAAAGAGTTTTTCATGTAGTCCAGTGTTGTCTGTGGTCTTACAACCCCTCGCGCCTTTACCGGCCGAGGGGTTTTTTTTATGCCATACTCGGAACCTGAGTTATTTGCCGAGGTCCCGATGCCTTTCCTGAGTACCGTGCTTGCCGCCGCGCTGTCCTGTGTTGAACCGCCACCCGATCCCGCCAACACCTACGACGCGCCTCATACCTACGATAAGCTGGTCAAGGAATATCCGCAGATCCGCATCGCCGACGCCATGCTGCCGGCCGGCGTGCGCAAAGTGGCGGACCAGGTGTATGCGCAGCGCGGCGCGCGCTGTCTCCGGCTCGATGCTTATCTGCCGGCCGGCGAACGCTTGCCGGCGGTGGTGTTCGTGCATGGCGGCGGCTGGAAGTCCGGCTACCGTTCGGAATTCGTGCCGATGGCGCTGCGCATGGCGCAACAGGGCTTTGCGGCGGTGACGGTCAGCTACCGCCTGTCCGGCGAGGCGCGCTATCCGGCGGCGGTGCAGGATGTGCAGGCGGCCGTGCGCTGGGTGCGCGAGCATGCGGACGAATTGCACATCGATCCGCAACGGGTGGCGTTGGCCGGTGGTTCGGCCGGCGGCCAGATCGCCGCGCTGGCCGGCGTGACCGGGGAGGGCGTCAAAGCCATCGTCAATATCGACGGCCTGTCCGACTTTACCAGCGAGCTGGCGCTCCAGTACGAGGACGATCCGAAAAAAAAACCTTCCTCCGCCGGCGCCTGGTTTGGCGGCCGCTATGCCGAGCAAGCGGCCTTGTGGCGCGAAGCCTCGCCGATCCGTTATGTTCGTCCCGGCATGCCGGCCGTGCTGTTCATCGGCAGCGGGCAGCCGCGCTTCTCGGCCGGACGCGAGGACATGATGGCGCGGATGGCGCAAGCCGGCGTGGCCAGCGAAAAGCTGATCCTGCCCGATACGCCGCACTCTTTCTGGCTGTTCGATCCTTGGCTACAGCCGACGGTCGATGCCAGCGTGGCGTTCCTGCGTCGGTATCTGCGCTAGCTCGTGCTAGTATAAAAGCACTATGCGAAAGACCATTTCTCTTCTGCTGTCAGTCATACTGGGCGCCAGCGCGCCGCAACAGAGCCATGCGGAGCAGAGAGTAGCGGTCGGCGCCAGTTTCAGCCACATCTTCGAACAGGGCGCCAATGGCCAGTGGCAGGGACTGGGCGTGGACGTGTTGCGCACGCTGGCCGCGCGCGCCGGCGATACCATTCTGTTTCAGCTCTATCCCTGGCCGCGCGCGCAAGCCATGGTGGAACGGGCGCAGGCCGACATTTTGATCGGGCCTTATAAATCGCCGGAGCGGATGGCGCGCTTTTCCTTCCTCGATCATGGCTTTTACCGCGACCGCATGGTGTTTTACGCGCGCCGCGACGCCGAGCTGCCGTGGCGCGGCGAGCTGGCGGCCTTGAAGTCGCGCCGCATCGCCACCGTGCGTGGCTGGCACTACGGCGCCCAGTTCGACCTGGTGCGCCCGCAGCTGGATGTGAGCGAAGTGCCGCAACTGGAAAACGGCTTGCAGATGCTGGCCATGGGCCGGGTCGATCTGCTGGCCACCAATGAACGCAACAGCACCGGTTTGATCGACGGCCTGCATCTGGCCGAGTCGCTGACGGCGCTGTGTCCCGACATTGCGCAACTGGACGGTTATCTGGCCTTCCCGCGCGATCCCAAATTCAGCGCGGTGCGCGACCGCTACAACGCCCTGTTCAACGAGATGGTGCGCTCGGGTGAACTGGCGCGGCTGGGCGCGCGCAACGGTGTGCTGGTGCCGCTGGGCGAGAGCGCGGCGCGCGCGCCGGCGGCATGCGGCGACAAACACAGGACCGGACCATGAAGAAACCCGTTTTAAGCTTGGCGTTGCTGGCCGCATGCATGGGGCCGACGCTGCCGGCGCTGGCGGAGCCGGGCGCCAGGTTCGCGCCGATCCCGGTGCAGTCGATCTTCCGCCCGGTGCAGCCCAACGGCACGGCCGACGATGCGCTGGCCAGCGGCCGCGTGGTGCTGGGCCAGTACGCGCCAGCCGCGCATGCCAGCAAGCGCTGGCGCATCGCCTTCCTGTTCCCGCACATGAAAGACCCTTACTGGAGCGGCTGCGCCTATGGCGTGATCAGCGAGGCGCGCAGGCTGGGCGTGGCGGCCGACATTCTGCCCGCCACCGGCTACGACGATCTGCAAGGCCAGTTGCAAAAGATGGACGAAGCCATCGCCGCCAAATATGACGCCATCGTCATCTCGCCGATCAGCATGACGGCCAATAACCATTCCATCGCGCGGGCGCGCGCGGCCGGCATCCCGGTGCTGGAACTGGCCAACGACAGCCGCAGCGATGACCTGAATCTGAAAGTTACCACTTCGCTGCGCGGCATGGGTCAGGAAGCCATGCGCTGGGCCATCCGCGATGCCCAACAGCGCGGCCTCAAGTCGATCAACGTGGCTCTGCTGCCCGGGCCGATGGGCGCGGGCTGGGTGAA
The DNA here is from genome assembly GCF_009720825.1 of Duganella radicis. Classification (GTDB taxonomy): domain Bacteria; phylum Pseudomonadota; class Gammaproteobacteria; order Burkholderiales; family Burkholderiaceae_D; genus Rugamonas; species Rugamonas radicis. Next base: position 48,583 of record NZ_WNKY01000034.1, on the reverse strand, counting down.
AGGGGAGGTGGACGGTTCGCGCATCGCCGCGCAGGAAGCGCCGATTGAAGTCAACATTCTCGATATCCGCTATGGCGACAGCGAGCGCGGGCTGCAAGCGCAGCTGACCGGGCGCATCCTGGCGCGGCATGGCAACCGGCTCGACTACCTGCTGGGCTGCACCGGCTGCGCGCCGGCGGCGCTGGCTCCGATCAAGGCGGCCGGCCTGGCCGACAAGATCCGCGTGGTGGCCTATGACCTGACCGGCGAGATCGCTCACCTCATCCGCAGCAAGGAAATCTACGCGGCGGCCGACACCAAGGGCGTGAGCCAGGCGCGGGTGGCGATCAACGCGGCGGTCAACCTGCTGGAGGGGCGCAACAAGGAGCAGCCGCACACCATTCTCATCAAGCTGGGCATGCTGGATCAGCAAAACCTCGGCAGCTATCCGTTTGATACCTCGGTGGCGCCGGACGGCTACAAGGTGGTGCTGTCGCACGACCCGGCCAGGGAATAAGCCTACCGTACGCGCATCCGGCCCCATCTTGCGTTACTCTATGCGGGTGAAAAATGAGGAGGTCGTCATGAAACCGGAATACGACAGGCGCCAGCGGCCGCAAACGTCGGACACCGCTGGCTGGCATTCCTATGATTTTATCGTTCGGCAGGCGTTGCAGGTGCAGCGCGACGTCGGCACGCCCGGCGCGGTGGAGCTGTTGCAGAGCATGGGGCTGAATCCGCAAGTGATCGCCCGCGTGCTGGCGCCCGAGCGCCGTGTGCGCGAGGAAGACCTGCGCTCCCTGGCCGGCGAAGCTTAAAGCCGGGCGCGGACGTCCTGCACATGGCGTTCGCTGACGGCCAGGCGCGCGCCGCAGGCCAGCGCCAGTTCGTAGCGGCCGTCGCCCACCACCGACAAGCGCTTGATCTGCGTCTGCCGCACGATGGCGCTGCGGTGCACGCGCACAAATTCGCCGGGCAGCAGCAGCTGCTCCAGCCGGGCCAGCGGCATGCGGTGCAGTACCATGCGCGCCGCCAGATGCAGTTCCACATAATTCCCTGCCGATTGCAGCCACAGGATGTCCGCCACCCGGATCTGCTCTATGTATCCTACCGAACGTACGCTGAGCATTTCGGCATGCGTTGGCTGCGCGGCGGCGGCATAGTTGCGCAGGGCGTCGCGGTAGCCGTCGCTGTGGCGGTAGGCCAGCATGGAGGCGGCGCGCTCGACCGCCTGCGCCAGCCGGCGGTCGTCGATGGGCTTGAGCAGGTAATCCAGCGCGTGCACTTCAAACGCATCCAGCGCGTGGGTGTTGTAGGCGGTGACGAAGACGATCAGCGGCGGCGACGCCAGCCGGCTCAGTTCACGCGCCAGTTCCAGGCCGCTTTCGCGCGGCATCTGGATATCGAGGAAGATCACATCGGCCGGTGTTTCGGCCAGCGTGCCGCGTGCTGCGGCGGCGTTGTCGCATTCGGCCAGCAGTTGCCAGTCCGGATGCGCGGCCAGCGCCAGGCGCAGATTGGTGCGGCCGGGCGCTTCGTCATCGACGATGAGGTAGCGGATCACTCCCATGGCAGCTGGATCTCCGCGTAAAAGCGTTCGCCGCGCTGATCGGCGTGCAGCGCGGCCGCTGGATTGAAGATGCGTAGGCGTTCGCGCGTGTTCTGCAAACCCAGGCCGGTGCCGGGATTGGCCGGCGCGTGGGCGCTGATCGGATTGGAGACGCTGATCAGCAGCAGGTCGTCCTGCTGCGCGATCCGCACGCGGATATCGCTGGCGCCATTGTGGCAATCGAGGTCGTGGCGCAGCGCGTTCTCGATCAGTGGTTGCAGCAGCAGTGGCGGGCAGGATGCCTCGTGCAGTTGCGGATCGTCGCATTGGACGTGCAGTTGCAGGCGCTCGCCATAGCGCAGGCGTTGCAGGTCGGCGTAGTCCTGCACGAATTGCAACTCCTCGCCCAGCCGCACGGCGTCGCGCAGGCTGGCCGACAGCGCGTAGCGCAGCAAGTCGCTCAGGCGGCTGATGCCTTGCAGCGACACCGCCTTGTCGCCGTCGCGCACCAGGGCGCTGATGGCGTTCAACGCGTTGAAGATAAAGTGCGGCTCCAGTTGCGCGCGCAGCGCCAGCATGCGCTGCTGCTCCAGTGCCAGCGACATTCCCAGCAAGGCCACCTCGCGCGCCCGCGCCAGCCGCCAGTTGCCGATGGCGACGATGATGGCGTAGGTGGCGCCGGTGATGAACCAGCTAAAGCGTCGCATGCGCAGGCGCGCCAGGTAGACGCTTTGCAGACCGAGGGCATCGCTCTCGCGCACCCAGTCCAGGTACAGCCATTGCAGCGGCGGGAACAGCACCATCACCACCACGAACAATATCAGCACCTTGCGCCACGAGGCGAACAGCGTGGGCCAGCGCAGCAGGGCGAGGCACAGCGCGGAACTGAGGGCCATCATCGGCACGTAGTCGATGCACCATTGCTGCCACAGGCGCAGGTAGCCGCTGGCGGTGGCCGCGCCATAGGCGCCGATGGCGCTGATTGCAATCCACGCCAGCACGTTCAGTGCCAGCATTCTGGCGGCGGCGTAGACGGGGGAAGTATTCATCGGCAGCGAGTATAGCAGGGGGCTTTACGCCGCTTGAGGGCGCGCGTCACGCCGATTCCGGTTTTCGTCCCACAGCGGATTGCCGAAGCGGCGCGGCGGCGGCAGAATCGCCGTTCCCATTCACAGAAAAGGAAATCATGACTTCGCGGATACACGGCCTGGACACTTTGCGCGCGCTGGCCATCATACTGGTGCTGATGTACCACTACGGCGTGGTGGCCGGCGGCAGCGACTTCGGCGCGCCGGGCCGCGTCGGCTGGGCCGGCGTCGATCTGTTTTTCGTGTTGAGCGGCTACCTGATCGGCAACCAGATCGTGGCGCAGCGCGTACCGCTGGCGACTTTCTTCGGCCGCCGCCTGCTGCGCACCCTGCCCAACTACTATGTGGTGCTGGCCGCGTACTGGCTATTCCCGGCGGTGCTGGCAGGAAGCGCCACCGCGCCGCTGTGGCGCTTCCTGACCTTTACGCAGAACTTCGGCCTGCAATACGGCCAGACCTTCACCCACTCATGGTCGCTGTGCATCGAGGAGCAGTTTTACCTGATCCTGCCGCTGGCCTTCCTGCTGCTGCGTCGTCCGCGCTGGGCGTGGCTGGCGATGACGCTGGCCGTGTGCGCCGCCATCGCGTTCCGCGCGCAGGCATGGAGCGACGGCCGCACGCCGTTTTCACAGGAACTGTACTACTCCAGCTTTGCGCGCTTCGATGAATTGCTGCCGGGCGTGGCGATCGCCATGTTGAAGCACTACCACCAGCCGCTGTATGAGCGCATCCTGCGGCATGGCCGGCTGCTGCTGGCAGTGGGGCTGGCGATGAGCATCTGGTTGCTGGCGCACTTTGAGGATGAAACGCTGTTCATCACCGCCTTCGGCTTCACGCTGCTGTCGATGAGTTTCGGCTTGCTGGTGCTGGCGGCGCTGGGACCGATGGGCCGCGTGCGCGTGCCCGGTGCGGAAAGCCTGGCGCTGTGGTCTTATGCGATCTACCTCGCGCACAAGCCGCTGTTCAAGGTGGTGTCGGAAGGTATGGGAATCGACAAGCATGGCGCACCCGGCATCGCGCTGGTCATGCTGGCCGGTGTGGCGGGCGGCTGGCTGCTCTACCGTCTGGTCGAGCAGCCCTGCATGCGCCTGCGGGCGGCGTGGTTTCCGCTTACTCCTTATTGTGGAACGGCGCGAACCACGTAACCAGGAAGGATGGAATGGTGGCCGCCATCACCAGCCAGAAGTAGTGCACATAGCCCAGCAGCTGTTGCAGGTGGCCGCTGACCACGCCGGTCACCATCATGCACAGACCCATCAGGCCGGTGCCGAAGGCGTAGTGGGTGGTGGTGTACTTGCCCGGCGCCAGTTGCTGCATCAGGTAGATCATGAAGCCCACCGAGCCGAAGCCGAAGAAGAACTTCTCGACCGCCACACCGGCGCAGATCATGATCAGGTTGTCCGGCTGGTAAATCGACATCAGCAGGAACGTCACGTTCGGGATGTTGACCGCGCAGCACAGGATGAACAGGGTTTTGTGCAGGCCGCGGCGCGCCACGAAGATACCGCCCAGCAGGGAGCCCAGCAGCACGGCGATCAGGCCGTAGGTGCCGTAGATCAGGCCCAGCATCTCGTTCGACAGACCCAGGCCGCCTTGCGCCACCGGGTCCACCATGAAGAAGGGGCCGATTTTTTCCAGCAGGCCGATACTCAGGCGGAACACGAAGGCAAAGCCCACCATCAGCCAGACGTCGCGCTTCTGGAAGAAGGTGACGAAGGAATCCTTGAGGATGAAGGCCGCTTCGGCCACCGATTTCGGCGCGTTCTCGGCCTTGGCGCCTTCCGGCATCACGCGCATATGCCACAGCGCGGTCAGGATGGTGATGCCGGCCACGATGAAGAAGATGATGCGCCACGAGTCGATCCACTCCGGACCGAACACGCCGGCCTGGTGCTTGAAGTAGTGGGTGTGCAGCCAGCCGCTCAGATACACCATGCCGCCCGAGGCGACGATGGGACCGATGTTCCAGCTCAGGCTCTGGATGCCGCAGAACAGCGACTGGGTCTTGGTGTCCAGCGCGGTGACATAGACGCCGTCCGAGGCGATGTCCTGCGTCGCGCCCACCAGCGACAGCACACCGAACAGGACCACCATGATGATCATGTAATCCGGCAGCGACATCGCCAGCGCCACGCCGGCAAAGCCGGCGCCAACGATCAACTGCGCCGCCAGCACGAAGAATTTCTTGGTGCGGTACATTTCGACAAACGGCGCGAACAGCGGCTTGATGGTGTACGCCAGGATCAGGTAGCTGGCGTATTGCGCGGCCTGGCCATTGTCCATGCCGAGGTTCTTGAACATGATGGAGGTCACGCTGGTGAGCATCATGTAGGTCAGCGCCATGGCGAAATAGCCGCTCGGCACCCACAGCATGGGCGTGCCGCGCGCGAACATGGCGCGGAACAGGGATGGCGGCTGGGCGCCCGGAGACTGCTGATCCGGCAGCTCTTGCTGCACGTTTTGCGCGGTGGTCATAGTGTCGTCCTCGTTATTCTCGGTCGGAGTGTAGCACCAGCTCTGCGGCCGGCTTGAATGGATGCCGCCGGTCCTGTGGCCAGGACCGGCGGCGGTACTACTGTTGCGTTGCTCAGGCGGCGTGCGCGGTCTTCTGCGGGCGCTGCTGGATCAGGTAGTCGCGATACCACAGCGCGCTGTGTTTCAAGGTGCGCTTCTGCGTGGCGTAGTCCACGTGGACGATGCCGAAACGCTTGGCATAGCCCGAGTTCCATTCAAAGTTGTCCAGCAGCGACCACAGGAAGTAACCCTGGATGTTCACGCCTTGCAGGCGGGCGTCGTTCAGGGCTTTCAGGTGGCGCTTGACGAAATCGATGCGCGCTTCGTCCGGCACTTCGCCGTTGACGATGGTGTCCGGATTGGCCATGCCGTTTTCGGTGATGTAGATCGGCGGCAGTTCGTAGGCGGCGTGCAGCTTGAGCAGCAGTTCGGTCAGGCCGTCCGGGAAGATTTCCCAGCCCATGTCGGTCTTGCCCAGTTTGCACTCCGGCTGGCGCGGCGGGGTTTCGGTTGAGCAGAAGGCGCGGAAGTAGTAGTTCACGCCCAGGAAGTCGATCTTCTGGTGGGCGATGGCCAGGTCGCCGTCCTGCACCACCGGCGCGTTGTCGCCGTGGACCTTGAGCGCGTACTCGGGGTATTTGCCCTTGAAGATAGGGTCCATGAACCATTCGACCGAGCGCGAGTACTCGAATTCGGCGGCGGCCTTGTCGGCTTCGCTGTCGGTGGCCGGATCGGCGGTCCACTGGTTCAGGACGATGCCCAGCTGGGCCGAGCTGCCGACCTTGCGCATGGCGCTCATGGCCAGGCCGTGCGACAGCACCAGGTGGTGCGATACCTGGATCGATTGTTTCAGGTCGGCCACGCCCGGCGCGAATTGCGCGTTGCCGTAGCCGAGGTTGGCCGTGCACCACGGCTCATTGTGGGTTGCAATCGTTTTCACGCGATTGCCGAAGCGGCGTGCCACCTCGGCCGCGTACTCGGCGAAGTGGTAGGCGGTATCGCGGTTCAGCCAGCCGCCTTCGTCTTGCAGGCCTTGCGGCAGATCCCAGTGGTACAGGGTGATGTGGGCGGCGATGCCTTTGGCTTCCAGTTCCTTCAGCAGGCGGTCGTAGAAATCCCAGCCGGCTTCGTTCCAGGCGCCTTTGCCTTGCGGCTGCACGCGCGACCAGGCCATCGAGAAGCGGTAGGCGTCCACACCCAGGCTGGCCATGATGGCCACATCTTCAGGGTAGCGGTGGTAGTGGTCGCAGGCGACGTCGCCGTTGGTGCCGTCGATGACTTTGCCGGGCGTGTGGCTGAAAGTGTCCCAGATCGATGGTCCTTTGCCGTCGGCGCTGGCGCCGCCTTCAATTTGGAATGCACTGGTGGCGACGCCCCAGGTGAACGAGGGTGGGAATTGCGTGAAATCGGTCATTTTTTAATAAGTTTGTCAGGATCGAAATGGAGGGCATTGCTACGTTTGAAAACGATTTCACGCCTCAGGTGACGATTAGACCTCAACTGTCTGCGAGTGTCAATCGATTTGGAAAAACAAGAGGTTAAGCCTGATATAATGCCGCCTCAATAAATTCTGTTCACGCCTATCATGTCTTCCGAAACGCCTAAAGACGGCCCAGCGCGGCCGATGCTGTACGACCCGACCGAACACCGCATCCGCAGCTTCGTGACCCGTGCCGGCCGCCTGTCGACGGCGCAGGCGCGTTCGCTGGAAGAACTGGGACCGAAGTTCCTGATCGAGTACGCCAAGGCGCCGCTGGATTATGCGCAGGCGTTTGGCCGCAAGGCGCCGGTGGTGCTGGAAATCGGCTTTGGCATGGGCGGCACCACGGCGCACATCGCCGGCGTGATGCCGGAGAAGGACTTCATCGGCGTGGAAGTGCATACGCCGGGCGTGGGCAGCCTGCTCAAGCTGATCAACGAGCAGGGGCTGACCAATCTGAAGGCCATCCAGCACGACGCGGTGGAAGTATTGAACTTCATGATTCCGGATGGCTCGCTGCATGGCGTGCATATCTACTTCCCGGACCCCTGGCACAAGGCGCGCCACAACAAGCGCCGCCTGATCCAGGCGCCGTTCGTGAAGCAGCTGGTGCGGAAGCTGGAGGTGGGCGGCTATATTCACCTGGCCACCGACTGGGAAGATTATGCGGTGCAGATGCTGGAAGTACTGAGCGCGGAAGAGGGCTTGCAGAACACCGCCGACGGCTACGCGCCGCAACCGGCGTATCGCCCGCTGACCAAGTTTGAAAACCGCGGCCTGAAGCTGGGCCATGGCGTGTGGGATCTGGTCTTCACCAAGAAGTAATCACTTCGGTGGCGCCGCGTTGTGCAGCGCCGCGTCGATGCGCTGCATCACCTCATCCGGCGTCGCCTTGGTGCACCACAGGCGGCGCTCGTCGTAGATTTTTTCCGATAGCTTACCCTTGCCGTCGCGACCCGGCAGATCCACCCACGCCAGCATGCACGCCGGCGCTTCGTTCTTTTGCAGCAGCACCAGCTGCTGCTTGGCGGGCGTGCTGCGCAGCGTGTAGCGGATATGCGCCGCCGCCAGTGCCCCGGCCACCTTGGCGATGGCAGGCCCCTGCGGCACGCCACGCTCGGTGTAGTGATACGGTGAGCGCTCGTTGTAGTGCACGATCAGCGGCGAAGCAGCTGCTTGCGCCTCGGCGGCCATCGCGGCGGCCGCCCATGCTGCGGCGAGGCGGGCCGGGGGAATCATCATTTCTCCAGCGGCTCCACGTCCAGCACCACCACGTACTGCAAGCGCTTGCCTTCCCACAGCGCGCCGCCGCGTACCTGGGCGTCGGTGGTGCTGAGCTGTCCCTTGGCTTCCTTCTTGCGCAGCAGCTCGCGGAACTTGATGGCCGCCTTCGGCGACAGATAGCCGACCATGCGGCCTTCGATGAACACCGCCACCGCCTCATTCTCGTAGGCGTTATGATCGTCCGGCATCAGCGTTGCCACGTACCGCGTGGCGGCTGCCTGGTCGCCATGTTCTCCTGCCAGCGCTTTTAAAGCGGGCTGGTAGCGCGACTCGGTCATCACCTCCACCATGAAACAGCCGCCGTCCGACCAGTGCAGCGCGGGCGCGGTATCCGGCAGTTTGGGCTCATACGGCACGCCGCCCGGCAGCGGCAGCGGCTTGGGCTGGTTCGGATTGGTCTTGATGATCGCGTACACCACGGCCGCCGTGGCGATGATGATCAACAGGGAAATGGCGAGGGTCATGGCGCGTCTGTTTATACAAAGGCCGATATCTTACCGCATGCCCTTAGAGGTCGTTTCAAAAAGCCCGCAGCTTCGTTGCGGCTCCTTGCCGTGCAAGCTGCACTGTCTTCGTCGCCGCGCCTCGCTGCGTGCATTTTGAAACAACCTCTTAGCCTGATAGACGATTTTCCCGCCCACCATGGTTTGCAGTACCTTGATGTTGGCGATGTCCTCGGCCGGGATGGTGAAGAAATTGCGGTCGAGGACAATCAGGTCCGCCAGCTTGCCCACTTCCAGCGAGCCGGTATCCTTTTCCTGCCGCAGCGTGTAAGCGGCGTTGAGCGTGATGGCGCGCAGGGCGGCGGCGCGCGGCAGGCCCGGTTGAGCGGTCAGCGTGCCCTGGTACTCCTTGCCGGCGTTGGGCGCGGCGGTGCGGGTGACGCCGACTTTCAGCGCGAACCACTCATCCAGCGGATCGACCGGCCAGTCGCTGCCATAGGCGATGCGTGCGCCGGCATTGAGCAACAGCGCTTGCGGCTCCACCAGAGCGTAGCGCTTGGGGCCCATGTAATCCTTCAACGCGCCCACGGTGTCCGGCGCCGGCTTGGCCCACTGGAAGGACAGCACCGGCGTTACATCCAGCTTGGCGAAACGGGTGTAGTCTTCCGGCGCGACGATTTCATCGTGCGCCAGCGCGGGCCGCATGCGCTTGCCCTCCGGTGTGGCGCGGACTTCCTCAATGGCATCCAGCGATTCGCGCACGGCGCGGTCGCCGTCGACGTGGATGTGCGGATCGATATGCGCGTGCGCCAGCTCTTTCAAGGTGGCGCGCAAGGATTCGGCGGAGAAGTAGCTGGCAGGCCCGTTGTGCGGGCCTGGCTGCCAGTCCGGCTTCTCCGGCGTGCCCTTGTTGACCAGATAAGGCTCGATCATGGCGCCGGTGAAGGCCGGCGCCGAAATCACGCCATCCATGAACAGCTTGGCGTGGCGTACCTGCATCGACGGCGCCACCCTGGTCGGCCCCTGGTTGAACTGCTTCTGCTGCTTGAGCAAATCCGCCACCGCGCTTTGCGGCGTCGCACCCTTATCCAGATCGATCAGTACCGCGAAGTGTGCGCGCGCGGTCAGCTTGCCCTGCTGTTGCAGGTCGCGGAAGGCGGTCATGGTTTCCGGATCGGTGTACGCATCAAGGAAAGTGGTGATGCCCTGCTGGCGCATGGCCGCCAGCGCCGCCTTGGACGCGGCCAGGTTTTCGGCCACCGTCAGCGGCGGCAGCAGGTTCATCGCCAGATCCTGCGCGGCGTCTTCCAGCAGTCCGGTGGCGTTGCCTTGCGCGTCACGCGTGATGACGCCGCCCGGTGGATTCGGCGTATCGCGCTCGATCTTCGCCGTCTTGATACCTTTGGCGTTCAGCAGCGCCGAGTGGCCGAAGGACGAGCGCACGATGACGGGACGTTCGGTCCTGAGCGCATCCAGCGTGGCGGCGGTGGTTTCCACGCCATCCGGCAGCATCCCTTGCTGGAACCAGTTGACCACCACCAGCCAGCGGTCGGCGCCGGATTTTTTATCGTTATCGAGGCAGGACTGAATGCGCGCCTGGAATTGCGCCACCGTGAGCGGCTCGTAATTCAGGCTGCAATTGAGCAGGCGGCTGCCGCCCGATTGCGGGTGCATATGGCCGTCGACCAGGCCCGGCATCAGCATGCGGCCTTGCAGGTCGATCACCTCGGTCTTCTTGCCGGTGAGGGCCTTCACGCCATCGTTGCCGCCGACGTAGACGATGCGGCCGCCGCGCACGGCCAGCGCCTGTTGCACGCTGTCTTTGTCGTCCACGGTGTAGATGTAGCCGTTGCGGTAGACCGTGTCGGCCGGCTTGTCGGCGGCGTGCGTGTTGGCTGCAATCAGTGCTGCTGCTAAGACGATGCGTTTCATGCGGTCGGCCTCAGTGAGTTGGATGGGTGATCTTACCGCGCTTGTATCAGATCGATCAACGCGCGCAGCTTGGGCGCTTCCTGTGCGCGGCGGGGGAAGTACAGGAACAGCCCCGGCTCCGGCAGCGCGTGCGAGGGCAGCAGCCATTGCAGCGCGCCGCTCTCGATGTGCGGACGCGCCAAGGGCTCGAACAGATAGGCGATGCCGACACCGTCCAGCGCCAGGTCCAGCGCGAACATCGGGTCGCTCACGCGGCAGCTGCCGTCCACCGCAACGGCCACCGTGGCCTTCCTGTCGATGAATTCCCAATCGTAGACGGCGCCGCGCCGCAGCAGGCGGTAGCCGATGCAATTGTGCTTGCGCAGGTCGGCCAGCGTGTGCGGCGTGCCGGCGCGTTTCAGATAGGCCGGCGAGGCCACGGCGATGGCCTTGAAAGGGGGCGTGAGGCGCACGGCCACCATGTCCTCCGCGATCATTTCGCCGAGGCGCACGCCGGCATCGTAGCCGCCGGCCACGATGTCCACCAGCGAATCGTCGCTGGTGACTTCCATGATCAGCTGCGGATGCTTCTCGGCCAGCGCCACCATCAGTGCGCGCAGGGCCAGCGGACCGGCAATGCGCGGCGCGTTGATGCGCAGGACGCCGCTGACCTGGCCGCGCGCGGCGCGCAGTTCGGCCGCCGCTTCATCGATGGCGTCCAGCGCGGGCAGGGCGCGCGACAGGAATTGCGCGCCGGCCTCGGTCAACGCCACGCTGCGGGTGGTGCGGGCGAACAGCGGCATGCCGAGCTGCTGCTCCACCACGCGCACCGCGTGGCTGACGGCGGACGGACCGAGTCCCAGTTCGGCGGCGGCCGCCGCAAAGCTGCGGTGGCGGGCGACGGCGGCGATCACTGGCAAGTGGATGAGCAGGTTCATTCATGAATCATATCGCATAAGTTATGCGAACTAGGCTACTTTTTCGTTTAATCGGAAAAGCGCAAGATGGCTCCATCAACCACCCACTTACGGAGATCATCATGGAAAAGCAAATCTGGTTCATCACTGGCACGTCGAGCGGCTTCGGCGAGGCGTTTGCGCGTTATGCGCTGGCACAGGGCCACAGCGTGGTCGCCACGGCGCGCGATACGCGCAAGCTGGAGGCACTGGTGGCGGTGGCGCCGGAGCGCGTGCTGGCGTTGCCGCTGGACGTGACCAAGGCCGGCGCCGCGCAAGCCGCCATCGACGCCGCCTACGAGCGTTTTGGACGTATCGATGTGCTGATCAATAACGCTGGCTACGGCGTGGTCGGCGCGGTGGAGGAAACCTCGGACGCCGAACTGCGCGCCATCATGGACACCAACTTCTTCGGCGCGGTGGACGTCATGCGCGCCGCCGCACCGCGCCTACGCGCACAGGGCAGCGGCGCGGTGGTGAACATCTCCAGTCTGGGCGGGCAGCTGTCGATGCCGGGCTTTGGCGCCTACTCGGCCAGCAAGTTTGCGCTGGAGGGCATCTCGGAAGCGCTGGCGCTGGAGCTGGCGCCGTTCGGTGTGAAAGTGGTGATTGTGGAGCCAGGCTCGTTCCGCACCAACCTGGCCGGCGCGGCGATGCGACAGCTGCCGGAGATCGCCGCCTATGCCGATACGGTGGGCGCCACCCGCGCCTTCGCGCGCGACATGGACCAGACGCAGGAAGGCGATCCGGCCAAGGCGGCTGCTGCGCTGGACGTGGCGCTGCGCGCCGAGGTCACGCCACTGCGCCTGCAACTGGGGCAGGACGCGGTGGACATGGTGCGCGACCATGCGGAGCAAATGCTGCGCGATCTGCACGCATGGTCAGCGCTGGCTGCCGACACCCGCATCGACGGCTAAGCCGCGGCGCGGCAAGGCGGGCAGGAACGCCAGCAGATTCCCCGCCAGCACCAGCGCCAGGCCGCCCAGCGCGAGCGGCGTCCAGTGGTAGCCTTCGTAGACCGTGGACACCGTCAGCGCTACGATGGGGAACAGCACCGTCGAATAAGCCGCGCGGTCAGGGCCGATGCGGCCGACCAGCATCAGGTAGGCGGTGAAGCCGATCACCGAGCCAGGTATGGCAAGGTAGAGCAAGGCGCCGAGGTAGCGCGGCGCGGGATCAATAGTGAACGGCATGCCCATCGCCAGCGCCGCCACGCCCAGCGTGGTGGAGCCGATCAGCATGGCCCAGGTGTTGGTCAGCCATGGTGTCAGGCCGAGGTTCATGGCCTGCATGCGACTGGACAGCAGATTCCCGCACGAGAAGCACAGTGTGCCGCCCAGCGTGAGCGCGAGGCCGAGCAGGGTGTGACTGTCGTGCCAGTGGCCGGCCATCTGCGGCGCGAACAGCAGCACGATGCCGCCAAGGCCCAGCAGGGCACCCAGCATCACCTGCGGCTTGATCGGACGGCCGAGGAAGATGCGGCCATTGATGGCGTTCCACAGCGGCGCGGTGGAGAACACTACCGCTTCGAGGCCGCTGGTAACCCACTGGCTGGCGTAATAGAAGCACAGGAAATTCAAACAAAACAGCGCCATGCCCTGGGCGAACAGGTAAGGCCAGGCCTGGCGCGGCGGCCACCATGGGCGGCGCGTCAGCAGCAGGCCGGCCAACAGCACGGCGGCGGCGATCCAGAAGCGATAGGCGATCGATACCGGCGCTGGTACCACGCCCAATTGGAAAGTGATGGCGATCCAGGTGGTGCCCCAGATCAGGACTGTGAGGAGGTAGAGGAACATATTCATAGTGTTGTCAGCATGACGGCCGGGCGGCGAGGCGACTTGTCTGAAATTGCGCATATCGTGCCGCCGCCAGCGCGTTGGCGGCGCTGCGTGCTAGACTTTATTCATGTCCTCCCGCGCCAATAACCTGCCCGCCACCTTGCTGTCCTCACTGCCGGACGGGCAGTTGTCGCACTCCGTCTTCAAGACCATGTCGGAGACCGATGCGCAGCTGGAGCGTTTTGCCTGGCTGGGCGACGAACTGGCCGTGGCGATCTGGCGGCGCGACACGCCGGTGGCCGAGACCAGCTACAACCAGCCGGGCCACCACACGCTGTCCTACTACCTGGACGGTGGCCATCGAACCGAGCGCACCGAGCTTCCGGGCCTGTATGGCGCGCCGAAGCGGCTGTGCACTTTACCGGACTGGCACGAATCGTCATGGACCGTGCGCGGGCAGATGCACTTCATGCACATCTACTTCCTGCCGCAGCACTTCACGCGGCGCGCCGTGGTGGAGCTGGACCGCGAGCCGCGTGAGCTGACGCTGGCTGACCGCACCTACTTCGAGCACGAACGCATCGGCCATCTGTGCGCCGCCTTGGCCGACATGCCGTGGGATGGCCCCGATGCGCAACTGCGTGCCAACGAAGTGACGCACGAAGCGCTGAGCCATCTGCTGCTGGCGCAATCGGCGCCCTTGCAGCAGGCGCGCGTGCGCGGCGGACTGGCGCCGGTGGTGCGGCGGCGGCTGGCGGACTACATCGAAGCGAATCTGGCGCAGAACATCACACTGGGCATGCTGGCGGTGCTGGCGTGCATGTCGGAGTTTCATCTGGTGCGCATGTTTAAAGTCTCATTCGGCATGTCGCCCTCGGCATGGATCGCCTCGCGCCGCATCGAACACGCGCGTGTGCTGTTGAAGACCACGGACCAATCCCTCCAACAAATCGCCGACGCCTGCGGCTACGCGGACCTGAGCCACTTCAGCCACCGCTTCCGCGCCGCCATCGGCACCGCGCCCAGCCGCTACCGCAGCATCCTGCTTGCCTAGTTTCTCCGCGTCTGAGCCTGATCAAATTCTCCTTGCGCCCAATGGGCGATAGTGGGCGTTCGCGCTATCAAAGGAGACTGTCATGTCATACGTATATTCGAAAGTTGATAAGCTGGAAGGCAGTGCCAAGGTAGGGACGCATCAATGTGCAGTGCTGATTCAGCACTACACCGATGCCGGTCCAACCAGTGGCTGGCGCCAAGGTGAAGCCGTGCTTGGCAACCAGATGATACGCAAAGGGACGGCAATTGCGACCTTCAAACATGGTCGCTACCCAAACCAGAAGCATGGAAATCACGCGGCATTCTTCCTGCGCCAAGCGATCAATGGCATCTACGTTATGGACCAGTGGAACGATAAAAAGAAGCCTCGAATCTCAGAGAGGTTTCTTGAGTCCCAAGGGACGAATAAAGATGGTAGCTTTAAAAATCCGAGCAATAATGCCGATGCCTTCTTTGTGATTGAGCACTGATCATGAAGACTAACCTGAACGAATGCCTGCGATTGGTCGTGGTAGCCGTGCTAGTAGTACCTGCACCTGTGCTCGCAGCTGAGGTATCTCCCTTAACTTGCCCGGACGTCATTCCGGCAGCGACAATAAAGGTTGATCCGATGTTAGAGAGGTGGGCACCAAGTGTCCTAAGTGATTTTCGACTGAGTGCGGCAGGCTTTAATAGTGGTCCGCCGGAGAAGCGTGCAGATCTGAAACCGTACTCTGTTACCGAGAAGAGACAGCGCTCCGTCTCGGTCTGGCGATTTGATGAAGGCGAATTTGCCGATGGGCTCTGGCTGGCGTGCTCTTATGGCGGTGCGGCTGGCGAGATCATTTTGGCTCACAGGCTGCCAGGCGGATATCGCAGCTGTTCGGTGAGTTATCGCCCGAGCCCCAAAGCCGGAGCACAGTTGATTGATATCACCTGCCGCTGACTAATCCATCTCCTGAATCAGTGCGACGATTTCGTCGCCGTAGGAGGCGAGCTTTTTCTCGCCGACGCCGGAGATGCCGCGCAGGTCGTCCAGCGCCATCGGCCGGGCTTTGGCGATTTCACGCAGGGTGGCGTCGTTGAAGATGATGTAGGCGGCGACGTTGTGCTCGCGCGCGGTGCCCATGCGCCAGGAGCGCAGGCGATCGAAGATCTTCTGTTCGTGTACCGACAGGTCGCTTTCCACATAGCCTTTGGCCGCGCGGCTCGGTTTCTGCTTGACCGGTTTCTGGTACTGGCGCAACTGCACTTTCTGGCCACCTTTCAGCACCGGGCGCGCGGCGTCGGTCAGTTTCAACGAGCTGAATTGCTCGTGATCGACCGTCAGCAGGCCAAGCGCGATCACTTGCCGCAAGATCGCGCGCCATTCCTGTTCGCTGCGGTCGGCGCCGATGCCGAACACGGACAATGAATCATGGTGCCAGGTCTTGATGCGCTCCGTCTCCTGCCCGCGCAGCACGTCGATCACATGGCCGGCCGCGAAGCGCTGGTCGACGCGGTACACGGCCGACAGCAGTTTCTGCACCGGCACCGTGCCGTCGAACGACACCGGTGGAATCAGGCAGGTATCGCAATTGCCGCAAGGGCCGGCCTTCTCGCCGAAGTAGTCGAGCAGGCGCACACGCCGGCAGCTCAGGGTCTCGCACAGGCCCAGCATCGCATCGAGCTTGTTGCCCAGCACCCGCTTGAAGGTTTCATCGGCTTCGGATTCGTCGATCATGCGCCGTTGCAGCACCACGTCCTGCAAGCCGTAGGCCATCCAGGCGCTGGACGGTTCGCCATCGCGGCCGGCGCGGCCGGTCTCCTGGTAGTAGCCTTCGATGCTCTTGGGCAGATCGAGGTGGCAGACGAAGCGCACATTCGGCTTGTCGATGCCCATGCCGAAGGCGATGGTGGCGCACATGACGATGTTTTCTTCGCGCAGGAATTTCGCCTGATTGGCCGCGCGCACCGAGTGTTCCATGCCGGCGTGATAGGCCAGCGCGCGCACGCCGTTCTCGTTCAGGAATTCCGCCGTCTCCTCCACCTTCTTGCGCGACAGGCAGTAGACTATACCGCAGTCGCCGCCGTGCTCGGTGGTGATGAAGTCCAGCAGCTGCTTGCGGCCATTGGCCTTTTCGACGATCTGGTAGCGGATGTTGGGACGGTCGAAGGAGGACACGAATTGCGCCGCGTCGTCCAGCTGCAAGCGGTGCACGATTTCGGCGCGCGTCTGCGGATCGGCGGTGGCGGTCAGCGCGATGCGCGGCACGTTGGGGAACTGCTCGTGCAGCACCGACAGCTTGATGTACTCGGGCCGGAAGTCATGCCCCCATTGCGACACGCAGTGCGCCTCGTCGATGGCAAACAGCGAGATCTGCGAATCCTGGAACAGGTTCAGGCAGCGCTCCGTCATCAGGCGCTCGGGCGCCACGTACACCAGGTCCAGCTGGTTGGTGCGCACCAGCCGCTCGATGCGGCTGGCCTCTTCATACGACTGGGTGGAGTTCAGGAAGGCCGCGCGCACGCCGACTTCTTCCAGCGCGTCGACCTGGTCCTGCATCAGCGCGATCAGCGGCGACACCACCACGCCCACGCCGTCGCGCAGCAGGGCCGGGATCTGGTAGCACAGCGACTTGCCGCCGCCGGTGGGCATCAGGACCAGCGCATCGCCGCCGCCGGCCACGTGGCTGACGATCTCCCCCTGCTGGCCGCGGAAGGCCGGGTAGCCGAAGACGGTTTGCAGCAGATGGAGGGCGCGTTCGTTGTTGTCCTGATGATTCATGATGCTACTACTGCTCTATAAAATTACTCCGCCCAGGTGACGGCTCCGGTGTAAGCGGTTGCCAGCACCAGCAGGCCGAAGGCGATGCGATACCATGCAAAGACGGTGAAGGTGTGTGAGCTGATGTACCGCAGCAGCCAGCGCACGCACAGGAAGGCTGAAATGAAGGCGGAAATGGTGCCAACGGTGAACAGCGGCAAGTCGGCGGCCGACAGCAGCGCGCGTTCCTTGTACAGAGAGTATACCGTAGCGCCGAGCAGAGTCGGAATTGCGAGGAAGAACGAGAACTCGGTGGCCACCTGGCGCGAGAAGCCGAAGATCATGCTGCCCATGATGGTGGCGCCGGAACGGCTGGTGCCGGGGATCAGCGCGAACGCCTGCGCCAGGCCGATTTTCAGGGCGTCCAGCGGGGTGATCTGGTCGACCGAGGTGATGCGGGCCATGGCCGGATTTTTCTTTTCGCGGGCTTCCACCCACAGGATGACGAAGCCGCCGATGATGAAGGCCAGCGCCACCGGCACCGGCGCGAACAGCACGGCCTTGATGGCGTGGGCGAAGACCAGGCCGAGGATGGCGGCCGGCAGGAAGGCGATCGCGACGTTGAGGGCGAAGCGCTGTTGCAGCTTGTCGCTGAACAGGCCGGCCAGCACGGCGGCGATGCGGGCGCGGTATTCCCAGATCACGGCCAGCATGGCGCCGGCCTGGATGACGATCTCGAACACTTTCATTTTTTCTTCCATGCCGTGGAAGCCCAGCAGGTGCTCGGTCAGGATCAGGTGGCCGGTGGAGGAAATCGGCAGGAATTCCGTGAAGCCTTCAACCAGGCCCATGATGATGGCTTTCAGCGCGAGAACGATATCCATGAATTCAGTATTTAACGTGCAGTTGGGAAATATAAGGAGCGGCAGGGAGGTTACCGGGGTCGAAGCTTACCATGCCAAAGTTAATATTTTATGAATCTCACTCAACGGTAATCCAGTCGGCCGGCAATCCGGACGGGCTTTGAAGTGCGTCATATAGGTTGGCGTGGCGCGGGTGCAGACTGGGCGGATGCAGAATGCCGCCCTGTCCACCCGTTACGATTTGCCCTGGAAAGCCGTGATCTCGCACGCTTTGCGCGCGTTCCTGGACTTTTACTTTCCCGATTTCAGCGAGCGCGTCGACTGGCGCAAGCGGCCGCGCTTGCGCGACAAGGAGCTGGCGAAGCTCTGGATTACTGTTCCAGCATCGCTGGAGCGAGAGGCGCATACTTTTACTATTCAAGGTGATTAACTGGATGATTGTTCTGCCTGAGCCGCAAGAAAGGCGTTACTTGCAAGTAGTGCACGGTCTGGAAAAGGAGCATGAGATGAGAAAGTTATTGACTCCGCTGGAGCAAATGATTATGAACGATGGCATCAAGATAGGCATTGAGCAAGGTATCGAGCAAGGGCTGGATCGGGGGCGGAAGGAGGGCGCTGTGGCGCTGTTGGAGCGCTTGCTGGCGCAGCGCTTCGGGCCGTTGCCGCAGACGGTCCGCAAGAAGCTGGCCAAGGCCAGTGTGGCGCAGGTGGAGGCGTGGAGCGATGCGCTGAACTCGGCGCAATCGCTGAAGCAGGTCTTCCAATAAAAAAGCCCCCGCAGCGGGCTACGAGGGCGGAAGGGCGACTCACCAGCGGAGTCGCGAGGGAGATGCTCTTTAGAAGGTGAGGTCGAGACGGGCGCCGAAGTAGCGCTGGAAGTCGCGCGGCGGCATCCACTCCGTGGTGTTGACCGCCACCGGCGTGTTCGGCGCCTTCGGGCTCCAGGTCCCATTCGCGATCGCGTTGTTCAGACCGGTCGCGTAGCGCTTGTCGAACAGGTTGTTGACCAGGAAGGTCACCTTGTAGCGGTCCCGCTTGTCCTTCACGCCAAAACTCAGATTGGTGATCGCATACGCGCCCTGGATGGTGTTCGGGTCCTGGCTCAGCGAGAACTGCGTGCGGCTCTGGTAGCGCGTGGAGCCGGCGATGAAGCCGTTGAAGCTGGCCGATGGCAGCATCACATCATATTGCCCGCCCAGGTTCACTTTCACTTTCGGCGCATTTGGCAAGGTCTTGCCCGCCAGGTTCTGCACGAAGGTGTTGTTGTACTTCGGATTCTGCGCGCAGCCCGGTCCTGGCGTGCTACCGGTGCCGGCCGCGTTCACCACGTTGTAGCACGGGCCGTTCTCAAATTCCTGGATGGTGGCCTCGGTGTAGGCGAAGCTGCCGTTCAGTTGCAGTTCGCGCGTCACCCGCACATTGCCTTCCACTTCGAGACCCTGCGTGCGCAAGCCGCCGATGCTGTTCAGGCCGGTACGGAAGGTACCGTCGTCGTCAAAGAAGCTCGACGATTGCTGGAAGTGTTTGAAGTTGGTGCGGAACAGGGCCACGCTGAACATGGCGCGGTTGTCCCACAGGCTTTGCTTCCAGCCCAGCTCGTAGCTGCGCGCGGTCTCCGGCGCCACCGCCGGCAACTTGGCGGTGGCCGAGGTGAAGCCCGAGGTCAGGTCGTAGGCCTTGCCCTTGTGGCCGGTGGAGGCCATGGCGTACACCATCGCATCCTTGTTCAGCCGATGCTCCAGCCCCAGCTTGTAGGTGCTGCTCTTGTCGTTGTCGCCCTTGGTGTAGAACTCGGTCAGGGCCTTGACTTGCGGCGGCACGGTGTAGCGGCGGAAGTTGTAGCCGGTGTCCTCGTCGTTGTAGCGGGCGCCGAGGATCAGGCTGGTGTTGGGGCGGAAGTCCCACGAGCCCTGGCCATAGATGGCCTTGCTGATATTCCACGCATCGGCGCCATAGGCGGTGCCATAGGCCTGGATCAGTGGCGCCTTGGTCAGCTCGCGCGTCAGCGCGTTCTTGCCGTACCACAGGCCGGCCACATAGCGCAGCGCGCCCTTGTCCGGCGAGGTCAGGCGGAATTCCTGGGTGGTCGATTTGACGTCGAAGTAGCCGTACTGGTACAGGCCGCCATGCATGCCGGTCGGCTGGCCGTTGGGCAGGAACAGGAAAGGCAGGATGTCGACATCGGTGTTGTCGTTGTCCTGATAGTCGTCCATGTGATACTTGCTGTAGGACGAGATCGAGCTCAGGGTGTGGCCCTTCAAGGCGCTGTTGTCGTCAAATGCCCAGTCCAGCTTGACGCCGGTGCCGGCGTCGTGGAACTTGCCGCCGGTCGGATAGTCATTGCGCACGTCGCGGTTGTCCGGGCTGATGTGGATGCCGGCCAGCACCACCGATGGCGGCAGCTGCGGCGCGTTGCGGTACAGCGCGCCCGGCGACATCGCGGTGAAGGCGTTCGAGCAGCAGAACTTCTCGGTGCGGTTGTAGTGCGGCGTCAGCGTCAGGGTCAGTTGCTCCAGCGGTTGCCATTCGAGCTTGCCGCTGAGGTTATCACCCTTGCTGCCATTGAGCTTCTTGCCGGTGGTGAGGTTGTTGAGCGTGCCGTCGAAGTTGGTCTTGCTGGCGGCCACGCGCAGGCGCAGGGTGTCCGACACCGAACCGCCGGTGCTGAAGCCGACGCGCCATTCATCGTCGTTGGTGACGTAGCTGGTGGCGTTGGTTTTCCAGGCGCCGCCGATCGGTTTGGTGGTGATATTGATCGCGCCGGCAATCGAGCTCTTGCCGAACAGCGTGCTTTGCGGCCCTTTCAGCACCTCGATGCGGCCGACGTCGGCCAGATCCTTGAAGGCGCCAGCCTGCATGCCGAGCGGGACGTCGTCGACAATCACGGCCACGTCCGCCTCCACGCCGATGCCCAGCGAGAAGGTGCCGATGCCGCGCATATTGATGCTGAAGTTGCCCGGCTGGGTGCCGTAGGACAGCGTCAGCGCCGGCGACAGGGCCGGCACGTCTTCCAGGTCGCGCACGTTGGCGCGTTGCAGGACGGCGTCGTTCAGCACGGTGATCGAGGCTGGCACGTCCTGCAAATTCTGCGCGCGCTTGTTGGCGGTGACGATGACCGATTCGAGCTTGCCATTGTCGTCCTGTTGCGCAAGGGCGCCGCCGGCCAGCAGGGCCAGGATCACGGCGGCGGTGATGCGCCGCAGTTCAGGTTGTTTCGCTTGCATGTGGTGTCTCCAGTGAATGTTATGGTTTTGTGATGCTTCAACTAGATTGTGGAATCGCTTCCACCTATGGTTAAAAAAATCCGCCGGAAGCCGCGTGGCTGCCGGCGGGGCGTTTATTGACTGCTGACCTTGAGCGGGGCTTTCAACTTTTGCGCATAGCCGCGCACATAGGCCTGCCACGCGTCGGCATCGACGAAGTCGCCGCTCTTGCTCCAGCCGGCGCCGAAGTAGTAGACGAAGGGCTGGCCCGGTTGCGCCGTGCCCAGCGTGAGCTGCTGCCGGTCGATCACCTCGAAGCCTTGCGCGCTGCCCGGCAGGATCACGCCGCAGCCGGTGCTGCCGTCTTCGCCGTGCGCCGGTTCCCAGTAGCTTGCCCAGCCGCCGGCATCGGTGGCGTACTGGCCGTTGCCTTCGCGCTGGACGATGCCCACGCCCACCTGCAACGGCGCCTTGCGGTTGCTGGCGAAACGCGTTTCAACGCGGGTCATGTTGGAGCCGGCGTCGATCGAGAAGCGCTTGACTTCGGACACCGTACGGCCATGGCCCGCGTCCCAGCCGGCGTAGGTCAGTTCGAACACGGAACGCAGCGGGCCGTCGGCCAGCACTTTGTATTTGGTGAAGTTGGACGAGTTATGCAGCTTGCCATCGGCGACGATGGTGGTGCCGCCGCAGCCACGGCTCTGGCCCACGCTGTAGTAGTCCAGACCTTCGCCCTCGTCGTGGTGATACTCGCCGCGCTTGTACCATTTGTCGATCACCGGCGTGCGCACCTTCTTCACCCATACGTCCACGCCGCTGGAGATCAGGTGCTCTTTCGGGTCCTTGATGATGGCAGGGCCGTACACGCGATGCGCGGTGCGGTCGCTCTCCCAGGCGAAATCGTCGAGGCGCTCGGGCACGAAGCGCGCGTGGGTTTTGACGTCGGCCGGCGGCACGGCGCCCAGCTTATCGGCCGGCAGCACCAGGTAGCGGCGCGTTTCGTTGGCGGCCAGCTGCACCGGAAAGACGATCTGCTTGCCGATCACCTGCGAGTTGACGATGGCCGAGGTGGCGGCATCCATCACCACCGGCTTGCCGATGCCCGCGCCCAGCGTCGCTTCCGCCAGCTCGTCGCCGCGCACGCCGTCGGTGGGATTGGTCACGCTCACCTTTTGTGGCCTGGCTTTTTCCAGCACCGCCATGCGATAGACCTCGCTGCCGGCCAGCAG
The DNA here is from genome assembly GCF_009720825.1 of Duganella radicis. GTDB lineage: Bacteria > Pseudomonadota > Gammaproteobacteria > Burkholderiales > Burkholderiaceae_D > Rugamonas > Rugamonas radicis. Next base: position 26,525 of record NZ_WNKY01000034.1, on the reverse strand, counting down.
GAAGCCGCCGACGCCATACACTTCGGTGAGATTGTCATCAAAGACTTTTGGCGCCAAGCCGATAGGCTGGACGTGCGTCAGCTTGCCATCGGTCTGCACATTGGCCACCAGCGCGGCCCATGCTTTCTGCACCGCGGGCTTGAAAGCCTTGGCGTCCAGCAGGCCCTGATTCACGCCCCATGCAAAGGCGTAGGTGTACAGCGCCGAGCCGCTCGATTCCTTCATCGGATAGGTGCCCGGGTCGAGCAGGCTGGCGCGCCACAGGCCATCGTCCTGCTGGAGCGTGAGCAGCCTGGCCGCCATGTCCTTGTACTGCTGGACGAAGCGCGGGCGCTCAGGATGATGCTCCGGCAGGTATTGCAGCACGCGTACCAGGCCGCCCATCACCCAGCCGTTGCCCCGGCTCCAGTAGACCTTCTTGCCATTGGCTTCGCGCTTGTCGAAGTAGTTGGAGTCGCGGAAGTACAGGTGTTCTTCCTTGTCGTACAGGTAGTCCGAGGTCACCCACCACTCGCTGATGGCGAAATCGAGATAGCGCTGGTCGCCGGTGATGGCCCACAGCCGCAGCCAGGCCGGTGGCGCCATGTACAGCGCGTCGCACCACGACCAGCGATCCTGGTTGCCCTTGACGGTGAATTCCAGCGTGCCGGTGCGGCGGTTGTTCAGGATGTCGTCAAAGCTGGCGCGCAGCGGCGCGATCATTTTCGGATCGCGCGTTTGCAGATACAGCTCGGCGTAAGTCTGGCCGACGATATGATCGTCCGCGTGGTAGTGATTGGGTCCGAGCTTCCAGTTGTTCTTTTCGCCCATGGCGATCATCGCATCGCGGTACTTGCTGCTGCCGGAGATATTCGCCAGCGCCATGATGCCGTTGTAGCCCACCGCCTGCGTCCAGTCGTCCGGGCGGTGCTTGCTCGGATTGGCCAGCTGCCAGTCGGCCACGCGCTCCATGGTGGACAGCACGGCTTTCGGGTTGATGGCGGCCGATGGCGCAGCCGCTTGTACGGCGGGCGTTTCGGCCGCAACGGCAGGCACGGTGTGGAACATGGCTGCCACGGCAGCCAATACAGCAATGCGGAGATGCGATGATGTCATGTGGTGTTGTCCCGGTTATTTGTATTATTTGTACATGGGGCCAGCCGTGACGAACGGTCCGCCCTGATAGATGGTTGGCGCGTCGCCGGCCGCCGGATAGTCTGCGCTATCCGGGAAGTGGCCGGCGAATTCGGCGGAGCTGTGCCTGGGCACATAGCCCAGGTGCGACGCATGTTTGTTGTCCCACCACTTGGTGGCGTTGTTCGAGGTGCCGAAGGTGATGGTGTGGCCCACGCGTGGGGTGAACAGCGAGCAGCGGATCAGTTCCACCAGATCGTCGTAAGCCAGGTAGGTAACCATCATGCGCGGGTTCTTCGGCTCCGGGAACGAGGAGCCGATGCGCAGGCACACGGTCTCGGTGCCGAAACGGTCGTAGTAGTAGCGCGACAGCGCTTCGCCAAAGGCCTTCGATACGCCGTAGAAACCGTCCGGACGCAGCGGCATGTGGGCGTCCACCAGTTCGGTGGTCTTGTAATAGCCCACCACGTGGCTGGAGCTGGCGTAGATCACGCGTTTGACGCCGCACTTGTGGATGGCTTCATACAGGTGGTGCAGGCCGAGGATGTTGGCGTTCATGATCGGCTCGAACTTGTCTTCCACCGAAATGCCGCCGAAGTGCAGCACGGCGTCCACGCCCTCCATCATTTGCATGACCTTGTCGCGGTCGCCCAGGTCGCCGATAACGATTTCCTCGCCTTCGCCCGCCGGGCCGAGGTCTTTCACGTCATTCAGGCGGACGATGTCGGCCCAGGCCTTGGCGCGTTCGCGCAGGACGGTGCCAAGGCCGCCGCCGGCGCCGGTCAGCAGGATGCGTTTGAATGGTTTGGTAGTGGTCATGGGTTGCTTTTATGGGATGGTGAGGGTATTGTGGTTAAACGTTTAATCAGCAGTATAACCAAATTCGCCCCGAGGTCAATCGATTCATGAAAAAGCCCGTTCCCACCATCCGCGACGTGGCGGCCGGCGCCGGCGTGTCCACCGCGACGGTGTCCAAGTTCGTCAACGGCACGCAGCGCTTTTCGCCGGCGGTGGAACAGGCCATTACCAGGGTGATCGCGGAGCTGGGCTACCGTTCCAATCCGCTGGCGCAGTCGATGATTACGGGGCGCACGCACAGCATTGGCCTGTCGGTGCTGGACGTGGCAAATCCGCACTTCAGCAGCGTGGTGAAGGGCGCCAACCGTGTAGCGCAGGCGCATGGCTACAACGTGCTGTTGGTCGATACCGAAGAAAACCCGGACCGCGAACGCCCGCTGCTGGAAGCGCTGAGCCGCCGTGTGGACGGCATGATCGTCATCTCGCGTATCCCGGAATCGGAGCGCGATTGGATGGCGGATCTGGGCAAGCCGCTGGTATTTCTTGGCCGTCTGACGCGGCATGAGATTCCCTGCGTGGCGGGCGATGATCACCGTGGAGCGGCCATGCTGACGCGGCATCTGCTGGCGCTGGGGCACCGGCATATCGCCTACCTTGGCTTCGGCAAATCGCGCCGCGATGAGGAGCGCCTGGCCGGCATCCGCGAATGCATGTCGGCGGCCGGGCTGGAACTGGCCGTGTACGACGGTGGCGCACCGACGGCACAGGAAGGGGAGCGCATGAGTTCCTCCATCATGCTGGGTGCCACCCATCCCGATGCACTGATCTGCTACAACGACCTGATGGCCATGGGCTTCATGAAGGCCGCCCAGACACTGGGCTTCCGCGTGCCGGAAGATATTTCGGTGGCGGGCTTCGACAATATCGATTTCGGCAGCTACACCTTGCCGCCTTTAACCACGGTCGATCTGCGAAGTGAGCGCATGGGCGCGGCGGCCATGGAGCAGCTGCTCACGCAGATAGACGGCAAGCCGGCGGCCCCTTCCACCATCATCGAACCGCAGCTGGTGCTGCGTCATTCCACCTGCAATCGCCACCTGTAAGTGTTTACCTTAGAAGCAAAATCGCCTACTATTTGTAAAACGTTTTCCAATAACAATCGAGACGACATGAAATTCCTTCCCCTGACCATGGCGGTGATGGCCGCCTGCGCTTCCGCATCGGCCGCGCCGATGAACCGCATCGTGCAAGACAACGCCTACCAGCAACTGGATTTCTTCTTCAGGAAGCTGGTGGCGGAACGTGAGAACATGGTGCTGGACGGCGCCTCGCCGTTCAAGAGCGGCGACAAATTCTTGCCGGGGAAGGTGGCGGCGGGCCTGGGCCACGTGCTGCTCAATACCGCCAGGGACGATCCGTCGCTGGAGCAAAAGCTCAAGGACTATCGCGACATCGCCGACATGACGGTCGGCATGGACAACCATACCTGGGGCATCTACTACTACATTGGCACGCTGGTGAAGCTGAAGGAGGCCGGCCTGCTGGAGCGCGCCGTTAGCCCGGCCACGTTGGAGAAGCTGCGCAAGCAGCTGGACTGGCGTACCTTCGTCACGCCGCAGTGGGATCTGATCAACTTGCCGACTAATTACTACGGCGTGGCGTTCAGCATCGCGCGCCTGCGCATGATGATGGGTTGGGAAGACGACAGCGCGGGCAAAGTCCTGCTCGACAAAATGCTTACCCATTACAAAAAATACTCCGGAAAATTCGGTTTCTCCGACGAGACCGACGGCGAAGGGCGCTTCGACCGCTACAGCATCCTGCTGATCGCGGAGATTTGCGAACGCTTCCTGGAAACCGGCCTGCAACCAACCGAGGAACTGAAAGGCTTGCTGCGCAAGGCGGCCGACATTGCGCTCAACGTCGCCAATGCCGAAGGCCAGGGATTCAGCTTCGGCCGCAGCCTCGGGCCATATGGCGAGACGGCGCTGGTGGAGATCCTGTCGGTATCGGCCTACCTCGACGTGCTGACGGCGGAAGAGAAGCAGTACGCCTACGCCTTCTCGTCGCGCATCGCCGAGCGTTACATGAACTTCTGGTACGACCCGGCCATGCACTCGCTCGATATGTGGGGCAAGGGGCGTCGTACCGATACCTATCGCGGCAAGCATCGCATCCTGGGCGAGAACTTCTCGCTGCTGCACCAGCTGATCTACACCAACGATACGTGGAACAAGGCCGGCTTCAAGGACGTGCAGCCGAAGGCGGATTTGCAGGCGTGGCTGGACAAGAACCGCCCGCAGTTCAGCACCACCACCTTCGCACAGGGAGAATATGACCGCGCGCTGTCCATCTTCCGCGACGGTCCGCATGTGATTAGCCTGAACATGATCAACGGCGGCATCAGCCAGCATGACAACAGCCCTTACTACCCGCTGCCGTTTGCGCCCGACATCGTATCCGGCGTGGCCGACAGCGGCGGCGCGCATGCGCAACTGCTGCCCAGGTTTACCATGGCGGATGGCGCGCAGTTGATCGGCGCCGCGTGGATCAAGGACATCAAGACCGGCAAGGACGGCAAGCGCTATACCGTCTCGTACCGCCAGGACGAACTGGATCGCCTGGGCAAGCGCTCGCCAGTCAAGGATGGCTGCATCAAACTGCGTACCACCTACACGCTGGAACATGGCGTGATGACCCGCACCGACGTCTACACGCCGGTGGGTGCGCAGGACGTGGACAAGATCACTCTGGAATTCGCCTCGTTCTCGGATCAGGCCAGCATCAAGGCCAATACCGTGACGTTCGCGCAGGGCGCGGTAAAGGAGTACAGTGTCAGCGGCTTGCAGCAATGCGAATTCGCGCCGACCAATGGCAACAAGGACTTCATGGCGCCATATGGGCCGATGAAGACACTGGTCACATGCAGCACCGGCAAGCTGACCATGAGGGAACCATTGACGATCAAGTGGACCATTAAATACCAATAAGGAGACATGGATGCGACAAGTGTGGAAGCTGCTGCTGTTAGCAAGCTGCCTGACCGCGAGCTTTGCGGCGGGCGCGCAGGACGATCAGGCGCCGGGACAGGCGCATGCCAACAAGGGCGCCAGCCCGCGTGCCGAACTGGCCAGGCAGCCGCCCACGCTGCAAAATATCTATGGGCGCCAGCCGCTGTCGCTGAACGGCCGCTGGAGCTACATCATCGATCCTTACGAGACGGGCTTCTACAACTATCGCCGCCAGCCATTCGACCAGTCGCCGACCGGCGCCGGCGGTTTCTATGATGACCGCAAACCGAAAGACAAGGACGATGCGGTCGAATACAACTTCGACGGCTCGCCGACGCTGGCGGTACCGGGCGACTGGAATTCGCAGGCGGCCAGACTGGAATTCTACGAAGGCACCCTCTGGATGCGCCAGAAATTCAACGCCGCACCCAAGGATGGCAAGCGCTACTTCCTCTACTTTGGCGCGGTCAATTACGAAGCACACGTCTACCTGAACGGCAAGAAGCTGGGTAGCCACAAGGGCGGCTTCACGCCATTCCAGTTCGAGGTGACCGGCCGCCTGCTGAAAGGCGAGAACACGGTGGTGGTCAAGGCCGACAACACGCGCCATCAGGACGATATCCCGACTGTGAACACGGACTGGTGGAATTACGGCGGCATCACGCGCGACGTGCTGCTGGCTGAAACGCCTGACACCTACATCGAGGATTACCAGATCCAGCTGGCCAAGGGCGACATGGGACGCATTGAAGGCCATGTGCAACTGGCTGGCGCCAGGCGTGCGCAGGACGTCACCGTCTCCATCGCGGAGCTGGGCGTGAAAACCACCGTGCGCACCGACGCCAATGGCCGCGCCGCCGTCAGCATCGCGCTGCCGAAGAACAAGGTGCGCTACTGGTCGCCGGAAGATCCCAAGCTGTACAACGTGACCATCGCCGGCGCCACCGATACTCTGAACGACCGCATCGGCCTGCGCACCATCGAGACGCGCGGTCACGATATTCTGCTGAACGGTAAATCCGTGTTCCTGCGCGGGATTTCTCTGCACGACGAGAATCCATTGATCCCCGGCCGCCTGCGTGGCGAAGGCGATATGCGCATGATGCTGCAATGGGCCAAGGACATGAACTGCAACTACGTCCGCTTGGCCCATTACCCGCACAGCGAAGAGATGATCAAACTGGCCGACGAAATGGGCTTGCTGGTGTGGGCCGAGGTGCCGGTGTATTGGACCATCTCGTGGGAGAAGCCGGAAGTCTACGCCAACGCCAGGCAGCAGCTGACCGATCTGGTGGTACGCGACAAGAATCGCGCCAGCGTCATCATCTGGTCGATCGGTAACGAGACGCCGGTCAGCCCTGTGCGCACGGAGTTCATGGGCAAGCTGGCCGATACCGTGCGTTCGCTGGACCGCACCCGTTTGGTGGGCGCGGCGCTGGAGGTGCATCGCACTGGCGACGTGGTGACGGTGGAAGATCCGCTGGCCGACAAGATCGACCTCGCCAGCTTTAACCAGTACGCCGGCTGGTACTGGTCCAACAACAAGGAGATGATGAAGTTCTCCTTCAAGGTCAATTACAACAAGCCGGTGCTGGTGACCGAGTTCGGCGCCGATGCGCTGGGCGGCTACCACGCCGACACCGACACCAAGTGGAGCGAGGAGTATCAGGACCAGCTGTACAAGAACACCTTCAAACTGCTGGATGCGATTCCCGGCCTGCGCGGCATGACGCCGTGGGTGCTGACTGACTTCCGTTCGCCGCGCCGCCCCCATCCTTACTTCCAGGACTACTGGAACCGCAAGGGCCTGATCTCCGAGACCGGCAAGAAGAAGCAAGCCTTCTACACGCTGAAATCCTATTACGAACAAAAACAACAACAGTACAAATGAAGACACGACACATCGCAGCCGCCATCGGCGCGGCATTCGCTCTTGCCGCGCATGCGCAGGACGCCCGGATCGACCGCAAGGTCGCCGACCTGATGAAGCAGATGACGGTGGCCGAGAAGGTCGGTCAACTACATCAGCTCTCCGGGCGCCAGTTCACCGGTCCGACCAGCAGCGCCTACGCCGACAAGCTGGCCGACATCCGCGCCGGCAAGGTTGGCTCCATGCTGAACGTGACCGGCGTGGCCGATACGCGCGAAATCCAGGCGTTGGCGCTGCAATCGCGCCTGAAGATCCCGCTGCTGTTCAGCCTTGATGTCATCCACGGCTACAAGACCGTGTTCCCGGTGCCGCTGGGCGAAGCCGCTTCGTGGGACATGGAGGCGATCGAGCTGTCCGCCCACATCGCCGCCAGGGAAGCGGCGGCCGCCGGCATCCACTGGACCTTCGCACCGATGGTGGACGTGGCGCGCGATCCGCGCTGGGGCCGCGTGATGGAAGGCGCGGGCGAAGACACTTACCTCGGCTCGCAAATTGCCGCCGCGCGCGTGCACGGCTTCCAGGGCAGGAAGCTGGGCGCCACCGACAGCGTGATGGCCACCGCCAAGCATTTTGCAGCCTACGGCGCCGCCATCGCGGGCCGTGACTACAACGCGGTCGACATGAGCGAGCAGCAGCTGCATGAGGTCTATCTGCCGCCGTTCAAGGCCGCCACTGATGCGGGCGCCGCCACCTTCATGAACTCCTTCAACACGCTTAACGGCATTCCCGCCACCGGCAACGCCATGCTCCAGCGCGACATTCTGAAAGGCGCGTGGAAGTACAAGGGCTTTGTGGTCAGCGATTGGGGCTCGGTGCGCGAGATGGTGCCGCATGGTTATGCGGCTGATCTGTCCGACGCCGCCGTCAAGGCCATCAACGCTGGCAGCGACATGGACATGGAGGGCTATGCCTACACCCAGCATCTGGAAGCCGCCGTCAAAGCCGGCAAGGTGAAGATGGCCACACTGGACGACGCTGTGCGCCGCATCCTCTACAAGAAGTTTGAACTGGGCCTGTTCGACGATCCATACCGGTACTCCGACGCCGCCCGCGAGAAGGCGGTGCTGAGCGATCAGTCGCACCGTACCGCCGCGCTGGACGTGGCGCAGAAATCCATCGTGCTGCTGAAGAACGAGAACAAGCTGCTGCCGTTGCCGCGCGAGGCCAAACGCATCGCGGTGATTGGCCCGCTGGCCGATTCGCAGCGCGACCTCGAAGGTGGCTGGGTGGTGCAGGGCGAGCGTGCCAAAGTGGTCAGCATCGTGGAAGGCATCCGCAGCCACGCCGGCAAGGCGGAGATCAGCTATGCGCAAGCCTGCGCTCCCGGTTGCGCCAGCAGTGAAGGCTTTGCCGACGCCGTCGCCACGGCCTCAAAAGCGGACGTCATCGTGCTGGCCGTGGGCGAAACCTGGGACATGAGCGGCGAAGCCAAGTCGCGTACCGACATCACGCTGCCGGGCCAGCAGGAAGCGCTGTTCAGCGCGCTGAAGGCCACCGGCAAGCCGGTGGTGGTGGTGATGCTGGCCGGCCGCCCGCTGGTGTTCAACACCATCGCCGACAAGGCCGATGCCATCGTCTACGCCTGGTTCCCTGGCAGCGAAGGCGGCAACGCGGTGGCCAATGTGCTGTTCGGCGACTACAACCCTTCCGGCAAGCTGCCGATCACCTTCCCGCGCAGCGTCGGCCAGATTCCGCTGTCGTACGCGCAGTACAACACCGGCCGGCCAGTGACGGACGAGAAGAACGTGGTCTACAAATCGGCCTACATCGATTCGGTCAACACGCCGCGCTACGCCTTTGGCCATGGCCTGAGCTATACCGACTTCAAATACGGCGGCCTGACGCTGAGCAGCCCCAAACTGGCGGGCACCCAGAAGGCGACGCTGTCCTTCGATCTGTCCAACAGCGGCAAGGTGGAAGGCACGGAGATCGTGCAGCTCTATCTGCGCGACATGGTGTCGTCGGTGGTGCGGCCGGTGAAGGAGTTGAAAGGCTTCCAGAAGGTCCACCTCAAGCCGGGCGAGACGCGGCGCGTCAGCTTCACCATTGACCGCGATACGCTGTCCTTCTTCAATAGTCAGTTGAAGTGGGGCGCGGAAGCGGGCGATTTCCATCTGATGGTGGGCAGCGCCTCGGACGATATCCGCCTGTCAGCGCAGCTTGAGTATCTTCGCTAGCTCGCCGTTTTTTTCCAGCGCTTCGATGGCGCTGTTAAATTCAGCGATGCCGATCCGGCTCTTGCGCGAGACGACGCACTTGGCCTTGACCTCGTACACCGTCAGCATGTGGGAGCCGGGCGGCAGCTGGCCGTCCGCCAGATAACGCTCAACCACATTGCGCGGCGCGACCAGATGATCGAAACGCCCGGCCAGCCATTTGCGCACCGACAGCGCGCTCGATGGCGCATCGTCGCGGCTGTAGTCCTGCCCCACGACCTTTTCCAGTTCCGGATAACGGAAGCCCAGCACCGTGCCAAGCCGCTTGCCGCGCAAATCGGCCACGGTGGCGGGCGGCTTGACGCGCGGCGATGTCAGCACCACTTCGCTGATCGGGATGAAAGCCGCGGTCCAGTCGACATCGCCGGGCAGCCATTCCGGCAGATAGCTGCACAGGATATCGCCCTCGCCGGCTTCCAGCGCGCCCATCACGCGCGTGCGCGGCAACTGCACGTACTGTACCGGGCGCCCGAGTTGGCGCGCCAGCGCCGCGCCCAGCCTGTCCTGGAAGACGGAAGGCGGCTGATAGCCGGAGGTCAGCAGGCCGTCGACTTTTTCGATGTAGCGTAGCGGCGCCTTATCGGCGGCCTGCGCCGATGCGACGGCCAGCAGCAGCGTGGCCGCCAGGGATGCGATGATCACAGCAGCCCTTTCTGCATTTCGGCCACCTCTTCGCGCAGCCAGTCGCAGAAATGGGCGATCTTGGCCATGCCCGGCTTGCCGCGGCTGACGATGATGCGGTAGCCGCGTCCATAAGGCGCGCTCTCGCATTTCACCATTTTCAGGATGCCGCTGCGCAGGTCTTCGCTGGCGATGGCGTGCGACACCAGCGCGATGCCTTGCCCTGCCACCGCCGATTGCACCATCACCGCAAAGTTGGTATAGGCGCGCGAGAAGTTGTACTTGCCCTTCAATGCATTGTTCTGGCGCAGTAGCGCGATCCAGGTGTCGGTAGTGAATTCGTGCAGCAGCGGATAGCGGTGCAGGTCGGTCAGCGTGATCTCGCTTTCGCCGGGCGCCAGCAAGGACGGGCTGTACACCGCCACCAGCCGATCATGGAACAGCAGGCCGGGATCGCCGGGCACCACGTCATAGGTGCGCAGCGCGATGTCGGTGCTGCCGTCATCCATGTCCGCCAACTGGTCGCTGGAGTCGATGCGGATATCGAGTTCCGGATGGCGCTGGGTAAAGCGGGCGATGCGCGGCACCAGCCATTTGATCGCCAGCGAGTGCGTGGTCGAGATGCGCAGGATTCTTTCGTCGTCGCCGGTTTGCAGGGCGGCGACCTTGGTATTCAATTCGGCCAGCGTGCGGCGCACGGTGGCGGCCAGCTCCTGGCCCTTTTCGGTCAGCGTGATGTGGCGCGGATGCCGCACGAACAGCTCGAAGCCGAGCGCCTCCTCCAGCTGCTTGACTTGCAGGCTGATGGCGGCGGGCGTCTTGTGCAATTCCTGCGCGGCCAGTTTGAAACTCCCCCAACGCGCGGCGCAATCGAAATCGAGCAGGCCGGAAAGGGAGCGCAGTGGTTTTGCCATGACTTAGGATTTCTTATTCAAATAGCGAAAATAACTCGTTTGATAACATTTTAAGGCTGACGGAAAATATACCCCATAAGCAGTGAAAACTCCATGAACAAGTTTTCTTTGAAGGAGAGTGCCATGTCCCAACCCGCCGCCCCGGCCTGCAAGGCTGTTTGCCCGGCTCCCGCCAAGGAGCCATTGATGCCTAAATTTTCAGCGGAATTGATGAAGATGCTGGCGCAGCTGGTGACGCTGCGCTGACCCGGCATGCCGCGGTCGAGGGGTTTAAGCGTGCGGCGCGGTGGCTTTTTCCAGCGCATCCAGCCAGCGCATGGCCTGTTCGCGGCTGGCGCCGCACATTTCCGCCGATGGCTGCAAGCCGGCGCAGAACGCCGGCCGCTCCGGACGGCCGAAAATCAGGCAGCGATTATCTTCGCCAAGTTGCACGCAGCGCACACCGGCCGGCTTGCCGTTGGGCATGCCGGGGATGGGGCTGGTGATGGAGGGGGCCGTGCAGCAGGCGCCGCAGTTCGGCCGGCACTCCAGCGTGGAGGCGGTCGGATTCATAAGGGGCGTTATTTTACCGCGCTTCGGCGGACGCCAGCCATTTTGCGACTTCCTGCGCCACCCACGGGCCGTCGTCCAGCGGCAGATCGTGGCCAGCATTGGGATGGATGGCATGCGGCGCTTGCCATGCATGGGCAAGGCGCGCGGAGCAGCGTGGGTCGACCAACTGGTCGCCGGCGCTGCTCAGGATCAGCAGCGGCACGGCGGGCTTGCGCGCCGGCGCGCGGAAGCGGGCGGCGGACCAGAGCTGGCGCAGCGCGTTCGCCCGCGTGACGGGGAACTCGCGCTGGTAATCCAGCCAGCGCGCCAGCAGGCCGGCGCGTTCGGCGGCATCGCCGCTGCGACTGGTCAGGCGCAGGATCAGGCGTTCCTGGTTTTGCACGCCGCCGCGCACCATCAGCTTGAGGATGGCCGGATAGTTCTGCCAGCGCAGCCGCTGGTGGAAACGGCTGTACGGACGCATGCTGGTGTTGATCAGCACGCAGCGCGCCAGCTCCTGCGGATAGCGGCTGGCCCACTCCACCGCCACCATGCCGCCCAGTGAAAGCGCCAGCAAGGAGTACGGCGCTTGCACGCCGCGCGCGCGCAAATCGGCGCGGCAGAATTCCACCATCTGCGCCACGCTGGTGGCGCTGCGCATGGCGTGGCGCCGGCCGTTGCCTGGCAGGTCGGGTGTGACGATGTGCGCGTCCGGCAGTCGGCCTGCCAACTCGCCGGGGAAGCGCCCCCAGTGGCGTTGTTCGCGCATCAGCCCACGCAGCAGGACCCAGCTACTCATGAGTGATACCACTGCGCCAGCGCGCGGCGGTGCTGCACCTTGCGCGCCATGCCTTCCGGCGTCCAGCGCCCATGGCTGCTGGCGGCGCGCATCAGGAAGTCGAACAGGATCAGGTGCCTCCGCAGCACGCGTTGCAGGCGGTGGCGCGCGGTGGGATTGAAGATGGCGATACGGTCGAAGATCTGGCGCGGATTTTTTTTCACCCACAGCCACGATCCCATCTCCAGCGTCAACGGCAGGAACACGTTGCTGCCGTTGAGGTAGAGGTAGTCCCACAGGTCGCCGTGCGTGCGGTACTGGCGGCTCTGCGGCTCGAATACGTAGTTGTGATTCGGGTAGGCGGTGCTGAACAATTCTTCCAGCGCACCGATATCGGCCAGGTGCGGGATTGGCGTTTTGGTGTGCGCATGCGGGAACCAGATGCGGTCGCGCAGGCCAAAGCCCGAGTGACAATCGAGCGCCATGCTGAACTGGCGCGACAGCAGCTCGCGCTCCACGATCTCGCACACGGCGCGGCTTTCCGGCTCCATCGGCGCGCCATCCGCACCGCGATACCACGGCAGGTGATGGCTGTAGCGCTGCCCGCCCAGCATGAACGGCACTTTTTCAATGGCGCTCAAAGGCGCGTTGCGCATCAGGTCCACGCCTTGCGGATTGCAGCGCGTGGCCTGCCACATGCCACCCGGGTTCACCAGCGGCATGAACACCAGCCGCATCGACTCCAGTTGCTGGTGCAAGGTGGCGTCCCAGCGCAGCCGCGCCAGCAGGCTTTCCATGAACGACAGCACCACCTGGGTGCCGATGCGCTCCAGCCCATGAATGCCGCCGAAGAAGCCCAGCGCCGGCACGTCCGGACTCGGATTGCCCAGCGCGATGGTGTAGACCGGGAACTGGCGGCCGTCCATGGCCACGGTGCAGGAAGTGCCAACTTCGAGATGCCGCCCGCCTTCGTCAATCAGGCGTTTGAGGGTGATGAGTTCGGGCAGATTCTTCTCGGGCATGGCGGGCGACGCAAAAAGATGTGATGCATAGTGTAGCCTATTGCCAGTCCGCCGTCGCCGCCAATTGGCGCGGCGTTTCGCGGAAGGACGGCAGGCCAGTCCGGAAGGTCCTAAGCCCTGCGCCCGCACACCAGCGCGATTTGCTGGCGCAGCCAGCGCTGGGCCGGATGGACGTCGTTGCGGCGATGCCAGTGCAACACGAACGGTACCGGCGCCAGCGCGATCTCCTTCGGCAGCGACAGCAGCGCAAGCTGGTCACGCAAGCCGCTGCTTTGCACCGCGCCTTCCATCATCGTCGCCAGCAGATCGCTGTTGGCGATGATGGCGGGCGCCGCATACATCTGCGGCAGGGTGACGGCGATGGCGCGCTTGCGCCCCAGCTGCGTCAGTACGGTGTCGACGTGGCCGACGCCGTCGCCTTCCGGCGATACCAGCAGATGCTGGCATGCCAGGAAGGCATCCAGCGTCATCTTCTTTTTTGTAAGCGGATGCTTCTTGCGCGCCACGCACACAAAGCGTTCTTCAAACAGCGGCAGGGTGGGAATGCGCGGCGTGCTGCCGCCCGGTACACCGATGGCGGCGTCGGCCTCACCGGCATCCAGCAGGGCGAGGGCGTCGTCGCGCGCGGTGAAGGAGCGGATGCGCAGCGTGATGCCGGGCGCCAGTTGCGACAGCCGCTTCTGCAAGGCCGGCAGCATGGTGAACGCCGGATGATCGGACATCGCAATCGTGAAGCGTATGTGAGAGCGATGCGGATCGAATTCCTGCGTGAATTCCAGCGTGCGCTGGATGCTGGCCAGCGCTTCACCCAGTGGAACGGCCAGTTCCAGCGCGCGCGGCGTCGGTTGCAAACCGCTGGCGCTGCGCACGAACAGATCGTCTTTCAGCAGCAGGCGCAGTCGCGACAGCGCCGCGCTCATGGCCGGTTGCGTGCGGCCGATGCGCACGCCCGCGCGTGTGACGTTACGCTCGCACATCAGCGCGTCGAAGGCCACCAGCAGGTTAAGGTCGATTCCATAAAGATCCATGAAATGGATAATACCGCATATCCATTATCGATTGGACTTGCGTGCCGCTGCGGCGCTACAGTGAGCGGGTCAATCGCTCACTTAGGAACACATCATGACCATGCAGGAAAACGGCCTGACCACGGCCCAGCAGCAAGCAATCGAAAACCTCTACCGTGCCTTCAATGAGCAGAATCCCGATCTGCTCGACCTGGCGGTGACTGAGGATTGGCAGGACATTCCGCTCGGCCCTGGCCAGCAGCCGGGCAGGGAAGGCATGCGGCCTATCGTCGCCATGTTCATTGCAGCCTTCCCGGACGTGAAGATCACGATCCACGACATCTTCGGCCGCGATGGACGCGCGGCGGTACGGGCGCAGATCACGGGCACGCATCGCGGCGAATTCTTCGGCATTCCCGCCACCGGCAAGCCGATCGCCATTGCCATTCACGAGTTCCACTGCCTGACGGAGGATCGCATCACCCATACCTGGCATCTGGAAGACTGGTTCGCGATGCTGAATCAGGTGGACGCGTGGCCGCCACGCTGATATATTTGGCGCTTCACACATGAGGTATTCGTCCGATGCGCAATTAATGTTGTTGTCCGCTTAACCACCAGTCCCGCCGGGACGGTTTTGACACATCATTATTGGGCTTCACCATGACGAATACCTGTCTGACGCTGGAAGGCGTCTTCTTCACGCTGGCCGACGGCCGTGTGCTTTTCCAGAAACTGAACGAAGCTTTCGACCAGCGCCGTACCGGTCTTGTTGGCCGCAATGGCGCGGGCAAGAGTGTGCTGGCACGTTTGATGGCGGGCGAACTGACGCCGTCATCCGGCCGCATCGTGCGTAGCGGCACGCTGCATTACCTGTCGCAGTACATCTCGCAGGAGGGCACGGTTGCGTCGCTGGCCGGTGTGCACTCCACGTTGGCGGCGCTGGCGCGCATCGAGAACGGCAGCGCCGACCCGGCCGATTTCGACGCCGTCGGGGAACGCTGGGATATTCGCGATCGCTTGCAGCAGGAGCTGGACCGCAACGGCTTGTCGCACCTGCGTCCCGATACGCCGGCGGCGGCGCTGAGCGGCGGCGAAGCGATGCGCGTGGCGTTGATCGCGGCATGGCTGTCCGAAGCCAGCTTCCTTATTCTTGATGAACCGAGCAACCATCTGGACCGCGCCAACCGCCTCGCATTGATGGCGCAGTTGCAGCGCTGGCCGCATGGCCTGCTGGTGGTCAGTCACGACCGCGAACTGCTGGAGGAGATGGAACGCATTGTCGAGCTGTCCTCACTCGGCTTGCGTAGCTATGGTGGTGGCTATTCGTTCTACGCCGAGTGCAAACGCAACGAAGAAGAAAGCGCGCGGCGTCTGCTGGACCAGCGCAAGCTGGAACGCAAGCGTGAGGCCCAAATCATGCGGGAGCAGCAGGAGCGACAGGCGCAGCGCAGCGCCAAGGGCGCGCGCGACGGCCGCGATGCGAATCAGGCCAGGATCCTGCTGGGCGGTCAAAAGAACCGTGCGGAAGGCAGCGCTGGCAAGCTGCGGCAGCGGCACGCGGCGCAGCAGGAAACCTTGTCGCAGCGGGTGCGCGAGGCCGCGCAGCAGGTCGCGCCTTGCGCCGCCATCGCCATGCACGCGATGACAGGGCCGCAGGCGGCGCGCTTGCGTATCGCGGAACTGGAGGATGTGGCGCTGCCCTATGCGCCCGCTGCCACGCACCATATCAGCCTGACCATCACTGGCCAGCAGCGCATCGGTGTGGTGGGGCCGAACGGTTGTGGCAAGTCGACCTTGTTAAAGCTGCTGGCGGGGCAGGTGGCGCCGCAGGCCGGGCGCTGCAAGGTGCGCGCGCGGGTGGCTTATCTGGACCAGCAACTGGCGCAACTGGTACCGCGGCATTCAGCGATCCAGCATCTGTTGGACGCCAACCGCGAGGCCGGCGAATCGGCACTGCGCACCCACCTCGCGCAAATGGGACTGGATGCGCAACTGGCCGCCGTGCCGGTCGCCACGCTGAGTGGCGGCGAGCGTTTGAAGGTGGCGTTGGCCTGCGCGCTGTACGCGCATCCGCCGGCGCAGCTGCTATTGCTGGACGAACCGAGCAACCACCTCGATCTGGCCTCGCTGGAAGCATTGGAAGCCATGCTGCGCCAGTATCAGGGCGCGTTGCTGGTGGTGTCGCACGATGAGGTATTCATGCAGGCGCTGCGCCTGAGCCATCGCCTGCACTGCGGCGCCGACGGATGGCATATGACAACAGTTTCGGAGTGAACGCTTACTGTCGGTTCGATACAGCATACATGAGAAAACGCGCGGTCCAATGTGTTACTGTCATCGCAGGTGGCGGACACCGGCGAGAGAAGGGAACAAGATGGACATCCATATGCTGGCCGTGATACGCGACCCAAG
Organism: Duganella radicis; assembly: GCF_009720825.1. Lineage (GTDB taxonomy): Bacteria > Pseudomonadota > Gammaproteobacteria > Burkholderiales > Burkholderiaceae_D > Rugamonas > Rugamonas radicis. The sequence goes on along the minus strand of NZ_WNKY01000034.1, from coordinate 10,169 downwards.
CGAACGCGCGTACCTTGAACAGACGTTGGGCGCCCTGTGCCGCGCTGAAGATGTGATCACGCTACAGTTTGCCTGCACGCTGGCAGAGCTCGGCCGTGCCGCCATCCCGCCGCCCGACCTGGTGTTACTTAGTCCGTCACTGCAACAAGACAGTCTGTTGGAATTCGGTGAGGCGCTGCGCGCTGTTTGTGGCGGTTCCCCTGTCATCGTGCTTGCGCACGATATCGCCCAGCTACAGGCGCGGCAGGAGCTCAAGCTGGGCGCGGTGGCTTATCTGGTCAATTCCACCCTCGGCCGGGAGCAGTTGCGGCAAGTGGTGCCATCGGTGGTGTCCGCCATGCGCCAGTGCCGCCGCCAGATGGGTGACCAGGCCCATGGAAAAGTCGTGCTGGACGCCATTGCCGACGCTGTCATCAGCACCAACGCGCGCGGCAGCGTCGATTACTGCAACCCGGCGGCGCGCCGTTTGCTGAATCTGAGCCTGGCGCAAATTCTCGACATGCCGGTCAATGAGCTGATGGTGCTGCACGACGCCAAATCGCAGAGCAAGCTGGAGCATCCGGTGTTGCAGGTGCTGGCCAGCGGCGAGGTGGTGCGGGTCGGCGGGGACTGCGTGCTAACCCGCCCTGACGGCATCGAACTGATGATCGAGGACGCCACCGCGCCGATTGCCGACCCGGACGGCCGTGTGCGCGGCGTGGTGATGGTGTTTCATGACATCACCACGGCGCGCGAGCTGCAAGCCCAGGTCGATCATCTAGCATGGCATGACTTTTTGACCGGCCTGCCTAACCGCTTTGCCGCGCAGCGCCACCTGAATCAGATCCTGGAGCAGGCGCGAGCGGATGACGCGCCGCTGGCGGTGATGTATCTGGACCTGGACAAGTTCAAGCTGGTCAATGACACGCTGGGCCATGCCGCCGGCGACGCGCTGCTGGTGTCGGTGGCGTCGCGGTTGCGGGCCTGCTTTCGCGTGGTGGACCTGATCAGCCGGCAGGGCGGCGATGAATTTGTGGTGCTGATGGCGCCCGGCACCAGCCGGCTCGATGCGACGCACGCCGCGCAGCGCATCAGTGCCGCCGTGGCCGCGCCGCATGAGATCGACGGCGAGCAAGTCCATATCGGTTGCAGTATCGGCATGGCGCTGTTCCCGGCCGATGGCGACAGTGGCGACGTGCTGCTGCGCCATGCGGATACGGCGCTGCATGCCGCCAAGGCTGGCGGACGCAACGGCTGGCGCTTCTTCCAGCCCGAATTGCTGAGTAACGCGATCGAGCGGCGCCAACTGGAGAACGGCTTGCGCCAGGCGCTCGGCGCCAGCGAGTTTGAGCTGTTCTACCAGCCGAAGATCCGTCTCAGCGACGGCGCCCTGTGCGGCTGCGAAGCGTTGCTGCGCTGGCAGCATCCCGCCTGGGGCTGGGTTGATCCGACCCGCTTCATCCGCAGTGCGGAAGAGTCGGGCTTGATCATTCCGCTGGGGCGCTGGGTGCTGCGGCAGGCCACCCGGCAGGCGCAGCGCTGGCAACACGCCGGGCAACTGCCGGGCGCGGTGGCAATCAATGTCTCGGCGCTGGAATTGCGCCAGACCGGGTTTGCCGACTATCTCAGCGACTGTTTGCGGCGCGCCGCGCTCGATCCTGCGGCGCTGCAACTGGAGCTGACCGAGTCGGCGCTGATGCGCGACATGCCGGGCGCCCAGGCCCTGCTCCAGCGCCTGAAAGGCATCGGCGTGTCGCTGGCGATAGACGATTTCGGCACCGGCTATTCCAGCCTCAGTTATCTGGCCGATTTTCCGATCGATATACTCAAGATCGATCGCAGTTTCGTGCACGGCATCGACCATGCCGTGTCGCGCCGCCAGACCTTGCTGCGCGCGGTGCTGGGGCTGGCCGGCAGCCTGTCGATTGCCGCCGTGGCGGAAGGGGTGGAAACCGTGCAGGAAGCCGATTTCCTGAACGACGCCGGATGCCCGCAGGGCCAGGGTTATTTTTACAGCCGGGCGGTCGACGCGCTGACCTTCGAGCGCATGTTCCTGGCCGCGCCGGCCGCCGCGCCCTGAGTGAGCGCGCGACCCGGCTGGCGCTGTATCCTTACGGTTTGATCACCGCCACCGCGCCGCCGGACGGCGCCAGCTTGAGCGTGATGCTCTGCGTGGCGTTGACTTTGGCGTCGCTGGATTTCAGGTGGCTGGCGTCGGCGCCGTCTTGCAGCAGGCGGGCATGGTACGAGCCTTTGCCGAGGAAGGACAGCGGCACTTTCAGCGTGCGGCCGGCTTCATTGGTCATGGCGCCGATGTACCAGGTGTCGCCCTTACGGCGGGCGGAGACGATGTACTGGCCGATGTCGCCGGACAGGATGCGGGTTTCGTCCCATGAAGTAGGCACGGTCTGGATGAACTCCGCGCCATCGGCCCACGAGCCGTCGGCATTCTTGTACGCGGCCGGGCTGTCGGACACCATCTGGAACGGGCTGTCGTACACCACGTACATGGCGACGGCCTGGCCGCGCGTGGTCATCACCTGCGGCTCGTGGTTGCGATGGGCGAAGGTGGGCGGCGTGGTGTTGTGGAAGCCGCCCGGCGTGTAATCCATCGGGCCGAGGATCATGCGCGTGAACGGCAGCGTGACGTTGTGCGTGGCGGTGATGCGCGCGCTCCACTTGTTGTTCTCTGCTCCCAGCACGCCTTCCTGCGTGATGTAGTTCGGCCAGGTGCGGTTGAGGCCATTCGGTGGATAAGCGCCGTGCAGGTCGACCATCAGCTTATGCTCGGCGGCCTTGCTCAGTACCTTGTGATACCAATCGACCATCTCTTGATCGTTGCGGTTCATGAAGTCCACCTTCACGCCCTTGATGCCCCAGGCGGCGTACTGCTTGAAGGCGGCATCCATTTGGTTGTCCAATTGCTGCCACTGCACCCACAGCCACACGCCCACGCCTTTCGATTTGGCGTATTGCATCAGGGCCGGCATGTCCATCTCCGGCTTGGCGCGGGTGACGTCGGCTTTTGGATTCGGCTCGACATCACTGCCCACCGACCAGCCTTCGTCGATCAGGATATCGTCCAGCTTCATCTCCTTCGAGAAGTCGATGAAGGCCTTGTAGGTGGCGGTGTTGACGCCCGCATTCGGCACGTTGACGGCCCAGTCGTTCCACCAGTCCCACGAGGTCTTGGATGGCTTGATCCAGCTGGTGTCCTTGATTTGCGACGGCGCCGCCAGTGTCGGGATCAGCGACGACGCGGTCAGGTCGCCCGGCGCCTCGCCTAGCATTACCACGCGCCATGGCGTCTGGAAGCCTTGTCCCTTGAGGGCTACTTGCGCGGAGACGGTTTGGCGGAAGCGGAAATCGCGGTTATTGTCGAAGCGCGGCGGCAGCGTGACCATCACGCCCAGACCCGCATCGCCACGGCCGGAAAGGAACAGGCCCGGATAGTCCTTCACATCCGATTCGGCGATGGCGAAGGTGGTAGCGCCGGCGCCGGTCTTGCACACCAGCGGTGCGATGTAGTTGTGGAAATTGCGGATGCCGGACGATTTGATCTTGTCGTATTCCGCTTCAAAGCTGGTGTCGAAGCGACCCATGTTGGCGCCCCAGCACTCGTAATCCTTGGCGAAGTTGAACTGGGTGGCTTCGCTCATCACCTTGAAGCTGGACAGCCCTTGCTGCTCCGGCACCACGTAGCGCAGGGCCACGCCGTTGTCGTAGGCGCGCACCAGCAGCTGGAATTGCGGCGCCTTGCCGTTGGCGGCAAACGCCAGTTGCGATTCGTTGAAATGATCGGGCGCGCTGCGCGCCTTGCCTACCACGATGTCGTACGTATCCTTGACGCTGCGTTCCGCATGTCCGCTCAGCTTCGCGCCCGGTCCGATGGCGCCGATGTCCAGATTGAGGCCCAGCGGCGACGGTTCGATGATGCGCTTGCCATCGCGGCTGACAGTGTAGGTCAGCTTGTCGCTGTCAACCGCCACCACGTTGCGCCCATCGGGCGATTTGACGGTGACGGTTTCCGCGTGGGCCGACGCGGCCAAAGTGATAAGCGCCAGCAGGCTTGCGGCGCGGATGTGATCTGACATGGGGTCTCCGGGATTTTACTTATGCCCTCATTGTGCAATCAGCAACGCGGCGCCGCAATTATGAAATTTACCAAGCGCCGGTATGTTTATTCACCCGTGACGCAACAGCCCGCACGCTTCACTCGAACTGAATGCGCGTGATGTAGTAGGGGCTGTAGGCGTTGGCCTGTCCCTGCCAGGCGATGCCGTCGATGGTCTTGCCTTCGGCGGCCAGCTCCTTGAGCGGGACTTCGACCTGGGTCCAGGTCTTGGCCTTGGGCTGGATAGTGAAGTTGGAATCGACCGGTTTGCCGTCGATCATGACCTTCACCATCAACGTCTGGCCGCCCTGACCACCGCCGTTGATGGCGAAGGTGAGCTTGGTGTAGCCGGCGGTGGGGAAGGCGTCGTGGTGCAGCGCCAGCGCGCTCCACGGATCGCCCTGCACCTTGATCGGCTTGACGCCGCCAGCCGGCACGGCCAGATCGACCTTGGCCCAGCTCCAGCTTTGCCAGCCGTTCTTCAGTTCGTCGTCGTACACGACAAAGGGTTGGGCTTGGGCCAGCGCGGGTTTGGCCAGCAATGCGGCGGCCAGGCTGGCCACGGAAGCGATGAATTTACGACGGGTGTGCATAATGTCTCCTTTCGAATTTTTCTGAAAAATGTACTGACTTGCAGATTGCTTTTCAATAAAACTCTGCATTTGAGGAGATGTTTAGTCGTGCTCGCGCAACGCGGCGTACAATACCGGCATGCGCCGACTTCGTTTCCTGTTCCTGCTGCTGGTATTTGTGTTGAGTTCATCCGCCCAAGCGATGGCCTCGATGCACAAGTGCTGTCCGTCGGCGGCATGCGATATCAGCCAGTGCATCGACATGGGCTGCGCGCCCCCCGCGCCGGCCATGGCCTTCAATCGCCAGGCCGCGGTGCTGCCGCTGGGCGCGGCGCCGGTGTACGCCTTGCCGGTGACGACGCGCTTGTCCGATCCGTATGAGGAAGTGTGGACGCCGCCGGACTGACCACGTCATCCCCGCAACCGTCCCATTCACTCAATAAGGAAACATCATGAAAACCACCAAATTTGTAGTGGCCATCGGCCTGCTTCTGAGTTCGGCCATGGCGCTGGCCGCCAACGCCGGTTGCTGCGGCGATGCGCTTTGCTGCATCAAGATGCTGCTCTGCTGCTAAGCGCCGCTGACTGAAAAATGGCCCGTCGGCCTGAGCGCGCTCAAAATCGCGCTCAGTGCGGACGGGCCATTTTTGTTAGCATGCTAGAAAACTCGGGAGCAGCCATGCAGATTCGTGACGCCGTCGCCGACGACGCCAAGGCGATAGCCGCCATTTACAACCCCTTCATCGCCAACACCACCATCAGCTTCGAGGAGGAGCCGGTCACCGATGCCGCGATGGCGCAGCGCATCGCCGATGTGCAGGGCGGCGGCTTGCCGTGGCTGGTGGCCGAGCGTGACGGCAAGGTGGTGGGCTACGCCTACGCCACCAAGTGGCGCGTGCGCCATGCCTATCGCTTTTCCGTCGAGAGCTCGGTATACCTCGCGCCCGGGAGCGCGGGGCAGGGCCTGGGCTCCGCGCTGTACGCGGCGCTGTTTGAACGGCTGACCGCGTGCGGCTGCCATCTGGTCATCGGCGGCATCGCCTTGCCGAACGCCGCCAGCGTCGCGCTGCATGAGAAGATGGGCTACGAGAAGGTGGCCCACTTCCGCGAAGTCGGCTTCAAGTTCGGCCGCTGGCTGGATGTGGGCTACTGGCAAAAGACGTTAAATTAGCCGAAGGTGAAGGCGAAGGCTTCGGCGCCCTTGTCGAGGAAGCGCACTTCGAAGCGGCGCTCGCGCACCTTGCCCGACTGGCGCACCAGCTGATACAGGCGGGTGGCGTCGATCACGCCGTTGCCGTCGGCGTCGATGTCGGCGCCATGATCGGCGCCCGGCGCCCGGCCGTCGAGCGTGACCTTGATCCGCACCTTGCGGCCGGCGCCGCCGGGACCGGCGACCAGATGCAGGTCCCGCGCGCTGAACTGGTAAGCGATACCGGCATTGGTCTCGTCGGAGACGGCACTTTCGCCGCCGACCACCCATTGGCCGGACAGACCCCACTGGTTCAGGGGCAGCTTGTCCACCGCATACATCTGCGAACGGTCTTCGCGCAGCTTGGGCGTGGCGCGGTAGTTTTCCGCCTTCTGATAGCCGACGTAGGTTTCGCCTGAATTCAGGCTGGCCAGGTCGGGCAGCATTTGCTCGTCGTTGGCGACGGGATTGACCAGCGAGGTGTCGACCGGACCGGGACGGGCCTCGGCCAGCAGCGACTGGATGGCGCGCTCCATCTTGTCGTAGCCACCCTCGCCGAACTGGTGATGGCGCAGCATGCCATTGGCATCGGCCAGATACAGCGCCGGCCAGTACTGATTGCCCCACGCGCGCCAGATCTGCTGGCGGCTGTCGACGGCGATCGGATAATCCATCTTGAAGCGGCCGACGGCGGTGTTGATGTTGACCAGGTCTTCCTCGAATTTGAATTCCGGCGTGTGCACGCCGACCACCACCAGCCCGCGTTCGCGGTACTTCTCGGCCCAGGCGCGGATGTAGGGCACGGTGCGGATGCAGTTAATGCACGAGTACGTCCAGAAATCGACCAGCACCACCTTGCCGCGCAACTGCTGCGGCGTCAGCGGCGCCGAGTTGAGCCAAGTGGTAGCGCCAGTGAAGCCGGCTAAGCGGCCTTCGACCGGCAGGTTGCTGCGGTAGGGCGGCTCGGCGGCAATCGTAGGCGCACCGGCAATCGCCAGCATGACGGCCGCGCAGGCGGCGGCGAGGATGTTCTTGGTTTGCATGGGGGATGGCGGTTCGTTGAGTCTGGCCGATTGTAGTCTCGCCTTGGCGGCCTGCCATCTCCCGATCGGGTAGATTCTTGACCGGCAAAGCGCATTATGTCAGCATGGGACATCGAACGTCCTATGTTGACAAGGTGTGACATGGAAACCACGCTAAAAGAGCGTTTAAAAAACACGATCAAGAAATCCCGCCATGACGTTTTCCTTCGCGACGATTTTGCGAAACTTGGAGGCACTTACCGCCAACTGAGTCGCGCGCTGAGTGAGCTGCAACGTGAGCAGGTGCTGATGCGTGCTGGGTATGGGCTATATATGCGCCCGACCGTGCGTGAAGTGGAAAAGAGTATCGAGCAGATACAGCAGCGTCTCGGACGTCGTGTGCGTCGCGAGGTGACGATCGGCGGCATTACTGTGCAACTTGGCATGCCGTCCAGCACGCCTAACAAACAGGACCTTCAGGATCGCCGGAAACTTGTCATGGCCCGGCTCATTACTGAAAAATTTGCGGTGCCTGTCATTCGTCAACGCAGTCTGGAGAATATGGAGCGCTGGCAAAAAAATGGAGTCTGGGTATCTGCATTCGAGGAATGGCGTGAGTTGCTGACCAGAGGGACGGACCAGCAGGTGCTGGCGGTCTTGACGGGGCTGGATGAAAAATCGAACCGCCTGCGCCAGTCGGCCCCATATGCGGGGTTGCTGACGCAAGCAGAGGTGGAGGCTATTTGAATATCGAACAACTCCAGCATCTGTTGCGGGCCTCGGCGCAAATTGTTGGCGATGATCAGTTTATTGTTATCGGCTCGCAGTCCATCCTCGGCAAGTATCCGAATGCTCCAGCAGAGTTTCTGTGGTCCACGGAAGCCGATTTGATCGCGAAGAATAAGCCGATGCAAACGGATAAACTGGACTCAATTGGTGAACTCAGCCAATTCCATGAAACGCATGGGATTTACGCAGACCCAGTGTCGGAAAATACAGCGATATTGGCAAAAGGCTGGAAGGGCCGCTTGGTCAACATCGTCGCATACGGCACAGCAGGGCAGACGGTGACGGGCCTGTGTCTGGATCCGCATGATCTGTTTGTTTCCAAAGTTGCCGCCGCCCGTGAGAAAGACATGGAGTTTGTGCGTGCCATGATTGAGCACTATATGGTGGACCGCAACCGCGTCCTGCAACTGGCGGCCTCTGTGCCGAATCCCGCCGACGATTTACTGCGCTCGCGCCGCATCGTGGCGTGTATCGATAGCCTGTATGCGGAGATGCCGGAACATCAACTTGCCCATATCGATGTGGCGAACGGCAGGTATACGGGGAACATCGTTGGTGTGTCGGCCACAGTGGTGCAGCAGATGACGGCCGGTGATGAAATCGTCTCCCATCAGACTAAACAGATAGACTACGTTCCAGCGTTGGGTGACCTGTGTACAGTGCAATATCGGGGCGGGCGAGCCAACGTGGTCACGCACAAGAGCTAGCAGACGGTAGCGGCAAGGGAGCCGGGCGTTGAACGCTCCGGTTTCGCGGCACGCGATTAAATTGACACCGTCCCAGTGGCTTGTCTGTATATCTTTGAGCAGTTTGGACCACGAGTGAATGGGCGGGATAGCCTATGTTGACAACCTTCTTCTATCCATATTTTTTGCTGATTTATGGAGCATCATGGAATGTTCAGCAAAGTCTCGAAGGCATGGGCATAAGGTCGTCCAGCTTTGTCGAATATGATGGTGGTGGCCATGTCATGTCGAGCTATTGGTCGCCCGGACAGGCGTTGTTGCCAATTATGGGCTTGTTGGTCGTGCTGACCTTGGCGTTGTCCATGTCGATAGTCCTGGCTGGCTATATATTGCGTCGCAAGACTGGCGCTGCATTGGCGATTTTGTTGTTGTGTTTGCCCGGCGTGCTGAATTTGCTGTCGTTATGGCCGGTAATGCCCCTGATCCCGGATACGTTTGTCATTAGTGGCAATGGCGTATTGGGGAGCGGCTGGGGGATTTCGCCACTGCTTGGTTTAGGGGTGCTTGCTGGTTGGAGCGGTTTGATACTTCTCAGCGATCTATTACGATTGGGGGAAAATTTCGGCCATGTGTACGACCATTTTTGGTGTGTGTCCGGTGTTGTCGCGGCGATATTTTTTGTGGCTGACTCTCAAGTCGGCGAGCACTCCCGCGATTTGCAAGACAGTGTGAGTACCGTGCAACAGGCTAGCGCGTATTTGTCGAGGCAAGCAATTACTTATGATCAGTGGTGCAGCGCTAATCAACAACAAAACAGTGCTTCATGTCGTTGGGCCGCCAATGTTCAGCAAAAGCTGCTGGATTATTCGACACAAGGCGCCAAGCTTTATCGCGAGTTCGGGCCTAGATCGGCTTCGGATGTTTATTCTGTATATGGGCGCAGGGTTGAGCCAACGGAGGTGGCCGCTATAAGAACTGAGATTATGTCCTATAACGCAATAATCTGTCCGATCAAGCAACTTGGGCCGGGAGTATGGCAACTCACTCAGTCGGCACGTTGCCTTATGACGCCGGCCGAGTATTGTTTTGCGTTTCCTGAGCCGCTCCGTGGAAAAATTAAAAGTGATCAGATAGGCGAAACCGCCGCTCTTTCCAGTGAATGTATTGTTCCAGCTTTGGTCGCCCTTCGTGAACGCCAGGAGAAATTGCTGAATAAGGTCAGTGAGGATCTCAATGCCAAGCATTATCGATGGATTTACTACTTATTGTTTTCCCTGGTGGTGGGCGGGAAAATTGCCATCTCTACGGTTAAGCTGTTGGCCATGCATCTGCGAACAGAAACAGAGTCCCGCCGCAGTCTGTATTTGCTCAAGCAGTTTCGGTCCCTTGCATTGCTACTGTCTCGCTACTGCTTCAGCGCAGTGAGGCGATATATGGTTTGGGGACGGGGTCAGATGAGAAAAGCCAGAATCTATTTTCGGCTAATTCGTCGCCAGCATCAGCGCAAAATAGATCACTGATAGCCTTTACCAAAACTCTCTTGTTCGTTTGCTGATAGGACGGAACGGAGTTTCTGGAGATCTTTTGGGGCAACTTTGATGATTTGTGAGCTTATTTTGACAATTGGTCACGCAATCGTCGCGCGACAAATACAGTGGCAATTGCAGGTTAGCTAAATCATGCACTTACAATATAGTGGCCCCCGAATTTGAGACGGTGGTTTAAGCTGTCGTCCGTGAAAGGATGATAGCGCATGAGTGAAGGCAAAAAACGCAGGGTACACACGGCGGAGTTCAAGGCCAAGGTTGCTCTGGAGGC
>NZ_WNKY01000033.1 GCF_009720825.1 Duganella radicis | reverse complement strand
GACGGCCGGCGGTTTCGTACTCGACGTGCGCGGTGTTGATGGTGATGCCGCGTGCTTTTTCTTCTGGAGCAGCGTCGATCTGGTCGTAAGCTTTGGCTTCGCCGCCGAATTTTTTCGACAGAACGGTTGCGATCGCAGCGGTCAGGGTGGTCTTGCCGTGGTCGACGTGGCCGATGGTGCCGACGTTAACGTGCGGCTTGGTCCGCTCGAATTTCTCTTTTGCCATTTTAGACTCCTAACGATTTGGTGTGATTGGCAGGGAACCCTGCCCAACTGTCTTTGATAGTGCTGCCGTACTGCCGTATTGCGTATTCTGGTGCCCTTGACGTGGATTGAACACGTGGCCTCTCCCTTACCAAGGGAGTGCTCTACCACTGAGCTACAAGGGCTTATTGGTACTACGTTTTACAACCGGTCGATGCTTGCGCATCTGCATTGCAACAACACTGGAGCGGGTGAAGGGAATCGAACCCTCGTCATAAGCTTGGAAGGCTTCAGCTCTACCATTGAGCTACACCCGCGAGGTATTGTTCAATTCAACTCTTCATTTACTGCGCCACTCAGTCTTCTTGCAAAAACTTGGTGGAGGGGGCTGGATTCGAACCAGCGTACTCAGAGAGAACGGATTTACAGTCCGTCGCCTTTAACCACTCGGCCACCCCTCCGCGAGGAACCGCAGAGTATGAAGCAATTTTTCGTACCCGTCAACTCTTTTTTCATCTTGCCGATGTTGCGTTGACAGTTCGTCTGCTTCGGGGCGAGATTTTAAACGCACCAACTGCAATTGTGCAAGTGTTGTTTTTACGTTGAATGTTTTCCTATACAATCGACCGACACAATGAGACTCCTGGAGCCCTGCGTTTGAATACTCGAAGCGGTCGCTGGCATACCTTCCTGCTCGCCAATCTGGCCCTGGGGGCCGCGTATTTCCTTGCCGGGCGTCTCGGCCTGCTGCTGGCGCTGCCGCCGGGCTACGCCTCTCCCATCTTCCTGCCCGCCGGCATCGCCCTGGCCGCCTGCGTGGTCGGCGGCGCCCGCCTGCTGCCGGCGGTGGCGCTCGGGTCGCTGGCGGTCAACCTGGTGATGCCGTGGCTCAGCCCGGCCGGCATCACCGGCCTGTCGCTGCTGGGTGCCTGCGCCCCGGCCATCGGCGCCGCGCTGCAAGCCTGGGCCGGCAGCACCCTGTTCCGCCGCTACATCGATCCGGCCATCGGCTCCGGCCGCGACGTGGTGCGCTTCATCCTGCTGGCGGTCAGCGTCACCGTGGTGTCCAGCACGCTGTCGCTGTCCGGCATGCTGATGCTGGGCATCCTGCACCGCGACACCGTGGCCAACGACTGGCTGGCGTGGTGGATGGGCGACACCATCGGCATCCTGCTGGCGGCGCCGCTGGCGTGGATCGTGATCGGCCGCCCGCGCGCGCTGTGGGCGCGGCGCCGCACCCTGGTCGGCCTGCCGCTGCTGCTGTCGGCCGCCGCCTTCATCGCCATCTACCTGCAAGCGGACCGCTGGGAAAACAACCAGCAGCTGCAAACCTTCCGCCTCAAGGCGCAGCAGACCGGCGACCTGCTGCAAGCCCAGTTCAGCGAGCACGAGCGCTTCATCTACGCCATGGCCAAGGCCCTCAACGATCCGCGCCGCACCATCAACGCCGACGATTTCGGCAACCTGGCGCACGGCTACCTCGACCAGCGCCCCGAGCTGCTGTCCATGGGCTGGCTGATGCCGGTGGCCGGCAACGAGCGTGCCGCGTTTGAAGCGTGGGCGCGCCGCTTCGTCGACCCCAACTACGCCATCCGCGAGATCGACCGTCCGGGCCAGCCGCTCAAGAGCGCCGCCGTGCGCCAACGCTACTTCGCCGTCACCTTTGTCGAGCCGGGCGCCGCGCGCGACTACGTTGGGCTGGACTTCCTGTCCGAGCAGCGCCGCCGCGACGCGCTGGAGCGCGCCATCCAGTCCGGCCAGCCGACCGCCACCGCGCCGCTGCAATTCGCCCGCACCCTGCCCGGCACCGGCCTGCTGCTGATGCAGACCGTGCACCCGACCAACAACCACCGCCAGGCGGTGGGCTCGCTGCTGATCGCCATGCAGTTCGAGGCCTACCTCAAGCAGGCACTGAAACGCTCGGAATTCCCCTACTTCCTGCTGCGCTTTGAAGACACCGACGACGACAGCGGCCGCCGCGTGGTGCAGGACACGCTGGGCCGCCCGGCCCACCACGGCGACTACCAGCGCCAGCTGCACTTCGGCGGTCGCATCTACGAGCTGACGCTGGCGCCGACCCCGGCCTACCTGCAACAGCAGCGCGGCTGGCAAAGCTGGACCGTGCTGACCTGCGGCCTGCTGCTGACCGGCCTGCTGGGCACGCTGATGATGCTGATCTCGGGCGAGCGCGCCCGCATCCAGGCCGAGGTCAAGGATTCCACCTCGCGCCTGCGCCAGCGCGAAGCGCGCCTGCAAGCGATCCTCAACAAGGCGGCCGACGCCATCCTCACCATCGACAGCAACGGCACGCTGATGTCGGCCAACGCCGCCGCCGGCCGCCTGTTCGGCTACGCGCCGGAAAAGATGAGCGCGCTGCCGCTGGACAAACTGATCCCGGTGGGCGTGGGCGAGGCGGCCGGGCTCGACGCGGCCGGCCTGCTGCGCATGATCGCCTGCGGCGTCACCCACGAATACGAATTGCCCGGCTGGCGCAGCGACGGCAGCGAATTCCCGCTGGCCATGTCGGTGTCGGAAGTGGAACTGCCGGACGAACACCTGTTCGTCGCCATCCTGCACGACCTGACCGAGCAGCACCTGGCGCAGGAACGCATCCACCGCCTGGCCCACCACGACACCCTGACCGGGCTGGCGAACCGCCTGTCGCTCAACCTGCGGCTGGAGCAATTGCTGGCGCAGACGCGCCGCGGCGGCGGCCACGCGGCCGTGCTGTTCATCGACCTCGACCACTTCAAGAAAATCAACGACACCCACGGCCACGCCACCGGCGACCTGCTGCTGGTGGCGGTGGCGCAGCGCTTGCAGGAACTGCTGCGCGAAGTCGACACCATCGCCCGCCTGGGCGGCGACGAATTCATCGTGGTGACCGATGGCGCGGTGACGCCGGACGAGGCCTCCAACATCGCGGTGCGCATCGTCGACGCCCTGACCGCGCCCTACCACCTGCAAGGCAAGACCGTGCACAGCGGCGCCAGCGTGGGCGTGGCCATGTTCCCCGACGACGGCGAGGACGCCGGCACCCTGATGCGCCACGCCGACACCGCCATGTACGCGGCCAAGAGCCAGGGCCGCGGCAACTTCCAGTTCTTCTCGGAAGACATGAACACCGCCACCCACGAGCGCCTGATGCTGGAAAACCGCTTGTGGCAGGCGCTGGAGCAGAACGAATTCGAACTCTACCTGCAACCGCAGGTCGAGCTGGCCACCCAGCGCATCATCGGCGCCGAGGCGCTACTGCGCTGGCACCATCCGGAGCTGGGCATGGTGGGGCCGGACCGCTTCATTCCGATCGCCGAGGAGTCCGGGCTGATCCTGCCGCTGGGCGACTGGGTGCTGCAACGCGCCGTCAGTTTGCTGGACTCGTGGCGCGCGCCCGCGCTGTCGCACCTGCGGCTGGCGGTCAACCTGTCGGCGCGCCAGTGCCACGGCCCGGGCCTGCTGCCGCACCTGGACCGCATGCTGCACAGCCACGGCATCGACCCGGCCCTGCTGGAGCTGGAGATCACCGAATCGGCGGCCATGCAGGACCCGGAGCGCAGCCGCGCGCTGCTGGTGGAACTGCGTTCGCGCGGCATCAAGGTGGCGATCGACGACTTCGGCACCGGCTACTCATCGCTGAGCTACCTCAAGCTGTTCGAGCTCGACCGCATCAAGATCGACCGTGGTTTCGTCAAGGATATCGAGAGCGATCCGGACGACGCCGTGATCGTGGCCGCGACCATCGCGCTGGCCCATTCGCTGGGGCTGGAGGTGATCGCGGAAGGGGTGGAAACCGAAGCCCAGCGCGACTTCCTGCGCGCCAAGCAGTGCGATGAGGCGCAGGGTTATCTGTTCGCGCGGCCGATGCCGGTGGCCCAGTTCGAAGCCATGGTGCGCAGCGCCGCCGCCGCCCCCGTCGCCGCCTAGCCCGGCGTGTGGCCGATGGAGGGATCGCGCTCGATCATCTCCAGCAAGGCCGCCACCACCTCCGGATCGAACTGCTTGCCGGCGCGGTCGCGGATGTAGGTGACCGCCTCGGTGTGCGGCCACGGCTCCTTGTACGGGCGCTCGTGCAGCAGCGAATCGAACACGTCGATCACCGCCACGATGCGCGCCGCGATCGGGATATCGCGACCCTTCAATTGGTTCGGATAGCCGTTGCCATCCCAATGCTCGTGGTGGCCGCCGGCGATTGCCGCGCCATAGGTCAGGTAGCTGACGCCGTCGACCATGTTCGCCGCGCGCTCCAGGATGGTCCGGCCGACCGCCGCATGCTGCTGCATCTCGGCCCGTTCTTCCGGCGTGTGGATGCCCGGCTTGAGCAGGATGTGGTCCGGCGTCGCCACCTTGCCGACGTCGTGCAGGATGGAGGCCAGGCCGATCATCTCCAGCAACTGCGGCGTCACCTCGTCCGGATAGGCGCCGCGCTCGTGCAGGCGCTGCGCCAGCGTCGACGACAGCAGCTGCACGCGGCGCACATGGCCGCCGGTGCCGCTGTCGCGAAACTCGGCCAGGTCGGCCAGCGCCACCACGGTGGCCTCCTGCGCCTTGCGCAGCTGGCCGAACATGTACAGGTTGTCGAACGCGGCCGCGATGCGCTGGCAGAACACTTCCAGCAAGTCGCGCTGGATCTGCGCCAGCGGCCACGGCGGCGTCACGGAAATGGCCACCTCGCGGTTTTCCTGCGTGTGGATGAACAACACATTGGCCGGATGCTCGAACTGCGATTTCTTTTCGTTGAAGGCCTTGACGATGGTCGGCCACAGCGGGTGGGTGGTCGGCATCAGTTCGGAGTTATTGAGCTCGGCATAGCCGCCGGTGGCCGCCACCACGGTGGTGACGCCGGTATCGCCCTGCATCAGGCACAGCACGCCGTCCGAGCCGACGTCCAGGATCGCGCTCACCTGGTTCAGCACGCCCGAGGCGAACTCGCGCAGCGAATGGATCTGGTACAGATTGGTGGCGCCGGCCAGGATCTTGCCGAGGCCGACCCGGCTGCGCTCCAGCATGTTCAGGCTCTCGTAGGCGCGCAACGCCGAGATCACCGTGGTGAACAGCTTCTGCGTGGTCAGCTCGGTCTTGGCCTTGTAGTCGTTGATGTCGTATTCGATGATGACGCGCTGCTCGGGCGCCTGGCCCGGCTGGCCGGTGCGCAGCACCACCCGCACGATGGCGTTGTGCAGCTCTTCGCGGATGCGCCGCGCCAGCAGCAGGCCGGCGTCGTCGGTTTCCATCACCACGTCCAGCAGCACCAGCGCGATGTCCGGCGTGTCGCGCAGGATGTCGTAGGCCTCGCGCCCGCTGTAGGCCGAGAACAGCTCCAGCTCGCGGCCTTTGAAACTGACATTGCGCAGCGCCAGCCGGGTGACGGCATGCACATCGACATCGTCATCGACGATCAGCACCCGCCACAAACGCTGGTCCGGCGCGCCGAGACCGCTGGCTGGAAGCTCCTCTTCGTCTTCGTCGATCAGCCAGTTGTCGTCAGCGGCGTTGGAATCGGTCATACGCAATCTCCTGTTGTTACCTTAGGATAATCAGATTCCCACCCTGTGACAACACTTATCGAAGATGCATCGCAGCACTAGTTGTTGACTGGGGACGCCCCGGCCTCCACCCCCGCCGCCGCCGTGCGGCTGGCGGCCGCGCAAGCGCCCGGATTGGCGGTGGCGTCCAGGTTCTGATAGCGGATTTCGTACTTGCCGTTGGTCAGTTTGTCGACCAGCAGCTTGTCGTGCGCCTGCACATAGGCGTAGCGCACATTGGCGCGGCGGTCCATGTCGTAGACCTTGATGAACACCGCCGAGTTATTGCCGGCGTTGTCCAGCGTCAGCTGCATATCGTCGCCGCGATTGGCCACCGGGAAGCCCTCCATGTAGCCGGAACGGGCCGGCCACGGCTCGCCATTCGGCGCGACCAGGGTCTGGGTCTGGGTTTCGCTGTCGCATTCGGCGCCGGCGCTCGGCAGCACCACCTGCGACATGGCCACCACCCGGATCGGCGCCGGCTTGACCGCGTGCGCCTCGCTCAGGCGCGCCGTGGCCCAGGCCTCGCGCTGCTCGGCGCGCGCATCGGCGCCGCGCGCCGGCGCTTCCGGCGTGGCCGCGTTGGCGTCGATGCCGCCCTTGCCGCCCCAGGCCGAACTCAGCATTCTGGACACCACCTGCGGCTCGGCCACCATGGTGGCGCCGCCCATCCAGCCCAGCACCAGGCACAGCGACAACCCGGCCCACAGCCGCCAGTCGCGCCGGCGCGGCCGCGGGCGGGCCGGTTCGTTCACGTGTTCGGGATGCCAGTCGCGCTCGTGCTTGTGCTTGTCACGCCCGTCCTCGTTGCGGGTGCTCTCCAGCCATTCGATCTCCCACTCCTCGGAGGCGATCCACTCGTCGTGCTCCTTGCGGCGCTGCGGGTCGGACAGGGTCTCGTAGGCGCTGTTGAGGATGGCCATGATGCGCGCAGCCTTCTCGTCACCCGGATTTTTATCAGGGTGATATTTTTGGCTCAGCGCCTTGTAGGCGGCACGTATGACTTCCTGCGGCGCCATGCGCGACACTTTCAGGTTGTCATAGTGAGTATGTATCTTGGCCATAACTGGAAATCGAGGCGGAATCAGACATCATAGCCCATCTTAACGCAAGCAACCGGGGAAGCATGCAAGGAATTGACTTGCTTTTCTGGCTATTGTGCTTTTCCGTCTACAGACGGTGGCTGCGGTCTTGCTGCGCGATGGCTTCGGGCAACTCAACGCCCTTGCCCACCGCCAGCACCTTGAACAATTCGCCCATTTCCGCCGGCGACACCAGCTTCTGCATGGCGCGCGCCTGCGGCAGATAGGCGGGCGCGTCGGCCGGGTCGGTGCGCAGCAGCAGCTCGCCGATGCCGGCGCCCAGCAGGAAGCCGGACTGGTTCAGATAGCCGAGCACCTCGGCGCCCGCATCCTGCGCCGCCAGCGCCATCGCCGTGAAGTCGACGTGGGCGGTGATGTCCTGCAGGCCGGGATAATAGAACGGGTCCGCATGGGCGTGATGACGGTAGTGGCACATCAGGGTGCCGGTGGCGCGCTGGTCGAAGTAATACTCGTGCGCCGGAAAGCCGTAGTCGAACAGGAAGGCGGCGCCCTTGCCCACCATGCGCGCCAGTGTCGCCATGAAACCGCAGGCCACGCCATGCAGCTCGGTCACGTAACCGACCGGCAGCAGCGCGTGCTCCGGGATCTGGCGCTCGACCTGCGCCAGCAACTCCCCGCTGGCCGGCGCCTCCAGGTACTGGAAGCGGCCGTCGGCGATGGTCACCTGCAATTCCTGCCAGCCCTGCGGATTCTTGATCATCAGATGCACCGGCATCGCATCCAGCACCTCGTTGCCGAACACCACGCCGTCAAACGATGCCGGCATGGCGTCCAGCCATTCCACTTGCGGAAAGGCGCGCAGCTTTTCCTGCTGGCGCGCGCGCAGCTCGCCGGACAGCTCGACAATGCTGTAGCGCGCCACTTCCACCCCGGCCGCGCGCAGCTCGGTCAGGATATCGAATGCCAGCTTGCCGGTGCCGGCGCCGAATTCGAGGATGTTCGGCGCGCTTTGGGCGATAATAGCGGCTGCAACCCGCGCCAGCGCGGCGCCGAACAGCGGCGACAGCTCGGGCGCGGTTGTAAAATCGCCATCTTTGCCTAATTTGGCGGAGCCGCCGCTGTAGTAGCCCAGGCCGGGCGCGTACAGGGCCAGCTCCATATAACGGGCGAAGGAAATCGCACCTGCATTGCTCTCGATGTCGGCGGCGATCAGGTGTTGCAAGGCGTGGGACGCGGCCAGCGCGTCGCTAGAAGGTTCGGGTAAGGACATCCCGGCATTATATCCAGTTCAAAATGATGACAGCTAAGGACAAATCAGCACCGGGCGCCGCGCCCGCTCCCCGCGTTGCGCTGGTCACCGGCGCCGGACGCCGCCTCGGCCGCGCCATCGCGCTGGGCATGGCAAGTGCCGGCTGGGACGTCGCCGTGCACTACCGCGCCTCGGCGGCGGAAGCACAGCAGGTGGTGGGCGAGATCGCCGCGCTGGGCCGGCGCGCGGTCGCCCTGCACTGCGAACTGGCCGACGAGGTCGCGGTGCGCCAGCTGGTGCCGCGGGCGATCGAGGCCCTGGGCGCGCTGCATTGCGTGGTCAACAGCGCCTCCCTGTTCGAGTACGACAGCGCCACCGAATTCAGTCCGGCGCTGCTGGACGCCCACATGCGCGCCAACGTGGCGGCGCCGCTGCTGCTGGCGCAGGCCCTGCACGCGGCCACGCCGGAAGGCCGGCAGGCGGCCGTGATCAATCTGCTGGACCAGAAGCTGTACAATCTCAATCCTGATTTTTTGTCGTACACCCTGTCCAAGGCCGCGCTGCACACCGCCACCACCATGCTGGCGCAGCAGCTGGCGCCCAGGCTCCGGGTGGTGGGCGTGGCGCCAGGCCTGACCATGGTGTCCGGCGACCAGACCGAAGCCGGCTTCGCCAACGCCCATCAACAAACGCCGCTGGGCCGTTCCAGCACCCCACAAGACATCGTCGACGCCGTGCTGTATGCGGCCAGCGCGCGCGCCGTCACCGGCACCACGCTGCTGGTCGACGGCGGCCAGCATTTGATGCCGCTGCCGCGCGATGTGATGTTTTTGGCTAAATAATTTAATTCGAAAAAGGTTCTTCCATGCTGTCCGCTTTGATACACCCGCAACTGAACGACTGCCGCCGCCTGTTCCTGCGCAACTACGAAGTCATGATCAACATCGGCGTCTACGAGTTCGAGAAAAAAGGCGAGCAGCGTTTGCTGATCAACGTCGACCTGTACATCCCGCTGGCGGTGTCGTCGCCGCGGCACGACCAGCTGGAAGAAGTGGTGGACTACGACTTCATGCGCAACACCATCGCCCAGCGCATGGCGCGCGGCCACGTCCACCTGCAAGAGACCCTGTGCGACGACATCGTGCGCGAAATGCTGGCGCATCCGAGCGTGCGCGCGGCGCGCGTGTCGACCATGAAGCCGGACGTGTATCCGGATTGCGAAGGCGTGGGCGTGGAAGTATTCAAAATCAAGGAAGCGGCATGAACGCGGTAATCGACAACGTCAAGGCGGCCGAGAAGCAGGCCCACGAAAACAACAAACTGCACAAGCGCCTGTGCCGCCTGGTCGGCCAGGCCATCGGCGACTTCAACATGATTGAAGACGGCGACAAGGTGATGGTCTGCCTGTCCGGCGGCAAGGACTCGTACGCCCTTCTTGATATTTTGATGACGCTGCGCGAGCGCGCGCCGATCAACTTCGAGATCGTGGCCGTCAATCTGGACCAGAAACAGCCCAACTTCCCGGCCGACGTGCTGCCGGCCTATCTGGAAAAACTGGGCGTGCCGTTCCACATCGAAAACCAGGACACCTACAGCATCGTCAAGCGCCTGATCCCGGAGGGCAAGACCACCTGCTCGCTGTGCTCGCGCCTGCGCCGTGGCATCCTGTACCGCGTGGCCGATGAACTGGGCTGCAACAAAATCGCCCTGGGCCACCACCGCGACGACATCCTGGAGACCTTCTTCCTCAACATGTTCTTCGGCGGGAAAATCAAAGGCATGCCGGCCAAGCTGGTATCGGACGACGGCAAGCACATGGTGATCCGTCCGCTGGCGTATGTGAAAGAAGAAGACACCGAGCGCTACGCGGAAGTGAAGCAATTCCCCATCATCCCGTGCGACCTGTGCGGCTCGCAGGAAAACCTGCAACGCAAACAGATCAAGGCCATGATGCGCGAGTGGGAGAAGAAGCATCCGGGCCGCGTGGAAAACATCTTCTCGTCCTTGTCGACGGTAGTGCCATCGCACCTGATGGACCGCGACCTGTTCGGCTTCAAAGACATCAAGGCTGACGGCATCGCCAACCCGCAAGGCGACATCGCCTTCGACGAAGAACCCTGCTCCACCCCGGCCACCGTGCCGGGTATCATTCCGCTGCAACGCGAGGAATGAACGCTTCCTTTGCCCTCGGCTAGGAAGAGGCGTTACTAAGAGAGCGCGTCGCCATCGCGATGCGCAAGCAGCTTGGCATCTCGGAAGAGGAATACGCCGCCATGACGCCCGAACAGAAAAAAGCCGTCGACGCCAAGGTCGCCGAACTGCTCAAGCAAAAGATGGATGAGGAAGTCGCCAGGCAGCAGGCGAAAGCATCATCCATCCAGCTCTGAATCAGAACTTCTGCGCGGTGCGCATCACCGGGTAGAGGTTGTAGCGCTCATCCCACGAAGCGTGGCGCCTGGCGAAGAACTCCAGGCGCTTCTCCGGACTCTTGTTGAACTCCGCGTCGGTGTCGAGCTTCTTGCGGAATTCTTCGCGCAAGACCGGATTGGCTTCCAGCTGGTCACGCGCCACTTCTTCCGCCACGTAGTCTTCCATGTACTCCTTGCGCTCGAAGGCGTTATTGAATTCGCCCCATGCCAGCAGGCCGTCGGCGCCGCGCGGCTCCAGCATGGTCATCACCAGCCGCGCCTTCGGCTGCGCGATCGGCACGAACAGCGCGCCCTTGCCCACCGCACGGCGTTCGCGCGACCAGTCGCCTTCCACCGCCAGCGATTGATGGCCTTCAAACGACTGCTTGCCAAACGTGGTCTTGGTGGCGCGGAAGGTCTCCACCTCGGCCGACATCTGGTCGGCGCCGATGACCTTGAAGCTGATGCCGTGCTGTTTCAGCTTGGCGCCGACCCAGCCCGCATCCGCCGCCGGCACGATGTAGCCGCCCAGCGGCGCCGCCACCTTGAAGTCCGGCACGATCTCGTCGCGCAGCGGCACGCTCCAGATCTGCGGCTTGTTTTCGTCGTAGCGCGTCCACAGGCCGCCCGAAATCTCCGAATGCTCGCGCGTGTAGGCGTAGCCGGGGAATTCGATGGTCTTGGCGTTGTAGGTGGTGCGATAGCTCAGCGGGAAATCGCTGCCGCCCAATGCCAGCGCGCGCGCATCGGCCTCCTGCGCCAGCTTCTGCCACTCCTTGCCATGCTGCGCCACCTGCGACAGCAGCGACACGATGGTGTTGTGCGTAATGCGCACGCGGGTCGGATAGTCTTTCCACGAATGGGTTTCCACCAGCATGGCGAAGCGGTTACGCATCGGGAAGTAGCCGGTCGAGAAGCGCGGCGGCGCCATGCTGTCGATGAAACCGGAAGCAGGATCGTCTTCCTTGGCGAACGACATGTAGAACTGGCGCGGATCGGAACCCTGCGCCTTCAGGTCCGCCATCACATTCTTTTGCAGCGCCGCTCCGGCCACTTTCAGCGCCTCGTCGCCGCCATGCACCGGCTCCACCTGGATCGAAATATCAGACTGGAACTTGGCGCCATCGGTCACGTGCAGATCGACGTAGGCCAGCGGGTCCCACTGGTTCACCAGCGCCAGCATGGCTTGCATCTCCGGTGCATCGGCCTTCACGTAATCGCGATTCAGGTTGTAGTTCTGCGCCGTGGTGCGCCAGCCCATCTCCACCGGGCCGCGCTGGTTGGGGCGATTGTTCTTGCCGAAACGCTCATGGCCGTCGACGTTGAATACCGGGACGAACAACAGCACCTGCTTGTCCAGCACACCCGGCGCCGCCTTATTCTCCAGCGCCTCGCGCAAGGCCAGGAAGCCGGCGTCCTTGCCGTCGATTTCACCGGCGTGGATACCGCCCTGCACCAGCAGCACCGGCACGCCCTTCTTCTTCGCCTGCTCCGCGGTCAACGCGCCGGTGCGCGAGACAGCCAGCGCCAGCATCGGACGCCCTTCCGGCGTGCGGCCGAATTCAAAACAGCGCACCTGCTTCGGCCAGGCTTTCTGGAACTGCCCGCACAGCGCGATCACCTCGTCGTATCGGCCGGTGCTCTGGAAACCGGAGCGCTCGGCGATGGTGGTCAACGGCGCGGCCGCGGGCGCGGCCTGCGCCAGCGTGGTGGTGGCGGCAAAAGCAAGCAGGATGGCGGAACGTATCATGGGCAAGCTCCCAACATAAGGTTGAATGAAAAGCGATTATCGTATCGAGATTTCTCGTACCTCGTGGCGCCACGGCGTCAGCGGCCCGGCCGCCGTGCCGCTGCGCAGCGCCTTCGGCATCACCGGACACACGCCGGTGCCGCGGTAGCTGAGCGCCGCCGCCAGCATGCCTTCGGCCGGATCGCCCTGCGCGTGCGCCAGGTCATCGCTGACGCGGCAGGTTGGCGTGAAGCCGTCGGCGTAATCGCCGAAGCCCTTATCGTTCACGCCCTGCAGCTGGATCGCGAAGTAGGTGGTGCCGCAGTTGGAGGCCGGCGTGAAGGCATAAGGCTTGCCGCAGGTTTCGCCGCCGATCAGGTTGACCTGTACGTCGACGCCGCGCAAGCTGTTGATCACCGATTCGCTGGCCGAGCAGGTGCCGGCCGAGGTCAGCACCGTCACACGCTTGAGATTCAGGTAAGGCAGCGAAGTGCCAGCCTTGATGGTGTTGTCCGACCTGTAGCCCAGCGCCGCCGCCTGGAACATGATGGCGGGTTGCGGCGTGGTCTTGTCGTTGTAGATCGGTTTCTCGAAGATGCGGCCGACCGTGGCTTGCGGACCGGCGATCATGTAAGCCAGCTCGCTGGCGATGGTCAGCAGGCCGCCGCCGTTGTAGCGCATGTCCAGCACCAGATCCTTGACGCCGGCGTCCTTGAAGGATTGGATGGCGTTCACCAGCTGGCCCTCGGCCACCGCGTTGTGTTCATTGAAGTGCAGGTAGCCAACCTTGCCGTCGTCGGTATCCAGCACCTTGGCCATACGCACTGGCGGGATGGTCAGGTTGCGCGCGGTCAGCGTGACCTGCATCTCTGTACCGTTGCGGCGCCATGACAGCACGTGGCTTTCGCCGGCCGCTTTCGGCGCCAGCGCGGCGTTGACCGTGGCCACGGAAGCGCTGCTGGTATCGGTGACGGAAACGCCGTCGGCCGACAGCAGACTATCGCCGCGCTGCATGCCCGCCAGCGCGGCCGGCGATCCCGGCTCCACCATGCCGACGGTGAGGATGCGCGACAGCGCCGCATCGTTATTGCGTAGCCACGTCAGCCCGTAGCCCAGCGCCACGCCGGAGGAATTCAGCGCCTCCCACGTGGCGGTGGGATAGGTGAAGTGGAAGCGGTCCTTGGGCCGGCCGGAGGCGGTGACGGCGGACGTCTTCAACTGCATGAAATAATCGATGGCGGTGCTGTAGTCCGCCATGTTCAGATTGGCCGGAATCTCGCGATACCACAGATAGGTGGTGTCGAAGAACGAACGCAGCCAGCGCATCTCCTCGTTCAGCGTGCCCTGCACGTCCGGATAGCCGGCGCCGCGTGGGACTGCGCAGTGATTGAACAGGGTCTCCCATTCCGGTTGCTCCGGCTGCTCCGGCGTGACCGGCGGCGTGACGACCGGCGGCTCGGTCGGCGTCACCGGCGTCACCGGCGTTTGCGCGGTGCCGGACGAACCGCCGCCGCAGCCCGTCAGCAGCGCGGCCGTTACCACCGCGCCGGATAGAAGAATGTGGAATTTCATCAAAGCATTATATGCGGGCGGCCGCCACTGCTGCCAAGTTCGCAATATTTCTTACAATTTCCCTTGCAGATCGGGATCGCGGCGCAGCAGCGCCGCCAGCCAGTCGGCAAACACGCGTAGGCGTGGCGACGACATGCGCCCCTGCGGATACAGCAGCGAAATCGGCATCGACGTCGGTGGCGTTTCCGCCAGCACCTCGACCAGTGCGCCGCTGGCCAAGTGGTGGCGCACCTGATAACTGGCCACTTGCGCCAACCCCATGCCCTGCAAGGCGCAGCTGACATTGGCCTCGGCATCGTTGACGGCAATCGCGCCCTGCACCGCCGTGGTGACCACCGTGCCATCGACCACGAAATCCCAGTCATAAGGCCGGCCGGTGCGGCCGGAGAAATGCATCACGCCGCGATGCGCATGCAGCTCGCTCCACGACTGCGGCACGCCATGCGCCGTCAGGTAGGCCGGCGCGGCGACGGTCAGGCAACGCATGCTGCCCAGCGGACGGGCGATCATGGCGGAATCCTGCAACACGCCCACCCGCAGCGAACAGTCCAGCCCCTGCTCGGTCAGATCCTGCACCCGTTCGTTCAAGCTGACCACCAGATCCACCTCCGGCCAGGCGCGGCAGAAATCGGCGATGTGCGGCATCACCGCCATGCGGCCGAAGGTGCCGGGCAATTCAACCCGCAGCTTGCCGCGCGGCTGGCCGCCGCCCTCGCCGCGATACGCGCCCTCGGCATCCTCCACCGCCTGCAAAATCTCCAGGCACTTGCGGAAGTAATCGGCGCCGTCCGGCGTCAGCGACAGGCGGCGCGTGGTCCGTTGCAGCAACTGGGTGCCAAGAAAAGCTTCCAGCTTCTTGATGGTGGCGGTAAGCGCGGCGCGCGGCAGGTCCAGCGTCTCGGCGGCCTTGGTAAAGCTGTTGGCCTCGACGATGCGGACAAAGGTCTGCATGGCTTTCAGTCTATCCATTGTTCACATAATGTGAAAAGTATAGGTGCATTATGCCCTAATTATCTTTGCCGGGCTTTTGCCTAAAATTTGCTCATCAAATTCCCACTGGAGCACAACATGAGCAATAAAGACATCAGTAGCGGCATGGTCACCCTGCTGGCCACGGCGACAGGCCTGATCGTGGCCAGCCTGTATTACGCGCAAACGCTGGTCGGCCCGATCAGCGCCGCCACCGGCCTGTCGCCCGCAGCGGCGGGCCTGATCGTCACGCTGACGCAGATCGGCTACTGTATCGGCCTGCTGTTCATCGTGCCGCTGGGCGACCTGTTGGAAAACCGCCGCCTGATCTTCACCGGCCTGCTGTTCACCGCCGCCATGCTGGTGCTGGCCGCGATCAGCAGCAGCGCGTGGATGTTCCTGACGGCGGCGCTGGGCATCGGCCTTGGGTCGGTGGCGGCGCAGATCGTGGTGCCGTTCGCGGCCCACATGTCGCAGGAAGCCACGCGCGGCGCAACGGTCGGTAAAGTGGTGAGTGGCCTGCTGCTGGGGATCATGCTGTCGCGTCCCGCGGCCAGCCTGATTGCCGACGCCACCAGCTGGCACGTGGTGTTTGGCGGCGCGGCCGTGGTGGTGACGATCGTGGCTTTCGTGCTGCGCGCCAAACTGCCGCAGCGCGTGCCGAATCACCACATCACCTATCCGAAACTGCTTGGCTCCCTGTGGCACCTGTTCCTGCAAACCCCGGTGCTGCGCCGTCGCGCCGCTTATCACGCCGGCCTGTTTGGATCGTTTAGCCTGTTCTGGACCGTCACGCCGCTGATGCTGGCGGGTCCGGTGTTCCACCTGTCGCAAACCGGCATCGCCATCTTCGCGCTGGTCGGCATGGCTGGCGCAATCGCTTCGCCGGTGGCCGGCAAGCTGGCCGACCAAGGTCACACGCTGATGGCAACCGCCGCCGCGCTGGCACTGGGTGTGATTGGCTTCGCGCTACCGATGCTTGTGCCGGGATCGCGCAACGTGGCGCTGGCGGTGCTGGTGATCGCGTCGATCGTGCTGGATATGGGGGTGGCCGCGAATCTGGTGCTGGGCCAGCGTGCCATCTTCACGCTGGGTGCGGAAGTGCGCAGCCGCCTGAACGGCGTCTACTTCGCGCTGTTCTTCGCGGGTGGGGCTTTGGGTTCGGCGCTGGGTGGCTGGATGTTTGCCACCCACGGCTGGCACGCCGCGCTGCTGACCGGTATGGCCTTCAACGGCGCGGCGCTGCTGTACTGGGTGAGCGAGTACCTTAACCGCCGAAGTGGTAGTTCAGTTCAATCCAGCCTTGACGGCCAACCGGGCTGAAATTGCCAACCGGGTAGTAAGGCCAGCCGGCGCTGCTATCCGCTTTCACCTGATTGAACAGATTGTTCAGCGCCACCGACAAGGTGGTGCGGTCATTCAGGCGGTACACCACGCTGGCGTTGACCAGAGTGGTCGGCGTCAGGAAGGCGTCGCCGGCGGCGTCAGGCACTTTGCCGTAGCGCTGGAAGAACAGGGTGTTCGACCATTTGCCCACGTTCCAGGTCACGCTGGCGTTCAGCTTGTCGCGCCAGTCGTAATTGGTCAGGTCCTCCAGATCGTCATTGAGCGGATCGCCGGCGAACTGGCGCGAGTGCTTGTTCAGCGTCTTGGAATAATTGGCCTTGGTGATGAAGTTGCCGTAGTCCTTGGTGCGGAACACATACTTGCCCGATATGTCGATACCATCCACGCTGGTGGTGGCGGCGTTGATCGGATTGACCAGGATCTGCTTGATCTCACCCGGCTTGTTCAGCGCATTGTCCGGATAACGGGTGATGCGCGCAATCGCGTCGGCGCAGGTCGGCGAAGTCAGATCGCCCTTGATGCGGCAGGCCGCTTCGTCGCGCAGCAGATTGTCGGCGCTCAGATTGGTCACCAGATCGCTGATCTTGATGTTCCAGTAGTCCAGCGTCACATCGAAGTCCGCGCTCGGCGACCACACGATACCGAGGCCGCTCGAACGGCCCTTCTCGGAACGCAGATCCTTGCTGCCGGTCTGCACATAATCCGCACCCGGCGAGTAGTTGGCGAACTCGCAGTCGGCCACCGGCTGGCCGGCCTTGGCGCAGCGGTAGTAGTCGGTGGTGGACGAGTAGTAGCCGGTGCCGCGTGCCTTGAAGATGTAATTCATGTCGGGCGCGCGGAAGCTGGTGGCGTAATTGCCGCGCACCAGCAGTTGCTGGACCGGACGCCATTCGACGCCGCCGTTGTAGGTGAACTTGCCGTCGTCGCGGCCGGCGAAGCTGTACTTGTCGTAGCGGCCGGCCAGCGTGGCGTTGACGGTCTTGATCACCGGGATGTTGGTTTCCACACCCACCGCGTAACGCTTGCGGGTGCCGGCGGTGACGTCGGCGCCGGTGGCGGCGTTGAAGTAGCCTTGGTTGATGCGTGCATCCGGCGTATTCGAGAAGCCCTGCTTGCCCAGTTCCGCCACCGCGGCCACCTTGACCGGACCGGCCGGCAGTTGGAAGGCGTCGCCGTTGGCGGTGAGGCTCAGGGTGTTGGTCCACGATTTATCATCGCTGACCGAATTGTCGGTGATGGAGTTGAATTCCTGCGGCGTCAGGCGCCGGGTCAGGCGGGCCGGATCAGGTGCGTAAATTGCCACGCCGTTCTTGTCCACGCCCAGTTGCGGGCCGAGGAAGAAGCTGTCGATATTGGCCAGCGCGCGCGGACGGTGGTCCTGGCTCCTGTACAGCGAAGCGGTGTAACCGGCTTCGTAATTCCAGGTCGTCCCCGGGATCACACCGCGCGCGCCGAAGGACAGCGAGCTGGCCTGATCATCCCAATAACGGTTGTAGCGATCGACGCCGCCGATTTCTTCCGGCGAGATGTAGCGGTTCCAGGCCTCGTAGGCATTGGTGTTCTGGTTCCAGAAATAGGAATCGGTCAGCGAGCGCGAAGTCCACGACGGGCCGCGCGTATTCTGCGTGCTGCGATTCTGGCCGAACAGCGCTTCCGCGTACAGCGTGGTCTCCGGCGACAGCTCGTAATTGGCGCTGCCGAACAGATTCTGGCTGCTGTTCTTGGTTTGCGTGGTCCAGTAAGTCGGGCCGACTTTCGGACTGGCGCAATAGCTGCCTGCCTTGGCGGTGTACTTGACCGTGCTGCCGCCAAACAGATCGCTCAACGAGGAGCAGGTGTCGCCCAGATCGACGTACTTGCCGGTGCTGACGTTCTTGCGGCCGAGGATGGAGGTTGGCGCCACGCCGGTCTTGGAGGCCATGAAATCGCGGTCGGCGCTCCACAGCGGTTCGCGTTCCAGCAGCTCCAGGCTGAACAGCGTATTGAGCTTGCCGAAGCTCTTGCCACCGGTAAGTTGAAGACGCTGATCCTCGGCGCCGCCGCGCGAGCTGCCGCCGGCCTTGAGATTGATATCGAAACCGTCGGCCTGTTTTTTCAGAATGATGTTGACCACACCGGCAATCGCGTCCGAACCGTAGACGGCCGAGGCGCCACCGCTCAGGATCTCGATGCGATCGACCACGCTGGATGGAATATTGGCGAGGTTGGTGAAATTGACCGTGCCTTCATAGGCGATCGGGAAATCCGCCATGCGGCGACCATTGAGCAGCACCAGCGTGTGATTCGGGCCGAGGCCGCGCAGGCTGATGGCGTTGGCCGACGGCGTAAAGGTATTGCCATAATCGGCGCCCTGCACAAAGCCGCTGTTCTGGGCCTGATTGGTGAGGGCGTCGAAGACATTGCGGTAGCCCTGCCTGGTGATGTCATCGCCGGTGATGACGGTGACCGCCGACGGCCCCTCCGTGCCGGCGCGCGGGATGCGCGAACCGGTGATGACAACAGCGGGCGGGGTGGTGGCCGCCACCGAGTCCTGCGCCAGTACCGAAGTCGGGCCGGCAGCGCCGCACAGCAGGGCGATAGCGCCTGCCGCCAGCGGGTTCAATTTCAATTTTATTTTCATTGAAGTGGTCCTGATTTGAAAAGGCTGCCACCTTAACAAGTCCGGCCACAATACTGAACGAATGTTTTCTTACTAGCTTATTCACTTATGCACTATTTAGGTGCAAAAACAAAAAGCCGGGGATTGCCCCCTGCTTAGTCAAGAATATCCAAATTTTAAGCGGCATGCAGCAATGCAATTTAGCAATTCAGGGTCAGCTCTGTCATTTGGACATCCGCGCACAAAGTTTGAGCAATATCAAAACGTTCTAGAAAACTGCGTTGCACGAGCTTTATTGCGGGAACTCAATTGTTGTTGATGTATCCGATCATAAACTCGCGATATGAACCGGCCATTGCGAATTGAATACAGCGGAGCTCTCTATCATGTCACCGCACGTGGAGACAGGCAGGGCAGTATTTTTCGATCAGATAGCGATCGTCTGGTATGGCTGAGTGCGTTGGGCGAAGCCTGTACACGTTTTAATTTTGTGGTGTACGCCTACTGCCAGATGACGAATCACTATCATTTGGTGGTGGAAACGCTAGATGGCGGTTTAAGTCGCGGCATGCGCTATCTCAACGGGAACTATTCGCAATATTTCAACCGCAAACACGGACTGGTCGGCCACGTCTACCAAGGGCGGTACACGGCCATTTTGTGTCAGCATGACAACTACCTTCAGGAACTATCGCGATACACCGAACTGAACCCGGTGCGCGCCAGGATGCGGTCCCTACCAGAGGAATGGCCGTGGAGCAGTTACCGCTCCACCGTGGGACTGCAAGCTACGCCTGTGTGGCTACAACCTCAATCCATACTCCAGCTTTTCGCCAGCAATCTATTGGATGCGCAACAATTCTATCGGCAGTTTGTTCTTGCAGGAATTAACGGCCTGAGCCCGTTGCGCTCGGTGAAAAATCAAATGCTCCTCGGCGATGAGGAGTTTTGCCGACGGGTCATCGGTACAGACGTGATGGGAGATCTCAATGAAATTAAGCGCGGCCAACGAAAGGCCATCGTTTCTCCTTTGCCAGACTATTTCAAAAAATATCCTGATCCCAAAGAGGCCATGGCACGCGCCTACCTGTCACTTGGATATTCGATGCCTGAAATTGCCCACTTCGCGCGGGTTTCCGTTAAAACGGTTAGCCGCGCGGTGGGAGACTTCATCAACGGAAAATCATCGTCTTGATACACATCAAAGATGTTCTTCGCTTGTCCAAATGACAGAGCTGACCCCAAATTTCATTTACGCATCAGGCGGCAGCGGTGCTGGTGGTTTGTTTGCCGAAAGCTGCCAGCAAGGCCGCTTCTTTTTGCTTGGCGGCTTTCAGGTGGCGTTCTTTTACGTGGCCGTAGCCGCGGATGTCTTCCGGGATGCTGGCGATGGCGACCGCTTGCGACAGGTTTTCCGTCGTTAGTTTAGGCAGCAGGCTGCTCACGGTCTGGCGGTATTCGCCGATCAGCGCGCGCTCCATCTTGCGCTCTTCGGTGTAGCCGAAGACGTCCAGCGCCGTGCCGCGCAGGCCTTTGAATTTGGCCAGCATCCCGAAGGCTTTCATCATCCATGGACCGTATTCTTTTTTGATCAGGCGGCCCTGCGCATCGTGCTTGGCCATCAGCGGCGGCGCCAGGTGGAATTTCAGCGTCACGTCGCCGTCGAACATGCCGGCGATTTTTTGCTGGAACGCGCCGTCGCTGTACAGGCGCGCGACTTCGTATTCGTCCTTGTACGCCATCAGCTTGTAGTAGTAGCGCGCCACGGCTTCGGTCAGGCGGGTGCTCTTGCCCAGCTTGGCCTCTTCCGCGCGGACCGCATCGACAAACGATTTATACTGTTTGGCATAATTCGCATCCTGATACGCCGTCAGCAGCTCCATGCGTTTGGCGATCAGGTCATCCAGTGTCTGGATGCGCTTGAATTCGATCACTTTCGCCGGCGTGGTCAGTTTGGTCACCGCGCCCAGATCGTGCGCCGCCGTGCGGCCCCAGTGGAAGGCGGCTTTGTTGAAGCCGACCGAGACGCCATTCAGCTCAATCGCTTTCACCAGCGCCGCTTCGCTCAGCGGGACCTGGCCTTTCTGGAAGGCGTAGCCCAGCATGAACATGTTGGTGGCGATCGAGTCGCCCATCAGCGCGGTGGCGATCTGGCCGGCGTCGATGAAGTCGACGTTGTCGTTGCCGCAGGCGCGGATGATTTCGCCGCGCGAGCCGGCATCCGGGAATTGCCAGTCCGGGTTCTTGACGAAGGCCGCGGTGGTGGCGTTGCTGGAGTTGATCATGGCGTGCGTGCGGCCTTCGCCCATGCGCGACAAGGCGTCGCGCGAGGCGGTCACGATCAGGTCGCAGCCGATCACCAGATCGGCGCTGCCGGTGCCGACACGGGTCGAGTGCAAATCGCTTTGCTTGTCCGCCAGCCGCACGTGCGACATCACCGGGCCGCCCTTCTGCGCCAGCCCGCTCATGTCCAGCACCACGGCGCCTTTGTTTTCAACGTGCGCCGCCATCGCCAGGATCTGGCCGACGGTCACCACGCCGGTGCCGCCAATGCCGGTGATCAGGATGCCAAACGGCTGCGCGGTCGATGGCAGCACCGGCGATGGCAGCACCGCGGCAGGGCCCTCACCGACCGCCGCTTTCTTCGGCTTCTTCAGCGCTCCGCCTTCCACCGTCACAAAGCTCGGGCAGAATCCGGTGGTGCAGGAGAAGTCCTTGTTGCACGAGGACTGGTTGATCTGGCGCTTGCGGCCCAGCTCCGTCTCCAGCGGCTCCACCGACAGGCAGTTGGACTGCACCGAGCAGTCGCCGCAGCCTTCGCACACGGCTTCGTTGATCACTGCGCGCTTGGCCGGATCAGGGTATTCATTGCGTTTGCGGCGGCGGCGCTTCTCGGAGGCGCAGGTCTGGTCGTAGATCATGGCCGACACGCCCGGCTTGTCGCGCAGCTCGCGCTGCACGTCCATCAATTCGCTGCGATGGCGCACGGTGACGCCCGGCGCCCAGTTGTAATCCGATGGGTATTTATCCGGTTCGTCGGTGACGACGATAATCGGCGTCACGCCTTCCGCCGCGATCTGGCGCGAGATCATGCCCGGATCGAGCGGACCGTCGAACTGCTGGCCGCCGGTCATGGCCACCGCGTCATTGAACAGGATCTTGTAGGTGATGTTGACCTTGGCCGCAACGGCCGCGCGGATCGCCAGTATCCCCGAGTGGAAGTAGGTGCCGTCTCCCAGATTGGTGAAGACGTGCTTCTCGTTGGTGAACGGCGCCTGTCCCACCCATGTCACGCCCTCCGCGCCCATGTGGGTGAAGGTGGACGTCTCGCGGTCCATCCACAGCACCATGTAGTGGCAGCCGATGCCGGCCAGCGCGCGCGAGCCTTCCGGCACTTTGGTCGAGGTATTGTGCGGGCAGCCGGAGCAGAAGAACGGCGTGCGGTCGGTCTGCGGATTGGCTTTCATCGGCAGCGTTTTCAGCGCCGCTTCCTTCGCTTCCAGATACGCCACGCGCTCCTGCACGCGCTTGGCCACTGGATGGCCGTCGCAGTAGTGCGCGATGCGCGATGCGATGGCGCGCGCGATCTGCGCCGGGTTCAGTTCATACGTCGCCGGCAGCAGCCAGTCGCCATGGCCGGTCTTGCCGTGATTGCTCCACTCGCCGGTGTCGTCGAATTTGCCGACCACGCGCGGACGCTGGCCGTCCGGCAGGTTGTACAGTTCTTCTTTCAGCGCGTACTCAAGGATCTGGCGCTTCTCTTCCACCACCAGGATTTCATCGAGGCCTTTGGCAAATTCCTGCACGCCTTCCGCTTCCAGCGGCCAGGTCATGCCGATCTTGTACAGGCGGATGCCGATGTCGGCCGCCGCTTGCTCATCGATGCCCAGATCGGCCAGCGCCTGGCGCGTGTCGAGGTACGATTTGCCGGCGGTGATGATGCCGATCTTCGGCTTCGGCGAATCCCAGATTATCTTGTTCAGTTTATTGGCGCGGCAGTAGGCCAAGGCGGCGTACCACTTGTAGCTGTTCATGCGGACTTCCATGTCCAGCACCGTGTCCGGCCAGCGGATATTCAGGCCGCCCTCCGGCAGCTCGAAGTCGGTCGGCAGTTCGATCTGCACGCGGTCCGGATCGAAGTCCACCACCGCCCCCGATTCGATAATATCGGTCACGCATTTCATCGACACCCACAAGCCGGTATAACGGCTCATGGCCCACGCATGCAGGCCGTAGTCGATGTATTCCTGCACCGACGATGGATACAGCACCGGAATGCCGCAGGCATTCAGGATGTGGTCCGACTGGTGCGCGGTCGAAGAAGATTTGGCCGCGTGGTCGTCGCCAGCCAGCACCAGCACCCCGCCATGCCTGGCGCTTCCCGCATTATTCGCATGCTTGAAAACGTCGCCGCAGCGGTCCACGCCCGGGCCTTTGCCGTACCACATGGCGAACACGCCGTCGTACTTGGCGTCCTTGAACAAATTGGTTTGCTGCGTGCCCCACACGGCGGTGGCCGCGAGATCCTCGTTCATCCCCGGATGGAATTTGACATGATGTTCGTCGAGGTACTTCCTGGCCTTCATGGCCGTCATGTCCACGCTGGTGACGGGCGAGCCGCGATAGCCGGTGATGTAGCCGGCGGTGTTCAGGCCCGCTTTCAGGTCGCGTTCGCGCTGCATCATCGGCAGGCGGATCAGCGCCTGGGTGCCGGTCATAAAGGCGCGGCCGCGTTCCAGCGTCCACTTGTCGTCGAGGGTGATGTCTTCCGTGCTGATGGCCGGATCTAGCTGCGTACCCTTGTGAGGTGCATTCATGTTGTCTCCAATATTCTGTCCTGGCGCCCGGTCTGTAGCCTTGCTGCCGTTGTTCGGCACAGTATAGACCTGCACTGGCGGCAGAAAATTGCAAACAATTCGCATGTGCGCGCAATTTGAGCAATAATATTGCCCTCAACACCGAATTCCCGAGGTATTTATGACCAAGATCGCGCTCGACAAAACCGATCGTAAAATTCTGTCCATATTGCAGTCCGACGGCCGCCTGTCGAATCAGGACGTGGCCGAGCTGGTCGCCCTGTCGCCATCGCCCTGCCTGCGCCGCATCAAGCGGCTGGAAGAAGCGGGCGTGATCCGTCAGTACGTGGCGCTGCTGGACCCGGACAAGATCGGCCTCGGACTGCTGGCTTATGTGAACGTGCGGCTGGAAAAGCACAACGAGGCGTCGGCCCACAGTACCGCGCGCGTGCTGGGCGCGGCCAACACCCAGCCGTCGCCACGCGCCGACTTTGCGGAATCGGTGGCGCAATGGCCGGAAGTGGTGGCTTGCTATGCGATGACCGGTGAAATGGATTACCTGCTGCGCGTGCACGTGGAAGACATGGAGCACTTCTCGCGCTTCATGATGGCGACGCTGCTGCGCCACCCGGCCGTGCTGGATGTGAAATCGTCCTTCGCCCTGCAACGCGTCAAGGACACCACCGCCCTGCCGCTGGTGTGATTATTTACGGCCCAGCAGGCGGTTGAACCATTTGCTGGCGATGCGCTTGTTGGCTTTGAGGGTGTAGTCCAGCACCGCGATCTGCTCGTGCAGGGCCTCTTGCAGCACGCTGGCCGGATCGGCCGGCAGCAGCTTGAGGTAGGCGTCGGCCTCGCCGTAGTCGCGGTGGATTTCCATGCCGGCCTTTTTCGCGATGTGCATCATGGTCTTGTTGGATGACAGGCAGTGCATGTACAGCGTGTCGACATCGTTGTTGCGGCAGTGGATGGCGGCGCGCTCGAACAGTCTGGAGCCGATGCCACGGCCGCGCGCCGAACGGCTGACCGAGACGCCGAATTCCGCCACCCGCTCTTTCTCGGTCACGCTGCTGTTCTCGTCGCGCGGCGCGAACGCCAGATGTCCGACCGCCACCAGCTTGAACATGCGGTTGTACACGCCAAACACCATGTCGCGCGCGAAGTCGATGCGGTTGACGTAGTTGGTCACCTGCTCGTCCGGCAGCAAGGAGCCGAAGCGCAGCAGGCGGTCGCTGTCCTCCAGGTCGAGGAAGTGCCTGAGCATGCGGCGCCGATCGCGCTCGCGCAGCTCCTTCACCAGCACGATGGAACTCATTCCTCGTCCTCTTCTTCCTTCAAGGCTTGTTTCACGGCGCGGATGCGCGCCGCGTGCACACGCTCGGGAATGCGCTGCGGATGATCGGCGCAGGACGCGGCGATTTCGCCGGCGTTGACGCCGCGCGCCGCCGCCAGCGCGGTTTCCAGCCGTGCCAGTTGCGGGAATGGGGCATCGGCGTAGCTGGCGTTAGGCCCGATGCGGCCGCGCGCATCGCATTCGGTCGCCAGCAGCACTTGCGTGAAGCGCGCCGGTTTGCGGAAGGCGTCGCAGCGCTCGAACAAAGTGACGATGGTGTTGGCGCGCAGCTGCACGGCGCGGCCGACGTTGCCGTGTTCGCGCGCGGTCATCACGGCCAGATCGCGGCATTCGGTCGGCACGCGCAGGCGTTTGCATAGCTGCTCGACCAGCTTCACACCCAACCCTTCATGCCCATGGTGCGATGGCCAGTTCTCCGATGGCGTGGCGCCCTTGCCCAGATCGTGCATCAGGCAGGCGAAGCGGGTCGGCAGATCGCGCTCCAGCCGGGCCGCGCAGTCGATCACTTGCAGCACGTGGATGCCGGTGTCGATTTCGGGATGCCATTTCTCCGGCTGCGGCACGCCCCACAGCGCATCCAGCTCCGGCAGGATGCGCGCCAGCGCACCGCAGTCGCGCAGCACTTCCAGCATGCGCGAGGGCTTCTGCTCCATCAGTCCACGCGACAGTTCCTGCCACACGCGTTCCGGCACCAGCGCATCGACTTCGCCCTGCTCCACCATCTTTTGCATCAGCGCGTTGGTTTCGGACGCGACGCGGAAGTCGGCGAAGCGCGCGGCAAAGCGTGCCACGCGCAGGATGCGCACCGGGTCTTCGGCAAACGCTTCCGACACATGGCGGAAGATGCGCTGTTCGATGTCGCGCTGGCCGCCATAGGGGTCGGTCAGCGTGCCGTCTTCGGCGCGGGCGATGGCGTTGATGGTGAGGTCGCGCCGGA
This sequence comes from Duganella radicis, assembly GCF_009720825.1. Classification (GTDB taxonomy): domain Bacteria; phylum Pseudomonadota; class Gammaproteobacteria; order Burkholderiales; family Burkholderiaceae_D; genus Rugamonas; species Rugamonas radicis. The sequence goes on along the minus strand of NZ_WNKY01000033.1, from coordinate 40,350 downwards.
TCAGATCATCTTCCAGCGTGACGTCGGGCGAAGTGTGGAACACAAAGCCCTTGTAGCCGGGCGCGGTTTTGCGCTCGGTGCGGGCCAGAGCATATTCTTCCTGCGTTTGCGGATGCAGGAATACCGGGAAGTCCTTGCCGACCGGGCGGAAGCCCTTGACGATCATGTCCTCCGGCGTGGCGCCCACGACCACGTGGTCGTGGTCCTTGACCGGCAAGCCAAGCAGTGCATCGCGCACCGCGCCGCCTACGACGTAAGTCCGCATGATTTAGTCCGGCATTTCCGCGTCGTGCCTGGGCGCCATTTCGGTTTCGGCCAAGGCCTCGTTGACCCAACGCGCCACGGCGGGATGGGCCAGCACGCGTTGGCAGTAGGCGTCCAGCGCCGGCGCCAGCGTCACGCCGTAGGTGCGGAAGCGGCATACCACCGGTGCGTAGTAGGCGTCCGCGATCGAAAACTCGCCGAACAGGAACTGATGATGGCCGAAGCGCGACAGGCACTCTTCCCAGATTTCGCTGATGCGGCCAATGTCGGCCTGCGTGCCCGGCGTGCGGCCTTTGCCCGGATAGCTGGCGCGGATGTTCATCGACATCGCGTTGCGCAAGTCGCTGAAACCGGCGTGCATTTCGGCGCACACGGAACGCGCCATGGCGCGCGCCGCCACGTCCTGCGGCCACAGATGCAGCTCGGGGAATTGCTCGGCAAGATATTCGCAGATGGCCAGGCTGTCCCAGATGGTCATCTCTTCGCCGGCCAGCAGCACCGGCACGCGGCCGGAAGCCGAGTAGCTGCAAATGCGGTTGGCGGTATCGTCCTGGTCGAGCAGCACGCGCACTTCCTGGAACGGAATGCCGAAGGCGGTCATCGCCACCCACGGGCGCATCGACCACGACGAGTAGTTCTTGTTGCCGATGACGAGGGTCAGGCCGGGCGAGCGCGCGGCGGCCAGGGCTTGCGACAGGCTGGGATCAAGTTGGGTAGTCTGCATGATACATATCCAGTAAAAAGGGTCAGCGCGGAACGAAGCTGGTTTCCTGTTCCTCGGCTTCGGTATAACCTTTCGGCGCCACGCTGCCGAGGCGCGCTTTCAGCGATTGCGGCCGGCCTTCAAACAGCGCCGCGTAGTAGGTGGCGTTCGACATCACGTTCTTGACGTAGGTGCGGGTCTCGACGTAAGGAATCGATTCGATGAACACGGTGCTGTCCATCGGCTTGGTGAGCGTGGCACGCCAGGTGCGCAAGCGTCCCGGCCCGGCGTTGTAGGCGGCGGTGGCCAGCACCTGCGAGCCGTCCATATTCCCCAGCACCATGTTGAGGTAGTTGGTGCCCAGCAGGATGTTGGTGCGCACGTCGCTCAGCATGTCCTGCGCGAAGTCGGCCAGGCCGATTTTCTTGGCGATCCAGCGGCCGGTGGACGGCATCACCTGCATCAGGCCCGAAGCGCCCGCATGCGATTGCGCGTCCATGATGAAGCGCGACTCTTGTCGTATCAGGCCGTAGACCCAGGCTTTATCCAGGCCCAGGGTTTGCGTGGCCGGGTGCATCACATCGTTGTGCGGCGACGGGAAGCGCTGCGTGTAGTCGACCTGGATGCGGGTGCGCTCCGAGGTGTTGACCATGCGGTCGAGGATATTGTTCTGGCGCGCGAATTCCGCCGCCGCCAGGTGTTCGCGTTCGTTCAGGGCGCGCAGGCCCCAGTTCCATTCGCGCGTGCCCTCGAAGCGCAGACGCATGCTGAAGAATTTCAACGCGCGCTGAAAGTTGGGGTTGGCCGCCATCGGCGCGATTTCCGCCTGCGAGATCGGTGCGCCGGCGGTCGGGATGGTAATCAGCTTGCCGGTTTCTTCCAGCGCCAGCTGGCCGTAGTAGTTCGATTGGTCAGAAATGCCGCGGAACAGTTGCAGCGCTTCGCCGGCCGGCTGGCTGGTGACGCCGTCGCGCGCCATCAGCGCGCGGCCCAGCCAGTAGACCCAGGTCGGCTCGCCGCGCAGCGCGGCCGGCATGGCGCGGATGGTGTTCTCGACCTGGCGCCAGTCGCCGTTGCGCAGCGCGATGCGCGCCTTCCACTGGGCCTGGTCGATCGACAGCGGCGCGCCGTTGGAGCGCTTCCAGTAATCCGCGGTTTCCGGCGCCAGCGTGTACGACGATTGCAGCGCGATCGCCGCCCAGCCTTGCTGCTGCTCGTGCGGCGTCATTTTCGGCAGTGCCTTGTTGAGCGCCAGCGTCGCCAGTTTGATGCTGGTCTTGGCCAGGCGGCCGATGGCGACGATGTAAATCTGATGTTCCACCTTGCTCGGGCCCATGCCCTTGGCCACCGCCACCGTCGGCAAATCCACCGCTTGCACGGCTTTCTTTTCCGGGCCGTCCAGCAGCGCGACGATGCGGCGCGCCTGGCCGGTGGCGTTGTACTCGCCGGACAGGCGCAATTGCGCGTACAGGTCTTCGGTGTTGAATTGGCCGTTCTGGTACAAGGTGGCGATCAGGCCGGCGCATGGTTCGCCGTAGACGCTGGGCGCGGTCAGCAGGGCGCGCGCCTCGTCGGCGACCTTCTGGCCTTTCAGCGCGCGCGAGGTCAGCGCGTAGCATTTGACTTGCGTGTCGTCGTTGAGGATGAACAGCGGGTACTGCTCATCGAACGTGGCCCAGTCGCGTTTGCGGCCGAGGTCCAGCAGCCAGTCGTTGCGCAGGCGGTCGACAATGGCCTGGCCGTCGTAGCGTTTGAAGAAGTCGCGGATTTCTGACTGCGGAACGTCTTTCAGACGTGATTTCAGCCGATAATAATCGACGTAGGATGGAATCGAATAGTTGGGGAGCCGCGCGGCGTAGAAATCCGCTTTGGCCGCATCGTCCTGGCGTACCGCGTCGCGCAGCAGCAGGAAGGAATCGTCATCCCTGCGGCTATCGGTATCGTCGGCGTGGGCAAGCGAGGTGAAGGCAACGACGAGGGCGCCGGCTATCCATTTCGAAGCAGAAATCAATGTGCAACTCTCTTAAGACTTGAATCAATATGACCAGCATTCCTAGAATACCACGCAGCGACGCCGGATCACCAGTAGGCAAGGCGGATTTAAGGAAGCAGCTGCTGGCCGAACGGCGCGCGATCGACGGCGCCACGCGCGCCGCGTGGGACCGCGCGATCGGCGATCAGGTGGTGGCATGGTGGCAGGCCGCCCAGCCGGCCGCGCTGGGGGTGTACTGGCCGCTGCGCGATGAGCCGGACCTGCATGCAGCCTACGCCGAATTGGCGCGCCTTGGCGCGCGTCTGCTGCTGCCGGTGGTGGTGCGGAAGGACGCGGCGCTGGAGTTTGCCGAATGGTCCATCGGCGAGGAAATGGTGAAGGACAAGATGGGCGTGGCCGTGCCGGCCGCTTTACGCTTGCAGGCCGCGTATCCGCCGGCGCTGCTGGTGCCCTGCCTGGGTTTCAACCCGCAAGGTTATCGATTGGGATATGGCGGCGGTTTCTACGACCGCACGCTGGCGCGCCATGCACCGCGCCCGCGGACACTGGGAATCGCTTACCAGTGCCTGCAAGTGCCATTCGACAGCGACGGTCATGATGTGGCTTTGGACCGCATCATCACCGAGGCTTAAACGAGTCGTTGCCACAGCGCGGTGGTCGCCGCGGCCTGGTTCATGCTGTAGAAGTGCAGGCCCGGCGCGCCGCCTTTCAGCAGGCGCTCGCCCAGTGCCGCCACCACGTCCAGGCCAAAGGCCTTGATCGACGCGGTGTCGTCGCCGAAGCTGGCCAGCTTCAGTCGCACCCAGCGCGGGATCTCGGCGCCGCACATGTCGGAGAAGCGCATCAGCTGCGTGTAGTTGGTGATCGGCATGATGCCCGGCACGATAGGCACATTGATGCCCAGCTTGTGCGTCTGCTCGACGAAGTTGAAGTAGGCGTCGGCGTTGTAGAAGTACTGGGTGATGGCGGCGTTGGCGCCGGCCTTCACCTTGCGCTCGAACGCCAGCAGGTCGTCCTGCGGCGAGCGGGCTTGCGGGTGCACTTCCGGATAGGCCGCCACTTCGATGTGGAACCAGTCGCCGGTCTCCTGGCGGATGAATTCCACCAGCTCATTCGCATAACGGAATTCGCCGGCCGCGCCGTAGCCGCTCGGCAGGTCGCCGCGCAGCGCGACGATGCGCTTGATGTTGTGCGACTTGAACTCGGCCAGGATGTCGCGGATCGACTCGCGCGTGCCGCCCACGCAGGACAGGTGCGGCGCGGCGTCTTCGCCGGCGGCGAGGATCTCGACCACCGTGTCCAGCGTGCCGCGCTGCGTGCTGCCGCCGGCGCCGAAGGTCACGGAAAAATATTTCGGTTTGAGCTCGGACAGCTTGGCGCGCGTGACGCGCAGCTTCTCCGCGCCTTCCGCCGTCTTGGGCGGGAAGAATTCGATACTGAAGTTAGGATTGTCCATCTGGGTTCTTCAAAAGTAAGGTCGACAAGGCCCAGGAAATCACGCTGTACAGGATTGCGCCGCCGACGGCCGACAGGAAGCTGTCGACGTGGAAGCCGTCCACCCATTGCGCCACCAGCCAGAACATGAAGCCGTTGACGATGAAGATGAACAGGCCCAGTGACACCAGCGTCACCGGCAGGGTAAGCAAGAGCAGGACGGGACGTATCAGCGTATTGACCAGGCCCAGTACAAGAGCCGCGACGAGGGCTGCGCCTATGCTTGTGACATCGACGGAATGCATCAGGTAAGGCACTGCCAGCAAGGCAACGGCATTGATTAACCAGGTAAGGACCAAACGCATAAGAAGTTCTCGCTGCTAAAAAAGCGGGGCCGCGAGGCCCCGCTTCCGGATTAATAACGGTAGTGATCTGGCTTGTACGGACCTTCTTGCGTCACGCCGATGTAGGCCGCTTGCTCGGGGGTCAGCACGGTCAGTTGCGCGTTCAGTTTTTTCAGCTGGAGGCGCGCCACTTTTTCGTCCAGGTGCTTCGGCAGCACGTACACGCCGACCGGGTACTTGGCGGTGTTGGCGTACAGCTCGATCTGGGCGATGGTCTGGTTGGCGAACGACGACGACATCACGTACGACGGGTGGCCGGTGCCGCAGCCCAGGTTCACCAGGCGGCCTTCGGCCAGCAGGATGATGCGCTTACCGTTCGGGAAGATCACGTGGTCCACCTGCGGCTTGATGTTCTCCCAGGTGTACTTTTTCAGCGCGGCGACGTCGATCTCGTTGTCGAAGTGGCCGATGTTGCAGACGATGGCCTGGTCCTTCATGCGCAACATGTGCGCTTCGGTCAGGATGTGGTAGTTGCCGGTGCAGGTGACGAAGATGTCGCCGTGTTCGGCGGCGTAGTCCATGGTCACCACGCGGTAGCCTTCCATCGCGGCTTGCAGGGCGCAGATCGGATCGATCTCGGTCACCCACACTTGCGCCGACAGGGCGCGCATGGCTTGCGCCGAGCCCTTGCCGACGTCACCGTAGCCGGCGATGACGGCGATCTTGCCGGCCACCATCACGTCGGTGGCGCGCTTGATGCCGTCCACCAGCGATTCGCGGCAGCCGTACAGATTGTCGAACTTCGATTTGGTGACCGAGTCGTTGACGTTGATCGCCGGGAAGGCCAGCTTGCCTTCCTTGTGCATCTGGTACAGGCGGTGCACGCCGGTGGTGGTTTCCTCGGTCACGCCGAGGATGTGCGGCAGGCGCTTGGAGTACCACGACGGATCTTTGGCCAGGTGGGCCTTGATGGCGTTGAACAGGCAGATCTCTTCTTCCGAACCCGGGTTGGCCAGCACCGAGATATCTTTTTCGGCGCGCGCGCCGAGGTGCAGCAGCAGGGTGGCGTCGCCGCCGTCGTCCAGGATCATGTTCGAGTAGACCGGGTTGCCGGCGGCGTCGTTCGGCCATTCGAAGATGCGGTGGGTGTAGTCCCAGTATTCGTCCAGGGTCTCGCCCTTGATGGCGAACACCGGGGTGCCGTTGGCGGCGATGGCGGCGGCGGCGTGGTCCTGGGTCGAGTAGATATTGCACGAGGCCCAGCGCACCTGCGCGCCCAGCGCTTCCAGCGTCTGGATCAGCACGGCGGTCTGGATGGTCATGTGCAGCGAACCGGTGATGCGCGCGCCCTTCAGCGGCTGGGCGGCGGCGAATTCCTCGCGGATCGCCATCAGGCCAGGCATTTCGGTTTCGGCAATCTTGATTTCTTTGTTGCCCCATGGCGCCAGCGAAATGTCGGCAACCAGGTAATCTTGAGCGGATTTGAGTACGGCGTTCATCACGCCCTCCTTTCATGAGTTGAAAAAAGTAACGTGAGCGCGGTTGGAGATCTCCGAGCCTGGCGAAGCTAGTTCGTCGCAGCGCTCCTCGGAAGGCGCATTCTAGCATCGTTAAGTCCGGATGGCGACAAAATCCGTCCGTTTGCGTCCGCTCAATGCGCTCTTTGCCATCGTCATATACGGTGGTTTCTTTGGAGGGAACTGACAATGACTATCGACCCTCGCGATGTCATCTGGGACGAATTTCATCCGCTGGGGCTGCATTAACCGGACTCGTATTCTGGAAAAACAGCGACTATACTTTTCTATGGCCGATGTTCACCTCCGCCAGTACTTTGTTAGCCATCATATCCAGCCAACTGGATGTCGCCGAAAAACTGCGGCGGCACTCGACGTCGACCGCCGAACTGAGCAGTTTGAGCATGGAAATAGGCTCCCTCATACTTCGCATGAAAATCAAAGACGACTTTCCCGTGGAAGAGTTTGAGGAAAATTTGCTGGCGTTGCGCAGAAAATATGGCATGGAAACAGGAAAGTTCCTGCACGACTTGCTATTGACTCGACGTTTGCGAAATGAAGCGCAGACAACAACCAATCAGAAACTGGACATATCATGATCCCGACCGACGATCCGCGGCGCAAATACCTGCCGCCAAATCCGATACCGCCCCTGCCCAAACGCCCCAAATAACAACGCCCCGAAATCCGGGGCATTGGTGTTTTGCAGCTACGGCCGGGCTTGATTACTTCAGGCCGGCGGCGGCGCGCAGGATGGCGCCCTTGTCGGTGCGCTCCCACGAGAATTCCGGCTCCTCGCGGCCGAAGTGGCCGTAGGCGGCGGTCTTGCCGTAGATCGGACGCAGCAGGTCCAGCATCTGCACGATGCCTTTCGGACGCAGGTCGAAGTGCTCCATCACCAGTTGCGCGATCTTCTCGTCCGGGATCACGCCGGTGCCTTCGGTGTAGACCGTGATGTTGATCGGACGCGCCACGCCAATCGCGTACGACACCTGCACCTGGCACTGGCGCGCCAGGCCGGCCGCCACCACGTTCTTGGCCACGTAGCGCGCGGCGTAGGCCGCCGAGCGGTCCACCTTCGACGGGTCCTTGCCCGAGAAGGCGCCGCCGCCGTGCGGCGAGGCGCCGCCGTAGGTGTCGACGATGATCTTGCGGCCGGTCAGGCCGCAGTCGCCCTGCGGACCACCGATCACGAAACGGCCGGTCGGGTTGACCAGGTATTTGGTGTCTTGCAGCCATTCCTTCGGCAGCACCGGCTTGATGATTTCCTCGATGACGGCTTCTTCGATCGCCTTGTGCTGCATCTCCGGCGCGTGCTGGGTCGACAGCACCACGGTGTCCACCGCCACCGGGCGGCCGTTCACATAACGCAACGTGACTTGCGACTTGGCATCCGGACGCAGCCACGGCAGGCGGCCATCCTTGCGCAGTTGCGACTGGCGCTCGACCAGGCGGTGCGCGTAGTGGATGGCGGCTGGCATCAGCTCGGCGGTTTCATCGCAGGCATAGCCGAACATCAGGCCCTGGTCGCCGGCGCCCTGGTCGAGGTCGATACCGGCGCCTTCGTCCACGCCCTGGGCGATGTCCGGCGATTGCTTGTCGTAAGCGACCAGCACGGCGCAACCACGGTAGTCGATACCGTAGTCGGTATTGTCGTAGCCGATGCGCTTGATGGTTTCGCGCGCGATCTGAATATAATCGACGTTGGCGTGGGTGGTGATTTCACCCGCCAGCACCACCAGGCCGGTGTTGCACAGCGTTTCAGCGGCAACACGGGCTTTCGGGTCCTGGGCCAGAATCGCGTCGAGAATCGCGTCGGAAATCTGGTCGGCGACCTTGTCCGGGTGACCTTCCGAGACGGATTCAGAGGTGAAAAGATAATCATTAGACATCGCAAGCTCCTGATAAGGTGTAAACGGTTTGGTCGCTTACCACTACGGCTTGCGACGCTTTAGCGATATTTATATCCCGCATCGCAAGTTGTCATTAACTCAGCGGCTACTGCTCTCGTGGTATTTTACGCTTTTTTGAAAAAACTTGCTTCTGACACAGGCACAAAAACGACATGCTGGTTCCCCTCTTCCGCTTTTTATCGATTTTCCCCTTGCCGTTTTTGCACGCCCTGGGCGCCGCGCTGGGCTGGCTGGTGTACTGGGCCTCGCCCTCCTACCGCCGCCGCATGCGCGACAACATGCGGCAAGCCGGCGTGGCGCAGCACCTGCACGCCGCCATTGCCGAGGCGGGCAAGAGCATCATCGAGCTGCCCTTCGTCTGGTGCGCCGATCCGGCCCGCGTGTCGCGCCACGCCACGCTGGAGAACTGGGAACTGGTGCAGGCCGAGCTGGACGCCGGGCGCGGCATTGTGTTCATGACGCCACACCTGGGCTGCTTTGAAATCGTGGCGCAGGAGATCGCCCTGCGCACCGAGCTGATGGTGATGTACCGTCCGCCTAAAAAAGAAGCGCTGAAACCGCTGATCGAAGGCGCCCGCGCGCGCAAGAACCTGCTGCTGGCGCCGGCCAATATGTCGGGCGTGCGCATGCTGGCCAAGTTCCTCAAGAAAGGCCAGCCGGTCGGCGTGCTGCCCGACCAGGTGCCGCAGGAGGGCGAGGGCGTGTGGGCCACCTTCTTCGGCCGCGACGCCTACACCATGACCCTGCCGGCCAAGCTGGCCCTGCTGGGCGACGCCACCATCATCATCACCTACGCCGAACGTCTGCCGGGCGGACGCGGCTATGTGGTACGCTTCGTGCCCTTTGACGGAACGCTGGACGGCGACAGCGCCGCCCAGGCGCAGGCCATCAACAGCGCCATGGAGCGCCTGATCGTGCGCAGCCCGTCGCAATACTACTGGAGCTATAACCGCTACAAGGTGCCGCATGGAATTGAAGCGCCAGCGGCGGCCAGGGCGAAGGAAAACGCATGAAACTGATGTTGGGATTGATGTGGCTGCTGCACTGGCTGCCGCTACCGCTGCTGGGCCGCTTCGGCGACGCCATCGGCAGCTTGCTATTTGTGCTGCTGCGTTCGCGCCGCCACATCGCGCTGACCAATCTGCGCCTGTGCATGCCGGAACTGAGCGAGCCTCAGCGCGTCGATATCGCGCGCCGCCACTTCCAGGCCTACTCGCGCAGCGTGTGGGAGCGCGCCGTGCTGTGGTGGGCGCCGGAGTCGCGCCTCAAGCGCCTGATCACCATCGATCCCGGTGGCGAGATCCCGGTGGCGGCCATGACCGACAAGCCGACCATCCTGCTGTGCCCGCACTTCGTCTGCCTGGACGTGGCCGGCGCCGCGATCGCCATGGAAGCCAGCGCGTCCTCCATGTACGTCACGCAAAAGAACGCCGCCTTCGACCAGGTGCTGCGCGCCGGCCGCGCGCGCTTCAAGCCGGTCAAGCTGTTCACGCGCCAGGACGGCATCAAGCCGATTTTGCGCGCGCTGCGCGACAAGCTGCCCTACTTCATGCTGCCGGACATGGACTTTGGCGAGAAGGATGCCGAGTTCGTGCCCTTCTTCGGCATCCAGGCCGCGACCCTGACCGCCACCGCCCGCATCGCCGCCACCACCGGCGCGCAGGTGATGCCGGTGATCGCCACCTTCCTGCCCGATTACCGCGGCTGGCGTGTGAAATTCTACCCGGTGTGGGACAATTACCCGGGTGACGACATGGTGGCCGCCACCCGCCGCATGAACCAGTTCATCGAGGAACGCGTGCGCGAGTCGCCGGCCGAGTACTTCTGGACCCACAAACGCTTCAAGACGCGCCCGCATGGCGAGCCTTCGCTGTACAGCAAACACTAAACCGCCCATGAAACTGAAATTCACCAAAATGCACGGCGCCGGCAATGACTTCGTCGTGATCGACGGCGTCAACCAGCACATCGATTTCACGCCAGCGCAATGGCAGCTGCTGGGCGACCGCCGCTTCGGCGTCGGCGCCGACCAGATCCTGCTGGTGGAAAAGCCCAGCGAAGCCGGCTGCGATTTCCGCTACCGCATCTTCAACGCCGACGGCGGCGAGGTTGAGCAATGCGGCAATGGCTCGCGCGCGTTCGTGAAATTCGTGTCGGAAAAAGGCCTGACCGACAAGCGCAGCATTAGCGTGCAGACCAAGGCCGGCGTGATCGCGCCGCGCCTGGAGGCGGACGGCAGCATCACGGTCGACATGGGCGCCCCCATCCTGGAACCGGGCCGGGTGCCGTTTGACGCCGAAGGCTTGCAAGGCGAGCAGCAAGGCCGCGACACGCTGTGGCCGCTGGTGCTGGAACTGGGCGGCGCGCGCGAGAGCGTGCTGATCTCGGCGGTGTCGATGGGCAATCCGCACGCGGTGCAGGTGGTGGACGACGTCGACACCGCGCCGGTGGAACTGACCGGCCCGCTGATCGAGCATCATCCGCGCTTCCCCAACCGCGTCAACGCCGGCTTCATGCAGATCATCCACCGCCAGCACGTGAAGCTGCGCGTGTTCGAGCGCGGCGTGGGCGAGACGCTGGCCTGCGGCACCGGCGCCTGCGCGGCGGCCGTGGCCGGCATCCGCCGCGGCTTGCTGGACAGCCCGGTGCGCATCGACGCGCGCGGCGGCCAGCTGTCGATCGCCTGGGCGGGCGAAGGCCAGCCGGTGTATCTGACCGGCCCCGCCGTCACCGTGTTCGAGGGTGAAATAGAAATTTAAGCGGCCAGCAGGGCGTCGCCGCCGGCGCTGGTCAGCCAGGTCTTGAGACGGTACAGGCGCTGGCGGTAATTGCCCTCCAGCCCGTCCGGCCCGCTGTCGATCGATTCAAACAGCCGCACGATGCGGTCCAGCGCCTGCCGCTCGCGCGCCGTGCGCAACAGCACCAGCCGGCGCTTGCTGCGGCCGTAGCTGGCGCGGATATCCACCACCAGGCAATGCCCCTGATCGGCCGCCTTCACATCCAGCAGCAGGGCTTCCGCGCGGCTCAGGCCGAACAGCGCGGCCAGCTCCAGCCGCGCCGCCAGCAGCGGCTGATTCTCCAGCAACTCACGTGTCAGGCAGGTAACGATGCTGGTCATCCAGCCGGCTTCCTGCGGCGCGGCCGCCACCCGCGCCAGCGCCGTTTCCGCCTCCTCGCAGCCTTGCGCCGCCGCCTTTTGCAGCCAGTAGGCCGCGCGCACGTCGCTCTGCTCGTCGGTGCGGCGGTTGCGCCAGGCGTACATGCCGCACTCCAGCTGGGCGCCGCAGTGGCCCATCTCGGCCGCGCGCTCCAGATAGCTTTGCGCTTCCGCCACGCAGCGCTGCGAAAACTCCGGCTTAAGATAAATGCGCGACAGCGCGAACCACGCTTCGGCCAGGCCTTGCTCGCCGGCCAGCGTCAGCCAGCGGATCGCGCGCTTGAAATTGACGGCGGCAATGCCGTGGCTCTGGCGCCGTCCCGCGCCATCCATGCGCGCAAACCACAGGCCCAGCGCCAGCTGGGCGTTGCGGTCGCCGCCGTAAGCCGCCAGTTCACGGCACTGTTGCGCTTCCGCATCGGCCGGCGGCAATAGTTCAGCACAGCGCGACAGCAGCAGCAGTTGCGGCGGACCGGGCAGCCAGTCGCCGGCGCGCGCCGCCTCGGCATCGGCCGGCGCGCCCGCCAGCAACTGCCGCAACAGAGGGCGCGCCTGTTCCAGGAATGCCGCCGGGTCGCGCTGCCACAGCAGCTCCAGCTCGGCGTACTGCGCCATGCCGACGCTGTTGTCGGCGCGCCACGCCGGCGCCGCCGGACGGCGCACCAGCGGCATGCGCACACTGCGCGCCGCCGACAGTACCGGACTCAGGGGACGGTCGCCGCCTTGCTGCGCCAGCAGCCATTGCGCTTCCACCAGACCGGCGTGCGCGGCCGACTGCAAAGCCAGGCGGGCCTTGTCGCGCAGGGCGGGGCTGTCTTGCGGCGCGGCTTGCAGCACCAGTTGCGCCAGCACCAGGCCGGCGTGGGCGATGCCCTCGTCGTAAGCGCGTTCGTACCAGCGCAGCACTTCCGGCAAGCTGTGCCGGGCGATGTCAAAGGGGATGTGGCTGCCAATCAGGCGCCATGCCTCGTCCAGATCCTGACGGGCGGCGCGGCTCAGCCAGTGCAGCGCGGTCGGCACGTTGAGCGGCAATCCGGCGCCGCCGAACAAGTACAACTTGCCCAGCGCCAGCTGGCAATCCGCGTCTCCCGCGCGGGCGCCCCGTATGATTCCTAACTCTTCTCGATTAGCCATCGTCTCTGTGTTATCTGCGGCCTCATATGAAGCTAAGTGTAGCGTGCCATCCGCGCCACACCCTAGACAATATGCGCGCCGGCTTGATTTCGCACAAACGCCGCCCCCCTGTCCCGCCTGTACGCTAGAGCTGTTTTGATGCCCGGATGAAAGCGAAATCCCGCCAGAAACGGGGTAAATGACGTGGCTGACAAGCGTTTCAAAAATACAACAAGAAGTCCGGGTTCCGCGGCTTTCGACCAAAACAAGCCGTCACAATCGACCATTCCAGCGCAATTCAACCGACGAGCAATTAAGGTTCTAGCAACCGGCGGTCACGCAGCGGCGGGGATGAGAATTACACTTATAAAGGAAAACAAATGAAGAAATCTTTGTTGGCTCTGGCACTCATGGGCGCATTCTCGGTCGCTCAGGCGCAATCGTCCGTCACCATTTACGGCACGCTGGACGCGGGTGTTTCACGGCGCACGGATACCGACGTCACGGCCGTCGGCAAACGCGATAACAACAAACTCGGCTTTCGCGGCGTGGAAGATCTGGGCAGCGGCCTGAAGGCCCTGTTCCAGCTGGAAATTCGTTACGAGCCGGACACCGGCGTGATCGAAAGCACCGTGCGTCCGCTGTTCCAGGGCCAGAGCCGGGTCGGTCTGCAAGGCGACTTCGGCACCATCCGCCTGGGCCGCGGCCTGACGGCGTTCCAGGAAACCAGCACCTTCTACGAACCATGGTCGGGCATGCCAGCGGTGGCCGGCTACCAGACCGACCTGCAAGTGGCCGGCTACACTTCCGACCCGATGAGCGTGGCCGGCAACTCGCTGAACCGCTTCTCCAACGCCGTGTTCTACAACTCGCCGGTGATCGGCGGCATCTTCCAGCTGAACCTGACGGTGGCCACCAAGGAAGCCAACAACAACCCGGTCATCATCGGCCGCGGCACCGCCGCCGCGCCGCAGTTCCCGGCCAACAGCATGGCGCCGGTCAACCCGTACTCGATCAGCGCCACCGTCACCCAGGGCCCGTTCTCGGCCTATGGCGCGTACGAGCGCAACGCCGTGTCGACCAAGCTGTGGTCGGTGGGCGCCTACTTCAAACCGATTCCGGACCTGAAGCTGATGGGCTCCTACCAGCGCCAGGACCAAGACTACAGCGTGCCGCTCAACCCGATCACCAAGGCATGGCTGCTGGGCCTGAACTACAACGTCGGTCCCGGCCTGATCCGCGCCGGCTTTGGCCGCAAGACGCCGGACAATGTGCTCAACAGCCCGGCCATCGCCAAAACCAAGCAATTCTCGCTCGGCTACGACTACAACCTGTCGCCGCGCACCTACCTGTACGTGGACGGCACCCGCAAGAAAATCACGCCGGCCGCCACCTTCAATTTCTACAGCGTCGGTATTCACCACAACTTCTAAAAACAAGCTCTAAGCGGCGCAGTCGTCAAGAACTGCCAGCGTAGTTGGGGAATGACGGGCATGGGACACCATGTCCGTTTTTTTTCGTTTAGAATTGCAGTTCAATCTAGCCTATCAAGTACTTCAATGACTTCCCCACTGGACTCCAACGCCGTCGCCCAATACCTGACCGATCATCCGCATTTCTTCGAGGAGCACGCCGCGCTGCTGGGGGAAATCAAACTGACCAGTCCGCTCGCCGGCCGCGCCGTGTCCTTGCAGGAACGCCAGATGGAAGTCCTGCGCGACAAGTACAAGGCGCTGGAACTGCGCATGCACAACCTGATGCGCCTGGCCTCGGAAAACGAAGCCATCGCCAACAAGTTCCACCGCTGGACCCAGATCCTGCTGCAATCGGAAGACGTGGGCTCGCTGCCGCACGCCGTCACCAGCGGTCTGAAAAACGCCTTTGAAGTGCCGCAAGTGACGGTGCGCATCTGGGGCACGGCGCCGGATTACCTGGACGAGTGGTTCGTCAAGGGCGTGTCGGACGACGCGCGCATCTTCGCCAACAGCCTGCTGGCCCCGTACTGCGGCGCCAACAAGGACTTCGAGGCGGTGCGCTGGCTGGACGATCCGGCGGCCGTGGTGTCGACCGTCATCATCCCGCTGCGCAAGCCGGGCGACAAGCAAGCCTTCGGCCTGCTGATCATGGGTTCGCAGGACGCCAACCGCTTCACCTCGCTGATGGCCACCGACTTCCTGGTCCACATCGGCGAAACCGCCAGCACCGCGCTGGCCTGGCTGCTGGCCTGAGGCCCGACGCCATGAGCGACGCTCCAGACAGCAAGCTGGCCTGGATCGACGCCTACCTCGCCCATCTGCGCGGCGTGCGCCAGCTGTCGCCGCACACCAGCGCCGCCTACGCCCGCGACTTGCACGAATTGGCCAAACTCGTGGCGGCGCAGTCCGGCGCGCTGGACTGGGACAAGCTCGACCAGCACGCCATCCGCCGCCTGACCGCCAGGCTGCACGCGCAGCAGCTCGATCCGCGCTCGATCGCCCGCAAGCTGTCCAGCTGGCGCGGCTTTTTCCACTGGCTGGGCGAGAAAACCGTGCTGGCCGCCAATCCGGTGCAGGGTGTGCGCGCCCCCAAGCGCGCCAAAAGCCTGCCGCGCGCGTTGTCGGTGGACGACGCCGTGCAGCTGGTGGCGCCCTCCCGTCCGGTCGCCGGCGCGGCGCCCGGGCCGGCCGCGCTGTGCAACCGCGCCATGTTCGAATTGCTGTACTCCAGCGGCTTGCGGGTGTCCGAACTGGCCGGCCTGGACCTGGTGCCCGGCAAGGACAGCCTGGGCTGGGTGGAGGCTGGCAACCAGGAAGTCACGGTGACCGGCAAGGGCAACAAGCGCCGCACGGTGCCGGTCGGCTCGGCCGCGCTGGCGGCGCTGGAGGCCTGGCTGGCGGTACGTCCGGCCCCCACCGATGGCGGCAACGCCCTGTTCCTGAGCACACGCGGCACCCGGGTGTCGCCGCGCGTGATCCAGCAGCGGCTGCAAAGCCATGGCGTGGCGCATGGCGCGCCGGTGCACGTGCATCCGCACATGCTGCGCCACTCGTTCGCCTCGCACCTGCTGCAATCGTCGGGCGACCTGCGGGCGGTACAGGAAATGCTGGGCCACTCCAGCATCAGCTCGACGCAGGTGTACACGGCGCTCGACTTCCAGCATCTGGCCGAGGTCTACGATAAAGCCCATCCACGCGCTAAACTGAAGTAAATCCGGCTGGCGCGTACTGATATTGCTCAATCAGGCGAATTGCTAGCGCCGGAAAAATTCCGGCATAATCGACCGATTGCATTTGCGCACTTTGAGAGTACCTATGATTCCGACCACCATCCTCACCGGCTTCCTTGGCGCCGGCAAGACCACCCTGCTCAACCGCATCCTCCAGGAAGAGCATGGCATGCGCATCGCCGTGATTGAAAATGAATTCGGCCAGGAAAACATCGACAATGAAATCCTGGTGCAGGACACCGGCGAACAGATCGTGGAAATGAACAACGGCTGCATCTGCTGCACCGTGCGCGGCGACCTGATCGTCGCCCTCGGCAGCCTGGCGCAAAAGCGCGAAGCCGGCGAGATCCAGTTCGACCGCGTGGTGATCGAGACCACCGGCCTGGCCAATCCCGGCCCGGTGGCGCAGACCTTCTTCGTTGACGAGGAAGTGGGCGCTAACTACATGCTGGACGCCGTGGTCACCGTGGTGGACGCCCGCCACGCCATGGACCAGCTGGACCAGCACGAGGAAGCCCAGCGCCAGGTCGGCTTCGCCGACAAGATCCTGCTGTCCAAGACCGACCTGGTCAGCGAGGAACAGCTGGCCGCCCTGAGCGCCCGCCTGACCCGCATGAACCCGCGCGCGCCGGTCAGCAAGTCCGACTTCGGCCGCGCCCCGATCAGCGAGGTGCTGGACCTGAAAGGCTTCAACCTCAACGACAAGCTGGACCTGGACCCGGACTTCCTGCTGACCGACCAGGCGCACGAGGAAGGCCACGTCCACGACGAGCACTGCGGCCATGACCACCACCACCACGATCACGGGCATCACGACCACCACCACGGCCACCACAGCGACGACATCGCGGCTTTTGTGTTCAAAAGCAACCGTCCGTTCGACACCGCCAAGCTGGACGAGTTCCTCGGCGGCCTGGTCAATGTGTACGGTCCTCGCATGCTGCGCTACAAAGGCGTATTGTTCATGCAGGACGCCGACCGCAAAGTGGTATTCCAGGGCGTGCACCAGATCATGGGCAGCGACCTCGGCGCCAAATGGGGAGAAAACGACGTTCGTGGCAGCAAAATGGTATTTATTGGGAAAAATCTTCCCAAAGACATCTTTATTAGCGGTTTAGAACAATGTCTGGTATAAACTATCCGGGTTTTGTATGTTGATGACAACTCTGTCGTATCGAAGGTAAGCGAAGTTATGACCAAAACTAATAAATCGACCCCCGCAGCGCCTGAGCGCATCCTGACCGAAGCAGAAATTCTGGCCATGGATGACAAGGATTACATGAATCCTGCGCAAATGGCCTTCTTCAAGGCAAAGTTGCAAGCCCTGGAAAAAGAGCTGCTGAAAAATGCCGGTGAAACCACCGAACACCTGCGCGAAACCGTGCTGGTGCCGGACCCGGCCGACCGCGCCACCATCGAGGAAGAGCACGCGCTGGAACTACGCACGCGCGACCGCGAACGCAAGCTGCTCAAGAAGGTGCAGCAATCGATCGTGGCCATCGACAACAACGACTACGGCTGGTGCGAAGAAACCGGCGAGCCGATCGGCATTCCGCGCCTGATCGCCCGTCCGACCGCCACCCTGTCGCTGGAAGCCCAGCAGCGCCGCGAGCTCAAGCAAAAGCTGTACGGCGACTAAGCGCGCCACCCACCCCAAAAAGCACGCGCCTCGCACCGCGTGCTTTTTTTACGGCTACACTATGCTGCTATGGGATTGTTCTCACTCTTCAAGAAAGCCGAGACCCTGCCGCCGCTCACCGACGATGAGCAAGCGCGGCTGGCCGCCAATAGCGAAGCGGAACGCCAGAGCCAGGCGGCGCGCCAGCGCGAGATCGCCCGCGCCACCGCCATGAAGATCGACGCCATCGAGTCGGCCATGGCGGCCGACATCTTCAACCTGCCGGAACCGGCCTGGGGCAGCCAGCGGCCGCCGCGCCCGCCCCGGCCGGCCGCCGACGCGGCCGAACTGGGCGACATTCCCACCACGCTGTTGCTGGCGGACGACGAATTGCCGCTGGCCAGCGCCGACGACAGCGCCCCGGCGGTGGAAGAAATCGCCATCCTGTACGCCAACGGCCAGAACGGCGTGGCCCAGCAGATGCTGCTGGCGGCCGTGGCCGAGGCCAACCGCCTCAACAGTGACCGCGGCGCCTGGTGGATGCTGTTCGACCTGTACCAGGTGACCGGCCAGCAGGACGCCTTCGACAACCTGTCGATCGACTACGCCAGCACCTTTGAAACCTCGCCGCCCGCCTGGCAGGCGCCGGCCGCGCTGGCGGCCGCCTCGCCGGACTGGGCCGGCCTGACGCCGACCGCATCCTTCAGCGGCGTGCTGGGGCCGCACATCGCGCCGCAGCTGGAGCGCCTGCGCGCGCTGGCCGGCGAGCACCCGGTGCTGCGGCTGGAATTCAGCCGGGTGGCGGCGGTGCATGCCGACGGCGCCGCCCTGCTGCTGGACACGCTGCGGCAATTGCAGCGGCAGCAGCGCGAGCTGATCCTGGTGGGCGCGGCCGCGCTGACCGCCCACCTGCGCGGCAATCTCACCATCGGCCGCCGCGACGAGGGCGAGGCCAGCTGGCTGCTGTTGCTGGAACTGCTGCAATTGCAACACCGCGAAAAGGAATTCGAGCAGGTCAGCATGGACTACTGCGTGACCTTCGAAGTGTCGCCGCCGGCTTTCACGCCGCCGCACAAGGTGGCCATGGCGCCGGCGCAACACGTGCCGGCCTCGCCCGACCGCTTCATGTTGCCGCCGGTCATAGAACAGCAACTTGGCGCGCTGCTGCCGGCCATCCAGCGCTATGCTGAACAGTATCCGGCGCTGGTGTTCGACTGCTCGCGCCTGACGCGCATCGACTACGCCAGCGCCATTCAGCTACACTCCGCATTGCAGGAATGGGCTGGCCAGGGCCGGAAAATCGCCTTCCGCGACGTGAATCACCTGGTCAACGCGCTGCTGCGGCTGCTGGGCTACGCCAGCCTGGCCCGCATCTATCCCCACAAGTATTAACTTGCAATTTTAGTTCCCGGCCCCACTTTTCAGTCTTGAGGCAGCCTGCATCATTACTTTGAGGTAACTATGGAACAATTTCACGGCACCACCATCCTGTGCGTGCGTCGCGGCAAGCAAGTCGCGCTGGGCGGCGACGGCCAAGTCACGCTGGGCAATATCGTCATGAAGGGCACGGCCCGCAAGGTGCGCAAGGTCTACCAGGGCAAGGTGCTGGTCGGCTTCGCCGGCGGCACCGCCGACGCCTTCACCCTGCTCGACCGCTTCGAAGGCAAGCTGGAGAAACACCAAGGCAACCTGCTGCGCGCCTCGGTGGAGCTGGCCAAGGACTGGCGCACCGACCGCGTGCTGCGCCGCCTGGAAGCCATGCTGCTGGTGGCGGACGCCGACTCCACGCTGGTCATCACCGGCAACGGCGACGTGCTGGAACCGGAGGATGGCGTGGGCGCGATCGGCTCCGGTGGCACTTACGCGCAATCGGCCGCCAAGGCCCTGGTGGAGAACACGGAACTGTCGCCGGCGGAAGTGGTCAAAAAATCGCTGACCATCGCCGGGGAGCTGTGCATCTACACCAATCTGAACCACATCATTGAGACACTGGACCCAGCATGAACATGACCCCGCAGGAAATCGTCGGCGAACTCGACAAACACGTGGTTGGCCAGGCCAAGGCCAAGAAGGCGGTCGCCATCGCGCTGCGCAACCGCTGGCGCCGGCAGCAGGTGGACGAACCGCTGCGCCACGAGATCACGCCGAAAAACATCCTGATGATCGGCCCGACCGGCGTCGGCAAGACCGAGATCGCGCGCCGTCTGGCCAAGCTGGCCGACGCGCCCTTCATCAAGATCGAGGCCACCAAGTTCACCGAGGTGGGCTATGTGGGCCGCGACGTGGACACCATCATCCGCGACCTGATCGACATCGGCGTCAAGCAGACCCGCCAGTCGGAAATGGCCAAGGTGCGCACCCGCGCCGAGGACGCGGCCGAGGACCGCGTGCTCGACATCCTGCTGCCGCCGGCGCGCGACTTCGGCTTCACGCCGCCGGGCGCGGAACCGCAAAAGGACGACAGCACCCGCCAGACCTTCCGCAAGCGCCTGCGCCAGGGCGAGCTGGACGACAAGGAAATCGAGATCGAGCTGGCCGAGGCCGGCCCGCAGATGGAAATCATGGCCCCGCCCGGCATGGAGGAAATGACCGAGCAGATCAAGTCCATGTTCTCCGGCATCGGCGCGCAGCGCAAGAAAGCGCGCAAGGTCAAGATCAAGGAAGCCATGAAGGTGCTGATCGACGAGGAAGCCGCCAAGCTGGTCAACGAGGACGAGATGAAGCAGAAGGCCATCCAGAACGTCGAGCAGAACGGCATCGTGTTCCTGGACGAGATCGACAAGATCGCCTCGCGTTCGGAAGTGGGCGGCGCCGACGTCTCGCGCGCCGGCGTGCAGCGCGACCTGCTGCCGCTGGTGGAAGGCACCACCGTCAACACCAAGTACGGCATGATCAAGACCGACCACATCCTGTTCATCGCCTCGGGCGCCTTCCATCTGGCCAAGCCGTCGGACCTGATCCCCGAGCTGCAAGGCCGCTTCCCGATCCGGGTCGAGCTGGAATCGCTGTCGATCGCCGACTTCGAACGCATCCTGACCAGCACCGACGCCTGCCTGACCAAGCAGTACGAAGCGCTGCTGGCCACCGAGGACGTCAAGCTGGAGTTCGCGCCGGAAGGCATCAACCGCCTGGCGGAGATCGCCTACTCGGTCAACGAGCGCACCGAAAACATCGGCGCGCGCCGGCTGTACACGGTGATGGAAAAGCTGCTGGAGGAACTGTCCTTCACGGCCAGCGAAGACACCGGCAAGACCATCGTGATCGACGCGGCGTATGTGAACGCGCGCCTGGATGCGCTGGCGGTCAACGAGGACCTGTCGCGCTACGTGCTGTAGAGAGGCCACCTTCGGCGGGGGCCGGTGATGGCTCCCGCTCCCGGCGTATGGACATCAGTGTGCGCCAGTCCGATCCGATGTACTACCGAATTATTCCGTGAACTGATTTTCAAACCAGAAGGTATCGTGTTACGATACCTTTTTGTTTTTTAACAAGGCGTGAAATGAGCTCACCGGAATTGCTGCTGCAAGTGCTGCGGACCCAGATGCGGGCCGCCGGCGTCACCTACAAAATGCTGGCCGAGCGGATCTCGATGAGCGAGTCGAGCGTCAAGCGCATGTTCGGGCAACAGGACATGTCGCTGTCGCGGCTGGCGCAAATCTGCAAGGCGGCGGGCGTGCCGATGGAAGACGTGCTGCGCGGCGCCGCCGACGCCACCCCGCAGGCCGACCGCCTGACGCTGACGCAGGAAAAATCGCTGCTGGCCAATCCCAAGCTGCTGCTGATGGCGATCAGCTGCCTGGGCCACTGGACGCTGGAACAAATCCTGGAAACCTATGCGCTGACCGAGCCGGAATGCATCATGCTGCTGGCCGAGCTGGACCGGCTGGGATTGATTGAACTGAAGCCGTTGAACCGCTACCGCCTGCGCGTCTCCAACGCCTTCCGCTGGCTGCCGGACGGGCCGGTGCAGCAATTCTTCCGCGAGCACGTGGTGGACGATTATTTCAGCGGCAGCTTCGACGGCGGCGGCGAAACCCTGCTGTGCCTGCCAGCGCGCCTGTCGGCGCCGAGTTCGCTGGAACTGGTGAGCCGCATCCAGCAACTGGCCGGCGAGCTGGCGCGCCTGCACCAGAACGACCGCCGCCTGATGCCAGGCGAACGCGACGGATTTACATTACTGGTAGGATTCCGTTCCTGGGAATTCGCAGCCTTCACCGCGCTGCGCCGTACAGCACCATCGAAAACGACCGCATGAAAATCGCAACCCTCATCAGCCTGGCCGGCACCGTCACCTGCTCCGGCGTCTTCACCGCACACAAACAATGGATGATGGCCGCCGCCTTCATCCTGATGACCGCCTACACGCTGCTGGAGCGCGTGTTCCACATCGGCGCCCTTCCGACCATCGTGGTCGACGCCCTGCCGCTGGCGGCGCTGCTGCTGATTCTGTACGAAGTGCTGCGCAAGGTGGTGGCGAAATAGCCATGAATAAACTGCTACTTGCCGCACTCCTGGCGGCGCCGCCGGTGCGCCGGCCGACATTGTCATCGGCCGGCGCACCATCAAGGCCAGCGTGGCGCAACCTCTGCCAGAAGGCGATCAGTGTCACGCCGGCACCGTCGGCAATGGATTTTTCGAAAGCGGCTCGCTAACCCTCGACCTGCAACGCGCGCGCTTTACCTACAGCGATACCGGCGCGGCGCTGTTCAGCTTTGCGCCGCTGCAACCGGCGCTGTACGCGGCGCTGCGGACTTCGGACAGCGCGCCGCTGAAAGTATCCAGCTGGGGCAACGAGGTGGGCTGCGAGACCAGCCGCTTGACGACCGCGCTGCGCGTCGGCGGTTACAGGCTGAATGGCGGCGTGCTAGGTTACTGCAAGATGGGCGTCGACATCGGCGTGCCCCTGGCCGGCATTGTGGGCCTGGCCGGCTTTGCCGGACAAACCATCATCATCGACTATCCATCCCGCAAATGGAAGGTCACCAGATAGGACCGAGGAACAGGTAGGCGCTGCTGTTGCCGCCCTTGGTGGTGCCGGTGCCGAAGTACAGCGGGCCGAAGCGGGTGTCGACCGCGATGAAGCCGCTGGCCGCCTGCTTGAACTTGCCCCAGTGGAGCGGGTCGGCCGGGCTGTAGGCCGCGCCCGCTTCCAGCGAGAAGCCCAGCCGCACGTCGCCGCCCAGCGCGGCCGGCATGGCGCCGATGCTGCGCGCCATCACCACCCGTCCCAGCAAGGTGCGGCTGCCCACCACCGATTCCGGCGTGGTGCCGGACAGGCGCAGGAAACCACCCAGATTGTTGTCGGTCGCCCCACCCTGGCTGCGCGCCCATTCCGCGTACACGTGGCCGGCCCAGCGGCCGGTGTGGAAGGCTTCCAGTCCCTGCACCTTTTGCTGCGTCGGCACCGGCCCGCCCAGGCGCGATTTTTCCACCGCGCGTTGCCAGTCCAGGCTGAACAGGGTGCCGCGCGTCGGGAAGGCGATGGTGTCCAGCGTGTCGACATTGAAGCTCAGGGCCTGCACGGTCTGGAACGTGCGCTGGTTGGTCAGGTCTTCCGGAATGCTGAGGTGGGCGTTGCCGACCTGGCGCGCCACCGTGTAGCGCAAGTCGCCCCAGCGGCCCACCTGACGCCCCAGCGCCAGCGCCGCCGCGGTGTAGTCGTAGGCATAGCGGGCCTGGCGGAAGCCGCTGGAGTTGAAGACGTCGGCCGCGCCCGAACCATATTGCAGCGACGGCGCCACGTACCATGGCGAGCCCACGCCCAGCGGCTGCCAGAACTGCGTGCCCAGCACGCGCTCGGTGCCGACGCTGGCAATGGTGCGCCATTCCGCGCCCCAGTCGTTGAGCGACGACAGCACGTGCATGGCCTTGAACTGGAACGCGCTGTTCTCGCTGAAATCGCTGTTCAGCTCCAGCCCGACGCGCAGCCGGCTGTGCGCCCAATCGGCTTCGGTCGGCTTGATCAGCACAC
Organism: Duganella radicis; assembly: GCF_009720825.1. Taxonomy (GTDB): domain Bacteria; phylum Pseudomonadota; class Gammaproteobacteria; order Burkholderiales; family Burkholderiaceae_D; genus Rugamonas; species Rugamonas radicis. Next base: position 17,118 of record NZ_WNKY01000033.1, on the reverse strand, counting down.
TGCGGCCGCTCTCGTCGTCGCGCACCTCGGTTTCCACGCGCGCCAGGTCGCCGCGGCCGAACAGCATATTGCCGGCCAGCGTGGCCTGTTCGCTGGTGACTTCCTGGCCGAGTTTGAGGCCGGTCTGCACTTCCAGTTCCTTCGGATTGATGCGGCCACTCGGCGCCACTTCCAGCTTGGTCAGCCTGACCGGCTGGTCGATCGCCACCGGCGCCGACGAGCGGCTCAACTCATACGCCGCGTACTGCGCTTCCGGCAGGGCCAGCGCCACCAGCCGCGCGCTCATGGCGCGCACCGCCGCCTCGCCCTCTTTCATGGCGCGGTCATGCCGGCCAAAATCCAGGAAGCCAATGCCGCCAAGGTCCGGTTGCAACAGCACGTCGTTCGGACGCAGTTCCTTCAGCGAACGCTGGACGTTTTGCTCGGTCAGGATTTGCAGCATCTGCTGCGCCACGCTGACCGCGCTCACCAGTTCCTTTTCCTGCGCCAGCGGCGTGCCGACGTTGACGGCGATGATGACGTCCGCCCCCATCTCGCGCGCCACGTCCACCGGCAGGTTGCGCACCAGGCCACCATCCACCAGCAGGCGCTGATTGACGCGCACCGGCGCAAACACGCCCGGCACCGCCAGCGAGGCGCGCATGGCCAGGAACAGCGGCGTGTCGGTCAGCTCCACCAGTTCGCCGGTGACCAGGTCCGAAGCCACGGAGCGGAACGGCAATTGCAGCAGATTGGCCGGCTTGTCGCGCGCGCCCGGCGGCAGCACGCGCGTCAGCGCCAGTTCCAGCGCCTCGTTGCCGGCGGCGGCGGGCGGCAGCGACACGCCATCCAGATGCGCGCCGAATTCGATCCGCGACGGCAGCAGCAAGTCTTCCTCGCGGCGGCGGTAAAACAATTCATCGCGCGGCGGCCGGTCCGCCACCACGGCGTTCCAGTCGGTACGACGCACCAGCTGTTCCAGCTGGTCGACCGAGCTGCCGGCGGCGTAAGCGCCGCCCACCACGCTGCCCATGCTGGTGCCGACCACGATGTCGACCGGGATGCGCAGCTCCTGCAAGGCGCGCAGCACGCCGATGTGGGCGAAGCCGCGCGCACCGCCGCCGGACAACACCAGCGCGATTTTCGGACGCGGCTTGATCGACGCATCCGGCGCCACCGAGGTGGCGTTAGGCTGCTGCGCGGCCAGCGCCGTGGACAAGAAAAAGCCGCAGCATAAAGCTGCGGCCAGATAACGGATGTAAGCCATGGGCTATCCTACTGACGATCGTTGGGGTTGGGCCGCTGCGGCGCGGTCTGGGCGTTCTGTTGCGGCTGCGCCGGCGGCTGGCCGGAGGTCTGCACCGGCGGCGGCGCGGGCTGCACGATCGGCGGCGGCGCCGATGGCAGCGGCGCCAGTGGCGTCGGGGGCGCGTTGGCCGGGCCGCTGGACACGCCGGCATCGCTCGGCAGGTCGACACGCTTGATCACGCCGCCCTCGGACAGGATCACATGCTTCTCATGCACCTCTTTCACCAGCACACCCGGCATCACTTCCTTGCCGACCGCCAGCGCCACCGCCGGCTTGTTATCGACCGAGATGATGGCCGCACTGTCCTCGCCGCGCGCCGCCACCACGCCTTTCAGCTGGTAGTTGCTGACCACGGCCACGGCAACCTGGCCGCCGAACAGGCCCTTGGCCGCATCGAGGTTGATGCCCATCGGCGGCGGTGGCGGCGGCGCGGCGATGGCGCGCTGCTGCGGCTTGAATAATTGCAGTCCCCAGTAGGCCAGCGATGCCGACAACAGCACCACGGCGAGAACAGTCAGGATTAAGGGCAAACGCTTCATGGTGTCCTTGTGATCAGCGTACCAGCTGATTGATTTCGATAATAGGCATCAGCACCGCCAGCACGATCAGCAGCACCACCACGCCCATGGCCAGGATCAGCGCCGGTTCCAGCAGGCCGGCGATCGTCAATGTGCGGCGTTCCAGGTCGGCTTCCTGCGCGGCGGCGGCGCGGTCCAGCATGGCCGGCAGCTCGCCGGTGATTTCGCCGGCGCGGATCATGTGGATCAGCATCGGCGGGAAGTGCTTTTGCGCCGACAGCGCGCGCGCCAGGCTCACGCCTTCGCGCACGGCGTCGCTGGCCTCTTCCACCAGCTCCTGCATGGCGACGTTGTTGAGCGTGTCGCGGCTGGTGTCGAGCGCGCGCAGGATAGGCACGCCGGAGCCGGTGGTAATCGCCAGCGTGCTGGCGAAGCGCGCGGTATTCAGGCTGCGTTCAAACTTGCCGTACAGCGGCGCGGTCAGCAGCCAGGTATGCCAGCGGCGCTTGAGCGCGGTGTTCTGCAAGGCGCGCCGCCACATGAACCACGCGCCGATCAGCGCGATGCCGACCACGATGCCGTAGTGGCGCACGAAGTCGGACACCGCCAGCATCACCACCGTCAGGAACGGCAGCTTCTGCTTGGTGTTGGCGAACACCGAGACGATCTGCGGCACCACATAGGTCAGCAGGAAGATCACGATGGAGAACGCCACCACCGTCACGATGGCCGGATAGGTGAAGGCCAGCCGCACTTTCTGGATCAGCGCATTGCGGCGTTCGATGTAGTCGGCCAGGCGTGACAGCACGCGCGACAACTGGCCGATCTGCTCACCGGAGGCCACCAGCGCGCGGTAGATTTCGGCGAAGTCGCGCGGATGGCGCCCCAGCACGGCGGACAGCGAGTCGCCGCCGATCACTTCCGAACGCACCGAGGCGATCAGGTCGCGCAGGTAGGGACGCTCGGCCTGTTCCAGCAAGGCGGTGAAGGCCTGCTCCAGCGGCAGGCCGGCTTCCAGCAAACTGGCCAGCTGGCGCGTGAACAGCGCCAGCTCGGTCGAGGTCAGGCGCTCGCCGAAACCGCCGCGGCTCTTGGTCACGCCGGACGCGTCGACTTGCGTGGCGATCTGGTCGACCTTGAGCGGCACCAGTCCCTGCGCGCGCAACTCGGCGCGCGCCGAGCGGGCGCTGTCCGAATTGAGGACGCCCTTCTTGGTGGCGCCGCCGGCATCGGCGGCTTCGTAACGGAATGCGGGCATGCCTTAGTCCTTGGTCACACGCATCAATTCGGCCTGCGTGGTGGTGCCGCTGTCCAGCCAGCGGTCGCCGTCCTCACGCATGGTCTGCATGCCGTCGGCGATGGCGGCCGCCTTGATCTCGGCTTCCGAGGCGCGGTTGTGGATTTGCGCGCGGATGTGCTCCGTGGTCTCCAAAAATTCGTAGACGCCCACGCGGCCCTGATAGCCGGTGTGGCCGCAATGCTCGCAGCCGACCGCGTGCCACAACTTGCCGTCGAAGGTTTTGCAGCTCGGGCACAGTTTGCGCACCAGGCGCTGCGCCAGCACGCCCAGCAGGGTGGACGACAGCAGGAACGGTTCGATGCCCATGTCCAGCAGACGCGTGACGGCGGCGGCGGCATCGTTGGTGTGCAGCGTGGCCAGCACCAGGTGGCCGGTCAGCGAAGCCTGCACCGCGATCTGCGCGGTTTCAAGGTCGCGGATCTCGCCGATCATGATCACGTCCGGGTCCTGGCGCAGGATGGCGCGCAGGGCTTTGGCGAAGGTCATGTCGATGCGGGTGTTGACCTGGGTCTGGCCCACGCCAGGCAGGTCGTATTCGATCGGGTCTTCCACCGTCATGATGTTGGTGGTGGAGGCGTTCAGCAGCGACAGCGCGGCGTACAGCGTGGTGGTTTTACCGGAGCCGGTGGGGCCGGTCACCAGCACGATGCCGTGTGGCTGATTGATCAGCGCATCGAACTTCGGCAGCATGGTGTCGCTCATGCCAAGGTGGTTCAGGTCGAGGCGGCCGGCTTCCTTGTCCAGCAGGCGTAGTACCGCGCGTTCGCCGTGGCCGGTCGGCAGCGTCGAAACACGCACGTCCACCGGCTTGCCGCCGATGCGCAGCGTGATGCGGCCGTCCTGCGGCAGGCGCTTCTCGGCGATGTCCAGCTGCGCCATGATCTTGATCCGCGAGATCAGCGAGCCGTGAATCGCCTTGCGCGGACGGACGATGTCGCGCAGCGTGCCGTCGACGCGGAAGCGCACCACCGAGGTTTGCTCGAACGGCTCGATGTGGATGTCGGACGCGCCGTCGCGCAGCGCCTGCGTCAGCAGCGCGTTGATCATGCGGATCACCGGCGCGTCGTCGGAGGATTCCAGCAGGTCTTCAATCGCCGGAACGTCTTGCAGCAGCTTGGTCAGATCGAGATCGGCGTCGAATTCTTCCGCCACCATGGAGGCGTTGCCGCCCGAGCTGGCGTAGGCGGTGGCGATGGCGGTTTCCAGGTCGGCGCGCGTCATGTGCTTCAACTGGATGCGGCCGAAACGGCGCGACACTTCGGCGATGGCGGCCGGCGGCGTGGCGCCGCACATCAGCACATCGACGGTGTTTTCGGCATCATCGCTGTGCTGGGCCAGCACCACGAAATCGCGGGCATAAGCGTATGGGAGGAGATTGCTCATATCACTTTTGCGGCTGGACGTTTTCGGCGGCGCCAGGCACGCGTACAGGGATCGGCGCCGGCGGCACCGGCGCGGCAACCGCGCCGCCGCTGACCGGCGCGCCGTTTTGCAGCTTGGGCAGCACTGGCTGGCCCAGGTCCTGCACCAGGATGCTGTCCGGCGGTTTGATGGCTTCCTGCTGGCTGCGCATGTAGTCGTAACGGTCGGTGGCCAGGCTGGTGCTCTGTTCTTTATTGCGGATCACCACAGGGCGCAGGAACACCATCAGGTTGGTTTTCTTGCGGGTGCGCGACTGCGACTTGAACAGATTGCCCAGCACCGGAATGTCGCCCAGGCCGCGCACCTTGTCGGTGCCATCGCCTTCGGTATCTTCAATCAGGCCGCCCAGCACGATGATCTGACCATCGTCGGCGATCACGTTATTCTCGATCACGCGGTTGTTCAGCGTGATGCCGGATTGCGCGGTCAGGGTCGATTTATCCACGCTGGAGGTCTCGTGGTAGATCGCCATCTTGATGGTGCCGCCTTCGGAAATCTGCGGGCGCACTTTCAGCGTCAGGCCCACGTCCTTGCGGTCGATGGTCTGGAACGGATTGCTGTTGGTGCCGGAGGTGGTGGTGTACTGGCCGGTCAGGATAGGCACGTTCTGGCCGACGCGGATGGTGGCCAGTTCGTTATCCAGCGTGACCATGTTCGGCGTCGACAGGATGTTGGCGTTGCCGTCCGATTCCAGCGAGTGCGCCAGCGCGCCCAGTCCCAGGGCGCCGCCGATCTGCTTGAAGACGCCGATCGACAGGCCGTTGTTCGGAATGGTCGAACCCTTGTTGGCGTAGATCGACACCAGGGAGCTGTCGGCGCCGCTGGTGGTGAACGATTGCAGGCCGCCCACGCGGTAAGTGCTGTTCGAGTTGCCGGTCGCGCCCACCCACTGCACGCCGAACTCGGACGCCTTGTCGGAGGTGACTTCAACGATCAGCGATTCGATGTAGACCTGCGCGCGGCGCACGTCCAGTTGGTCGATCACGGCGCGCAGGTTGCGGTACACCGATTCCGGCGCGGTGATGATCAGGGTGTTGGTGGAGGCGTCGGCCTGGATGAAGCCTGCCGCGCCGCCACCGCCGCTGTTCTGCTGTTGCGAGTTGGAGCCGCTCAGCAGCGGGTTGCTCGGGCCGGCGTTGCCGGTGCCCGATGAATTGCCGCTCATGCTGTTGTTGCTGTTGCTGCCAAAGCCGCCGGTGTTGCTGTTGTTCTGGCTATTCGTGCCCGTGCCGCTGCCGCTGCTCTGCTGCGACACTTCGCCCGACACCACCGCGCGCAGGGTCTGCGCCAGCTTGGTCGCTTCGGCGTTTTTCAGGTAGACCACGTGCACATTGCCCAGTTCCGCGGTCGGCTGGTCAAGCTTGGCGATCAGCGACTTGGCCAGGTTGGCGCGCGCCACCGACGGCGCGCGCAGCACCAGCGAATTGGTGCGCGGATCGGCCAGCACACTGACCTTGCCGGCATCGGCCGCACCGCTGCCGCCGGCATTGTCCAGCAATTTGTTGATCATGGTGGCCAGGTCGCTGGCGATGGCGTAGCGCACCGGGATCACGTCCAGGTCCGACACCGCCGGCGCGTCCAGCGCCGCCACGATCTTCGCCAGCCGCTTGACGTTGTCGGCGTAGTCGGTCACCACCACACTGTTGTTACCCGGGTTGGCGTTGATGGTGTTGTTCGGCGAGATCAGAGGGCGCAGCACGGTCACCACGTTGGCGGCCGATTCATAATTCAGGCGGAAGATCTGGCTGACGATCTGGTCGCCCTTGGCCTGCGCGCCATCGACCTGGGTCGGGCTGGCTTGCAGCTTGGCGTCCGCTTCCGGCACCACCTTGGCAAAGCCGTCGCCGCTCACCACCGCGTAGCCTTGCAGGCGCAGCGCGGAGGTCAGCAGGCTGAATGCCTGCGATTTGGTGACCGGCTTTTCCGACACCACGGTCAGCGTGCCTTTCACGCGCGGGTCGATCACGAAGGTGATGTTGGTGTAATGCCCCACCGCCTTGATCACCGATTCGATATCGGCGCCGACGAAGTTCAGCGCGGCGTCATCCGCGGCGGCGTGCGCCAGTGCAGGCAGCAACAGCGCGGCGGTTGGTGCGGCGCTGATCGCGCAGCACAGCATCGCACCTGCGCTCAGGCGGCGCAGCGCAGGAAGGGATTTGCTAACGGACTGTTTTTTCATGGTCGGGCTTTATCTCAGTGGAACTCTAATGCGATGACCTGACGGTCATTACCTGGCTTGCGCTGGCCCAGCAAATTCAATAGATTGGCCAACGTCTCTTCGTATCCTTGTGCTGCCTCGGCCTGCCCGGAAAATTGCAGGCGGCCGTTGTTCAAGCTTCCCCGGCCGCTCAGCAGCAGCGGCCCCTTGACGGAACTCAGCGTCAATTGCGCCTGCTGGCCATGCCAGTCCAGCGCCATGTTGTAACTGCCCAGCGGCCGGATCGACGACAGGCGCGATGCCATGTCGCTCATCTCCAGCGTGGTGCGGCCTTCCACGCTGACCTGGCGGTTGGCCAGCTTCAGCTCCAGGCCCGTCCACGACAAGCGCATGGTGCCGCTGGGCGCCAGGGTATTCAGCGGCGCCCCCAGGCCGGCCAGGCCTTCGGCCGGCAGCAGCAGCGCCGACGGACTCAATTGCCATTGCGACCAGCCGCCGCGGAAGGTCACCGGCTGCGCCAGCGCCTGCGGATTCTCCAGCTGCATATCGACCATGCCGATCAGCACCAGCGGCGAAATCTTCCAGCTGAAACGGCCCGGCAGCAGCGGCGTGACCGGGCTGTTATTGCCCGACGCGCCGCCGATGAAGGCGGAGCCGCGCCACAGCGTACCCTGCGCGTCACCCAGCGTCAAACGGCCGCCGGTGCGCTGCTCGACGATGGAACCCAGCCACGCGGCCGGGAAGAACACCGCCAGCGTCACCCCTACCGTCAGGGCGACGGTCAGCAACCATAGCATGGCGCGCTTCATCGGGCTCCCTGGCGCAGCGTCAGGCTGCCGTTGACCACACCCGGCGCGTCCTGCGCGGTAAAGCTGGCGTCCACCACGGCGATGCGGCTTTCGGTGCGGATGGCGTCCAGCCATGCCACCACGCCGGCGTATTGCGCGCCGTTGAACTGCACCTTGGCGTATTCGCCGGTGACGTTGACCGACTGCGGAGTCAGGCCGCGCGCCGCCAGCCCGGCGTTGAGGTTCTCGCGCGTCATCGGCGTGGGCGCGATGGTGTTCTGGCTTTGCAGCGCCTGCGCCTCGCGCGCCATGTTCTGCATCTCGGCCGCCTGCTGATGCAGTTCCGGCAGCGATTTATGCAGGGCGGCGCGGCCGCTCAGCGCCGGATCGATCAGCAGGCTGTAAAACAGCCCGGCGCCGACCACGATGCCGGCGATGCGCAGCAGCTTGCGTTCCTGCTCGGTGCGCACTTGCCAGAAGGCGTCGGCGCGCGCGCGCAGGTCTTGAATTGGATTGGGCTTGCTCATGATTTTCCTCCGGCTGCCGGCACGATCTTCCAGCTGCCCGGCGTCGGTTCCTGCAACTCCAGCTTGCGGCCGGCCAGCGCGGAACGCAGCTGCCCCACCGCCGCCGCGTCCACGGTGTTCGGCTTGACCTTGACCAGCAGCGCATGGTCCTTGTACTCCAGCGTGGCGATGATGTCGCGCCGCGGCAGTGCGCCCAGTGCTTCGCCGAAGCCGGCGCTGATGGTGACAAATTCGTCGGCGCCGGTCTGGCCGCTATTGGCCTTGGCCAGGCGGATGTTGCGGCTCATCTGGTCCATCGGCGCGGCGATCAGCGGTTCTTTCGGATAGACCGACTTGAAGGTCTGCGTCATCGACTGGTTCACCACCTTGGCTTCGTTCTTGAGGCGCATCCATTCGATGTTCAGGCCGATCACATTGACCAGCAGCGCCAGCACGGCGATGCGCAACGGCCAGCGCCAGCGCTGCCATGCGCGCGCCGCGGCGCCACTGGCGCCCAGTGCCGGCGCCAGATCCAGCCCGGCGCTGCGCGACGAGGCCACCCAGTGCGCCCAGTGGTCCTCTTCCAGCGTCAGGTGCGGGACGTCGGCCGCCAGCGGGCTGAATTGCGCCATGTGCGATGACGGCAGGTACAGCGTGACCGGCTGCTCGCCGGCCAGCGCGCGCAGCGTGTGCAGCGCCGCTTGCGGCTGCGCCGGCAGCGTCAGGCCGAGGCCTTCGAACTGCGACTGACGCATCACCAGATCGTAGCCGGCATCGCCTTGCAGCAGCGTGGCCGAGACGGCGCCGGGCTGGAATGGCAGGCACAGTTGCGACGGCACCACCGACACCGCATGCGCGCCCTGCGCCAGCAAGGCTTTGACCAGTACTTCCAGCCACGCCCGCTGCACCACGGCGACGGTGCGCAGGCCTTCCGCATCTTCGGCGGTGGCGGCCAGCACGCAGTCGGCGGGATCGCCCAGCACCTGTTCTTCCACCAGCGCCGGCAGCGCGGCCTTGAGCCTGGCGGCCGACAGCGGCGGCGCTTTCACGCGCAGCAGCGTGGTGTCCGGGGCGGCCAGCAGCAACACCACGCGGCGCGCGGAGGCCACCATGTCACCGATATTCCCCAGCGGCGAGGCGCCCTGTTGCAGCAGATTGCCGCCGTCGCCCACCAGCGCGAACGGGCAAGTCTGGGCCGCGCCGCTGTCGACGCTGGCCTTGGCCGGATAGCGGATAAATAATGTCGTCAAAGGATCTCGCTTTCGTTCATCGCTACTTTCAGTATTCCCGTATCCATTCCACCGTGGTGTTGGGTATGCTCCCCGGCCGCTTGAGCAGGGACTGCGTATCCAGCGCGGCACGGTCCAGCCTCACCCGGCTGTAGGCCAGGAAGTAATCGCTTTTTACATTCCACTTGGCCTTGATCTGCTTGCCGACCATCTGCGACAGCGCCAGGAAGGTGGCGGTGTCGCGGTAATAGCTCGTCTTGCGCGCGCTGACCATGGCCGCCGCATCCGACAGCGACAGCCCCGGCACCAGCGCCGACAACAGCTCGGCCGGCGCGGTATTCACGTTCACCGTGGTGCCACTCACGGGCAGTATGATGACATAGTCGCGCAACTGCTCGATAGCTTGCGGGGTGAAGCCGCTCACCGCCAGCAGGTCTTCCACCCGCACGAGGCCCATCGGCTGGCTGCCGGTGGTGGTGACGGCGGCGGCGGTCTGCGCACCGGTGGTCTGCCCGCCGGTGGTCTGCGTATTCGGCGCCGGCGTGGCATTCAGCACCAGGTCCGCCACGCCTTGCGCCAGGCTGGAATCGAGCTTCAGATTCTCCAGCAGGCGCTTGAACACCGCCAGTTCGTCGAGGTTGAGCTGTTTAGTGCTGTCCGCCAGATTGGCCAGATTGTAGCGTCCCTGCGCATCCACCATGCGGCCGGACAGCGTGGCGTCGAAGCTCTCGCCCTGCAAACGCTCGCGCTCCACGTAATCGTCCAGCCGCGTTTCCTCCAGCGGCGTGGCCCACACGCCGTTCAGCTGCGTGTAGTTGGGCGAATCCATCAAGTCCTGGTTCAGCACCAGCCGGCTCAGGTCCAGCGCGCCGCGCAAGATCCAGCGCGTTTGCAGCTGCAAGCGCTGGTTCTCCATCGAGCGCACCTGCACCTGCTGCAACCAGAACAAGCTGGTGACGATGGTTACCGCCAGGGTGGTCAGCAGCAGCGCCGTCACCACGGCCACGCCTTGTTGCCGTTGCCGCTTCATTTCGCCCCCAGCAGGAAGGACTTCACCATCGGAATTTCCTGCCCCTGCTGCGTCATCGATACTTCCAGGCCGGTCGGCGCAATCGGGCTGCCATCCGGCAGCGCGGTCGAAATGCCGGTGGCCGCGCGCCAGCCGCCGGCATTGGTGGTGACGGCCGGACCGCTGCCGCCCGGTATCCACATGCGCATCGTCAGATTCTGCACACCCGATTGCAGCGCCACGGCGACAGCGGGATCGGTATCGCCCAGCGCCGCCTGCCACAGATTGTCCAGCTGCGCGAGATCGCGCGTGGAAAGCGACTCGCGCCGCGTCAGCACGCCGTCCACCACGCGGTAGGACACCACCTGCAAGCGGGTCGGCTGGTTCTCGGCCATCACCACGCGCACCAGCGTGACGCGGTTGTCTTCCGCTTGCAGATTGGCGCGGCTGCGCAGCAGGCCATTGGTGGCGAGGTTCTCGCAATCGCTCTGCATCTGCGCGAACGCCAGTTGCAGGCCGCGCGTCTGCTCCATGCCGGTGCTGAGCGTTTCGCGCGAACGGACGATGCTATCGAGCCCGCGCCAGCCCAGCACCGCGATGATGGCCAGGATGGAGATCGCCAGCAGCAGTTCAATCAGCGTAAAGCCGCGCGCACGGTGGATCATGGGCTCAGCACCAGTTGGACCAGCTTGATGATGCGGCGCTCCGGATGCGCGGCCTCGTAGACGCTGACCTCGACCCGGCGGAAGCGCGGGTTGGGGCTGGCGATGACTTCTTCCTCGCACATCAGCGGCAGGTCGCCTTGCGGGCATTCGTAGGTTTGCTTGCCGATCGGCGGGAAGGCCCTGGACAGGCGCAGTTGCACCAGCCGGTTCTCGGCCGACCACGTCGCCATCATATTGGCGCGCAGGCCGTCGCTGTTGGCGGTCAGGCTGCCGACCGCGCGCAGCGACGCGATCAGCGCGGTGGCGACGATCATCAGCGCGACCAGCACTTCCAGCATGGTGAACCCGCGATTGCGTTGAGATTGAATCGAGCGCCGCATCTCAGTCCACCGTAAAATGGCCGATGCCGTCGGCGCGGATGGCGACCGTGCCGCCGTCGCTGGCGGTCATGGTCAGCACAAAAGGTTTATCGACCGGCTCGCGGCCGAAGACGATGCGCAGCGTGGACTCGGGCAGGGCCGGCGCCGGGTCCAACATCAGGGTCAGCGGCGCGGTCTTGAATTCGCGCTCGCGCAGCAGGTCGTCCTGCGCCACCTGCTCCCATTGCTTGTTTTCGTTGCGGATCATGAAGCGGTAGTTGTCGGTGCCGGCTTCAAAGGCGATCTGGCGGTTGCGCACGATGGCTTCGTCGCGCGCCAGTTGCAGCAGCAGCGCGATGCGCCTGGCGTCCTGCTGCATCGACTGTTTCTGGCCCGGCATGGCGTTGAGCGACACCAGCCCCAGGGTGATGCCCAGGATGACCATCACCACCAGCAATTCAATCAGCGTGAAGCCACGCTCGCCGCGCATGATCAGCGATCAGTTATCCCAGGAGCCGATGTCGGCATCGTCGCCGGTGCCGCCTGGTTGTCCGTCGGCGCCGTAGGAGAACACGTCGATCTCGCCCTTGATGCCCGGCGACAGATACTGGTACGGATTACCCCATGGGTCTTTCGGCATTTTCTCGACATAGCCGCCGGCCTTCCAGCCGTTGGCGGCCGGGCCGCCGGTCGGCTTTTCGATCAGCGCCTGCAAGCCTTGCTCGGTGGTCGGGTAGCGCTGGTTATCCAGCTTGTACAGTTTCAGCGCCTGCATGATGGTGGCGATATCCACCTTGGCGGCGGCGACCTTGGATTCGCCGGTACGGTTCAGCAGCTTGGGCACCACCAGTGCCGCCAGCACGCCCATGATGACCACGACCACCATGATTTCGATCAGGGTGAAGCCGCGCTGGGCACGATTTGTAAACTTTTTCATAATTCGATGGCAAATAAAAATGAGTGCAGAGTATAAGGCGGAATCAGGGCACTTGCGACTTTTAGCCGATATTCGGCCCTGATTTATCCGCTTTGGTGCTTAAACAGCTCTTAATATGACCGTTTCTTTACATGGACTTACTCAATCGTGCTTGCGGGCGCTGGCCTCGATGCGGGCGCGCGCGCCTTCGTTGCTGCCGCCGTAGGCGGCGGCCACCGGCTTGTCGCTGCGGGTGACCATGGGCGCCGCCGTCACGAACGGCGCGATGCCCAGCGCCGCGTCGATCTCCCGCGGGTAGATCAGGAAGCCGCGCGTGATCACCGCCGACACCTTGCGCACATCCTCGATGTTTTTGGTCGGGTCGCCGTCCACCAGCACGATGTCGGCCAGCTTGCCCGGCGTGATGCTGCCGCGGTCATTGCTGGTGCGGGTGTAGCGCGCGCCGTTGCGGGTGGCCACTTGCAGCGCCTGTGCCGGCGTCAGGCCGGCCTTGACCAGCAGCGCCAGCTCGGAATGCAGGGTGAAACCGGCGATATCGTCGGTGCCGGCCACAATCGGCACGCCGGCCTTGTACATCACGCCGACGAAGTCCACCATCTTGGCGTAGGACTTCTCGTAGCGCTTGAGCTGCGCGTCGCCGTCGATCTTCATGGTGCCGACCTTGAAGCCGCGCGCCACGTCCGGCGGCATGTGCGAGGCCACCGAGGCGTAAGGCTCGTTCATGTCGCCGTCGCGCTGCTTGAGGAAGGCGAAGGTGGCCAGCGTCGGGTCGATCGAAATCTGCTTCTTCGCCAGGTAGGCCACGAAGTCCTTCACCGGCCTGGAGTTGAAGTCGAGGTCCGCCACCTTCTCCGCCGGCAGCACGAAACGGTTGAGGTTACGGGTTTCCGTATCCGGCTTGACCAGGAAGTTCAGCAGCACCTGGTTGATGTGCTGGATTTCGTCGTAACCCGCGTCCAGCGCCTCTTGCGCGCGCAGGCCGGCCGGGATGTGGCCCGAGACGCGCATGCCGCGGCTGTGCGCATACGCCACCGTGTCTTTCAGGATGGCCTTGGGGAAGGAATTGTAAATCTTGAGCTGCGGGTAGCCGCGCTCGGCGTACCAGTCGATGGCGTCCCTGGCTTCCTTCAGATCCTTGATGACGAAGCCGTTGTTGGCGCTGTACGGGCTCTCGCCCTCCAGGAAGCCGGCCGGCACCACCTGCGGCGCCAGCAGCTTGCCGTCGGCGGTTTCGTCCAGCATGGCTTGCAGCTGGGCGTTGTCGTTGCCCATGTCGCGCACGCTGGTGACGCCGGCCGCCATATTCAGCGCGCCGGACCAGCGGTCGACGTGGCCGTGCAGGTCGAACAGGCCAGGCAGCACCACGCGGCCGGCGGCGTCGATCACATTGTCGGCGGCGCGCACCGGCGAACCGGCCGGCTGCACCGAGGTGATGCGGCCGCGCAGCACATAGATGTCCGATGGTTTGCCGAGGGTGGCTTTTTCGCTGTCGAAGATGCGGGCGTTGCGCACCACGGTCAGGCCGTGCAGCGGATGCTGCAACCTGGCGGCGGCATCGGTCAGCATCTGGCTTTCCGCGCTCTTCTGGCGCCTGGCCAGTTCCGGCGCGGCCGCTTGCCAGCCCTCTTCCAGCATGCTGCCGAAGCCCGGCATGACCACCGCGAACAGGCGCGGATTGTCACCGGCGGTGGCCCAGTAGAACGATGGCGACAGGCCGACACCGGTCTGCGCCAGCAGGCGCACGGTTTGTTTCTGGCCGCTGCTGCTGGTGACTTCCACCTGATCGAGCTGGCGCTGCGACAGGGTGCCGGAAGGGAGCAGCGCCAGTTTGGCGTCCGGCGTTTTGGCCAGCGCGGCGATGGCGACCGACTCCACCTCGAAGGAACTGTTCAGCGGCAGGTAGGCGGCCGCGCCGCTCACGGTTGTCTGGCCTTGCTCCGAGGTCGACTTCCACTGTGCCTGATCGCCCTTGCGGCTGAACTGCTCGTCCACCACGGCGCCGAAGGTCGAGTTGCCCTTGACCGAGTATTCGCTCATGGTGCCGTCCGCGCCCAGGCGGAACTGCTCCACCAGATCCGGGCCGCGGCCGTTGTCCTTGTAGCCGAAAGTGACCTTGGTCAGGCCGTCGTCCATGCGTTCGACGACCTGCTGGCCGATCTGCTTGTTGGCGTTTTCGGAAATGATCAGGTACCTGGTGGTGGTGGCGGCGTGCGCGCCGAAGGCGGCGGCCAGGGCGAATGGCAGTACGGCGAGTCGTTTGTTCAGCAAGTTGATTCTCCTTTTATTTTTTGCGCAGCGCAGACCGGGCAGGCATCGTTGCGGCTTACACCGATGCTGGTCCATTCCATGTTCAAGCCATCCAGCATCATCAGGCGCCCCGCCAGCGAAGCGCCCACGCCCATCAACAGCTTGAGCGCTTCAGCCGCCTGCATGGCGCCCACCACGCCCACCAGCGGCGCGAACACGCCCATGGTGGAGCAGGCCACATCTTCAAACTTCTGATCCTGCGGGAACAGGCAGGAATAGCAGGGCTGCCCGCCGCCGCGTGGATCGAACACGCTGATTTGCCCGTCGAAGCGGATCACCGCCCCCGACACCAGCGGTTTATTCCCTGCCACGCACGCGCGGTTCACCGCATGGCGGGTGGCGAAGTTGTCGGTGCAGTCGAGCACCACGTCGGCCTGCGCCACCAGCTCGGCCAGGCGGGCGTCATCCACCCGTTCGACCAGCGCGGTGACGGCGGTTTCGGGATTGATCCGCTGGAGCGTGAGGCGCGCCGATTCGGCCTTGGGCTGGCCCACGCGTTCGGTGGTGTGGGCGATCTGGCGTTGCAGGTTGGTGAGATCCACTGTGTCGTTGTCGACCAGCGTGATGTGGCCGACGCCGGCCGACGCCAGGTACATGGCGGCCGGCGAACCAAGGCCGCCGGCGCCGATCACCAGCGCGCGCGCGGCCAGCAGCTTTTGCTGGCCTTCGATGCCGATTTCGTCGAGCAGGATGTGGCGCGAGTAGCGCAGCAATTGTGAGTCGTTCATCGTCTCTCTGCGGCGTTGACGCGCATGGGTTTATTTGGACAGTTTGACCGGCAGGCCCTTGAAGTGATTCAGGGCCTGCTCCAGCTGGAAATCTTCCCTGGAGCCGAATTCCACCGGCTTGGTTTTCTTGGCCAGCACGGCCACCGCCTGACCCTCTTCCAGTGGATCGCGCCTGGCGGCGTCGCCTTCCGGGTCCTTGTCGTTGCCGAGGTGTTTTTGCAGATCGGCTTCGCGCACGCGCAGGCGGTTCAAGCCGTCGCCTTCGGCGGTTTCGTCGACCAGCAGGTCGGGCGTGATGCCGCGCGCCTGGATGGCGCGGTTCTTCGGCGTGTAGTAGCGCGCGGTGGTCAGCTTGACGGCGGTATCGGCGGTCAGCTGGCGCAAGGTCTGCACCGAGCCTTTGCCGAAAGTCTGCTGGCCCATGATGGTGGCGCGCTTGTAGTCTTGCAGCGCGCCGGCGACGATTTCCGAGGCCGAGGCGGAGCCGCCGTTCACCAGCACCACCATCGGCACGTCCTTCAGTGCGGCCGGCAGTTTGGACAGCGGGTCGGTCTTGGCGCGCGGGGCATAGAATTCCTGACGGCCGTAGAAGGTCTCCTTCGACGCTTGCAGCTGGCCGTTGGTGGAGACGATCACCGAATCCTTGGGCAGGAAGGCGGCCGACACGCCGATCGCTCCCGGCACCACGCCGCCCGGATCGTTGCGCAGGTCGAGCACCAGGCCTTTGATGTTCGGGTCCTGGTGGTACAGGGCGGTGATTTTCTTCGCCATGTCGTCCACGGTCGGTTCCTGGAATTGCGAGATACGCACCCACGCATAACCCGGCTCGATGATTTTGGCCTTGACGCTCTGCACGCGGATTTCTTCGCGCACGATGTTGAAGATCAGCGGCTTGTCCTCGTCCTTGCGGCTGATGGTGACGCTGACCTTGGAGCGCGGCTCGCCGCGCATCTTCTTCACCGATTCGTCGAGCGACATGCCTTTGATCAGCGTGCCGTCGATGCGGGTGATGACGTCGCCGGCCTTGATGCCGGCCTTGAAGGCGGGCGTATCCTCGATCGGCGACACCACCCTGATGTAGCCGTCTTCCAGCCCGACCTCCACGCCGATGCCGACAAACTTGCCGGCCACCGTCTCGCGCATTTCGCGAAAGGCTTTTTTATCGAGGTAGACCGAGTGCGGATCGAGCGAGGACACCATGCCGGAAATGGCCTCGGTCAGCAGCTTCTTGTCGTCTACGTTCTCGACGTAGTCGGTCTTGATCAGGCCGAAAACGTCGGACAGCTGGCGCAATTCTTCCAGCGGCAACGGGTTGCCGCTGACTTTTTGCGCGATGGCGGAAAACTGGAACGAGGCGGCAACACCAGCCACCATACCGAGGCCGATCAGGCCGATGCTCTTGACTTTGTTGCCCATTTTTCCTGCGAACCTTAAAACTTGACCCAGCCAGCCGGATCGAATGCCGCGCCCTGATGGCGAAGTTCAAAGTATAGCCCCGATTCCTCGTTGCCGCCGCTGTTGCCTGCGCTGGCGATCGGGTCGCCGGCCTTGACGATGTCGCCGGCCCGTTTGAGCAGCGACTGGTTGTTTCCGTAAATACTCATGTACTGCCCGCCGTGATCGACGATGATCAGGTTGCCGAAGCCGCGCAGCCAGTCGGCGAACACCACGCGGCCGCCGGCGATGGCGTGCACGTCGGCGCCCTCGGCGGTGCGGATGAACACGCCCTTCCAGCTCGGACCGTCGCCGCGCTTGGCGCCGAACCTGGCCGCCACCTTGCCCGCCACCGGGGCGCGCAGCTGGCCTTTCAGGCTGGCAAAGGCGCCGGCCGGCGCCGCCGGGGCCAGCGCGATGTCGGCCGGCTTGGCCGGCGGCGGCGTGTCGTCTTTCGGCGCGCTGGAGAT
>NZ_WNKY01000032.1 GCF_009720825.1 Duganella radicis | reverse complement strand
GGCAGGCCGGCCGGCAGCACGGCCACGCCGGCCAGCGGCAGCGCCAGCAGCGCCAGCAGGCGCGGCGCGCGGCGCAGCCAAGCCCGGTTGGGGGCGTCGAAATCTGGGGCCATGGTGGTCGTCTCAAAAAAGAAAAGCGGGAGACGATCATGGCGGAACAGGTAGGACGTTGCCTATAAGATATAACTTATTTTCCTGTAGGGAAAATAAGTTGCATCTGTAGGGGAATCCTTAGGCGGCTTAGGATTGCTCGCGGTGGCGCAGGACCACGCGTTCCTTGTCGCTGAAGTAGGCGGCCAGCTTTTCGGCCATGTAGACCGAGCGGTGCTGGCCGCCGGTGCAGCCCAGCGCCACCGTCAGGTAGCTGCGGTTGTCGCTCTTGAAGGACGGCAGCCATTTCTCGACGAAGTTGCGGATGTCGATCAGCAGCTCGCCCGCGCTGGGCTGGGCGTCGAGGAAGTCGATCACCGGCGCGTCGCGCCCGGTCAGCGGGCGCAGCGTCAGATCGTAGTAGGGATTGGGCAGCGCGCGCACGTCGAACACGAAGTCGGCGTCCATCGGCACGCCCAGCTTGAAGGCGAACGATTCAAAGAACAAGGTCAGCGGCGCATGATCGGTCAGCAGCAGCTCCTTGACCCAGGCGCGCAGCTTGTTGGCGCTCAGCTCGGAGGTGTCGATCACGTGGCCCAGCTTTTCAATCGCCGACAGCCGCTCGCGCTCCTCCAGGATGCATTCGATCAGGGTGCGGCGCGCGGCCGGGTTCTGGCCGGGGCGCAGTTCGTGCGACAGCGGATGACTGCGGCGCGTTTCCGAAAAGCGCGCCACCAGCGAGTGGGTATTGGCGGTCAGGAACATCACCTTGACCTCGTGGCCTTCGGCGCGCAGGCGCAGCACGTCGGTAGGCAGAGTGGCCAGCGATTCGGCGCTGCGGGCGTCGACCGCCACCGCCAGCGCTTGCGTGCCTTCGTCCGTCAGGGTCTTGACCAGGCTGGAGAGCAGGGCGGGCGGCAGATTGTCGACGCAGTAATGTCCTGCATCTTCAAGGACGTTGAGTGCGACGGATTTGCCGGAACCGGAGATGCCAGTGATAAGTACGATGCGCATAACGCGATGATACCATCGACTGCTCAGTCCCCGCTCATGGCTTGTCTTTGGTGGAGCAGGGAATTCGTGCAGCGCAGCTGCGCGCCTGCGGAACGGCCGCGCCTTGCAAGGCGCGGTTCCTTGGCAACATTAAGGGCATGGGCGGGGCTAGTCCCCGCTCATGGCCTGTCGTTGCCGCTCCATGAACTCTTGCAGGGTGTCGATGCCGCGCAGTTGCAGGATGGTGTTGCGCACGGCCGCTTCCAGCAGCACCGCGATGTTGCGGCCGGCTGCCACCGGGATCACCACCTTGCGGATCGGCAGGCCCAGCACGTCTTCGGTGGGGAACTGGAACGGCAGGCGCTCGACTTCCTCGTCGGCCGCGCCGCGGCGCACCAGGTGCACGATCAGCTTCAGGCGCATCTTGCGGCGCACCGCCGTCTCGCCGAAGATGGCCTTGATGTCCAGCAGGCCCAGCCCGCGCACTTCCAGCAGGTTTTGCAGCAGGGCCGGGCAGCGGCCCTCGATCATGTTGGGCGCGATGCGCGAAAACTCCACCGCGTCGTCCGCCACCAGCCCGTGCGAACGCGAAATCAGTTCCAGCCCCAGCTCGCTCTTGCCGAGGCCCGAGTCGCCGGTGATCAGCACGCCCACGCCCAGCACGTCCATGAACACGCCGTGCATGATGATGCGCTGCGCCAGCTTCTTCGACAGGTACACGCGCAGGAAGTCGATCACCTGCGCGGCCGGCAGCGGCGTGGAGAACAGCGGAATGTTTTTCTCGTCGCAGATGGCGAGAATGTCGGGCGGCGTTTCCAGCCCCTGGGCGATGATCAGCGCCGGCGGGCCGCCCGCGATCAGTTCGCCGATCACGTGCGCGCGCGTCAGCGACTTCAGACGCTGGTAGTAGTTGATTTCCTGATGGCCGAAGACCTGGATGCGGCCCGGGTGGATGGTGTTCAAGTGGCCGACCTGGTCGGCGGCCGAGGCGACGTCGCCGGAAATCAGGCGCTCGCCGCCGGGGAAGCCGGCGAACCAGCCTAGCTGCAAACTTTCGCGATTGTCGTCGTAAAGCCTTTGTATCGTCAGCGGAGTTTGCAGCATGGGGCATGTCACCAGGTTAGTTGAACTAACCCTAGTTTAACCCCATCGTTGCCGCTCAGCCAGCAGCTTGCAGACTCGGTTGCCAGTTGATGATGCGCGCGTGCACGGCTTGCGGATCGGTTTCCGTGCTCAGCGCGGTGCGGAAGGCGTCGTCGGAGAACATCTCGGCGATCTCGGACAGGATTTCCAGATGCTGCTGGGTCACGTGATCCGGGATCAGCAGGAAGAACAGCAGGTTGACCGGCTTGCCGTCCGGCGACTCGAACGGAATCGGCTCGGCCAGGCGCACAAACGCCGCCAGCGGCGACTTCAGGCTCTTCATGCCCTTGATGCGGCCGTGCGGCACGGCGACACCATGGCCCAGGCCGGTCGAACCGAGGCGCTCGCGCGCGAACAGATTGTCCGAGACGGTGGAGCGGGCGATGCCGCAATTGTTTTCGAAGATCAGGCCGGCTTGCTCGAAAGCGCGCTTTTTACTGGAGACTTCCAGATCCAGCTGCACGTTTTCCAGAGAGAGTATTTTGCTAAGGTTGTTCATAATACGACGTCAAATGTTGCAACGCACAAGGGTGACATGCGAGCAGAATTATAGGCTTGTTTCTCTGCCGTGTAACATGAAATCGCTCTGCCACCGTTGTATTGGCGTTGGTCGGTGCGCCGTTAAAAATGCACTTGGGAAATGAATCGCTATTTCCGCACCGTATTCGTCGAAAACACCGGTATTTGCTTGGAAACCGGGCCGTTTTTCCGTTTTTTTACGCGTTTTCCGGCCGGGACGGCCGTATGGCGTGAACATCACGCTGATCACACATCATACGCCGGTTTTTTGATGTTTGATTGAAAAAATCATTACGTTTATTGACGTGCGCCACGCAGGTTGGGCGGTTTCTGTGCCGTGCTGAAGTTGCTGCGCCACGGATTGATGTCCAGCCCGCCGCGGCGGGTGTAGCGCGCGTACACCGCCAGCTGCTGCGGCTGGCATTGGCGCAGGATGTCGACAAAGATGCGCTCCACGCATTGCTCGTGGAATTCATTGTGCTCGCGGAAGCCGATCAGGTACTTGAGCAGGCTTTCCTGGTCGATCTGCGGGCCGCTGTAGTGGATTTGCACGCTGGCCCAGTCCGGCTGGCCGGTGACCAGGCAGTTCGATTTCAGCAGGTGCGAGACCAGCCGTTCCTCCACCGGCTCTTCGTCGTGGGCGGCCTTGAGGATCTCGGGCGAGGGGCTGTAGTGGTCGACCTCGATGTCGAGGCGGTCCAGCAGCAGGCCGTCCAGCTCGCCCATTTCCACCATGCCGAATTCTTCCGGCTGGGTCAGGGTGACGTGCACGCCGCCGCCGGCGGCCGCCGACAGATCCTGTTGCAGCAGCTGCTTGAGCGCGGACACGCTGTCCAGCCTGGTCTGGTTGAAGGAGTTCAGGTACAGCTTGAACGACTTCGATTCAATGATGTTGGGCGTATCGGCCGGGAAGGTGATGCGGGCGATCGCCACCTGCGGCTTGCCGCGCTGGTTGAGCCAGGAAATTTCGTAGGCGTTCCAGATGTCGACGCCAAAGAACGGCAGCGTGCCCGACAGGCCCAGCTCGTCGCGCTTGCCCTGGCGCGGGATCGGGAACAGCAGTTCCGGCGCGTAATCGGTGCGGTAGGCGGAGGTTTTCCCGAGCGGGGACTGGTCGGCGGTGTTGGTCATGGCGGTATCGGTGTTTCAAGGGAAGGACGGCATGGTAACGCAAACCCCGCCGTCCTGCCGGGCCTAGCCCAGGAACAGTTTATAGACGGGATTCAGGCTTTCATCCCAGTAGCGGTAGCCCAGCGTGGCGAGGAATTGCGCGAAGTCGCTCATCTCCTCCGGCGGCACTTGCAGGCCGATCACGATGCGGCCGACGTCGCCGCCCTGGCTGCGGTAGTGGCACAGCGAGATATTCCAGTTCGGCGCCATCGAATCGAGGAAGCGCATCAGCGCGCCCGGCCGCTCGGGGAACTCGAAGCGGTACAGCAGCTCGTTGTCCGCCAGCGCGCTCTTGCCGCCCACCAGATGGCGCAAGTGGGTCTTGGCCAGCTCGTCGTGGGTCAGGTCCAGCGCCTTGAAGCCGTGCTCCTCGAAGCGGCGGGTCAGCGCCCCCGATTCGCCGCGGTCGGCGATCTGCACGCCGCAGAACACGTGGGCGTCGTCCTTGTCGCTGATGCGGTAGGTGAACTCGGTGACGTTGCGCGCGCCGACCAGCTTGCACAGGCGCTTGAAGCTGCCGCGCTGCTCGGGCAGGGTGACGGCAAACAGCGCCTCGCGCGCCTCGCCCAGCTCGGCGCGCTCGGCCACGAAGCGCAGGCGGTCGAAATTCATATTGGCGCCGGAGGCGATGGTGATCAGGGTTTCATTCCGGATCGGGTCCTTGGTCAGCGCGGCGCGCTCGACGTAGGCCTTGGCGCCGGCGATCGACAGCGCGCCCGATGGCTCCAGAATCGAGCGGGTGTCGGTGAACACATCCTTGATGGCGGCGCTGACGGCGTCGGTATCGACCAGGATCACATCGTCCACGTACAGCTGCGCCAGGCGGAAGGTTTCCTCGCCGGCCAGGCGCACGGCGGTGCCGTCGGCGAACAGGCCGACGTCGGACAGGGTGACGCGCTCGCCCGCCTTCAGGCTGCGCGCCATGGCGTCCGAATCCAGCGACTGCACGCCGATGATCTTGATGTCCGGACGGATCTGCTTGACGTAGGCGGCAATGCCGGCGATCAGGCCGCCGCCGCCGATCGGCACGAAGATGGCGTGGATCGGGCCGGAATGCTGGCGCAGGATTTCCATGCCGATGGTGCCCTGGCCGGCGATCACGTCCGGATCGTCGAACGGGTGGACGAAGGTCAGCTTTTGTTCTTTTTCCAGCGTCAGCGCATGGTTGTAGGCATCGGTGTAGGACTCGCCGTGCAGCACCACTTCGACGTCGGCGCCGCCGCGCGCCTTGACCGCGTCGACCTTCACCTGCGGGGTGGTGGTCGGCATCACGATCACCGCGCGGCAGCCCATGCGGGCGGCGGACAGGGCCACGCCCTGGGCGTGGTTGCCGGCCGAGGCGCAAATCACGCCGCGCTTGCGTTGCGCGTCGCTCAAGTGGGCCATCTTGTTGTAGGCGCCCCGAATCTTGAAGCTGAACACGCTCTGCATGTCCTCGCGCTTGAAGTAAATCCGGTTCTCGTAGCGCTGCGACAGGGTCGGCGCCAGTTCCAGCGGGGTTTCATCAGCCACGTCGTAGACGCGGGCGGTCAGTACTTTCTTCAGATAGTCGGTAGTCATGGTCTGCAAACAAAGTGATTCGGGCGAGTTGCAATGCTAACTAGCCGGCTGGTGACCGGGTGGAGCAGGGAGACACAGATCAGGCGGGTGTGCCGGATCGGACTGACTCATTATAATGGCTGCTTTCCCCATCCGCCCAATAACCGATGATCGAATCCGCAATTACCTGGCTGCTGCACCTGATCGCCGCGCCCGAGGTGGGTCTGACGTCGGTGTTCATCATCAGCCTGGTGTCGGCCACGCTGGTGCCGCTGGGCTCGGAGCCGGCGGTGTTTGCCGTCATCAAGGCCAATCCGGCGCTGTTCTGGAGCACGATCTTCGTGGCCACCGTCGGCAATACGCTGGGCGGCGCCATCGATTACTACATGGGCTGGCAAGCCAAGCAAAGTTTTGCAAAGGAACGTAAAAGCCGCTGGTTCCACTGGCTGGAGCGCTATGGCGCCAAGACCATGCTGCTGGCCTGGCTGCCCGGCATCGGCGATCCGCTGTGCACGCTGGGCGGCTGGCTCAAGCTGCCGTTCTGGCCCAGCGTGGCCTATATGGCGGTGGGCAAGTTCCTGCGCTACCTCACCATGACCTCGCTGCTGTTGTACGTGCCGGACGGCGTGTGGCACCGGATCGGGCAACTGATGGGCTAATTTGGTGCAAGTTATCATATTGCCGCATAAGCTTATGCATAAATTTCATTCAGTTTGCGCGCGGTGATTGGCATATTCTTGCTCAAGAAGCCCGTAAATTTCGAATTTTTGGTGGGTTTCGGGCTTGAATAGAGTCCCTCGGCGGTCTAAGGCTGTTCCCGCGTGGTGCGCCGCAATAGGCTAGAATGACCCTCCCGGGTCCTGTCTACAGTCCAATCGCATAATGAACGCCCCAGCACAAATCCAAGCTTTACTGGCGGAAACGCCCCACGGTCCGGAGGCCACGCGCCTGCGGGAAATTCCTTACAACTACACGTCGTTTTCCGATCGCGAGATCGTCATCCGGCTGCTGGGCGAGGAATCGTGGTCATTGCTGGATGCCCTGCGCGGCGCCCGTCAGACCGGCCGTTCGGCGCGCATGCTGTACGAGGTGCTGGGCGATATCTGGGCGGTGCGCCGCAATCCGTATTTGCAGGACGACCTGCTGGATAACCCCAGGCGCCGCCAGGAACTGATCAACGCCCTGCATCACCGCCTGGCCGAGGTGGACAAGCGCCGCCTCAACGTCGACGAAGCCGAGAAGGATGAGGCGGCCCGCCAGCGCAGCGCCAACGTGGCCAGGCTGCTGCAAGCGGCCGGCAAGGCGGTGGCCGATTTCGGCGAAGAATTCAAGCAGGTCTACGATCTGCGCAAGCGCACCTACAAGGTACTGGGCCGCTACACCGACAAGCACAACATCTGCTTCGACGGCATGAAGCGCATCACCCACGTGACCGACGCCACCGACTGGCGCGTCGAGTATCCGTTCGTGGTGCTGACTCCGGACAGCGAAGAGGAAATGGCCGGCCTGGTCAAAGGCTGTATCGAACTGGGCCTGACCATCATCCCGCGCGGCGGCGGCACCGGCTACACCGGCGGCGCGATTCCGCTGACGCCGATGTCGGCCGTCATCAACACCGAGAAACTGCTCAACATGGGCGCGGTCGAGATGAAGGTGCTGCCGGGTCTGGACAAGGAATACGCCACCATCTACACCGGCGCCGGCGTCATCACGAACAAAGTGTCCGAGGCCGCCGAGAAGGCCGGCTTCGTGTTCGCGGTCGACCCGACCTCGGCCCACGCCTCCTGCATCGGCGGCAATATCGCCATGAACGCCGGCGGCAAGAAGGCCGTGCTGTGGGGCACCGCGCTGGACAACCTGGCCTCGTGGCGCATGGTCGATCCGCAGGGCGACTGGCTGGAAGTCACCCGTCTGGACCACAACCTGTCCAAGATCCACGACACCCCGCTGGCCCGCTTCAAGCTGGAGTGGACCCATCCGACTGCCAAGGGCGAAGCCAAGGGCGCGCCGTTCCGGACCGAGATCCTGGAAATCGCCGGCCGCGTGTTCCGCAAGGAAGGCCTGGGCAAGGACGTGACCGACAAATTCCTGGCCGGCCTGCCGGGCATCCAGAAGGAGGGCACCGACGGCCTGATCACTTCGGCGCGCTGGATTCTGCACAAGATGCCGAAGTTCACCCGCACCGTCTGCCTGGAGTTCTTCGGCCAGGCGCGTGACGCGATTCCGTCGATCGTGGAAATCAAGGACTACCTCGACGGCCTGCCTGCCAAGGGCGCCGAATTCTCGACCCTGCGCCTGGCCGGCCTGGAGCACCTGGATGAGCGCTACCTGCGCGCGGTTGGCTACGCCACCAAATCGAAACGCGGCGTGCTGCCGAAGATGGCGCTGTTCGGCGACATCGTCGGCGACGATGAAAACGCCGTCGCGCAAGCCGCTTCGGAAGTGGTGCGTCTGGCCAATACCCGCGTCGGCGAGGGCTTCATCGCCGTCAGCCCGGAAACCCGCAAGAAATTCTGGCTGGACCGCGCCCGTACCGCCGCCATCGCCAAGCACACCAACGCCTTCAAGATCAACGAAGACGTGGTGATCCCGCTGAACCGCATGGGCGAGTACACCGACGGCATCGAGCGCATCAACATCGAACTGTCGATCAAGAACAAGCTGCAACTGGTGGACGAGTTGCAGGACTTCTTCGCCGCCGGCAATCTGCCGATCGGCAAGAGCGACGACGCCGACGACAGTGTGGGCGACGCCGAGATGCTGGGCGACCGCCAGCAGCAAGCGCAAGCCCTGCTGTCGCAGGTGCACGCGCGCTGGACCTATCTGCTGGCCGAGCTGGACAAGCCACTGGCCGGCATCACCGGCGAACTGGCCGCGCACGGTCTCGACCGTCTGCTGCCGGTGTTCGAAGAACGCCTGAAGACCCAGCCGGACGCCACCCTGTTCGACGTGGTCCAGGACCGCACCATCCGCGTCACGTGGAAGCAGGAAATCCGCGCCCAGCTGCGCCAGATTTTCAACGGCGCCGCCTACAAGCTGATCCTCGACGAGTGCACCGCCATCCACAAGCGCGTGTTGCGCGGCCGCGTGTTCGTGGCGCTGCACATGCACGCCGGCGACGGCAACGTCCACACCAACCTGCCGGTCAACTCGGACCACTACGAGATGCTGCAACTGGCGCACCAGGCCGTGGCGCGCATCATGACGCTGGCCCGGTCGCTGAACGGCGTGATCTCGGGTGAGCACGGCATCGGCATCACCAAGCTGGAGTTCCTGCAAGAGGACGAGATCGGCCCGTTCCGCGCGTACAAGCAGCGCGTCGATCCGGAAGGCCGCTTCAACAAGGGCAAGCTGCTCAACACGCCGGGCATGGAAGCCGACCTGCGCAACGCCTACACGCCGTCGTTCGGCCTGATGGGCCACGAGTCGCTGATCATGCAGCAGAGCGATATCGGCGCGATCGCCAACAGCGTCAAGGATTGCCTGCGCTGCGGCAAGTGCAAGCCGGTGTGCTCGACCCACGTGCCGCGTGCCAACCTGCTGTACTCGCCGCGCGACAAGATCCTGGCGACGTCGTCGCTGATCGAGGCCTTCCTGTACGAAGAGCAGACCCGCCGCGGCATCTCGATCAAGCATTGGGAAGAATTTGAAGACGTGGCTGACCACTGCACGGTCTGCCATAAATGCGTGACGCCATGCCCGGTCAACATCGACTTCGGCGACGTGTCGATGAACATGCGCAACCTGCTGCGCAAGATGGATAAGAAGACCTTCAATCCGGGCAAGGCGGCGGCCATGTTCTACCTGAACGCCACCGATCCCGCCACCATCAACGCCACCCGCGCGGCGATGGTCGGTCTCGGCTACAAGGCCCAGCGCCTGGGTAATGACATCCTAAAGAAATTCGCCAGGAAGCAGACCAAGGCGCCGCCGCCAACCGTGGGCAAGCCGCCGGTGCGCGAGCAGGTGATCCACTTCATCAACAAGAAGATGCCGGGCAATCTGCCGAAGAAAACCGCGCGCGCGCTGCTGGATATCGAGGACGACAAGGTCATCCCGATCATCCGCAATCCGAAGACCACCAATGCCGATACGGAAGCGGTGTTCTACTTCCCGGGCTGTGGTTCGGAGCGTCTGTTCTCGCAGGTTGGCCTGGCGACGCAAGCCATGCTGTGGGAAGTGGGCGTGCAGACCGTGCTGCCGCCGGGCTATCTGTGCTGCGGTTATCCGCAGCGCGGCTCGGGCCAGTACGACAAGGCCGACAAGATGATGACCGATAACCGCGTGCTGTTCCACCGCATGGCCAACACGCTCAACTATCTGGACATCAAGACCGTGCTGGTGTCGTGCGGCACTTGCTACGACCAGCTGGCGACCTATGAGTTCGAGAAGATCTTCCCGGGTTGCCGCATCATGGATATTCACGAGTATCTGCTGGAGAAGGGCGTGAAGCTGGAAGGCGTGACCGGTACCCGTTATATGTACCACGAGCCTTGCCACACGCCGATGAAGTTGCAGGAAGCGACCAAGACCGTCAACGGCCTGATCACGACCCACGACAACGTCAAGATCGAGAAGAACGACCGCTGCTGCGGCGACTCGGGCACCTTGATGGTGGCGCGTCCGGACATTTCGACGCAGGTGCGCTTCCGCAAGGAAGAGGAAGTCATCAAGGGCGCGGACAAACTGCGTGCCGACGGCTTCGACGGCGAAGTGAAAATCCTGACCAGCTGCCCGGCCTGCCTGGGCGGCGTGTCGCGCTACAGCGAAGACGCCGGCACCACCGCCGACTACATCGTGGTGGAGATCGCCAAGCATCTGCTGGGCGAGAACTGGATGCCGGACTATGTGAAGCGCGCCAACGATGGCGGTATTGAACGCGTGCTGGTGTAAGCATGGCCTGCGATCTGTGCAACCTTCTCGCTGCCCCCGGGGCAGCGTTAGTCTGGGGCGATGACCATTTGTCGGTGGTCGCTGTGGACGAGGCCGGGTATCCGGGTTTCACGCGCGTGGTGTGGAATGCCCACGTCAAGGAAATGACCGATCTGCCGGCCGAAGACCGCGTGCGCATCATGGACGTGGTGTGGGCGGTGGAATCGGCGCAGCGCGAGGTGATGGCGCCGGAGAAGGTGAATCTGGCCAGTTTTGGTAATATGACGCCGCACGTGCACTGGCACGTTATCCCGCGTTACCGCGACGATGCGCATTTCCCCAACCCGACCTGGGCTGTGGCGCAGCGCGCGTCGTCGGCGGAAGTGCTGGCGGCGCGCCGCGCGCTGCTGCCGGCGCTGCACGCAGCCATCGTCGAGAAAGTGAAAGCATTATGAGTAAGCCTGTCCCTACCGGCCTGACGGTCCACAACAAGTCCCGCGTGCTGGATATTGAGTTCAACGATGGTGCGTCGTTCTCGATTCCGTTTGAACTGTTGCGGGTGTATTCGCCGTCGGCGGAAGTGATGGGGCATGGTCCGGGGCAGGAAGTTCTGCAAGTGGGCAAGCGCGAGGTGGGTATCGCCGGCATCGAGCCGGTGGGCAACTACGCGGTGCAGCCAACCTTCAGCGATGGCCACAACACCGGCATCTTCACGTGGGAATACCTGTACAAGCTGGGCAGCCAGCAAGAGGCCTTGTGGGCGACCTATCTGGACCGCCTGCACGCTTCCGGCTTTGAAGGCGACAGCGGCCGCGAGACCGGCGTCTCCCTGACCGGCCCGTCGACGCACCAGCATGGCGGCGGCGGTTGCGGCAGCGGCTGCAAACACTAATCCGTCAGGTGGTCACGCCATCCATATAAGATTCGCGCCCGCGCCCACGGCGATAGCAGGCGCAATTTTTCCACGTCGAATTTGTACGGCTTACCTGCATGCAGAGAAAGCGGAGTCCTCTTCACGGTTGCCTCGAAACAGGCGAAACGCGGATCCTTTCGAAGTCGCTCTCTTTCTTCGCGTTCACGGATGCCCGTTGCGCGCATTTCGTCGAGTTCTGCTTTGCTCGCGGGATCTATCTCCGGTATTTCAATATCGGCTGGAATTTCGACGCCAAAGAGTTTCATAGCTATTCTCCATTAGTTCAAAAGGTGTCACCAAGTGAGCCTTTGCGGTTAGACCTCCTCCGCAGATTAAGAGTTCCTTCATACTTTCAACTTCATCGTTCTCTTGCAGCGAGACCAAATTCTGAACGGCGGCCATACGCCGCATTGCACGTAATGGATCACCATCCTTGATCTCTCGTTGTACAAAATCCGAAATGAACGTGGCGGCGGGATCGCAGCGGGTGTGCCACCACAACTGCGTGAGTTGCTGGCAGGCGCGGGTGATGGGGTTGGGGTTGGGCGGCTCAGTCAGGGAGGGCTTATGATGCGTCAAACGTGCGCTACTTCGGCTGCCAGGTCCACACGCGGCTGGTGATGTTGACGGCTTTGGGGATCAGCTTCTGCTGGTAGAACAGGTCGGCCACGCGCTGCTGGTTGGCGACGATGTCCGGCGTCACCGGCGTGGCGCCGAAGCGCGTGCGCTGCATCCACGTCGCCACGATGTCGGCCGGCACGCCGGTCTGCTGCGTCAGGATGGTGCTGACTTCTTTCGGATGTTCGGTCGCCCATTTTCCGGTCAGTTTCACCTGCTCCAGCAAGGCCGACACCAGCTGCGGCGACTGCTCCGCGAATTTGCGCGAGGCGAGATAGAAGCCGTTAGCCAGCGGCAGTCCGGTGTAATCGCTCAACACGCGCACCTGATAGGCCTTCTGTGCCGAAGCGAAGTACGGGTCCCACACCACCCATGCATCAATGCCGCCGCCCACAAACGCCGCCCGCGCATCGGAGGGCGACAGATAAACCGGCGTGATATCACTGAACTTCAGTCCCGCTTTTTGCAGCGCGGACGCCAACAGGAAGTGCGAACCGGAGCCCTTCTGGAACGCCACCCGCTTGCCCCTCAAATCCGCCACCGTGCGAATCGGCGAATCCTTCGGCACAAACAAGGCTTCGCTATTCACCGGCGCCGGCTCCGCACCCACGTACAGCAAATCCACGCCGCCCGCTTGCGCAAACACCGGCGGTGGCGCGCCCGTGCTGCCGAAATCGATACTGCCCGCGTTGAGCGCCTCCAGCATCTGTGGCCCTGCCGGGAATTCAATCCATTTGATTTGATGGCCTGGCAGCGACACACCCTGCGTCTTCATCATGCTGAGCAAACCAGCACTTTTCTGATAGCCGATCTTGATTTCCGCCGCCTGCGCCAGCAAGGGCAGGGCCAACACCGCAACAATCCATTTCTTCATCATCTTCCTTATGCGCTCTCGCGCTCTATCAATTCGCAGGCCAGCAGGTTCAAACGCGAATCCTGTGCCGATGCGGGCAAAACGCCCAGTTGTTCAAGTATCCGCAGCGCGGCGATCTCGCCGATCTCGCGTCCCGGCGGACGGATGGTGGTGAGGCTGGGCAGCAGCAGCGGCGAGAATGCGTAGTCGCCAAAGCCGACAATGGCGCACTGCCGCGGTATCTTCAATCCCGCGCGCTGGCCCGCCAGCAAGGCGCCCGCAGCCAGATTGTCGTTGGCGAAGATGATCGCCTCGACCGGCCGCGCGCGGCGCGGCGGCGACAAGGCCAGCGCCTCAATCGCCTGCTTGCCCGCGTCGAACGGCGCCTCGGCGGTGGGCGCGTAGATGATCGGTTCAAGGCCATGCTCGCGCATCACCGCCTCGTAGCCATCGCTGCGGTCCATCGCGCTCAAATCGCCTGCAAGGCTGTTCTGCACGAAGGCGATGCGGCGGTAACCCTTGGTGTACAAATAGCGCGCTGCCTGCTCGCCCACCGCGTTGTTGGAGTAGCCGACTTGTATCGGCTTGCGCTTAGGCTGGTAGTCCCACGTCTCCACCACCGGTATGCCGGCCGTGGACAGCAGTTTCTCCGTGGCGCGATTGTGGAAGCGTCCCACCACCGCCAGCGCCGCAGGCTTCCAGCCGAGGAAGGCGCGTACCGCGCTTTCTTCCTTCGCCGCAGAGAAGTAGCTGGAGGCCAGCAGCAACTGGTAGCCGTGGCGGTTCAGCGTATCGCTGAAGGTCTGGATGGTGTTGGCGAAGATGGGGCCGGAGATATTCGGTATCACCATGCCCACCACGCGGCCATGCGCGGAAGCGAGGCCGCTGGCGGCGAGGTTCGGTACGTAACCGAGCGCCTTCACCGCCGCCGCTATGCGCGCGCTGCGTTCGGCCGCCACGCGCCCCGGCTCGGTGAAATAGCGCGATACGGTAATCGAACCGACGCCCGCCAGCCGCGCCACATCGTGGATAGTGGCGCGGCCCGAACCGCGACGCTTACGTGGTGCTATTGCTTCGTTCATGGACGCATATTCCGAAAAAACATATCGATGATTTTTTTAATTCTTTGACTTCAATCCGGCCCGCCGCGACACTAAAAAAAGGGTACCGGTACCACTTTATTTTAGCGAACGACCTGCCGAGCACTAAGCTGGTTCTTCGATGAAGAAAGCAGGTTTTCCGTATATGGCGCAACGGGCGCTTTCAAATCAAGGGATCAGGAAATGAAGAACAACATCAAACTTTTCGGCGCGCTGACCATCGGCGCGCTGTTGGTGAACGCGGCATACGCGGAAGCCGAATCGACGCCGATCAAGGACCGCGAAGACAGCGCCTCCGTGCCCAGCGTGACGGTCAGCGCCACGCGCCGCAGCGCCTCGCTGCAATCGGTGCCGGTGGCGGTGTCGGTGCTGGATGGCGACGCGCTGACGCAGGCCAACCGCACCAGCATCGACACCATCGTGCAGGAAGTGCCGAGCGTGACCTTCCGCCAGCAGGGTGGCAACAAGGATTCCACCATCTTCGTTCGTGGTATCGGTACCATCTCCACCTCGCCGGGCGTGGAGCCGACCGTATCGACCGTGATCGATGGCGTGGTATATGCGCGTCCGGGCCAGGCCACGCTGGATTTGCTGGATATCGAGCACATTGAAATCCTGCGCGGCCCGCAGGGCACGCTGTTCGGCAAGAACGCTTCGTCCGGGGTGCTGAATGTGATCGGCCGCAAATCGTCGCAGGAAACGACCGGTTTCGTGGATGCGGCCTACTACGAGGGCAATGAGAAGCGCGTGCGCGCCGGCGTGTCGGGCGCGATCCAGCCGGGCGTGGTGGCGGCATCGGTCACCGGTTTGTATGCGGACTTTAACGGCAATGTCGACAACGTCCACGCCGGCGGTGGCAAGCTGAATGGCTACGACCGCAAGGGCGTGCGTGCCCGCGTTGATATCACGCCGGCCAAGAATCTGGATATCGCGCTGATCGCGGACTATCTGCGTTCAAATGCCTCACCGACTTTCACCGCTTACAAATCGACGTCGGCCGCGTTCAATGCCGGTATCGCGCCGGTGGTGGCCGGCCCGGAAAACCGCCAGGTCAACGCCGACATTCCGAGCGATATCCGCGACAAGAACAAAGGCTTGTCGGCGCAAGTGGACTACCGCTTCGACGGCTACACGCTGACCTCCATCACGGCGGTGCGCGACTGGGACAACACCCAGTACACCAGCACCTCGGCCATTGGCAACGCGGCGGAAGTGGCGCGCATTACCGCTGCCTTCCCGGCCACACGCGATATCGGCACGGTGGACTTCAGCCAAGTGTCGCAAGAGCTGCGTCTCGCGTCGCCGAAAGAGCAGTTTGCGGAATACGTGGTTGGTGCCTACTACCTGCACGGCAAGGACCGCGAGACCTATCAGCGCATCGTCAACAATGGCACGGCCATCAACTCGGGCCGTGCGGATTACGGCGTGAAGAGCGACAGCTACTCGCTGTTCGGCGAGAGCACCCTGAACTTCTCGCCAGTGTGGCGCGCCATCGCTGGCGCGCGCTGGACCAAGGATGAACTGTCCTACGATCACAAGCGCGTTTCCACCCAGACCGTGGCCTTCCCCGGCGTGCAGCCGGCCGTGCAGAACGCTGGCTCCACCAATGAAGATGGCTATTCGGGCCGCGTCGGTCTGCAATACGACATCTCGCGTGACGTGAACGCTTACGCCACCTATTCGCGTGGCTACAAAGGCCCGGCCTACAATGTGTTCTTCAACATGCTGAATCGCGACACGCTGGCGTTGAAGCCGGAGACCTCGGATTCCTTTGAGCTGGGCCTGAAAGCCAGCGCCTTCGATCGCAAGCTGACCGCCAATCTGGCCGTGTTCAACACCAGGTACGCGAACTATCAGGCCAACTTCTACGACACCGTGGCCGGCGCCGTGGTCACGCGCCTGATCAACGCTGGCGATGTATCGACCAAGGGCGTGGAGCTGGACCTGAACGCGCGCCCAACCCGCGCGCTGACGCTGAGCGCATCGCTGGCCTATACCGACGCCACCATCGACAACTTCAACTGCCCGCCGGCCGCCGCCGCATCGTGCAACCTGAATGGCAAGCCGCTGCCGTTCTCGCCGAAGTGGAAGTCCTTCACCCGCGCCAACTACGCGCTGCCGCTGGAGAATGGCCTGATCGTCGACCTGTCGGCCGACTACAGCTGGCAGGCCAAGACGCAGTATGACTTGTTCCAGTCCGCTGATGCGATTCAGGGCGCGTATGGCGTCGTCAACGCGGGTATAGCGTTGTCGTCGCCGGTGGGCGGCTGGCGCGTGGCGCTGGTGGGCAAGAACCTGGCCAACAAATCGTATGCCACCAATCTGGTCGCCTCGACCGGCTACGTCACCCGCGCCGTGCCGCGTGATGATGAGCGTTACTTCGGTATCACCGCACGCAAGGAGTTCTGATGTCCAGGCAGTTGAGCATTGCCGCATTCATGATGCGTTATGGCCACCACGTTGCGGCGTGGCGGCATCCGGAAACGGACCTGTTGTCGAATCCTTTCAAGGTGTTTCGCGATCAGGTGCGTAGCGCGGAAAAAGCCTGCCTGGATGCGGTGTTTTTTGCCGATAGCGTGGCGCTGACTGGTGCGCCGTCGCTGGAGCCGCTGACTTTGCTGTCGGCGCTGGCCGCGTCGACTCAGCATATCGGTTTGATCGGTACCGCCACCACCACCTACAACGAGCCGTACACGGTGGCGCGCCAGTTTGCGTCGCTGGATTTGCTGTCGGAGGGGCGGGCGGGGTGGAATCTGGTCACGTCGGATAACGCGGCGGAAGCGGCCAACTTTGGCCGCGAGCAGCATGTGGCGCATGCGGACCGCTATGCGCGGGCGCGGGAATTTCATCAGGTTGTCACAGGACTGTGGAATAGTTGGGACCCCGATGCGCTGGAGGTGGATAAATCCGGCGCGCTGCCGTATGACCCGGCCAAGCTGCACAAGCTGAATCATCGCGGCGAGCATTTCGCTGTCGCCGGGCCGCTGAATGTGGCGCGCAGTCCGCAGGGGCGGCCGGTGGTGGTGCAGGCTGGCGGTTCGGAGGTTGGCCGCGATCTGGCGGCGGGGACGGCGGAGGTGGTGTTCACCGCGCAGCCCACGCTGGCCAAGGCGCAGGCCTTTTACAGCGATATCAAACGGCGTGTGGTGGAGAAGGGCCGTTCGCCGGATGCGGTGAAGGTGA
This sequence comes from Duganella radicis, assembly GCF_009720825.1. GTDB lineage: Bacteria > Pseudomonadota > Gammaproteobacteria > Burkholderiales > Burkholderiaceae_D > Rugamonas > Rugamonas radicis. The sequence continues at coordinate 51,322 of NZ_WNKY01000032.1, read as the reverse complement.
TGCCGGGATTGTTTGCGGTGGTCGGCCGAACGCAGGCGGAGGCGGATGGGAAGTTCGCGCAGTTGCAGTCGCTGATCGAGCCGAAGGCTGGTCTGGCGCTGTTGGGTCGCATGATCGGTAACTTCGATTTGTCGCCGTACCCACTGGATGGACCGCTGCCGGAGCTGCCGCCGACGCAGGATGGGCAGCGCAGCCGCCAGCAGCTGTTGACCGATCTGGCGCAGGGCGAGAATTTGACGATCCGCCAGTTGTATGAGCGTATCGCCGGTGGACGCGGGCACTTCACGGTGGCCGGCACGGCGGAGCAGGTGGCGGATCAGATGCAGGCATGGTTTGAGCAGGGCGCGGCGGATGGCTTCAATTTCATGGCCCCGGCGCTGCCTGGCGGTTTGGATGATTTTCTCGCGCTGGTGATTCCTGAGTTGCAGCGTCGCGGCTTGTTCCGCACGTCGTATGAAGGGAGCACGCTGCGCGGGCACTTGGGCTTATAGGAGAAGGCATGAAGTTAGGCAGGATGTTGGTGTTGGCCGTCGCGTTGATGGCGGGGCAGGTCGGCGCGCAGGAGTATTTCGGCGATGCTCGGCCGGATGCGCCGGAGCTGGCGGCGCGTGGTTCGTTGCCGGTCGGCGTGCGCACGCTGGTGGCGGAGCATGCGGACCAACTGGACATCCTGCACGCCAGCGCCGACAAGCCTGATCCGCTCTACACGCGCAAGCTGGTGCTGGAGGTGTGGTATCCGGCGCGGCTGGCCGCGGGCCAAAAGGAACATACTGTTTATACCGATGTCCTGGGCTCCGGACCGAATGATCCCAAGCGGCCCAACACACCGTTCCAGTTCAGCGGCCGCGCCGCGCGCGATGCGGCTCCGCTGCCGCCCGCGCAGACCGCCGCCACGTCGGCACGTTATCCCTTGGTGATCGTCTCGCACGGCTACCCTGGCTCGCGGCTGCAAATGTCTTACCTGACCGAGAACCTGGCTTCGAAAGGCTACGTGGTGGTCGCCATCGACCATCTGGAATCCACGCGTGCCGACAAGGCGGGTTTCCCCAGCACGCTGCTGAACCGCCGTCTGGACGATTTGTTCGTGCTGAACACCGTGGCCGCATGGGCCAGGCCGGGCAGCGGCCACTTCCTGTCCGGCGTGGTGGACGCCGACAACACCGCCTTGATCGGCTATTCGATGGGTGGCTACGGCGCACTGAACACGGTGGGTGCCGGTATCAGCGCCGCCGCCGTGGCCTATGTCCCCGGCGGCAAACTGGCTGTCAACCAGCAAGGCAATGCAGAATACGAAGCCGCACGCGACCAACGCATCAAGGCCGTGGTAGCCTTCGCCCCGTGGGGCGGCGAGCAGAAAGTGTGGGACCAGACTGGCCTGGCCGGCGTCCGCACGCCCATCCTGTTCATCACCGGCGACCAGGACGACGTGGCGGGCTACAAGGACGGCGTGCTTAAACTGTTCCAGCAAGCCGTCAACGCCGACCGCTACCTGCTGACCTACGTCGGCGCCCGCCATAACCCGGCGCCGAATCCGCCGTCGCCGGCGCACTGGAGCAATCCGGACGATTTCCAGTCGTATTCCGAGCCGGTGTGGGACAGCCGTCGCATCAACAACATCAACCAGCATTACGTGACCGTCTTCCTCGGCATCCACCTGAAAGCCGCGCCATTGCAGGCTTATCTGGACGACAACTGGAAGGGCTTCCCCAAGCGCGCCATGCTAGGGCTGGAGTGGCAGCACCTTAAGCCGCAATAAAAAGTGGGTCTTGTATAATGCTGGCAAACTAACAGGCCTGCATATCATGACCAACACCACTCACTTCGGTTACAAGACTGTCGCGGAAGAAGATAAAGTCCGCGAAGTCGCCAAGGTTTTCCACTCTGTCGCCGCCAAGTACGACATCATGAACGACGTCATGTCGGCCGGCCTGCATCGCTTGTGGAAGACCTTCACTATCGCTAACGCGGCCGTGCGTCCGGGCTTCAAGTGCCTGGACATCGCCGGCGGCACCGGCGATCTGGCCAAGGTGTTCGCCAGGCAGGCTGGCCCGACCGGCGAGGTCTGGCTGACCGACATCAACGAATCCATGCTGCGCGTGGGGCGCGACCGCCTCTTGAATCGCGGCCTGCTGACCCCCACCTTGCTATGTGATGCGGAAAAACTGCCGTTCCCGGATAACTACTTCGACCGCGTCAGCGTGGCGTTCGGCCTGCGCAATATGACGCACAAGGATCAAGCGCTGAAAGAAATGCGCCGCGTGCTGAAACCGGGCGGCAAGCTGCTGGTGCTGGAGTTCTCGAAAGTGGCGGCGCCGTTGCAAAAGCCATATGACCTGTATTCGTTCAAGATCCTGCCATGGATGGGCGAGAAGATCGCCAACGACGCCGACAGCTACCGCTATCTGGCCGAATCGATCCGCATGCACCCGGACCAGGAAACCCTCAAGACCATGATGGAAGAGGCGGGCCTGGAACGGGTGACGTACTACAACCTGACCGCCGGCGTGGCCGCCCTGCACACCGGTATCAAAATGTAATGACTGGAATGACCATGAACCTGAAAAAAATCCTGATCGGCGCGGTGATCGCCGTCTCCGCCATGTCGATGCTGGCCGAAGCGACCGCGCGTCCCGCGGGCGGCGGCCGTTCGATCGGCCGTCAGTCGCAAAACGTCAGCCGCATGCCGGCCCAGCCAGCGCCGCAACCGGCGCCGCGCCAGGCTCAGCCCGCACCAGCGCCGGCCCCGGCCGTGCCGCCGGCCGCCGCGCCAAAGAAGCCTAGCATGTGGAAAGGCATCCTTGGCGGCGCGCTGCTGGGCCTGGGCCTGGGCGCCTTGTTCTCGCACTTCGGCATGGGTGGCGCGCTGGCCAGCGCGCTGGGCTCGATCATCATGCTGGCCCTGCTGGCGGGCGTGGTGTTCTTCATCATCCGCCTGATCCGCGGCAAGTCGCAGCCTGCGGCGCAGCCGGCTGCGTTTGGCGGCAACAATGTGTACCCGATGCCGCCGTCGCAAGGTGCGGTCACGCCGGAAATCGGCTCGCACCTGCAACCGGCCGCCGCGCCGGCGCCGCAGTTGGCGCACACCCAGTGGGGCGTGCCGGCCGACTTCGACCAGGCCAGCTTCCTGCGCGTGGCCAAGAGCAATTTCATCCGCCTGCAAGCGGCCTGGGACAAGGGCGATGTGGCCGATATCCGCGAGTTCACCACGCCGGAAGTGTTTGCCGAGATGAAGATGCAGATCAGCGAGCGCACCGTGGCCGACTACACCGACGTGGTTAGCATCGAGGCCGAGCTGCTGGGCATCGAGACCAGCGATAGCGATTACCTGGCGAGCGTCAAGTTCTCCGGCATGATCAAGCCGGCGCCGGACGCGCTGGCCGAGCCGTTCCACGAGGTGTGGAACCTGGTCAAGCCGGTCAACGGTTCGAGCGGCTGGCTGCTGGCCGGCATTCAGCAACTGGCGTAAGCAAACCGGGCTCACCGGTAAAACTGGTAAGATCAAGGCCGCCCGTCACCGGGCGGTTTTGTTTTCAACGTCTAGAACATGATTTCATTCAATCCCGGCAGTTTCTCCGCGGCGCCGGCCAGCGCCGCCATCAATCATTTGCTGGCGCAGGAGCCGTGGGCGCGGCAGGAATTGCAGCGCCATGCCGGCAAGACCGCCTGCATCGACGCCGGCACGGCCGCGCTGCGCCTGCGCGTGACCGCCGATGGCTATCTGGAAGCCGCCCCGGAGGAGGAGGCGGCGCGCGTCACCATCCGCGTCAAGCTGTCGGACCTGCCGCTGATCGCGCAGAACCGCGAACGCGCCTTTTCCTACGTGCAGATCGAGGGCGACGCGGAATTCGCCAACGCCATCTCCAACCTCAGCAAGACCCTGCGCTGGGAAGCCGAGCATGATCTGGAAAAACTGATCGGCCCGATCGCCGCCGTGCGCGCCGTCTCCGGCGCCAAGGCCGCCTTCGAAGCCATCAAGACCGGCCAGCAGAAATTGGCGCAGAACGTGGCCGAATTCCTGCTCGACGAAAAACAGGTGCTGGTGCGCCCGCACACGGTGGATGGTTACTCGGCCGACGTCACGCGCCTGCGCGACGACGTTGAGCGCTTCGCCAAGCGCCTGGCCAAACTGGAACAGAAACTGGGGTCCAAATAATGCTGAAATTCTTGCGCCTGCTGAAAATCCTGCGGGTATCGGTGCGTTACGGCCTCGACGAAATCGCCATCTCCGGCTTGAGGAAGCCGCGTATCGCCAAGCTGATCGACACGGTGTTTTTCTGGCGCGACCTGTCGGCCCCGCGCGGCGAGCGCCTGCGCATGGCGCTGGAAGAGCTGGGGCCGATCTTTGTCAAGTTCGGCCAAGTGCTGTCGACCCGCAGCGATCTGATTCCGGCCGATCTGGTGATCGAGCTGGCGCGCTTGCAGGACCGGGTGCCGCCGTTCGATTCCAACCTGGCCATCGCGCAAATCCGCAAATCGCTGGGCGCGCATCCGGATGAGCTGTTCGCCACCTTTGAACGCACACCGGTGGCCTCGGCCTCGATCGCGCAGGTGCACTTTGCCACCTTGAGGGACGGCCGCCAGGTGGCGGTGAAGGTGCTGCGCCCCGGCATGAAGAAGTCGATCGACGACGACGTCGCGCTGATGCATGTCGCCGCCGAATGGATCGGCAATCTGTGGGCCGACAGCAAGCGCCTCAAGCCGAAAGAGGTGGTGGCCGAGTTCGACAAATACCTGCACGACGAACTGGACCTGATGCGCGAGGCCGCCAACGCCAGCCAGTTGCGCCGCAATTTCGCCGATTCGCACCTGCTGCTGGTGCCGGAAATGTTTTGGGATTATTGCTCGTCCAGCGTGATCGTGATGGAGCGCATGCACGGCATTCCGGTGTCGCAGATCGACCGCCTGGAGCAGGCCGGCGTGGATTTGAAAAAGCTGTCCAGCGATGGCGTGGAAATCTTCTTCACCCAGGTGTTCCGCGACGGCTTCTTCCACGCCGACATGCACCCGGGAAATATCCTGGTGTCGGTGGAGCCGGAAACCTTCGGCCGCTACATCGCGCTGGACTTCGGCATCGTCGGCACGCTCAACGATTTCGACAAGGATTACCTGTCGCAGAACTTCCTGGCCTTCTTCCGCCGCGACTACAAGCGCGTGGCCGAGGCCCATATCGAGTCCGGCTGGGCGCCGAAGGAAACCCGCGTGGATGAGCTGGAATCGGCGGTGCGCGCCTGCTGCGAGCCGATCTTCGACCGGCCGCTGAAAGACATCTCCTTCGGCCAGATCCTGCTGCGCCTGTTCCAGACGTCGCGCCGCTTCAACGTGGAAGTGCAGCCGCAACTGGTGCTGCTGCAAAAGACCCTGCTCAACATCGAAGGCCTGGGCCGCCAGCTCGACCCCGATCTCGACCTGTGGAAGACCGCCAAGCCCTACCTGGAAAACTGGATGGCCGAGCAGGTCGGCGTCAAAGGCTTCATGCAGCGCCTGAAGGCCGAGGCGCCGCGCTACGCCCACCTGTTCCCGCAACTGCCGCGCCTGGTGCATCAGGCGCTGGAGCGGCATGCCGAGAAGCCGGCCGATAACACCGAGCTCATCAAGGTGCTGATCGCCGAACAGCAGCGCACCAATCGCCTGCTGGGCCTGGTGATCTACGTTGCCGGCGCGTTTGCGCTGGGTGTGGCCGGCGTCCAGTTGTACCTGCGCTGGCACTGACCCTCATGGCCGACTTCCAGCAGCGCGATCCGGGCTCGCCGGCGTTCTGGGATGAACGCTTCGAGCGCAATTTCACGCCCTGGGACGCGGGCGGCGTGCCGCAGGCCCTGCGCGATTTCGCCGCCGTTCACGGGCCGTTGGCCACCTTGATTCCCGGCTGCGGCTCGGCCTACGAACTGGCGTTTTTGGCCGGGCAGGGATGGGACGCCACCGCCATCGATTTTTCCCCGGCCGCCGTGGCGCAGGGCAAGCGCGCGGCCGGCCCGCACGCCGCGCGGGTGGTGGAGGCGGATTTCTTCGCATGGCAGCCGGCCGCGCCGCTGCAATTGATCTACGAACGCGCCTTCCTGTGCGCCATGCCGCGCGCCATGTGGCCGCGGGTGGCGGCGCGCTGGGCGCGGCTGCTGGCGCCGGGCGGGCTGCTGGCCGGTTACTTCTTCTTTGACGACGCGCCCAAGGGGCCGCCGTTCGGCATCGCGCGCGCGCAGCTGGATGGCTTGCTGCAAGCCGATTTCGTTTGTGTGGCGGATGAGGTGGTGACCGATTCGATTCCGGTATTCGCCGGCAAGGAGCGCTGGATGGTCTGGCGCAAGGTCACCATGCCGCGTTGATCGGCGTCGAGCGGATCGCGGGCCCGTATGGCCGAGGCCGGACCGGCGTACGTCACCGCGGCCAGCAGGCCGAGGCAGATACAGCGTTTCATGGCCGCACCTCAGTCGGGATGCTGGCGGCGTTCGATGCGCGGATGGTGCTTGTAGGCTTGCAGGCCGATGATCAGCGCCACGCACAGCACAACGGTACGGCGGTGCAGGGGCTCGTCCGGCGATTGCGGGATAAATTTGCTGGTGGCGGCAAAGGCCGGGGCGGACAGGCAAGCGGTCAGGAGTCCTGCACACAGGTATTTTTTCATGGAATTCCCTTAAGAATCAAATGGTTGGGGCATCGTCGGTCGTGGACGGCAAACGAGGCGGCGATTCAGGGATTGGGAAATCTACGCTTGTCAGACGCCATTAAAACATGCCCTCAACCAATGCGCGAATAGATTTTTGCTATGAAATCGATTACCGCAACGGCCTTGGCCACAGGAAACAGTCAGATGCCCGGCAAAAGGCTTTATAATTCAGGGTTTTGATGATTTTTGCGGAGTAAGTAATGCCGATCTACGCGTACCGCTGCGAGGCCTGCGGTTTTGCCAAGGACGTCTTGCAAAAGATTTCCGACCCGCAGCTGACTGTCTGCCCGGAGTGCGGCAAGGAGTCGTTCAAGAAGCAAGTGACCGCGGCCGGCTTCCAGCTGAAGGGCTCGGGCTGGTATGTGACCGATTTCCGTGGCGGCACACCGCCGGCCACCGGCACCGCCACCGGCCCGGCCAAGACCGACAGCGCGCCGGCGCCAACGCCGACGCCAGCGCCGTCGGGCGGCTCCAGCGATAACTGAAGAAGCGATCCATCCACCACGAAGGACATCGATGCGTAAATATTTCATTACCGGCTTGCTGATCCTGGTGCCGCTGGCGATTACCGCCTGGGTGCTGAACCTGGTGATCAGCACCATGGACCAGTCCCTGCTGTTCGTGCCGGAGCGCTGGCAGCCGCGTACCTTTATCGGCTTCGACATCCCCGGCCTGGGCACCTTGCTGACCATCGTCATCGTGTTCCTGACCGGCCTGCTGACCAACAACCTGGTCGGCAACTACGTGGTGAAATTGTGGGAAAAGCTGCTGACCCGGATTCCGGTGGTCAGCTCGCTGTACTCCAGCGTCAAGCAAGTGTCGGACACCCTGTTCTCGTCGTCCGGCAATGCCTTTCGCAAGGCGGTGCTGATTCCGTATCCGCACCAGAACTCCTGGACCATCGCCTTCCTGACCGGCGCGCCGGGCGGGGATGTGAAGAATCACCTGGTGGGCGACTACGTCAGCGTGTATGTGCCGACCACGCCGAATCCCACCTCGGGCTTCTTCCTGATGATGGCGAAACAGGATGTGGTCGAGCTCGACATGAGTGTCGACGCGGCCCTGAAGTACATTGTGTCGATGGGTGTGGTGGCGCCGGAAGATGCGCCCAAAGCCATCGTCGAAGCAAGCAAGATTAACTGAGTAACTTAACCTGAACCGAGAAATAAACATGTCCTCAATGCGTACTCACTACTGCGGCCTCACCACTGAAGCGCTGCTTGGCCAAACCGTCAGCCTGTGCGGCTGGGTACACCGTCGCCGCGACCACGGTGGCGTGATCTTCATCGACCTGCGCGACCGCGAAGGCCTGGTGCAGGTGGTGTGCAATCCGGAACAGGCTGAAGTCTTCAAGGCCGCCGAAGCCGTGCGTAACGAGTTCTGCCTGCGCGTGACCGGCGTGGTCAAGGACCGTCTGGCCGGCACCGTCAACGCCAATCTGAAGTCGGGCAAGATCGAAGTGATCTGCTCGGAACTGGAAGTGCTGAACGCCTCGGTGGCGGTACCGTTCCAGCTGGACGACGACAACCTGTCGGAAACCACCCGCCTGACCCACCGCGTGCTGGACCTGCGCCGTCCGCAGATGCAGAACAACCTGCGCCTGCGCTACAAGGTGACGATGGAAGTGCGCAAGTACCTGGATGAACTGGGCTTCATCGACATCGAAACCCCGATGCTGACCAAGTCGACCCCAGAAGGCGCGCGCGACTACCTGGTGCCGTCGCGTGTCAACGCCGGTAACTTCTTCGCGCTGCCGCAGTCGCCGCAGCTGTTCAAGCAGCTGCTGATGGTGGCCAACTTCGACCGCTACTACCAGATCACCAAGTGCTTCCGCGACGAAGACCTGCGCGCCGACCGCCAGCCGGAATTCACCCAGATCGACTGCGAAACCTCGTTCCTGACCGAACAGGAAATCCGCGATCTGTTCGAGGACATGATCCGCAAAGTGTTCAAGAACACCATGGACGTCGACCTGCCCAACCCGTTCCCGGTGATGGACTTCGCCGAAGCCATGGGCAGCTACGGTTCGGACAAGCCGGACATGCGCGTCAAGCTGAAGTTCACCGAACTGACCGACGTGGTGAAAAACGTCGAGTTCAAGATCTTCAACAGCGCCGCCAACATGGCCAACGGCCGCGTGGTCGGCCTGCTGGTGCCGAAAGGCGGTTCGATGCCGCGTTCGGAAATCGACGCCTACACCCAGTTCGTCGCCATCTACGGCGCCAAGGGCCTGGCTTACATCAAGGTTAACGAGAAGGCCAAAGGCCGCGAAGGCCTGCAATCGCCTATCGTCAAGACCATCGACGACGCCACCCTGGCCACGATCCTGGAACTGACCGGCGCGCAGGACGGCGACCTGATCTTCTTCGGCGCCGACAAAGCCAAGGTGGTGAACGACGCCATCGGCGCGCTGCGCGTGAAGATCGGCCACTCGGAATTCGGCAAGGCGGCCGGCCTGTTCGACGACGTCTGGTCGCCGCTGTGGGTGGTGGACTTCCCGATGTTCGAGTACGACGAGGAGGCCGACCGCTGGACCGCGACCCACCACCCGTTCACCGCGCCGAAGGACGGCCACGAGGACATGCTGGAAACCAATCCGGGCGCCTGCATCGCCAAGGCCTACGACATGGTGCTGAACGGCTGGGAACTGGGCGGCGGCTCGATCCGTATCCACCGCGAGGAAGTGCAGTCGAAAGTGTTCCGCGCCCTGAAGATCGACGCCGACGAGGCCCGCCTGAAGTTCGGCTTCCTGCTGGACGCGCTGCAATACGGCGCGCCACCGCATGGCGGCCTGGCATTCGGCCTGGACCGTATCGTGACCCTGATGACCAAGTCCGACTCGATCCGCGACGTGATCGCCTTCCCGAAAACCCAGCGCGCCCAGGATCTGTTGACCCACGCGCCGTCGGAAGTCGACGAGAAGCAACTGCGCGAACTGCACATCCGCCTGCGCGCGGCCGAGCCGAAAGTCGCCGGCTAAACCAGGAGAGGGCGCTGCGGCGCCCTTTTTTTTACCGGAACCATGAAGCCTTACAAGATTCCCGAATCGGTGCTGGTGGTGATCCACAGCGCCGACCTGCAAGTGCTGCTGATCGAGCGCGCCGACAAGCCCGGTTTCTGGCAGTCGGTGACCGGCTCGCTGGACGCGCCGGACGAGCCGCTGCTCACCACCGCCACCCGCGAGCTGTTCGAGGAAACCGGCATCGTCGCCGACGGCCAGGCCATCGTGCTGCGCGACTGGCACCTGTCCAACATCTACACCATCTACCCGGTCTGGCGCCACCGCTACGCGCCGGGCGTGACGCAAAACACCGAGCACGTCTTCAGCGTGCAGGTGCCGCGCGACATCGCCATCACCCTCAGCCCGCGCGAACACGTCCACCATCTCTGGCTGCCTTACCTGGAGGCGGCCGACCGCTGCTTCTCGCCATCCAACGCCGAAGCCATCCTGCAACTGCCGAGGCAAACCCGACAGATCAGGTAAGATAGACGCTGCCCCGGGGTGTTGGTCTGAGAGCGATACCCACGATAACGAATAAGGAGTCTTGTCATGCCCAGTCCCAGCACCACCGGTCCAGCCAGCGACGTCGACAATAGCGGCCAGCTGACCATCGACGCCCTGCTGGGCGGCAGCAAGTGGGGCGGCGCCGTCGGCACCGCCGCCACCGTCACTTACAGCTTCCCCTGGACCACCAGCACCACCGCCGTGTTCACCAGCCCGGACGGGATATATTCCGACTTGCACGAGGACACCGCCGCCCAGCACTACGGCCTGAACGCCATCCAGCAGGCGGCCGCGCAAAATGCGCTGCAAGCCTGGGCCAGCGTGGCCAACATCACGCCGGTGCTGGTGGCGGAAAGCAGCACCTCGGTGGGCGATATCCGCGTCGCCTTTACGTCGGCCTCCAACACGGCCAGTGACGGCGGGGCGGCGTGGGGCTGGGCCTCGTATCCGAGTGGTTTCTATCCGTCCGGTGGCGACGTCTGGATCAGCACCAGTGTGACCGATACCAACTGGGCCAGCGGTTCGTACAACTACATGTCGCTGATCCACGAGCTGGGCCACGCGCTCGGCCTCAAGCACCCGTTCGAGGATGGCACGGTGGACTTGGCGCACGCCAACCGCCAGTACTCCATCATGGCCTACGACGACGCGCCCAACAGCCTGTTCGTGGACATCACGGAAACCGCGCGCGGCTATTCATGGAGATCCTACGATGTGGTGCCGGACACGCCGATGGTGAACGACATCGCCGCCATGCAGTACCAGTATGGCGCCAATATGAATTACAAGACCGGCAACGATACCTACACCTTCGATCCGGCCACGCCGTTCCTGCGCACCATCTGGGATGCGGGCGGCAACGATACGATCTCGATCGCCAATTTCACCAACGGCAGCGTGATCGATCTGACGCCCGGTGATTACTCGTCGATCCATATTCCGTCGGAGGTGCGCAGCGATATCGACTGGGGTACGTCGCAGCCGCCGGCCGGCACCTACGACGGCACCAACAACCTCGGCATCGCCTACGGCGCGTGGCTAGAAAACGCCATCGGCGGCAGCGGCAACGATACGCTGATCGGCAACAGCCTGGCCAATCACTTGCAGGGTAATGGCGGCAGCAACGCCATCGATGGCGGCAGCGGCATCGACACCGCGCTCTACAGCGGCAATTTCAGCGCCTACAGCGTTGCCGCTACCAGCACCGGTTACACCGTCACGCTGGCCAGCAATCCGGCGCAGAAGGACACGCTGACCAGTATCGAGCGCATGAGCTTTGCCGACGCCACGGTGGCGCTGAACATCGCCAGTCTGGCCGAGAGCACCCTGTCGAGCCAGTACACCGCGTTGGCGCAGAAATTCTACGTGGCGTACTTCGGCCGCCCGGCCGACGCCAATGGACTGGCCAGCATGGTGGCGCAATTCGCCGCCGCCGGCGTGCCGACCGATACCCAGGCGTTTGTCGATGCCTATCGCACCAATGCCAGCGTCCACGCGCTGATCGACAGCTTTGGCAACAGCAACGAGTCGGCAGCCCTGTACAGCGGCAACAACCGTGATTTTGTGACCGCCATCTATACCCACCTGCTGGGACGCACGCCGAATGCGGAAGGCCTGAACTTCTGGGCGGGCGCGCTGGACAGCGGCAACCTGGCACGCGGCCTGGCGGCGCTGAACATTGTGGCCGGCGCCGAAGGCAACACCACGACCCAGGGCCAGATCGATGCCGCGCTGATCGCCAACCGCGTGACCGTGGCGCAGAATTTCACCAGCATGTTCGACACGCCGGCCGAAGTGGCAGGCTATGCCGGCGCTGCGGCAGCCGCGACCGCGCGCGCCATGCTGGATGCGGTCAATCAGAGCACCGGCATCCTCAACTACGAAAGCACCGTGATCGATACGGTCGGCAAGCTGGCCGGCGCGCATGCTGAGCTGGTCGGCGTCAACACGGTCGACAGCGGCTGGCTGCTGGCGGCCTGACCAGGGCGTAACCCGGCATGTGACGGATGTGCGGCGGCGCACGCCGGGTTGGCTATCTCAGGGGTAAAATGGCGACATGAAGATCCGTGTCGCCACCTACAACATCCACAAGGGCGTTTCCGCCATCCGCGCCGAGCCGCGCGTGCTGGCGTTGAAACAGGCCATCGGCATGTTCGATGCCGATGTGGTTTTTTTGCAAGAGGTGCAGGGCAAGCACGACCTCAAGGCGGCCAAGTACGGCGCCGAGCACCTCGGCCACAAGCACTGGCCCGCTGCGGCGCAGCATGAGTTTTTCGCCGGCGAGTCGCGCCATCTGCACGCGGCCTACGGCATGAACGCGGTGTACGACCATGGCCACCACGGCAATGCGCTGTTGAGCGCCTTCCCCATCGCCAGCCAGGCCAACCGCGACGTTTCCGATCACGCTTACGAACAGCGCGGCATCCTGCACTGCGTGCTGCAAACGCCGGGCGGCGCGGTGCATTGCTATGTGGTGCACCTGGGCCTGTTCGAGGGCAGCCGGCGGCGCCAGACCCAGGCGCTGATCTCGGCCGTGCGCGAGTCCGCGCCCAACGGCGAGCCGGTGGTGATCGCCGGCGATTTCAACGACTGGCGCAACACCCTCGGTGACGAGCTGCGCAACGCTCTGGGCGTGGTGGAAGCCTTCGATAGCATCGGCGGCAACTCGGCGCTGGACGACATCGTGCGCAAGCTGCGCCGCAAGACCGGCGTGGCGCCGGCCCGCACCTTCCCGGCCGGCTTGCCGTTCTTCCGCCTCGACCGCATCTATGTGCGCGGCTTCAAGGTCGAGGCCGCCGAGGTGATGCATGGCAGCCTGTGGGCCAAGCTGTCCGACCATGCGCCCATCGTGGCCAGCCTGGCGCTGGCCTGAGGCCGGCCGCGCCTACTTGCGGCTCAGGCTGGTGACGTCGAGCTTGATGTCCATCCCTTGCAGGCTGGCGTTGAGCATGGTGATATTGGTTTTGCTGGCCACCAGTTCCTTGAGCCGCGCCTCGAACGCGTCGTGGTACTTCACGCAAGGGCTGCTTTTGGTGAAGGCGAAGTAGTTCTTGTCTTCGGTCAGGAAGGGCCGCATGGCCATGAAGCGGCCGGCCAGGCCGTGCCGCGCCAGATAGGTTTCGCCGGTGAACAGGCCGACCACAAAATAGTCGATGCGGCCCAGGCCCAGCTTGCGGAAATTGGTGTCGGCGGTGCCCGATTCCTCCAGCTGCAAATGGCTGGCCGCGTATTGGGCGAATTCCGCGCCGAAGGTATTGCCAAGCGAGATGCCGCCCTTGTGCTGGGTCAGGTCCGACCAGCCATTGAAGATGAAGGCGCGCTGGCGGTCGACGAACACCGCGACCGGGTTGGGAAAGGCCGGGGTGCGCACGAATTCCAGGTAGCGTTCGCGCTCGGGCTGGATTTTCAGCGTTGCCACCAGGTCGATCTTGCCGGCGGCGGCGTTGGCCAGCACGCGCTTCCAGGGGCCGACGTAGCGCACTTCGTAGGGGATTTGCAGGTCGGACAGGATGCGGGCGGCCAGTTCCACGCTGGGGCCGCGCAAGTCCTTGCCGTCGTACCAGTGCAAGGGCGGATAATCGGGGTCGGCGGACACCACCACCTTGGGGCAGCCGGCCGGCTCGGCCGCCATCGCCGCGCACCAGGGCGCCAGCGATGCCAACAGCAGGCAACAGGACAGGATGGGTACTCCCATGCATAGCACTCCGTGCGTTAGGCCACCAGCCAGAATTGCAATTTATTATAGACTTGTTTCTTGAAATGCGCCTTATTTCATGACACGAGGTTAGAATCAGGCAATGCGTACCGTCAACTTCCTGGCCGATAACGAAGTCAAGCTGCTTCATACCGGCACCGACTATTTCCCTGCGCTGATCGACGCCATCGACAACGCGCAGTACGAAGTCTATTTCGAGACCTATATCTTTGCCGGCGACGACACCGGCCGCAAGGTGCTGGCCGCGCTGATCGGCGCGGCGCGGCGCGGCGTGCAGGTGCGCATGATTACCGACTGGTGGGGCACCGGCCGCCGCCAGGTCAACGCCATGCACGAGCAACTGGTGGCCGGCGGCGTCGAGCACCGCATGTTCAATCCCTGGTTCCGGCGCGGCGTCACCCGCACGCACCGCAAAATCTGCGTGGTCGACCGCGAGGTGGCCTACGTCGGCGGCATCAACATCAACGACGACATGTTCTGCGACTACGATCACAGCAAGCCGCTGTCGGCGCCGCGCTGGGATTTCGCGGTGCAGGTGCGCGGGCCGCTGGTGGCCGACATTCAGCTGGAAGCAGTGACGCAATGGCGCCGCCTCGGCAAGCTGGGCATCATCAAGCGCATCGGCCTGTACCGCGACATGCGCAAGGTGCAGAAGATCGCCGCCCAGCACGCCGTGCAGGCCGGCTTCGTGGTGCGCGACAACTTGCGCAACCGCAGGACCATCCAGCGCGCCTACCTGCAAGCGCTGGGCCGCGCGCGCAAGAGCGTGCTGCTGGCCAATCCGTATTTCGCGCCGGGCCGCAAGTTCCGCCAGGCGCTGGCCTCGGCCGCCGAGCGTGGTGTGGAGGTGGTGCTGCTGATCGGCGTCGGCGAGATCTGGCTGCAAGATGCGGTAGCGCACTCTTTCTACCCAAAGCTGCTTGCGGCGGGCGTCAAAGTGGTGGAATATCACAAGACGCAATTGCACGCCAAGGTGGCGGTGATCGATGATGACTGGGCCACGGTCGGCTCCAGCAATGTCGACGGCCTGAGCCTGTTTTTGAATCAGGAAGCCAACGTGGTGATCAAGGATGCCGCGTTCGCGCAAAGCCTGCGCAAGCATATTGAAGCGGCGATCGCGGATGGCAAGCTCATCACCTATGATGACTTTGAGCACGTTGGCCATGTGAAGCGCATCGGCTACGAAATTGCGTTTGTGTTCTACAAATTACTGATGCGAGTGTTCGCGGTGGGGAAATACGCGTGAGCGAAGGTGTACGACTGGATAAATGGCTGTGGGCGGCGCGCTTTTTCAAGACCCGCTCGCTGGCGACCGATGCCATCTCGCTGGGCCGCGTGATCGTCAACGGCGACCGCGCCAAGCCGGCGCGCAACGTCAAGATCGGCGATGTGCTGGAAATCGACAACGGCTCGGATCACTGGGAAGTCGATGTGATGGGCTTGTCCGATGTGCGCGGCCCGGCGCCGGTGGCGCGCAACCTGTACGAAGAGACCGACGTCAGCGTGGCGCGCCGCGCCGCCATGGCCGAAAACCGCCGCCTGTACCGTGAGCCGGGCGCCACCATCAAGGGCCGCCCCACCAAACGCGACCGCCGCGAATTGGACAAGCTGTAAAGTAAGTTTCCCTCCCGCATTGCTGCTTTGCAGCAATAGAACGCCACCTCTAACAGTACTGTTTGACATTCCCCCCCAAAGTGGATAATAGTACGAGCGTTCGCAATTCTTTTCACACAGAGTAAATTTAACTGGAGCAGAATAATCTTTCTCCATGATTTGAAAAACTTACTCTGGGATGCAATCTTATTAATACCTCAACTAAATTTATGCGCAAAGGCGAGTTAACCCGCGCGGCAATCCTCGACGTGGCCCTGGATCTGGCCAGTCGCGATGGTCTGGAAGGCCTGACCATCGGATTGCTGGCGGATAAGATGAACATGAGCAAATCCGGCGTGTTCGCGCACTTCGGATCGCGTGAAGATTTGCAGTTGGAAGTACTGAAGCTGTATCACCACCGCTTCGAGCAGGAAGTGTTCTTCCCCAGCGTGAAGGAGCCGCGCGGCATCCAGCGCCTGAAGGCGATGTTCGCGCGCTGGGTCAAGCGGGTCAGCGTGGAAGTGGCCTCGGGCTGCATCTACATCAGCGGCGCCGTGGAATATGACGACCGTCCCGGTCCGATCCGCGAAGAGCTGATGGCGATGGTCGGCGCGTGGCAGGGCGCCCTGCTGCGCTGCGTGAAGCAGTCGGTGGAATGCGGCGACCTGAAAGCCGACACCGATCCGCAACAGCTGGTGTACGAGATGTACGGCCTGATCCTGGCCCTGCACCACGATGCGCGCTTCCTGCGCATTCCGGGCAGCCTGGAGCGCGCCGGCAAGGGCTTCGAGCGCTTGATCGAGACGTATCGCAATCCGCAATCGCCGGCAGCGGTGGTCGCACAAGCTGGTTAATTAATTCAAACACTCAAAAGTAGTCATCAGGAGAAAATCATGGGTCAATATGTCGCACCAATCCGGGATATGCAATTCGTTCTGCACGAGCTGCTGAAAGTGGAAGACGAACTGAAAGCGCTGCCGAAACACGCGGAAATCGATGCCGACATCATCAACCAGGTGCTGGAAGAGGGCGGCAAGTTCACCTCGGAAGTGCTGTTCCCGCTGAACCACTCGGGCGACCGCGAAGGCTGCAAGCACGACGCCGCCACCAGCACCGTGACCACTCCTAAAGGCTTCAAGGAAGCCTACAAGCAGTACGTGGAAGGCGGCTGGGCCGCGCTGGCGTGCGATCCGGACTACGGCGGCCAGGGCCTGCCGGTGGTGATGAACAACTCGTTCTACGAGATGCTGAACTCGGCCAACCAGGCCTGGACCATGTACCCGGGCCTGTCGCACGGCGCCTACGAGTGCCTGAAGGAACACGGCACCGACGAACAGAAAAAACTGTATCTGCCCAAGCTGGTGTCGGGCGAGTGGACCGGCACCATGTGCCTGACCGAACCGCACTGCGGCACCGACCTGGGCATGCTGCGCTCGAAAGCGCTGCCACAGGCCGACGGCTCGTGGCTGATCACCGGTAACAAGATCTTCATCTCGGCCGGCGAACACGACATGTCGGAAAACATCCTGCACCTGGTGCTGGCCCGCGTGCCGGACGCGCCGGAAGGCTCGAAAGGCATCTCGCTGTTCCTGGTGCCGAAGTTCCTGCCGAACGCGGATGGTTCGATCGGCGAACGCAACCCGATCTTCTGCGGCGCCATCGAAGAAAAAATGGGCATCCACGGCAACTCGACCTGCCAGATGAATCTGGACGGCGCCCGTGGCTGGATCATCGGCCAGCCGAACAAAGGCCTGCAAGCCATGTTCGTGTTCATGAACGCCGCCCGCCTGGGCGTGGGCATGCAGTCGCTGGGCCTGACCGAAGTGGCCTACCAGAACGCGCTGATCTACGCCAAAGACCGTATCCAGATGCGCTCGCTGACCGGTCCTAAAAACCCGGAGAAGCCAGCCGACCCGATCATCGTGCACCCGGACGTGCGCCGCATGCTGTTGACCGGCAAGGCCTACGCCGAAGGCGCGCGCGCCTTCACCTCCTACGTCGCGCTGCAAATCGACCGTGAACTGAACCACCCGGACGAAGATGTGCGCAAGGAAGCCGCCGACGAAGTCGCGCTGCTGACCCCGATCATCAAGGCCTTCATCACCGACAACGCCTGGATCGCCACCTCGGAAGCCATGCAAGTGTACGGCGGCCACGGCTACATCAGCGAGTGGGGCATGGAGCAGTACGTGCGCGACGCCCGTATCAACCTGATCTACGAAGGCACCAACACCGTGCAGTCGCTGGACCTGCTGGGCCGCAAGATCCTGGGCGACAACGGCGCCAAGCTGCGCAAGTTCGGCGAGAAGATCAAGTCCTACGTGGAAGAGAACGGCCTGGACGAAAAAATGTCCGAGTTCATCACCCCGCTGGGCGACCTGGGCGACAAAGTCACCAAGCTGACCATGGAAATCGGCATGAAAGCCTTCCAGAACGCCGACGAAGTGGGCGCCGCCGCCGTGCCTTACCTGCGCGTCGTGGGCCACCTGGTGTACAGCTACTTCTTCGCCCGCATGGCGCAGATCGCGCTGGAAAAAGAAGACAGCGGCGACAACTTCTACAAATCGAAACTGGCTACCGCGCGCTTCTACTTCGCCCGCCTGCAACCAGAAACCGCCACCCTGATCCGTCAGGCACGCTCGGGCTCCGCCAACCTGATGGCACTCGACGCCGACCTGTTCTAAGCAACCAGAGGAAACGACATGACCAATTTCATCGTTAAAAAAGTAGCCGTGCTGGGCGCCGGCGTGATGGGCGCGCAGATTGCCGCTCACTGCGTCAACGCCAAAGTGCCTGTGGTGCTGTTCGACCTGCCTGGAAAAGAGGGCACGCCCAAGAACGGCATCGTTCTGAAGGCCATCGAGAACCTGAAAAAACTGTCGCCTGCGCCGCTGGGCAACAAGGAACACGCGGCGCTGATCGAAGTCGCCAACTACGAAGACGACCTGGCCAAACTGGCCGAGTGCGACCTGATCATCGAAGCCATCGCCGAGCGCCTGGACTGGAAGCACGACCTGTACAAGAAAGTCGCGCCGCACATTGCGGCTAACGCCATCTTCGCCTCGAACACCTCGGGCCTGTCGATCGGCAAGCTGGCCGAAGGCTTCGACGCGGACCTGAAGGCGCGCTTCTGCGGCGTGCACTTCTTCAACCCGCCGCGCTACATGCATCTGGTTGAAATCATCCCGACCCCGGACACCAAGCCAGAGATCGCCGACCAGCTGGAAGGCTTCCTGACCTCGACCCTGGGCAAGGGCGTGGTCCGCGCCAAGGATACGCCTAACTTCATCGCCAACCGCGTGGGCGTGTTCGGCATCCTGGCCATCGTGCACGAAGCCGAGAAATTCGGCCTGTCGGTGGACGTGGTCGACGATCTGACCGGCGCCAAGCTGGGCCGCGCCAAGTCGGGCACCTTCCGTACCGCCGACGTGGTCGGCCTGGACACCATGGGGCACGTCATCAAGACCATGCAGGACTACCTGCCGAACGATCCGTTCGCCGCCGTCTACAAAACGCCAGCCGTGCTGGCCAAGCTGGTAGAAAAAGGCGCGCTGGGCCAGAAGACCGGCGCCGGCTTCTACAAAAAAGTAGGCAAGGAGATTCAACGCCTGGACTTCGCGACCGGTGAATACGTACCGGGCGGCGCCAAGGCGGCCGACATCGTGGCCCGCATCCTGAAAGAAAAGGATCCGGTCAAGAAGATGAAGGCGATGCGCGAATCGACCAACCCGCAAGCGCAGTTCCTGTGGGCGATCTTCCGCGACGCCTTCCACTACATCGCCGTGCATCTGGAAAGCATCGCCGACAACGCGCGCGACATCGACTTCGCCATGCGCTGGGGCTTCGGCTGGAACGTCGGTCCGTTCGAAACCTGGCAGGCCTCCGGCTGGACTCAGGTGGCCCAGTGGGTCAAGGAAGACATCGACGCCGGCCACGCGCTGTGCAACGCACCGTTGCCAGCATGGGTATTCGAAGGCCCTGTGGCTGAAAAAGGCGGCGTCCACACCCCGGAAGGTTCGTGGTCGGCCGTATCGAAATCGTTCGTGCCACGTTCGGAACTGGCCGTGTACAAGCGTCAGGAATTCCGCGCGCCAGTACTGGGCTCGGGCGAACTGGATGGCCGCAAAGCCGGCACCACCGTGCACGAAGACGACGATGTGCGCATCTGGCACTCCGGCGACGAGGTGCTGGTGATTTCGCTCAAGACCAAGATGCACGTGATCAGCCCGGGCGTGATCGCCGGCTTCCGTAAAGCACTGGCCGAAGCGGAGAAGAACTTCAAGGGTCTGGTGATCTGGAGCGCGGACGCGGCCGACGGCGGCGCCTTCTCGGCCGGCGCCGACCTGCAATCGGCACTGCCGGCCTTCATGACCGGCGGCGCCAAAGCGGTGGACCCGATCATCCGCGAACTGCAAGACACCTTCATGGCGATGAAATATTCGAACGTGCCGGTGGTGGCCGCGGTGGCTGGCCTGGCGCTGGGCGGCGGCTGCGAAATGGCCCTGCACGCGTCGAAGCGCGTGGCCTCGATCGAATCGTACATCGGTCTGGTGGAAGTGGGCGTGGGCCTGATTCCGGCCGGCGGCGGCCTGAAAGAAGCGGCGCAGCGCGCTTACAAGGAAGCCAAGGGCACCGACATCCTGCAATTCCTGAAAACCGGCTTCACCAACGCGGCCACCGCGAACGTGTCGAAATCGGCGCTGGAAGCGCAAGCGATGGGCTACCTGAAAGAAGACGACGTGATCGTGTTCAACCCGTACGAACTGCTGCACGTGGCGAAAACCGAAGCGCGCGCCATGTTCGACAAGGGCTACCGCGCGCCGCTGAAGGCGCCGATCCAGGTGACCGGCCGCTACGGCTGGGGCACCATCAAGGCCCAACTGGTCAACATGCGCGACGGCGGCTTCATCTCGGCGCACGACTTCAAACTGGGCGACATGATTGCCGAAATCGTGAGCGGTGGCGACATCGATCAGGGTTCCTTCGTGAGCGAGCAGTGGCTGCTGGACATGGAGCGTAAAGCGTTCCTGGAGCTGCTGAA
The DNA here is from genome assembly GCF_009720825.1 of Duganella radicis. Lineage (GTDB taxonomy): Bacteria > Pseudomonadota > Gammaproteobacteria > Burkholderiales > Burkholderiaceae_D > Rugamonas > Rugamonas radicis. The sequence goes on along the minus strand of NZ_WNKY01000032.1, from coordinate 30,807 downwards.
CCATCCGAAAACCCAAGAGCGCATCATGGGCATGCTGCAAACCGGTAAGCCAGTCCGCAACTAAGGAATAAGACAATGAGCAAACAAGTTCAAGACGCATACATCGTCGCCGCTACCCGTACTCCTATCGGCAAAGCGCCGCGCGGCATGTTCAACAAAACCCGCCCGGACGACCTGCTGGTCAAGGTGATCCAGTCGGCACTGGCGCAAGCGCCCGGCCTGGACCCGGCGCTGATCACCGACGCCATCATCGGCTGCTCGTTCCCGGAAGCTGAGCAGGGCTTCAACATCGCCCGTCAATCGGTGCTGCTGGCAGGCCTGCCACGCACCGTGGGCGGCGTGACCATCAACCGCTACTGCGCTTCGGGCATCACCGCCCTGGCCATGGCGGCGGACCGCATCCGCGTGGGCGAAGCCGACGTGATGCTGGCTGGCGGCGTGGAGTCGATGTCGATGGTGCCGATGATGGGCCATCACCCATCGATGAACCTGAACATGTTCACCGACGAAAACGTCGGCATGGCCTACGGCATGGGCCTGACCGCCGAGAAAGTGGCGGAGCAGTGGAAAGTGTCGCGTGAAGACCAGGACGCGTTCTCGGTGGAGTCGCACCGCCGCGCCATCGCCGCGCAGCAGGCCGGCTTCTTCAAGGACGAGACCACGCCGGTGGAAATCGTCACCCGCACGCCAGACCTGTCGACCGGCGAAATCAAAGTGAAAACCCGCACCGTCGACACCGACGAAGGCGCGCGTCCGGAAACCAGCATCGAGACCCTGGGCAAGCTGAAACCCGTGTTCGCCGCCAAAGGTTCGGTCACCGCGGGTAACAGCTCGCAGATGTCGGACGGTGCCGGCGCGCTGCTGGTGGTGTCGGAGAAGATCCTGAAAGAACACAACCTGACCCCGCTGGCCAAGTTCTCGTCGTTCGCCGTCAAGGGCGTGCCGCCGGAGATCATGGGCATCGGTCCCAAGTTCGCGATTCCAGAGGCGTGCAAAGCCGCCGGCATCACCCAGGATCAGCTGGACTGGATCGAGCTGAACGAAGCCTTCGCGGCACAGGCGCTGGCCGTGATCCGCGATCTGGGTCTGGACACCGCCAAGGTCAACCCGATGGGCGGCGCGATCGCCCTGGGCCACCCGCTGGGCGCGACCGGCGCCATCCGCGCGGCGACCGTGGTGCACGCACTGCGTCGCAACAACCTGAAATACGGCATGGTCACCATGTGCGTAGGCGCGGGCATGGGCGCGGCCGGCATCATCGAGCGCGTGTAATCACGACATCGCGGTAAAAAAGGGCGCTGAGGTGTATCCCAGCGCCCTTTCATTTTGGAGACACACATGGAAATTTTGAGCAGCATTAATGACGGCATCCTGACCCTGGAATTCAACCGTCCCGAGCGCAAGAACGCGATTACCGCCGCGATGTACCAGACCATGGCCGACGCCCTGACCGAGGCCGAAGGCAACGCGGAAGTGCGCGCCATCCTGATCGTCGGCAAACCGGAGATTTTCACCGCCGGCAACGACCTCGAAGACTTCATGAAAAACGCCCCGACCAGCGGCGCGATCGAAGACCGCTCCGTGTACAAATTCATGATGGCGCTGAGCGGCTCGACCAAGCCGGTGGTGGCGGCGGTATCGGGCAACGCGGTCGGCATCGGCACCACGCTGCTGATGCACTGCGACCTGGTGTACGCGGCCGACAACGCCAAGTTCTCGATGCCGTTCGTACAGCTGGGCCTGTGCCCTGAATTCGGTTCCAGCCTGCTGCTGACCCAAATCGCCGGCTACCCGCGCGCCGCCGAAAAACTGATGCTGGGCGAGGCGTTTGGCGCGCAGGAAGCGCTGGAAATGGGCCTGATCTCGAAAGTGCTGCCGGTGGACGAACTGCGCGCCTTCGCCGAAGGCCAAGCCGCCAAACTGGTGGCGCTGCCAGCGAGCTCGATCCGCGTCACGAAAGAGTTGATGAAAGCCGCGCGCAAAGCCCCGGCGAGCGAAGCCATCGCCGCCGAAAACATCCACTTCGGCAAAATGCTGTCCGCCCCCGAAGCCCGCGAAGCCTTCATGGCCTTCTTCCAGAAGCGCAAGCCGGACTTCAAGCAGTTTTCCTAAGGGGAGTTTGATGTAATGATGAGGGGCCATTCGATGTGAATGGCCCTTGCGTTAATGAGCAAAATAACGCATCGCGGCGATCATCAGGCTGATCTGTGCGATAGAGATAGTGACAAGCCATTTCAGTATGTCCGCCTTGAGTCCTTGGATCTGCTCCTTAACATACAACTCCACCCACGCTTTTAATTCTTTCAAGTCGTCCTTGGTCGCGACCTGGCTCATCACTTCAGCCAATACTTGCGCGTGCACTTCTGCCTGCGCTCGCGGTACGCCGACCGCTTCGAGACGTTTGCAATAACCGAGGGTGTCGAGTGAGCTCATTGGAACAGTATGTGCTTTTCCCTTGGGATTGCAAGCGAAGCACTTTGAGCTGCCTCAATAACATTACTTACGGCGCTATCCAAACCAGATTCCACAAATGACCATCCAGGTCTTCGAAGCCTTGGTCGTACATGAAACCATGGTCTTCTGGTGGGTGGGGGATGCGGGCGCCGGCGGCGGTGGCTTTGGCGATCAGGCTGTCGAGTTCTTCGCGGCTTTCGCAGCTCAGGCAGATGATGACTTCGTTCGCTTCCATGGCGTTCGCCACCGGCTTGTTGATGAGGGAGTGGAAGAAGTCTTCCGTCATCAGCATGGCGCGGATGCTGCCTTCCACCACCTCCATGAAGGCGGCTTTCTCATTGCTGTATTTCGGGTTGAAGGTGAAGCCCAGCGCGGCGAAGAAGGCCTTGGATTTGTCCAGATCCTTGACCGGCAGGTTGAAGATGATTTCTTTGTTCATGACGCCTCCACGTTGAAAAGTTGGGTATTACCCTTCCACGACGAACGGCGGCGCCTGAAATCGACAATTATTTCGACGCCCGCCGCTGCGACATAATAAATTGTTCCAGGTCCTTGCTGGCGTGTTCGATGTGACGCTTCAACAATGCGGCGGCGCCGCGCACGTCGCCATCCCGGCACAGTCGCACCAGTTCTTCGTGCTCCTGCTGGGCCTGGCGGATGCTGTCCGCGCTCAGCGATAACTGCATGCGGGTGTAGCGGTCGGTTTGCTGCAACAGCGTGGCGACGATGGCCGCGGTGCGCGGCTGTCCGGCACGCGACAGCAGCACGTCATGCAGGCGCGTGTTGAGCTCGCCCCAGCGGGTGGTGTGCTGGGCGTGCAGTTCCACCTTGTATTCGGCCAGAATGGCGTCCAGCTCGGCGTAGTCCTCCGCCGTCAGCCTCGGCGCGGATTTCTTCAGCAGCACCGGCTCCAGCAAGCTGCGCAGCATGAACAGCTCGTTGATTTCATCAATCGACAAGCCGGACACCACCGCGCCCTTGTGCGGCACGATCTTGACCAGGCCTTCGCCCTCCAGCTGCACCAGCGCCTCGCGCACCGGTATCCGGCTGATGCCGAACTCGGCCGCGAGCGCATCCTGGCGCAGCGAGACGCCTTCCGGCAGCTCGCCCGACATGATCTTGCGGCGCAGCGCGTCCGCCGCCTGCTCGGCAACGGTGGTTACCGCAAAGCCTTTCACGCGGCCACTTCTTTCGACCACTGCGCGTACCAGCCGCGGAACAGTGCGTACTGCGTTTCGGCGTAGCGGCGCTGGCTGGCGCTCAGGGCGTCGGTTTCGTTGAAGTGCAGGGTGTACTCGGTGTCGCCGTTCAGCACCATCAGGTATTTGTAGAACAGCACCAGATCGGCGCCTTCGTCGAACGAGGACAGCACCAGCAGCGCCGCTTCCAGCTCGCGTGCCTGGCGGCGCGCCACCGCATCGCCGGCGGCGGCTTTGCGCGACAGCGCGACCAGATGCAGCACTTCACGCGGCAGGGCATTGCCGATGCCGGTGATGGCGCCGGTCGCGCCGCAGTTGACGAAGCCGTGGAACACCTGCGTATCCACGCCCACCATCAGGGTGACGTCGTCGTCCTGGCTGGTGATGTGTTCGGCCGCGTAGCGCAGGTCGGCGGCGCCGCCGAATTCCTTGAAGCCGATCAGGTTAGGGTGCCTGGCGCGCAATTCGAAGAACAGGTCGGCGCGGGTGGCGAAGCCATAGTACGGGCTGTTGTAGATCACGGCCGGCAGCTGGGGCGCGGCTGCCAGGATGGCGGAGAAGTGGGCTTTCTGCGCCGCCGGCGACGAGCCGCGCGACAGCAGGCGTGGAATCACCATCAGGCCATGTGCGCCGACTTTGGCGGCGTGCGCGGCGTGGGAGACGGCTTCTTTCGAGTTCACCGCGCCGGTGCCGACGATGGTCGGCACGCCGGCCGCCACCAGGCGCGCCACGCCTTCCTGGCGCTGCGCCTCGGTCAGCAGCGGCCAGTCGCCCATGGAGCCGCAGTACACCACCGCGCTCATGCCGGCGGCGATCAGTTCACGGCCTTTTTTGACCAGTGCGTCGAAGTCGGGCGTGCGGTCTGCTTTGCATGGGGTCATCAGGGCCGGGATGGTGCCGGTGAAAATATTGTCGCTCATGGTGGTTCCTTCGGGCTGCGTTAGAGGGTGTGAGGATCATACCGATTTTGGATATTTTATACAATCTGAAAATTTCAATGTGCACGCAAGAATGTGTGGTATCGTTAACTCATTGTCTGAAATGAACTGATGCCATGATCAAAATGAGCTGGGTAGTCCTGATGGCCGCGCTGGGCGCCGGTGCGGCCCGTGCCGATGAGGTGCGGGTCGATTGTTCGGGCGCGAGTCCCGCGCCGGTGGTCGGTAGCCTGACGGAGTTGAACGCCATGCGGTTTGCGCCGGGCACGCGGATCTTATTCAAGCGCGGCGTGACTTGCCATGGCAGCTTCGTGCCGCGTGCCGGCAGTTCCGGTGTGCCGGGCCGGCCGGTGGTGGTCGGCAGCTATGGTGACCCGGCGGTGGGCAGGGCGGTGATCGCCGCCGGCTGCCGCGAGGCGGTGGCCGATCCGGATCAGGCGTTGACCTTGCAGGCGCGCACGGCCAGCGGCATCAGTCCCTATCGCTCCCTGTGCCGTCGCGATGACGGCGTGGTTGCGCGGGCGGCGATTCATCTGCATAACCTTCAGCATTGGGAAATTGAAGGGCTGGAGCTGACCAACGATGGCCTGAGCGAAGGCGCGCGCGTCGGTCTGCTGGTGCAGCTGGAGGATTTTGGCGTCGGCAGCCACTACCGCGTGCGCGATGTGTATGTGCATCATGTGCGTGGCTATCTGAAGGATGCGCCGGGCAGCGAGCATGTCTACAAGGAGACCGGCGGCATCCTGTTCAACATCACGCGCCACGGGGTCAATCAGCGCAAGACGCGCTTTGATGATGTGCTGGTGGAGGACAGCGAGATCTTCCATGTCGACGCCATCGGCCTGTCGACCCGCTCGGCGTGGATGTGCCGCGTTGGCGGCGCGCCCTGCGGTGACTATCTGCCTTACAAGGACAAGCGCGTCGCGCTGAGCGCGGCGGCGGCGGACGATTACACGCCGTCCACCAACATCGTGTTCCGCAACAACCATATCCACGACATCGGTGGCGACGGCATTGTGGTGCGCAGCGCCACGCGTCCGCTGGTGGAGGCCAACCTGATGCACGACATCTGGCTGCGCGCAGCGGGCAACAGCGCCGGCGCCTGGGCCATCAACACCGACGGCGCCCGTTTCCAGTACAACGAGATCCACCATGTGCGCTACCAGCAGCCATGGGAGCCGGGCGACGGCATGGCCTTCGATGCCGACCTCGGCACGCGCGACACGCAAGTCGTGAACAACTACAGCCACGACAACGAAGGCGGCTTCATGCTGTTCTGCGGTTGCGGCGATGACGGCCTGGGGAATCCGGCGCAATCGTCCGGCACGCTGGTGGAGAACAACCTCAGCATCAACGATGGCCGGCGCGTGATCGTGTTTGCCGGCTCGCAGAGCGCGCTGGTGCGTGGCAACTTGCTGCTCAACACGCGGCCGGGGCTGGTATCGCCGGCCGCCGAGAACACCGGCATGGGCAGCAAAAACGCCGGCGACATCCGCGACAACGTGTTCTACCACGGCGCCAACGCCGGCACGCTGTGGCGCGCGATGAAGCCGGCGCTGCGCCACGACGACATCCGCTGGGGCGGCAACCGCTTCTACGGCTACGCGAACATCCAGTCCGCCCAATTCTTCGAAGGCGAGGCCGTCAACACCGTCGCACCGGCGGCCGGCTTCGATCCGGAAGCCGCGCTGCGCAACTGGTTCGCGGCTACCTCATTCAAGGAGCGAGGCTACCGGCGGTAAGCGTGCGGGCAACTGGACGCTGCTCCAGCAGCACCGAAATGCCCAGCACCACGATGCCGCCCAGGGCCAGCAGGGCGCCGACCGGGCCGGTCGATTGCAGGCTCATGCCGTGGGCGATGGCCAGGCCACCGCACCAGGCGCCGGCGGCGTTGGCGCAGTTGAAGGCGGAGTGGTTGAGCGCCGCCGCCACTGTCTGCGCATCGCCCGCCACGTCCATCAGGCGCGTTTGCACGGCCGGGCAGACGGCGATGCCGCAGCCAATCGCGAACAGGTTCAGCGCCACCGTCCACAGGTTGGCGCTGGTGTAATAGAAGGCCGACAGCGCCGCCGCGTTCCACACCAGCGCGCCGAAGATGGTCCACAGGCGCGAACGGTCGGCAAACCAGCCGCCCACCAGATTGCCCACCGTCATGCCCACGCCCATCGTGGCCAGCAGCACGGCCACCATCGCCGGCGCCACCCTGGTCACTTCCAGCAAGGTCGGGGTAATGTAGGTGTAGACCGCGAACAGGCCGCCAAAGCCCACCGATACCATCAGCAGCGTCACCCACACTTGCAAGCGGCGGAACACGCCCAGTTCGCGGCGCGGGCTGGCGTTGCCGGCGGCGATGAAGGGCACGTAGCGGCTCACCATCACGGCGGTGGTCAGGCCCAGCAGGCCGACCACCAGAAAGGTCGAGCGCCAGCCGAAGCCCTGGCTCAGCCACGTCGCCAGCGGCACGCCAAACACGTTGGCGATGGTCAGCCCCAGCAGCACGCGCGAGACCGCCTGCGCACGTTTCTCCGGCACCGTCATGGCGGCCGCCACCAGCGCCGCCACGCCAAAGTAGGCGCCGTGCGGAATGCCGGCGATGAAGCGCGCCAGGATCAGCGCGCCGTAGCCGGGCGCGGCCGCGCTTAGCAGGTTGCCCATCGCGTACAGCGACATCAGCATCACCAGCATGGTTTTGCGCGGCATGCGCGCCAGGAAGATGGTAATCAGCGGCGCACCGAACACCACGCCCAGCGCGTAGGCGCTGATCATGTGGCCCATGTCGGGCAGGCTGGCATGCAAGTCGTTGGCCACCACGGGCAGGATGCTCATCGAGGCGAATTCGCCGGTGCCGATGGCCAGGCCGCCGAGGGCCAGGGCCAGGCTGGCCAGTCCGGCGCCGTGCGGCGCGCTGATGAGGGGAGTGTCGGAAATCGGTTCGTGCTGCATGAAAATGACGCAAAACTGCGGGCAAAAAGGGTCCACCTTAGCATGTTTGGCGTGATGTTGCAGCGCACCCACAATCGTGCGCTGCCTCTCATACTGCTGAGTTAAACTGGTTGAACATTATAATTTTTATATTAAAAGGGGGATGGTAATGAAGAAACTTGCACTTGCATTGGCCTTCACCGGTCTCGCTGGCGGCGCGCTGGCAGACACGAATGTGGCGCTGAATGGCGCGGTGACCCTGTCCGCTACCGCCGGCTGGGGTGACAGCGCCGGCTGGGGCGGCGGCGTCCTGGCTGCCCCGGCCACGGTGACGGATGGCGTGTTCCTCGCCGTCGGCACGCAGTGGAATACCGGCTCGGTGTTCTGGAGCGGAGCGGTCGGCGTCGATGCCATCACGGTGACGCTGAACCAGAAGTCGCTGGTCAGCCAGTTGCTCATCCAGGCCGACAACGACAACAATTATCTGGTGGAATACCTCGACAGCAGCAACCTCTGGCAGACCGCCGCCACCCTGAGCCCGCACCGCAGCTGGGGCCTGGATAACGGCAGCGCCACGCTGGGCTCGCCAGTGTTGACCACGGCTTTCCGCATCAGTGGCGCGGCCGGCGCCGGCGACGCGCAGTTCTCGGTGTCGGAATTCCAGGCGATCGGCAACGTGGTGGCGGTGCCGGAACCGGCCACCTATGGCATGCTGGGCGCCGGCCTGGGCTTGCTGGCATTGGTCGCGCGCCGCCAGTCGCGCAAGGGCAACGCGGGCTGTTAAACAGCGTAAAACTGGGCAAAACGGCAATAATGGTCCGGAAAAAGGCGTGATGCTTGGCTAGAGTTTGCTTTCTTTAAATTTCGGAGAAAGCAAACATGCCTATTTCTAGCCGGACGCTGGCCGTCTACGCCACTTCTCTGTCGCTGCTGCTGTCCGGCTGTAGCGGCAGCTCGGATTCTTCCACCTCGACGGCCGCCGGCAGCGGCGGGCCGTCGATTTCCTTGCAGCCGGCTGCGGCCACCATTGTGTCCGGTTCCAACAGCGTGCTGTCGGTGGTGGCCGAGGGCAGCGGCCTGAGCTATCAGTGGTATCTGGCCGGGACCGCCATCAGCGGCGCCACCGCCGCCACCTACACCGCCACCGAAGCCGGCACCTACTATGTGGTGGTGACGTCGTCGGCCGGCTCGGTGACCAGCGCCAATGCGGTGATCACGGTCAGCAGCGCGCCGGTGATTACCGTGCAGCCGTCCGGCGCCACCATCCTCACCGGCACCAGCCAGACCTTGTCGGTCACCGCCGATGGGCTGGAGATGGGTTATCAGTGGTACAAGGACGGCACGGCCATCGATGGCGCCACGCGTCCGACTTACGCGGCCTCGGCGGCGGGCAGCTACACGGTGGTGATCACCAATACCACCGGCGCGACCACCAGTTCGGCGGCGGAGATTGTGGTGTCGTCGTCGGTGACGGCGCCCGCCATCAATGTGCAGCCGGTGGCGCAGACGGTCAATGCCGGCACCGGCGCGACCTTGTGGGTGGCGGTGAATGGCGTCAGCCTGGCCTATCAGTGGTATCGCAACGATGTGCCGATTGCCGGTGCGACCGAGCGGATCTACAGGATCCATACCGCCAACGCCAACAGCGCCGGCAATTACAAGGTGGTGGTGACCAATACGGCCGGCACGGCCACCAGCGCCACCGTGGCCCTGAAGGTGAATGTGCTGAGCGAAGGCGCCAACACGGCGGCGGTGGTGAATGCGGCCAATGCTTTCCTCGCCACGCTGTCGACCGACCAGAAAACGGTCGCGACCTCGGCGACCTCGTCGACCACGGTGCTGTTCGATTACGCGCTGGCCAATGCGAATCAGTGGACCAATCTGCCGGGCGCGCGCCACGGCTTGCGCCTGAATACGACCACGATGAGCGCGGCGCAACTGGCGGCCGCCAATGGGGTGATCGCCAAGGCGCTGAGCGCCAACGGCATCACGCTGCTGAACGAGCTGCGCGCGGCCGATCAGGTGCTGGCCGGTGGCATGGCGTCTGGCGGCGGCACGGGCGGCGGCACCATGCCCGGCGGCGGGGGCACGCCGCCGGCCGACGGCACCGGTACGCCACCAACCGACGGCACCTTCACGCCGCCGACCGATGGCACGGGAACCGGCACCGCGCCGGGCGGCGGCACCGGCGGCACTGGCGGCCTTGCGCTCGACTACGGTAGCGATCTGTATTCGATCGCGTTTGTCGGCACGCCATCGGCCACCTCGCCATGGATCTTGCAAATCGCCGGCCATCACCTGGCCTACAACATCACCTACAACACCGGCAAGGTCAGCGCCACGCCGAACTTTGTCGGCGTCGAGCCGCCTAACTGGACGGTGGGCGTGGACGGCACGGTCAACGTCACGGCCAACGCCAGCAGCGCCGGCAAGCAGCACGCGCCGATGGAGAAGCAGCGCGCCGCCGTCTACAACCTGGCGGAATCGATTTACGCCGACAGCGCGTCGTCGGCCGCGGCCAAGCTGTCCGGCACTTTCACCGATGTGGTCATGGGCGCATCCGGCAACAGCGACGGCAACTTCAAGTCGCTGGTGTATCCGACCAGCGGACGCGGCCTGCAATACTCGGCCATGAGCGCCAGGCAGCAGACTTATGTGCGGGCGGCGATCGAGGCCTGGGTCAACACGCAGGCGGCGGACGTGGCGGCCACGCTGCTGGGGGCCTACCTGGCGGACGACGCGCTGGCCAATACCTACGTCGGCTACGGCGTCGGCCAGAACGGCGTGAAGGCCGATTTCAGCGCATACCCGAATGCGGGTTCGTCGCCGCTGGAGGCGCAGCGCTCCTACATCCGTATCGACGGTCCGCGCGTGTGGATCGAGTTCGTGGTGCAGCAGGGCGTGGTGTATGGCACCGACATCCACTACCACACCATCTGGCGCGACAAGACCAATGACTATGGCGGCAGTTTCTAAGCGCCTGCTGGCGCTGTGCCTGCTCGCGTGGGCGATGGCGGCGGGGGCGCATCCCGCGCCGCAGTCGGAAGTCCTGCTGGAGAGCCGGCCGGACGGCATCCATGCCGAGCTGGTGCTGCCGCTGGACCAGCTCCAGCTGGCGCTGCCCGGCGGCCTGCCGGCCGGCGACGCGGAGATGGCGGCCTACCTTGCCGCCCACATCCGTCCAGTGGCGCCGGACGGACGGGCGTGGGTGGTCAAGGTCGAGCGGCTGCGCTGGCAGTGGTCGCGGCAGCCGGCCGATCTGTTGGCCAGCATGACGCTGCGCCCGCCGGCCGGCGCGCCGCTGGACCGCTTCACCTTCGGCGACGACGCCATCGCGCATCAGGTGCCCAGCCACCTGACGGTGGTGGCGTTGCGCAGCGCGCCCGACGCGCCATCGCGCCTGCTGGGCACGCTGCACTTCGGCCAGCGCAGCATCGAGGTACGGGGCGCCGATCCTCGCTGGTGGGCCGGCTGCGCCGATCTGTTCAAGCTTGGCATGGCGCACATCGCCGAAGGCACGGACCACGTGCTGTTCCTGTTGACGCTGCTGCTGCCGGCCGCGCTGCTGGCGCGCGACGGCCGCTGGCAGGCGTACGCCGGCACGCGCCATCTGCTGGCCTATCTGCTGAAAGTGGTGACGGCCTTCACGCTGGGCCATTCGGTGACGCTGATGCTGGGCGCGTTGGGCACAATCAGGTTGCCGGAACCGCCGGTGGAATTGGCGATTGCGCTGTCGATCCTGTTCTCGGCCGTGCACGCCTGGCGCCCGCTGTTTCCGCGCCGCGAGGGCTGGGTGGCGTCCGGCTTCGGACTGGTGCACGGACTGGCGTTTGCCGCGGCCATCCGCGAGTTGCAGCTGAGCGGCGCCCGGCTGGTGGCGGGCGTGCTGGCGTTCAATCTCGGCATCGAGGCGATGCAGGGCGCCATCCTTCTGCTGGCGGCGCCCTTGCTGATGCTGCTGGCGCGGCGGCCGGCGTATCAACGCGTGCGGCAAGCGGCGGCGCTGCTGTCGGCGGTGATGGCGGTCATCTGGATGGCGCAGCGCGTGTGAGTGCGTCACACCACAGACACGCGCGGCGGGCGCGGGCAAGATGGCGCGATCCACCCGACAAGGATCCGCCATGCACGCTCCTCCACTGCCTTACGACCCCGCCTACGAAGTACCGGAAGAGGGCGAAGCCGACACCGTCGCCGGCCTGACCGAGGCCATGTTGCGCATTTCCACCACCGTCGATGCCGACACCGGCCATGCCCACCGCAGCGTGCACGCCAAGAGCCATGGCCTGTTGCGCGGCGAGTTGCGGGTGCTGGAAAACCTGCCGCCCGAGTACGCGCAAGGCATGTTCAGCCACGCCGGCGCTGCGTGGCCGGTGGTGTTGCGGCTCTCGACCACGCCGGGCGATCTGCTGGACGACAAGGTCTCCACACCGCGCGGCATGGCGATCAAGGTGATCGGCGTGCCGGGCATGCGGCTGGTGGATGGCGAGGGCGATGCCACGCAGGATTTCGTGATGGTCAACGGCCCCGTGTTCCAGTCGCCCAATGCCAGGCAATTCCTCGGCAGCGTCAAGCTGCTGGCGGCCACCACCGACAAGGCGCCGGGCCTGAAGAAAGCGTTGTCGGCCGCGCTGCGTGGCGTGGAAAAAGTGGTGGAGGCGGTGGGCGGCGAGAGCGCGACCTTGAAAGGGCTGGGCGGCCATCCGGAAACCCACATCCTTGGCGAAACCTTTTACACCGTGGTGCCCATCCTGTACGGCCGCTACATGGCCAAGCTGTCGCTGGCGCCGCTGTCGCCGGAACTGGCGGCGCTGAAGGGCCAGCCGGTCGCGCTGGAGCACCGGCCCAACGGCCTGCGCGGCGCGGTGGTCGACTTCATGACCGAACACCAGGCCGAATGGGAGCTGCGCGTGCAGCTGTGCACCGATCTCGCCACCATGCCGATCGAAGATGCCTCGGTGGAGTGGACCGCGCCATGGATACCGGTGGCCCGCATCAGCGCGCCGCCGCAAGCGGGCTGGACCCACGGCCTGTCGGTGCTGGTGGACGATGGCATGCAGTTCAACCCCTGGCATTGCATCGCCGATCATCGCCCGCTGGGCTCCATCATGCGGGTACGGCGCGCCGTGTATGCGGCCTCGTTACGCTTCCGCGCCGGGCGCAATGGCACCTCAATGGCCGAGCCGCACAACCTCGACCATTGGCGCGAGCACTGACTACGGTTCGCCGTAGCGGCCGCGGATCGCGCCCAGCACGCCTTGCTGTTCCAGCCGCGTGATGGCGGCATTGATGCGGTCGAGATCGGCCTGCGTCGTGTTGGCCTTGTTCAGCATCAGATGCACCGGCGCGCGCATCGCCACCAGCGGCACCGGGCTGATGGCGATACCTTGCGCCCTGGCCTCGTAGCGCAGCGCGCCACTGTCGCCGAGGATCAGGTCGGCCCGTCCCGCATCCAGCATGCGCAAGCCCTGCTGGAAATTGATGAAGGTGCTGAGCTTGCCCGTCGCGCTCAGCGTCGGCTGCACGCGCGCATAGGCGGCGCCGTACCAGCCGACCTTGGGCGCCAGCAGCGCCAGCTTGTTGTTCACCAGCGCATCCATGCTGGTGATGTGCTGGTAATGCCGGTGCGCATTGCTGCGCGAGAAAACCCCCACCGTCTCCTGCCGGTAAGCGATGCTGAAACGCGCGTAGCGGCGCCGGTCGGCGGTGTTGGAGGCGGACAGCATCAAGTCCAGCTGGCCCTGTTCGAACAGGCGCTGGCGGCGCGAGGTTGGCAATTCCGGCTGCACATCGAGCTTGCAGCCGGCTTCCTTGAGGATGGCTTGCGCCAGTTCCCAGTCCAGCCCGGTCGGCGCGGCGTTGGGCTGGGTGACCAGGTAGGGCGGCCAATGCTCCAGCGCCATGCTGAGCCGACACGCCTGCGCTTGCGCGGCCATGCCCAGCAGGGCCATGGCGGATAACACGTGACGCGCTTGCATGAAGCTACCCTTTCTTGAACGATGGCTACAATTTGCCAGATGTGACGGGAATGTCAAGAGTGCGCACCTCATCCATCTATTGTGCGCCGCCGTACGGTACAGTTGCTAGTATTGTCCTTTCAACCTTGGAAAATCACTATGCTGGCTCAGCCCGTCACGCCGTTTCCCGGTCCGCAGGACAAGCTGCCGCGCTTCATCGGCAGCGGTACGCCCATGCGCGACCTGGTGCAGTCGCACCGGTGGGAAGACACGCCGCTGGGCGCCATCGCCGGCTGGCCGGCCTCGCTGCGCACCGCTGTCAGCGTAGTGCTGCATTCGGTGCACCCGATGTTCCTGTGGTGGGGCGAGGAACTGACGCAGATTTATAACGACGCCTACGTGCCGTGCTTCGGCGCCGGCAAGCATCCGGCCGCGCTGGGGCAGGCCGGGCGCGTGTGCTGGCCGGAGATCTGGCCCATCATCGGCCCGCAGATCGACGCGGTGCGCAACGGCCGCGAGCCGCGCTGGTATGCCGACAATCTGGTGCCGATCTGGCGCAACGGCCGCATCGAGGATGTGTTCTGGAGCTACACCTACACCCCGGTGTTCAACGAGCAGGACCAGGTGGGCGGGGTGCTGGTGGTGTGCACCGAGACCACGGCGCAAGTGCTGGCCGAGCGCCGCCGCCACACGCTGGACCTGCTGGGCCGCCGCCTGCTCGACTGCCGCAGCGAGGCGGACGTGCGTGCGGCCGTGGCGCAATCGACCAGCGACAATCCGGGCGACCTGCTGGAGATCAGCCTGCTCAACGGCGACCAGGCCGGCCGCCGCCCGGCCAGCGACGTGCTGGTGATCCGCGGCGCCGAATTGCAGCTGTGCGCCGATCTGGCGCTGGCCTTCAAGGTGTCGCCGCGGCTGCCGGTGGACTGCGCCTACCGCCAGTTCCTGGAACAATACACCGCCGTCGTGTGCGCCACCCTGAGCCGGCTGCAAAGCGACCGCGCGCTGGCCGACGCCATGGCCGAGAGCGAACGGCTGAACGTCGACCTCAACCTCAGCTCGCGCAGCAAGGATGAATTCCTGGCCATGCTGGGTCACGAGCTGCGCAATCCGCTGGCGCCCATCGTCACCGCGCTCAAGCTGATGAAGTTGCGCAGCCGGGACAGCGATACCGCGCACGAACAGGCGGTGATCCAGCGCCAGGTCGACCATCTGGTGCGGCTGGTGGATGACTTGCTGGACGTGTCGCGCATCGCCAGCGGCAAGGTCGAGCTGCGCAAGGAAACCGTGCCGCTGGCCGACGTGCTCAACAAGGCGATCGAAATGGCCAGCCCCTTGCTGGAGCAAAAGCAGCACCGCCTGTTGGTCGACGTGCCGACGGTGCGCTGGCATGGCGATCCGGCGCGGCTGGCGCAGGTGATCTCCAACCTGCTGACCAACGCCGCGCGCTACACGCCGGCCGGCGGCCACGTCACGCTGGGCACGCGGGTCAAGGGTGGCACGGTGCAGATCCAGGTCACCGACGACGGCAACGGTATCGCGCCGGCGCTGCTGCCGCACATTTTCGACCTGTTCGTGCAGGGCAACCGCCAGCTGGACCGCGCCAAGGGCGGGCTGGGCATCGGGCTGGCGCTGGTGCGCAACCTGGTGCAGATGCACGGCGGCGAGGCCAGCGCCTACAGCGCCGGCGAAGGGCGCGGCAGCACCTTCACCATCACCCTGCCGGATTCGGTGGTGGCCGAGGCGCCGGCGCCGCTGGCGCAGCTCCACGCCGCCCCCTTGCCGGAGCAGGGCGCGGGCTTGCGCGTGCTGGTGGTGGACGATAACCAGGACGCCGCCGATTCGCTGGGCGAGCTGCTGGGCGCGCTTGGCTACCGGCCGCTGGTGGCCTACGATCCGGCGCAAGCCATCGCCCTGGCCTCGGCGGACATGCCGGACGTGGCCATTCTCGACATCGGCCTGCCCGGCATGGATGGCTTCGAACTGGCCGACCATCTGCGCAAGCTGCCGGAGGGCACCGGGCTGAAACTGGTGGCCCTGTCCGGCTACGGCCAGGAGCACGACAAGTCGCGCAGCCGCGCGGCCGGCTTCGCCGCCCATCTGGTCAAACCGATCAATATCGCCGACCTGCAAATTTCGTTGTCATAAAGAGTTGCAAATTTCGTAAATCGACGTTTAAAATAGCCCCAGAGAAACTTTTAAGGCGCCGGGGGCCGCATGAACCTGATTTACAAGAATGAGAAAACGCTGTTCGGCATCATGCTGGCGCTGTCGCTGCTGATCTGGGCGGCGCTGGTGATCGGCACGGTGGGCATGGCGCTGGCGTACCTGCTGCTGTTCTTCGTCACCTATTGCTTTGCGCAGTCGGCGCTGGTGTCCTACCTCAAGGGCACGGCGGTGCAGATCACGCCGGCGCAATTTCCCGACCTGCACCAGCGCATCGAGGCCTGCTGCGAGCGTCTGGGCCTGGCGCAGGTGCCGGAAGCCTACCTGCTGCAAATGGGCGGCGCCTTCAACGCCTTCGCCACCCGCTTCCTCGGCAACAACTTCATCGTGCTGTATTCGGACGTGGTCGACGCGCTGGAGGACCGGCCGGACGCCATCAATTTCTACATCGGCCACGAGATCGGCCACATCAAGCGCAACCACCTGCGCTGGTCGGCGCTGCTGGCGCCGGCGGCGGTGCTGCCACTGCTGGGCGCGGCCTATGCGCGGGCCCGCGAGTACACCTGCGACCGCCACGGCTTCCACGCCTGCGACGATCTGAAAAGCGCGCAGGTCGGGCTGGCCGCGCTGGCGGCCGGCGGCAAGCGCTGGCGCCAGCTGAGCGTGAGCAACTACACGGCGCAGGCGCAGCAGAGCGGCGGCTTCTGGATGTCCTTCCATGAGCTGGTGGGCGATTACCCCTGGCTGGTCAAGCGCATGGCGGTGGTGCGCGGGCTGGCGCAAGGCAACGAGGTGGCGCCGCCGGGCCGCCACGGCCTGGCCTATCTGCTGGCCCTGTTCGTGCCGCGCTTTGGCGTCGGCGGCGCCGGTTCGGTGCTGGCGCTGATGGCCTTGATCGGCGTGCTGGCGGCGGTGGCGATCCCGGCCTACGGCGAGTACACCGCCAAGGCGCGCATGGCGCAGGCGGTGGTGGTCGGGCACGAGGCGACGGCGGCGGTGGAACGCTATTTCTACGCCAACGGCCGCGGCCCGGAAACGCTGGAGCAGGCCGGCTACGCCATGGACGATCCCGGCCACGCGGTGCAGGACATCACGGTCGATCCCGGCAACGGCATGGTGCGGGTGTTCCCGTCCGACCTGAATTATCGCGGCAAGGCTATTGCGTTCACGCCGAGCGTGGACGAGAATAAGCGCGTCGTCTGGCGCTGCGCCAGCGAGGACATTCCCGCCAGCGTGCTGCCGCCGGAGTGCCGCAACTAGACAAAGGACCTCTGTTGACCTCACCGCTGGAAATTGCCGCCAACGCCGTCATGGCCATTTCCATCGTGCTGGCGGGGCGCAACAATATTCATTCGTGGTGGCTGGGCGTCGTCGGCTGCGCCCTGTTTGCGGCGCTGTTCTACAGCGTCAACCTGTACGCCGACGTGGCGCTGCAAATTTTCTTCATCGTGACCTGCGTGATCGGCTGGCTGCAATGGCTGCGTGGCGCGGCCGGCGCGCAACTGCCCATCACCCGGGCTCACCTGCCGACGCTGGGCTGGATGAGCGCCATCGGCGTGGCGGCCACGGCCGGCTATGGCCTGATGCTTCAGGCTTACACCAACGCTTACGCGCCCTTCATCGATTCCGCCGTGCTGATGTTCAGCATCGTCGCCCAGTTGCTGCTGATGGGGCGGCGGCTGGAAAGCTGGCCGTTCTGGCTGCTGGTGAACACGGTCTCGGTGCCGCTGTACGCCAGCCGGGGGCTGGTGCTGACGGCCGTGCTGTACGCCGGCTACTGGATCAACGCATTGGCCTCGTGGTACTTCTGGCGCCGCCAGATGCAGGCCCAAGCCGCTTAAGTCTTCTTCTGGATCGCCTGGCGGTAGGCGGTGGGCGTGACGCCCATGCGCTCGCGGAAGGCGGTGGCGAAATTGCCGGCGTTGTTAAAGCCGATCAGCAGGGCGATGTCCTGCACGTCGATATCGGTATCCCGTAGCAGTTCCTCGCCGCGCCGGATGCGCTCCTCGCGGATGAAGCCAAACACCGTCATGCCGGTCTGTTCGCGGAACACCTGCGACAGTTTTTCGCGATAGGTGCCAACGCTGCGGGCGATTTCCGCCAGTCCCGGCAGCGCCGCCAGATTGTCGCCGATCAGACGCTTGACGGCATTCACCAGCACCGCGTCCGGATCGCTCTCGGCTTCCAGTTGTCCCTCATCTTCCGCCTCGGTGGGCGGGCTCTGCTGCTGGCGTCTGGCCAGGTTGAGGTGCACCTGGATGCGCGCCGCCAGCTCGCCCGGCGAGAATGGCTTGGAGACGTAGTCGACGCCGCCGATCGACAGGCCGAGGATGCGGTCGTCGTCGGCGTCGGCGCCGCTCAGGAAGATCACCGGGATGTCCTGCGTCACCGGGTTGGCCTTGAGCAGGCGGCAGGCGGTGTAGCCATCCATGTTCGGCATGCGCACATCGAGCAGGATCAGGTCCGGCCGGTTGGCCAGCGCCAGTTGATAGCCTTGCAGGCCGTTGAAGGCCACCGACACCTTGTACGGCAATTCGCTCAGCAAATCCGACAGCATGCGCTGCTCGAACGCCGAGTCGTCGACGATGAGGATCTTGGAGCGGCTGCTTTCAAGGGTGGTCGGCATGGGCGCCCCCGAGACGGTTGGTAAAAATTTATCACTTCCTGTTGCGTATTATGCCTATCTTTTAAAAATAATTGATAGTTTTCTACGCTTGCAAAATAGTTGTCTCTTCCGCCAAAAGCATGATTTTTTTAAATCATCAATAATGGATTCGCATGTTGAGCAAGAGCAATGTCGACAGTACGCGGGTTGGCGGCGAACTTGAGGGAAGGATTTTATCTTCTCACAGGGAAGGACGTGATTTTTGGAGAGTTTTTAGTGTGGTTTTTTGGCCTATTTTTGAGGGGTGAGGCAGGCTGGCTGGATCGTTTTTCATAGAAGAAATTTGTCGAAACGCAGGGCAAGAAGTACCCGAGCTAAAGATAACCTTGGAGGAGCTGAACATGAAACATACCGACTTTGGCAGCATGCCGTGCCCTATCGCTCGCAGCCTGGGGAAAGTGGGCGAATGGTGGAGCATCCTGATCCTGCGTGACGCCTTCTACGGCCTGACGCGCTTTGACGAGTTCGAGAAGAGCCTGAAAATCGCACCGAATATGCTGACCCGTCGCCTGGCCGGGCTGGTCGAGGGCGGCCTGATGGAGCGCCGCCAGTACAGCGCCCGTCCGCCGCGCTACGAGTACGTGCTGACCAAGGCCGGGCGCGACTTCAAACCGGTGCTGCTGGCCTTTGTGGCCTGGGGTAACGAGCATCTGGCGCCGGAGGGAGCCAGCCTGCTGGTGGTGAGCCGCGAAACCGGCAAGCCGGCCGATCAGGTGCTGGTGGACGCCAACAGCGGCCTGGCCATCAACGACGAGGACTACATGTTCGCGCCCGGCCCCGCCGCCACCGAGGGCATGCGCTCGCGCCTGGTGCAAATCAACCAGCAGCGCGCCTGATCTGGTGGTTTAAGCGCCCGGCTGCTCCAGCTGGGCGTAGACGGCGTTGGCCAGCGTGGCCAGCGCCGCCTTGTCCAACGTGCCGGACAAGGCATAGCCGAATTTCCCGTCGATCCAGTAGAACACGCTGACCTCGCCCTCCTGCGCGAAGCGGAAGCCGGCGTCGCGGTTATGCGTCTGCTCGGTCGAGACGTACAGCGTCAGGCGGGCGCCGCCGGCGTCGCGGTACATCAGCTGGGCCACCGGGCCGCTCTGGCCGGGCAGCAGGCGGCCGCCTTCCAGTTCCCATCCTTGCGCGCTCAACTGCGGCGCTTTCAGTGGCGCGCCCAGGCGTTTCGACAGCCAGGCCACCAGATGCGCCTGCTGGTCGGCGCCGACTTCCACCGGATGCCGCACTTCCGGCGTGTAGACCGCGTGCGCCACGGCTGCGCGGCCGGGCAGGGCGGCGGCCGCCTGCAGGGCCGGGCTGGCCGCCGGCGAAGTGAGATCGTGCAGCCACCACCCAGCCGCGCCGCCAGCCAGCGTCAACGCCAGCATGGCGGCCAGGCGCAGCGCTGGCCAGGGTTGCGCCTGCCGTTCGCCCGCTTCTCCTGCCGGCCACGGTCGCGGCGTTGGCGGGACGCGCGGCGAGTCGTCCGCCGCCGGCCATGTCCGCGCTTGCGCGGCGGGCGGCGGACTCGCCAGCGTCGGCGGCAGGGGTTGGTCCAGCACGGGATCGAACAACGCGCGCAGGGCGGCGTTCTGGGCGCGGTAGGCGTGCACGCGCCCGGCTTCGGCCGGGTTGTGCGCCAGCCAGGCATCGACGGCGGCGCGGCGTTCCGGCGCCAGCCGGTCGTCGACCCAGGCTTGCAGCTCGGCTTCGGTTACGGGGGCATTCATTTGATCACCTTCAGCGGCGAGGGCAGCGGCTGGCCCTCCATCAGCAGGCGCAGGCGTTCGCGTCCGCGCGACAGGCGCGACATCACGGTGCCGGCGGGGATGTGCAGCACGGCCGCGACTTCTTCGTAGCTCATTTCCTCCAGCGCCACCAGCAACAGCACTTCGCGCTGCTCTGGCGGCAGCTGGCGCAGCGCGGCGTCCATATCGCGCAGGGCCAGCCGGCCGGTGGCGGCATCGGCCTGTGACGCCGGCAAGGCCTCGTCCAGCGCAACCATGGCCGGGTGCGCGCGGCGCACGTTGTCCGTATGCAGATTGTGCATGATGCCGAACAGCCAGGCGCGCATGTCGCTGCCCTGCCGCCACGAGGACAGCTTGTCCCAGCCGCGCGCCACCGTGTCCTGCACCAGGTCGTCGGCATCGGCGCCCGCACCCAGCAGCGCCCGTGCGTAGCGGCGCAGGCGCGGGATGCAGTCGAGCAGGCGCTGGCTGTCAGATTGCATCAGTCTTTGACGACGTGCCAGATGTCCTTGACATTGTCGCCGTTGCGGTCGCCCGGCTTGACGTCCTTCTTGAACAGGTACAGCGGCTTGCCCTGATAGGCCAGCTGCTTGCTGCCATCGTCGCGTACGATGACCGAGTACGGCGCCATCACATTGGCGGATGGCGCGACCGCCGGCCAGTTCTCGATGCAGGGGCCGTTGCAGGCGCTCTTGCCGCTGCCGGCGGTGTCCTTGTCGAAGGTGTAGACGGTCATGCCGGCGCTGTTGACCAGCACGCCATCCTTTTTCATGACGTCGTCGGCGTGGGCGGTGCTGGCGGCCAGCAGCAGGGCGGTGAGGCTGAGGGCAAGTTTCATGGCGAGTCTCCTGGAGTGGGTGAATGTAATTGCGTAAACGTAAGGTGCGGCTGCTTTATTCCATCCTCCCTAAAATAATTTGCACATCAAGCGAGGAGAACTGCCATGAAAATGAAATTCTGCGGCGCCGTGCTGGCGCTGGTCACCGCCACCGCATCTTACGCCCAGTCGGTGAACAAGGGCGACCAGCAAATCCTGAAGGAGCTGGCGCAGGCCAATATGGCCGAGGTGGCGGCCGGCGAGATCGCGCTGCAAAAATCGGAGTCCGCCGATGTGAAGAAGTTCGCCCAGCAAATGGTGGATGACCACACCAAAGGCCTGCAAGCGGTGCAGAACGTGGCCAGGGCCAAGAACGTCACCCTGCCCATGGAGCCGGACGCCAGGCATAAGCAAATGGCCGAGCACCTGAACACCCTGTCCGGCGCGGCGTTCGACAAGGCCTATCTGGCCGACGCCGGCGTCAAGGATCACAAGGCGGCGCACGCCAAGGTGGCGGAGGCGCAAAAGAAAGCCACCGATCCGGACGTGAAGGCGCTGGCGGCGGAGTTGCAGCCGACCATCGACAAGCATTTGCAAACCGTGCAAGGTTTAGCTTCCGGCAAGCAGTAAACGGTGTTGCTTCCATCAAACAAGTTTCCATGCGGCACCAAAAACGCTTTGTTATCAGGCACTTAAAGGGGGCATGATGGTGGGGCTGCAAACTGTGGAATAATGCGGTAGCGGCGCAAGGACGCGCTGCCGCAACACAGTAGAGGAAAGTCACTTGGTGGACATGTTTGCGCTCGACGACGAGCTGGCGCAGTGGGATTCATTATTGCAGGAAGTGCAAGGTTCGGAGCGGTTTGAACTGCTGACCGCGCTCGCCTGGCATTTGCGTCAGCGCGATCCCACGCGTGCCTTGCAGCTGTCCGCCGAGATCGTGCCGCTGTTGGAGTCGCTGCCCGCCGCCGCCGTGCTGCACCGCGCGCGCCTGCTGCTGATCGCCGCCGAACCGCAATGGCTGCGTGGCGAACTGGACACCGCCCAATACCATCTCGAACAAGCCCTGCTGCTGTGCGCGCAGGCCGCGCCGGCGTTGCCCGCCGCGGCCGCCGCCTGCCGCGCCGACGCCTGCTGGACCATGGCCTGGGTCTCGAATGACCGTGGCGTCAGCGCCGCCGGCAACAGCTGGCTGCGCCAGGCCGCCGCCGCCGCCCGCGAGGCGGGCGACGCGGTGCGCATCGACGTGATCGACGCCGCCGCCGGCATCTGCGACGCCTTCGGCGACTGGCAGGCCGCGCAACAGCGCTGGAACGGCCGCTTCGACGCCGACCTGGACGGCGTGCCGCCGATCGCCGCCGGCTGGATCAGCGATTTCTTTGGCACCTGCGCCTTCCAGCGCAGCGAGTTCGGCCGCGCCATCGGCCATCTGATGCTGAGCTTTGAAACCGCGCTGGCCACCGGCCAGATCCGCCGCGCCATTATTATCGCCGCCAACATCGGCAACGGCTTCACCAGCCTGAATGCGCACGAGGCGGCGCTCGACTGGATGCAGCGCGGGCTGGATCTGGCGCGTCCCACCGGCTGGCCGCTGAGCATCGGCATGTGCCTGATGCAGACCGCCGAAACCCTGCGCCAGCTGGGCCAGCGCGACGCCGCGCAAAGCCTGCTGCGCGAGGCGCTCAACACGCTGGCGCCGCTGTCCGGTTCGCGCGCCTACGCGGTGGCGCTGGAGTACCAGGGCGACCTGGCGCTGGACCTCGGCAATCACGTGGCGGCGCTGGACAGCTTCACCCGCCTGGCCGCGCGCGGCGACGCCCTGTGCCAGAACGACTTCCAGAGCAGCGCGCGGCGCGGCCAGGCGCACGCGCTGTCGCATCTGGCGCGTCCGGGCGAGGCGCTGGCGGCCGCACAGGCGGCGCTGGCGCTGGCGCGCGACCATGCCGATGCGTCGGGCCAGATCGCCGCGCTGAATGTGCTGGCCGACATCCACGCGCGCCACGACTTGCCGGGGCCGGAGCTGATGATGGCGCCCAACGCCGTGCTGCATTATTTGCAGCTGGCGCTGGAGATCGCCGCCACGATTGAAGGCTACACCGTGCCGGGCGCGCTGCTGGATGCGGCGGCGCGCGAGTACGCGGCCATCGGCGACTACGAGCGCGCCTACAACATCGCCTTGCGCGCCAACGCGGCGCGCGACCAGACGCACAGCAAGGAAGCCACCAACCGCGCCATCGCCATGCAGGTGCAGTATCAGACCGAGCGCGCGCAGACCGAGAGCGAGCACCATCGCCAGCTGGCGGCGGCCGAAGCGCAGCGCGCCGAAGTGCTGCAACAGACCAGCGCCACGCTGGAGCACCTGAGCGCCATCGGCCAGGAGATCACCGCGCACCTCGATGCGGCGGCCGTGTTCCGCGCGCTGGATCGCCACGTGCATGGCCTGCTCGACGCCACGCACTTCTCGATCTTCCTGCTGACCGCGAACGGCGAAGAGCTGGTGTGCACCTTTGGGATTGAGGCGGGCAAGCCGCTGCCGCCGATCCGCGTGCCTTTGTCTTCGCCGAGCGCCAACTCGGCGCGCTGCGTGCGCGAACGGCGCGAGATCCTGATTGAGCTGGACGAACAGGGCGTCACGCCGCACCTGATTCCCGGCACCCTGCCGACAATGACCCTGCTGTTTGCGCCGCTGCGCGTCGGCGAGCGCGTGATGGGCGCGATGACGGTGCAGTCGCTGCGCGCGCGTTCGTATGGCGAACGCGAACGCCTGATCTTCCGCACACTGTGCGCGTACGGCGCTATCGCGCTGGATAACGCCAGCGCGTACCGCCAGGTGGCGGCCACGCAGGAGCAGCTGCTGGAAAAGAATCTGGAACTGGAGCAGGCCTACAAGGCGCTGGAGGAAGTCAGTCTGACCGACCAGCTGACCGGCTTGCGCAACCGCCGCTTCTTCCTGCAAAACGTCGATGCCGACGTGGCCATGAGCTTGCGCGGCTACGAGACCGGCCAGCATCGCGAGCTGACCGAGTGCGATTTGCAGGCGCAGAACGATCTGGTGTTCTTCATGGTCGACCTGGATCACTTCAAGGCAGTGAACGACCGTTATGGCCACGCGGCCGGCGACTCGATTCTGGTGCAGATGCAGGAGCGCCTGCGCGAAGTGTTCCGCGAATCGGACTACGTGATCCGCTGGGGCGGCGAGGAATTCCTGGTGCTGGCGCGCGCCACCCATCGCGACGATGCGGCAGGCCTGGCCGAACGCATGCGCCGCGTGGTGGCCGAGCGCGATTTCGAATTGCCGGATGGTGGGCGTCTGTCGAAGACCTGTTCGATCGGCTTTGCCTGTTTCCCCTTCCTGCCCGAGCAACCGCGTTTGCTGTCATGGTCGCAGGTGGTGGAGCTGGCGGATCAGGGCCTGTACATCGCCAAGCGGTCCGGCCGCAACGCGTGGGCCGCGCTGTACAGCACCGAGGCCACGCGCGCGGAGGGCGTGTTCCCGCGCCTGATGCAGAAACTGGATCAGGCCGTGGCGGAGGGCGAGGTGCGGCTGGTCAGCAATCTGGCCGGGCCGCTGGTGCTGGGCGGCGAGCGTCGCCGCATCGGCTTGTCGAGCGATCTGGAACTGGGCTGAAACGATGGAAAAGAAGCGCTGTAGCTGGGCCAATCCGGCCAATCCGCTGTATCTCGCATATCACGACAACGAATGGGGCGTGCCTTGCCACGACGAGCGCCGTTTGTTCGAGATGCTGAATCTGGAGGGCGCACAGGCGGGGCTGAGCTGGGAGACCATTCTCAATAAGCGCGAGAATTATCGCGCGGCGTTCGATCAGTGGGATGCGAACAAGATCGCGGCGTATGGGCCGGGCAAGGTGGCGGAGCTGCTGGCCAATCCGGGCATCGTGCGCAACCGCCTGAAGGTGGCGGCGGCGATCACCAATGCGCGGGCCTATATGCGGCTGGTGGAGAGCGGCGGTAGTCTGGATAAGCTGTTGTGGTCTTATGTCGGCGGCAAGCCGTTGGTGAGCGGCAAGGAGCCGCGTCCGGCCAAGACGGAGTTGTCGGACCGGATCTCCAAGGACTTGGCCAAGCTGGGATTCAAGTTTGTCGGCTCGACGATTATTTATGCGTACATGCAGGGCATCGGCATGGTGGACGATCATGCGCCGGATTGTTTTTGCAGGAAGGCGCGTCGGTGATGATGCGGGTGGTGCTCGACACTGAATGGCGTGGCGAGCGGTTTGCGGCGGCGCGCGCGCAAGGCGGGCGTTTGCATTACATCGCGGTGGCGCCTGCGCTGCCGCCGGCTGACGCGGTTCATGATGCAGAATTACGCGCCGCGTGGCCGCTGAATGTGCCGGGCTTCCATCGCGTGATCCTGAATGATGAAGTGACGCTGGACTTGCTGGTCGGTGCGCTGGATGCCGTGCTGCCGCAAGTTGTGGCGCGCGTGAACGCATTCCATCTCGATGCCGCCGTGACGCCGCCGATGGCGCGCACGCTGGCAAAGCTTGCAGTACAAGGTGCGACGCTGCACGCCCGTGCGGCCGGCGAAGCGATGGTATGGGCGCTCACCGCCGCCGGCTTCGCGTGCCGCATCGCCGCCAGCCCCGGCGACCGCACCGCCCATGTCGAGAGGGCGCCTGACATCACGGCGGTTTATCGCAGCCGACGGCCGCAGCCAGCGATGGCGGCGGAGCCGGCGCGGCGCGCGGTGGTGATTGGCGCCGGCCTGGCTGGCGCATCGGCCGCACATCGCTTGTGCGCGCGCGGCTGGCAGGTCACGCTGATCGAACGTCATGCGCAGCCAGCACAGGAGGCGTCGGGCAACCTGGCCGGTATCTTCATGCCGCTGCTGTCCAAGGACGACAACATCCCCACGCGCCTGAGCCGCGCCGCCTACCTGTTCGCCTTGCGTGAATGGCGCCGTCTTGGCGGCGTTGGGCGCGCGTTCGAAGGCGCCGATTGCGGCGTGCTGCAACTGGCCCGCGACGAACGCCACGCCGTGGTCCAGCAGGAAGCGCTGGCGGCATGGAACTACCCGCAAGCCTACGCCCGCTGGGCGGACGCGCAGGAAGCCAGCACGCTGATCGGCGCAACGACACCGCATGGCGGCTGGCTGTTCGAGCAGGGCGGCTGGGCGCGGCCATCGTCCCTGTGCGAGGCGATGCTGAACGCATGCGGCGACCGCCTGCAACGCGTGTTTCACACCGAAGCTTTGTCCCTGCAACGCATCGGCGATGAATGGCTAGTGCGTGGCGCGGACGGCGCATTGATCGCGCAAGCGCCCACCGCCATCCTCGCCGGCGGCGCGCAAGCCGGCCAGATCGAGCAAGCCGCCGAACTGCCGCTGTTCAAACTGCGCGGACAGGTCACCCACCTGGCGCTCGATCCCGCGCCCGCCGCGCCGCGCCCGCCGGTGCTGCCGCTGGTGGTCTGTCGCGAGGCGTATGTCACGCCGCCGTCGAACGGGATCGTCTGCGCCGGCGCCACCTACGACAACGACGACGAACCGAGCCTGCGCGCCAGCAGCCAGCTGGAAAACCTCACCCGCCTGGCCGAAATCATTCCCGGCGACGAGGTGGCGGCACTGGCGCACAGCGCACCGCTTGAAGGCCGCGTAGGCTTCCGCTGCGCCGCGCCCGACCGCCTGCCGCTGGCCGGCGCGCTGCCCGACTACCCCAACACCGGCCGCGCCGAATTCCTGTCCGACGTGCGGCGCCACCCCGGCCTCCACTGCCTGCTGGGCTACGCCTCCCGAGGCCTGATCTGGGCGCCGCTGATGGCCGAACTGCTGGTGTCGCAACTTGAACACACGCCACCACCACTGGAAACCCAGTTGATAGAAGCCCTCGACCCCGGCCGCTTCCTCCTCAAACAACGCCGCCGCAGCCAATAAACGCTATAATCGGCAACAGAGTCGTTGGAGAACCCCCGCAATGGATGAACAAGAAGCGCCGCAGCACGAAGGCTCGCCGGAGCTGTTCATGTTCCTGGCATCCACCGTGCACGATATGAAAAATTCGATCAGCGTCCTCAGTGGCACGCTGGAGAATCTGCTCGCCGCCCATCCTTCCAACAGCGCTCCCGAATACGGCCAGATGGCGCACATGCTGTATCAGACCAAGCGCCTGAACGACAACCTGATCCAGCTGCTGGCGCTTTACAAGGACGTCGGCAAACCCGGCTACCCTTTCGATCCCGCCCCGCGCAGCGTGCGCGAGCTGGTGGAGCAGGTCTCCGGTCAAGCCCACATGCTGCTGCAATCGCGCGGCATCACGCTGGATGTCGAGTATCCGCAACACGCCATCTGGACGCTGGATGAAGACCTGGTGATCGGTGTGCTGGTCCACGCCATCAACAACGCCATCCGCTACACGCGCGACCGGGTGCGCCTGGCCATCAGCATCGACGGCGATTATCTCGAAGTGCGCGTGGAGGACAACGGCAGCGGCTTCCCCGCCGCGCTGCTGGAAGCAGGTGTCAGCGCCATGGACCCGCAGCGCGCGCGCATCGACTTCCTCAACAACAGCAGCGGCTTGGGCCTGTACTTTTCCAGCGAAGTGGCGAAGATGCACAAGCACCGCCAGCGCAGCGGCGGCATCGCGCTGGAAAACGGCGGCACGCTGGGCGGCGGCTGCTTCATCCTGCGCCTGCCATGATGATGAGCGAGATCATGAGCACCTCTTCGAATCCGGCGGAAAGCGGCATCGACTGGGCGGAAAAACGCTACCTGATCATCGACGATTTCGTCGGCATTCGCCAGCTGCTGCGCGAGTCGCTGCGCAACCTCGGCGCCAAGCATATCGACCAGGCCTCCAGCGGCGGCGAGGCCATGGTGCTGCTGTCGAAAACCCGCTACGACGTGGT
Source organism: Duganella radicis (assembly GCF_009720825.1). Lineage (GTDB taxonomy): Bacteria > Pseudomonadota > Gammaproteobacteria > Burkholderiales > Burkholderiaceae_D > Rugamonas > Rugamonas radicis. The sequence goes on along the minus strand of NZ_WNKY01000032.1, from coordinate 3,095 downwards.
GCTGTGCGATTACAACCTTGGCGACGGCAAGAACGGCCAGCAGGTGCTGGAGGAAGCGCGCATCCGCAACCTGATGCTGCCGTCCAGCGTATGGCTGATGGTCTCCGCTGAAAAGAGCGTGGAGTCGGTGATGGGCGCGGCCGAGCATCAGCCGGACGCCTACATCATCAAGCCGATCACCGAGGGCGTGCTGCTCACGCGCCTGAACCGCGTGTGGCTGCGCAAGCAGGTGTTCCGCGAAATCGACCAGGCCTTTGCCGACAAGGATTACCTGCGCGCGGCCAAGCTGTGCGAGGAACAGGTGGCCCATCATCCGCTGCACGCCATCGACCTGCACCGCATGCGCGCCACGCTGCTGCTCAAGAGCGGCGATCTTGACCGCGCGGCGGTGGTCTACGAGGATGTGCTGCAAGAGCGCGAATACAACTGGGCGCGTTGCGGCCTCGGTAAAATCCGCATGGCCAATGGCGATATCGATGCGGCGCGCCTGATGTTCCAGGCGGTGATCACCGATAACCGCTTCTACATCGACGCCTTCGACCAGCTGGCCGAATCGTTCCAGTTGCAAGGCAAGACCGAAGAGTCGTTCGACGTGCTGCAAAAGGCCGCCAAGCTGTCGCCCAACTCCGTGCCGCGCCAGCGCGCGCTGGGCACCACGGCGCTCAAGCTGGGGAATATCCCGGTGGCGGAGAAGGCCTTCCGCAAGTGCATCGAGATCGGCGAGTTCTCGGTGCGTAAAACGGTGGATGCGTATCTCGGCCTGGCGCGCGTGTGCGGCCAGAAGAACGACACCAAGGAAGCCATCCGCCTGCTCAACGCGGCGGTCCATCAATTCGGCGGCGACCAGGTCACGCTGCGCGCCAAGATCACCGAGGGCCTGGTGTATCACGAGAGCGGCGACTTCCGCCGCGCGCGCAAATCCGGCGACGAACTGGAAGCCATGCTGGCCGACGAGAACCGCCAGCGTCCGGACACCGAGACCTGCCTCGATATGGCGACCCTGCTGTTCGCGGTCGGTGTGAAGGAAGCACCGATCAACCTGCTGTGCTACGTCACCCGCAATAACCACGACAACGCGCCGCTGCTGGAAGACGTGCAAAAGATCTTCGAGAAAGCCCGTATGGCCGAGGAAGGCCAGGAACTGATCAAGTCCGCGCGCCAGGAGGCGGCGGACCTGATGAACAAGGGCGTGTTGCTGTGGAAGACCGGCAAGCTCAACGAGGCGGTGGAATGGATGCGCGACGCCCGCAAGCAGCTGCCGCACAATATGCGCATTCTCTTCAACTCGGCGCAGATCCTGATCTCCCATTTGCAGGAGCATGGCTACGACCGTGCGCTGGCCGATGAGGCGATCGCGGTGCTGATGCACGTCGACGCCATCGCGCCCGGGCAGCAGCGCTTTGCCCAGCTGATGGAGCAACTGGCGCTGTTGGCGCCAGTGTCCGGCGTGGTGGCCGCAGCCGCCGCCAGCGAATACGAGGCGGCCAATGGCCCGGTGCCGGAATCGACCCGCTTTACCAGCAGCTGACCGTCCGCGCCACGCAACAGCGTGCTTGTTTCGGCCTCATCAAATGATTACACTGGTTTGAGGTGAGGGCAAATAAAGGGCAAACCGTATGCGCGATATCGCCAGGGAAGTGTATAAAAAAATGAAGGTGGGGAGTGTGGCCTGGATTCGTCCGGTGGCCGCCAAAGGAGACACCCTGGAGAGCTTCCAGGCCGCGCACGACAGCGCCAGGCTGCTGGAAGACGAGGGCCTGATCGATATCGAGAAAGTGCAGCGTCAGGCCGACGGCTTGATTGACGCCATCCGAATTCAGCGGCTGGCGTAATCCATTACTTATCCGCGGAGGGCTTGGCCACTGGCTTGGCGGCGGGCTTTTTCGCTGCCGGTTTCTTCGCGGCCGGCTTTTTGACCGCTGCCGGTGGCTGGTCCGCCTCTGCCGCTGCGGGCGGCTTGCTGGCCGCGGGCTTGGCGCCGGCGCCGGCTGCCGCCGCGGCGAATTTGACGGCGGCGTCGGTCATCATCGATTCGGACGCCATGGCGGTCGATACGGCTTGCTTGAACTGTTCTTGCAGCAGGTTCCACCAGGCGTTCGGCTGGCTGCCACCCGCGCCCGATGGCGGCGCCTTGGGCGCTTCCGCCTTCACTTCCGGCTCAGGTGGCGCCTTGGCTTCAGGTTCGGGCGGTGTGGTTTGCGCCTTGTCCGCCTCGCGCGCGTGGTGGAAGAAGGCCGAGGCGTAGGGATTGGCGTCGAAGATCGATTTGTCGTTCACGCCGGTGTTGACGGCCGAGGCCAGGCTGGCGCCCACCGACTTGAGGGTGGCAATGGTGCCGCGCTGGACTTCCAGCGCCTGTATGCTCCCGCGCAACATGCTCATGTTCAGATTGAGCCAGCTCTCGACGGCTTTCAGGTCGTTGATCTTTTTGTCCAGCTCTTCCACCGACAGCGTGGGGGCGGTCAGGCCCGGTACGCTCATGCTGCCCCACAGGTTTTTTACGAAATCCAGCGTGTCGTTCATCGGGTTGTGCGCCATGAGTCTCTCCTGTGGGATAAGGTTTTAGCGTAGCAGATATTTGTTTGTCATTCAAAAGGTTTTGACAACATTTCGGCGCGCTTCAGCTGATCCTGGCGATCCCGTTTAAACTAGCGGCCATGACGAATTCCTCCTTCCTAGCCCGACACCGGCGCGTACTGGTCTTGTGTGCCGCCACGGTGGCGCTGCACTATGCCGCCATCGACTGGGTGGGAGGGCGCCTGAGCGCACAGACGCACCGGCCGTCGGAACTGGCGCCGTCACTGATGACGGCGCAGTTGCGGCTGGCCTTGCCGAAGCGGGTGGAGTCGGCGCCGCTGGAGGATGTGGCGCCGCTGGCCGCTCTGCCGCGCAAGCCAGCGGCCAGCAGCAGGAAGGTGCTGGAGCCGGTGGCCGCCGCCAGTCCGGCAGCCGCGCAGGCGGCGACAGCGGCGGTGCTGGCGGAAGCGGGGCAACTGGGCGATCTCGCGGTGCCGGCCGCGCCGGGGGCGGACGCGCAAGGGGCGCAGGCCGGTGTGGCGGGGAGCGTGGCGCAGGCTGGCGCGGCGCAGGCGAGA
>NZ_WNKY01000031.1 GCF_009720825.1 Duganella radicis | reverse complement strand
CCTGCTGCGATTAGCGTTGTGCCGCCCCTTGCGCCGGGACAAGGCCACTGTGTCGGATGTGCCCTCCAGTCCAGGCGTACATTGGCTGCTGGGTGCCGGCAGAATTTGAATTATTCAGACCGGACTATGTCGGGTTGGTGGTTTCCTCGGTGGCCAACGGCACGCTGAATCGCTCCGTCTTCAGCAACGTCCAGATCACCGGCGGCGACGGTGCGGCGCCAGCCGTCATCCCGGCGGCGCCGGCCGCCCTGCTGGCCGCGCCGGGCGATGGCGCCGTCCCGCTGCGCTGGCAGGAGTCATCCGGCGCCACCAGCTACGCGGTCATGCGCTCCACCTTCAGCGGCGGCCCGTACACGACTATCGCGCCGCAGGTCACCGGCAGCAGCTATACCGACACGTCGGTGACCAATGGCATGACCTACTACTACACGGTCACGGCGGCCAATGCCGCCGGCGCCAGCGCCGGTTCGCCGGAGGACAGCGCCACGCCGGTTCATCCGCTGGTGAACGTCGCCACCGGAGGCAGCGCCAACGACAGCGCCAACAACCCGGGCAACGCCAGGCATGCATTCGACCAGAACTCGGCGACGCAATGGTTCTACTCGGGCGTGACGGGCTGGCTGCGGTATGACCTCGGCCACACGGAGACAGTGCAGCGCTACACGGTCATCAGCTCCGGCGACAAGGTCGAGCGCGATCCGAAGGACTGGCAGTTCCAGGGCTCCAATGATGGCGTCAGCTGGACCACGCTCGATGCGCAAAGCAACCAGACGTTCACCGGGCGCCTCCAGCTGAAAAACTATGCGGTCGCGACGCCGGCTTCCTATCGCTACTATCGGCTCAACATCACGGCCAATAATGGCGACAGCAGCTTCACCGACCTTGCGGAATTTGGGTTGTTGGCTGCTCGGCCGTAGTAATCAGGAGGCGGCGGCGCGGATGTAGTCGAGCATGGCGGCACTGACCCAGGTGCCTTGCAGCAGCGCCGGCTCGCGCTCGTGCGCCGTCCTGATGCGCGCCAGCGTGGCCGGATCGTCGCCGACGCGCAGGCGGAACAGGCGTAGCCATTCGCATGCCAGCGCCTGTGATGTGGGATCGCTCGCCGGTGCACCGCTGGCGATGTGCTTGTGCACGGCGACGATCAGTTCCATCCATTCGCGGAAATGCCGGCCCCCATGTTCGCGCATGTGCTGCACTTCTTCCGCGTTCAGGTATTTGGCGTACAACGCCAGCCGGTATTCGCTGAACGCTTCGCCGACGTATTGCTTGAGTTCCGGCGTGATGCGCGTGAGCCGTTGTGCGGAGTCTTCTTGTTCCAACATGGATGTCATGCGCCAGGCGAATTCGGGATCGCCGCCTGTGTCTTGCTCCAGCATCCGCATCCAGCGTTGGGCAAGTGCGCCGGCGCGCGGATCGGCTGTGGGCAGCTTGTGCGCCATGGCTTCGTGGACTTCCCGCACCAGCGTCCCCCATGCCTGGTTGCGGCGAGCGTCGCGCTGCCAGAACGGCAGGCGGCGCAATTCGTCTTGCGAGAAGTATTGTTCGTACAGGTGCATGTGCTCCAGCGTGGAGAGCCAGTCTTCCAATGCTGGCTTGTCGCCGCCGCTCATTTGCTTTTGCAGTTGCGAGAGTTGTTCGCGCAGTGTGGTCGCTTGCGTGATCTGGCGGTTCAGCGCATCGATCTGCTGCGCGACGATGTCGGCAAACGGCGCGTCGGGACTGGCGAGGAAGGTGCCGATGTCGGCCAGCGACATGCCGAATTTGCGCAGCGCCTGTATCTGGTGCAGGCGCGCGACGTCGTCGCGGCTATATAAACGATATCCGGAATCGGCGCGCGCCGATGGCGTCAGAAGGCCGATGCTGTCGTAGTGGTGCAGCGCGCGCACGGTGAGGCCGGAGCGCGCCGCCAGTTCGCCAATTTTCAGTGCAGTCATGCGCACTAGTGTACTTCACGCCACCGCATCGCGTGGGAGGTCCAGTAACAGCGCCAGCAAGGCCGCCAGTTCGGCACGCATCTCGCGGCGGTCGACGATCATGTCGATGGCGCCGCGTTCCAGCAGAAACTCGGGCCGCTGGTAGCCCTCGGGCAGGGTGACGCCCAGCGTGCTTTTGATGACGCGCGCGCCGGTGAAGGCGATCAGCGCTTTCGGTTCGGCGATCACCAGGTCGCCCAGGAAGCAGAACGAGGCCGAGATGCCGCCGGAAGTCGGATCGGTCAGCACGGAGATGAAGGGCAGTTTTTTCTCCGCCAGTCTGGCCAGCATGGCGGTGGTCTTCGCCATCTGCATCAGCGACATCAGGCCTTCCTGCATGCGCGCGCCGCCGCTGGCGGTGATGCAGATGAAGGGAACATGCTGGTCGATGGCCGTCTGCACGCCGCGCACGAAACGCTCACCCACCACGGAGCCCATGGAGCCACCCATGAAGTTGAATTCGAAGCACGCCACCACCACCGGCACGGACAGGATGGCGCCGCCGATGACGATCAGGGCGTCGGTTTCGCCGGTGGCTTCCATAGCGGATTTGAGGCGCTCCGTGTAGCTTTTGCTGCCTTTGAATTTGAGCGTGTCGACCGGCAGCACTTCCTGTCCGATTTCGTGGCGGCCCCCCTGGTCGAGCAACGCGTCGAGGCGGGCGCGCGCGCTGATGCGCATGTGGTGGCTGCATTTGGGACAGACGTGCAGGTTGGATTCGAGGTCGGCGCGGTAGAGCACCGCGTCGCATTCGGGACATTTGATCCACAGGCCGGCAGGGATGGCTTGCCGTGCGGCCCCGCCTTTGATGCGCGGTGGTAGAAGTTTTTCAATCCAGCTCATAGCGATCCTCCATTGATGCAGCGGATCGTAAACCCTGACGTTACGTCAGGTTCAAGCGGAATTTAGTCGCGTGGGTGCAGGCTGGCCCACAGGTGGGCGGCGGCCATGGTGCGGTGGGGACTGTAGCGGGCCAGGATTTCTTCGGTGCGTTTGATGTCGGGGCGTTCGTCGTCGCCGAGCAGGGTTTGCAGGGCGGCGCGCACGGCGACGTCGCCGTGCAGGGAGCAGTCGGCGTAGCCGTAACCGCGCAGCAGGCCGTAGTTGACGGTCCACGGGCCGATGCCTTTGACGGCCAGCAGGGCGGCGGAGATCTGTTCGATGCTGTTGTCGGCGGCGAGATGCAGCCGCAGTTCGCCATCTGCCACCAGCTTTGCGAGGCGCAGCAAGGTTTCGGCTTTGGCGCGGGAGAATTTGCGGCTGGTGAGGTCGTCCACTGTCAATGTGGCCGCGCTGCTGGCGTCGGGGTAGCACCATAGGCCGCTGCTGTGCTGGCGGCCGGCCAGTAGGATGAAGGTGCGGCGCAGGGCGATCGCGAATGAGAGGTTGATTTGCTGGCCGATGATGGCCCAGGTCAGCGCTTCAAATACTGTGGCCGATTGGACGATGCGCAAGCCGGGCTGCTTGCGCGCCAGTGCGCCGAACAGTTTGTCCTTTTTCACGAAGGCGCTGAATGCTGCGGGATCGATGCGCAGGCCAAGGATGTTCAGCACGGCGTCGTGTGCCTCCTGTTGGCCGGCGGCGCGCAGTGGAGCGTCGGCGCGGACGGCGACAGTGGCGATGCTGGCTGGCGTCGCGGCCGTTGCGGCCGCGCGCTTGGCAGGGGGCGTTACCGCGGCGGCGTTGGCTGCCGCGGCGGCGGGCGGCAGCGTGATGTCGAGGACGACCGGCACGCCGTCCAGCAGCACGCCTTTGCGCAGCCGCTCGGCGCTGACTTCCTCGGCGATGCTTTCGGCGTCGCGGCGGTGGAAGGCCAATACATCCTGCAGGCGGTAGTCGGCCGGCAGTTCGAGCGTGTAGGGTTTCATGCCACGCGCGCTTTGAGGCTAAAGCTCGGGCGGAAGCCGGTCACCAGCGCGGTGCCGGTGATGACGATGGCGGCGCCGGCAAAGGTGTACCAGCCGACGGTCTCGCCGAGGAACATCACACCCCACAGGATGCCGAACAACGGGCTAAGGAAGGTCACGGTCAGCGCTGACGACGGGCCGACGTCCTGGATCAAACGGAAGTAGATCAGGTAAGCCACGCCGCTGCACAACACGCCCAGCGCAATCACCGCGCCCATGATGCCGACGGTTGGCTCGCCCGGCGCAGGGAAGAAGGGTACCACCGGCAGCACCATCAGCGCCGAGGTCCACATGGAGCCGTGGGCGTTGGCGAACGGTTCCACCGTCCTGGCCTGCTTGGCGTAGTTGCTGGCGATGCCGTAGTTGAAGGAGGCGAACAGCACGGCCGCGATCGCGATGCCGGCGCCCGGCTTGGAGCTGACGTGGTCGAAGCCCACCAGCAGTGCCACGCCGAGGGTGCCCAGCGCAAGGCCAATCATCACTTTGCCGCTGACCATGGTGCGCGACCACACCGCCGCGATCAATGTGCCCCACAGCGGTGTGGTGGCGTTCAGCACCGCCAGCACGGAGGCCGACAGGGTGCGCGCCGCGAAGGCGAACATCAGGAAGGGCAGGGCGGAGTTGAACAGGCCGAGGATGAAGTAGTGTTTCCAGTTCTGTTTCAGGTCCAGTGATTTTTTCAGGAACACGCCGATCACGGCCAGGAAGACGGCGGCGAACAGCACGCGGTATTCGATCAGCACCGCGGCGCCCAGCACCGGTGCGGCGATGCGCATGAAGAGGAAGGAGCCGCCCCAGATGGCGGCCAGCAGGATCAGGCGAAGTAGGTTGGCGGTGCTCATGGCGTTTCCGGTAAAAGATGTATTGTCCGCCAGCGTGGCCGGAGACGCTAGCCGATTCTTGCTTTTGAATTCGTTGCGGCTAAACCGCGCCGCTGTCCACTACGCAGACAGCGTCGCCGGCTTTGGTCGGCGCGGCGGCGTGCGGCACGATCAGGTTGGTCGGCACGCCGTTTTTGATCGCGGTCATCTCGGCCAATATCGAGATGGCGATTTCCGACGGCGTCTTGCTGCCGATGTACAGGCCGATCGGTCCGTGCAGGCGCGCCAGCTGTTCCGGCGTCAGATCGAATTCCAGCAATCGCTCGCGGCGCTTGCTGTTGTTCAGGCGCGAGCCAATCGTGCCGACGTAGAAAGCGTCCGATTTCAACGCCTCCATCAAGGCCAGATCGTCCAGCTTGGGATCGTGCGTCAGCGCCACCACCGCGCTGCGGCGGTCCAGCTTCATGTCGATCACCACATCGTCCGGCATCTCGTGCACCAGCTGCACGCCGTCCACATGCCAGCCGGCGCGGTATTCTTCGCGCGGATCGCAAACGATCACGCTGTAGTCCATGGCCAGCGCAATCTGCGCCAGAAAGCGCGACAACTGCCCCGCACCGATGATCAGCAGCCGCCAGCGCGGGCCGTGGATGGTGACCATGGCTTGTTCGCTGATTTGCAGCTGCGCCCCGGGCGCCGCGCGCGACAATTCCACTTCACCGCTGTGAAGGTCCACGCGGCGCTGCACCAGCTCATGGCGCTCCAGCCGCTCCAGCAGCTCGGCAATACGGCTGCGCGCCGACAGCGGCTCGATCGACAACTCAATGGTCCCACCGCAAGGCAGGCCGAAACGATGGGCCTCGTCGGCGGTGATACCGTAGCTGACGATGTCGGGAACAGTGCGGCTGATGCCCTCGTTGCGCACGCGCGCGATCAGGTCGTCCTCGATGCAGCCGCCCGAGACGGAGCCGATCACCGTGCCGTCCTCGCAGATGGCCAGCGTGGCGCCAATGGGGCGCGGACTGGAGCCCCAGGTCTTGATGACGGTGATCAGCTCGCAGCGGCGCCCGGACGCGATCCACGCGGCGCTGGTTTTCAAAACTTCGAGGTCGATAGAGTCCATGGATGGAATATACTACGCCGATGCCAATCTTGCAGGGAACGGATATGCCTCAGAAGGAAGACGACGGTTCACCCAAATTCGGCCGCCTGCTGGTGGTGCTGATTTTCGCTGTATTGATTTGCGCCGGCCTGACCTGGCTGATGGCGACGGTCTTCCCCAACTTCCCGAATTAGATCTTGCAGGCGGCTTCCAGCGCGCTGTCGAAGGCGCTGTCCGGCACGATGTCTTCCGGGTTGAATTTCTCGAACTTGTAGTTCTCCACCGGCTCGCCCTTGCCCATGGCTTCCGGGTAGTAGACCTGTGCCAGCAGGGTGGTGGTGTGCTCCTCGCACGCGTACACATGCAGCATCTTCACCGAGCGATACAACTTGCCCTCCGGTGTCTTCTGCGCGCGGCCATAGCTTTGCATCGACCACACCTTGCGCGTCTTGTCGGTCTTGATCACGCTGGCCTTGTCGATGTAGAAGAGGTTGCCGCTGCTGCCGCCCACCTTCATCCATTGCGCCGCCTGTGCCCAGCCGGCCGTCAACATCAATGCGATTGCGATCAGGGCCGGCTTGTGCATGGCGTTCTCCTCAAGGAACCAGTGGCCGCTTGGCCGCTTGCTTGCTGCGGATTTCGGCGACGGTTTTGTCGATCACCATCAGGCGGTGCGACACGGCCGGGTGGTTGGCGGTGTAGCCGTTCAGTACCGTGGCCGGATACTGGTTGGCGAGACGCTGCCAGAAAGCGCGCGCGCCTTCGATGCTGTAGCCGGCGCGCGCCACCATGTACAGCGACAGATAGTCGGCCGCGCCGTCGAGATCCTGCGGCATCGGCTTCACGCCGGCGGTGCCGATCAACATCGACAGGTCGGGGCGCACCCCCACCAGGTTGTCGATGATGCTGCCCACCGTGTAAGCCTGCTTGGTGATGGCGGCGTGGCCCAGCACATTGTGGGCGATGTCCTTGGCCAGCACGTAGGCAATCGCCTCGTCGCTCTGCGCGAAGTTGACCATGCCGCGCGTGATCATCACGCGCTGGCCGTCGGAGTAAGCGTTGATGTTGTCCGAGTTGCCGATGTCAATCTTGAAGGCGCAGGCGCGCGTGACCGGCACCTTGAGCTGCTGGTTGCTGCCGCCGCGCGCCACCGTCAAATCGAGCGACTGGCTGCTGCTGGCCAGCGGGCCGAGGATGCCGGCGGCCAGCGTTTCGGCGTTGGCGCCGATCGGCAGCACCTTGCCGTTGGCCGCCACCAGTGCGTCGCCCTTGCGCAGGCCGGCGCGCGCGGCGCCGCTGCCGGACAGCACGCTGGCCACTTCCAGGCGGTCGCCGTAGTTCAGCACCGCTTGCGCGGCGTCGACGAATTCGCCGGTGTAGGAGTATTTGTTCTTGGCGGTGAAGCCGAGCAGATTGCGCGCCTGCGTGCGGCACAGATCGGCGTTGTTGATCAGCAGGGGGCCGGCGATGCGGTACAGGCGATCCTGCAAGGCCACCATCTGGCTCAGTTGCTGGCGCGCGGCGGCCATCTTGGCGGTGACCACCGGCGGCGCTTCGGTCACGCTGCTGACCACCGCCAGCGCGGGTTCCGGCGCGGCCGGCTGGGATTGGAAGGTGGAGCAGGCGGATAGCAGCGAGGCCGCCGCAATCAGGGAGAGTGTGCCAAATTTATGCGTCTTGTTCATCCCTGTGCTCCGTCTCCATTTTTAGTGTTTGCCAGTGCTGCCGAAACCGCCGGCGCCGCGTTCGCTGGTGTCGAATTCTTCAACTACATTAAAGCCGACTTGCAGTACCGGTACGATGATCAGTTGCGCCAGGCGTTCCATCGGTTGCAGCGTGAAGGCGCTATGGCCGCGGTTCCAGGTCGACACCATCAACTGGCCCTGATAGTCGGAGTCGATCAAGCCTACCAGATTACCCAGCACGATGCCGTTTTTATGGCCCATGCCACTGCGCGGCAGGATCATGGCGGCATAGCCCGGATCGGCGATGTGAATCGCCAGGCCGGTTGGAATCAGCACGGTCTGGCCGGCTTCGATCACCATCGGCGCATCGATGCAGGCGCGCAGGTCCAGCCCCGCCGATCCTGGCGTGGCGTAGGCCGGCAGCTGTTCTTTCATGCGCGGGTCAAGGATTTTAACGTCTACGTTTTTCATTTATTTAGCGAACAAGGAGTGTTGGGAGATGCGTTTCGAAATCTCCGAAATCAGTTGGCGCGCCAGCGTCAGTTTGTCGGCGCGCGGCAGGATGGTGTGACCGTTTTCGTCGAACAGGATGATGGTGTTGTCGTCCTGGCCGAAGGTGTGGTGGCCGATGTTCCCGACCAGCAGCGGAATGCCTTTTTTCTCGCGCTTGTCGGCGCCGAACTGCACCAGGTTTTCCGACTCGGCGGCAAAGCCCACGCAGTAGGGGTGGCCGGCCAGGTTGGTGCGGGCCGCCACGGTGGCGAGGATGTCCGGGTTCTGCTCGAACTTGAGGTCGGGCGCGGTGCCGTCGGGGTTCTTCTTCAGTTTTTGTTCGCTTGAGTTAGCGATGCGCCAGTCGGCCACCGCCGCCACGGCGATGAAGATGTGCTGATGATCGACATCGGCCATCACCGCGTCGTACATCTGCTGCGCGCTCTGCACGCTGATGCGCTGCACGCCGAACGGCACCGGCAGCGTGACAGGGCCGGACACCAGCACCACTTCGGCGCCGGCTTCGCGCGCGGCGCGCGCCACGGCATAGCCCATCTTGCCCGAGGACAGATTGGTGATGCCGCGTACCGGGTCGATCGGCTCGAAGGTCGGACCGGCGGTAATCATGATGCGCTTGCCCGCCAATACTTTCGGCTGGAACGCCGCGATCACTTCTTCCAGCAGCTGTTCCGGTTCCAGCATGCGGCCCAGGCCCACTTCGCCGCAAGCCTGGTCGCCGGCCGCCGGGCCGAAGATGGTGATGCCGTCGTCGCGCAGCGTTTGCACGTTGCGCTGGGTGGCGGGGTTCTGCCACATCTCCACGTTCATGGCCGGCGCGATCAGCAGCGGCACATTGCGCGGGCGGGCCACGCACATGGTCGACAGCAGGTCGTCGCAGGCGCCGTGCGCCAGCTTGCGGATGAAGTCCGCCGAGCAGGGCGCGATGATGATGGCGTCCGCATCGCGCGTGACGTCGATGTGGGCCATGTTGTTGTTGACGCGCGGGTCCCACTGGTCGGTGTACACGGCGCGGCCGGACAGCGCCTGCATGGTGACGGCCGTGATGAAGTGGGTGGCCGCTTCGGTCATCACCACCTGCACCGAAGCGCCGGCCTTGGTGAAGGCGCGGCACAGCTCCGCGGCCTTGTAGCAGGCCACGCCGCCGGACAGGCCGAGGACGATTTTTTTACCAGTCAATTCCATCATGATGCTGCTCCGCTTATTTGTTCACCCGGCGCAGTTCGTCGAGGATGAACAGGCCTGCGCCGATGCAGATGGCCGAATCGGCGACGTTGAACGCCGGGAAGTGGCCCAGACCGCGCCAGTGGAAGTCGAGGAAGTCGACCACGTGGCCGTACAGCAGGCGGTCGATGACGTTGCCCAGCGCGCCGCCCAGGATCAGCGACAGCGCCCATGCGAACATGCGCTGGCTGCCGTTTTTCTTCAGCAGGTAGATGATGACGGCGGCGGCGATCAGGCCGATGGCGGTAAAGAAGTAACGCTGCCAGCCGCCGCTATCGCTCAGGAAGCTGAAAGCCGCGCCCTTGTTATAGGCCAGCACCAGGTTGAAGAACGAAGTGATGAATTTTTCTTCGCCCAGCTGGAAGGTCTTGGTGATGGTGATCTTGGTCAGCTGGTCGATCAGGATGACGAGGGCGGCGATGCCCAGCCACGGCGTCAAGCTGGACGAGGATTTGGTCGGGAAGATTTTTTTGGTGGCCATGAGTTATCTAGTTACGTCAGCAGGAGCTCCCGCTTGCGCGGGAGCGGCGCTGTATCTTAAGCGAACTTGCGTTTTTCGCCCGCACCAAACAGGTTGCTGTGGCAGCGGCCGCACAGGGTCGGATGGTCCGCGTGCGCGCCCACGTCGGCGCGGTAGTGCCAGCAACGCTCGCACTTCTCGGCCCTGGATGCCGCCACGTTGACCGCTTCTTCCGCCTCGGTCGCCACTTCGCTCACCGACGCCAGCGAGGTGATGAAGATGAACTTCAGATCATCCTCCAGGCTTGCCAGCACCTTGAACTTGTCGCCGGCGGCCTTGATGCTCAATTCCGCTTGCAGCGACGAGCCGATCGCGCCCGAGGTGCGCAGGTCTTCCAGCTGCTTGGTGACGTCGGTACGCACGGTGCGCAGGGCGCTGTACTTGACCAGCAGGGCGTCGGCGTCGGCCAGTTCCGGCAGTTGCCACCAGGTCTGGGTGAAGATGGTTTCGTCGCTGGCTTTCCAGCCTTCGGCGCCGGCGAAGATTTCCCATGCCTCCTCGGCGGTGAAGGACAGCGCGGGCGCCATCAGGCGCAGCAGGCTTTGCGTCAGGTGGTACAGCGCCGTCTGCGCCGAGCGGCGCGCCTGCGAGGTCACGCCGGTGGTGTACAGGCGGTCCTTCAGGATGTCCAGATAGAAGCCGCCCAGGTCTTCCGAGCAGTAGTTTTGCAGCTTGGAGGTCACCGGCTGGAATTCATACTGCATGTAGTGCGCTTCGATTTCCTTTTGCAGCGCCGCCATGTTGGCGATGGCGTAGCGGTCGATCTCCAGCAGCTCGGCCACCGGCACGGCGTCCTTGGCGTAGTCGAAGTCCGACAGGTTGGCCAGCAGGAAGCGCAGGGTGTTGCGGATGCGGCGATACGACTCGGTCACGCGCTTGAGGATCTCGTCGGAGATCGACAGCTCGCCGGTGTAGTCGGTCGAGGCCACCCACAGGCGCAGCATGTCGGCGCCCAGCTTGTTCCATACGTCCTGTGGCGCGACGGTGTTGCCGATCGACTTGGACATCTTCTTGCCTTCGCCATCGACCACGAAGCCGTGGGTCAGCAGCGCCTTGTACGGCGGGGCGCCGTTCAGCATGGAGGAGGTCAGCAGCGAGGAGTGGAACCAGCCGCGGTGCTGGTCCGAACCTTCCAGATACAGGTCGGCAGGGAAGGCCGATTGCTCCTTGTGCGAGCCGCGCAGCACGGTCTGGTGAGTGGTGCCGGAATCGAACCACACGTCCAGCGTGTCCTTGTTCTTGATGTACATGGACGCTTCGTCGCCGATCAGGTCTTTCAGGTCGAGCGACTGCCAGGCGGCGATGCCTTCTTTTTCGATCAACTGAGCCACTTGTTCCAGCAGTTCCGGGGTGCGCGGGTGCAGCGCGCCGGTTTCCTTGTGGACGACGAAGGCCATCGGCACGCCCCATTGACGCTGGCGCGACAGGGTCCAGTCAGGACGGTTGGCGATCATGCCGTGCAGGCGCGCCTTGCCCCAGTCCGGGAAGAACTGGGTCTCTTCGATGCCTTTCAACGCGGTCTGGCGCAGGGTAGGGCCGCCGTCTTTCGGATGCGCGTCCATGCCCGCGAACCACTGCGAGGTGGCGCGGTAGATGATCGGCGATTTGTGGCGCCAGCAGTGCATGTAGCTGTGGTCGAACATCTTCAGCTCGAACAGGGCGCCGGCTTCCTTCAGCGCGTTGCAGATCGGTTTCGACGCGTCCCAGATGGTCATGCCGCCGAACAGCGGCAGGGTGGAGGCGTATTTGCCGTCGCCCATCACCGGGGTCAGGATGCTGTCGTCCTTCATGCCGTGCGCGCGGCACGAGATAAAGTCGTCCAGGCCGTAGGCTGGCGCCGAGTGCACGATACCGGTGCCGCTGTCGGTGGTCACGTAGTCGGCCATGTACACCGGCGACAGGCGGTCGTAGAACGGATCGGCCGCGTACAGCGGGTGGCGGAAGCTCACGCCATCAAACGCCGCGCCATGGCAGGTGCCGATGGTGGTGCCTTCCAGCTTGTAGCGCGCCAGGCAGGATTCCACCAGATCCTGCGCCAGGATCAGCAGCAGCGGCTGGCCATCGCGCTCGGTCTGCACCAGCGAGTAGATCACTTCCGGATGCACGTTCAACGCCTGGTTGGACGGGATGGTCCACGGCGTGGTGGTCCAGATCACCAGGAAGCCGTTATCGGTCGGCAGTTTGTCCAGGTTGAAGATTTGCGCCAGTTTGGCGGTATCGGCGAACTTGAAGCCGACGTCGATGGCCGGATCGCGCTTGTCCTTGTACTCCACTTCCGCTTCGGCCAGTGCCGACTGACAGTCGAAGCACCAGTTGACCGGCTTCAGGCCGCGGTAGACGTAGCCTTTTTCCAGCAGCTTGCCGAGGGCGCGCAGTTCGTCGGCCTCGTTGGAGTAGTTCATGGTCAGGTAAGGGTTCTGCCATTCGCCCAGCACGCCCAGGCGGATGAAGTCCTTGCGCTGGCGCTCGACCTGTTCGTGCGCGTAGGCGCGCGCCTTGGTCAGCACTTCGCCGGTCGGCAGGTTCTTGCCGTATTGTTTTTCGATCTGGATCTCGATCGGCATGCCGTGGCAATCCCAGCCCGGCACGTAAGGCGCGTCGTAGCCGGCCAGGGTGCGGGCCTTGACCACCATGTCCTTCAGGATCTTGTTGACGGCGTGGCCGATGTGGATGTCGCCGTTGGCGTACGGCGGACCGTCGTGCAGGATGAATTTAGGACGGCCGGCGGCCGCCTTGCGCACGCGCTCGTAGATTTTCTTGTCTTGCCATTGCTTGATCCAGTTCGGCTCGCGCTTGGCCATATCGCCGCGCATCGGGAACGGGGTTTCGGTCATGTTGACCGGGTATTTACTCTCTGGCTTCTTTGCTGGTTTGTTATCGGACATGGTATGCGTTCAGTGTATGTATTCGGTAGATTCTGTGTAGCCGGCGCTCGTAGCTGATCGCGCGGTCAAATTCGGTCGGTGGCGCGCTTGGCGAAGAAGGCGCGGGCGATGTCGGCGTCGCGGTGGATGGCGGCCGTCAGCGTCGGCAGGTCGATGTATTTTTCCTCGTCGCGGATCTTTTGCAGGAACTCCACGCGCACCTGTTTGCCGTAGCAGTTCTGGGCGAAATCGAAGATATGCACTTCCAGCAGCACACGCCCGCTGTCGTCGACGGTGGGGCGCACGCCCAGGCTGGCCACGGCGGGCAGCGGCTGCTCGCTCAGGCCGTGCACCTGCACGATGAAGATGCCCGACAGCGCGGGGCGGTGCGGCACGCGCAGGTTCAGGGTCGGGAAGCCCAGCGTGCGGCCCAGTTTCTGGCCGTGGATCACGTGGCCGGAGATGGCGTACGGGTGGCCCAGCAGCGCTTCGGCGTGGGGGAAGTCGCCTTCGCTGAGCGCGGCGCGCACGGCGGAGGAGGAGATGCGGGTACTGCCGTTCATCACGGTCGGCAGGGTCTCGACGTGGAAGCCGTATTGCTGGCCGGCTTCCAGCAGCATTTGCACATTGCCGGCGCGGCGGGCGCCGTAGCAGAAGTCGTCGCCGACCATCAGCCATTTGACGTGCAGGCCTTCGACCAGCACCTTCTCGGTGAATTGCTGCGGCGTCAGGGCGGCGAAGGACGAGGAAAAGTGTTCGACGATGACGCGGTCGATGCCGTTGTCGGACAGCGATTGCAGCTTGTCGCGCAGGTTGGCGATGCGGGCCGGGGCTTTCGACAGGTCGCCGGATTTCTGGGCGAAGAATTCGCGCGGATGCGGTTCGAAGGTCATCACGGCCGCTTCCAGCCCAAGCCGGTCGGCGGCTGCGCGCACGCGGGCCAGCAAGGCCTGGTGGCCGAGGTGGACGCCGTCAAAATTGCCGATCGTGAGCGCGCAGGGCGCACGCGCCGCCGCATTGGGTAGACCTCGAAATACCTTCATGGGAATCTGGGGAAAACTATCGCAAATAAGGGATTATACGGGCAAACCCTCAAAGCGAAAAAAAAGCGCTGCCGGCGGACCGGACAGCGCTTTCGGTATCAGCCTATCCGAATTACATCGGACGGTTGATGTTCAGGGTCCAGTAGCGGGCCAGGTCGGCGGTGCCGTCCGTGCCTTTGACCGATTTCAGGGTGTTCAGCGCGGCGGGTTTCTTGCCGGCGATGTTCTGGGCGATACCCAGGTGCAGCTTGATGGCTTCCGGATTGCGGCCGGTGCCCAGCTTCACAGCCTGTTCGATCAGCGGCAGGCCTTTCTCAGCCTTGCCCTCCGAAACCAGGGCGTAGCCCAGGTTGGCCAGGGCGTCGGCGTCCTTGGCTTTTTCCGCTTCAGCCTGGGTTGCGGCCAGCTTGGCGTCGAACTCGGTCTGGGTCTTGGCGGCCAGGTCTTTCAGACGCTGGTGGCGGGCGGCGTCGCTGCCGGTGCCCAGGGCGCCTTTTTTGTAGCCCTGGTCGATGATCTTGATGGCTTCGGCCGGATTGCCCGCTTGCAGGGCCAGCTGGCTCATTTCCATGTATTCACCCGGCTTGCTCAGCAGGCCGTTGACCAGGCGCAGACGCAGCACGTCCAGTGCCAGCGTCGACGAGAAGCCTGGCTTGCCCGACACGCGGTTCAGCAGGTCGGTCCAGTAGTTTGGTTTCGGGTAGGAACCGGCCAGCTTTTCCAGGGTCTGCACGTAGCCGGCCTTGTCGTTCTGCTTCAGCTGGATGTTGGCCAGCATGCCCAGCTGGCTTTCGCTCAGGTTTTTGGTGGCTTGCAGTTCCTTGGCTGCCTCGGCGTACTTACCCGAGGTGTACAGGATCTGCACGATATATTCGTGGGCCGCGGTGTTGTTTGGGTTGTCTTTCAGCACGCGCTGGAACCAGGTCACGGCCTTGTTGTAGTCCTTGGCGCGGTAGTAAATGCCGGCCAGGGCTTCCGAGAATTTGGCGGATTCGGCAGGCGACAGCTTGCCGGAGTTGATCACGTATTCGAAGGCTTTGGCGGCGGCGTCGTTGTCGCCGGCAGCAACCGCGGCCGAGGCGCGGGTACGTTCGATCAGGTACATTTCGTTGGCGGATTTGCCGCCGACTGCGTCGGTTTCTTTCAGTTTGGCAAGTGCTTCCTTGTTCTTGCCGGCCGCGGCCAGTTTCTGTGCTTCTTGCAATGGTTTGCCGATTTCTGCGCGCACCGTTTCTGCTGCGTAGGCGACCGACGAGAAACCTGCGATAGGGGCTGCTGCAGTAAAACCAATAGCGGCCATTACCAGGCCGAGATGAGCGAGACGAAACTTGGACATGGGTGGGTTTTCTTTCATCAAAAAACGAAAATAGGCAGGATGGTCCTGCCTATTATTGTACATGGACTGATTATTGGAACTGTTCGTTACCGACCAGACCAATCTTGGTCACGCCCAGACGTTGAGCCGAAGCCATCACGCCTGCTACGACCTTGTACGACACCAGCTTGTTCGGACGCAGATGCACTTCCGGCTGGTCAGCTTGCGCTGCAACTTCGGTCAGCTTGGCTTCCAGGGTGCCGCGGTCAGGAACGACGGCGTTATCCCACAGAATCGTACCGTCGAAGTCGACGTCAATCGTAATGACCACTGGTTCCTTGGTTGGCGGTGGCGGGGTGCCGACCGGCATGTTCAGGTTGACCGAATGGTTGGCCTTCGGAATCGTAATGATCATCATGATAATCAGCACCAGCATCACGTCGATGAGGGGCGTCATATTCATTTCCATCATTGGTTCCGGATCCGCGCCTGCGGATGGAGAGCCGACACTCATACTCATGAATATTTCCTTTTTAGAAGGGCAGGCCTGAACTACAGGCCTGCGATGCACTGTCGGGAATTAACCCTTATCAGGCGGTTCGGTGATGAAGCCGACCTTCTGAATACCAGCACGCTGGGTAGTGTAAATAACCTTGCCGATCGCTTCGTACTTGGTTTCCTGGTCACCACGTACGTGTACTTCCGGCTGAGGCAATTTCACAGCTTCCACCTTCAGATTGTCGAACAGCTCATTGGCATCGCGCATTTTGCGCTGATTCCAGTAGATGTCGCCATCTTTGCTGACAACGATGTTGACGTCTTCAGGCTTGGTCTGGATAACCTGGTTGGTTTCCTCTGGCAGCTTGATCTTGATCAGCTTCAGAACAACCGGGCTCGTGATCAGGAAGATAATCAGCAGAACCAACATGATGTCCACGAGGGGCGTCGTGTTGATTTCCGACATGACTTGATCTTCGTCTCCGCTCTCGGAGCCTACGGACATGGACATGGTGAATTAGCCTACTTTTTTGGAGCCGGTTGCGGTCGACATTGCGCCCGAGATCAGCACCGAGTGAACGTCAGCCGAGAAAGCACGCACGTCTTCCATTGCCGACTTGTTACGACGCACCAGCCAGTTGTAACCCAGAACGGCTGGAACCGCCACAAACAGACCGAACGCGGTCATGATCAGTGCTTCACCCACCGGACCTGCCACTTTGTCGATCGAGGCGTTACCCGACATGCCGATGGCGATCAGCGCATTGTAAATACCCCAAACGGTACCGAACAGACCGATGAACGGTGCGGTCGAACCCACGGTTGCCAGGAACGACAGGCCGTCTTGCAGACGCGATTGAACTTTGTCAACAGCGCGTTGGATCGACATGGTCACCCAGGTCGACAGGTCGATTTGTTCCAGCAGGGCGCCGTCGTGGTGCGCGGTGGCCTTGGTGCCGGTTTCAGCGATGAAGCGGAATGGCGAACCTTCGGTCAGGGTAGCCGAACCAGCGGCGATCGACGAGGCTTTCCAGAACTTGGCCGAGGTTTCTTTCGACTGTTTGAAGATCTTGGTCTGGTCGATCAGCTTGGTGATGATGATGTACCACGAGCCCATCGACATCAGCGACAGGATGATCAGGGTGCCGCGCGACACGAAGCCGGCTTCCCAGACCGCGGCGAAGCCGTATGGGTTTTCCACTTCTTCTTTACCACCGTGAGCTGCTGGTGCTGCTGGCGCTTCCGCTGCTGGCGCAGGTGCTGCTGCCGCATCCGCTGCTGGAGCAGCTGCTGGAGCCGAAGCGGCGGCCGAGGCTTGCTCTTGCGCGAAGGCAGGGGCGCTCACCAGGGCGGTGGCTGCGGTCACCGAGAACAGCACAGCGGCCAGTACAGCGGACAAACGGGTATTCTTAAACATGCTTCCTCCAAATTGATAAAATAATCAGATCGCTGGCGTAATGACAACGAAATTACTCAGTGAGACGATGGTTTGTCTCGGTTTTACTCCAGCGTCCAGACGTATTGCATCTGCTGCCAGCCCTCTTGTGGTACGCCGTCCACGGTGGCCGGTTTGAAACGGCACTTCGTGATACCAGCGACCGCAGCTTTATCCAGATCTCTAAAGCCACTCGATTTCACAACTTTCGAATCCGCCACGCGACCGTCGGCTGCGATCAGGAACGACAGCTGGACGGTACCGGTTTCTTCGTTACGCAGCGACGACTTCGGCCATTCCGGCTTGGCGCAAGTGCTGAAGTCAACCACTGCCGCAGTGCGCACACCGGTTTTCGCCGGGCCCGGAGGCGCTGCCGGCGGTGCCGGCGGTGCCTTCTGGATCTCGGTCGTCGCCGGCTTCACGTTGGTCGCGTTAGCGATCGTGTTGTTCGGCGGTGGCGGCTGCTGCACGTTCACCTCAACTGGCGGGATGAAAGGCGGTGGTGGTGCCTTCATCTCTGGCGGAGGTGGCGGTGGTGGGAGTTCCTTTGGTGGAGGAGGTTTAACCTCCTCAATGATCTTGGTCTCCACTGGTGCGACCATTTTGGCCACCAGACGTTTTCCCAAGCCCGTCACGATCCCATAAGCAACCAGGATGTGCAACAAAACGACAATTGTGATGCCTGTAAAGTTCTTCCCGGTGCTTTTTTCGTTGTGCGTGAAATTCATGCCTGCTTTCTCCAATACCAACTCTCTTTGGTGCTACTTAAACCCCAAAATGGCGACACAAAACAACAGCCGCATCCGGGACGTCGGCGAATTATACATACGAATTCTTGATTTTACATAGAATTTTCATCCCTAAAACCGGTTAAATTTCATAGGGTTTTCCTATATGGTAGCGCTCACTTTGCACCGTTCTGGCCCAATCGGCAACACTGTCCGGCGCATTTTTGGGCGCGATCGCACCACGACGTTACTTAGTTTTCCCTTAAGGCCAAAAACGGAATTTTATCCCGGTAATTTTACTACCAACAGTTGATAATTTGGCCGTAAATGTTTCTTTGATGAAATTATGGCGCGCGGTCCCCTGCAAGTTTAACGAAAAAAATATTGACTTCCATCGCGCGCCGTGCCTTCAACGAAAAAACCGGGGATGACGCCTGTCCGCCACCCCCGGTTTGGACCTTGCAAGAGCCGTGCCTGAGTCAGGACGGCATTGCGAAAGCCTTATATATATGTTGGCTCAGGGCGTGCGGCCGCGTTTCTCCCGTTTTACTTCCAGCGTGCTGACGACTTCGCCGGTAGGGCCCACGGTTTCCAGGTGGACGTCGAAGCCCCATAGGCGGGCGACGTGCTTGAGCACTTCGCCCGCCTGCTGGTTGAGCGGACGGCGCTGGAACTGGCTGTGGCGCAGGGTCAGCGCGCGGTCGTCCTGGGTATTGACCGACCAGACCTGGATATTGGGCTCACGGTTCCCCAGATTATATTGTTCTGCAAGCTGCTGGCGCACGTATCGGTAGCCGAGGTCGTCGTGGATGGCCGAGACGCTGAGCTTTTCATTGTTGTCGTCGTCCAGCACGGCAAAGAAGTGGAACTCGCGTATCAGCTTGGGCGACAGGTATTGGGCGATGAAGCTCTCGTCCTTGAAATTGCGCATGGCGAAGTCCAGCGTCTTGCGCCAGTCGCTACCGGCGATGTCGGGGAACCATTCGCGGTCCTCGTCGGTCGGGTTCTCGCAGATGCGGCGGATGTCGGTCATCATGGCGAAGCCCAGCGCGTACGGGTTGATGCCGCTGTAGTAGGGGCTGTTGACCGGCGGCTGGTAGACCACGTTGGTATGGCTCTTCAGGAATTCCATCATGAAGCCGTCGCCCACCACGCCCTCGTCGTACAACTGGTTGAGGATGGTGTAGTGCCAGAAGGTGGCCCAGCCCTCGTTCATCACCTGGGTCTGGCGCTGCGGGTAGAAGTACTGGGAAATCTTGCGCACGATGCGCACCATCTCGCGCTGCCACGGTTCCAGCAGCGGCGCGTACTTCTCGATGAAGTACAGCAGGTTTTCCTCCGGCTCGGGAGGAAAGCGTTTAACCACGCGCTCGGCCTCCTCCTCCTCGCGCCGCGGCAGGGTGCGCCACAGTTCGTTGATCTGCGACTGCACATAAGCCTCGCGCTCCTTCTGGCGCGCGCGCTCCTGCGCCATGGACAGCTTGGCCGGCCGCTTGTAGCGGTCGACGCCGTAGTTCTGGATGGCGTGGCAGGAGTCCAGCAGCAGCTCGACCGCGTCGATGCCGTGGCGCTGCTCGCACTCGGCGATGTAATTCTTGGCGAACACCATGTAGTCGACGATGGCGTCGGCATCGGTCCAGGTGCGGAACAGGTAGTTCCCCTTGAAGAAGGAGTTGTGGCCATACGCCGCGTGCGCGATCACCAGCGACTGCATGGTCAGGCTGTTTTCCTCCATCAGGTAGGCGATGCACGGATTGGAGTTGATGACGATCTCGTAGGCCAGGCCCATCTGCCCGCGCTTGTAGCCTTTCTCGGTACTCAGGAAGTGCTTGCCGAAGGACCAGTGGTTGTAGGACACCGGCATGCCGACCGAGGTGTAGGCGTCCATCATCTGCTCGGCGGTGATGATCTCCAGCTGGTTGGGATAGGTATCCAGCCCGAAGCCCTCGGCCACGCGGCGGATTTCCTGGTGTATCTGCTCGATCAGCTCGAACGTCCATTCGGATTGCTCCGGCAGGGCGTTGGGATGCTTCGGCTTGGGTTGCGTCATGTCGTTCATGATTATTTCGGCTGCTTCTTGAACAGTTCGCGGAACACCGGGTAGATATCCGCCGGCGTGACGATTTTCTGCATGGCGAAGTGCTGATGGTGATCCGGCACTTGCGAATATTGCTCCCACAGGTTTTGCGGCGGACCGTCGGTGATCTCGACGTAGGTGTAGTACTGCACCTTGGGCATGATGGTATTCACCAGCAGCTGGCGGCACAGCACCGAGTCGTTGTCCCAGTTGTCGCCGTCGGAAGCCTGGGCCACGTAGGAGTTCCAGCTGCCGGCGCCGAAGCGTTCATCGATGATCTTGTCCAGCAGGTGCAGGGCCGACGACACCACCGTGCCGCCCGATTCGCGCGAATGGAAGAATTCTTCCTCGTCCACCTCGGCCGCCGCCGTGTGATGGCGGATGAACACCACCTCGATCTTGTCGTACACGCGCTTGAGGAACAGGTAGAGCAGGATGAAGAAGCGCTTGGCGGTGTCCTTGCGGGTTTCGTCCATGGAGCCGGAGACGTCCATGATGCAGAACATCACCGCCTGCGTCATCGGCTTGGGCACCTTGACGCGGTTGGTGTAGCGCAGGTCGAACGGATCGATGAAGGGAATCGCCAGCAGGCGGGTGTGCAGGTGGTGGATCAGCTTTTTCAGCTCGACCACGCGGGCGTCCTGCAATGGCACGCCTTCCAGCAGCAGTTCTTCCAGTTCCCGTTCGGCCTCGATCACGCGCTTGCGCGAGTTGCCGCCGACGGCGATGCGCCGGCCCAGGGCGCCGCGCAGGGAGCGCAGCACGTGGATGTTGGACGGCGTGCCGGACATGTTGTAGCCGGCGCGCTGGTTCTTGAAATCGGTGGTGGCGGTCAACTGGGTCTTGACCATGTGCGGCAGTTCCAGGTCCTCGAAGAAGTAGTTCATGAATTCTTCGCGCGACAGCTCGAAGATGAAATCGTCCTCGGTGGTCTGGTCGCTATTGCCGGCCTTGCCGCGGCCGGAACCGCCGCCGCCCTTGGGGCGGTTGATCTGGTCGCCTTTCAGGTATTCCTGGTTGCCGGGATTGACCACTTCCCAGATGCCGCCATGGGCGTGGCCAAACGAGGGCTCGCTCACATCCTTGACCGGGATGGAGACCTTTTCGCCGTTTTCAACGTCGGTGATGGAGCGGCCTTTGATGGCGCGCCCCACCGCGTCCTTGATCTGGGCTTTGTAACGCCGCAAGAAGCGCTCGCGGTTGACCGCGGACTTGTTCTTGCCTTGCAAACGACGGTCGATGAGGTAAGTCAAAAGATGCCTCCTGCAACTGTTTTACGGCCACCGCCCCCACGCGGAGGGCGGCGAGGCATTACGACGACTTCCTGACGCGCAGATACCATTCGCACAGCAAGCGCACTTGCTTGGCCGTGTAGCCTTTCTCCACCATGCGGGCGACGAAGTCGGCGTGCTTGTTGGCGTCTTCCGCGCTGGCCTTGGCGTTGAACGAAATCACCGGCAGCAGTTCCTCCGTATTGGAGAACATCTTCTTCTCGATCACGGTGCGGAACTTCTCATAACTGGTCCACGCCGGATTCTTGCCGCCGTTGTTGGCGCGCGCACGCAGGC
The DNA here is from genome assembly GCF_009720825.1 of Duganella radicis. Lineage (GTDB taxonomy): Bacteria > Pseudomonadota > Gammaproteobacteria > Burkholderiales > Burkholderiaceae_D > Rugamonas > Rugamonas radicis. Next base: position 47,596 of record NZ_WNKY01000031.1, on the reverse strand, counting down.
CGAAGTTGACGATCTCGTTACGGAAGTCCTTCGGATTCGAGATGCCGGCCGGCTTCTCGATTTTTTCCAGCTCGTTGTTCAGCGACTCGCGGTCGAAGCTCTCGCCGGTGTCCGGATCGCGGTATTCCTGATCCTGAATCCAGAAGTCGGCAAAGGTCACGTAGCGGTCGAAGATATTCTGGCCGTACTCGGAATACGATTCCAGATAAGCGGTCTGGATTTCCTTGCCGATGAATTCCACGTAGCGCTGCGCCAGGTGCTCCTTAATATAGGAGAAGTACTTTTGCTCCAGCTCGGGCGGGAACTGCTCGCGCTCGACCTGCTGCTCCAGCACGTACAGCAGGTGCACCGGATTGGCCGCCACTTCGGTGTTGTCGAAGTTGAAGACCTTGGACAGGATCTTGAACGCGAAGCGCGTCGACAGCCCGTTCATGCCCTCGTCCACGCCGGCATAGTCCACATATTCGTGAATCGACTTGGCTTTCGGGTCGGTGTCCTTGAGGTTTTCGCCGTCGTACACCAGCATCTTGCTGAAGATGCTGGAGTTTTCCGGGTCTTTCAGGCGCGACAGGATGGCGAACTGCGCCATCATGCGCAGGGTGCCCGGCGCGCATGGCGCGGCCGACAGCGAGGAATTGAACAGCAGCTTGTCGTAAATCTTGATCTCATCGGTCACGCGCAGGCAGTACGGCACTTTGACGATGTAGATACGGTCGAGGAAAGCCTCGTTGTTGCGGTTGTTCTTGAAGGACTTCCATTCGGACTCATTCGAGTGCGCCAGCACGATGCCGTCGAACGGAATCGCGCCAAAGCCTTCCGTGCCCTTGTAGTTGCCCTCCTGGGTGGCGGTCAGCAGCGGGTGCAGCACCTTGATCGGGGCCTTGAACATCTCGACGAATTCCATCAGGCCCTGGTTGGCCAGGCACAGGCCGCCCGAGTAGCTGTAGGCGTCCGGATCGTCCTGCGAATAATCTTCCAGCTTGCGGATGTCGACCTTGCCGACCAGCGAGGAAATATCCTGATTGTTTTCGTCGCCCGGTTCGGTCTTGGAGATGGCCACCTGTTTCAGCACCGATGGGTAGCGCTTGACCACGCGGAACTGATTAATGTCGCCATTGAATTCATGCAGGCGTTTCACCGCCCATGGCGAAGGAATATTGCGCAGGTAGCGGCGCGGGATGCCGAAATCTTCTTCCAGGATCGCACCGTCTTCCTCTTCGTTGAACAGGCCAAGCGGCGACTCATTCACCGGCGAGCCTTTCAGGCAATAGAAAGGCACATGTTCCATCAAGGACTTCAGTTTTTCCGCAATCGACGATTTACCGCCACCCACCGGGCCAAGCAAATACAGTATTTGCTTGCGTTCCTCCAGGCCCTGGGCGGCGTGACGGAAGTAGGACACCACTTGCTCGATCACTTCCTCAGTGCCGTAGAACTCGCGGAACGCCGGATAAATCTTGATGACCTTGTTCGCAAAGATACGCGACAGCCGGGTGTCATTGCGCGTGTCGATCAAGGTCGGTTCGCCAATGGCTGCCAGCATGCGCTCGGCGGCGCTGGCGTACGTCAGCCGGTCTTTTTTGCAAAGCTCGAGATACTCCTTCATGGACATCTCTTCTTCTTTGGTTCGTTCGTATCGTGCGGCGTAGTTGTCAAAAATGGTCATTTGAATGTCCTTTAATGATGGAAACCTGCTTGTCACGAGTCACCGGCAGTTGCGCTTGCCTTGGCTCTGGTTCGTATAATCCTTTCGATCTTATTTTTCTTCTTGGTCAGCTTCCTTGGGTGGCACGGATTGCCCGTACCGATGAGCTGGCTTTATGGCCGGATGGCGGCTTTTATGTGTTGGTCGTAACGCTTCTTACGTCTATGAAATTGATTATTGCGCTATTGGTGCAGGAAGTCAAAAGGTATGTCGTAATATCGTTAATACCCTTTTGTAAGCGCATGATTCCAAAGCAAAATATCGAATTGGTCACGTCAATTTCAGCGTCTTTTCGCGTCCTTCGCCACCACAGTAACATGGCTTTGAGAGATGTGCTGACACGCTAACCGTCGCATGAGATAAGATGGACCGATTCAGTCACTTAAGTAACAGGAAAAATCAACATGTTGAATGATCAATTGCGCCGCGTTTTGCAGCAGATGCCAAAAGCCGAGCTGCACATCCACATTGAAGGCTCGCTGGAGCCGGAGCTGATCTTCGCGCTGGCCGAACGCAACGGCGTCAAGCTGGCCTACGGTTCGGTGGAAGAACTGCGCGCGGCGTATGCCTTCACCGATCTGCAATCTTTCCTCGACATCTATTACGCCGGCGCCAGCGTGCTGTTGCAGGAGCAGGATTTCTACGACATGACGGCGGCCTATCTCAAGCGCGCCGAGGCCGACAATGTGCGCCACACCGAAATCTTCTTCGATCCGCAGACGCATACGGCGCGCGGCGTGGACATCAAGGTGGTGATCGACGGTATCTATCGCGCCTGCCAGGACAGCCCGGTCAGCGCCACGCTGATCCTGTGCTTCCTGCGCCATTTGCCGGAAGAGGATGCGATCGCCACCCTGGAAGCGGCGCTGCCGTACCGCGACAAATTCATCGGCGTCGGCCTGGATTCGTCGGAAGTCGGCAATCCGCCGGAGAAGTTTGCCCGCGTGTTCGCGCGCTGCCGCGAACTCGGCCTGCATCTGGTGGCGCACGCCGGCGAGGAGGGCCCGCCGGCCTACATCTACACCGCGCTGGATACGCTGAAAGTCGAACGCATCGACCACGGCGTGCGCTGCCTGGAGGACGCGGCGCTGACCGCGCGCCTGGCGAAAGAACAGATGGCATTGACGGTGTGTCCGCTGTCCAACATCAAGCTGTGCGTGTTCGATCAGATGGAGCGGCACAACCTGCTGCAACTGCTGGATGCCGGCATTCTCGCGACGGTGAACTCGGACGACCCGGCCTACTTTGGCGGCTACATGAACGACAACTTCATCGCCACCTTTGAAGCGCTGCCACTGGGCTTGTCGCATGCGCACCGGCTGGCGCGCAACGGCTTCACCGCCGCCTTCCTGCCGGCGGCGGAAAAGCAGAAATATCTGGATGAAGTCGACGCATTCTTTGCCAAGGTTTAAATGTTCAAGCTCGCCCTGAAAATGACCGCGCGCGACTGGCGCGCCGGCCAGTTGCGCTTTCTGCTGATCGCGCTGACGGTAGCGGTGGCCGCCTTGTCGGCCACCGGCTTCTTCATCGACCGCCTGCGCAGCGGGCTGGATCGCGATGCGCATCAGCTGCTGGGTGCCGATGTCGCGGTCAGCGCCGACTTGCCGGTGCGGGCCGCGTGGCGCGCGCAAGCCGAACAGCGCGGACTGGCGCTGACCGACGCCATCACCTTCCCCAGCATGGCGCAAGCGGGCGAGGGCGAGCAATCCACGTCCGTGCTGGCGGCGCTGAAAGCCGTCGGTCCGGGCTACCCGCTGCGCGGCAAGGTCAAGATCACCACCGATGCGGCGCAAGCCGAACAAAGCATCGGCACGCCGGCGGCCGGCGCGCCCGCGCCCGGCACGGTGTGGGTGGAGCCTGGCCTGCTGGGCAGCCTGAACGCCAAGGTCGGCGACCAGCTCAAGCTGGGCGACAAGCGCTTCACCATCGCGCAAGTGATCGCGGCCGAGCCGGATCGCGGCGCCAACTTCCTGGCCTTCGCGCCGCGCGTGATGTTCGCGTTGCAGGATCTGGAGGCCACCAATCTGATCCAGCCCGGCTCGCGCGTCAATTACCGCCTGCTGGCCGGTGTGCCGCCGTCGCTGAAGAATGGCGCCACCGTCGCCAAGGCTTACCAGCAATGGCTGGAAGCGCAGATCAAGGACAACAACATCAAGGGCGTGCGGGTGGAGTCGCTGGACGGCCGCCCGGAAATGCAAACCACGCTGGAACGCGCCGACCGCTTCTTGTCGCTGGTCGGCTTGCTGTCGGCCATGCTGGCGGCGGTGGCCGTGGCGATGGCCGCGCGCCGCTTCATGCAGCGCCATCTCGATGCTTGCGCCATGCTGCGCTGCCTGGGGCTGACGCAGAATCAGGTCACGCTGATGTATCTGATCGAATTCCTGCTGGTGGGCCTGATCGGCAGCGCCGCCGGCGTGCTGGTGGGCTTTGGCGCACACTACGTGTTGCTGGAAGTACTGGGGGCACTGGTGTCCAGCGAACTGCCGCCGCCGACCATTTATCCGGGCCTGCAAGGCCTGGCGATCGGCATCCTGCTGCTGGCGGCGTTCGCGCTGCCGCCCATCCTGCAACTGCGCAAAGTGCCGCACAACCGCGTGATCCGCCGCGAGCAGGACCCGCCGCAAGTGGGCGCGCTGGCCACCTACGGCTTCGGCATGGCCGGCTTTGTGGCGCTGCTGCTGTGGCAGGCGGGCGATCCGAAGATGGCGCTGTACACGGCGCTCGGCTTCTTCGGCGCGTTCGCGCTGTTCGGGCTGGTGGGCTGGCTGGGATTGAAGTCGCTGCGTTCGCTGCGCGGCGCCATCGACCATCAAAGCTGGCGCTTTGCGATTACCTCCTTGCAGCGCCGTCCCGGCGCCACCATCGTGCAAATCGTCTCGCTGGCGCTGGGCATGATGGCGCTGCTGGTGTTGACGGTGGTGCGCGGCGACCTGATGACCGCGTGGCGCAACGCCACCCCGGCCGATGCGCCTAACCGCTTCATCATCAACATCCAGCCGGAACAGCGCGACGACATCGCGCGGCGCCTGACGGCGGCCGGCGTCCGCTATGCGCCGCAGTACCCGATGATACGTGGCCGCCTGACGCAGGTGAACGGCAAGCCGGTCACCGGCGACACCTACACCGATGACCGCGCGCGCGGCCTGGCCGACCGTGAATTCAACCTGTCCACCATGGCGCGGATGCAGGCCGAGAACAAGATCGTCGAAGGCAAGTGGTTCGAGGACAAGCCGGGCTTCCCCGAGGTGTCGGTGGAGGAGGGCATCGCCAGGACCTTGCGCTGGAAGCTGGGCGACAAGCTGCGCTTCGAGATCGCCGGCGCGCCGGTGGATGTGACCATCACCAGCATCCGCAAGCTGGATTGGGGCTCGATGCGGGTCAACTTCTTCGCCATCATCAATCCGGCGGCGATGACGGAAGTGTCGCAAAGCTGGATCACCGCCTTCCATCTGCCGCAAGGGCAGGGCGCGGTGATGAATGCGCTGACGCGCGACTTCCCCAACCTGACCATCGTCGACGTCGGCGGCATTTTGCGGCAGGTGCAGGCGGTGCTGGACCAGGTGATAACGGCGGTGGAGTTCCTGTTCATCTTCACGCTGGCCTCCGGTGTGCTGGTGCTGTACGCGGCCCTGATGGGATCGCAGGATGAGCGCACCCGCGAGGCCGGCCTGCTGCGCGCGCTGGGCGCGACCCGCAAGCAGTTGTCGCAGGCGCAACTGATCGAGTTCACGCTGGTGGGCGCGCTGTCCGGCGTGCTGGCGGCCAGCGGCGCGGCGGCCATGGGCTGGGCGCTGGCGACTTATCAGTTCAAGTTCGCGTGGAGCTTCAGTCCGATGGTATGGCTGGTGGGCCTGCTGGCCGGCGCGCTGTGCGCCATCGCCGGCGGCTGGCTGGGACTGCGCAATGTGCTGCGCCAGCCACCCCTGCAAACCCTGAGGGAAGCCTAAGCCGCGATGTCCTGCGGTTGCAGCTCGCGCAGGAACTGCGCGTAAGTGTGAGGGCGCTGTTCGAAGTAGTGCGATGGCAGATCGAACAGCGCCCAGTAGTAAGTCTCCTGGCCCTGGCAGATGCGCGGCGCCGCGCTGTAGCGGTGCCAGTTCTCGGCCATGCCGCTGTTGTACATGCCGTCGCCAAAGGGATCGCTGAAAAAAGTCAGCACGCGCCGCTCCAGCAGGGCGTTCAGCAGGGAGCGCGGCGCGTCGCTGTCGCGGGCGATTTCGTATTGCGTGTACATGCTTTGCTCGGTCTCGATCACCATCAGCGTGGCCTTGCCGTGCTGGTCGAGGAACAGGATGCCGGTCGGGTTCGGGAAGATGTAGTGCTCGACAAAGCCCAGCGTGCGCTTGAGTTCCCGCACCACCTCGGCCAGCGCCGGGTCGCACAGGAAGCGGTAGTCGTGCAGGGCCACCATCTCGCGCAGCGTGTCGGAACCCTGGTCGAAATAGGTTTCCTGTAGCGCCGTCACTTCCATCTCCAGGATGTCCAGCGCGTGGTCGTCGCTTTTCTTGATGTAGCGGTCGATCAGGCCGCGGTTGAAGGCCGCGACCGCGATCTTTTCATCGGCGGCGCCGGTGAACAAAATCTTCTTGCACGGCAGGTGCGCCACCGCCGCGCAGAACTCCAGTCCATTCATCTGCGGCATGGAGTAGTCCACCACGATCACCGATGGCGTGGCAAAACGCTGCCGCTGCTCGGCGATGCGGTAGATGCGTTCCAGGTCCAGCGCCACGTTGCATTGGTCGGCCGGCAGGTTCTGCATGTCGAAGTTGACGTGCAACGGCACGCCGCCGCTGCCCGGTGCGCTGTTGCGCAGCCAGTGCAGCGCTTCGGTGGTGTCGTGGAAGGTTTTGTTGGCCAGCGTGGGATCGAGCTGGAACGACAGGCTGCGCAGGAAGGAATCGCTGTCGTCGACCAGCACGGTCGTGGTGGGATGGGCATAAACTGGCAGATGCATGATTCACCTCGCGGGAAATTCCAGGATGAAGATGGCGTAGGCGCTCTCGCGCGAGACGCAACGGATGTGCGCACCCCAGGCTTCCATGATTTCCTGGCACAGCGCCAGGCCGATGCCGGCGCCGTTGTGCGGCGGATGCGAATAAAAACGGCGGAAGATCAACGACATGTTTTGCGTCGCGATACCGCAGCCGGTGTCGATGAACAGCAGGCGTGGCGGGGTGTGGCCGCCGTCGATGACGATGCGTACGCGCCCCTTGCCGGCGCGCTGCACGGCGCGCAGCGCGTTGCGCATCAGGTTGAGCAGCACCACCACCGCCAGCTCGCTCTGGCCGGGGAAGTGGAAGTTGTGGCGCAATTCCAGCTGCACCGACTTCTGCTGCTTCTGGCTGGCGAAGGGATAGCGTTTCAGCACCGCCTGCACCACGTCCTCCATCGACACCGTTTCCACCGGGTGCAGGTTTTGCCGCACCGCCGTGGCGCTCAGCAGGAACAGGTCGATCATGTGGTTCATGTGGCGCACCTCGAACTGGATGCGCGCCAGCGCGTCGATGATGGTCAGGCGATCGTCATTGTGGTTGACCTGGGCGTCGCTCATCATGCGCAGCAGGCCGCGCACATTGGCGTCGACACTGGTGAGCGGCGTGCGCAGTTCGTGCGCCACCGTGGCCAGGCCTGCGCCCATGCCGGCCAGCTTTTCCTGCGCCAGCACCTCGCGGCTGATCTTGGCCGCCGACAGCACGGCCATGGTGAACCAGTGGATCGGCAGTTGTTGCAGCACCTCGCGGGTGAGCAGCGCCTCGCCCGCGCCCAGCGCCACCGCCGCCGCGCAGGCCAGCCCGGTGCCGATGGCGTAGGCGCGCAAGGCCAGCCCTGTATCGAAATGGAACAGCACCACCAGTCCAATCAGCAGCGATTCGTCCCACACGCCGGAAGCGCGGTTCATCAGGAACATGAAGGTAAAGAAGAAGGGAAAGATGTAGCTGAGCGTGACCAGCAGGTACAGGTTCAGCATCTGCCGGCTGAACTGGCGCGCGAACAGGCCGGTCGCGCACAGCAGAATGCCGAGCATGCGCAGCGGCAGCGATTCGTACTCCTGGGGGAAGAAGTTCTGCCAGATCACGTAATACAGCGGCATGGCCACCGTGCCGACGCAGGCCAGCAGCAGCACGCGCACGGTCGCGTGATCTTCACGCCCGTGATACAGCAGCAGGGACTGCAACAGTCCGTGCTGACGGCGTTTCCAGCGTTCGTGCAGGGGAGGCTTCATGGCGGCTTTTGATTTTTATCAAGTCGTCATCATCGCCGGTATTTGCAACGCCTTCGGCAATATCAAAACAGACATTGATCCGTATCAATCTCCATGAGTTTTTTTCGCCGCATGGTGGCGTTGTACTTCCTAAAAAAACAATCTTACTTGTCCGAAACTCAACAGGAGCCGTGCCATGACTTACGCAATTGCCCACCATCCACTGCCTGCCACGCTGCCGGATTTTGTCACTCAGCGCATGGATCTGCACTACATCACCCGCATTCAACAGCTGCTGGGCGGCGAGCATCCGCACGCCTGGCAGCCGACGCCAGCCGGCGCGATCTTTCTGGCCGGGAACGATTACCTGTGCCTGGCCGGCGAGCCGGCGCTGGTGGGCGCGCAAATCGCCGCCCTGCGGCATAGCGCCGGCGAGTTGCTGATGTCGGCCGTGTACCTGCAAGAAGGCAGCGCCCAGCACCGGCTGGAGCGCAAGCTGGCGCGGTTCATGGGCGCGGAGGACGGCATCCTGGCGCAATCCGGCTGGGCCGCCAACGTCGGGCTGGTGCAGACGCTGGCCGCGCCGGGCATTCCGGTCTACCTCGACATGCAGGCGCATGCTTCGCTGTGGGAGGGCGTGCAATCGGCCGGCGCGCTGCCGGTGTCATTCCTGCACAACGACATGGAGCATTTGCAGAAGCAGCTGCTGCGCCATGGGCGCGGCCTGATCGTGGTCGATGCGCTGTACAGCACCAATGGCAGCGTGGCGCCACTGGTGGAGCTGGTGGAGATCGCGGAGCGCAGCGGCTGCATGCTGATTGTCGATGAGTCGCACTCACTGGGCACGCACGGCCCGCGTGGCGCCGGACTGGTGGCGGCGCTGGGACTGAATGAGCGGGTGCACTTTCGGACGGCCTCGCTGGCCAAGGCGTTTGCCGGGCGTGCGGGCTTTATTACTTGCAGCAGTCATTTCAAGGGCTACTTCCTGTCCGAGTCGCGCCCCGCGATTTTCAGTTCCTGCCTGCTGGGCCATGAGCTGGCGTGGTTCGACGCCGCCATCGACTTCGTCGCCGCCGCCGACGACCGCCGCGCCGCGCTGCGCGCCCATACGCGCCTGCTGCGCGAGGAGCTGGGCGCTTTGGGCTATAACGTCAGCGACGGCACCGAGCAAATCATCGCGCTGGAGCCGGGACCGGAACCGAAGACGCTGGCCTTGCGCAAATTGCTGGAAAAGCACGGTGTGTATGGCGCCATGTTTTGCGCGCCAGCCACACCCAAGAACCGCTCGCTGGTGCGGCTGACGCTCAATTCCGGACTGGACGCGGCGCAGCTGGCGCGCATCGTTCATGCCTGCGACGAGATCCGTGGACAGGCCGATCTGGAGAGCTGGTCTTCCACGCGCCGCTTGCGCAAGCTGGCCCTCGTATAAGCTATCATTGCGGGTATGACTGAAGAATCCCGCACCCTCTACGAAGTAATTGGCGGCGAGCCGACCATCCGCGCGATGGTCGACCGCTTTTATGATTTGATGGAACTCGAACCCGAGTTCCAACTGCTGCGCTCCGTGCACGGTCCCTCGCTGGAAAATGCCAACCAGCGTTTGTTCATGTTCCTCAGCGGCTGGATGGGCGGCCCGGACCTGTACCAGCAGGCGCACGGCCATCCGCGCCTGCGCATGCGGCACATGCCGTTCGCCATCGGCTCGCAGGAACGCGACCAGTGGCTGCGCTGCATGGCATGGGCGATGGAAGACGTGGGCATCGACACTGAGCTGCGTGTGCGCCTGATGAATTCCTTCTTCCAGACCGCCGACTGGATGCGCAACAAGCCGGATTGATTCCATGACCTCCACCGAGTTTTTCGTCCTGCTGGCCGCACTGGCCGCGATCATCGTGTTGCAGGTGCTGGCGCTGCTGCGTTCCCGCAGCTCGTCGACGGCGGATCTCGCCGAACGTATCGAGCGTGTTGAACGCGAGGTGCGCATGCAGTTGCAGACCACGGCGCAGACCAGCAACGCCGCCAACGTTCAGCAGTTCGAAGCCATGCGCCGTCAGCTGGAAGAGCAGGGTGTCAGCAGCCGTCACGAGCAGACCCGCAATCTCAAGCTGTTCGCCGACACCATGAACCAGCGCATGCTGGAGGTGCGCGTGATGTTGGAGACCAAGATCAAGGATCTGCAAACCGACAACGGCGCGCGGCTGGAAGAGATGCGCAGGACGGTGGACGAAAAACTGCACGCCACGCTGGAGTCGCGTTTGAACGCTTCATTCCAGCAGGTGTCCGAACGATTGGAGCGCGTGCACCAGGGCCTGGGCGAGATGCAGCAGCTGGCCATGGGCGTCGGCGATTTGAAGCGCGTGCTGACCAATGTGAAAACACGCGGCACCTGGGGCGAGGTGCAGCTGGAGATGCTGCTGGAGCAGGTGCTGACGCCGGACCAGTATGCCAAGAATGTCGAGACCATCGCCGGCAGCGGCGCGCGCGTGGAGTTTGCGCTCAAGCTGCCGGGCCAGACGGAAGGCGGCGCGCCGGTGTGGATGCCGATCGACGCCAAGTTCCCGAAAGAACAGTACGAACGCCTGCTGGAAGCGGCCGACAGCGCCGACGCCGATGGCGTGGCGCTGTCGGGCCGCGAGCTGGAGCGGGCCGTGCGCAACGAGGCCAAGACCATCTCCGAGAAATACGTCTCGCCGCCGCACACCACCGACTTCGCGATCCTGTTCCTGCCGACCGAAGGCTTGTATGCGGAAGTGATGCGCCGTCCGGGCCTGGCCGATGAGCTGCAACGCGTGAACCGCATCAGCATCGCCGGGCCGTCGACGCTGACGGCGCTGCTCAACAGCCTGCAAATGGGCTTCCGCACGCTGGCGCTGGAGAAGCGCTCGTCGGAGGTGTGGCAGGTGCTGGGTGCGGTGAAGACCGAGTTTGCCAAGTTCGGCGACGTGCTGGCCGCGACCAAGCTGACGCTGGAGCGCGCCGCCAAGAATATCGAATCGGCCGAAACGCGCAGTCGCGTGATGGCGCGCAAGCTGAAATCCGTGGAAGCACTGCCGAGCGAACAGGCGCAATTGCTAATGGGCGCGGACCCCGATAAAGGCGATCTCGATACCGAATAATAGTTTTGCGTATTTGTGCGTATTTGTGCGTGTTTTAGCGTACTTGTGTACAATGTACGCATGAAATCGGAATCTCTCCTGCTGCCCGAGCGGCATGCGTTAATACTCGAGCAACTTTCGGCCGAGGGTCGCGTACTGGCGGCCGCGCTGGCGCGCGAGCTCAATGTCACGGAGGACACCATCCGCCGTGACCTGCGCGATCTGGCTGCCGCCGGCTTGTGCCAGAAGGTCTACGGCGGCGCGGTGCGTGTGTCGCCGGGGCCGGAGGGCGGCACGCTGGTGCAGCGCATGGAGCGCCAGCAGGACGGCAAGTCGCGTCTTGCCGCCGCCGCTGCGACGCTCATCGCGCCGGGCAGCACCATCTTCCTCGACGCCGGCTCCAGCAATCTTGCCGTCGCCGAAGCGTTGCCAGTGACGCCGCTGACGGTGCTCACCAATGCACCATCCATCGCCGCGCGGTTGCTGGAGAAGGCGCATGTGGATCTGATCATGATCGGCGGCCGTATCCGGCATAGCCTTGGCGGCAGCGTCGGCGCGACCGCGATGCGCGAGCTGGAATTGATCCGGCCCGATTTGTACTTCGTCGGCGCCTGCGGCGTCGATGTGCTGGCCGGGGTGACGGCGGTCGACTACGAAGAGGCCGAATTCAAGCGCCGCCTGGCCGCGCAGTCCAAAACCACCGCGATTGTCGCCACCGGCAGCAAGATCGGCGCGGTGGCGTCGTATCGCGTGCTGCCGATTTCCCAATTAACCCATTTGATCGTCGAAGCCGACACCAGCGCGGAAGTAGCGGAGGCCTACGCGGCCGCCGGCACCCGCCTGCTGCGCGCCGGCGCATAAACTCATGAACATCTACGGACTAAAACAGCGCGTATCGACGCGTTTAGCTTTTCTGGCGGCCGGCATGGCCATGTCCGCGTGGGCGCCGCTGGTGCCTTACGCGAAAATGCGCACCGGCGTCGAAGCCGCGCAACTGGGCTTGTTGCTGCTATGCCTGGGTATCGGCTCGCTGCTGGCGATGCCGGTGACCGGCGTGCTGGCGGCGCGCTTCGGCTGCCGCCGCGTGATCCTGTGGTCCGGCCTTGGCTGCTGCGCGGTGTTTCCGTTTCTGGCCATCGCGCCGAGCGCGCCCTTGCTGGCATTGACCTTGTTCCTGTTCGGCGCCACCATCGGCACGCTGGACGTGTCGATGAATGTGCAGGCGGTGATCGTGGAGAAGGATTATGGCGGTGCGCTGATGTCCGGCTTCCATGGCATGTTCAGTGTCGGCGGCATCGTCGGTGCGGGCGCCATGAGCGCGATGCTGTGGCTGGGCATGGACATCATCAGCGCCTCGGTGGCGATGACGGTTGCGGTGGCGCTGGTGCTGCTGGTGGCCGGTCCCCATCTGCTGCGCGAGGCGCAGCCGGCGGAGCGCGATGCGCCATTCCTGGTGGTGCCGCGCGGCGCGGTGGTGCTGATTGGTGTGCTGTGCATGTTCGTGTTCCTGGCCGAAGGCGCGGTGCTGGACTGGAGCGCGGTGATGCTGACCAACAGCGGCATGAGCGGCGCGCAGGGCGGCCTTGGCTACGCGGCGTTCGCGGTGGCGATGACCATCGGCCGCCTGAATGGCGACAAGATCGTGCAGCGCTGGGGCGGCCGCCGTATCCTGCTGGTGGGGGGACTGGCCGCTGCCGCCGGCTTCTTCATCGTGGTGCTGGCGCCTTCGGCGTGGCTGGCGCTGGCGGGCTTTTTGCTGATTGGCTTTGGCGCTTCCAACATCGTGCCGGTGCTGTTCACGGCGGCCGGCAGTCAGAACGATATGCCGGCCAGTCTGGCGGTAAGCGCGATTTCCACGATTGGTTATGCCGGCATCCTGGCCGGTCCTGGCCTGATCGGTTTCGTGGCGCACGCCATCGGCTTGCAGTGGGCCTTTGCGGCGCTGGCATGCGGCATGCTGCTGGTGGCGATCAGCGGCTCGTCAAACGCTCCAGCCGCAGGCGGTGGCGCTCGTCCGTGACGCTGCGCGCCGCAAGGTAGACGGCCAGCGTGACGGCGATGCCGCTGCCGCCGGCCAGCAGGAACATCAGCAGGATCTGGTAGCGCACCGCGTCCATCGGGTCCATGCCGGCGAGGATCTGGCCGGTCATGATGCCGGGCAGGGTGATGATGCCGGCCGCCGACATCTGGTTGATGATGGGGATCAGGCCTTTGCGCACCGACTCGCGGATCAGCGGCGCCAATGCTTCGTGGCGCGTGGCGCCCAGCACCAGTTGCGCCTCGATCGCTGCGCGTGCGCTGACCACGCCGCCGTAGAAGGTGTCCAGTCCGAGGCTGGCGGAGTTCAGCACGTTACCCAGCACGATGCCGATCAGCGGCACCGCGTATTGCGGTTCGTACCATGGTGTTGGATGCAGCACCGTCAGCAGCGCCAGCACCACGGTGGCGATGCTGGACAGGCCGACGCTGGCCGTCGCCAGCCACACGCCGGGCCATCCGCGCAGGCCGTGCGCGGGACGCATCGCCACTTCGCGCGCGGCGGCGACGATCATCAGCAAGGCCACGGCCAGCGTGGCGGCCGGCGACGCCAGCGCGAACACCCAGCGCAATACCAATCCCACCAGCAGCAGCTGCACCACCATGCGCACGGCAGACCACAGTACCATGCGCTGCATACGCAGGCCGAGATAAGCCGAGATGCCGGCATTCAGTACCACCAGCGAAGAGGCGACGGCCAGGTCGGTGGCGCCGGGCTGGATGGCGTTCATGGCGTGTCCTCGCTGAGCTGGCGCTCGCGCATGGTCATGCGGCGGCTGCCTAACGCCTTCGCCTGCGTTGCGGAGTGCGTGACGAGGAGGAGCGACAGGCCGTTGCGCACTTCCTTGCGCAGCAGCGCTTCGGTGGCCGCTACGGATTCAGGATCGAGTGCGGCGGTGGGTTCGTCCAGCAGCAGTACTTTGGGCTCGCAGGCCAGTGAGCGGATCAGCGCCATGCGTTGGCGTTCGCCGGTCGAGAGACGGCTTACGTCTTGCTCCAGCAGTGCGGGCGACAGGTTCAGTTGCGGCAGCAACGCGTGCACGCGCGGGACCTGTCCCGGTTTGAAGTGCGCGCCGGCAGTGGGCAGCCACCATGCCGGTTCGGCAGGTTGATAAACCACTTGCGCGCGCCACGCGGGTGCGCTGATGCAGCTGCGTGGTGCGCCGTCCAGCAGGACTTCGCCGGTGTTGGGATCGAGGTCGCACAGCATCCGCAACAGCAGGCTTTTGCCTGAGCCGGAGGGGCCGGAGATGGTAATGCATTGGCCGGCCGCCAGCTCGAATGAGTAGGGGCCGGCCAGTGGCGATTGCAGGTTATGGACTTGCAGGCGAGGCTGCATGCGGCGTCAGGTCAGGCCATCGAACAGCATCACGTCGACCATCTGGCCGGCGGCGACGTTGGCCTGGTCGTGGTGCAGGACGACGATGCAATTTGCTTCGCTCATGGAACGCAGGATGCCGGAGCCCTGGGCGCCGGTCAGGCGCACTTGCGGTGTGCCGTCGTTGCCGGTGCTGAGGATACCGCGCTGGTATTCGGTGCGGCCGGGACGCTTGCGGATGGCTTCCGCCGCGCGGGCCTGCGTGGTTTGCTGCTGGCATTGGGTGCCCATCATGCGCAGCAGGGCCGGGCGGGCGAACATGTAGAACGAGACCATCACCGCGACCGGGTTGCCGGGCAGGCCGAATAGCCATGCGCTGTCCTGTTCCGCTTGTACTTTGCCGAAGGCCAGTGGACGGCCGGGGCGCATGGCCAGCTTCCAGAAGGCGACGTCGCCCAGCAGCGCCATGATGTCACGCGTGTAGTCGGCCGCGCCTTCGGAGACGCCGCCGGAAGTGATGATGGCGTCGGCTTGTTGGGCGGCGGCGCGCAAGGCGGCTTGCAGCGCTTGCGGATCGTCCTTGATTACGCCCATGTCGATCACTTCGCAGCCGAGGCGCGTCAGCATGCCGAACAGGGTGTAACGGTTGCTGTCATACACGCAGCCTTCATCGAGTTTGTCACCCAGTGAGCGCAGTTCGTCGCCGGTGGAAAAGAAGGCGACTTTCAGTTTGCGCCGCACGCGCACTTCGCCGATGCCGAGTGAGGCGATCAAGCCCATGTCGGCAGGGCGGATGCGCTTGCCGGCGGCGATGGCGATGCCGCCGGCTTGCAGGTCTTCGCCGGCGCGGCGCAGATTGGCGCCGGCGCGGATGGCGTTGGCGGCGATGGTGACCTGGTCGCCATCGATGGCGGCGGCCAGTTCTTGCGGCAGCACGGTATCGCAGCCGGGTGGGATGGGGGCGCCGGTCATGATGCGCACGCATTCGTTGGCCTGCGGCGCTTGCGTGAACGGATGGCCGGCGTAGGCGGTGCCGATGGTTTTGAATTCACGCGCGCCTTCGCCCGGCAGGTCCGCGCCGCGCAGGGCGTAGCCGTCCATGGCCGAGTTGTCGTGGGCGGGGACGTTGATGGGCGAGATGATGTCGGCGGCCAGCACGCGCTCCAGGGCGGCCAGCAGGGGCAGCGTTTCGGTGGCCTCCACCGGCGCGATGCGCTCGCAGATGAGACGCTGCGCTTCAGCCACCGGCAGCGCTGGTGGATCAGTGTCGCCCGTGCCCGCGCCGTGCGCGGCCGGAGAGCCGTCGTGCGGCGCGGCGGGCGCGGTGCGTTCGTGGTGCTGGAGTTCTTCCAGCGTGTTGATGTTGCTGAACGCCGCGCTGTCGTCGAACAGCACTTCGGCCACTTTCAGCGTCTTGAAGAAGCCTTCCATGCGGCGTGCGCCGGTGTCGAGGTAGGCTTCCAGCTGCGGCAACGTGCTGGCCTTGATCAGGCTGAAGACGGGGTGCGGCTGGCGATACGGCGCATCCTGCTCATCGCGCTCCATGGTCACAGCCATGGCCATGTCGGCGCCTTGCGCTTCCATCGCCGCGTGCAGGCGCTCGGCCAGGTCGAGCGGGAAGAAGGGCGAGTCGCACGGTGCGGTCAGCAGCAACTCGGTCGGACAAAACTGCAAGCCAATCTGCAAGCCGGCCAGCGGCCCGGCAAAGCCATCGAGGAAATCCGGCAGCACCGGCGATGTGCCGGCCAGCGCCTGATACTGCGGCAGGTTGCGATTGGCATTGATCGCCACACTGGCCGCCTGCGGCGACAGGCGATCCAGCACATGCGCCGCCAGCGTGGAACCGCGAAACGGCTGCAAGCCCTTGTCCACGCGGCCCATGCGCGTGCCGCGCCCACCCGCCAGTATCAACCCGGTGACTTTGCTCTTCAAAGACAAAACTATCCCCCGATGTAAGACATTTCCACTTTATTGGCGCTGCGGCGCAGGGCCTCGGTCTGGCTGGTGCGCAGTTCCGAGTAGCGGTCCTCGCGCGCGCGCCACAGGTGCGCCAGCGCGGTGCTGATCTCGGCATCGCTGCGGCCTTCGCGCAGCAGGGCGCGCAGATCGTGGCCGCTGGTGGCGAACAGACAGGTGTACAGTTTACCCTCAGTCGACAGCCGCGCGCGAGTACAGTCCGAACAGAACGCCTGCGATACAGATGAAATCACGCCAACTTCGCCGCTGCCGTCGGTGTAACGCCAGCGCGCGGCGGTCTCGCCGGTGTAGTTGGCGGCCACCGGCTCCAGCGGCATCTCGGCGCTGATGCGGCGGATCACTTCGGCCGAGGGAATCACCTCATCCATCTTCCAGCCGTTGGATGCACCCACGTCCATGTATTCGATGAAGCGCAGGATATACGGGCTGCCACGGAAGTGGCGCGCCATCGGCACGATTTCCTGATCGTTCATGCCGCCCTTGACCACCATGTTGATCTTGATCGGGCCGAGCCCAACCTGATGGGCGGCGTCTATGCCTTTCAGCACATCGCCGACCGCGAAGTCGACGTCGTTCATGCGCTGGAAGATGGTGTTGTCCAATGCGTCCAGCGAAACGGTCACGCGTTGCAGGCCAGCGTCTTTCAGCGATTGCGCCTTGCGGGCCAGCAGGGAGGCGTTGGTGGTCAGCGTCAGGTCCAGTGGCTTGCCGCTGACGGTTTTCAGTTCGGCCAGCATGCCGATCAGTTTTTCGATGTTCTTGCGCAGCAACGGCTCACCGCCGGTCAGGCGGATTTTTTCCACGCCGTGGGCGATGAACAGCTTGGCGATGCGGGTGATTTCTTCAAACGACAGCAGCGAGGTGTGCGGCAGGTATTGGTAGTCGTTGTTGAACACCGCCTTCGGCATGCAGTAGACGCAGCGGAAGTTGCAGCGGTCGGTGACGGAGATGCGCAGGTCGTGCAGGGGCCGCGCCAGGCGGTCGCTCAGCAGGCCGGTTGGCGTTTCCAGCGTTGCGGGGATGGCCGGGGCGTTGCCGCGCTGCTCGGTCATCATGATAATTTTTTCTGCCATATTGCTGTTTAGGAAATGCACTTGCTAATGACTCAGACAGCTACGATAGCATGATAAAAAAAGGGAAGCACGAGGCTTCCCTTTTTTGGCTTGCAGCCGGTGTGGCTTAACGGCGGGTGTCGACCTGGACCAACGGCTCGTCAACCTGCGGCGGCAGCGGCTTGCGCTCGCGTGGCACGCGCACCGGTTGCACGACTTGCGCAGCGGCTTCTTGCGCGGCGCGCAGCTTGGCTGGGTCGGTGGCGGCCAGGGTCAGGCCGGCCGAGCTCAGCACGGTTTGCAGGTCGATCGGAGCCGATGGCGCCGGGACGGCTGCCACTGGCGCTGGGACCGGTGCCGGAGTTGGGGCAGGCGCTGGAGCGGCTGCGACCGGCTCGGCGGCCAGCGGGGCGGCTGGTGCCGGCTCGGCAGCCACGGCTGGCGCTTCCACTGCCGGGGCAGCGGCTTCCACTGCGGCGGCAACAGGAGCGGCTTCCACCACTGGTGCTGCCGCGACAGGTGCGGCTTCCACGACTGCCGGAGCTTCCACGACTGGCGCGGCGGCTTCGGCTGCGACGGCTGGTGCTGGCGCAACTTCCGCGGCGGCAGGCGCGGCTTCGGCTTCGGCAGCGGCAACCGGGGCCGGTGCGCTGGCTTCGACCGGAGCGGCGGCTGGCGCCACAGGCTCGGCGGCCGGAGCGGCTGCCACTGGCGCGGCGACGGCGGCTTCGGCAGCAGGTGCTTCGGCAGCGGCTTCGGCAACCGGCGCTTCGGCAGCGGCCGGTGCGGTGGCTACCGGCGCGGCTTCGACAGCCGGTGCGGCGGTCGCAGTTTCGACGGCTGGCGCTGCGACCACTGCTGCTTCGGCGGCAGCCGTGGCTTGGGCAACATCAGCCACTGGCGAGAAGCTCAGTTCGGCCTGTTCGCCGGTTTCGCCGGCGACGCCTTCCTGGCCTTCCACGCCTTCGCGTTCGCGGCGATTGCGGTTGCGGCCGCCACGACGACGACGACGACGCGGCTCATCACCTTCGCCTGCCACTTCGTTTTCTTCACCTTCCGGACCGGCGTTCGGCGCCGATTTCAGGATGCTGGCGGCGGCGTCGGTGGCTGGACCGGTCGACGGGGCAGTCGCCGGGGCGGCGGCGTTCAATACCAGTTCTTCTGCCTTGGCTTCCACTGGCGCTTTGTCGCCGCGCGGTTCGCGTGGCTGGCGTGCCGGACGCTCGCCACGTTCGGCACGTTCCGGACGCTCGGCGCGCTCAGGACGTTCCGCGCGTTCGCGGGTCTGGCCTTCCACTGCCTGTTCGCGCGGCTCGCGTGCCTCGCGCGGAGGGCGCGGCTGGCGTGGCGGACGGCCGTTGGCGTCCGCCGCCTTGCCTTCTTCCTTGGCAGCGCCCGGTTCTTTCTCTTCGCGCTCGCCACGGCCGCCTTTGCCGCTACGGTTGCGGCCACGTGGGCCACGTGCATTGCGGTCGCCGCGCTCGCCGCCGGCTGGCGTCTTGACCACGATGGTCGGCTGCTGCGGCAGGGCCGGAGCGGCTGGCTTGCCGGTGAAGAAGCTGATCAGCTTGGCAAAGAAGCCTTGCTCGGCTGGTGCCGGCACTGGCGCCGGAGCCGGCTTGATGACGATCTCGGTCGGCTTGCGGTCGACCAGCGGCGCAGGCTGCTCAGGGGTGATGGTCTTGACCATGGCTTCCTGGCGTGGCTTGGCTTCTTCCTTCTGGCGCTTGCTGTAGGCCATGTCGGTTTCGGCTTGTTCGGCCAGGGTGTAGCTGGCGCTGCTGTCTTCCAGGCGCGGATCGTCGTGCTTGATGCGCTCCAGCTTGTAGTGCGGCGTTTCCAGGTGCTTGTTCGGCACCAGAATGATGGTGATGCGGTGGCGGGTCTCGATCTTGAGCACTTCGCCGCGCTTTTCGTTCAGCAGGAAAGCGGCAACGTCCACCGGCACTTGCACGTGGATGGTGGCCGAGTTTTCCTTCATCGCCTCTTCCTGGATGATGCGCAGGACTTGCAGGGCCGACGATTCGGTGTCGCGGATGTGGCCGGTGCCCGAGCAGCGCGGGCAGGTCACGTGCGAGCCCTCTGACAGCGACGGACGCAGGCGCTGACGCGACAGTTCCATCAGGCCGAAGCGGGAAATCTTGCCCATCTGAACGCGGGCACGGTCATGGTGCAGGGCGTCTTTCAGGCGCTGTTCCACTTCGCGCTGGTTCTTGGCCACTTCCATGTCGATGAAGTCGATCACGATCAGGCCGCCCAGGTCGCGCAGGCGCAGCTGGCGGGCCACCTCTTCGGCGGCTTCGCAGTTGGTGTGGAATGCGGTGGTTTCGATGTCGGAACCGCGGGTGGCGCGGGCCGAGTTGACGTCAACCGACACCAGCGCTTCGGTGTGGTCGATCACGATGGCGCCACCTGATGGCAGCGGCACGGTGCGCGAGTACGCGGTTTCAATCTGGTGTTCAATCTGGAAACGCGAGAACAGCGGCACGTCGTCGCTGTAGCGTTTTACACGGTGCACCATGTCGGGCATCACGTGGCTCATGAACTGGTGGGCTTGCTCGTAGATCTCGTCGGTATCGATCAGGATCTCGCCGATATCGGGCTGGAAGTAGTCGCGAATCGCGCGGATCACCAGCGACGACTCCTGGTAGATCAGGAACGCGCCCGAGGCCGACTTGCCGGCGCCTTCAATCGCGCGCCACAGTTGCATCAGGTAGTTCAAGTCCCATTGCAGCTCTTCCACGCTGCGGCCGATGCCGGCGGTGCGGGCAATCACCGACATGCCTGGCGGCAGGTCCAGCTTGTCCATGGTTTCGCGCAATTCCTGGCGCTCTTCGCCTTCCACCCGGCGCGATACGCCGCCGCCGCGTGGGTTGTTCGGCATCAGCACCAGGTAACGGCCGGCCAGCGAGACGAAGGAGGTGAGGGCGGCGCCTTTGTTGCCGCGCTCTTCCTTTTCCACCTGCACCATGATTTCCTGGCCTTCGCGCAGCGCTTCTTTCACCGAAGCGTTACGGACATCCACCCCTTCCTTGAAGTAAGTGCGCGCTACTTCCTTGAATGGCAGGAAGCCGTGGCGATCTTCGCCATAGCTGACGAAGCAAGCTTCCAGCGACGGTTCGATACGGGTGATCACGCCTTTGTAGATGTTGGACTTGCGCTGTTCGCGTCCGGCGGTTTCGATGTCGATATCGATCAGTTTCTGACCATCGACAATGGCTACGCGCAGCTCTTCTTGCTGCGTAGCATTAAACAACATACGTTTCATTTTTATAAACTCCGCGACCCTTGGGCCATGTGTGCCGTCCGGTTTCTTAGGACCGGTGCGGCAAGCTACAGGGATACGCGCGAGAATCGGAACGATTGCGGTGGGTATGCCCATCCTGTGCGGCCGCGTGGGCGACCGCAACTGGGCGCATGAGGTTGATCGACATGCCGAGTGCTCGCTTCATCTGTAGTTCTCCATGCGGCCCCAACGGACGGCAGAAAAGAACAGACGGAGAGCAGCGTCTTAATGGCCAGATCTCGACCAGGCTTACCAACTACAAGTATTGCTACTTCTATAACCGGGCTGGCATCAGCCTGCGGTTGAGCTTGCAGTGAGCATGGGGTCTGGCGAAAACGGCAAGCGTTATCAACTACTCATCAACCGGCCAGCCCAACTTATGATCTGGCTGACCGGACTTTATCCTTACTATCCAATCATTCTTCTTCAGCATCCCTGCCGCCATCCGATTACAACTACGGTGCAACCTTGATTTCAGCAGGGATGGTGCGCATACATTTTTTCCTCTGAATTTGCAATTTGGCGAGGCCAGTGGAGACGCCCCTGTGTAAAATGTGCTTTTATTCTTACACTTGCCGCAGTTAGAACCGCAGCGAAACGATTATATATTCAAAATGAAGGACTTAGAGAGATTTCTGGGAAGACAGAGCAAATGAAGATGCAAAAAGATGTTGTTCCCGCTTCAACGTCCGCCCCGCTGCAAGCCCAATTCGTCACAATTACTGAAGAAGAAGCCGGTCAACGGATCGATAACTACCTGTTGCGCGTTTGCAAAGGCGTGCCGAAAAGTCACGTCTATCGTATCCTGCGCTCGGGTGAAGTGCGCGTTAACAAAGGTCGCATCGACCAGCTGTACCGTCTGGTACAGGGCGATGTGGTGCGGATTCCGCCGATCCGCCTGGCGGAAAAACCGGAAAACCATGTGCCGGCCGCCGAATTCAAGATTATTTTCGAGGACAGCCACCTGCTGGTGATCGACAAGCCGGCCGGCGTGGCCGTACACGGTGGTTCCGGCGTGTCGTTTGGCGTGATCGAGCAGTTGCGCGCTTCGCGTCCGGACGCCAAGTTCCTGGAGCTGGTGCACCGCCTGGACCGCGAAACCTCGGGCCTGTTGTTGCTCGCGAAGAAGCGATCGGCCCTGACCAGCCTGCACGAGCAGATGCGCGACGGCGAGACCGACAAGCGCTATCTGACCATGGTGGCCGGCGACTGGAAAAACGCCCGCCAGCACATCAAGCTGGCCTTGCACAAATACACCACCGCCGACGGCGAACGCCGGGTGTCGGTGTCGGAAGACGGCATGCCGTCGCACACGATTTTCTCGTTGCTTAAGAAATTCGATGGTTTTGCTCTGCTGGAAGCCGAGCTGAAGACCGGGCGCACCCACCAGATCCGCGTTCATCTGTCATCGTCGGGCTTCCCCATCCTTGGCGACGACAAATACGGCGATTTCCCGCTTAACAAAGCCCTGCAAAAAGCCACTGAAACGCGCGGTGCGCTCAAGCGGATGTTCCTGCACGCACATCAAATAACGTTCACTCATCCCGAATCCGGTAAAAACATGACGCTGAACGCACCTTTGGCCGCCGAATGTGAGCGATTCTTGGTAAGCTTGGGCAAACCTCTTAACTAATCGCAAACACATGGCAAGAAAGCAATTTGATCTGATCGTCTTCGATTGGGATGGAACCTTGATGGATTCCACCTCAACCATCGTGAAGTGCATTCAGGCGGCCGCGCGCGACCTGAAGCTGCCGGTGCCGGGCGATGACCGTGCCGCCCATGTCATCGGACTGGGCTTGCACGAAGCCATGCAGGCGGTGCTGCCGGACATCGATCCGGCCTTCTATCCGCGCATGGTGGAGCGCTACCGCTATCATTTCCTGTCGCGCGATCACGAAATCAGCCTGTTCCCCGGCGTGCACGACATGCTGGAGGAGCTGTCGCAGAACGGCTATTTCCTGGCCGTGGCCACCGGCAAGAGCCGGGTTGGCTTGAACCGCGCCATGAATGATGTCAAAGTATTGTCGCTGTTCGATGCCACCCGTTGTGCCGACGAAACCTTTTCCAAGCCGCACCCGGCCATGCTGCAAGAGCTGACCAGGGAATTGGGCCAGGATATGCGACGTACGGTGATGATCGGCGATACTACCCACGATCTGCTGATGGCCAACAACGCTGGCGCGGCCGGCATCGCGGTCGAGTATGGCGCGCATCCGGTCGACCAGTTACATGCCTGCAATCCGCTGTACTCGGCCAAGACGGTGGCCGAGCTGCATCAATGGCTGAGCGAACATGCCTGATGACATCCTGATCTGCGCTGCGGACGCCATCGTGGATGGCGGCAAGGGCGTGCGCTTTGCGCTGACGGCCGGCGGCGAGGACGCGACCGGCTTTGTGGTGCGTCATGGCGGCAAGGCGTTTGCGTACCTGAACCGCTGCGCCCACGTGCCGATCGAACTGGACTGGAACGAAGGCGACTTCTTCGAGTCCAGCAAGCTGTACCTGATGTGTTCGACCCACGGCGCGATTTATGTGCCGGAAACCGGTCAGTGCGCCGGCGGCCCGTGCCGGGGTGGCCGGCTGCGGCCGATCGCCGTGGTGGAGCGCGATCAGAACATTTACTGGCAGCCGGACGACTACGTGCGTCCGGCACGTGCCTGATTTAAAACCAAAAACCAGCATTCCATGAGCGACGATACCGACATCGACACCCCTTCGACTCCCGCACCGCAGCCGGCCAAGCCGGCCGTGAGCGCTTCCAACTGGGAGCGCGAAGTGCTGGAAAAGCTGGTGTTTGCCACGCTGAAAGAGCAAAAGGCGGCGCGCCGCTGGGGCATTTTCTTCAAGGCGCTGACCTTGCTGGTGGTGGTGTTCGCGCTCAGCGCCTACTTCGACTACAGCTGGACCGGCTCGGATGGCGAGGCGCTGGGCCGCCATACGGCGCTGATCGAGGTGGAAGGCTCGATCGAATCCGAGGGCAGCGGCTCGGCCGCCGTGGTGATCCCGGCGCTGAACAAGGCGTTCTCCGACAGCGGGTCGGTGGCGGTGGTGCTGCATATTAATAGTCCCGGCGGCAGCCCGGTGCAGGCCGGCATGATCGTCGACGAGATGATCCGCCTGCGCAAAGGCTATCCGGGCAAGCCGCTGTACGTGGTGGTGGACGAGATTTGCGCTTCCGGCTGCTATTACATCGCGGCCGGCGCC
This sequence comes from Duganella radicis, assembly GCF_009720825.1. Lineage (GTDB taxonomy): Bacteria > Pseudomonadota > Gammaproteobacteria > Burkholderiales > Burkholderiaceae_D > Rugamonas > Rugamonas radicis. The sequence goes on along the minus strand of NZ_WNKY01000031.1, from coordinate 23,717 downwards.
GACCGCATCTACGTCAACAAGGCCAGCATCATCGGTTCGATTGGCGTGCTGATGGATGGCTTCGGCTTCACCGGTGTGATGGAAAAAGTGGGCGTTGAGCGACGTCTGTTGACTGCCGGCGAGAACAAAGGCTTCATGGACCCGTTCAGCCCGCTGACCGAAAAGCACAAGCAGCACGCGCAAGCCATGCTGAATGAAATCCACCAGCAATTCATCCAGGTGGTGCGCAACGGCCGCGGCAAGCGTCTGAAGGAAACCCCGGAGATGTTCTCCGGCCTGTTCTGGACCGGCGCCAAGGCCATCGACATGGGCCTGGCCGACGCCTACGGCACGGTCGACAGCGTGGCGCGCGACGTGGTCAAGGCCGAGGATATCGTCGACTACACCCAGCACGAAGGCTTGCCGGAACGCGTGTTGAAGAAATTTGGCGCGGCCATGGGCGCCGGCGCCATGAAGTCGGCCGTGGAGACCGCCAAGCCCAGCCTGCGTTAGCCGTGGTTGTCGGATGACTGGCTGGGCGATTAATATTATCAATACGGCCTGATTTTCACTTGCAGAACCCTTTTGTTGAACTATATTGGTGTTGTAGTTCTTACCTAGGGGGGCAAATATAAACACTTTCCGGTTGTGCAGTACAACGTAGAGAACTACTCAGCTGCACCATGGGTGCGGAGTAGAGCGAATTTCGATTCCTCATATAAGTCCCTTTGTGGGGCTGAAAACGGCGGCGCAATGCCGCTGTTTTCTTTTGCGCGGTGTAAAATCCCGCCCATGAGCAAATTCTCCCTGGACCGCATCCTGCAATCGCAGGGCTACGGCACCCGCAAATTCTGCCGCACCCTGATCGAGGACGGCGAAGTGACCATTAACGGCGTGGTGCATGACAATTACAAAGAAACCATCGAAACCGATGGCCTGGTGTTCCGCCTGTTCGATGAGGACGTGCTGTACCGCGAACACGTCTACATCGCGCTGCATAAACCCGCCAACTACGAATGTTCGCGCAAGCCCAGCCATCATCCGGGCGTGCTGACCCTGCTGGCGGAAGAGCTGACCTGGCGCGATGTGCAGCCGGTCGGCAGGCTCGACCATGACACCACCGGCATGCTGCTGATGTCGGACGATGGCGCGTTTATCCACGCACAATCGTCGCCGAAGCGCCACGTTCCCAAGATTTACCAGGCCACCACGGCCGAGCCCGTGACCGATGAGCTGATCGCGCAAATGCTGGCTGGCGTGCAGTTGCACGACGAACCGGCGCCGCTGGCGGCGCTCACTTGCATCAAGCGCGGCGAGCACCAGCTGGAAATCGTGCTGGAGCAGGGCAAATACCATCAGGTCAAGCGCATGCTGGCGGCCGCCGGCAACCACTGCGCGGCCCTGCACCGCTCGGCCATCGGCAAGCTGGAACTGGCTTCGCTCGACCTCAACGAAGGCGAATGGTGCTACCTCACCCCTGAACAACTCGCTCTGCTGACACCCGAATGAAACTCGCTACCCTGAAAGACGGCACCCGCGACGGCCAGCTGATGGTGGTCTCGCGCGACCTGAAAACCGCGCAACTGGCCGACGGCGTCGCCCGCACCCTGCAACGCGCGCTGGACGACTGGACCTTCATCTCGCCGCAACTGGATGCCCTCTATCAGGAACTGAACCGGGGCGGCGGCCGCCGCAGTTTCGACTTCGATCCGGCCAACTGCATGGCACCCCTGCCGCGCGCCTTCCAGTGGGCCGACGGTTCGGCCTACGTCAATCATGTCGAGCTGGTGCGCAAGGCGCGCGGCGCCGAGCTGCCGGCCTCGTTCTGGGAGGAGCCGCTGATGTACCAGGGCGGCAGCGACGATTTCCTTGGCCCGACCGACGACATCGCGCTGGCGCGTGAAGAATGGGGCATCGATTTCGAAGCGGAAGTGTGCGTGATCACCGACGATGTGCCCGTGGGCGTCACCGCGGACCAGGCCCACCAGCGCATCCGCCTGCTGATGCTGGCCAATGACGTGTCGCTGCGCAATCTGATTCCGGACGAGTTGGCCAAGGGTTTCGGCTTCCTGCAATCCAAGCCGGCCACCAGCTTCTCGCCGGTGGCGGTCACGCCGGACGAGCTGGGCGATGCGTGGAAGAGCGGCAAGGTGCACCTGCCGCTGCTGTCGACCTGGAACGACAAGCTGGTCGGCAAGCCGCAGGCCGGCGTCGACATGGTGTTCAATTTCCCGCAATTGATCGCCCATCTGGCCAAGACCCGCAATGTGCGGGCCGGTTCCATCATCGGCTCCGGCACCGTGTCCAACAAGGACAGCAAGAAGGGCTACTCCTGCATCGCCGAGCAGCGCTGCCTGGAGATGATCGCCGGCGGCGAGCCGGTCACGCCGTTCATGGCGTTTGGCGACACCATCCGCATCGAGATGCTGGACGACGGCAAATCGGTGTTCGGCGCCATTCATCAAACCATCAAGCAAGCCTGAGTTTCCTGCCGTATTCGAGGGATGATCTTGCCGTGCCGCAATCGATAATGGCACGGTCGAGATCAACTTAAGCAGCAGGCAGACCAAATGGCAGAAGACAGCGACGCCGAAAAGACCGAACCCGCGTCAGCGAAGCGCCTCGAGCAGGCGCGTGAGGAAGGTGACGTTCCCCGATCGCGGGAAGTGGCGACGTTTACCGTGCTGATGGCGGCGGGCGCCGGGTTGTGGATGACCGGCGACGGCCTGGTGCGCCAGCTGCAAAGCGTGCTGGTGTCCGGTCTCAAGCTGGACCAGGAGCAAATCTTCAATGCCGACGTGCTGTTCCATCGCATCGCCGTGGACGTGGTGCAGGTGCTGATCGCCTGCCTGCCGCTGGGCGTGGCGGTGATGGTGGTGGCGCTGGCCTCGCCCATGCTGGTCGGCGGCTGGCTGTTCAGCGGCAAGGCCTTCATGCCGAACTTTAACAAGCTCAATCCCATCAACGGCATCAGCAATATGTTTTCGACCAATGCGCTGGTCGAGCTGGTGAAGGCCATCCTGAAAACCATCGTGGTCGGCTTCGTCACCTGGCTGGTGGTGTTGAAGTACAAGGACGCGGTGATCGGCTTGTCGCTGGAACCGCTCAAGCTGGGCATCGGCCACACGCTGAACATGCTGGCCTCCAGCTTCATGTTCATTGTCGGCGCGCTGGGCCTGATCGCGGCCATCGACGGCCCGTACCAGATGTGGCACTACGCCAACAAGCTGAAGATGACGCGCCAGGAACTGATCCAGGAATCGAAAGAGTCCGACGGTAACCCGCAGATCAAGGGCAAGATCCGCCAGCTGCAACGCGAGATGGCCAAGCGCCGCATGATGGCCGACGTGCCGACCGCCGACGTGGTGGTGACCAACCCGACCCACTACGCGGTGGCGCTCAAGTACAACGATGGCATGCGCGGCGCGCCGAAGGTGGTGGCCAAGGGCACCGACGAGGTGGCGGCCAAGATCCGCGAAATCGCCAGGGAGCACAAGGTCACGCTGCTGGAAGCGCCGGCGCTGGCGCGCGCGCTGCACAAGCACAGCGAGATCGGCGACGAGATTCCGGAGCAACTGTACGCCGCCGTGGCCGAGGTGCTGGCCTATGTCTTCCAGCTGCGCCTGTTCAGCAGCGGCAAGGGCAAGTACCCGGACAAGCCGCGCAAACTCGACGTGCCGCCAACCATGGACCCGCTGGACCCGGCTTACATTCCCAAGCATGGCCCGCAAGCAGATTTGAATAACGGAGCATCCGCATGAACGCCCTCAGCAACGTGAAACTGCCGCCGTGGCTGCAAGGCCTGGCCACCGCGCAAAACAAGGCCAGCCTGGCGGCGCCTATCCTGATCATCATGCTGCTGGCGATGATGATCCTGCCGCTGCCGGCCTTCGTGCTGGACATGTTCTTCAGCTTCAATATCGCGCTGTCGGTGATCGTGCTGCTGACCGCGCTGTACACGGTCAAGCCGCTGGACTTCATGGCTTTCCCGACCATCCTGCTGCTGTCGACCATGCTGCGGCTGGCGCTGAACGTCGGCTCGACCCGCGTGGTGCTGACCGAGGGCCACACCGGCGCCGACGCGGCCGGCAAGGTGATCGAGGCGTTCGGCCACTTCCTGATCGGCGGTAACTACACGGTCGGTATCGTGGTGTTCGTGATCCTGACGATTATTAACTTTGTGGTGGTGACCAAGGGCGCGGGCCGTATCGCCGAGGTGGGCGCGCGTTTCGCCCTGGACGCCATGCCGGGCAAGCAGATGGCGATCGACGCCGACCTCAACGCCGGCCTGATCGGCGAGGCCGAGGCCAAGAAGCGCCGCAGCGAAGTGTCGATGGAAGCCGAATTCTACGGCGCCATGGACGGTGCCTCGAAATACGTGCGCGGCGATGCCGTGGCCGGCATTCTGGTGACGGTGATCAACGTGGTGGGCGGCCTGCTGGTCGGTATCATCCAGCACGACATGCCGTTTGCCGACGCGATCAAGAACTACACGCTGCTGGCCATCGGTGACGGCCTGGTGGCGCAGATTCCGTCGCTGGTGATTTCGATCGCGGCCGGTATCGTGGTGTCGCGCGTGGCCAGCGACCAGGACATCGGCGCGCAGCTGATGGGGCAGCTGTTCGCCAAGCCGCAGGTCATGTACATCACCGGCGCCATCATCGGCGGCATGGGTTTGATTCCGGGCATGCCGAATCTGGTGTTCCTGTTGCTGGGCGGCGCGCTGATTGGCGCCGGCTATCTGATGACCAAGCGCGCCACGCAGAAGACGACGGACGAGGTGGCGGCGGCCGAAGCGGCGGCGCCGGCCGCGGCCGCGGCGGCCGAGCAGGAGGAGGCCAGCTGGCAGGACGTGATGCCGGTCGATACCCTGGGCCTGGAAGTCGGCTACCGCCTGATTCCGCTGGTCGACAAGACGCAGGGCGGCGAGCTGCTCAAGCGCATCAAGGGCATCCGCAAGAAGTTTGCGCAGGAGGTCGGCTTCCTGGCGCCGCCGGTGCACATCCGCGACAACCTGGAGTTGAAGCCATCGGCGTACCGCATCGCGCTCAAGGGCGTGGAGGTGGGCACGGGCGAGGCGTACAACGGCCAGTTCCTGGCCATCAATCCCGGCATGGCGAGCGGCACCTTGCAGGGCATGGTGACCACCGATCCGGCCTTCGGCCTGCCGGCCGTGTGGATCGACGCCAGCCTGCGCGACCAGGCGCAGGGCATGGGCTACACCGTGGTCGATGCCGGCACGGTGGTGGCCACGCACCTGAATCACCTGATCACCACCCACGCGTCCGAGCTGCTGGGCCGCGCCGAGGTGCAGCAACTGCTGGATCACCTGGGCAAGGAAGCGCCGAAGCTGGTGGAAGACCTGGTGCCGAAGCTGATTCCGCTGTCGACCTTGCAGAAGGTGTTGCAAAACCTGCTGGCCGAAGGCGTGCACATCCGCGACATGCGCAGCATTATCGAGACCTTGTGCGAGCATGCGTCGTACACCCAGGACGCGGGCGACCTGACCGCGCTGGTGCGCATCGCGCTGGGGCGGGCGATTGTGCAGCAGCTGTTCCCTGGCGCGGGCGAGTTGTCGGTGATGACGCTGGATAACCGTCTGGAGCGTTTGCTGATGCAGGCCTTGGCGGCCAGCGGTCCGGACGGCGCCGGCATCGAGCCGGGCCTGGCCGACACCATCGCCCAGCAGGCGCAACAGGCCGCGGCGCAGCAGGAAGCGCTGGGGCTGACGCCGGTGCTGCTGGTGCCGGGACCGTTGCGCGCCTTGCTGTCGCGCTTCCTGCGCCGCGCCTTGCCACAACTGAAAGTGCTGTCGCACGCCGAAATCCCGGAAAGCAAAACCATCCGCGTCACCGCGCTGGTGGGCCAGCAACCGGCCTGAGTTTGATCCAGCGCGAAGCGCCGCCATTCAGGCCGCCTAGACTGCCTGAATGAACGACGACTACGACACGCCATGGAAGGAAGTGGTCACACGCTATTTCCCTGAATTCATGGCCTTCTATTTTCCTGACGCGCACGCGGCCATCGACTGGTCGCGTCCGTATGATTTTCTCGACCAGGAGCTGGCGGCCCTTTCTCGGGACGCGGCGCTGGGCAAACGCCTGCTCGACAAGCTGGTGCGCGTGCATTTGCACGATGGCGGCGAGCAATGGGTACTGATCCATCTGGAAGTACAGGGGTTTAGCGACGCAGGGTTTGCTGAGCGGATCTTTTTGAACGCGCTGGCCGCAAGATCGGCAGGCAGGAGGGCTTGCTGGAAGGGCGGCAGGAAGGGCGGCAGGAAGGGCGCTATACCTTGCTAGCCGCTATGCTCGCCAAACGCTTTGGCGCGCTGGATCCGGTGGTCATGGCGCGGCTGGCAACGGCGGACGCGGAGCAGCTATCGGCCTGGGCGTTGAATACGCTCGACGCCCGCTCGCTCGACGAGGTTTTCCGCGACTGAATTGCGGCCCATTTCCAGCCTTGTTCATCGGATCGTTTCCAAGATGCATCGTCAATAATGGAAGCATAGGAGTGAAGCTGCTCCATTTGCTTTCCACGAGAGACGGTCATGAACGTTAAAAAATTTACCGCGTCGACTTCCCGCGAAGCGCTGCGCAAAGTCCGCGAATCGCTCGGCCCCGACGCCGTGATCCTGTCCAACCGCCAGTCCGATGGCGTGGTTGAAATCCTCGCCCTCGCCAACGACGATGCCGCCTCGCTGGCCATGCCCGCGCCGCATTCGCCGATGGCCGAACCGGCACCGTCGCTGGACCTCGGCGCCATCCCGGCCGTCCCGGCCGGCCGCGTCGAGCCGCGCTTTGAAGACGAACTGCCGCACATGTCGCCGCCAGTGGCCGCCAAGCAGGCCGGCCTGCCGCAGCAGCCGCAACGCCGCGTGGTCGCCTCGCATTCGTCGCTGGCCACCAAGGTCGCCGCTGCCGCACCGGCGCCGGCGCCAGCAGCGCCAGCCAAGGCCGCACCGTCCATCGACGCCAACCAGATCGCCGCCATGGTCAGCGCCGCCGTTGCCAGCGCCAAGGAATCGGCCGCCGCCGAAATGAGCGGCATGATGAATGAAATCCGCGCCATGCGCGGCATGATGGAAACCCAGCTGGCCGAACTGTCCTGGGGTGCGACGCAGGCGCGCGAGCCGCACAAGACCGCCGTGCTGCGTTCCATGCTGGCGGCCGGTTTCTCGGCCAGCCTGGCCCGCTACCTGATCGAAAAACTGCCGGCCAATCAGCGCGACGCCGCCGACAGCCTGCGCTGGATGAAGACCGTCCTCACGCGCAATCTGCAAACCATGGCCAACGAAGATGCGCTGATCGACCAGGGCGGCGTGTTCGCACTGGTCGGTCCGACCGGCGTCGGCAAGACCACCAGTACCGCCAAGCTGGCCGCGCGCTGCGTGATGCGCCACGGCCCGGACAAGCTGGCCCTGATCACCACCGACGCCTACCGTATCGGCGCCCATGAGCAGCTGCGCATCTACGGCAAAATCCTGGGCGTGATGGTGCATTCGGTCAAGGATGAGGCCGACCTGCGCATCGCCCTCAAAGAACTCAAGAACAAGCACACCGTGCTGATCGACACGGTCGGCGTCAGCCAGCGCGACCAGATGGTGACCGAGCAAGTCTCCATGCTGCAAGGCGCCGACGCCAACGTCAAACGCCTGCTGTGCCTGAACGCCACCGCCACCCAGGAAACCCTGAGCGAAGTGGTGCGCGCCTATCAGGGCAGCGGCCTGGCCGGCTGCATCATGACCAAGCTGGACGAGGCGGCCGCCATCGGCAATGTGCTGGACGTGGTGATCCGTCACAAGCTCAACCTGTTCTACGTGTCCAACGGCCAGCGCGTGCCGGAAGACCTGCACCTGGCCGACCCGGCCTATCTGATCGACCGCGCTTTCAAATTGAAACGCGAGATCGTCAACACCCAGTACCAGGACGCGGAACTGCCGCTGTTGATGAGCAACGATAACCATGGACTGCGCGAGGTGCATCTTGGCTAACTTCAATTTCGACCAGGCGGAGGGACTGCGCCGCATGCTGGCGGGGCCGCAGCCCCGCATCGTCACCTTCCTGTCGGCCGCGCCGCAGGACGACAAAGGTTCCATGCTGGTCAACCTGGGCGCCTCGCTGTCCCGCGCCGGCAACGACGTGCTGATCGTCGACGCCTGCGCCAGCGCCCATGGCGTGGCCTCGCGGCTCGGCGTCGACGGCGGCCACAGCCTGCTGAACGTGGCGCGCCAGGAGTGCGGCCTGAACCAGGTCATCCATCAGGTGCCGCAGGGTTTTGCTGTGGCGTCCATGACACGCGGCGCGGCGCGCTCCGGCCCGGACGAAACGCGCCGCCTGGCCAAGGCCTTCGATGTGATGGCCAAGCAAACCGGCATGGTGCTGGTGGATGGCGAATTCGACGGCGAGGCGTTCCCGGTGCCGGTCATGGCCAGCTCGGAAATCGTGGTGCAAGTCTCTAATAGCGCTACCTCGATCAAGGCCGCCTACAGTATGATTAAGCGGTTGAACCAGGAACTGGGCCGGCGGCCGTTTGGCATTCTGGTGACCGGGGCTTCCGAATCGGAAGCAAAGGTGGTATACGATAATATGGCACAGGCGGCCAGCCGCTATCTGGCGGTGAATCTGGTTTCCATGGGTTCGGTGCCGGCGGACGAATACCTGCAACGTGCCGCGCGCTTGGGGCGCGCGGTGGTTGACGCGTTTCCGCTGGCCGGGGCTTCAGTCGCGTTCCGTCAACTGGCGGGGCGCTTCGCGCTGGGGGGAAATAGCCAACTCAGTGCTTAATTAATACAAAAATATTCGAATGTACACGGTAAAAGGGAAAGCGGACAAGGACACCTTACTGACGGAACACATGCCGTTGGTCAAGCGCCTGGCCCACCACATGAAGGCGAAACTGCCGCCCAGCGTCGAAGTCGACGATCTGGTGCAAGCCGGAATGATCGGCCTGCTAGACGCCATCAGCCGTTACGAAGAAACGCACGGCGCCCAGTTTGAAACCTACGCGGTGCTGCGCATCCGCGGCGCCATGCTGGATGAGTTGCGCAACAGCGATTGGCTGCCGCGCTCGCTGCGCCAGAACATGCGCAAGGTCGAGGCGGCGATGTCCACCTTGCAGCAGCGCCTGGGCCGGCCGCCGAGCGAATCGGAAGTGGCCAAGTCGCTCAAGCTGTCGCTGGCCGATTATCAGGAAATGCTGTCCGACGGCGGCGGCCACCAGCTGGTCTACTACGAAGACTTTCATGACGATGACGGCAACGACAGTTTCCTCGACCGTTACGCCTCGGATGACGAAGCCGATCCGCTGCGCTCGCTGCTGGACGGCGACTTCCGCCAGGCCGTGATCGACGCCATCGACGCCTTGCCGGAGCGGGAGAAAATGCTGATGGGCCTGTATTACGAAGAGGAGCTCAACTTGAAAGAAATCGGCGCCGTGATGGGTGTCTCCGAATCGCGCGTATCGCAGCTGCATACGCAAGCCGTGGCGCGCCTGCGCGCCTCACTCCGGGAGCGGTCTTGGACTGGGCCAGCGTAGCCGGCGTCCTGGTGGCGCTGGCCGGCATCGTCATCGGCCAGGGACTGGAAGGCGGCAAGGTCACCTCCTTGCTGCAACCGGCGGCGTTTGCCATCGTGGTGGTCGGCACCTTTGGCGCCGTGCTGCTGCAAACGCGGCCCAGGACCCTGCTGCGCGGCCTGCGCATGCTGCGGCTGGTGTTCGCGCCGCCGCCCGACACCCGCGCCGCGCTGGCGCGCGACATCAACGCCTGGAACCTGGCGGCGCGGCGCGACGGCCTGCTGTCGCTGGAGCGCTACATGCTGGCGTCCAAGGACAAGTTCAACACCAAGGGCCTGCGCCTGATCGTCGACGGCATCGCGCCCGACAAGCTGCGCCAGCTGCTGGACACGGAAATCACCGCCTATGAAACGGAAGAGCGCCAGGCGGTGCGCATCTGGGAATCGGCGGCCGGCTATTCGCCCACCATCGGCATCCTGGGCGCGGTGCTGGGTTTGATCCACGTGATGGAAAACCTGACCGACCCGAGCAAGCTGGGCTCCGGCATCGCGGTGGCGTTTGTGTCCACCATCTACGGCGTTGGCCTGGCCAATCTGTTCTTCTATCCGATTGCGAATAAATTGAAAGCCATCGTCACCCAGGCCGTGCACCAGCAGGAGATCGCGGCGGCGGTGTTCTACGATATCGCCACCGGCGACCACACGCGCGTGATCGACGAACGCATCGCCACGCTGCTGCGGGAGCACTGAATGCAGTACCGGCGCGCGCGCAGGAAGTTCGACGACGAACCCGAGAACCACGAGCGCTGGCTGATCTCCTACGCCGATTTCATCACGCTGCTGTTTGCCTTCTTTGTTGTGATGTATGCGATTTCGGCGGTCAACATCGGCAAGTACAAAATCTTTTCCGACGCGCTGGGTGACGCCTTTGGCGGCAAGGGCGCGGCGCAGCCGGTCAATACCGAGGTGCCGAATCTGCCGGTGCCCAATCCCGCCATCAAGCGCCGCAATGAGCTGCTGCGCAAGGAAAAGGAACAGATGACCAAGCTGGCGCAGGACTTGTTGTCCACCATGGCGCCACTGGTGAAAGAGGGCAAGGTGCGGGTGACGCAGAACAGCCGCGGCGTCAGCGTCGAGATCAATGCCTCGGTGCTGTTCGATCCGGGCGACGCGCGCCTGATGCCGGAATCGGTGGAGGCGCTGCGCGCGGTGGCCGCTCTGCTCAAGGGCGACAGCCATGACGTGCAGGTGGAAGGCCATACCGACAATCAGCCGATCGGCAATACCCGTTTCCCGTCCAACTGGGAGCTGTCCTCGGTGCGCGCCAGCAGCGTGGTGCGCCTGTTCATCGATGCTGGCGTGGCGCCGCAGCGCTTGACGGCCGTGGGCTACAGCGCCAACGTGCCGGTGGCCGACAACGACACGCCGCAAGGACGCGCGCGCAACCGCCGCGTGGCGGTGACCATTTTGTCGGGCATTCCCGACCCAAGCACGGAAGTGCCGACCAATTAGCCGGCGAGGAAGCCGCGGCTGCGCGGCAGGGAAGTGGAGATGCCGGCCGGGCCGTAGAAGTTGTTGGCCGTGCCGTTCTGCGGACGCAGCGCTTGCAGCGCGCCTTGGGTGTGGCCCATTTGCTTGTTGATCAACATGCCATTCACGCGGTTCAGCTCCTTGGCCTCGCGCGTGTGCCGCAACAGCGCCTGCCACAGGCTGGCCGATTCCGCGCGCGCGTCGCCGCTGGCGGCGATCCACGCGTCCATGCCGGCTTCCTCGGCCGGAAAGCCGCATTTGCCCAGGGAACGGTGACGTTGCGCCGACAACAGGGTCATTTGCGTGACCAGCGCGGTCTTGCGGGTGGTGATGGCCGGCAGGGCCTCGATTTCCGCCGTCACCAGCAGATGCTGTTCCTGGCGCAGCACATCCAGCAGGGTGGACATGATCTGTTCTTCTTCGCGCAGGCTGTTCAGCGGGGTGACGGTGGTCATGATGATCCTATCGTTTTCTTGAGTGCAGCAGATCCTTGACGGTATCCAGCAAGCCATCCGCTACTTTTTCCGAGTTGACCTGGAACTGACCGTCGGCAATCGCCAGCTTGATGCGCTCGACCTTTTTGGTGTCGAACACGGCGTTGGCGCCGCCGGCCGAACTGGCCGCCATAGCCTGGCCTTGCGGCGACAGGCGCACGTTATCCGAGGCAACATTCGCCGGTGCCGCTTCCGCCGCCTTTTCCGCGCCGCGCGCGGTGGAGGAGGTGGCCGCGGGCGTCGACGGCAGGCCGGGCGTGCTCTTTAGTGTGTCATTGATTTTCACAGCATTTCCTTCTCAGCTAGGAGTACGAAACTCCGGGATCTGAGTCGGTAACGGCGGCGCGGCCGGAAACTTTAGCTGGACTGTGCCGCATGTTGCTCAAAATGCCACCTCCACCGTGCCGCCGCTCTTGGCGATGCCGGTAATTTGCTGGCCATTGGCCGCTTTCACCTGCACCACCTGGCCTTCGCCGGCCGTGCTCATGGCGCGCGCCTCGGACGATACGCTGAAACCGTTGCCGCTGGACACCAGGCGCACCAGCTGGCCGGACTGCACCACCGGCTTGCTGCGCAGGGTGTCGAGGCGCAAAGGCGTTCCCGGTGGTAACGAAACCGTGGCGCTGCGGCCGATCACCTGGTTGACGTCGGTGGCTATCCCGGCAGGCAACATTGTCAAATCGCCCTTGAGGATGGTGAGCTGGCCGGCGTCGATGGGCTGGCCCTGCACCAGCGGCGCGGCGCTGGCGACGTAGTCGCCCACCACCGTGACGCTGGCTTGAATATAGACCGTCCAGGCGGAAGGCGTCGCACAGCGCACGCCGACCGAGGTTTTGCCCCAGGCGCGCGCGCCGGGCATGAAGAACGCTTGCGGATCGGGGCAGGCGGCCAGGTTCAGGCGTGGATCGACCGCGCCCACGTTGACCGTCACCTCGCCCGGCAGGCCGCCGGCCTGCACTTGTAGGAACTGTTCAACGGTGCGCTTGAGCACGGCGATGTCCTGGCGGCCGCTCTGGGCGGCGGCGGTGCCGGCCAGCAGACTGGCGGCCAGCGCGGTGGTAAGTAAGCGAGACAGTGAGCGAGATTTCATGGCGTCGGTTTCCCCTTCAATGTTGCCATCATAGTCTGGCGGCCTGGACTTGAAGCTTGGAATAGGGCGGGAAAAACGAGGCTTATCGCCCGATGGTGACAGCGGTCAACTCCGTATCATCGAACCTGTCACCAATGTGGAAGGGGAGCGAATCATGCTCGGCAGCAAGTTAGACGATTATCTGCGCTTTAATGAGACCGCGCTCAGCCTGCGCTCGGCGCGCCAGACCGTGCTCGCCTCCAACATTGCCAACGCGGACACGCCGAATTACAAGGCGCGCGACATGGATTTCAGCAGCGCGCTGCAAGCGGCGCTGGACAAGGCCAATCCGGACGCCAAACAAACCCTGAACACCACCGCTGCCAGGCATTACCCCAACCCCCTGCAAGACGCCGGTACGCTGGCCGATGGCACGCCGCTGTTGTACCGCGGCGTGGTCCAGGGCGCGGTGGACGGCAACACGGTGGACATGGACGTCGAGCGCAACCAGTTCGCCGACAACGCCATCCGCTATGAGGCCGGCATCACCGCCATCAACGGCCAGATCAAGGCCATGATGGCCGCGATCCAATCCGGGAGCTGATCATGTCGCTGTTTAAAATTTTCGATGTATCGGGTTCGGCCATGAGCGCGCAGGCGCAGCGCCTGAACGTGGTGGCCTCCAACCTGGCCAACGCCGACAGCGCCACCAGCGCCAGCGGCGAAGCCTACCGCGCGCGCCAGGTGGTGTTCGAGGCGCAGACGCCGACCAACGGCGGCACCGCCACCGGCGTGCGCGTCAAACAAGTGGTGGAAGACCAGTCGCCGATGAAGATGGTGTACGACCCCAAGCATCCGGCCGCCGACGAGAACGGCTACGTCACCATGCCGAACGTGAACGTGGTGGACGAGATGGTCAACATGCTGTCGGCCTCGCGCTCCTACCAGACGCAGGTGGAAACCATGAACGCGGCCAAGACGCTGCTGTTGAAAACCCTGACCATCGGTCAATCCTGATTAAGAGAACATCATGGCTATTAGCGGCATTATCGATACGCCCAAGGCGGCAAGCACCAACAGCGTGGCCACCACCACGACCACCAGCACCGACAGCGTGCAGGCGGACCAGGACAAGTTCATGAAGCTGCTGGTGACGCAACTGCAAAACCAGGACCCGCTGAACCCGATGGACAATGCCGCCATGACCAGCCAGCTGGCCCAGCTGTCGACCGTGACCGGCATCAACAAGGTCAACGCCACGCTGGAATCGCTGCGCACCGACATCTCCAGCACGCAGTCGTCCACGGCCATCAACCTGATCGGCAAGGGCATCCTGGTGGAAGGCAAGGGCATCACGCTCAGCAGCAGCACCGACGCCGACGGCAAGACCACCAGCTCCAGCGTGTTCGGCGTCGACCTGCCGTCCGATGCGCAAAGCGTCACCATCAACATCGTGGACAAGGCCGGCAAGACGGTGCGCACCATGAGCATGACCAACGCCGAGGCCGGCACCTACCCGATCACCTGGGACGGCACCACCGACGCCAAGACCACGGCGGCAGCCGGCGAGTACAGCTTCACCGTCGAAGCCAGCAACGCCGGCAGCAAGGTCACCGCCACGCCGTTGCAACTGGCGGCCGTGGCCAGCGTGTCGACCGGCAGCGGCGGCGTCAAACTGAATACCTCGCTCGGCCATTTCGCCATGAGCGATGTGAAAGAAGTTCTGTAAGCAGTATCACACCTAGATAGGGGAATACCATGTTCCAACAAGGACTGAGCGGCTTGAATGCTGCATCCAAATCGCTGGACGTTATCGGCAACAATATTGCCAACGCCAGCACGGTGGGCTTCAAGGCGTCGCAAGCGCAGTTTGCCGACCTGTACGCGAATTCGCTGAATGGCGTGTCGGGCCAGAATGCCGGTATCGGTGTGACGGTGTCCAAACTGGCGCAGCAGTTCACGCAGGGGAATATCGAGACCTCCAGCAATCCGCTGGACGTGGCCATCAACGGCGGCGGCTTCTTCCGCCTGGTGGTGAACGGCGCCGTACAGTATTCGCGCAACGGCCAGTTCCACGAGGACGCATCGCACACCCTGGTCAACGCGCAGGGCGCGCAGCTGACCGGCTACCTGTCCAACAAGGCTGGCGTGATCCAGCTGGGCGCGCCGGTGCCGCTGACGCTGGACAAGTCCGACCTGACCCCGGTGCAAACCACCGAAGCCAACTTCCAGCTGAACCTGAGCTCGGCTGAAACGGTGCCGACCACGATTCCGTTCGACGCCAACGATCCGACCAGCTACAACAAGCAGACCGTGCTGAACGTGTACGACTCGCTAGGCACCGCGCACATCATGACGACCTACTACGTCAAGACCGATGCCAACACCTGGGACGTGTACGCCGCCGCTGACAACAAGGAAGTCGTGTCGGCCAGCGTGGCCGCCACTGTGGCCACCGATGGTCCGACCATCACGGCCCGCAACGATTACAACGACGCCGTGCGCGCCACCCCCCCCGACCCGGCCGCCATCGCACTGGCCGCCGGTAATTATGCCACCGCCGCCTACCAGGCCATGCTGACCGCCGCCAGCACGCCGCCGGCGGCGGCTACCCAAGCCCAGTTGGACGCGCTGACCGCCGCCTACACCGCGCTCGACCCGACCGTCAGCGGTTCGATCACCGGCAAGACGCCTGACCAGATCAACGCCATCCTGGGCGCCGCCATCACCGTGCCAGCGGTGAAGGCCGGCACGCTGCTGTTCACCAAGAACGGCGCGCTGGACCCGCAGGCGATGGCCTTGATGACCAATCCGCAAACGCTGCCGTTCCAGATCCAGCTGCCGATCTTCCCTGACACGGGCGCACAAGTGCCGATGACGATCGCCACCACCTTCGACAAGACCACCCAGTACGGCAGCGTCACCAACGACCTGGGCTCGACCCAGAACGGTTACTCGGCCGGTTCCTGGCAGCGCTACTCGATCGACGAGAACGGCGTGATCCTGGGCCAGTACAGCAACGGCAAGTCGCGCGCCATGGGCCAGATCGCCATGGCCAACTTCGCCAGCGTCGACGGCCTGACCCCGCTGGGCAACAATGCCTGGGCGGAAAGCTCGGCCTCCGGTCCGCCAACCGTGGGCGTGCCGAATGCTGGCTCGATGGGCCAGCTGCGCTCGGCGGCGGTGGAAACCTCCAACACCGACCTCACCGCCGAGCTGGTCAACATGATCACCGCGCAGCGCGTCTACCAGGCCAATGCGCAGACCATCAAGACCGAGGACTCGATCCTGCAAACCCTGGTCAACCTGCGTTAATAGGCTAAGCCATGGACCGTCTCGTCTACACCGCGATGACCGGGGCGCGACACGTGATGGAGCAACAAGCCACCGTGTCCAACAACCTGGCCAACGCCACCACCACCGGCTTCCGCGCCCAGCTCGACAGTTTCCGGGCGGTGCCGGTGGTGTCGGAGGGCTTGCCCACGCGCGCCTTCGTGGTCGATGCCACGGTCGGCTCGGACTTCCGCGCCGGCCCGATCGAGACCACCGGCCGCGCGCTGGACATCGCCATCCGCGACCAGGGCTGGCTGGCGGTGCAGTCGGCCGACGGTTCGGAGGCGTACACCCGCAACGGCAGCCTGAAGATCAGTGAAAACGGCATCCTGCAAACCAGCGGCGGCCAGACGGTGATCGGCGACGGCGGCCCGATCGCGGTGCCGCCGGACACCAAGATCAGCATCGCCAGCGACGGTACGGTCAGCGTCATCAACGACACTTTCCAGCCGGGACCGAGCAACACGCTGGGGCGCATCAAGCTGGTCAACCCGGACAGCAAGACCCTGCTGCGCGGCGATGACGGCCTGTTCCGCCAGGCCGACGGCACGCCGGCCCAGAACGACGCCAATGTGCGCGTGGTCGATGGCGCGCTGGAGGGCAGCAATGTCAACCCGGTCGACTCCATGGTCAACATGATCAGTCTGGCAAGGCAGTTCGAAATGCAAATGAGCCTGATGAAGAACGCCGAGAATAACGCCGCAAAAGCCACCCAGATCCTCGCTTTGAGTTGATGGCCTCTCCCGCATAATGCTTGCATGGGATGAACAGTCTTGATGTTCGTCCGGCATTGGGAGAAGCATCATGATACGTTCCTTATGGATCGCCAAGACGGGCATGGAAGCGCAGCAGACGCAGATGGACGTCACGTCCCACAATCTGGCCAACGTCAGCACCAACGGTTTCAAGAAATCGCGCGCCGTGTTCGAGGACCTGCTGTACCAGAACATCCGCCAGCCGGGGGCGCAATCGTCGCAGCAGACCAACCTGCCGTCCGGCTTGCAGCTGGGCACCGGTGTGCGTGCCGTCGCTGTCGAGCGCATTCACACCCAGGGCAATCCGCAATCGACCGGCAACGATAAAGACATCATGGTCAATGGCAGCGGCTTCTTCACCGTGCTGCTGCCCGACGGCACCACCGCCTACACCCGCGACGGCTCGTTCCAGCGCGACAGCAACGGCCAGATGGTGACCTCGGAAGGCTTTGTGCTGCAACCGGCCATCACCATCCCGATCACCGCGCAATCGATCACCGTGGCGCGCGACGGCACCGTGTCGGTGAATGTGGCCGGCACCAACGGCGCCACCACCACCCAGCAGCTGGGCAGCCTGCAACTGGCCACCTTCATCAACCCGACCGGGCTGGAATCCAAGGGTGAGAACCTGTATGTGGAAACCACCGCCTCCGGTGCGCCGCAGCAGAACACGCCGGGCACCAACGGCACCGGCACCATCCTGCAAGGCTATGTGGAAACCTCCAACGTCAACGTGGTGGAGGAGATGGTCAACATGATCCAGACCCAGCGCGCGTACGAGATCAATTCCAAGGCCATCACCACCTCGGACCAGATGCTGCAAAAGCTGTCGCAGATGTAAGGACCTCATCATGAAACACGCCATTCCCCTGCTTGCCGCCGTGCTGCTGAGCGCCTGCGCCGCCACGCCCGGAACCATCGTCAGCGGCCCGATGACCGCGCGCCCGCTGACCACCGAACAAATGCAGGCGACGCCCAACAACGGCGCCATCTACCAGCCGGCCGCCTTCCGTCCGGTGTTCGAAGACCGCCGTGCGCGCCATGTGGGCGACGTGCTGACCTTGGTGATTACCGAGCGTACCTCGGCCAACAAGAGCGGCACCGCCACCGGCAACAAGTCGGGCAGCGTGTCGGCCACCATGCCCAAGAAGCTGGCCGGCACCTTCGGCAATCCGCTCTCGGTCAGCACCGACAACACCTACTCCGACGGTGACACCCAGGCCGCCAGCAATGCCTTCACCGGCACCATGGGCGTCACCGTGGTGGAAGTGCTGGCCAACGGCAACCTGATCGTGGCCGGTGAAAAGCAGATCGGCATGAACAAGGGCACCGAGTACATCCGCTTCTCCGGCATGATCAACCCGGACAGCATCGCCACCGGCAACACCGTGCAATCGACCGCCGTGGCCGACGCCCGCGTCGAGTATCGCACCGCCAACAAAATCGACCGCGCCGAGTTGTCCTCGATGGCTTCGCGCTTCTTCCAAAGCTTGCTGCCGTTCTGACCATCATGAAAACTTCCATCAAAGCCGCGCTGCTGTTGAGCTTGTCCTTGCTGGCGCCGTTCAGCCAGGCCGAGCGCATCAAGGATCTGGCCAGCATCGCCGGTGTGCGTAACAACCAATTGCTGGGCTACGGCCTGGTGGTCGGCCTCGACGGTTCCGGCGACCAGACCACGCAGACCCCGTTCACCGTGCAAAGCGTGATCTCCATGCTGCAACAGCTGGGCGTCAACCTGCCGCAGGGCGGCTCGCAGCTGCAACTGAAAAACGTCGCGGCCGTGATGGTCACCGCCACGCTGCCGCCGTTCGCGCAGCCGGGCCAGCAGCTGGACATCACGGTCTCGTCGATGGGTAACGCCAAGAGCCTGCGCGGCGGCACGCTGCTGATGACGCCGCTGAAAGGCGCGGACGGCCAGGTGTACGGCATGGCGCAGGGCAATGTGCTGGTCGGCGGCGTCGGTGTGCAGGCCGGCGGCGGCGCCGGCGGCAGCTCGCTGACCGTCAACCACCTGAGCGTGGGCAAGATCTCCGGCGGCGCCACGGTCGAGCGCGCCGTGGCCACCAACCTGGGCGAAGGCAATATGATCAAGCTGGAGCTCAACAATGCCGACTTCGCCACCGCCAGCCGCGTGGTGGAAGCCATCAACGACAAGTACGGCGCCGGCATCGCCTACGCGCTGGACAGCCGCGTGATCCGGGTGCAGGCGCCCAGCAGCAGCGACCAGCGCGTCAGCTTCATCGGTACGCTACAGGACATGCAGATCAATCCGGCCGAGCAGCCGGCCAAGGTGATCATGAACGCGCGCACCGGCTCGGTGGTGATGAACCGCGCGGTCACGCTCGATACGTGCGCCATTTCTCACGGTAATCTGTCAGTATCGGTCAACGCCGATACTCAGGTGAGCCAGCCCAATCCCTTGTCGGGCGGCCGCACCGTCGTCACGCAAAATCCCCAGGTCGGCATCAAGGCCGATGGCGGCAAGGTCATGATGGTCAAAGGCGGCGCCTCGCTGGCCGAGGTGGTCAAGGCGCTCAACGCCATCGGTGCCACGCCGCAGGACTTGTTGTCCATCTTGCAGGCCATGAAGGCCGCCGGTTCGCTGCGCGCGGAACTGGAAATCATTTAAGCAGGTATCGCCATGGCCTCCCAGACTTCCACCAACAATGACCTGAGCAGCAAATTTTCGCTGGACGTGCGGGACATGGGCAGCCTCAAGCAGCAGGCCCGCGCCGGCGGCAAGGATGCGCTGAAAACCGCCTCGACCCAGTTCGAGGCAATGTTCGTCAACATGATGTTGAAGAGCATGCGCGACGCCACGCCGCAGGATGGCATGATGGACAGCCAGCAGACCAAGACCTTCCAGACCATGCTGGACCAGCAGACCAGCCAGAACATCGCCAAGAAGGGCATCGGCCTGGCCGACATGCTGGTGCGCCAGTTGTCGGCCAAGACCGACGCCGCCGCGCTCGACATCGGCAACGCCGGCGACAGCACCAGCGCCGCCAATGCCGGCAGCTTCCAGGGCGCGGCCAGCCTGATGGACGCCCGGCTGCAACGCGCGATCGCCGCCGCCGGCGGCAACGCCAGCGCCACGGCCACCACCTCGTCCACCGACGCCGCCGCCAGCACCAACAAGGGTTCGCAGGCGCCGCACGTGCGCAGCTTCCAGGAAAAACTGGCGGCCCATGCGGAAGAGGCCAGCAAGAGCACCGGCATTCCGGCCAAGTTCATGCTGGGCCAGGCCGCGCTGGAATCGGGCTGGGGCAAGCGCGAGATCAAGGGCCGTGACGGCACCAACAGCCACAACCTGTTCGGCATCAAGGCCGGCGGCGACTGGAAGGGCAAGGTGGTCGAGGCCACCACCACCGAATACGTCAACGGCAAGGCCCAGACCCGGGTCGAGCGCTTCCGCGCCTACGACAGCTATGCCGACAGCTTCAAGGATTACGCCCGGTTGTTGGCAAGCAATCCACGTTACGAAAAAGTACTGGCCAGCGCCGGCGACGCCAGCAGTTTTGCGCGCGGCTTGCAGCAAGCCGGCTACGCCACCGACCCCAACTATGCGACCAAGCTGACGAGCATCATCAAGCGCTCGCTGGCAGGGTAATCAAGTTTTGGCACGATCTGCCGTTACCCTTTACAGATAGAGTAAAAATATTATGTCCAGTCTTCTCAGCATCGGTAAAAGCGGTTTGTTGGCGGCACAGGTCGGCTTGTCGACGGTCGGCAACAATATCACCAACGCCAACACGCCCGGCTACAACCGCCAGGTCGCGATCCAGGGCGATACCGGTACCCAGTACCAGGGGTTCGGCTACGTCGGCTCGGGCACCGAGATCCAGGCTGTGCGCCGCTATTACGACAACTTCCTGGCCACCTCGCTGCGCAACGCCGAGTCCAACCAGGCCTCGCTGGACGCTTACAGCGCGCAGATCAGCCAGATCGACAATCTGCTGGCCGACCCCACCGCCGGCCTGTCGCCGGCGCTGCAAGACTTCTTCAACGGCGTGCAGGACGCCACCGCCAGCCCGGCCTCGGCCGCCGCGCGCCAGTCGCTGCTGTCGAACGCTGAATCGCTGGCCTCGCGCTTCCAGGGCATGAGCGCGCGCCTGACCGAGATCGCGTCCGGCGTCAACAACCAGATCACCGCCAACGTCGGCGAGATCAACGCCTACGCCAAGCAGATCGCCGACATCAACCTGACTATCGCCGGCCTGAGCACCAGCACCGCCGAACCGAACGACCTGCTGGACAAGCGCGACCAGATGCTGACCGAGCTGAACAAGCTGGTCAAGGTCACCGTGGTCCCGGGCGACAACAATATGCTCAACGTGTCGTTCGGCACCGGCCAGCCGCTGGTGGTGGCCAACAAGGCCTTCCAGCTGGGCACCTCGACCTCGCCGACCGACGTCAGCCGCGTCACGCTGGGCTATCAGACCGACGCCGGCGCCTTCACGCCGCTGCCGGACGACGTGTTCACCGGCGGCCAGCTGGGTGGCCTGATGGAATTCCGCAACGGCCCGATGGACCGCGCGCAAAACTCGCTGGGCCAGGTGGCGGCCGGACTGGTCACCGCCTTCAACGCCCAGCACGTGCTGGGCCAGGATGAGAATGGCGCCATGGGCACCAACTTCTTCAATCCGATCCAGGCCTATGTCGGCACCAACACGCGCAACTCGCCGGCCAGCACGGCGGACGTGACCGCCACCGTGGTCGACGCCGGCGGCCTGACCGCCAGCGACTACAGCGTCGACTTCGACGGCACCAATTTCAACGTCACCCGCAAGAGCGACGGCAAGGTCACGCAGATCAACCCCTTCCCGCAGACCACGCCGCAGGTGATCGATGGCGTGGCCTACAGCATCACCGGCACGCCGCAGCAGAACGACAACTTCCTGGTGCGGCCGACCTACACCGCCGCCAAGGACTTTTCGGTGGCCATCAAGGACCGCGACAAGATCGCGCTGGCGGCGCCGATCGCCACCGCCGCGCCGACCGCCAATGCCGGCAACGGCAAGATCTCGGCCGGCACGGTGGATACGAATTACCTCACGCCCGGCAATGCCCTGACCGCCACCTCGACCCTGACCTTCGACAAGGCCAGCAACAGCTTCTCCGGCTTCCCGGCCGGGCAGGACGTGACGGTGACCGCCAACGGCAGCAGCACGGTGTATCCGGCCGGCACGCCGGTGCCGTACACGGACGGCGCCAACATCAGCTTCGGCGGCGTCAACTTCGCCATCAGCGGCACGCCGGCCGACCAGGACACCTTCACCGTCGGCCCCAACACCAGCGGCGTGGGCGACAGCCGCAACGGTGCCTTGCTGGCCGGGCTGCAAACCAAAAACATCCTGGACGGCGGCAAGGCCACCTTCCAGACCACCTACGCCCAGATGGTCAACTATGTGGGCACCAAGGCGCGCGAGGCGCAGATCAGCGGCACGGCGGCCGACGCCGCCGTCAAGCAGGCCACCAGCGCGCAGCAGAGCGTGTCCGGCGTCAACCTCGATGAAGAGGCGGCCAATCTGTTGCGCTATCAGCAGGCGTATCAGGCCAGCGGCAAGGTCATGCAAGTGGCCAGCCAGCTGTTCGACACCTTGCTCAGCCTGGGAAATTAAGGGAATTAAGGGAATAGGGTAGCTCTATGGTCATGCGCATCAGCACACGGACAATTTACGACATCGGTTCGCAGAACATCACCTCGCTGCAAACGGCCATGTCGCGCACGCAGCAGCAGCTGTCCACCGGCCGCAAGAACCTGACCGCGGCCGACGATCCGATCGCCACCGCGCGCGCGCTGGAAGTGACGCAGTCGCAATCGCTGAACACCCAACTGGCCACCAACCGCGCCAACGCCAAGGGCGTGCTGTCGACCGAAACCACGGCGCTGGCCAGCGCCACCTCGATTTTGCAGGACATCAAGGATCTGGCGGTGAAGGCCGGCAATGGCTCGTACACGGATTCGGACCGCGAGTCGGTGGCGGTGGAACTGGAGGCGCGGCTGTCCGACCTGCTGGGCATCGCCAACACGGCGGACGGCGTGGGCGGCTATGTGTTCTCGGGCTACAAATCGACCACGCTGCCGTTCACCAAGACCGCCACCGGCGCCGACTACCAGGGCGACCAGGGCCAGCGCTCGTTGCAAGTGGGCTCGACCCGCAGCATACCGATCACCGATTCCGGCGCCTCCGTTTTTGAGAGCAACACCACCGGCAACGGCACCTTCGTGACCACCGCCGATCCGGCCAACTACGGCCGGGGTGGCAGCGGCATCATCAGTGCCGGCTCGGTCAAGGATGCCACCCTGCTGACCGGCCACAATTACCAGATCGATTTCCAGGTGGTCCCGGCCACCCCGGGCGTGGCCAAGCAGACCACCTACACCGTGACCGACACCACCACCGGCGCGCTGGTGACGACCTCGCCGCAAGCCTATGTGAGTGGGCAGAACATCACGTTTGACGGCGTGCAGTTCGACGTCAAGGGCGATCCGGCCGATGGCGACAATTTCGCGGTGGCGCCGTCGACCAATCAGTCGATCTTCACCACCGTGCAGGGCTTCATCGACGCGTTGCGCGCGCCGGGCAGCGGTCCGGCGGGGCAGGCCAGTCTGAGCAACAAGCTCAATCAGTTGCAGGTGAATGTGGACAATGCCACCGACAATGTGCTGTCGGTGCAGGCGGCGGTCGGTTCGCGGCTGAAAGAGCTGGACTACCTCGACAGCTCCGGCGACGATCTGGGGTTGCAATACGCCACCACCCTGTCGCAATTGCAGGACGTTGATTACACGGCGGCGATCTCGCTGTTCACCCAGCAGCAGACCACGCTGACGGCGGCGCAGAAATCGTTCACCACCATGTCCGGGCTGTCGTTGTTCAACTACATCAGCTAAGCAGTGTCGTTCCGGCGCAGGCCCACTGGTGTCCGGAATAATTTTGTTGACATAGTCTCAAAAGAGTGAAGGCTGAAGGTGCGCGATGGTTGCCCTGTCCTGTCGTCGTCGCCGATAGGCGGACATTTCAGTCTCAACGCGCTGGAA